>CAZTOW010000014.1:0-177005 GCA_964615375.1 uncultured Enterobacterales bacterium
GCCCGGACCGGTCTCCGCAGCCCCAGCCGCCGTCGGGGAACCCGGATCCTGTCTCCGGCCCACACCAATCGGGGAACCCGCTCACCTGGCGAACTGGCGTTCGACGAGGCGTTTGTAGAGGCCGTCGTGGGTGAGGAGCTCGGGGTGGGTGCCTTGCTCGACGACGTGGCCGTCGTCGATGACGGCGACGCGGTCGGCGGCTTTGACGGTGCTCAGGCGGTGGGCGATGACGAGGGTGGTGCGGCCCTCCATGAGGCGGTCGAGGGCCTCCTGGACGAGGTGCTCGCTCTCGGCGTCCAGCGCGCTGGTGGCCTCGTCCAGGATGAGGAGCCGCGGGTCCTTCAGGAGGGCGCGGGCGATGGCGACGCGCTGCTTCTGGCCGCCGCTCAGACGGACGCCGCGCTCGCCCACCAGGGTCGCGTAGCCCTCGGGGAAGGCGGAGATGAAGTCGTGGGCGTTGGCGGCGCGGGCGGCGGCCTCGACCTCGGCGCGCGTGGCCGTGGGGCGTGCATAACGAATGTTATCTTCGATGGAGGTCGCGAAGAGGATGGGCTCCTGGCTCACGACGCCGACCTGCTCGCGCAGCCAGTTCGGCTCGAGCTCGCGGTAGTCGATGCCGTCCAGCGAGAGCGCGCCCTGCTGCGGGTCGTAGAAGCGGGAGAGCAGCGCCGCGACCGTGGACTTGCCGCCGCCCGAGGGGCCGACGAGGGCGACCACCTCGCCCGGGCGGAGCTCGAGGTCCAGGCCGCGGAGGACCGGCGCGTCGGGGCGGGCCGGGTAGGCGAAGTGGACGTCGCGGAGGCTGACGTGGCCAGAGATGGTCGGGAGGCGACGCTCGCCGCTGGAGACCTGGGGCTGGCGGTCCATGAGCGCGAAGACCCGCTCGCTCGCCCCGATGGCCTTCATCAGGTCCTCCCAGAGGCCCGAGAGCGCGCCCACGCTGCCCGCCATGACCATCGTGTAGACCAGGAAGCTGGTCAGCTCGCCCGCGCTCATCTGGCCTTCCACCAGCAGGACGCCGCCGTACCAGAGCACCGCGCCGATGCCGCCGAAGCCCAGGAAGCCCATCGAGCCCGCGAAGATCGCGCCCAGCTTCGCGCGGCGGCGGGCCAGGTCGAAGGTGCGGGCCACCGCGGTCCCATAGCGCTCCACCTCACCGTCCTCGCGCGCGAAGGAGCGCACCGTGCGCACCCCCGAGAGCGTCTCCTCCGCCACGGCCGTAGCGGCGGCCAGGGCGTCCTGCACCTGACGCGACACGTCGCGCAGGCTGCGCCCGTAGATGCTCAGACCCACCGCGATGACCGGCACCACCGCCAGCATCATGAGCGTGAGCTTCCAGGAGGTCAGGAAGAGGATGACCACGGATCCGATGGCCATGATGCCGAAGCGCAGCGCCATCGAGACGTTCACCGTGACCGCGTTCTGCACCACGGTCGTGTCGCTGGCCAGGCGGTTGGTCAGCTCGCCCGTGCGCTCCGCGTCGAAGAAGGCGATCTCCTGGTGGATGAGCGCCGAGAACAGATCCTTGCGGAGCTGCGCCACCACCTGCTCTCCCGCCACCGTGAACAGATAGGAGCGCAGCCCGCCCGCCACGCCCGAGATGGCGAAGAGCAGCAGCAGGAGCGCCACCGTCTCGTTCACCACCGCGCGCCCACCGCCGCTGGCGACCCCGTCCACCATCATCTGGAGGACCTTCGGGTAGGTGAGCTGCATCCCCGCGCCGATGAGCAGGAACACGAGGCCGATGGAGAGGACCCGCTTCTGCGTGCGCGCCAGCGCCGCGAGGCGTCCGAGATCGAGCTTGTTGAACATGGGGGCAAGGGTATGCCCCGATCGCCCCGGGGCAAGGCCCCCCAGCTCAGGTCTCGTTGACCACCGTGTCGTCCGGCTGGAGGAAGAGCTCTACGTTGCCCTTGCCGTCCGGCCGCACCAGATCCTCGCGGAAGCCCGCTGATCTCAGCTTGGCTCGCAGCGTGCGCAGGTTGCGGTCCCAGTTCTGGCGCAGGTTCCGGCTGTCGGACTCGTCCCGCCAGACCTCGGAGGCCACCACCTCCCACGGAGCGGGCGCGCCCATGTTGGCCAGCTCGGAGAGGATGCGCGCCGGGACGCCCGTGATCACCAGCGTGGGCTGACCCGGGGACTCCAGGTGGACCGTCTCATAGCGCGCCACGATGCGGACCGGCGGGTAGATGCGACCCTGGAAGAAGGTGCTCTTCGCGCCGGCCGACGCGATGGGGACCGCGACCACGCCGACCTCTATCCCGTCGATGTCCCAGTAGCGCCCCTCCTCCACCGTCTCCGGCGGCTGGTTGGCCAGGCGGATACGCCAGCCGTCGGTGGTGCTGAAGACGTGCGCGGCGGCGCTCGCCTGGAAGCCCACCACCAGCTCGGGGAGCCCCGGCGGAGGGCGCGTCACGATGGAGTACACCGAGGCCGAGAGCTCCTCCGGCTGCCCGCTGAGGCCGGTCAGCGCGAGGACGTGCGAGGGCAGCTCTACCGCCTCCACCTCCAGCGCCACCCCCTGCGCCAGCAGGATGCGCTGGCCTGGGACCAGCACCAGCTCGGGTACGCGCCGACCGTCCACCTCCATCGAGCCGCGGAGCGCGAGCAGCTTGAGCTTGCGCCCGCGCAGGCTCACCAGCGCGTGGGCCTCCGAGACCAGGGGGTCGTCCAGGCGCAGGGCCGCGGCGGGCAGGCGACCGATCAGCCCGCCGGGCGGGACGTCGGCGGTCTGACCGTCCAGGGAGCGTAGACGCACGAAGGGGTTGCCCATTCGCTCAGCATAGCGCTCGGGGGGCGGGGCGGTCCAGTGGCCCCCCATGTGATAGTTTCCTCTGGAAGCGGACCGCCCTCGGGGGGCAGATGCAGGCCTCGGACATCCTCTACCTCGCGGAGCTTTATGGGCTCACGCCCGAGGCCACCCAGGCCTTCCTGGACGCGGCCAGGGCGTGGTCCGAGGCGCCTACGGAGGAGGCTGGCTTCGCCGTCGATCCGCACTCGACGACGCTCCCCGGGCGCCCGCCGCCCCTGCGCGCGACCCCCGCGATCTCGGCCGCGCCGCCGCTGCGCCCGCTGGAGGATCTGGGGCCCCTGGGGCGCGGGGGCATGGGCGAGGTGCGGCGCGTGCGCGATCCCAACCTGGACCGGATCGTGGCCCAGAAGATCGCGCGCCCCGGCCTCCAGCAGGATCCCGCCCAGATCGCGCGCTTCCTGGACGAGGCGCACATCGCCGCCATCCTCCAGCACCCGGGCGTCGTGCCAGTCCACGGGCTCGGCTATCTGCCCGACGGGCGGCCCTACTTCACCATGCGCGAGGTCCACGGCCCCACCCTGGCCAACGCCATCCGCGACGTCCACGGGGCCTCGCGCGAGGGGCGCTGGGGGACCGCGCCCTCGGGCTGGAATTTCCGGCGGCTCATCGACGCTTTCCACCGGGCCTGCGAGACCATCGCCTACGCCCACGCCCAGAGCGTGCTGCACCGCGACATCAAGCCCGACAACATCATGCTCGGTCGCTACGGCGAGGTCCTGGTGCTGGACTGGGGGCTGGCGCGCCGCCTGGGGCACGGGCGGACGGCGCCGCTGGAGGGGGACGTCGTCGCGGGGACCCCGGCCTACATGCCGCCCGAGCAGGCGGCGGGCGGCTTCGAGCGGGTGGGGCCCACGGCCGACGTCTACGCGCTGGGGGCGGTGCTCTACGAGATCCTGAGCGGTCGAGCGCCCTATGTGGGACCGGACGGAGACCAGATCCTGGCCGCCGTGCGCGCGGGGCCCCCTCCCCCACCCTGGGCCGTCTCCCGCGAGGGCGGGCCGCCTATCCCGCCCGAGCTCGAGGAGATCTGCCTGCGGGCGATGGCCCGGGATCCCGCGGACCGCCCGGCCGACGCGCATGTCCTGGCGGCGGACGTCGCGGACTGGCTGGAGGGCATCCGGCGGCGCGACCAGGCGCTCGGCGTCCTCGCCCGAGGCGACGAGCTGCTGCCGCGCGTGGAGCGCCTGCGCTTCCAGGCCGCCGCCCTGCGCCAGCAGGCCACCCAGATGCTCGCCGAGCTCGGCGCGCGCGCCAACGCGATCGACCGGGAGAGCGCCTGGGCCCTGGAGGACGAGGCCGATCGCCTGGAGCGCAAGGCCCGCCTGGCCGAGGTCGAGGTCGTGCAGCACTGGGCCGCCGCCCTGGGCACCGAGCCCGATCTCCCCGAGGCCCACGAGCGCCTCGCCGAGCACTACCGCCGCCAGCACACGGAGGCCGAGGCCCGCCGCGACTTCGCCTCCGCCGAGGCCCTCGCCCTCCAGATCCGCGCCCACGACCCCCGAGGCCGGCACGAGGCCTGGCTGCGCGGGGACGGCGCGTTGACCCTGATCACGGATCCCCCGGGCGCCGAGGTCCTGCTCTACCGCTACGTGCAGCGCGCCCGCCGCCTGGTCCCCGAGCTCCAGCGCAGCCTGGGGCCGACGCCGATCACGGAGCTCGCCCTGCCCATGGGCAGCTATCTCCTGGAGATCCGCGCCCCGGGCCGCGAGCTGGTCCGCTACCCGGTCCTCATCCGGCGGCTGGAGCACTGGAGCGGGCGCGCCCCCGGGTCCAACGCGCCCACCCCCATCCTCCTGCCCACCGCCGGCAGCCTGGGCCCGGAGGACCGCTACGTCCCCGCCGGCTGGACCCTGGCGGGCCCCCCCGAGCGCGACGCCGGCGAGCCCACCCCCTGCTGGGTGGACGGCTTCATCATCCGCCGATTCCCCGTCACCAACCGCGAGTACATGGCCTTCCTGGACGATCTCGTCGCGCGCGGCAGGGTGGCCGAGGCCCTGGAGGCTGCGCCCCGCCTGCGGGGTGGAAAGGCCGGAGAGCCGGGCGACATGCTCTACCAGCAGCGGCCCGACGGGCGCTTCGAGCTGGCCGTGGACGCCGAGGGCCACGCCTGGCTGCCCGAGTACCCCGTGGTCAACGTGGACTGGTTCGGCGCCCGCGCCTTCGCCCGCTGGACCGCGGAGATCTCGGGCCAGCCCTGGCGCCTCCCCCTCTCGGCCGAGTGGGAGAAGGCCGCCCGAGGCGTGGACGGGCGGGAGTATCCCTGGGGAGACTTCTTCGATCCCAGCTTCTGCTGCATGCTGGAGAGCCACAAGGGCACGCGTCTGCCCAGCAAGGTCGACGCCTTCCCCGTGGACATGAGCCCCTACGAGGTCCGGGGCATGGCCGGCAACGTGCGCGACTGGTGCCAGGACGTCTATGGGCAGGAGAGGTCCGGCGAGCCCACGCTCACGCCAGACCCCCCAGGCGAGAGCCAGGACTTCCGAATCCTTCGCGGCGGCTCCTGGGTCGCCGGAGCGGAGAAGATCCGCCTCGCGCACCACTACAGCGCCTCGGCCCTCACCCGCAAGGAGACGATCGGGATCCGCCTCGTCCGGCCCATCAGCCCAGGGGCGGGAGGGTCGTGAAGTCGTCGTCGTCCATGCTGTCGCCCGTGAATCCGTCCACGAAGATCCGGCGCTGCCCGTCGTAGAACAGGATGCCGTTCGTGCTGCTGGGCGGCTGCGTGTTCAGGACGCCCGCGCGCGCCGTGCTCTGCATGGCGGGCGAGATCTTCATGAGATCCACCAGCCGACGGGCGCCGCCCGCCGTGGGGACCAGCTCCGCGATGGCCACCGGCTCACGGGGGAGGGTGGTCCCCGCGGCGTTCGAGTAGCTGAGGTTGATCGACGCGGGCGAGACGAAGCTCACCACGAGCCGCTCCTGGCCGACCGAGAAGGTCACCGGCGGCGGGGTCGTGGAGCCGGAGCCGGCAGGAGCGCGAAAGGGGAGGTTCCGTGGAGCGGTGGTCTTCATGGATTCGCATCCTATCTCGCGAGCAGAGACCAGCATCAGACCGGGATCGGACAAGGGTCTCTACTGCACGGTGACCTTGTAGGGAGCGCGGAAGCTCCCGCTGGAGAGCGCGGGGAGATCCGGGTTGTCCGAGCGCGCCAGGATGAAGTACTCGAAGCCGCCGGCCAGCGGACCGGCCACGGCCAGCGAGCCGACCAGCGCGTCCCCCTGCGTGAACATGGGCTGGTTGCTCCACACCGTGGACCCCAGCGCGCGGTAGTTCAGCAGGACCTCCTTGTAGTCCGGGGCGCTCACGAGGCGGGCCCGGATCTCGACCTGCTGCCCCGCCTTCGCCGACTGGACCGGGCTGTGGGAGAGGCCGGGGGCCCGGGACTCCGGGGCGGAGCGGGTGGAGCTCCCCCCGCCCTTGCTGGAGCGCGAGCTCACGGCGCCGGTCGCGCTCGGCGTGGTGGTGGTGGCCACGGCGGTGGTGGTGGTGGTCGCGGGCGCGGTCTCCGCGGTCGCCCCCGCGCGCTCTGGAGGCGAGGCGGGCTCCACCGCGAGTGGCTTCTCCGCGGGCTTCGCCGTGGACTCGGCGCGGGCCCCGATGCTCCCGGACCCGTGAGGCTCCACCGTGCTCGGCAGGGCGAGCCCGACGGCTCCCGCCACCAGCACCGCCAGCAGGCCCAGCAGGACGAAGGTGCGGAGCTGTCGGCGCCCCTGCTCCTCGCTGTCGGCCCGGCTGACCGAGCTCGGGTCCACCTCCCAGTCCGTGAGATCGCTCTCGATGTTCTGGGTGGGCGCGGCCGAGAGCACGCGCACCCGATCCTCCGGCGCCGGGGTCATGTCCGGGACCATGGTGGCGCCGGGGCGCTCCTCGGGCGGGGGCGGGCCGTCGGCGCGCGTGCTGGCCGGCTGGAGCGGCTGGGTGCGCAGCGGCGGGGTCACGGCGCGGGCGCCCAGCGGGGGCGTGTCCGGGGGCGGAGCTGGGATGAGCTCGCGCACCGCCTGGGCCGCCTCCAGCATCTCCGCCGCGCTGGCGAAGCGATCCTCCCGCTTGTAGCGCGTGCTCCGCTTGATGAGGTCGGCCAGCGCGTCTGGGACGCCCTGCATCATGGTCGCGTCGAGATCGGCGGCGAAGAGGTGGCCGGGGGTCTGGTTGGTGACGATGGCCCACAGCGTCGCGCCCGCCGAGTAGAGATCCGCCCGCGCGTCCACCGCCTTGGCGTTCTCCTTCTGCTCCGGGGCCATGAAACCCCAGGTGCCCATCACGGCGCCCGTGCGGGTCAGCGCGTCGTCGATGTCGTCGCCCTCGATCAGGCGGGCGATGCCGAAGTCCGTCACGCGCACCTGCCCCTTGTCGGTGAGCAGGATGTTGTGCGGCTTGATGTCGCGGTGGACGACGCCGTGCTCATGGGCGGCCTGGAGCGCCTTGAGCGTCTCGATCATCACGTCCAGGGCGAGGCGCGCGGGGAGCGGGCCGAAGTCGCGCACCCGCTCCAGCAGGCTCCCGCCCGCCACAAGCTCCATGATGATGTAGACCCGCTCGCCGTCCATCCCCACGTCCACGACGCGGACGATGTTCGGGTGGTCGAAGAGCGCCATCGTGCGCGCCTCGGCCTCGAAGCGCTCGCGCAGGGCCCGACGCCCGGCGAGGTTCGGCGAGAGGACCTTGACCGCGCGCGAGACCTGCAGGCGCACGTCAAAACCACGGTAGACCGTGGCCATTCCGCCCTCGCCCAGGACCTCGATGAGGTGGTAGCGACCGTCCGCCAGAGGCGCCGCGGCATGCAGCGCCTGACCAGCGGGATCGCGCCCGTTGTCCTGGCGCAAGCGCGGCTCGCGGTTGTCTTCTCGGACGCTCACGCGGCTTTGATTCCTGGACCTGGAGCATATCACGATATGGTGTCCGGCATGCTGACCCTGCTCCTGCTCGTGTTGACCGCCCTCGCCGCCCCTCCCACCTGGGAGCAGACCCTGGAGGGCGCGCTGCCGGGCATCGTCGCCATCCGGGTCACGACCACCCGCGCCTTCGACACGGAGATGCCGCGCAGCTCGGTGGCGACCGGCTTCGTGGTGGACGCCGAGCGCGGCCTGATCCTGACCAACCGCCACGTCGTCAGCCCCGCGCCGGTCATCGCCGAGGCGGTCTTCTCCAACAACGAGGAGGTCCCCCTCACCCCGGTCTACCGCGACCCCATCCACGACTTCGGGATCTTCCGCTACGACCCGGCCCAGGTGCGCTTCATGAAGCCCGTCGCCCTCCCGCTCGCCCCCGAGGGCGCCCGCGTGGGGGTGGAGATCCGGGTGGTGGGCAACGACGCGGGAGAGAAGACCTCCATCCTGGCCGGGACCCTGGCGAGGCTCGATCGGGACGCGCCCTCCTACGGGATCGGGAGCTACAACGACTTCAACACCTTCTACTACCAGGCCGCCTCCAGCACGAGCGGGGGCAGCAGCGGCTCGCCGGTGCTGGACATCCAGGGTCGGGTGATCGCGCTGAACGCCGGGGCGCGCAAGGACGCGGCCTCGAGCTTCTTCCTGCCCCTCGATCGCGTGGTCTGGGCGCTCGACTACATCGATCGTGGGCAGCCGGTCCCCCGCGGGACGGTGCAGGCGGTCTTCCGGCACCGCCCCTACGACGAGGTGCGGCGGCTGGGCGTGCGCGCGGAGACGGAGTCGGCGTTTCGCGCGGACTTCCCGGCGTCTACGGGGATGCTGACGGTGGACGCGACCGTGCCCCAGGGGCCCGCCTGGCAGCGCCTGGAGCCCGGAGACGTGCTGCTGCGCGTGGACGGCCGGGCCATCAACGGCTTCGTCCCCCTGGACGCCGTGCTGGACGATCACGTCGGTCAGGAGCTGGTCTTCGACATCGAGCGCGGCGGGGCGCCGATGAGCGTCCCCGTGCGGGTGCAGGATCTGCACACGGTGGCGCCCTCGGAGTACCTCGAGCTCAGCGGCGGCGTGCTCAACCCGATCTCCCTGCAGCTCGCCCGCGCCTACTCGGTGCCCACGGGGGGCGTGGTGGTGGCCGCCAGCGGCTACGCGCTGAACAACGCGGGACTGGGGCGCGGCTCGGTGCTGCTCTCGGTGGGAGACCAGCAGACCCCCGATCTGAACGCCCTGGAGGCGGCGCTGGCCCGGCTCCCCGACGGCGCCCGGGTGCCGGTGCGCTACACGACCCTGGCCAACCCGCGCCTCTCCGCGGTGACCGTGCTGGAGGTGGACCGACGCTGGTTCCCGCTCCAGCGCTGCGCGCGCGAAGACCAGAGCGGACTCTGGCCCTGCCGGCCCGTCGCGGCGCCCGCCGAGGCCCCGAGCCCGGCCGAGCCCGCCAGCTTCACCTTCCCCGAGGCCCGCGGTCGGGTGGCCCGCGCCCTGTCGCGCTCGCTGGTCGGCGTGAGCTTCTCCGTGCCCTATCAGGTGGACGGGGTCTACGGGACCCGCTTCCGGGGCAGCGGGCTCATCGTGGACGCCGAGCGGGGGCTGGTGGTGGTGGACCGCGACACGGTGCCCATCGGCATCGGCGACCTGCGCCTGACCTTCGGCGGTCAGGTGGAGACCTCGGGCCGGGTCGTCTACGTCCACCCCGAGCACAACATCGCGATCATCGCCTACGATCCGGCCTCTCTCGCCGGGGACGCCCCCCGCTCGGCCCGGCTGCGCGACCGCCCCCTGAAGCCGGGCGACGCGGTCTGGCACGTCGGGCTGGACGACGATCAGCGGCTGGTCTCGCGGCACAGCGCGCTGTCCCGCGTGGAGTCGCTCGAGCTCGGGCTCCCCGCCCCTCCGACCTTCCGGGAGACCAACCTGGACGTGGCGGTGCCCGGCGACGCGGCGCCCTCCATGGGCGGGGTGCTGGCCGACCGGCGCGGGCGGGTGCTGGCCCTGTGGGCCTCCTTCGTCGATCTGAGCGGGAAGGACCGGCGCGGGAGCTTCTACGGGCTGCCCATCGGGCTGGTGGACGACGTGCTGGACCCGCTGATCGCCGGGCAGGAGCCCGTCTGGCGCACGCTGGGCGTGGAGCTCAGGCCCGCGCCGCTGTCCAAGGCGCGAGAGCTCGGCCTCAACGACGCCCAGAGCGCGGCGCTGCGAGAGCACGCGCCCCAGGACCCCCGCGCCCTCGTCGTGGTGCGCGTCGCCTCCGACTCCCCGGCGAAGGGCGTGCTGATGGAGGGCGATCTGGTGATCGCGGTGGACGGGCGCCCGGTCACGCGCTTCCGCGAGCTCGAGCTGGCCGCCCAGCAGGAGCGCGTACCGCTGACCGTGGTGCGCATGGGGCAGACCCTCCCCCTGGAGGTGCCCACGCAGGCCCTGGCCTCCGACGCGCTCTCCCAGGCGCTGGTCTGGTCCGGCGCGCTGCTCCAGCCGGTCCCGCGGGCGGCGAGGTCTCAGCGCGGCGCCCCCGCCGACGGCGTCTACGTGTCCTTCACCTGGTACGGCTCCCCCGCCGCCCGCTACGGGCTGGCCAGCACCACGCGCATCCTGGCCGTGGACGGGACGCCGACCCCGGATCTGGCCAGCTTCCAGGCCGCTGTCCAGGGGCGCGCCGACCGCAGCGCCGTGCGCCTGCGCGTCGAGGATCTGGACGGAGAGCTGGACCTCATCACGCTGAAGCTGGATCTCGCCTCCTGGCCCACCAGCGCGCTGGGGCCGGAGGGGCTGCGACCTGCCCCGTAGCGGGAGCGGCTCGACCGCGTTAAATGGCCGGGCCATGCGCGTCGAGATCACCCAGAGCTTCCGCTTCGAGGCCGCCCACTTCCTGCCCAACGTGCCGCCGGGGCACCGCTGCATTCGCGTCCACGGCCACTCCTACAAGGTGGACGTGAGCGTCAGCGGCCCGCTGGACCCGCACACGGGCTGGGTGGTGGACTTCTACGACATCGAGGCCGCCTTCCGGCCCCTGCTCCAGACCCTGGACCACCACCTCCTGAACGAGATCCCCGGCCTGGAGAACCCCACGGCCGAGCACATCGCGGTCTGGATCTGGGAGCGCCTGCAGCCGGGCCTCAGCGGCCTGGTCAGCGTGACCGTCCACGAGACGGAGCACAGCCGGGCCACCGTGAGCGGCTGAAGCCTCAGACGAAGCTGAGGATCTCGCCGCTCCGCAGGTACCAGAGCTCCAGCCGGGGCCGCGCGCCCAGCGCCGCCTCCAGCGCGTCCTGGTAGATCCGCCCCTGGGCGGCCAGGCCCCTGGCGCCCTCCTCCAGCGCCGACGGGTCCGCCGGGGTGGGCTCGAGCCGGTAGTCCACCACCACCAGCCCCCCCTCAGGCTCGCGGTAGAGCAGGTCCATCGTGCCCGTGACGAAGCCCACCGGGCGGGGCTCCTCGGCCCCGGCGGCCTCCGCGGGCAGCAGCACGGGGAGCGCGCGGGCCAGGACGGAGGGCCCGAGCGTGAAGATCCGCTCCAGCAGCGGGCCCTCGGCGAGGCGCTCCAGCAGATCGCGGGCCCGCGCCTCCGCCTTCGGGAGGTCGTCCGGCCCGACCAGCGCCCGCAGGTAGCCGGCGAGCCGGCCGCGCTGCCGCTCGGTCTCGTCCTCGAGCGAGCTCTCCAGGTCCAGGGTCTCCAGCGCGCGGTGGATGGCGCTGCCCACGGCCAGCTCCAGGCGCTCGGCCAGCTCCAGCGGATCGCCCCCGCCCGCGCCCATCCCCTCGTCCCCCGCCCGATCATCGGCGAAGCGCCGCTCGGCCACGCTGGCCCGCAGGAGCTCGTGGGTCTCCGCGGCGGCCACCGTGCCCAGGGGGCGCTTCTCCAGCGCCTCGGCCCGCGCCCGCGCCGCGACCAGCGCCTGCTGGTGCCGCGCCACCTCCTCGGGGTCCACCACCCGCCCGGCCCCGCGCGCGCTCGAGGAGATCGGCTCCAGCGGGGCGGTCTGGAGCCCGAGGAAGGCCCAGCTCGCCCCTGACTCCTGGACCCGATCCGCCTCCGTCCGCCCGAGGATCCGCATGTGACCGGCCAGATCTGGCAGCCCGCGGAGCGAGAGCAGGCGGGCGTGGGTGTCGGCGCGCTCGGCGTCCACCTCCTCCCACGGCAGGTCCCCCGCCAGCACCAGGCGCTCCTTGGCCCGGGTCATCGCCACGTAGAGCGTGCGCACCCGCTCGGCCTGCGACACCCGCGCGGTGCGGGCCTCGACGTGGTCCCAGCCCAGGGTCGGCGCGCCGAAGAGCCGGTACTCCCAGCGCTCCCCGCGCCCGCTGCCCTCCGCGTCCCAGGCCGCCGCCTGGGTCAGCGTGCGGTCGCGCTCCTGGTCCTCCTTGTGGGTCTGGAGCACGTAGACGTGGTCGAAGTCCAGGCCCTTGGACTTGTGGATGGTCATGACCTGGACCGCGTCGCCCGCGGTCTCCTTGGGGCGCCCCTCCTCGGCCTCGCGCGACTCCGCCACGCTGCGCCGCAGGCTGCGCAGCAGGGCCTGGGGGTCGCCGCCGTCGCGCTCCAGGGCCTCGGTGAGCGTGCGGAAGAAGCGCTCCAGGTTGGCCAGGCGGTAGTGGCCCTGGTAGCGGGCGGCCTCGGTGGCCTCCAGCAGGAAGCGCGCGCGCAGCCGCTCCACCCAGGCGTCCGCGGGCAGGTGCTCCAGGCTCTCGCGGAGCTCGGCGATGCCCAGCGCGGCGGCGATCAGGCTCTGCTCCCAGCCGCTCAGGGCGTGGAGGCCGGGGACCTCGATGGGGAGCTCGCGCGCCGCCTGCCGCACCGATCGGGCGATGGCCTCGAGCCGCTCCGGGTCCGGGCCGAAGAGCTCGCTCATCTGGCCGGGGAGGCCCTGGGACCACAGCGGGATGAGGGCCGCGTCGGGCACGCCGACCGCGGGCGAGCGCAGCACGGTGAGCAGCGCGAGGTGGTCGTTGGGGTCCAGGATGCAGCGGACGAAGGCGGCGGCGTCGATGATCTCGCGGCGGCGGTAGTAGCTCTTGTCGCGCTCGACGGCGTAGGGGATGTTCGCGTCGCGCAGCGCGCTCAGCACGACGTCCAGGTGCCCCGTGCTGCGCAGGAGCACCGCCGCCTGCTTCCAGGAGAGCCCGCGCTGGCGGTGCAGGGCCAGCAGGTCGCGGGCAAGGGCCTGGGCCTCGCGCTCGATGGCCTCCGTGGACCTCGTCTTCTTCGCCGGCCCGTCGCCCGAGGGGTCGGGGGTCCAGCTCACCCAGTACTCCACGGGCGCCCAGGGCTCCGGCCCGAAGCCCGGGTTGTTCATGGTGTTCTCGCCGGGCAGCAGGGGCACGAAGGGCGGCTGCACGCCCTCCTCCGGCCGCATGGCGCGCTCGTGGACCGCCGCGACCTCCTCCAGGATCACGGGGGCGGAGCGGTAGTTGACGACCAGCGAGAGGTGCTGGCCGCCGTGCTGCAGGACGAGGTCGGCGAAGTCCTGGTAGGCGCGCAGGTCCGCGCTGCGCCAGCCGTAGATGGACTGCTTCGGGTCGCCCACCAGGAAGAGGCCCGGGCGCTCCTCGGGCGGACCCTCCAGAGAGATCAGACGCACGACGTCGCACTGGATTCGATCGGTGTCCTGGAATTCGTCCACCAGGAGCTGGTCGATCTCCAGGCGCAGGCGCCGGGTCACGTCCGGGCGGGCCCGCAGGAGGTCGCGGGCGTCGCGGAGCATGGCGCTGAAGGTCTCCACGCCGCGGGAGCGGAGCATGCGCTCGAGCTCGTGGAGCAGCGGGCCGAGCGCGGCGCGGGCCAGGGTGAGCAGGGCGGGCTTCAGGCGGGTGACGTGGCGCAGCAGGCGGTGGAGGGCGCGGGCCTCCACCCGGAGCTCGGGCTCGATGTGGTCCAGGGCCTCGCGCTCGGTCTGCCCCAGCTCCCCGCGGGCCCAGCTCGACAGATGCTTCTCCAGGTTCTCCGGGAAGAGCTCGGCGGTCCAGAGCTGGAGCTCCTCGATGGCGGGGAGGCCGGCGGCGCCGAGGCGCTCCAGCAGAGCGTCCAGGGAGGCGACGATGGCCAGCGCGCTCTTCACCCGGTCCTTGCGCACCGCCCCCAGGCGCGGGGCCAGCAGGTCGCGCACGAGCTCGGCGTGGCCCTCCAGGCGGGCGAGCAGGGGCCGGATGTGCTCGGGCGAGAGCGGATCGTCGTCCAGCGCGTGGGCCGGGACCGCCTCCCGGGCGAGCGCCTCGAGCGCCGTCGCCAGCTCCTGCGGGCCGAAGCCGGCCGAGGCCAGCGCGAGGGCGGCGGCGTCCCCCGGCTCGCTGTAGAGCTCCTTGAGCCGCCCCTCCACCAGCTCCCGGCAGAGCGAGCGGAGCTGCTCGCCGTCGGCGTCGATCTCGAAGCGCGGGTGGAGCCCGGCCTCCAGCGGCCAGGTCACCAGGAGCCGGCGGCAGAAGGCGTGGATGGTGCGCACAACGAGCTGATCGAGGGCGCCCAGCAGGGCCCGCGCCCGCCCCCGCCGGAGCTCCGGGTCCGTAGGGAGCAGGTCGGGGTCCAGCCCGCGGGGCACGCGCCCGTCCTCGATGACGGAGAGGCCCTCGCCCACCCGCGCCGCCATCTCCGCCGCCGCCGCCTCGGTGAACGTGATCGCGACCACGCCGCCCATCACCCGCGCCGCGATCCGGTCGGGCTCCGGCTCGGGGGCGCCGGGGCGGAAGCGGGCGCGCTCGCGGAGCCGCCCCTCGATCTGGGACCAGCCCGGCCCCATCACCCAGGCCAGCACCCGGGCCACCAGGGTGGTGGTCTTGCCCGTCCCCGCGCCAGCCTCCACCAGGAGCGGACGTTGGAACTCGATCTGCGCCGTCTTCCGGGCCATGGCGTCGCGCGCCCGACCGTCCATGCGCGCGCTCACGGCTTCTCCACGGGGCCTGCGTCCTGGCCGATGGTCCAGACGGAGAGGGCGGCCTGCTGCTCCACGGGCAACGCCACCCCCTCGTCCCGTTGAGAGGTGGCCGCCTTCGCCCAGGCCATGAGGCGCCCGCGGGCCCCCGAGTCCCCGCGCAGGCAGGCCTGGGCGACCTCACAGCGCGCGCAGCGGGCGGGCTCCTTGTTCTCGGAGGGCTCGACCAGGCGGGGGAAGAAGCTGCCGCGATCCCAGGCGGAGAGCACGGTGCGGGTGGCGGACTCGAAGGCCTCGGCGAAGGGGGCCTCGTTCGCCCCCACGGCGTAGTCGCGCAGCGCGTCGTCCAGCTCCGGCTTCAGGTAGAGGTAACGGCCCTCCGCGCCCTCGTCCCCCGCCGCCAGCGCGTAGGCCACGGCCTGGAGGTGCTGTCCCTCGCGCACCCGCCCCAGCAGGTGCTCCCGCCGCTTGCCCTCGGTCTTCGCCTTGGACGGCCCGCGCCCGGTCTTGTAGTCGGTGATGCGCAGCGCCCCGCCCGGCCCGCGGTCCACCCGGTCCGCCTTGAAGTGGATGACCCGGCGCTTCCCGCTGGCGTCGCGCACCGCCAGCTCGCCGTCGATCTCCACCCCCAGCACGGGCAGAGGCCCCGCGTCCCAGTCCCGGGCGCGGGCCGCCTCCAGGTAGGGCCGCGCCCGGTCGGTCAGCGCGCGCACGAAGCCGGAGAGCCCGAGCCCCGCCTCCGTCATCACCTCCTGGGCCGCCGCGGAGAGCAGGGCGTCCAGGCGCTCGGGCTCGGGCCAGGGCACCAGGCGAGGCTCCTGGTCGCGCAGCTCCTCCAGCTCGGTGGCGCCCTCCGCCAGCCCCTCGGCGACGACCCGCTGGAGCACGAGGTGGACCACGTTGCCCACCATGCGCTCGTCCACGCCGGGGAGCTCCTGCATGGGGTCCGGCGGGGCCTGGAGGCGCAGCAGGCGCTCCAGGAAGACCTGCCAGGGGCAGCCGCTCATGCGCTCGACCGTGGTGACGAACATCGGGGAGAGGCGCGGATCGACGAGCCTGCCCACCTCGCCCACGAAGCCGTAGTAGGGCCCGAGCTCGCTCACCCGCGCGCGCCCCTCCCGGGTGGAGCGATCCGGGTCCACCTCGTCCAGCACGCCCACCCGCGCCGCCGCGAGCGCGCGGGGCTCGAGCCCGAGGGAGGGGGCGCCCAGCACCTCGGAGACCATGAGCGGCAGCAGGCTCCCCCAGCTCTGGCGGCTGCCGTGCAGGGCGGCCAGGAGGACGTGATCGTCCACGGGCAGGAGGCGCCCGGCGGGGGGCGGGCGATCGGCGGAGGCGTAGAGCGGCGCGACCAGCTCCACGTCCTCGGCGCCCACGGCCCAGCGCAGGCGCTCCACCAGCGGGCTGGGCGGGCGGGCCTTGTTGTCGTCGTCCACGACCTGCCAGGAGAGCGTGACGTGCTGGCTCGCGCCCAGCAGGCTGGCGAAGAGGTAGCGCTCGGCGTCGAAGGCCTGCTCGCGCAGGGGCAGGTCCTGGAGCACGTCGCGCAGGGGGCGCCGCACCGCGTCGGGGAGCAGCGGATCCTCCTGGACGATCCTCGGGAACTGGTCGCGGTTCATGCCCATCAGGAAGAGGTGCCGCGCCGTGCGCCCCCGGGCCTCAGCCGCGGAGAGCACCGCCACGCCGGCCCCCTGCCCGCCCAGCGGCCCGGCCCCGATGTCGAAGAGGGTGCGCGCCACCAGCAGCACGATCTCGTCGAGGCGCAGCGAGAAGCGGCGGGGGAACTCGCGCTCCAGGGCGGAGAGGGCGCCGAAGACGGGCGGCATCCCCAGGTAGCTCTGGTCCCAGCCCAGCTCCTGCTTGAGCAGGGCCTCCAGGTGCTTGCGGTGCTCGGCGAGGCCGGCGGCGGCGGGCCAGCGCTCGAAGCGCTGCACCAGATCCTTCGCCGCCTGCACCGTGGTGCGCAGCAGCGCCCCGTCCAGCGTGCGCCGGGTCACGACCACGGGGCGCTCGCCCGGCTTCTCCGGCTGCTCGGCGTCCTCGCTCTCGGCGGCGTCCTCGGGCTCGCCCCCGGGGTCCCAGACGCCCTTTCGCACAGGCAGCGGCCAGCTCTCCCGCCCGGCCAGGATGGCGTCCACGTCCATGGCCGCCACGTCCGAGAGCCGGGTGGCGCCCAGCGCGCGCAGGGCCAGGCGCAGGTCCCAGAGCCGGACCGGGCGCCAGCGGCGGGGCTGGGCGGTGCGCTGACCCACGCGCCCGCGAGGCCCCAGCGCGTCCAGCCAGCGATCCATCGAGGCCGCCTCGCGCTCGCGCAGCAGGTCCAGCATGGCGTGGATGCGCCGCCCCATGCCGCCCGCCGGGGCCAGGGCCCCCACGCCGGAGAAGGGCACGCCCAGCCGGCGGAGGTGCGCGCGCAGCGGCACGCGGAAGGCGCGCAGATCGCGGGCGGAGAGGATGATCTCCTCGGGCGGGACGCCCCGGTCCAGGAGCTCGCGGACCCGGTGGGCCACCTCCCGGCACTCCTCGTGCGCGCCGGCCGCCTTGAAGATCTGGAGGCGGGGCGGGCTCGCGCTGAAGCCGCCGGGCTCGGGCTCGGCCGCGCCCAGCACGCGCTCGACCAGGCGGTCGGTGCAGGCCACGCCCAGATCGGGCTCGTCGGGGTGGGCGGGGTCGCGGGGCTGGTCCACGTAGACCGTGGTGGGGCGCTCGCGGCAGAGCGTCTCCAGCAGGTCCAGGGCCAGGGCGGGCAGCTCGGAGAAGCCGTAGACCAGCACGGCGCGGGCGGGCAGGGCCAGCTCCGGGTCGGCCTGCAGCGCGTCGCGGGCGCGCTCGTAGAGGGCGCCTGCCCGGCCGATGTCGAGCTCGTCCATCTCCTCGAGGGTGCGGGCGGCCACGCGCAGGAGGGCGCGGGCGCGGGTGACCTCATCGGGGGTGGCCTGCTCGGGGCCCACGGTGTCCAGGCGCTCGTCGGCGATCTCCAGCAGGGCGGGGGTGAGCCCGGCGTCCACGAGATCGCGCACGGAGACGGTCACCGCGGCGTAGCCGTCCTCCAGGGGCTCGAGGGCCTGCGCCAGCACGGGCTCCTCGCGGGCGAAGCGGCGCACCAGCACGTCGAAGGCAGACGCGCTCCCCGGCGGAGCGACCCCGGCGCGGTCCAGGATCTCCAGGGCGGTGGCCTGCAAGGTGGAGACGGAGAGCCCGACCAGGGCCCCGCCCCGCGCGCGGGCCAGGGCGGCGCTGAGGTGCAGGCGCAGGCTGCGCCCGGGGACGATCACGCGCACGGGCCTCGACAGGGCCGCCGGATCGAGGCGCCCCGGCGGCAGCAGCTCCGCGAGATCGGCGACCAGCGCCGACTCCAGCGCGCGCGCGCCCGGGAGGGCCCGGAGGCGGGAGCGCGAGCGGGAGCGGGTGCTCGGGGAGGCGCGGAGGGCGGCGGGCATGGGCGGTGAGGCGAGCGGGAGAGAGGGGATGGAGCGCGGGGTGGCGGGAGTGGAGCGTCATCCCTCAGATAGCGCAGAGCGCGAAACCATGCAGCCCCGCGGCCCACAATCTCCATTTACACGTCAAGATCCATGCTCAGGTTTCATGCGAAGTCCCGGCGGGCTCGCCCGCGCAGCATGCACCCGACTTTTCGGATAGAGCGCCGCCCGATGGGCCTCACGGTGGCGCTCGCGCTCGCGCTCCTGGTCCGCCTGGGAGAGGCGGCGCCGCGAGAGGTGCGCCGCGGGGACCTGTGGGTGCGGGTGGAGCCGCTCACGCTGCCCTGGTCGGAGGAGGCGCTGCCCGCGGAGCTGGCGCGGGCTGCGGCGGAGAAGGCGGCGGAGGACGCAGTGGCCTACGGGGCGATCCTCGGCGCGCGCGGGGCAGGCTCGCTGCGGGAGCTCGCCCTGGCCCAGGGCTACTACGGCTCGGAGGCGCACCGGGGCTGGGCGGAGGCGGCGGAGGCGCGGGCGGGCGGGCGGATCCCCGCCTCCTGGTGGATGGAGGTCGATCCTTTCGGAGGGAGCGCGGGCAACGGCCCGAAGATCCTGCCGCTGGGGCGGTGGCCGGCGCCGCTGGCCCGGGTGGCGATGGCCCACGACACGGACTGGACCCTGGGCCGATACCTGGGGGTGGGGCCGCTGGCCTGCCTGCGCGGCCCGACCTATGACCCGCGGCGCATGGGCCCGGTGGGTCTGCGGCCCTACGCCCAGGGGCCCTACGCCAGCGCGCCGAGCTACCTGCGCCGCGCTCCCGCGGGGTGGGAGGTCCGTCGAAGGCGGGTCAAACAATAGCGTTGTAAAACGAGATCACTCGACCTCGCCGCCCGCGGCCTTCCAGCCCCGCCAGCCGTCGGCCAGGGACCAGACGTTGGTGTAGCCCATCTTCTGGAGGGAGTCGGCGGAGAGGGCCGAGCGGTAGCCGCCCCCGCAGTAGAGGACCAGGGGCGCGTCGGCCTCGGGGAAGCGGGCCTCTACGTCGCGCTCCAGGATCCCGCGCCCGAGGTAGAGGGCGCCGCGGGCGTGGCCAGCGGCCCACTCGCTCTCCTCGCGCACGTCGATGACGATCCAGGGCTCGCCCGCGGCCAGGCGGGCCAGCAGGTCCGAGGGCTGCATCTCGCGGACACGGGACTTCGCGTCGTCCACCAGGGCCAGAAAGCGGGGGCTGTGCTTCACGGGGTCTCCTGTGATCTACGCCGCCAGGACCTCGACCCGGTGGCCGGAGTGACGGCGGATGTTCAGGACGCCCTCCTCGAAGACCCAGTACTGACCCTTCACGCCCAGCAGCGTGCCCTCGATGCGGGTCACGCGGTTCAGGCTGAGCGTGCGGATCTTCTCCAGGCGGGCGTCCAGGGGGTAGTGAAAGCGCAGGGTGACGCGGTGCTCGGGGGAGAGGGCGGGGACGCCCAGCTCCTCCAGGCGGCGCTCGAGCTGCTCGACCACGGGCGCCAGGAGCTCGGGATCGGGGCAGCCGCGCAGCATCTTCATCCAGTGCGTGCGGTCCTTGAAGTCCCGCGCCAGCGCGTGCTCCACCTTGCCCACCTCGCGGCGGCTGGGGAGCATGGCCAGCGTGGTGGCGACGACGGCCCCCTGGTCCATCCAGCGGGCGGGGACGTTGGTGTGGCGGGTGATGCCGACCTTCACGTCGCTGGTCAGCGAGGCGTAGAGGTAGTGCGGCTGGAAACAGCGCTCCAGGCCGAAGCGCTCGTCGCGGCAGGGGTGATCGGGGTCGCCGAAGTGGCACAGCTCCGGCTTCATCATGCAGATGTCGGCGTCGGCCCGCGTGCGCACGCAGTCCCCACAGTAGCCGTTGTCGAAGACCCGCTCGAACTGGCCCCCGCAGGCGGTGCACACGCAGACGCCCTCGAACTGCACGGCCACGCGCCGCCCGATGAGCGGGTTGACCGGGAGCGGGCCCTCCAGGCTGGTGGCGGGCTCGGGCGTGGCGTCCTCCAGCCAGTAGGAGACCGGCGCGGTCGCCGCCACGCGCATCTTCTGGAGGACGCCCTGCCAGACCCGCTCCACGCATCCTCCGCCATGCTCGCCAGGAGGGAGGGATCTAACCCATCGGGCGCGAGAGGCCCTTGCCGGTTGGGCCTCGGCGGGGCTACGGTTCGCCATGCGCCACAGAAGCACCCCGCTCCTCCTCCTCCTGGCCACCTTCGGGCTCGCCGCCTGCAAGGACGGCTCCGACAAGCAGCAGATCGACACCGGCCCCTGGGACGACGACGGGGACGGCGTGGTGGCCCGCGAGGACTGCGACGACAGCTACCCGGAGATCGGCGGGCCGACGACCTGGTACGCCGACGAGGACGGCGACGGGCACGGCGACGCGTCGAACAGCCAGGAGAGCTGCAACCAGCCCTCGGGCTACGTTGACAACGCCGAAGACTGCGACGACAGCACCGAATTCGTGAGCCCCATCGCCAAGGAGCGCTGCGACGGCCAGGACAACGACTGCGACACCGAGGTGGACGAGGACGACTCCATCGACGCCGTCGTCTGGTACCCCGACGCCGACAACGACGAGTACGGCGACCCGGAGCAGCCCACGCCCAAGTGCGACCAGCCGCGCGGCTACGTCGAGGACAGCAGCGACTGTGACGACACGAGCGCCGAGATCAATCCGCTGGCCTGCGAGGTCTGCGGGGACGACATCGACAACGACTGCGACGGCGTGGAGGTCTGCGACGGGCTGGGCCAGGCGGACCTGATCCTGCGGGGCGAGGCCCCCGGGGACGCCGCGGGCACCCAGGCGCGCAACGCGGGCGACATGAACGGCGACGGCTTCTCCGACATCGCCGTCGCCGCCCCTGGCGCGGCCAGCGACGCGGGCACGATCTACGTCGTCACCGGCCCGCTCACGGGCGAGCTCAGCCTGGCCTTCGCCTGGGCCAGCGTGACGGGCGACGCGGGCTCCAGCGCGGGCAAGGGCCTGGCCGCGCTGGGCGACGTGGACGGCGACGGCTACTCCGAGATCATGGTCGGCGCCCCGGGCGGCAACCACGCCTGGGTCTGGGGTGGCCCGGACCAGAGCGTGAGCGCCACCTTCACCGGCGAGACCGAGGGCGAGGAGGCCGGCAAGGGCGTGGCCCGCCTCGGGGACTTCGACGGCGACGGCGAGCACGACTTCGTGGTCGGCTCCCCGGCCAGCGACGAGGGCTCCGAGGACGGCGGCGCGGTCTACGTGGTCTACGGCCCCGTGAGCGGGACCTTCGACCTCTACGAGTCCGACGCCGTCTGGTACGGCGACGCCGAGGGCCAGCGGGCGGGCGACGCGCTGACCGGCGCGGGGGACATGGACGGCGACGGCTACGAGGACTTCATCTTCGGGGCCGACGGCCTCGGGTCCAGCTCAGCCACGGTCGGCGCGGTCTACGTGGTCTTCGGGCCGCAGGTTGGCCTCTTCGGTACGGACGACGTGGACGTGAAGTGGTTCGGCGAGGCGGTGGGCGAGGCCGCGGCCTACCCGGCGGGTATCGGCGACGTCTCCGGCGACGGGCTCGACGACGTGGCCATCGCCGTGCCGGGGGCGGAGGACGATGACCACCCCAAGAGCGGCGCCGTCTACATCTGGTACGGGGCCGGGTACACGGTCATCGACAACGTCAACCGCGGCGACGCCAGCCTGTGGGGCGAGGAGGACCTGGACTTCCTCTTCCTGCCGGTCAACGGCACGGACGGCGGCTACGGCGACCAGAACGCCGACGGATACGGCGAGTTCCTGGTCAGCGCGCTGGCCAGCGACTACTCGGCCACGGACGCGGGCGCGAGCTACCTGCTCTACGGCCCGCTCTCGGGTGAGCTCTCGCTGTGCGACAGCGACGTCCACTTCTACGGGGAGGCCGCCAACGACGCCTCGGGCACCTCGTCCACGGGCGCGGGCGACTTCAACGACGACGGCGTGCCCGACCTGCTGACCGGCGCCCCCGGCAACGAGGGCGGAGCCGGCGCGGCCTACGTGATCTTCGGCGCGGGCTGGGTCGAGTAGGGCGACCTACTCGACGTCGTCCGCGTCGCGGGGCGAGAGCTTGAAGTTCTCGTAGCCGTAGTTCAGGACGCCGGTGAGCCCGCCGTAGGTCGTGCCGACGGTGCGGTCGAGCCACTCGGTCTCCGTCCAGACGAGCTCGTCCACGCGCAGGCAGCCGGCGACCTCGAACTCGTTGTAGTCGTCGGGCGCGTCCGGGTTCTCGTTGGTCACGCTGACGTCCGTGACGTGGACCAGCATGGCCTCGTAGCGCTCGGCGTCAGGCCCGCCGGTGGCGATGGCGCAAGGGTCGCTGATCTCGACGGGCGCGGGCAGCGTCCCCGCCCCGGTCACCTCGGTCACACCCTCGAAGATCTCGACGAGGCCGTAATACTCCTCGTAGGTGCCGCTGACCGAGACCTCGTCCCCGCGCTCCACGCCGCTCTCGCCGTAGTCGTAGACCCACACGCCCGCGTACTCGCTGAGCGTGGGATCCTGGGCGTAGTACCCGTACCCATCGCGAACGGCCGTCACGACGAGGCCGCTGAGCGCGACCGCGCTGCCCTCGGCGGGGTGGTCGGGGTGGGACTCATCGGTGATCGCGTCCACGGTGGACGGGCAGGCCCCGTCGTCGGGGTTCGGATCCTCGGGGCAGCGGTCGCAGAGATCACCCTGGCCGTCCGCGTCGGCGTCGGCCTGCTCGGGATCGTAGAGGTAGGGGCAGCCGTCCTCCTCGGTGAGCACGCCGTCGTCGTCGATGTCGTCCGGGTCCATGCGGCAGTCGCTGGTGCCGGGGACGAGCGGGCAGTCGTCGCACACGTCGCCCACGCCGTCCTCGTCCTGGTCGTCCTGGAGCGGGTCCCAGGCGCCCTCGCAGAGGTCGCTGGTGTCGGCCACGCCGTCGCCGTCGTCGTCGCCCGAGGAGGGCTCGCCGGGGTCGCAGTCGGCGCGGTCGTCCTCGCAGATCCAGAGCCCGAGCAGCTCGGCGGCGTAGGCCAGATCCTCGGGCATCTCGGTGGCGGCGAGCCCGCTGCTCAGGAGGCCCTGGACCTCGGCCACGGTCTGGGCGTCGGTGCCGGACTCGGCGTTCTTCAGGCAGATGAGCCGCTCCTGGCCCTCCTCATCGCAGACAGCGACGCTCTCGCACCAGTCGGCCTGGTCGTTGAGCAGCGTGACCGCGTCGGGGAGGCCGTAGAGCGCGCGCCCGCCCACCACGACCAGCCTCACGTCGGTCGGGCCGGAGGAGATGACCGCGTGATAGGGCTCGGCGGACCAGGTGAAGACCGAGATGTCGGCCATCGCGCCCTCGGAGAGGGTCCCGATGCGGCCCTCGGCCCCCAGCACCCGCGCCGCCTGGCTGGTCACCCAGCCGTGGAGCTCGCGGTCGCTGACGCCCGCGGAACCGAAATTCCCGCGCGCGCCGAGGAACTCCGCCGCGCAGGAGAGCTCCTCCGGCACGTTGTGCGAGCCGGACCAGGTCCAGTCGGGCCCCAGGATCACGGGCACGCCCAGCCGGGCGCCGATGTCCGCGGGCGTGGTGTTGGCGTAGAGATCGAGGTTGGAGCGGGGTGACCAGGCGATGGCCGTGCCCTTCTCCGCCATGCGGGCCAGCTGAGCGGTGCTGGCGTCCGAGGCGTGGACGTAGATCTGCCCCTCGCCCTCCATGCCCACCGAGAACATGTGGTCGATCTCGTAGCGGGCCTGCCCGCCCACGCCCTCGGCGACGTGGTTCTCCACGGCCTCGTAGGTGCCGTCGGCGAGGTCGGCGGCGTAGGCGTCGCCGTCCCCCTCCTCGAACTTGTCGGTGACGGTGGAGGCCGAGTAGTAGAGATCATAGCCCTCCAGGCCGCTGAACTCCTCGTCCTCGTCCAGATTGCGGATAGCGACGTCGATGCAGCTCCCCTCGTCCGAGGAGCCCACCGCCGCGGTGGCCCCGCCGACGAGGGCGCGCAGCTCGGCCCACTTGCCGATCTCGCAGATCATGTCCTCTTCGATGCCGTCGTAGGCGGCGCGGTAGTCCCAGTAGTCCCCGTCGCTGCGCCACTCGTAGCGGTCGTTGTAGAGGGCCTCGTGCTGCCAGGGGGCCAGCACGTTGTACTGCAGGTGGTCGTGGCCGTTGATGAGCCCGGCCGAGATCACGCCCTCGGTGCAGACCACGTCGGCGTCGGTGGTGTCGCAGCTCTCACCCGCGCAGGTGATGAGCCCGCTCTCGCGGCTGTAGACGACCACGCCGGCCACCGGCCCGCTCTCCAGGAGCACGACGCCGGAGAGCGCGACGAGGTCGCCCGCGCCGCTCTGGGCGGTGCAGTCAGGCAGGGCGGGGCCGGCGGTCCACTCCTGGGTCTCGCCCTCGCCTTCGCCTTCGCCCTCACCCTCGCCCTCGCCTTCGCCCTCCCCCTCACCCTCGCCTTCGCCCTCACCCTCTCCGGTCTCTTCGGAGGGCTGGGCCTTGTCTTTGCAGCTGGACAGCAGCGCGAGACAGGGGATAAGCAGGAGGATGGAACGGCTCGCCATGGGCACCTCTGGAGAGGGAGGGTCCACAGCGTAGCCGGGCGCGGGCTCTCGGACGAGCGGCTTTTCCGCTCCGCGAGCCTCAGGCGCTCGGCTGCTCGCTGGCGAGCTGCTGAGCCCGGGCGTTCAACGCCGCCCCGACCTGATCCAGCATCCACTCGAAGCTCTTGTCGACGAGGCCGTGCTGGCTGAAGGACCCGCGCAGCTCCAACCGGATGAAGCCCTGGATGGCCGCGGTGACGTAGCGCGCCGCGTGCAACGTCTCCTCGGGCGGGAGCTTGAACCCGGCCACGCTGGCCGTGAACCGCTCCTGGACCTTCGTCCAGTGGGGCGTGTACGGATCGGCGTCCCAGGAGATGGGGGTGGCCATCATGAAGAGGTAGAGGTTCGCGTTGGCCAGCGCGAAGCGGCGCAGACCGTGAGCCAGCGCGCGGATGAAGGACATGGGCTCACGCTCGTCTTCAGGCGCGAGCACGACATCACGAGCGGCGCGCTCCAGCACCTCCAGCACGACCGCGCGTCGCAGGTCATCCGCGCCGGCGACGTGGTTGTAGAGCGATGGCGTGCGGATCCCGAGGCGTTGAGCCACGCGGTTGACGTTCAGCGCCTCGGGCCCCTCCTCTACGATCGAGGCCAGCCCAGCCGCGACCACGTCCTTCCGCCCGAGTGACTGTCCTTTGCGTCGCGCCATCGATCCCCTCCGTACTGCTTCTGTGCTGCTGTTGCTCGATGTCGGCCCTGGCCTCACCGCACCGTCTCCGGCCCGAGGGAACGAAGACGGTCTCGGTGAGACACGTTAAGCGGTCCCGATGAAGAACCTACTCCTGTTCACATCCCTCGTAGCATGTGGTGGCAGCAATGCCACCCCCTCCACGCCGGAGACCCCTGTGAAAACCGAAGTCGCTTCGCCTCAGGCGGCGCCCGCAGATCCCGCAGCGCTCCCGGCGCCCGCGGACGTCGCCGCGGCGCCCGCGGACGCCACGGTGACGAGCACGGGTCTGGCCTACAAGATCCTCACGCCGGGCCCCGGCGGCGCGAAGCCCAGCGCGAGCGCCTCGGTGACCGTGCACTACACGGGCTGGACCACCGACGGCAAGATGTTCGACAGCTCCTCGAAGCGCGGCAAGCCCGCCACCTTCCCGCTGAACCGCGTCATCGCCGGCTGGACCGAGGGCCTCCAGCTCATGAGCGTCGGGGACAAGGCGCGCTTCTGGATCCCGGAGAGCCTCGCCTACAAGGGCCGCCCGGGCAAGCCCGCGGGCATGCTCGTCTTCGACGTGGAGCTCCTCTCGGTCACCGAGCCCCCCGCCGTCCCCGAGGACGTCGCCGCCCCGCCGAAGGACGCGAAGAAGACGAAGTCGGGCCTCAGCTACAAGGTGCTCACCGCGGGAACGGGCACCACCCACCCCAGCGCCACCAGCGTGGTGCAGGTCCACTACTCGGGCTGGACCACCGACGGCAAGATGTTCGACAGCTCCGTCGCCCGTGGGCAACCCGCCTCCTTCCCGCTGAACCGCGTCATCGCCGGATGGACCGAGGGCCTGCAGCTCATGGTCGTCGGCGAGAAGACCCGCTTCTGGATCCCCGAGAACCTGGCCTACAAGGGTCAGCCCGGCAAGCCCGCCGGCATGCTCGTCTTCGACGTCGAGCTGCTCGAGGTCCAGTAGTACCGGCGACGGGGTCTGGGGCTCCGCGATCGGTCTGAGGCGACGCCCCAGACCGACCGGCGGTCCTGCTCAGCCCGCGGACTCTTCCTGGGCCGGGGCCTCGGCCGGAGCCTCGGCCGGAGCCTCGGGCGCGGCGTCGTCCTCACCCTGGATGTCCTTGATGTCGCGGGGCACGCCGGGCTGCACCTGAACGAGCTCGGCCGCCTCCATGAGCCAGTCGAGGACGCGCTCCTCCAGGATGCGCATCTCGAGCATGCCCATGGCGCCCTCGGCCTCGAGGTAGCCGCGGATGGCCTCCACGGCCTGACCGCGCATGTCGGCGATCTCCTGGATCTTCGCGTCGAGATCGTCGGAGCTGACCGTGATGCTCTCCTGCTTGGAGACGCCGGAGAGCAGGCAGCTCGCCTTGGCGGCGAAGGCGGCGCGCTCGCGCAGATCGGCCAGCTCGGCCTCGCTGAAGCGGATGCGGCGGGGGTCCTGGCCTTCGTAGGCGCGACGGACCTTCATCTCCTCGACGAGGAGCTGGTACTGCTCGTCCACGAGGCCGCGGGGCACGTCGATGGGGTTGGCGGAGACCAGCTTCTGGAGCAGGTCCACGCGGGCCTGGTTGCGGGCCGACTCCTCCGCCGACTCCTCGAGCTTCATGCGGATGGTGGCCTTCATGCCCTCCGCGCCGCCCTCGTAGCCGAGCTCGCCCGCGAGCTCGTCGGTGAGGTCGGGGACCGACTGGGCGTGGATGGCCAGCACCTTGATGGTGGCCTCACCGGTCTTGCCGCGCAGCGCGCCGAGCTCCGAGCCCTCGCCGATGGTGACCTGCGCCGTGAGCTCCGCGCCCTTCGACAGCCCGACGGTCAGGCCCTCGACGCCCGGGTAGTAGCGCTCGCCGCGGGTGTGGAGCATGGTGCCCGGCTCGTCGGCCAGGGTCTCGCCGTCCACGACGAAGCGCACGGAGGCCAGCACCAGATCGCCCGCCTCGACGGGGCGGTCCTCGGTGACCTCCTGGATGCGGGAGCGCCGACCGAGCTCGCGGTTGACGCTGTTCTGGACGGTCTCGTCCGTGACCTCGCGCAGGGGGTAGTTGACCTTCAGGCCCTTGTAGTCCTTGACCTCGACGCGCGGACGCACATCCACGGCGATGGTGAAGGTGAAGGGCTCCGAGGAGGTCACGTCGCCGCGCTCCTCGACCGCGGGCCGACCGGCCACGTCGAGATCGGAGGCGGCCTTGTTGTAGCTCTGCTCGATGAGGCGCTGACCGACGTCCGAGCGGATCTGCTTGCCGAAGCGGGCCTCCAGCACGTTGCGGGGCACCTTGCCGGGGCGGAAGCCCGCGAGGCGCACGCGGTTCTTCAGGTCGGCAAAGGCGCGCTCGAGCTCCACGCGGACGACCTCGTCCGAGACGGTGAAGCGCAGGCGGCGGCGGATGCTGGAGACATCTTCGATCTGGAGGTCGTACTGCATCAGGGACTCGCTCGAGAGAGGTGCAGGCGGGGAGAGGGGTGCGAGAAGGGGGACTTGAACCCCCACGGGTTGCCCCACCGGATCCTAAGTCCGGCGCGTCTGCCAGTTCCGCCATTCTCGCGGGGACCAGGCCCTACCAGAACACGGAGCACCCTGGCCGGCAAGAGAATGAATTTGGGGGCGACATGCGCCCCCAGGAAGAACGGATGGGGTGAGCGATGGGGTTCGAACCCACGACCTCCAGGGCCACAACCTGGCGCTCTAACCAGCTGAGCTACGCCCACCAGCGGGCAGCGCATTAACGCCGGTCGCGCGTACGCGCAAATGGCTCGTCGAGCCCAGGCAGCGAGATCCCAGGTGGAAGCCAGGGAAGGTCGAGGCTCTCCTCCATCGCCACCGCCAGCGGGAGATGCGGCGGCGTGCCCGGCTGGCCCCGCAGGACGGCCAGGAGGATCGCGTTGGTGAGCGGATCATCCTCCAGCGGCAGGGAGGCGGGGTCCGGCCCGAGGGGAGGCGCCTCACCGTCGAGGGAGGCCGGGAGCCAGCCCAGGGCGGGCTCGCGGACCTCGATCGGGACCCAGCTCCCGTCGTCCACGGGGGGGAGCGCGCCGAGGGCCTCCAGCAGGGCGAGGGGCGCGCTCCAGGGACCCTCGGGGGCCCAGAGCTCAGGATCCAGGCGGGAGTCGGTGAGCGTCTCCGCCCAGGGCCAGCGCCCGCGCCCGTCCAGGCGGAGCCCGCTCAGCGGGTCCAGCGCGACCTCGCCCGCGCCGGACCAGCCGGTGACGGAGGTGGCCGCGAAGAGCGGGCCCCCGGCGAAGCTCTGGAGGGCCCCGCGGGCGCCGGCGATGCCCGCGGCGGCGCTGTCGGGCAGGCCGTTCATGGAGGTGCTGACGCGCTCTTGTGGGCGCTCGCCGATCTGCACCCACACGGGAGAGCCCGCGTCGTCCGGCAGGAGGGTGGCGACCCAGGCCTCCTCCGCCGCGCCCACCAGCCCGCGCGGGCCGCCCAGCCACACGCGCTCGGCGCGCTCCCCGGTGGCGAGGAGCAGCGCGGACTGGTCGGGCCAGACGGCGCCGTCAGGGGACCAGAGCAGGGGGACCGGCTCGCCGGAGGGGGTGTGGACGCGGGAGAGGCGCCCGCGGGCGTCGTAGTCGAAGCGCCAGCCGGGGCGCCCGTCGTCGGGGCTGAGCGCGCGCAGGCGGCCGAGCTCGTCCCGATCCAGCCGCACGCTGCCCTCCGGCCCGACCACGCGGGCCACGGCGCCGTCCTCGCCGCGCGAGAGGGCCAGGCGGTCGCCGGGGAGGCCCCAGGGCTGGATCGGGCTCGGGCAGCTCCCCTCGCTCTGCCAGCGCCAGGCATCCTCGCCGTCGGGGAGCCAGGCGCCCGCGCAGGGATCGGCGCTGGAGGCGAGCGGGAGGCCGCCGTCGTCCACCCAGCTCTCCAGAGAGACCTGGCCGTCGCGCTCCCATCGGGCCATGGCCCCGCTCGGGCCGCGCAGGAGGGTGGGCCGTCCGGCCTCGTCCCAGTCCACCCCGAGGGAGAGGCCCAGGGGGCCCGTCACCTTGAGCGGGCGCCCGCTGGCGTCGCGCATCCAGCGGAATTCCTGGCCCTCCACCTCGGCGCGCACGATGAAGCCGCGGGCGTCGCGCTCCAGCTTCACGGGGAGGCGATCCCGGGTCGAGCGCACGCGCCCGGCGGGATCGCGGACCAGGGTGATCTCGCCGTCGGTGCCGGCCCAGCGCACGGGCCTCCCCTGGGCGTCGCGGCCGATCTCCACGCGCCAGTCCCCGGCCCGCGCGGCGCGGATCAGGCCGCTGGCGTCGCGCTCAAGGCGAAGCTCCAGGCCGGGGGCGCGGATGGCGCTCACGCGGCTGGCGCCGTCACGCTGCCAGCGGACCACCTCTCCC
This sequence comes from uncultured Enterobacterales bacterium, assembly GCA_964615375.1. Classification (GTDB taxonomy): domain Bacteria; phylum Myxococcota_A; class UBA796; order UBA796; family CAZKWG01; genus CAZKWG01. The sequence goes on from CAZTOW010000014.1 coordinate 29,549, forward strand.
GAGGCGAGGCCGGCGGAGCTGGGGTAGCCGAGCACGTCGCGCCCGATCTCCACCCGCTCCCCGCCGTAGCGGAGCCCGACCACCTCGCCGGCCATGTCCCGGTCCAGGCTGAGCTCCTCGCCGTCGCCCCAGCGCAGGCCCGCCATGCGGCCGACGGCGTCGTGGAGCAGGGCCAGCGCTCGCCCGCGGGCGTCCTCCACCCGGCTGAGCAGCCCGGACGTGCTCCAGCGCAGGCGCACCAGCATCCCGCGGTTGTCCCGCAGGGTCGAGAGCCGGCCCGCGCCGTCGCGCTCCAGGATGACCCGCCGCCCGGTGGGATCGCCCACGGCCGAGGGTCGGCCCAGCAGATCGAGGTCCATGCCCCAGCGCCCGCCCGAGCGCTCGAGCACGCTGGTGGGCCAGGACCCGGGGCCGCGCCCCAGCCGGATCTCGTCGCCGGCGGGGTCCACGATGGTGGTGACCCGACCCTCGGCGTCGCGGCGGAGCTCCACGCGCCCGCCGGCCGGGCCCTCGAGCGCCACCAGACGCCCCGCCTCGTCCCGCTGCAGCCGCCAGGGCTGGCCGCCCTGCACCACGGCCTCGACCCGGCCCTCGGCGTCGCGATCCCAGCGCGTGAGCCGCCCGGCGGGGTCGGCGAGCCGGGTGACGAGGCCCCGCTCGTCGCGCTCCCAGCGCCACACGCCGCCGCTGGGGAGGCCGAGTTCGACGGGGCGGCCCTCAGCGTCCTGGACGAGGGTCCAGGCGCGCCCGGCGATGTCCTCGACGCGCAGGGTGGGGCCGTCGCGGCGGAGCACGGTGCGCAGGCCGCGGGGGTCCTCCAGGGCCTCGATGGAGCGGCCGTCCTCGCCGTACCAGGTGCGCGCCACCCGGCCGCTGGCGTCCTCCACCGTCAGCAGCTCGCCGCCGCCGGTGAGGGGCTCGCGCGCGACGCGCAGGGTGCGACCGAGGGGATCGAGCACGCTGAGCTCGTCGTCCCAGGTGAAGCGCCAGCGCGAGCGCCCGGGGCCCTCGATCGCCGTGACGCGCCCCTCGGCGTCGTAGCGGGGGACGATCCAGGCGCCGTCAGGCAGGATCACGGCCTGTACGCGATCCCCCTCTTCGCGCACGACCACGAGATCGCGCAGCGCGCCGTCCTCGACGCCCTCCAGCGCCAGGCGCCCGGACCAGGGATCGACCACCGCGACCACCGGACGCCCCGGCGGGAGGGGGCCGAGCCACATCGGCCCATCCGGCCCGAGGATGGCGCGGGGCGCGGCGAGCGCGACCCCGAGCGCGAGCAGCGCGCAGCCGAGCAACGCTCAGGGCGCCCCGACGAGGAGGAAGGAGCCCCAGACCGAGGGCTCGCCCATGCCCTCCCCCGCCAGCGTGTCCGTGAGGAAGACCTCGCGGGCCTCGGAGACGGCGCGGGCGGGGGTGCGGTCGCGGGCGATGGCCTCGTAATAGGCGCCGAAGAAGCGCGCGCGGGCCTGGTCGGGGATGGGCCAGGCGCTGAGCAGCACCGCCTTCGCGCCGGCGTCCAGGAGGGCCTGGGCGCGGAGCCGCTGCTGGTCCATGGTGGCCTCGGCGCCGATCACGACGAGCTGCGCTCCCAGCGGGGTGGCCCGGATCTCGGCCAGGGTCAGGGGCCCATCGGCGAGGATGAAGCCACCATCCGGCGAGGCGGCCAGCCCGGTGAGGTGGATGTAACGCGCGCTCTTCGCCTTGTCGGTCCAGTTCTGCTTCTTGCTCTCAGGGCCGACCAGGGTGGCCTTGAGGCCCGAGGAGAAGACGCGGGCGCTGGCGGCGAGCTCATCCGTGGACAGGCCGGACATGGGCGTGGCGGTCGGCGCGGGGGCCTGCGCCTGCTCCCCGGCGGGGGCGGCGCCCGCGGGCGGGGTCGCGGGCGTCCCGCCGGTGGCGCTGATGGAGCCGAAGCCGAGGAAGTCCGGGTTGTAGGTCTCGATCTTGTGCGAGGGGATCGAGAGCGCCCCCAGGGTGGGCAGCACGCCCACGTTGCGGATGTCGGCCAGCCAGCGCAGGCCCGAGGACTGCTCGGGCAGGGCGGTGAGCGGGAAGGCGTCCAGCGGCTCCGGGGCGACGACGAGGTAGCGGCCGACGCCGGAGAGCACGTCGGCGAAGGGATCGAGCAGGGCCGTCCTCAGCCGATCGCCCGCGGCCACGGGGGAGGCGCCCCCGCCGCGCGCGCCGGCCTCCAGCTGGGCGCGGAGCTGGCTGGCCATCGCGAGGATCTTCTGCGTCTGACCCAGCATCCTCACCGATCGACCGCGCTTGGAGAGCGCGACGCCGTGGACCCCGCCCGCGCCGACGCGGAAGGAGATGATCCCCACCCCGCCCAGCTTCTCCACCGCCTCCGAGGGCGGCTCCAGCGCCATGGGGAGCACCGGCCCGAAGCCGTCCGCCTCCTTGAGCCCGCTCTCCGCGGTCTGGTAGGCGGCGAGCGCCTCCTTGGGCCAGGGCGCATGCCCGGCCTGCCACTCGCGCAGCCCCGCGCGGGCCCGCGCAACGGCGGCGAGCAGCGCCTCACGCTTCTCCGCGGGGAGCGGGGCGGTGTAGTCCACCCCCGCCCGAGCCTCGCGCCGGTGACGGTCGAGGCGGTGCGAGACCTCGTGGACGGCCAGCCAGGCGTCGATCGGCGCCGTGTCCCCCATCGCCGTCAGCGTGGTGACGTCCCCGTCCACCGGGAGGCCCTGAGAGCCGTCCAGGGCCGTGCCCAGCGCCAGCGAGCCCTGGCGGTGCAGGGGCAGGCGGCCGAGCGCCGCGCCCCAGGCCGTGAAGATGGCGTCGGCGTTGCCCGCCTTCGCCGCCGCGCGCCCCTCCGCCCAGGAGGCCGGGCCGGCGGCCAGCGGATCGTCCCCAGCCAGCGGCGGCGCCGCCCCCGCCGAGAGCGCGCTCCAGGCGCCCACGCTCGCGGGCAGCGTCCCCTGCGCCGGGAAGCTGGCCTGCCCGCCCTCGAGCAGGGTCCGCGCGGCGATCTCCACCCGGAGTGGATCTCCGGTCTCGCCCGCGGGGGCCAGGCCCAGCAGCTCGGCCCGCGCCGCCGAGGCGCCCTTGAGGTCCCCCGAGGCCCGCAGCCAGGCCTCCCGACGCAGGCGCACGCCCACCCGCAGCCCGAGCTCTCCGCTCAGATCGGCGGCCTCCACCGCGCGCCCGTGCCAGGCCGCCGCCTGCCCCGGATCCGCCACCGCCGCCTCCGGGTAGACCAGCGCGCCCACCCGCGGGGTGAGCCCGGTCGTGGGGAAGGAGGCGCTCGCCGTCGCCAGGTCCCCTCGGGAGAGCGCCGCCAGCGCCACCAGCGCCAGCTTCTCCTGGTCGGTCGCGCGCTCGGAGGCCTTGGAGACGTCGTCGGCCTTGCCCAGCTCCCAGGCGCTCCAGCCCTCGATCCAGCTGGCCCGCGCCACGACCTCCGCGGCGTCCCCGGCCTTCTCCCGCGCCGTCACCGCCGCCGCCCGCGCGTCCACGGGGAGCCCCGCGGCCGAGGCTGCCTGCGCCACCGCGAGGTTGGCCCGCCCGATCAGGCTGGCCTCCAGCTCCGCGGGCAGGGCCTTCAGCAGCGCCTGCGCGCTGGTCAGCGCCTGATCGGCGCGCCCGCCCGCGATCATCGAGGCGACCGAGAGCTCCAGCGCCTCCAGCGCCACCGCGCCCGAGCCCTCGGCGAGCGCCACCTTCGACGCCTCGTCCGCCCAGGCCCCCGCGTCCGCGGGCTGCACGCCCGAGCCAGCCTGCACCGCCAGCCGAGCCCGCCCCAGGTTGGCCCGGATCTTCGCCCGCGGATCGGCGTCCCCGGCCGCCGCGGCGAACTCCTCGAGCGCGCCCGCCCGATCTGCCCGATCGACGAGCACCTGCGCCCGGAAGAGCGCGGCCCGCCACCCGCCCACCGCGCGCGCCGCGGCGTAGAGGGGGGTGGCCGCCTCCGCGTCCACGGCCGCCGCCCAGGCCTGCAGCGCCGTCGCCTCGGCCGGCAGGATCTCCGTGGTCGGCGTCCCCGCCGCCGCCAGCGCGAGGGCCGCGCGCGCCATCATCACCGCCGCGCCGCTCGCGTCCTCAGCCGCAGCCAGCTTCGCCGAGGCCAGCGCGTCCTGCGGGCTCCCCGCCGCCAACGCCAGCTCCGCCCTCAGGAGGAAGTGCGCCGCCGCGCGATCCCCCACGGCCTTCGCCGCGTCCAGGCGCTCCAGCAGCCCGCGGGCCTGCCCGGCCGCGATGGCCTCCTGCTCGATGAGCCGCCAGACTGCGTCCTCCTTCGGCGCGCGCGCCAGCACCTTCTCACCGAGCGCGAGCGCCTCCTCGTGCTTCCCCGCCAGCGCGGCCTTGCGCGCCTCCTCGAGCTGCTTCTCGGGGCTCGGCGGGGCCTTCGTCTGGGCAGCGGGCTGCGCCGCCGGCTTTGGTTCATCGTCGCCGCAGCCGGTGAGCAGGACCAGCGCGAGCACCAGGGACAGCATGGGGACCTCCAGCCCGCCGGGTTTAGCACAACCTGAACAGAATTTCCGCATCATGCAACGCAGGGACCGTTGTCAGCGCGCTGCTCTCGCAGCCTGATGCAACGCCGAGCGCGTCAGCGTCGCGCTCCTCGCGGCGCGCGGCCCCTTGACTTCTCGCGCGGAACTCGTAGCATGGATTCCAGTAGGCGCCGGGTACGCGCGCCCCCCCTCTCTACGCTCCTGTTCGTCTTCCCCCCGCTCCCAGGCCGATCGGGCCTGGGCCGGTCGTCCTCCTGGCTGCCTGCGCGCGCGTGGGTATACGGATCGCGATCGGGCCTGGGAGCCGGGGGGGACTTTCGCTCCTCGCGCGATGGCGGGGGCGCTCTCGCCTCGCCCGGAATACGCAGAGGGGGATGTCCTCTCCCCTCCCCTACCCCCGCTTCGATCCCGAGCGACACCCCCCGCCCTGGTCCATCGGCGGGCGGGCGGCCTCGGAGGCGGACGCCTTCCTGGGGGAGCTGCTGCTGCTCGCGGGCGAGGAGGCCAGCGGGCGCTTCGGCGACCCCTCCCCCCTCCGCAAGAAGGACGGGACCCCGGTGACCACGGCCGACCGCGCCGCCCAGGACGTGCTGATCGCGGGCCTGCTGGCGCGCTTCCCCGGGGACGGGATCCAGGCGGAGGAGGACGTCGAGCGCGCCGGGGGGCCGCGCACCTGGATCATCGACCCCATCGACGGCACCGCCGCCTACAGCGAGGGCCTGGCGCACTGGGGCCCCTGCGTGGCGGCCCTGGAGGGCGGCCGGGCGAGCCTGGGCGCGCTGTGGATGCCGCGGATCCGGGAGTATTACTACTTCGAGGCCGGGCTCGGCGCCTTCCGCAACGGCGCTCCCCTCCCCCGCCTGCGCCCGCTGGGCGCGCCCGGTCGCCTCTCCGTGCTCTACGTGCCCTCGCGCCTGCACGCCGGGGCCCGCGTGGACTGGCCCGGCAAGCTCCGCTGCCTGGGATCCGTGGCCGCGCACCTCTGCCTCGTCGCGGCGGGCTGCGCCTCCGCGACCCTCGTCCCCGCCGGCTGGCGACTCTGGGATACCGCGCTCGGCCTCGCCTTGATAGAGGCGGTCGGCGGGAGCGCCGTGCTCCCCGATGGCCGCCCCCTGGACCCGGCGCTCCACGTCGGGCTCCCGTTCGCGGCCGGGACACCCGAGGCGTTGGCCTGGCTGTCAGAGCCTGGCCGGATCGCGCTCTCGAGGCCCGATCCCCGCGACCGCGCCCGCTCCTGAGGTCCTGATGTCCGAGCGCCACCCGAGCCCCGACGACGCGCACTTCTCCTCGGCCGACCTCGTTGACGAGGAGGGCAACGCCGTCAGCGAGCCCACCCGCGGCGGAAAGGCCCCGCTGCTGCCTGCGCTGAGCCCGTCGAGCGGCGTCTCCCGCCGGGACGACCTGCTCTCCTCCTACCTGGCCGAGGTCCGTCGCCACCCGCTGCTGGACCCCGAGGAGGAGCACAAGCTCGCCGTCCGCTACGCCGAGACCGGCGACCCGATGGCCGCCCAGCGCCTGGTCACCGCCAACCTCCGCCTCGTGGTGAAGCTGGCCTTCCAGTACCACCGGCAGTGGTCGAACGTGCTGGACCTCATCCAGGAGGGCAACGTCGGCCTGGTCGAGGCGCTCTCCCGCTACGATCCCTACCGCGGCATCCGCTTCTCCAGCTACGCCCAGTACTGGATCCGCGCGATGATCCTGCGCTTCCTGATGGACAACTACCGGCTGGTCCGCCTGGGCTCCACCCGGCACGGCCGCAAGCTGTTCTTCCAGCTCCAGAAGGAGCGGGAGCGCCTCATGCGCGAGGGCGTGGCCCCGAGCACGCGCGCGCTGGCCGAGGCCCTCGACGTCCCCGAGGAGGAGGTGGTCAACGTGGAGCGCCACCTGAGCGCCCCCGCCCTCTCCCTGCACTCCCCGGTGGGCAGCGCCGAGGGGCGCCCGCTCTCGGAGATCGTGCAGGACGAGGACCACCAGGACCCGGAGGCGGCCTTCGCCAGCGGCGAGCTGGGCGGGGTCGTGCAGGAGAAGCTGGCGGCCTTCGCCGAGACGCTGACGGACGAGCGCGAGCGGGCCATCTGGGAGCGGCGCCTGGTGGCGGCCGATCCGGCCAGCCTGTCCGACCTCGGCGACGCCTTCGGCGTGAGCAAGGAGCGCATCCGCCAGGTGGAGAGCCGGATCAAGCGCCGACTCAAGGAATTCCTGATCGACGAGATGGGGGACGAGATCGACTTCGAGTTCGAGGTCCCTGAAGATTGACCACTCTCCTCCACCGGCTCACGCGCGCCCTCGATCGGCTCCGCGGCGGGGACGCGCCCGCCGGGCCCGATCCGGCGAGCCCGCTCGCCCGCGCCCTCATCTCCGCGGTCGGCCCGCCCGGGACCGAGCCCCGCTACGCCGAGGCGGCCCGCCAGGGGCTGATCGGCGCGCACGCCTCCACTCCTGAGGGCGCCGTGCTGCTGGAGGCCGCCCGCGTCGTGGGGAGCTGCGCCGCGGGGGAGACCGCCGATCCCCGCCTCCTGGAGGAGGCCGCCCGCGGCCTGCTGGGACCGGACGGCGCGGCCCGGGGAGATCTCCCCGCCCTGCTGGACGCCGTCGCCGCCCTCGCCCTCGCCCGCGCCTGGCTGCATCGCCGCGCGCTGGCCCTCCCGCCCGAGGCTGAGGCCGCCCTGGTGCGCGGCGCGGACCTGCTCTACCGCCTCCAAGGCGAGCAGGACGGCCTCCCGACCGTGATGGAGCCGGTAGACGCACCCTCGGACCCGCTGATCCCGGGCCCGTGCCCCCTGGCCTGGAGCCTGCGCGACGCCGTGCTCGCCTGGGGCCTGGACGAGGGCGCCCCCGCGTCGGACGCCGATCCGCTGGCGAGGGCGCTGGCCGGACGCGCGCCGGAGGGGACACCGGGCCGGCTGGCCGGGGATCGCTGGGCCCTGTGGACCTGGCGGGAGACCGGGCTGGCGGTGGCCCACACCCAGACCCTTCGACGCCCCACCCGGCTCTTCCTGGACGCCCGGACGGGGGGCCTGCGCTGGGACATGCCCGGCCTGCGCCTGCTCTCCGGCGGCCTCGTCGAGGGTGCGCCGGCCCGCGGCGCGCTCCAGAGCGCCCGGGTGGACGGCCGGAAGCTGCGGCTGGTCTGCGCGGACCCCACGCGCGGGTGGAGCCGCGACGTCCTGGCCCAGGGGGCCCGCGTGATCGTGCGGGACAAGGGCATCCAACAAATCCGTTTTATTGTCCCGTCGTTTGATTACGCGCGGACGGCGGACGGATGGCTGGGGCGCGGGTCCGGCCTGAGCCTGGAGATCAAGGTCGAGGCCGGGGTGCGCTGGACGCTGGACGGCGGGGCGCTCCTGGGGCTACGTGAAGGAGAGGCCGGCGAGGTCCAGGCCAGCTTCGAGCTGCGGACCTGAGGGAGGCCCGGTGCAGATCATCTTCGGCGTGGTGCTGCTGGTGCTCGCGGGTCTCGGGGCCCTCGGCATCTACGCCCTCGTAGAGATCCCGCGCCTGCTCCGACGCGCCCTCCCCGGCCGCGAGCGCCCGGCCCTGGAGGACGCCCAGCACACGCCGCGACAGGCCGGACACCCCGTCCCGATCGCCTCCCCGCGCGCGCCCACGGGCCCCGCGCGAGGCGCCGGCAAGAACGAGGATCTGCGCCGCTACCCGCGCGAGCTCGCCGCCCTGGAGGAGCAGCTCGGCGCCAGCCTGGAGGCCGTCCGCTCGCAGCGCTCTCACCTCGACGAGCGCCTCCGCGTGCTCTCCCAGAAGGAGGGCCGCCAGGAGCTCGCCCACCGCTACGAGGAGGACCTGGACCTGTTGGGGCGGCGCGAGGCGGGCATGCGCCGCGTGCTCGGCCTGGTCTGGAAGGCCCGCGCCCTGCTGACCCTGCGCGCGCACCTCGCCGAGACCGCCCGCGGCAGACCGGAGCTCCCCGCGCTCCCGCCGGTGGACGACCCGAAGACGGATCTGGTGGCCGCGGGCGGGCAGTACAGCATGGCCTCCCAGCGCGTCCGCGCCTTCCTGATCCGGGTGCGCGAGCGCGCCCTGGAGGTCGCCGAGGAGGTGCCTGCGCCGCCGATCCAGGCGGAGGTCCTGCCGGAGTCGCGCGAGGAGGTCGAGGTCGAGCTCGGTCGGGTCCGCGCGGTCTACAGCGGCTGGGAGGACTCGCTGGACCGGCTGGCCGACACGCTGGACTACCTGACCGATCGCTGCCGCACGCGCCGGGTGGTGCAGGGCAGCGCGCCGGCCCTGGCCGCCGCCGCGGGGGGCGAGGCGCTCATGGCCGAGGTGGACCGCGCCCTCGGCAAGCTCAAGGATCTCTCGGACGTGGGCGACCGCAGCCTCGCCGACCTGGCCGTGCGCAACCTGGCCGAGGACATCTCGCAGCTCGAGCGCGCCGGGCTGGAGGCCCAGGCCGAAGCCGAGGCCGCCGTCGAGGTGGCGCGCCTCCTGGAGCAGTTCTGATGCCTTCCCGGCGGCAGGTGCTGGGCGCGCTGGGCGTCGCGGGGGCGGCGCTGGGGGCCGCGGCGCTGGGGGCGGGGGCGCTGACGGCGCGCTGGTACCACCGGCCGCACGGCCAGGGCTATCAGATCCTCTCCGATCGGGAGGGGGCGGTGGCGCGGGCGCTGGCGGGGGCGGTCTGGCCGCGAAACGCGGTCTGCGCGCTGGGGGGCGACGAGGCGGACCTGGACCACTACCTGGACCAGATGATGCTCGACTGGCCCGCGGAGACCCGGGACCTGATGCGGGTCCTGCTGGGCGCGTTCGAGGATCTGAGCGTGCTGGACGAGGGCGCGCCGTTCACCGAGCTCGCCCCGGAGGCGCAGAGCGCGCTGTTCATGCGCTGGTTCGATCACGACGTCAGCGAGATCCACCTGGCCATCACCTCGGTCGCCATCGTCCTGGGCATGGGCTGGACCACGCACCCCAAGGTAGACGGCCCGATGAAACACCTCTATCGCTGCGGCTACTACCGATGAGCCTCCCCAACCTCGCCGTCCCGGCGCCCAGCGGGCTCATCCTCCCCGCGCCGCACGCGGACGGCTTCCGGGAGGTGGGGGCGGGTCGGAGGCTGAGCGCGGACGTGGTGATCGTCGGCTCCGGGCCCGGCGGGAGCGCGGCGGCGCGGGTGCTGGCCGAGGCGGGCGCGCGGGTGGTGGTGCTGGAGGAGGGGCCGCCAAAGAGCCGCTTCCGGCCGAACTACGCGAACACGGCCCGCTATCACATGCAGGAGGCGGGCACGCTCACGGCGCACGGGGACATCTTCTTCCCCATCGCCGCCGGGCGCGGGGTGGGGGGCGGCTCGCTCATCAACTCCGCCCTCAGCTTCCGCGCGCCGAAGCACGTCCTCGAGGAGTGGACCGAGGTGCTCCAGGACGCCGACTGGGGGGGCCAGGGCCTGCACCCGATCTACGACGAGCTGGCGAAGCTCCTGGGCATCGGGCCGGCGCGCGACGAGGTGGCGGGGGAGAACAACCGGCTCATCGCCCGCGGGGCGGCGGCGCTGGGCTACCCGGGCGGGCTGGCTCCGCGGAACACGCCGGACTGCAAGGGCTGCGGGGCCTGCAATTTCGGCTGCCCGGCCAACGGGAAGGCCACGGTCAACCTCACGCTCCTGCCCCGCGCGGTGGACCGCGGCGCGCTCATCCAGGCCGACACGGTGGTCATGGAGGTCCTGGTGGAGGGGGGCAGGGCCGTGGGCGTGCGCGGCCAGGCCTTCGACCCCGACACCCACGAGGCGGGCGGGATCGTCGAGGTGCGCGCCCCGCGGGTCATCCTGAGCGCCGGGGCCATCGGGACGCCACGCCTGCTCTGGCACTGTGGGCTGGCCGGCGGGCTCGGGCCGGTGGGCGAGGGCCTGCACGTCCACCCGGGCGGCGCCGTGCTGGGCCTCTGCGACGAGCCCATCTACCTCTGGCGCGGGGCCACCCAGGGCGCCTGGTTCGAGGTCCCCGAGGAGCCGGGCACGCTGCCCCACGCCTTCACCGCGCCGCCCGAGGCCACGCTGATGGCGCTGGGGATGGTCGGTCCTCGCCTGGAGGAGGGCCTGCGCATGCTGCCCCACCTCTGCGGCGTGATCACGCTGGTCAGCGACAAGGGGGTCGGGCGCGTGCGGGCGAAGGCCGACGGGCGCGCCGACGTGACCTACCACTACCACCCGGATGACCTGGTGCGCGCCAAGAAGTCCATGGTCACCGTGGGGCGCGTGCTGCTGGCCGGCGGCGCGAAGAGCCTGCTGGCGCCGGTGCGCGGCGTGGGCCAGCATGCGAGCGCGGAGAGCCTGGAGGCCGCCCTGGCCACCCGCGCGCTCGAGCACTTCTCGATGTACACCGCCCACCCGATGAGCACCTGCCGGGCGGGTCTGGACCCGAAGACCAGCGTGGTGGGCCCGGATGGGCAGTTCCACCGCCTCCCCGGCCTCTTCGTGGCTGACGCGAGCGTGTTCCCGACCAGCCTCGGCGTGAACCCGCAGTACACGACGATGGCGGCGTCCACCTTGATCGCGCGAAAGATGGTCGCGGCAGGCTGGATTTGATAGACGACTGAACCGTGCGAGCCCTCGAGCCTGGCCTCAGCCTCCGCGCCTACCGACTGCAGCGCCGACTGGGGCGCGGCGGAGACGGAGACGTGTGGCTGGCGGTGGACACCCAGGGCGGCGAGGTGGCGCTGAAGGCCCGCCCCCGCGAGGACGGCGCCCAGGAGCAGCGCCTCCGCCGCGAGTTCGAGCGCCTGCGCACGCTGCGGATCCCGTCCGTAATCCGCGTCCTGGATGTGGGCTCCGACCAGGGCTACGTCTTCTTCACGATGGAGGTCGCCCGCGGCCTCCCCTTCGACCGCTACGTGGGCGAGCCGGGGCCTCTGGCCGAGCGCGTGGTGCGCCTCTGCCGGGCGGGGGCGGGGGTGGCCCACGCCGTGGCCGGGATGCACCGGCTCGGGCTGGCTCACCGCGATCTGAAGCCGGCCAACGTGATGGTGGGCGAGGACGGGCGGGTGACCATCCTGGACTTCGGCGCGATGCGCTTCGGCGCCGGCCAGGACGAGAGCGGCAATTTCGCCGGGACCATCGCCTACATGGCGCCGGAGCAGCGGGTCGGCCTGCCCCACGACGTGCGCGTGGACCGCTACGCCCTCGGGGTCATGCTGCACGAGGCCCTGAGCGGGATCCCCGCCTCGGCCACCCAGCCCGGGCGCGCGCGCCCCAGCCTGGTGCAGCTGGGCCCCCAGGTCCCGCTGGCCCTGGCCCACCTCGTGGACGGGCTCTGCGCGCTGGACCCGGACGAGCGCCCCAGCGCCGAGGAGGCGGAGCGCGTGCTGGAGGCCGTGGCCAGCGGGCGTACCCTGCCCCCGGCGCCCTGGCCCGAGCCCCTGCGCTACGCGGGCGACGCGAGCGCGCTGCTGGAGGGGAGCGCGGCCGTGGTGGGCTCGCCGGGCTCGGGGCGGGCGCGCATGGTGCAGGAGGCCCGCTGGCACTGGTACCGCCGCGGCTACCGCTCGGTGGCCGGGGCCTGCGCGCCCGATCGGCCCTATGGCGCCCTCCGCGCCGTGCTGTCCGCCCTGTTCATCGCCCGCGCGCCCGAGCAGCGCCGCCGCCTGGCCGGGGACGAGGCCCCCCTGCTCCAGGCCCTCTGGCCGGAGCTCCCTGTGCCCGTGTGGGAGCCCCTGGCCGATCCCCCGCGCCCGGACGCCCTGGCCATCGCCCTCTCCCGCGTGCTGGCGCGCGAGGCCCCTGTGGCCGTGGTCCTGTGGAACCTCGACGAGGCCGACCCGGGCACCGCCTCCGTGCTCGGCCACCTCTGCGGGCTCCTGCCGAAGCGGGTCCTGCTGTGGGGCACCTCGCGGCGCCCGGTCGCCGGACTGCCCACCCGCACGCCGCCCGCCTGGAGCCCCGAGCGGGAGAACGAGGCCCTCCAGGATCTGGTCCCGGACGACATGACCCTGCCGCTGGGCACGGGCAGCACCCCGCTGGAGTCCGCCTGCCGCGGCTGGCGCGCGCTGGCCAGCATGCGCGGCGTCTCCGGCCCCTGCCGCGAGCCCACCCCCGGCCTGGTCCGCCTCTCCGTGCTCGACGCGCCCTTCCCCTACGCCGTCGCCCGCGCGCTCAGCCCGGAGGTGGACGCGCTGTGGGAGGCGGGCCATCTGACGGCCGTGCGGCCCGAGGACTACGGGGTCACGCTCCAGGGCGCGCGCGGCGGGGAGGACACCTGGCTGGCCTTCGCCGACCAGGGCACGCTGCGGCTCTCCCGCGCCCGCCAGGTCGAGCCCGACCTCCTCCACCTGGAGGCTGCGCGCGCCTGGGAGGCCCTCCCCGCGGTCGAGGATCGGCTGCTCCGCGGCGTGGTCCACCGGGTCCGAGCCCGCGCCCCCGACGGCGGCTCCTTCCGCCGCGCCATCCGCCAGGCCATGGAGCAGGCCAACCCCAGCGAGGCCGAGCGCTGGGTGCAGCTCCACGATCTCTGGCGCCCGGGGCCCGACGACTTCTTCCTGGTCTTCGCCCGCCTGCGCGCCGCCCTGGAGCTCCGCCCGTCCACGGTGCGCCGGGACGCCCTAGATCACCTAGGTTCCCTGGCCCGCACGCCGGAGCAGCACGGCCTCTCCGCCCTGGTCCAGGTCATCTGGCAGTCGCGCAACGGTGAGCTCAAGACCGCCATCGAGCACGGCACCCAGTGGGCGGGCTGGGCGGCCGTGACCTACCCGGATCTGGCGGCGGACCTGCTGCGGCAGGTGGCGCTGGCCCAGCTCGAGCGCGACGCGGTGGAGGAGTCGCTCACCGAGTGCCGCAAGGCCCTGGTGCTCTCGCGGGAGGCCGCCTGGCGCGTGGCCGATCACGAGGCCGATCCGCCCTCCGCCGCCGGCGCGCGCACGCCCCCGCCCGGCGCCGGCCCTCCCCTGCCCCCGGTGGTCCCCCGACCGCGCTCCCCCCGGCTCTCTCGCCTGGAGGTGGAGATCGCCACCACGCTCTCCGCCTCGCTCCTGTACGCCGGGCGCACCCGCGAGGGCACGCGCCTGTGCGAGGAGATGGCCGAGCGCTGCGCGGGCGCCGGGCTGGCGCGCGGACAGGGGGCCTTCCTGGCCAACCTCGCCGCCGGCCAGCTCTTCCTGGGCCAGCGCGACCAGGCCGCCGCCAGCCTGGCCCGCTGCCGGCAGATCCAGCCCCTTCACGGCGATCCCCTGGTCCTGGCCTACGCCTCCATGTACCAGGCGCGCCTGGCCATCGAGGGCGGGAACCGGGCCAGCGGGCGCCAGCTCCTGGACGAGGCGATGACCATCGGGCAGTCGCTCGGGTCGGGCCGGATCACCGCCGAGATCTGGCCGCTGGTGCTGGAGGCGGCCGTCCAGGCGGCCGACCCGGCCGAGGCCCAGCGGGCCATCTCCGCCTACGAGGCCGGCGGCGTGCAGTCCACCAACGACCACTGGCCCGCCGCGATGGGGCGCTGGCTCTGGCTCTCCGGCGACCTGCCCGGCGCGCTGCACGTCGTGACCTCGCGCCGCACCGGCCACAGCGGTGAGCTCGTCGCGGCCGAGCGCGGGCGCCTGCTCCTGGTCAGCGGTCGCTACGACGAGGCCCGCAGCGAGGGCGAGGCCCTGGTCGAGCGCGCCGGTCGCGCGGACTTCGCCGAGCTCGTGCTCTTCGGGCGACTCCTGGTGGGCGCGGCGCTGGCGGTGCCCGATCGCGAGTTCGAGCCCCTGCTCCAGGAGACCCGCATGAGCCGCTGGGTCCACCTCTACCTGGGCGCCCTGCACCTCGAGGCCATCCGCCGGCAGCTCCGCCGCGAGAACCCCACCCCCGTGCTCCGCCAGCTCCGCGCGCGCGCGACCGACATCGGCCACACCCTCTACCGCTCGCTGGGCCGGGAGGAGGGTTGGTAGGGGCCTGAGGCCGCGTCAGGTGTGTTCGGCGGCGCGTTGAGATACACTCCTGTCCGCGCGCGCCGTCGCGAGGGTCCCGGAGTTCATGGAAGCCCAGCCGACTACCTTCGGAAAATACCGCCTGATGGGGCGGATCGCGGTCGGCGGGATGGCGGAGCTCTACAAGGCGCGCCTGGACGGGCCCGGCGGCTTCCAGCGCACCTTCGCCATCAAGCGCATCCTGCCCCACCTCTCCAGCCACCCCGACTTCGTGGCGATGCTGGTGGACGAGGCCAAGATCGCCGGCCTGCTGAGCCACGCCAACGTGGTGCAGATCCTCGATCTCGGCGCCGTGGACGGCACCACCTACATCGCCATGGAGTACGTGGACGGCCCCGATCTCGGCCGCCTGCTCCAGGTCTGTCGCGAGCGGGGCAAGCCCCTGCCCGTGGGCCAGGCCGTCTTCATCGCCATGGAGGTGCTGAAGGGCCTGGAGTACGCCCACAACCGCCAGGTCCACAAGGACGGCCAGCCCGTCCCCCTCCAGATCGTCCACCGCGACGTCACGCCCGGCAACGTGCTGCTGAGCATGCAGGGCCAGGTGAAGCTGACCGACTTCGGCATCGCCAAGGCCAGCGTCAAGGCGATGGAGACGCTGTCCGGGGTGGTGAAGGGGCGCTTCGACTACCTGAGCCCGGAGCAGGCCAGCGGCAAGCCCGTGGACGCCCGCAGCGACCTGTTCAGCATGGGCGTGCTCTTCTACGAGATGCTGACGGGCCGCAACCCCTTCAGCCGGGCGCGCGAGACGGACACCATCGTCGCCATCCGCGAGGGCCGCTACGAGCCCCTGCGCGTGGTGCGCCCCGACCTGCCGGTGGACCTGGAGGTCATCCTGGCCCGCACGCTGGAGGTGGACCCGGCGCGCCGCTACCCCTCGGCCACGGAGATGAAGGACGCGCTGGGCCGCTACGCCCACCGGGCCGGGCTGCTCCAGACCAACCAGGCCCTGGCCGAGCTGCTGGCGCGCCTGCTGGCCCCGCCGCCCCCCGCGCCCGGAGAGGACGCCGCCGGCTTCGGAGAGGCCGCCACGGTCATCCGCAAGCCGGGGGAGGAGGGCTCCAGCCAGCCCCCCACCTCGCCCTCGCCGGCGCCAGCCGCGCCCACGCCCGCCCCGGCCCAGGCCGCGCCCCCGGTCGTCGAGGAGCCTCCCCGCCGCTCCCCCCGGGTCGAGCCCGCCGAGGCCCCGCCCGCCGCCGCCGAGGCCGAGGCCCTCCTGCCCCCGCTGGCCCGACCCTGGCCGCTGCTGCTGGCGGTGTGCGCGATCTTGCTATCTCTTGTCGCGGGCTCGGTGGGCTTCTTCGCGGGCGTGCGATACGGTCGAGACGCCGCGACGACCCCGCTCTCGGAGCCGTCCGCGCCGACCAGCGCACACCCACCGAGCGAGCCCTGAACGACGTGGACCCTACGCCAGAGAAGCCCCGGACGACCCTCGGCGTGCTGCGCGCCGCCCTCGAGGCCCTGAGGCCGAAGCAATGGACGAAGAACGGGCTGCTCTTCGTGGCCATCTTCTTCTCCATGCACTTCACGGAGTGGGAGCCCTGGGTCAAGGCCATCGAGGCCTTCTGGGCCTTCTGCTTCATGTCCAGCAGCGGCTACCTGTTCAACGACATCCGCGACCGTGAGGCCGACCGCCTGCACCCGAGCAAGCGCAAGCGCCCCATCGCCGCCGGTCGCCTCCCGGTCACGCTGGCCTGGGCCGAGATGGGCGCCGCGCTGGCCATCGGCTGCGCGCTGGCCTGGTCGGTCTCCCCGGCCTTCCTCGCGGTCACGCTGCTCTACCTGGGCACCACGCTCTCATACTCGCTCTACTTCAAGAACCACGTCATCCTGGACGTGATGTTCATCTCCGCCGGCTTCCTCTGGCGGGCGGCGGCGGGCGCGGTGGCCATCGACGTCTCCATCAGCCCCTGGCTGCTGACGTGCACGGCCTTCTTCTCGCTCTTCCTCGGCTTCAACAAGCGCCGGGGCGAGCTCATGCTGCTGGCCTCCGACGCGGGCGGGCACCGCAAGAACCTCGCCGAGTACAGCGAGGCCCTGGTCATCGAGTTCCAGGCCATCACCACCAGCGGCGCCATCGTCAGCTACGCGCTCTACACCGTGCTGGCCAGCCCCACGCCCTGGCTGCTGGTGACCCTGCCTTACGTGCTCTACGGGATCTTCCGCTACATCTACCTGGTGAGCGTGCGCGCGGAGTCCGGCGCGCCCGACGAGATCCTGCTGAAGGACCGCGGGATCCTGCTCACCTGCGTGCTGTACGCGATCACCGCCGTCATCGTGCTGCTGGTCGCGCCGAGGGCCGCCGGCCATTGATTGAACGTTCAATCAGGCCGCTCACTCCGCGGCGGCGAGCCCGCTGAGCGCCGGGTTGGAGGCGGATCCCAGGCGCGCCTCCTCCTCCCCCGGATCGAGGTCCACGAGCTGCACGACGGGCGGCGCGCGGAGCAGGGCGGCGGCGGTGGTGCCCTCCAGGCGGAGCTCCAGGCCCTGCCCGAGCCAGTCGGGCTCAGAGAAGGCGGCGGTCCAGGCTCCCCCCTCGATGGCGCGCGCGCTCGCCGGGAGCGGCAGGCGGATGACCTGGCTGCTGGTGAGGATCTCCAGGCGATCCTCGCCGGGAACGTGGCGGTCGTCGCGGATGCGCACCGCCAGCACCACCCCCTCGGGGGTCTCGCGCGCGGCGAGCCCGAAGGAGGCGTCGCGCGGGCCGGACCAGGAGGGCATCCCCGCCAGCACCTGGCTCGAGCGCTCCACCGGGCGCGCCGCCGCCCCCTCCCACTCCGAGAGATCCCCGTCCACGGCGGCCTCTCCCGGCAGGATGTCCAGGGGGATCACCTCCTTGAGGCGGGTGTCCAGGGTGCGAAGATCGCGCGAGGAGAGGCGGGCGGTGTTGATCCAGCGCACCCGCTCCAGGCGGCGCACGCCCTTGAGCACGGGCAGCCAGCGGGCCTCGTCCCCGCGGGGTCGGAGCAGCTCCAGGCGGTCCTCGCGGCGCCGCAGGTGGAAGCCCGCGCCGGGGCCGTCGTGGTGGGTGCTCTCGTCGGGGGCCAGCGTGGCGCTGGGGAGCTCGGGGGCGATCTCGTAGCGGCCGAGGGCGGCGCGCACCTGCGGCCCCGGGCGCTCGCGATGGATCTCGACGTAGACCGTGGCCGTGACCCCGCTCTCCAGGGTGACCAGGGCCACCGCCCCGTCCGGCAGGCTCGCGCGCAGCTCCCCGCGCTCGCAGGCCAGGAGCCCCAGCAGGAGGGCGCCGCTCACGGGAGGCGCCCCACGGCCTCGAGCAGCCCCCCGAGATCGGGGCCCTCCAGGATCGAGCGCGCGTACTGGCTCCAGACCACCCGCCCGTCGGCCCCCGTCAGCAGGGCGGCGGCGCGGTCGGTCCGCGGGAGGCCGAGGTGCCCGCGCCCGAGCGAGAACGCCCCGAGGCCGCGCTTCACCAGCGCCGGCCCCAGCGCGCCCAGCGTGGCGCGAAGGCCCTCGTCCGGGAGGACGCCGAAGGCCCGCGCGGTCTCTCCCTCGGGGTCGAGCACGAGCGGGTAGAGCAGGTGATGGCGCGGGACGAAGTCGAGGGCCTCGCGGGGCTCGGCGCGCGAGAAGGCCACCACCCGCACCCCCGCGCGGTCCAGCGCGGGCCAGGCCGCCTGCAGCTCCTGGAGGGCCAGGCGCCCCAGCGGGCTCGAGAGCGGGCGCACGAAGACCAGGGCCGCGGGTCCTCGCCCCGGCAGGGTCACGGGCAGGCCGAAGACCGGCTGAGCCTGCAGCTCCGGGCAGCGATCACCTGGCGCGAGGGGGACCGAGGACACGGGGGGGCCTCCGACCCCACACTTTGCCCCGGCGCGAGGCGCCCCGCTACTTTTTGCGCGCCTCGGGCGCCCGCGTGCCGGAGAGCAGCCCGGAGAGCTCGGACAGGAAGCCGCGGCTCGGCTTCGCCGCCTGCGGGTTCGCCGCCACATAGGCCGCGATCGCCTGATTGGCCCCCCGGAGCTGGTCGGAGAGCGACATGATGATGGCCCGCCGGAAAGCCGAGCCGGTCACGCCGCGATCCTCCATCAGGCGCAGGACCCCCTCCGCCCCGAAGCTCAGGGCCAGGCCGGGCCCGCGGGCGACGAAGCTGACGCGGAGCGGCTGCCCGGCGATCAGGTCCAGGTGCCCGACCAGGGCCCCCGGTCCCAGGACGTCGCCGTTCGCCCCCTCCGCGGCCAGCTCTCCCGTGTAGAGCACCAGGATGGCGTCGGGGTTCGTCCCCCGGGTCAGCACGCTCTCCCCCGCGCGGAAGGCGCGCTCGTCCGCGAACATCGACAGGGCGTGCAGGGTCTGGACCGGCAGGCCCTTGAAGTAGGGGGAGCGCTCCAGCGCGCGGATGGGATCCATGCGAGCGCTCATCCGCCGACCAGCCCTTTCAGGCGAGAGAAGAAGCCCCCGGAGGGAGCCTCCTCCTTCTCCAGCATCCGGGTCACGAGCTCGCGGCTGGCCAGGATGCGCCGCGTGAGCGTGTCCAGCACCAGCTCCTCCACGGCGCGCGGGAGCCCGTTGCCCACCCGCGCCAGCGCCTCCAGGTCGCCGTTGGAGAGCCGGATGGCCTCGCTCTCCACCGCGGCGACGACGTCCGCCGAGCGGCTCACGGCCCGCCGGAAGAGGGCGGCCTCCCCGAGCAGCTCGCCCGGCCCGACCTCCGCCAGCGCCACGCGCGCGGCGCCCTGCCCCACGGACACCGTGAAGCGACCGGAGGTGACGACCAGCATGTCGCTGCCCTCCTCCCCCTCGCGCATCACGACCTGTCCAGGCGTGAAAGTCTCCCAGCGACCGGTCTCCGCGACCAGCACCAGATCCGGCTCGGGCATCCCGGCGAAGAGGTTCAGGGCCACGAGGCGCTGGAATCGGACGCGAGACAGACCGCTCATGCAGTGCTGTTGTACCCTATGCGACGCGCCCGAGGAAGCCCCCGCCACCCGCGCGAGGGTTATGGGCACCGCCGAGGGAGAGGGATGGCCTTTCGCACCGCACCGCTGGCGACCACGAAGATGCCGCCGGGCATCCCCTTCATCGTGGGGAACGAGGCCGCCGAGCGCTACAGCTTCTACGGCATGAAGTCCATCCTGGTGGTCTTCATGACGCAGTACCTGGCGGACGCGGCCGGCAACGCCGATCGCATGTCGAAGCCGGAGGCCACGGAGTGGGCCCACCTCTTCATGTCGGCCACCTACTTCTTCCCCCTCGTCGGAGCCTTCATCTCCGACGGGCTGTGGGGGAAGTACGCCACGATCATGCGCATCTCCCTGCTCTACTGCGTGGGGCACGCGGCCCTGGCGCTGGACCACACGCGGGCCGGGCTGCTGGTCGGGCTCACGCTCATCGCCTTGGGCGCGGGCGGCATCAAGCCCTGCGTGTCCGCGCACGTCGGCGACCAGTTCGGCGAGCGCAACCAGCACCTGATGGAGCGCGTCTTCGGCTGGTTCTACGTCTCGATCAACGTGGGCGCCGCGCTGGCCTACCTGATCACGCCCCGCGTGCTGGAGGACCACGGCCCCGCGTGGGCCTTCGGGATCCCGGGCGCGCTGATGGGGCTGGCCACGCTGATCTTCTGGCTCGGGCGCCACCGCTACGCCCACATCCCGCCCGCGGGCCGCCGCTTCGTCCAGGAGAGCTTCCAGCCCGAGGGCCTCAAGGCCATCGCCAGGCTGCTGCCGCTCTACGCCTTCGTGGCCGTCTTCTGGTCGCTCTACGACCAGACGGGCTCCACCTGGGTGCTCCAGGCCGAGCACATGAACCGGGACTTCCTGGGCGTGACCTGGCTGCCGGCCCAGATCGGCGCGGTCAACCCCATCCTCATCCTGCTCTTCGTCCCGCTGTTCTCCTACGGCGTCTACCCGCTGGCGGGCCGCCTCTCCCGGGTCACGCCGCTGCGCAAGATCGGCGTGGGGCTCTTCCTGACGGTGCCGAGCTTCCTCATCGCCGCATGGGTGGAGCAGCAGATCCAGGCCGGCGGGCACCCCAGCATCGGCTGGCAGCTCCTGGCCTACGTCACCATCACCGCCGCCGAGATCCTGGTCAGCGTGACCTGCCTGGAGTTCGCCTACACCCAGGCCCCGGTCAGCATGAAGTCCCTGGTGATGGGCCTGTACTGGTGCAGCGTGGCGGCCGGGAACCTGTTCACCGCGCTGGTGAACCACTTCATCCAGCTCCCCGACGGCAGCACCAGGCTGGCCGGAGCGGATTATTATCTGTTCTTCAGCGCCATCATGGCCGGGGCGTCCGTCCTCTTTGTGCCGATGGCGATCCGCTTCAAGGAGCGGACCTACATCCACGCGACCACCGCGGCAGAGTGACGGAGGATCCTGTGCAGAACGCGATCACGCGCTATGAGGAGCTGCTGGAGCTTCTGGCCAGGGATGGTGTGCTCCATCAGGCGGACCCGGGCGAGCGGGCCGTGACCATCCCCACGGGGCGCGGCGAGCTGCGCGGCGTGCTCGTCATCCGCTGGCAGAGCGAGCAGAACGTGGTGCAGCTCGTCCAGTCGCTGCCGCTGAAGGTCCCGGACGACCGGCTCCCGGCCTTCGAGTCGTCCCTGGCGCGCCTGAACCACGCCCTGCTGCTGCCCGGCTTCGGGTACAACCATGACGCGGGCACGCCCTATTACCGGCTCGCCCTGCCCATCTTCCCGGACCGCCCGCTGCGCGCCGAGGACGTGCGCGCCGCCTTCCGCACCGCCGTCAAGACCGCCGCGGACTTCCTGCCCGCCCTGCGCCGCGTGGTGACCGAGGGCGCCAGCCCTGAGACCATCGTGGCCGACGCCCGCGTGGACCTCGCCCTGGGCGAGGGAGCCTGAGCATGCCCGAGGAGGTCTCACCGAACGCGGAGCGCAACCGCAAGCTGGTGCGCGGCTGCCTCGCGGTGGTCCTCGGCGTCTGGGCGCTGATCCTGCTGGTCGGGGTGGTGGCGGCCGTCCTCTTCTGGCAGTGGAGCCGCACGCCGGAGGGGCGGGAGATCGTGGACCGCGCATCCAAGGGCGTGGACGTCCTGCAGCAGAGCATGAGCGGCCCTGGCGCCGAGGCGCTGAGGGCGACGGGCTGCGAGACGGCCATGATCCTGGACGGCAGCGCCATGGTCGATGTCATCGCCCCGGACAAGGCCATGCCCGAAGGCGAGGGCATCACCGCGATCATCTGTCAGACCGGGATGCTCGCCACCCCCGTGCCCTGCGAGACCCTCGCCCGGACCTGGGTGGACTTCAACGGCGGCCTCGCCCCCTGGCCCTTCATGGTCCAGAGCCAGCGCTCGGGCGGCGGCCAGGTCTGCCAGCAGTCCTACGAGCCCGACGGGAGCCTGTCCCTGCGTCAGCCGGGCCAGGCTCCCTGAGCGCGCTCAGCCGACCTTGAGATCGATGTAGCGCTGCGTGGGCGTGGGGGCGGGGAAGCCCGCGGCGCCCAGGGTCTCGCGGATGGCGTTGTTCGCGTCGAAGTACACCTGCCAGTAGTGGTCGGTGTGCGTGTAGGGGCGCACGGCCAGCACCGGGCCGACGAGGTTGAACTCCAGGATCGTCACCTCAGGGGCCGGCGTCTTCGCCACGTTGGGGATCGCGGCCAGCGCGCCCTGGAGCAGGCGCACCGCCTCGCGGTGGTCGGCGCTGCCGTCGAGCTGGCAGAGCAGGTCCACGCGGCGCACGGGGTTGGCCGAGAAGTTCTGGATCGTCCCGGCGAAGATGGCGTTGTTCCCAACGAAGGTCTTGACGTTGTCCATGGTGTTGATGGTCGTGACGAAGAGCCCGAGCGACTCCACCGTGCCCGTCACGCCGCCCGCCGTCACGAAGTCGCCCACCTTGAAGGGCCGCAGCACCACCATGAAGGCGCCGGCCGCGAAGTTGGACAGCAGCCCGCTCCAAGCCATCCCGATGGCCACGCCCGCCGCCGCCAGCAGCCCGGCGAAGGTCGTCGTCTCCACGCCGAAATTGCCGAGCACCGCGATGACCAGCAGCACGTTCAGCAGGATGCCCAGGGCCGAGTCGGCGTAGCGGACCAGCGTGGGATCCACGCTCTGCCGCTGCATGCCGGCGCCGACCATCCGCTTGATCAGCGAGATCAGCCACCGACCGACGATCCAGAGCAGGATCGCCCCCAGCACGCGCCCGCCAACGCTCACCACCGACTCGCTGAGCGAGCTCATTATCGCCTTGGGATCCATGAATGCTCCTGTCTCGAGAGGAGCGCCGACCCTACCACAGGCGACCCGAAGGGAAACTTTCAGGGAGCTTCCGCCTCGAGACTCAGGCCCTCGGCCAGCGCGCGGGCCAGCGCCAGGGGATCCTCCCCCCGCGCGAGGGCCCGACCCAGCGGCCCGTCCATCCCTCCCCACCAGGCTCCCGGGACGTGAATCCATGGAGGGTCGATGTTTTGATCTAGAAACGACAGGCTGGAGACGGGATCCTGCACCACGAAGGGCAGCCCCGCCCCCGCCGCCGGCAGGGCCCAGGCCCGCGCCGCCCACACCCCGCGCGCCCCCCGACGCGCCGCCGCCGTCTGCAAGGTCCCCGCCAGGCGCTCGGCGTAGACCTCCCCCCGCGCCAGCGCCTCGTCCTGCCCCGCCTCGTCCTCGTCCAGCAGGCTCAGCGCGCAGGATCGGAGCCCGAGCGCGCGCAGCGCCTCCTCCGCCCCCCGCGCCGGCCCCACCACCAGCACGGCCGTCCCCTCCCCTTCACAGCGCTCCTCGCTCGGGGGCCCCGGCCGGGCGGCCGGCTCCCAGCGGCGGGTCGGGTGGAGGTCCAGCTCGCCCAGGCTGCGCCAGGGCCCCTCCGCCGGGCCGCCGGTGTGGCGCTGGACGTGGGGCACGGGGTCCAGCGTCACCGGATCCAGCGGGAGCTCGAGCTCAGCGCGCATCCAGCCCAGGGCCCGCGCGATCATCTCCGGGTTGTAGCTGTGCGGGCCCTCCAGCACCTCGAAGTCCGCGCTGGGCGGCAGGCCCTCGGGGCGCGCCTGGGGCAGCTCGGACATCCACAGGCTCGGGCGGTCCAGCATCGCCAGGATCCCAGGATCCGGGCCAGGGAAGCCGGGGAGCAGGTCGCAGGCGCAGCCCCCCGGGCGAGCCTCTCGCGGGATGGGCGGGGTCGAGGCCAGGGCCACCCCCGCCACCCGCGGCTCGGCCAGGGCCAGCCAGAAGCTCTGCACGGCCCCGCCCGAGGCCCCCGTCGCCGCGATCCGGCTCGCCCCCAGCGACGCGAGCAGGTCCACCCCGCGCCTCAGGATCTCCACCTGCAGGGCGAGCGCGCTCGTGCCCCCCGCCGCCAGGAGCGCGCGGCCGTGGGCGCCCTCGGCCAGGTGGATGCGCCGCCCCGGCAGGTCCCACTCCTCCACCCCCGGCGTGTCCACCACCAGCGCCGCCGCCCCCGCCGCCGCCAGGTGATGCGCCACGTCCTGCGCCTCCGCGCTGTTCTTCCCCTCCCCGTAGTGGCCGTGCGCCACCACCACCCCGGCCTCCCAGGGGCCCTGGGGCAGCAGGAGCAGGGCCGGGGCCCGGAGCCCCTCGCGCACCGCGTAGCTCCCCACCTGCACCGTCCAGCTCCGCCCATCGCCGCTCAGGGGCTGCGGCGCGGACCAGCGGGGCTCCAGGGCGGGCGCCTGTCCAGGGAAGGCGAGCGCGGCCAGCACGGCGTCTCGCCGGGCCGGATCCACCGGGGCGGGCCGGGCGCAGGAGCCCAGCAGTCCGAGCAGCAGGAGCGCGCGCATCGGGCCAAGCCTACCCCAGGGCGATTGGCGCGCGGGGCATCCCGTGGTACGAGCAGCCCCATGAGCCTTCGGCACACGCTCGGAGCCAGCCTGGACCGGATCGCGCGCGCGGCGGGCATCCACACCGATCAGGCCACGCGCGGCCCGCTCTCCCCGGCCCCGACCCCGGTGGCCCACCCCATCACCCCGACCCCGGCCCCGCCGCCCGACCCGCCCTCCGGTGAGCAGCGGCGGCGCTGAGCCCTGGCGCGCCCGGGAGGGGCTGGCGCTGGGGCTCACGCTGGTCCTGCTGCCGGCGCTGCTGCTGTGGCCGCTGCCCGTGGTCTTCGGTCAGCAGGTGCTGGCCGCGCCCGACCAGGAGGCCGCCACCCACATCTGGGGCCTGTGGGCCGCGCTGCGCGAGGGCACGCCGCTGCTCCTGCGCACGAGCCTGCTGGGCTGGCCCGAGGGGGTCGAGCTGGTCCTGGTGGACCCGGCGAACCTCCCCGCCTTCGCCCTCGGCCAGGCCCTCGGCGGCCCGGCGGGCGGGTACAACCTGGTGTTGTACCTGGGCCTCTCGCTCCAGGGCCTCGGCGGGGCGCTCCTGACCCGACGGCTCGGGGGGCCCGCCTGGCTGGGCGCGCTGGTGGCCATGGCCTGCCCCACGCTCCTGGCCAACGCCGCCGACGGGCAGACGGAGGGCTTCGCCGTGGGCTGGGTCGGGCTCCAGCTCGCCCTGCTGCTCTCCTTCGTGGAGCGGGGTGGGGTGGCGCGCGGGCTGCTGGCCGGGGCGGCGCTGGCGCTGGCCTGGTATGGCGGCCCCTACAACGGCCTCTTCGCCAGCGCGCTGGATCTGGTCGTCGGGCTGGGCCTGCTGCTGCGGACCAGGGCGGATCGCGCGCGCCTCCGGGAGACCCTGCGTCGGCTCCTGAGCGCGGCGGGGGCGGGGGTCCTGATGGTCCTGCCGCTGGCCCGCGCCATCCTCACGATGCGCGACCCCACCCTGCCCGGCTCGGGGCTGCGGGCGGGCCTGCCGCGGGTGGTGGAGAACCCCGAGATCTTCCGGGGCGGCGTGCAGACCGGGGCCGATCTGCTGGACCCCTGGCTGCCCGGCCCGCTCACCGGGGGAGAGGCCCCCGTCTCCCACACGGCCTACCTCGGTATCGTCGCTCTGGTGGCGGCGGCGCTGGCGGTGCGGGCGGACCGGCGGCGCTGGCCCTGGCTGGCGGGCGCCCTGGGCTTCGCGATCCTCTCGCTGGGACCTCACCTCTACCTGGGCGGGGAGGCCCTGCGCCTGGGCGGGCGCCCCCTGCTCGGGCCCGCCGGCCTGCTCACCCTGGCCGTGCCCTTCCTCGGGCGCCTCACGCGCTGGTACCGGGCCGGGGCCGTGGCCGGCGCCCTGCTCGCTCCCCTGGTGGCCACCCTCGGCCGCAGCCCCCCGCGCGCCGCCCTGATCGCGGCGCTGATCCTCGGAGACGCCCTGCTGCTGGCCCCCCTGGCCTGGCCCCTGCACGCGAGCCCCATGCCCCCCGCCGCCGACTACGCCGCCCTCCAGGGCGAGGGCGCGCTCTTCGAGCTCCCCCGCACCACCACCGGCGAGCCTCCCCCCGGCGGCTGGCGCGATCTGACCGCCCTGGCCCAGACCCTGCACGGCCGCCCCGTCGCCGGCACGATCATGGGCCTGCGCGGCTCGCCCGAGGCCGAGGAGCACCACCAGTCCGTGCTCCGCCTGCTGCGCGACGGGGGCTGGCGCGCCGCCGACCGCGAGCGCCTCCTGGCCGACGGCTACCGCTGGGTCGCCCTGCTGCCGAGGCAGATGAAGGTCCCGGCGGAGAGCCTGGAGAATCTGAACAGATGTCTGGGCACCCCGCTGCACGCGAGCGCCGACTACATCGTCTGGACGCTGGAAGGCGCCGGGCGCGGTCGAGACTGCCTCCCGCTGAGAGCCGGTTCGAGCGGCTCCAGCGCGGGCCCGGCTGATTGACAGGCGCGGAGCGGGGCACTACGTCAAGGAGAACCGTTAGATCGGCCATCTCTCGGCACGCTCTGGGGACAGAAGATGCGCGTTCTCTGCGAAAACTGCGGCACGACCTACAAGATCCCTGACAGCAAGCTGGTCAAGGAGGTCAATCGCGCCACCTGTCGAAAGTGCGGCCACATGATGGTGATCCGCATGGCCCACGCCGCCCCGCCCCGCCCGAGCGCGCATGCCGCCCCGGGCGAGCAGGAGGAGGAGCGCACCCTGGTGACCAGCCTGGCCGACGTGGAGCGCCGCGCCAAGGAGCAGGCCGCCGCCATGGAGGCCCAGACGGCGCGCGTCGATCCGGTGGAGGGCCCGGAGGTCACCGACGCCCACGAGCACACCGACGCCCCCGCTGTGCTCACGCCGCAGGTGGCCGTGGTGCCGGACAGCGAGGATCTCTCCGAGGATCTGGACGCCGAGGCCGAGCTGGAGCAGGACCTGCCCACGGCCGAGGAGCCCACCCAGGCCCCCGACGAGCCGCGGCCCGTCGTCGCCCCAGCGCTGTCCCCGCCCCCGCCCATGGCCAGCCCCATGCCGCCCGCGGCCCCGGCCGCGCAGGCCCCGCCGCCGACCAACCTCGCCGGTCGCGCGCAGCGCCCGCCCGCGCCCGCCCCCGCCGCCGCCCGCCCGCCCCAGGCGGCCCAGCTCAAGGAGCCCGGCACCACCACCCAGCCCACGCTCTACGGCGTGCCGACCCCGGTGACGGACGCGGTGCAGATGGCGGAGGGCTCCAAGCAGCGCCAGCGCCACCACGACCCCAGCGGCGACCTCACCCTGGTGCTGATGGGCTCGCTCCTGACCATCGGCGGCGCGCTCATCCTCGCCTTCAACGCCCGCGGGGACGCCGGGATCCGCTTCCTCGGCCTGCTGGTCGCCCTCTTCGGCGGCTTCGCCTCCTTCCTGGTGGTCGCCACCAGCAACCGCGGGCGCAAGGCCGCCAGCGTCGTCATCTCCCTGTTCCTGTCGGTGATGGGCGCGGTCCTGGCCGCGGGCATCGCCTTCGTGGTCGTGCCCACGGGCGACGGCCCCTCCCTGCTCGCCACCCTGACCCAGGGCATGAGCGTGCCCACCCTCCCCGCGCCGAAGCCCGAGGCCGAGACACCGCCGGCGACACCACCGGCGACGCCAGAGGCCACCGCGGAGGCGACGCCCCCGGTCGAGGCCACCCCGCCCGCCGAGGCCACCCCGCCCGCCGAGGCCGTCGATCCCGCCGTGGAGGCCCTGCTGAAGTCGGGGACCGCCGAGCCCGCGCCGGCCGCCACCGCGACCACGGCCCCGGCCGCGACGACCACGCCCCCGGCCGCCGCCGCGACCACGCCCCCGGCAACGACGACCACCCCGACCGCCACCGCCGCGGCGAAGCCCACCACCACGGCCACGCCCAGCACCACGGCGAAGACCACGACCACCACCCCCAGCGCGAGCTCCACGGCCTCCAAGCCCGCCACGACCACGGCGACGCCCAGCACGACCAGCTCCAAGCCCGCCACCACGTCCACGCCCAGCACCACGGCATCCAAGCCGGCCACGACCTCCAGCTCCAGCTCGACCACGGCCTCCAAGCCGGCCACGACCTCCAGCTCCAGCAGCAGCAGCTCGGCCAAGACGGGGCTCCAGCCCTCGGTGGTGGACACGATGATCCGCACGAACTCCGGCGTGAAGCGTTGCTTCGCCGAGGAGAAGTCGCGATCCGGCGCGCTGCCCGCCCGCGTGGACGTCAAGCTCACCGTCATGCCCACGGGCAAGGTGAACAGCGCGGCCATCAAGGGCGGCGACCTGGCGGGCTCGGCCCTGGACTCCTGCCTGTCCAGCTCGCTGAAGTCCATCCAGTTCCCGCCCTTCGAGGGGGACGCGGTCTCGATGACCTACCCCTTCATCTTCAACTGAAACGCGCCGAGTCCTCGCCGAAGCGGCGTCGGCAGGCTAAGCGGGGGGCCCTTCTGACGAGCACCTGAGGCCCTCCGATGTCGTCCGCCAGCCCCACCGGCACCGCCGCCCTCCGCAACATCGCCATCATCGCCCACGTCGACCACGGCAAGACCACGCTGGTTGACCACATGCTCCGCCAGGCCGGCACCTTCCGGGTCGGCGAGGTGCTGCAGGAGCGCGTGATGGACTCCATGGATCTGGAGCGCGAGCGCGGCATCACGATCCTGTCCAAGACCACCTCCATCCGCTACGGCGGCTACAAGATCAACATCGTCGACACCCCGGGACACGCCGACTTCGGCGCCGAGGTGGAGCGCGTGCTGAAGATGGTGGACGGGGCGCTGCTGCTGGTGGACGCCAGCGAGGGCCCGCTGCCTCAGACCCGCTTCGTGCTGGGCAAGGCGCTGGAGGCGGGGCTCACCATCATCGTGGTGATCAACAAGATCGACCGGCCCGACGCCCGCGTGCCGGAGGTCATGAACGAGATCTACGACCTCTTCATCGATCTCGGCGCCACCGACCAGCAGATCGAGTTCCCCGTGCTCTACGCCTGCGCGCGCGAGGGCTACGCCCACACGGAGAACCGCCTGGAGCCCGGCACGCTCCAGCCCCTCTTCGAGAGCATCGTGCAGCACATCCCGGCGCCCCGGGGCGAGGTGGACGCCACGCTCCAGATCCTGGTCACGCAGCTCGACCACGACGCCTACGTGGGCCGGCTCTCCATCGGCCGCATCATCAACGGCACCATCAAGCGCAGCCAGACCATCGCGGTGGTCGGCGAGAGCAGCACCCGCAACACCCGCGTGGTCCAGCTCTACAACTACGAGGGCCTCAAGCGCACCGAGACGGAGAGCGCGCACGCGGGCGAGATCGTCGCCATCGCCGGCATCGCCGAGCTGACCATCGGGGACACCGTCACCGACCCGCTCAACCCGAAGCCGCTGCCGCGCATCCAGATCGAGGAGCCGACCATCGGCGTGACCTTCATGGCCAACTCGAGCCCGCTGTCGGGCCAGGAGGGCAGCTACGTCACGGCCCGCCAGATCCGCGAGCGCCTCGACGAGGAGCTCGAGCACAACGTGGCGCTGCGCATCGACCCCGCCAGCACCGCCGAGGCCATCCGCGTCTTCGGCCGCGGCGAGCTGCAGATCGGCATCCTGATCGAGCAGATGCGCCGCGAGGGCTTCGAGATGTGCGTGAGCAAGCCCGAGGTGCTCATGCGCGAGGAGGACGGCAAGAAGCTGGAGCCCTACGAGATCGCGCTGCTGGACTACCCCGAGGAGTTCATGGGCGTGGTCACGGCCCGCATGGCGCTGCGCAAGGGCCGCATGACGGAGATGAAGTCCACCGGCTCCGGGCGCGTGCGCGTGGAGTTCCGCGTGCCCAGCCGCGGGCTCATCGGCTTCCGCGGCGAGTTCCTGAACGACACCCGCGGTCAGGGCCTCTTCCACACGCTGTTCTCCGGCTGGGACGCCTTCGCCGGCTACATCCCCTACCGGCTCAACGGCTCGCTGGTCGCCGACCGCTCCGGCCAGACCACCGCCTACGCCCTCTACAACCTCCAGGACCGCGGCAAGCTCTTCGTGGGCAACGGCGAGACGGTCTACGAGGGCATGATCGTGGGCGAGAACAGCCGCGAGAACGACCTCAACATCAACGTCGTGCGCGCCAAGCAGCTCACCAACTTCCGCTCGGCCGGCGCCGACGAGAAGCTGGTGCTGGTGCCCCCCGTGCGCATGACGCTGGAGAAGGCGCTGGAGTTCATCGCCGAGGACGAGCTCGTCGAGATCACGCCGAAGTCCATCCGCCTGCGCAAGAAGATCCTCGCGGGGAACATGCGCTCCGTCATCCGCGGGCCGCGCGAGAAGGAATAAGGCCGCTCTTGGGGGCCCGTCTGGTGCTGTGCGGGAGGATCTGCTAACCTCCCGCACCCGGGGAGCCCTACATGAGGCCGTTCTACGCCACCCCCACGATCTTCAAGGCCACCCTCACCCAGCGCCTGCGGGAGGAGGCCAACCGGCAGCGCCGCACGCCGGAGCACGTCCGTCAGGTCGTGCTGATGGATCGCTTCCTGGCGCGCGTCTTCGCCACGCTGGGCGACCGGGCCCTCCTGCGGGGGAGCCGCGCCGTGGACCTGCGCATCGGGGACGATCGCACGCTGCGCGACCTGGACCTCGCGCTGGACCTCCCAGCCGATCGCGTGCTGGACGCGCTCTCCGAGGCCGGGCGCATGCTGCACGGCGAGGTGCTGCAGTACGACGTGGCCTTCGACACCAACGCCCCCACCCTGCTGTCGGAGGGCTTCCGCGTGCCCGGGGCGCGCTACCGGGTCACCCCGCGCCTGGTCGGCATGGCCTACGGCGAGCCCTTCGCCCTCGACGTGAGCCCGCCCGAGCCCACCGTGGGCGAGCCCGACCTGCTGCCCGGCTCGAGCGCGCTGGCCTTCGCCGGGGTCGAGCCCGCCACGATGCGCGTCATCAACGTGGCCAGCCACCTCGCCGACGCGCTCCACTACTACTCGCTGCCGCAGGCCACCACCTCCCACCCCCGGGTCTGGGATCTCCCCGAGATCGCGCTGCTGGGCACCGTGGGCCCCGTGGCCGCCGAGGACATCCAGGGCGCCATCTCGCGCATCTTCGTGCACCGCGGCACCCACAACGTCCCAACCGTCTTCCCGCTGCTGAACGGCGCCTGGGAGCCCCTGCTGGAGCGCCTGCGTCGCCAGGAGCGCCTGCCCTGGGGATCCGTCGCCGAGCTGCACTCCGTGGCCGCCTACTTCCTGGCGCCGGTGCTGGCGGGGGGCAAGGGCACCTGGGACAGGGACGTCTGGCGCTGGACCGAGGGCGCGACATCCATGTCGCGATCCTGAGCGCCCCTCCGCGCAGCCGGGGCTTGCCGATCCGCGTCCGAGCGGCCATCCTGAAGATGGCACGGGTCTTGCTTCTTACAGGCCCGTACACTGGCTCCAACGCCCCGAGGTCCACCATGCTCCGCACCCTCCAAGTCCTCTGCTCCCTGGCCCTGCTCGGCTCGCTCAGCGGCTGCATCATCGTCATCAAGGAAGAGCACTGGGACGACGAGGGTTGGGACGAGCCCGGCTACGGCGGCTCGGAGCCCGGCTACCCCGGGGACGACGTCGATGACGATCCCGTCGCGGAGCCCGCCTGCACCGAAGAGAGCTACGCCTCGGTGCTGGTCCACATCGTGGACGCCGACGGCCTCCCCCTCCCCGGCGCCGCGGTCACCTGGACCGGCCCCGACGGCGTGACCCAGGAGGGCCAGTGCATGGACGAGGAGTGCACCTCCTTCGTCACCGGCTGGGAGGTCTCCGGGATCATCAACATCCAGGCCAGCTACGACGCGAACACCGAGGACCCCTGCTGCTGGCTCACCGACGAGACCGACGCCGACGTCGAGGTCACGCTCTCCAGCGACGGCTGCCACGTCGAGACCGAAGAGATCACGCTCTCCCTCACCCCGCAGCTCATCTGCGCGGACGACCAGGACTGCGGCTGATCGCCCGACGCTCAGGAGGAGACCATGCGCACCCCCATCGCCGCCCTGCTGCTCACAGCCCAGACCGGCTGCATCATCGTCCTCGGCGACAAGGACGAGGGCCCCTCGCCCTTCGACGACTCCGGCCAGGTCGGCTGCGACGACATCGCCGTGAGCTCGGTGAACATCTCCGTCGTGGACCCCTCGGGCAACCCCACCCACGCCACCGAGGTCTGGTACACCGTGAACGGTGGCGAGCGCCAGCCCGCCGAGTGCCTGAACGACGTCTGCTCCAGCTGGATGGCCGGCTGGGAGAGCACCGGCACCTTCGTCATCGAGGGCAAGCTCTACGAGCCGCTGGAGGACTCGAGCTGCTACATGTGGGACGAGGACACCGTCACGGTGGAGGTCCCCATGGACGACTGGGGCTGCCACCCCGTCACCCAGCAGGTCACGCTCACGCTGGATCCCTCGATCATCCAGTGCGACGACTGCTAGCGGATCGCCCTGAGCCGGAGCCAGTGATCGGCCAGCACCAGCGCCGCGCCCGCCTCCACGATGGGCACGGCGCGGGGCAGCACGCAGGGATCGTGGCGGCCGCCGGGGAGCAGCTCGACCGGTCGCCCCTCGCGATCCACCGTGGGTTGGGGTCTGCCCAGCGTGGAGACCGGCTTGAAGGCCACCCCGAAGTGGACCGGCATGCCGTTGCTGATGCCCCCCTGCACGCCCCCCGAGCGGTTGGTGAGGGTGCGCGGCGGCTGACCCGGCTCGCCAGGGACGAAGAGATCGTTGTGCGCTGACCCGCGCATCCCCGCCGCGGCGAAGCCCGCCCCGATCTCGAAGCCGCGCGCCGCCGGGATGGAGAGCATGGCCCGCGCCAGCTCCGCCTCCAGCTTGTCGAAGACCGGATCCCCGAGCCCGGCGGGCACCCCGCGGGCCACGCAGCGCACGATCCCGCCCAGCGTGTCGCCCTCGGCCCGCGCCTCGCGGATCAGGGCCTCCATCGCCGCGGACGCCGCCGGGTCCGGGCAGCGCACGGGGCTCGCGTCCACCGCCTCGCGGCTCACGCGCTCCGGGTCCACCTCCACTTGAACGGACCCGATCCGCTCCACCCAGCCGACGATCTCCACCCCTGCCTGTAGCGTCAGCAGGTGCCGGGCGATGGCCCCCGCCGCCACCCGCGCCGCCGTCTCCCGCGCCGAGGCCCGCCCGCCCCCCGCCCAGGCGCGCAGCCCGTAGCGGGCCTCCGTGCTCATGTCCGCGTGGCTCGGGCGGTACAGGTCCTTCCACGCCGCGTAGGCCGACGGATCGGCGTCGCGGTTGCGGATCAGCAGCCCGATGGGCGAGCCCAGGGTGCGCCCCTCGAAGACCCCGCTGAGGATCTCCACCCGGTCCGCCTCGTCCCGCGGGCTGACCAGCGCGCTCTGGCCGGGGCGCCGCCGGTCCAGCTCCCGCTGGATCACGTCCGCGTCCAGGGGCAGACCGGGCGGGCAGCCCTCCACGATCGCGCCGAGCCCGCCCCCGTGGCTCTCGCCGAAGGTGGTGACGCGAAACAGGCGCCCGCTGCCCGAGCCCATCAGGCCCCCTCCGCCGGGAGGAGCTCGAAGCCGGCCTCGGCCAGCGCGACCCCGTTGATCAGGAGCTCCACCCGGTGCGGCCCGGGGTGGTGCTTGCGGGTCGACAGGTCGCGCAGGGCCTGGCGGGCGCTCAGGCTCAGGCGCTCCCCCGGCCCCACGGTGCGCCGCGACCACTGGAAGACCTTCGCCGAGCTCCGGCCGCCCGGACGGAAGAAGTGGACGCGGTAGTCCAGGGCGATGGGCGTGGGGCCGGCGACCTCGGAGACCAGCGCGCAGGAGAGGCGGATCTCCCCGCCGATCCGGGGCCTCCCGGGCTCGACCTCGAAGGAGGCCACGCGCACCGCCACCCCCTGCTGCCGGCCCACCAGGCCCTGGGCCTGCCCCTCCCCCTGCTTGAGCAGAGTGCGCAGGCCGCGGGCGATGATCCAGTCGGTGCGCGGGTCGCCGTCCTGGCGCCAGCGGGCCGCCACGGCGAGCGCGACGTCGGGGTGATCCTTGGAGATGTCGTTGAGGTTGTTCGCCACGGCCTTGCGCACGTAGAGCGAGGGGTCGGCGCGCAGCCGGTCCAGGAGGGCGACGACGGGGGCGGGATCGCGGCGGAAGGCGGGGACGTGCTCCATCCACACGCCGCGGGGGCGGGTGCCCTCGGCGGCGAGGCGCCGGACGTGCTCGTTGTCGTCCTCGGCCCAGGCGTGCAGCACCGGGAGCATCCGCTCCATGTAGCGGTTGATGTAGGGCCGCACGGCGAACTCGCCCGTGCCGTGGGGCGTCAGCCGGCGGAGCGCGTCCACGCTGAGCTCGAAGTGCCCGAGCCCGTGGTGCTGCACGATGTCCGTCAGCACCCAGTTCTCCCACATCCCCACGGCCGGGGCGGCGAGGATCAGGGCCTCGACGGAGCGCTCATAGGGCGGCAGGTGGTTGACCAGGGCCTCCGCCGCGGCGTGCACCCGGTCCTTCAGCGGCAGCGCGTAGGCGCCGCGCGCCTCCAGATCGGCCAGGAAGTCGCTCAGCTCCAGCGGGGCGTGGCGGGCCAGCTCCCGCCCCAGGCGCTCGAACAGGGCCGGGCTCAGCCGGTCCTTGAAGTTCTTGGGCTCCACCCTCACTCCTGGGGCGAGCGCGAGGCCGGGGCCAGGGGCGTGAGCCGCGGCGCCAGCACGATCTCGGTGCGGCGGTTGGCGGCGCGCCCCTGCTCGCTGTCGTTGGGCTGCACGGGGTGGTGCTCGCCGAAGCCGACCACGCTGACGTTCTTCGGGTCCACGCCGCTCTGCACCAGCAGGCTGGTCACCGTGCTGGCCCGCAGCGCGCTGAGCGCCCAGTTGTCCGCATAGGAGGCCGATGCCTTGACGGGGACATTGTCGGTGTGCCCCTCCACCCGGATCTCGCGGTCGGTGACCTTCGCCAGCACGCCCGCCACCTTCTGCAGCGCCGCCACGCCGTCGGGGCGCAGTTGGGCCGAGCCGGAGTCGAAGAGGATGGCGTTGGACAGGTTGACCGTCAGCTTCCCGGAGAGCTCGGTGATCGTGACCTGCCCGCTGGCGATCTCGCCCTTCAGGCTCTCGACGAGCGCGTCGTAGGCGGCCGTCTTCTCCTCCAGCTTCGCCTTCTCCGCTTGTAACGCCTCGAGACGCGCGCGGGCCTCGGCCGCCTGGGCCTCCGCCTCCTTCGCGCTCTGCTGCAGGGACTCCAGCCGCCCCTCCAGCTCCGACTTGCGCGCCCGATCCGCCGCGCTCTTCTCCGAGAGCTCCGCCAGCATGCCCTGGAGCTCGCCCAGGCGCCCCAGCAGTCCGGCGTTGCGGGCGGTGAGGTCCCGGGCCAGGGCGTCCAGCTGATCCGCTCGCCCGTTCGCCGCGGCCAGATCCGCTTGTAACGCCGTGATACTCGCCCGCTGGAGCTCGACCTCGCGCAGCGCCGTCTCCAGCCGGTCGTGGGTGTCGGCCAGCTCCGCCGTGGCCTGGGTGTAGCGCTGCTTGGGCACGCAGCCCAGCGCGAGGAAGCAGAGGAGGAGGGCAGGCTTCATGGTTGGCTCCGCGATTGTGGGTAGCACCTCCGCGGCGAGCGGTCCACGGCTGGACCGACTAAGAGGCGGTCGATGCGCGTCGCGGTCGTCATCGTCACCCACTTCGGGGGCCCGCTGCTGGCCCGCTGCGTGGCCGCCCTCGGCCAGCAGACGCTCCCCCCCGCCCGCGTGCGGGTGGTGGTCTCCAGCGCGAGCCCGGTGCGCGTGCCCGAAGCCCCGCCCGGCGCGCCCTGGCGGGTGGAGGTGCTGTACCAGGGGTGTAACGTCAGCTTCGCGCCCGCGGCAAACGCGGGGATGCGCGGGCTTCAGGACGCTGTCCTGCTGCTGAACGACGACACGGAGGCGGAGCCGGAGCTACTAGTTAATCTAGTATCTGCGGCGGAGGCCGGGGGACCCGGCATCTACCAGCCCACCATCCTGCTGGCCGAGGGCGGCGGGCGCCTGGACAACGCGGGCCACCACCTCTTCCCGGACGGCTTCAACCTCTGCGTGGGGCGCGGGCGCGACATGATCCCAGCGCCGGGGGAGGTCGGCTCGTTCTCGGGCGCGGCGGCGCTGTTCACGCCGGGGCTGCTGGAGGAGGTGGGGCTCTTCGACGAGGATCTGGGGGCCTTCGGGGAGGACGTGGACCTGGGCCTGCGGGCGGTGCGCCTGGGCTACCGGATCCGGGTGGTGCCCGAGGCGCGGATCCGGCACGCGCTGGGGGCGAGCTACGGGCGGCGCTCCCCGCGAAAGGTGTTCCTCGTGGAGCGGAACCGGGCCCGGCTGGCGGCCCGCAGCCTCCCGCTGAGCGCGCTCCTGCTGAGCCCGCTGACCACGCCGCTCCGCCTCGGGATCATGGGCGCGGCGACCCTGCTGGGGCGCGGGCCGGCGGCGGGCAGCGGGCTCGGCGAGGCCCTGGCGACGATCGGGGGCGGGCTGGCGGGCCTGGGCGGGCTCCCCGGCGCGCTGCGCAAGCGGCGGGCGGACCGGGCGCGCTGGCGCCTGGGCGAGCGGGCCATGCTGGGGCACCTCTGGCGTCACCGCGTGCGCCTCGAGGATCTGGGAGGGAAGCTGTGAACGGGCTCGTCGTCGTGCTGCCCTGCCGGGACGCGCCGGGGGCCCTGGCGGGCTGCCTGGCCGAGCTGCCGGACGCGCTGCGGGCCGAGGCGATCGTGGTGGACGACGGCTCCGCGGAGCCCCTGCGGGCCGAGGGGGCGACGCTCCTCCGCCACCCGCAGGTCCAGGGCTGGGGGGCGGCCCAGAAGACCGGCTACGCCGCGGCCCTGGCGCGCGGGGCGGAGCGGGTGGTGCTGCTGCGGGCGGACGGGCGCCACCGGACCTCGGAGGTGCTGGCCCTGGCCGAGGGGCTGGAGACCGCGCATCAACGGGGAGTGGATCTGGTGCTGGGGGCGCGGGACCGACGCGAGGGCGGGCGGGCGCGGGCCCTGGCCGAGCGCGGGCTGGTGCGGCTGCTGAACCGGCGCTTCCAGGTCCAGCTCAGCGATCCGCACGGCGGGGCGCTGGCGGTGCGGGCCGACGCGCTCCGGCTCCTCCACCTGCACCGCTACCGCGACGACGAGGGCTTCGACGCCCAGCTCCTCTGCAGCCTGCTCGCCCGCGGGCTGCGCGTGGCCGAGGCGCCGGTGCGCCTGCGCGAGGACACCTCCAGGCTGGGCGCGGCTCACGCCCTCCTCGCGACGGACGCCTGGGCCGAGGCGATCCTCTGGCCGCCGGGCTGAGGCTCAACCCTTCGCCTTCTTCCTCCCCTTCGCGGCGCCGCGCCACTGGCCGAAGAGCTCGGCCAGCTGGTTCTGCCACTCGCCCCGCTCGCCCACGAGGCTCGGGCGGACCACGCTGGGGAGGGCGGCGACCACGGCGCTGAGGCTGGGCACCGTCGGATCGTGGCCGATGGCGACGAGCTCGGCGTGGATGTCGCGGTTGCGGCGGTAGAGGGTCGCGGGGCTGCGGGCGTGGGCGTGGAGGATGGGCGCCATGGGCACGTAGCCGACGCGCCGACCCTTGGACCAGCAGGCGTCCTCGGCGATGGGGACCTCTGGCAGCGGCTTGTGGCGCAGGGTCTCCGTCCGGTACAGGGTGGCGACGTGGTCGGTCTGCGGGAAGGGCACGACGCGGTGCCCGGCGGGGGTCCAGCGGCGCAGGGCCTCGGCGGTGACGCGGTCAGCGTCGGGCCAGGGCACCTGACGGGCGGTCACGGCGTCCCACTCGCCCTCCTCCAGCGCCTGGACCAGCGTGCGCACGAAGCCGGGGCCCAGCGGGATGGCGTCGTCCACGGTGAGCAGCACGTAGGGGTCGGTGACGTAGCGGAGGGCCTGCTGGCGGGTGCGGCCGTGCCCCTCCCAGGCCACCTCGACGATCTCCGCGCCGGGCACGCTCTTCGGCCCGCCCTCCCCGTTGGAGAGCACCAGCACGCGCACGGGGACGTCCTGGCGGTGCAGGGCGTGGACCCCGGCCGGCTTTCCGCGATGACAGGGGATGATCGCCGTGACCCGCGCCCCGTGACCCGGGCGGGCCGGCGGGGCGGCGAAGGCGTCCAGCACGCGCTGGTCTCGCGGATCCTGGGCGTAGGCGGCGTAGCAGAGCGGGGCGATCTCGTCGAGGCGCACCCCGCGGGGGACGGCGCCCTGGAGCTCGAGCCGGATCGGCTCGCCGCGCCGGATCGCGTCGGACATGGCGGCGCGCTCCGCGGGTCCCAGACCCTTGATGATCATCGCGTCTCCCCCCAGAGCTCACCCTGCGCGCGGTACCAGGCGATGGTCTCCTGGAGCCCCTGCTCCAGCGACACCCGCGGCGCCCAGCCGAGCTCCGCACGCGTGGCCTCGTCGTCGAGCGCGTAGCGCATGTCCTGGCCCTGGCGCTCCGGGAGCCAGGTGATGGGTCCGCCCCCGGCCAGCGCGATCACCCGCTCCGCCATCTCCCGGTTCCGCAGCGGCGCTCTGCCCGAGAAGTGCCAGGTGGCGCCGGGCCGGTAGCGGCGCAGCGCGGCAATCACCCCCTGTGCGAAATCGCACACATACAGCCAGTCGCGCACCGCCTCACCCGCCCCCTGCACGGGCACGGGGCCCCCGGCCAGCGCGGCGAGGGTCCAGCAGGGGACGGCCTTCTCCGGGTGCTGGCGCGGGCCGTAGTTGTTGGTGCAGCGCAGCATCACCGCGCCGTAGCCCCAGGTGTGGCGCCAGGCGTGGACCATGCCCTCGGCGCCCAGCTTGGAGGCGGCGTAGGGGTTGCCCGGCCGAGTAGGGGCGTCCGGCCCGAAGCGCACCCCCGGCGGGGCGGCGCCGAAGACCTCGTCGGTGGACAGGTGCAGGAAGCGGGGCACGCCGCGCGCGCAGGCCGCGCTCAGGAGGACGCGGGTGCCGTCCACGTTCGTGCGCACGAAGGCCGACGGGTCGGTGAGCGAGCGGTTCACGTGGCTCTCCGCGGCGGCGTGGACCACCACCGCGCAGCCCTCCATCGCCTCGTCCACCACGGCCGGATCGCAGACGTCGCCCACCACCAGCTCTACCGGCAGCCCGGCCAGGTGCTCGCGCCGACCGGCATAGGTCAGGAGGTCCAGCACGCGGACGGCGTAGCCCTCCTCCAGGAGCGCGCGGGCCAGCGCCGAGCCGATGAAGCCCGCCCCGCCGGTCAGCAGCACCCGCGTCACGGGACCAGGCCCGTGGCGCGCCCGAGGACGGAGGCGGGGAGGCGCTCGCTCACGGCGGGGAGCCTATCCGCTCGGCGGGAGGGGTGGCCAGGGGGGCTCGTCCTCAATACGGCTCACTTCGCCTGAGAGGTCGCCATGAGCTGGATCTTCATCGTGTTCGGCGTCATTCTGCTCGTGCTCGGCGGAGAGCTGGTCGTGCGCGGCGCGGGCCGGCTGGCGTTGGCGGCGGGGCTGAGCCCGCTCGTGGTCGGGCTCACGGTGGTCGCCTTCTGTACATCGGCGCCTGAGCTCGCGGCCTCACTGGTCGCTGCGACGAGGGGCACCCCGGAGCTGGCCCTGGGCAACGTGATCGGCTCGAACATCGCCAACATCGGCCTGATCCTGGGGCTCTCCGGCCTGCTGAGACCGATCCCGGTTCACAGCGGAATCCTGCTGCGCGAGATGCCGCTGGTCATCGGGGCGACGGCGCTGTTCGCCTTGCTGGCCTGGGACGGGGGTTTCAGCCGGCTGGACGGGGCGCTGCTGGTGGCGGCGCTGGCGGGCTACGTGGGCTGGATGTTGCGCGCGGAGATGCAGAAGGGATCGGGGGAGCTGGCCGAGGAGTACGCCGAGCGCCTCCCCGATCGGCAGAGCGGGCTGATGGCGCAAGCTGGGCTTGTGCTGGGAGGCGTGACCCTGCTGGTGGGCGGGGCCGAGCTGCTGGTGCGCGGCGCCGTGGAGATCGCGACGGCCTCGGGCATCTCGCCGCGCGTGATCGGCCTCACCGTGGTCGCCGTGGGCACCAGCCTGCCCGAGCTCGCCAGCAGCCTGGTGGCCGCCTGGAAGAGGGAGGGAGACATCGTGCTGGGCAACGTGCTGGGCTCCAACATCTTCAACGTGCTCGGCATCCTGGGCGTCACGGCGCTGGTCCGCCCGTTCTCCGTGGACATCGCCGCCACCGGCTTCGATCTCTGGGTGCTCGTCTTCCTCAGCGTGGCCTTGCTGCCGATCTTCTGGGCGGGGAGCGCGCTGCGGCGCTGGGAGGCGGCGCTGCTGCTGGGGGGCTACGCGGCCTACGTGGGGAGGCTGTTCACGGCGGGAGCGTGAGCATCCAGTCCTCAACCGCTCAGGTCACCTCGCGATACCACCGCTCGTGCCAGAGGTGCAGGACCGTCAGGTTGTACAGGCCCTCGCGGGCGACCGCGTCGTGCGAGGCGGCCTGGGAGAGCGTCACGAAGGCCGCGGGTCGGATCAGGCCGGCGTCGCGCACCCGCTCTTCGGTGAGCGCGGACACGAACCAGGCGTCGGGAGCGCGAAACGGCGCTTTCTTCGCATGCGTCACCCTCGCCGGTAGGTGCCTCTTCATGGCTGCCCGCAGGATCCACTTGTTCTGACCCTGTCGATGACGCAGCTCGTGAGGCACGGCCAGGGCGAGGTCGATGACAGCGGGGTCCATGAAGGGCGCGCGGGCCTCGATGGCGTGCGCCATCGAGAGCCGGTCGAGGCGGAGGTTGATCCGGTCAGGGAGCCGGAGCGCAACCTCGATGGCCAGCATCTGGGAGAGCGGCGTCAGGTGAGCGACCTCGTCTTCCAGCTCGGCGTAGCCCGCGTCCGTGGCCGCCTCCCCCAGCAGGGCCCTACGCTGCGCCAGGCGGGGGAAGCAGAACTCCTCGCTGTAGAGGTAGCGGTCGAGCGGGCCGTTCCCAAGGCGCCACCAGGAGCTGAGATCCCTGCCGATCGCCGACAAGAACTTGGCGTACCCCGCGAAGATCTCGTCGGAGCCTTCGCCCGCGAGCACGGTCGTGATCCCCTCGGCGCGCACCGCGGCGAAGACCCGATCGGTCGGCAGCAGCGCGTCGGTGGCCAGCGGCTCCTCACAACGGGCGACGACCGCGCCAAGGTCGTCCGCCTCCTCCTCGCGCAGCACGCGCGTGCGATGGTCGGCGGCGTAGCGCTGAGCCACCTCCGCGGCGGCGAGGCGCTCGTCCAGCTCAGCGTCCTCGAAGCCAATGGTGAACGTCGTCGCCCTTCGGCCGAGCGCCTCCGCGCCGAGCGCGAACACCGAGGCGGAGTCGACGCCCCCGCTCAACAGGAAGCCCAGCGGGACCTCGCTCTCCAGGCGCGCGGAGACAGCCTCGCCCAGCGCCTCGCGCACCTGCTCAGCCCACGCCGCGGGGCTGCGATCTGGCTCCATCGCCGGCGCGCCGACGCCGAAGCGCGCGGCCCAGCGCCTCGTCTCGAGCCTACCGCCCTCCAGGCGCAGGAGGCCGCCCGCCGGCAGCTTGAACACGCCCGAGAGCAGGGTGCGCGGCGCGGGCACGTAGCCGAATCGCAGGTAGTCGTTGAGCGCATCCGGGGAGATGGGCGGGCGCCCCAGCGACATCAACGGGCGTAGCTCGGAGGCCCAGTACAGCGCGTCCCGTCGGAGGCGAAAGTACAGCGGCTTCTTGCCCACGCGATCCCGCGCCAGGACCACGCGATCCTGGCGCAGGTCGAGGATCGCGGCGGCGAACATGCCGCGCAGCCGCGAGAACACGGCCTCTCCCCAGGCTTCGTAGCCGTGCAGCACCACCTCCGCGTCCGAGCCCGTCTGGAAGCGGTGCTCGCGCTCCAGCTCCGTGCGCAGCGCGTGGTGGTTGTAGATCTCGCCGTTCAGCGTGAGGAGGACCCGCCCATCTTCGTTGACCAGCGGCTGCTGGCCGCCGGTCACGTCGATGATCGCCAGGCGGCGAAAGCCGATCTGGGTGCGAGGGTCTTCCCACCAGCCCTCGCCGTCTGGCCCTCGGTGTCGCAAGGTGTCCAGCGCCGCCCGCGCGAGGCGCGACCGCAGCGGCCCGGAGAGGCTCCGAGCGCCCAGAATTCCGCACATGAGGCCTCCTTACTTCGCGGCCAGATCGAGCCCTGCCGGCGTCCCGCCGAGCCCTTCGACGGGGCGCAGCTCGTCGAGCCAGCAGGCGTCGTCGTCCCGGTGAAACACCATGAATCGCCCCTCGTCCGCGGGGTCCTTCGCGCGGTGGTAGCGCAGGTAGAGATAGCGCGCGTCCAGGCCCACGATCTCGACCTTCCCGCTCGCATGCGACATCACGAGCCGCGCCCTGCGCGCGAGCCCGGACACGCGCGACCTCGCGGCCTCCACGATCTCGTAGCTCTGCACGATCGTGGTCTCGTAAGGCCGGTTGCCGGCCGTCGGGCGCCCCTGGAACACGTAGTACTGCGCGACCCCGACGAAGGAGAGCCGGCGGAAGAGCTCCGTCATCGTGTCCGCGTCGTCGTTGACGCCGCGCACGATGGGGCACTGGTTCACGACCGCCAGCCCGCTCGCCAGCGCACGATCGAGGCCGGCGATGGCCAGCTCGGTGAGCTCGCGCGGGTGATCAAAGTGCGCCATCAGGTAGATGCGACGCTGCGGCGTCGAGTGCTGCCGGAACAGTGCGCAGAGCGCGTCGTCCTTCAGGATCCGGTCCGGGTCAAAGGCGGGCATCTTCGAGCCGATACGGATGATCTCGACGTGCGGGATCTCGCGCAGCCCGCCAATGATCTTGCTCAGGCGAGGCGTGCTCATCAGCAGGGGATCGCCGCCGGTCAGCAGGACGTTGGTGACCTCGGGGTGGGCGGCGATGTACGCGAGCCCGCGGCTCACGTCGAGAGACACCTCGTCGTTGTCGTTCATGAACAGACGCTTGCGGAAGCAGTAGCGGCAGTAGGCGCCACAGACCTCGTTGCACAGCAGCAGCACCGTCCTCGGGTACTTGTGCTGCACGCCACGGATGGGCGTGTTCTCCGCCTCGTTGCTGGCGTCCAGCGCACCCCAGTCCTCCAGCTCTCCCTCGTCGGGGATCACGATGCGTCGGATTGGATCCTGAGGGTCTGTCCAATCGATGAGGGACAGATAGTAGGCGTTTGCGCGGAACGCGTACCGCTCAGCGACTCTGCTAAGCCGCGCCCGCTCAGCCTCTGGGATCTCGGGGATCTTGTTGAGGTCGGTCACGTACTTCATCGGCACCTCCCGGCTGCGCCATGGGCGCAGCCAATGGGGGGGTAGGGCTCTGTGACGGTATCGAGCCCGCGGTGAGGATCGCGGAGGCGGGGAAGTCTTCGCCCTCGAGCATGCGCACCACCTCCACCAGGGCCTCCTGGATGCGGCGCCGATCCTCCGGCGCGAGCGCGGCGACCCGGTCGCGGAAGCGGTGGTGCAGGGTGCGCGGCGAAGTGAGCAGGAACGCGCGTCCGCGCTCGGTCAGCTTGACGTGGTAACGTCGCCGGTCCCCAGGGACTCGGACGCGCTCCACCAGCCCGGCGGCCACCAGCCGGTCGGTGACGCCGACCATGGTGCTGGGCGCGAGGTCGATGCGCTCGCCGAGCTCCGCCTGGCTGGACGCCTCGTCGCGGGCGATCACCTCCAGCAAGAGGTACTGCGCGGTGCTGACGCCCAGGAGCTCCTCCATCTCCCGGCTATGAGACTCGACGCGGCGCACGATCCGTCGAACGGCGCGCAGGATCTCGCCTGTGGAGGCCGCGCTGTCGAGCTCTGGGTCCAGAGGTGCCACGAGATACTCCAGGGACGAATCATTCGGATCTGAATTATCCGAAGATCGGATCTCCGTCAAGGAGATGGATCGGCAGGCGGAGCCGCTCCTCGATCAGCCAGCAACAGCCGCGCCAGCGTCGGGAAGATC
The DNA here is from genome assembly GCA_964615375.1 of uncultured Enterobacterales bacterium. Classification (GTDB taxonomy): domain Bacteria; phylum Myxococcota_A; class UBA796; order UBA796; family CAZKWG01; genus CAZKWG01. The sequence goes on from CAZTOW010000014.1 coordinate 72,931, forward strand.
AGGCTGGCCGCCATTCCCGCCGCCACCACCGCCGTCTCCTGGCTGGCGGAGATGGCCTCGGCGCGCACGGCGAGGTCGGAGATCGCGATCACCAACGTCAACGGCGAGGCCAGGAGCAACACACCCGCGAGGGCGTGGCGCGCACGGAATCCGACGCCGAGCAGGTAGATCCCTGAGACCGCCTTGGCCGCAAGCATCACCGCCAGCAGGCTGAGCAGGAAGGGAAGGTCGGTCAGGAGCTGGGCCGCGTTCAGCTCGAGGCGCACACCCACCGAGACGAAGAACACCGGCACGAAGAATCCGTAGGCCATGCTGGCCAGCTTGTGCTCCAGCGCACCCTTGTCGCGGAGCACATAGGCCAGCGTCAGGCCAGCCAGGAAGGCACCCAGGACGGGCTCGATGCCACCCAGGATGGCGAGACCGACGAACACGAACATCATGCCCAGCCCGACGCGCACACCGAGCTCCTGAGGATCCTCCGAGGCGATGAGCCGGCCGAAGAGGGAGGGATACCACCAGGCGGCGGCCTTCAGCACGACGCCGACGAGCAAGACGCCGAGCACGGGGAGGACCAGGCGCAGCGCGGCACCCAGGGTGGCGGCCTCGTGCCCGCCGAGGAGCTCGAAGAGCGCAATGACGGCGACGGTCACGACCTCCCCGAGGGCAGCGAGGGTGACCAGCCGCCGGCCCGTCAGGGAGGACAGGCGCCCGAGCTCGCGTAGCACCGCCATCAGCAGGGGGACCGAGGTCGCGCCAGCGGCCAGGCCCACCCACGGGCTCCAGCCCAGCGCGGCGGAGAGGCCGAGGGCGGCTCCGATGGAGAGCACGGCGACCAGCGTCACCCCCGCGAGCGCGCGGCGCCCGGAGCGCTCGATCTCGTCGAAGTCCAGCTCCAGCCCGGCCACCAGGAGGAAGAGCGCGAAGCCGAGATCCGCGAGGAAGGTCAGGAAGGGCTGACCGTGCGCCGTGACCAGCCCCAGTCCCGACCCGCCGATCAGGACGCCGTAGAGGATCTCCACGATGGCGACGGGCACGCGAAGGCGCCGGCCCAGGGCGGGGAGCACGGTGGCGCCCAGGGTGACCAGCAACAGCGCTCCGGCCGTTGCCCCCGTCATTCGACGCTTCGTGGGACGAAGAGGGTGGAGACGGGCGTGTCGTGCAGCAGGAAAAGTGAGACGTCCGGCGTGAGCACCGTGCTCCGGCGCGGCCGTCGCCCGTGGCCGACGATCAGCAGGTCGAAGCCGCGGGCGTGGTGACGGATGCGCTCGATGGGGTTCCCCTCGTCCTGGATCAGCTCCAGCGGGACGTCGTGCAGGCTGGCCAGGCGGGTGAGCTGGCGAGGTCCGCTGAGATCGGGGGAGGGCTCGCCACCGGCGATCCGAGGGGACAGCACGGTGAGACAGGTGAGCGCAGCGCCGAGCTCGCGGGCCAGGTCGATCGCCACGTTGCCCAGGGGACGAGGATCCTGCTGCGGGCCAAGAGCCACCAGCAGCCGCTCGACCGGCGGCGCGCCGCGCCCGATGAGCACCGGGAGTCCCAACCCAAAGAGGAGCTCAGCCCGAGATGGGCGGACCAGCCCGAGGCGTGCCAGCCAGGGCACGGGTGCAGGCGGGACGACAACGCAGCCGATCTCATGCTCGCGAAGCCGCTCTGCGGCAGCCTCGGGCTGGAGCTCGTCACTGGTGAGGGCCGAGGCCGGCAGCTCGATCGCGGCGTGCGCGGCCGTGCGCTCGCCGAGCCAGCAGGCCAGCGGCGCGGTGCGCTCGCCGACCCAGCCGATGTTCGCCCCGTAGAGGGTAGGGAAGGTCGGATCGCCGCCTCGGAACCATGCGGCGATCAGGCGCAGCTCGGTGGGCTCACCCACGAGCAGGACGCGATCCCCGGGCTGTGCGGCGGTGTCGCCATGGGGCACGATGAGCTCGGCGTTGCGGTAGACGGCGGCCACCAGCCAGTCGCGAGCCTGCAGGCTGCGCAGCTCGCGCCCCACGGCGGGGCTTCCCTCCAGCACCGTCACTTGGAGCAGCTCCCCTGCGCCGAGCCCCAGGGTCGTCGCCCGCGCCTCGCCCAGCGGCAGCATGTTGAGGCAGCGGGCGGCCGTGGCGAGGTGACGCGCCACCACCTCGGTTCGCAGCAGGCTCGCCTCCTCCAGGCCCTCGGGCACATCGAGGAGCACTACGCGGTCCTCGACGCCGAAGGCTTCGCGAGCGACACGCGCCACCTCCTTGTTTGCCTCGTCCGAGCGGGTGGCGGCGACGATCACCGAGGTGCGCCGAAGGCCACAGCGCCCCAGCACGAGGCGGCTGGTCCCGTCCCCCTGAATTCGCGTGAGCGCACCGCTCACGCGCTCAGGGAAGCTCGCCAGCGCGGCCTCGGAGGTGTCCACCAGGACCACATCCCAGGTAGGCGGGATGCCGGCGACCACCGCCTCCGCGACGTGGCCCGCGCCGACAATCACGATGTTCCTTCCGTTTGACATCGATCTCCCTGATGATACCACTCAATCTATCAGGGAGCGGCGTCCGCGAGGCTCATGCCCCCGTTCAGTCGAAGAGCGAGCTGCCCCAGTCCCACACGGCCTCGGCGCCGCTCTGGATCATGCTGGCGGGGCTGTACTCCTCGAGGCCCATCGCCTCCATTCCCTCGTTGATCAGCATCCCGCCGGGGATGAGCATGCTGGCCAGGTCGCCCACGGGGGTCTCGGTGGTGTAGTCGGCGGAGACGCCGAAAGGCGTGCCCAGGATGGGGATGGAGACCCCGAGCCCGTACTCCCGGCGTCCGTCGCCGTCGGCGTCCTGGTTGTAGCCGCGCAGGGCGCCGCTGGTCACGCCCACGGAGCCGCCGACGCGAAGACCGCGGTCGGAGCCGCTGGTGGCGTCCACCTCGCGATAGCCCAGCTCGCCGCTGATGATGTCCGCGCGGTAGCCCAGCTCCCCCATGCCGGCCTGGCTGTCCCAGAAGGCGGAGCCGCCCGCGTCGAAGGTGCGGATGCCACCCCAGAAGCCCGAGCTGCCCGCCGAGGCCGGATCGTGCTGCGCGCCGGCCAGCGTGGCGTTCGCGCGGGCGCCGTAGAAGCCGCGATCCCCACCCCAGCCGAAGTCCCCTCCAATGTTGACAGCCTGGACGTTGGTCCCGCCGTCCGTGTAGTCCAGGCCGATGTCACCGCCTGCGCCACGGAAGCTGCCGTCGGGATCGCGGCTGACGTAGCCGTCCAGGAGCCTGGGCTGTTGGGTCTTGCTCATCGGGGACCTCCTCGAGGGTCTGAACGCCTATGCGCCGCGAGGGCAGATCACTGAACAAGTATAGGGCAGTCTTCGGCGCGCGTCGTCAGGGGGACGGGAAAAAGAGCACAGGGGCTCCTTCCACAGTTTGCAGGCCGTATCTCCGCTCGGCGTCGGCGATCGCCGCCCCCCAACCGCTCTCGGCGAAGTTCCGATCGCCCTTGCGAACCGCCACCTGCAAGGTCACCTGCTGGCCGTCCAGGCCCGCGGCGAGCGCGGCCCGCCAGCGATCCGGGCTCTCGCCGAGGGGCTGGGGCTCCAGCGGCGTGACCCAGGCGCTCACCTGCGCGCCCGAGGGGACTCCCGGATCCTTGAGGGGGGCCACCCAGAATTCGCGAGGGTCGGGGCGGTCTCCGCCGCGGGGGTGGCGGTAGGATGGGTGCTGGTAGACCCCCCGCTGGTCCGGCACGCTCTCGGCCTTCAGCGTGATCCGCTTCGCCCCCGTCGCGCTCGGGGCGTCGGTCACGCGGGCGAGCTCGGCCGGGGCGGGCTCGGCGATCCCGCATGCGGCGAGCAGCGCCAGCAGAAACGAGGAACGAGGAGCGTTCATGGCGACGGGACCCCCAGGGCGCGGAGGATGGCGGGCGGCGATGCGGGCAGCGGCAGCGCGCCCACCCGGGCGAAGGCGTAGAGCAGAAGACCCACGGGCTGGGCCTGATCGGCGTGCGCCGCCGTCGCGGCGTAGTGAAGCAGATAACGCCCCGGCGGGACCTCGGGTGCAGGCACGCCGAAGTCCAGCTCCGACCAGCTCTCCCGCGCCTGCGCGATGAGGAGCGCCCTCATCTGCTCCGCCCCCTCGCCCCCCAGGCGGGCCACGGCGGCGAGCCCCAGCGTCGCCTCCAGCAGGCGCGCGGGCGCGCTCCCTCCGCCCGCCCGAGGGAGCCAGCCCAGGCGCGCGACGGCGGCGTCGAGGCCCTCCGGCGCCTGGCCCCCGGCGGCCTCCCGCAGCTCCGCGGCCAGCCAGCGGAGGATCCAGGCGCGCGGGCTCTCGAGGTTCAGGGCGTGCTCCGGGCCGGTCGGCGCCGCCCCCAGCCCTGGCTCCAGCAGCGCGGAGCTCTCCTTCGCGACCTCCCGCCAGCCAGCCAGCGCGGGCTCGCCCCCCACCCGGTGAGCCAGCAGCGCCGCCCCCGCCACCGCCATCCAGGGCTCCGGGTCCGTGAGTCCGGGCTCGCGCGCCATCCGGTCCAGGGCCGCCAGCACAGAAGCGCGCTCCACCCCACGCGGCGCGGCGTGCTCCCGCCCCTCGTCCGCCGCCGCCAGCCGCTCGGCGAGGCTGGGGAGCGCCTCCCAGGCCAGGAGCGCGCGCTGCAAGGCGTGGACGCGCTCCAAGGGCCCGGGCGCGGCGGCGGCCTCGGCCAGCATGAGGAGGACGTGCCCGGCGGCGTAGATCTGGAGCCGGGCTCGCTGGGGAGAGAGGGCGGGCGGATGGACGAAGGCCCCGCGCAGGGTGGCGAGGGCTCCCGCGCTGAGGTGCAGCACCGGCGCCCAGGCCGACCAGGGATCTCCCGACCAGGCCGGCATCCAGCCGTCCACCGCCGTGAGCGCGCCCCGATCGTCCATCCAGAGCGCGCCCGGCGCGAGCCCGCCCGGCACCAGGACGGCGGGCCCCTCCAGCGTCAACGCGGCAGGGTCGATCATCGCCAGCAGGAAGGAGCCCATGGGCTGAAGCAAGGTCCCGCCCCGCGAGGCCAGCGCCGCCCAGCGCGCGCACAGCGCCGCATACTCCGCCCCCCAGCTCCCGGCCGTGGGCACGAAGCGCCAGGGGGTCGCGCCCACGCCACGCCAGGGCTGGGGGCGTCGCCCGAGCGCGTCGATCACCCGCCCCAGGGCGCGCAGGGCGAGCTCGGGCTCGTTCCGGGCGTCCGCCGGGCGACCTCTGGGCATCCCGTGGACCAGGGCAGGGCAGCCCAGCGCGGAGAGGGGGAGCGCGATGACGGGCTCAGGGACGGGGAGCTCCAGGTCGCCCTCCAAGGCGCGCGCGGCGACCAGAGGGCCAAAGACGCCGCTCCCCACCTGATCCTGGAGCGCCACGGTCAGCCGCCACGGCGAGCCCTGATCGTCAGTGAACGCATAGCAGCCGAGCGCGCCCGGACGCCGCAAGGCCAGGATCTCCCTCGGGGCCGGGCGACCCAGCCGCGCGAGGGCCTCGGTCAGCGGGCCGAGCAGGGTAGCGGGGACGGTGGGCAGGAAGCGGAGGCTGGACATGGGGTTCGCTCACTGTGGGCGACAGGGGGACGATACACCGATGGGGGGCGCGGTCGGGCCGCGCCTCAACGCTCCGTCGATCCCTCCGCCTCGTCGGCGCTCTGCGCCGCCCCCGGGCTGGGCGCGGGCGGGAGGAGGGCGCGGCCGAGCGCGAGGCCCAGGACCCCGGCGAGCGCGCTGGCGCCCAGCACGCCGAGCTTGGCGGCGTCCAGCAGGGCAGGATCGGGGAAGGCCAGGCCAGCGATGAACAGCGCCATGGTGAAGCCGATGCCCGCGACCACGCCCAGCACCAGGAGCTCCCGCAGGCCGATGCCCTCGGGCAGGCGGGCGAGGCCCAGGCGCAGCGCGAGCCCGCTGATCACCAGCACGCCGAGCGGCTTGCCCACCAGCAGCCCGAGCCCGATGGCCGCCGCGAGCCCCAGCGTCGGCCCATCCAGCGCGATCCCTTGCAGCGAGACGCCGGCGTTGGCCAGGGCGAAGAGGGGCATGATCCCGAAGGCCACCCAGGGGTGCAGGCGCTCGATGAGGTGCTCCGCGGGGGAGATCGCCCCGTGCGCGCCAGGCTCCGCCCCCAGGCCGGCGCGCACCGGGGTCATGAGCCCGATGATCACCCCGGCGATGGTAGGGTGGACGCCCGCGGCGTATACGCCCGCCCAGGCCAGCAGCGCAGGCGGCAGGTAGCTCCACGGTGAGCGCGCCCCGAAGCCCTGGAGCGCCAGGATCGCGCCCAGCCCCAGCGCCGCCACCCCGAGCCCGGCCCAGGAGAGGCCGGACGAGTAGAACAGCGCGATGACCAGGATCGCGCCCAGATCGTCGATCACGGCCAGGGCCAGCAGGAGCACGCGCAGCGCCGCCGGCACCCGCCTCCCCAGCAGGGCCAGCACGCCCACGGCGAAGGCGATGTCCGTGGCCATCGGCACGCCCCAGCCCGCCCGCGCCGCCGGGTCCGACCCCACCAGCGCGAGGAAGATCAGGGCCGGAGCCAGCATCCCGCCCAGGGCCGCCGCGAGCGGCAGGGCCGCGCGCCTCGGCTCGGAGAGCTCGCCGTGGTGGATCTCGCGGCGGATCTCCATCCCGACCACGAAGAAGAAGATCGCCATCAGTCCGTCGTTGACCCACCAGCCGAGCGAGCGCTGGAAGTCCCAGGGCCCTAGCTGTAGCCCGAGCGGCGTCTCCCAGAGCGCGGTGTAGCTCTGCGCCCAGGGCGAATTCGCCCAGATCATCGCCAGCGCGGCGCTGAGCAGCAGGACCACGCCGCTGGAGGCCTCGACGTGCAGGAAGCGTTCCAGCGGCCGGCTCGCCAGGCGCGCCAGCTTGAGCAGGGGCTCCCAGGCCTCGGGGGGGGCCGAGGGCAGAGGTGGCGTGCGCTCGTCTCTCATGAGTTCAGAATCCCTCCAGATCCGGGCACGGCTTCGACCGAGGGACGGGGCCATGGGACGGGAGACCCCGAGCGACGCGCAGGAGACGCTCGCGCAACGATTTCCACACCGCGACGTGCTCGGGGGCTCTCCATGACAGGCAGGCAAGCAAGGTCCGTGCCAGCGGAGGGTACCGGCCAAGGCCAGGATGGCGGTGGCGGTGAGGCGTTCTGCCCCACCTGTGGCGAAACGCCACGGGGCATGAACGGACAAAGCGGCCACGCCCGCGCCTCGATCCGGGTTGATGGAGGAGGCAAGACCTCGGCGCGGGCGCGACCTCGGGAGGAGACGTTGCAAGGAACGGACCAGGCATGAGTTATGCACGTCGCCCCGCGAGGCCCCCAGGACCCCCATGAGATTCGCCACCAAGCTCATCGCCGCCCTGTGGTCCGGGATGTGCCTGATCTACGCCGCCAACGCCTGGGATCGTTTTCGGCGCGAGGCCTCGGCCTTCGAGACCGACATGATGCGCGACCACGAGGTCATGGGCCGCGGGCTGGGCGCGGCGGTGGCTGAGGTCTGGGAGCGGGAGGGCTCCGAGCGCGCCCTGGAGCTGGTCGAGCGCGCCAACCAGCGCGAGAGCCAGATCCTCATCCGCTGGGTGGATCCGAGCTCCAGCGATCCCGCGACCCCGCGCCCCACCGCCCCCGCCGTCAGCCTCGCCGGCCTGGGGGAGGGCGCCTTCGCCGGCTGGGTGGATCGGGAGGGAGAAGGCCGCCTCTACACCTATGTCCCCCTCCGCGGCGAGGGGCGCTGGCTCGGCGCCATCGAGCTCTCCGAGTCCCTGGCCGCCGAGCGCGCCTACCTGCGCGGCAGCGCCACCCGGATGCTGCTCACGTTCACGCTGCTCACGCTGACCTCGGGCGGGGTGGTGCTGGTGGTGGGGATCTACTTCGTCGCGCGCCCGATCCGCGCCCTGGTGGACAAGGCGCGCCGGGTGGGGGCCGGCGACTTCGAGGGCCCGCTGATCCTGCGCCAGCGGGACGAGCTGGGGCAGCTGGCCGACGAGATGAACGCGATGAGCGCGCGGCTGGCGGAGGCCCGGCGCGCGGTGGACTCGGAGATGGCCGCCCGTCTGGAGGCCATCGAGCAGCTCCGGCACGGCGAGCGCCTGATGACCGTGGGCAAGCTGGCCAGCGGCATCGCCCACGAGCTGGGCACGCCCCTCAACGTCATCCACCAGCGCGCGAGCATGATCGCCAGCGGCGAGGTCCAGGGCGCCGAGGCCCGCGAGTCGGCCGCCAACGTGGCCGAGTACGCCCAGCGCATCACGCGGATCATCCGGCAGCTCCTGGAGTTCGCCCGCCTGCGCGCGCCGGAGATCTGCCCCCAGGACATGCGCTGGCTGGCCGAGAACACGCTCAACATGATGGCGCCCCTGGCCCGCCGGCAGCGGGTGAGCTTCCTCGTGGAGGGCGAGCCCGGCCCGATCCACGCCCTGGTGGACATGGTGCAGCTCCAGCAGGTGCTCACCAACCTGGCCCTCAACGGGATCCAGGCGATGGAGGCCGGCGGACGGCTCACCGTGAGCGTCACGCGCGCGACCCGCGAGCCCCCCGCGGACGTGGGCGGCGGCGGGCGGCGCTGGGTGCGCATCGACGTGCGCGACGAGGGGCCCGGCATCGCGCCCGAGCACCTGGACCGGGTATTCGATCCCTTCTTCACCACCAAGCCCGTGGGCGAGGGCACCGGCCTCGGCCTCAGCGTCGCCTGGGGCATCGTGCGCGAGCACCACGGCTGGATCGCCGTCGAGAGCCAGCCCGGCGCGGGCGCCACCTTCAGCGTCTACCTCCCCGAGGCCACCCCATGAGCCGCGGACACATCCTCCTCATCGACGACGATCGGGGCATGGTCCGCATGCTCTCGGAGGCGCTCACCCGGCGGGGCTTCCGCGTAACCGGCGCCCACGGGGCCGCGGAGGCGCTCGACGCCCTGGAGACCGCGAACCCCGAGGTGGTGGTCACGGACCTGGAGATGCCCGAGGTCCACGGCCTCGATCTCTGCCGGGAGATCGTCGCCCGGCGCCCGGACGTGCCCGTGATCCTGATCACGGCCTTCGGCAGCATGGAGACCGCCATCGGCGGGATCCGCGCGGGCGCCTGGGACTTCCTCCCCAAGCCCTTCGAGATGGAGGCCCTGGCCGTCGCGCTGGACCGGGCCACCCAGATGCGGGCCTTGCGCGCCGAGGTCCGTCAGCTCCGCGCCGCCGTGGCCGCCGGCCGCGCCCACCCCGACATGCTGGGCGAGAGCCGGCCGATGGTGCGCCTCTTCGAGCAGCTCGACCGCGTCGCCGACCTGGACGTGAGCGTGCTGGTGACCGGCGAGAGCGGCACGGGCAAAGAGCTGATCGCGCGCTCGCTCCACCAGCGCGGCGCCCGCGCGAAGGGGCCCTTCGTCGCCGTGAACTGCGCCGCCATGCCCGCCCCGCTCCTGGAGAGCGAGCTCTTCGGGCACACGCGCGGCGCGTTCACCGACGCCCGCGGCGCGCGCGCGGGCCTCTTCCTCCAGGCCCACGGGGGGACCCTCTTCCTCGACGAGGTGGGCGAGCTGCCCCTCGAGCTCCAGCCCAAGCTGCTGCGCGCCCTCCAGGAGCGGCGGGTGCGCCCGGTGGGCCGCGACCAGGAGGTCGCCTTCGACGCCCGTCTCATCTGCGCCACCAACCGCGACCTGGAGGGCGAGGTCGAGGCCGGGCGCTTCCGCGAGGACCTTTACTACCGGATCCATGTCGTCCACCTGGAGGCCCCGCCCCTGCGGGCGCGCGGAAACGACGTGCTCCTGCTGGCGCAGCGCGCCCTCGAGACCAGCGCGGCGCGCATGGGCAAGCGCGTCCTGGGCGTGACCCCGGCCGCGGCGGAGCGCCTGCTGGCCTATGACTGGCCCGGCAACGTCCGCGAGCTGCAGAACTGCATGGAGCGCGCCGTGGCGCTCACCCGCTACGAGCAGGTCACGCCCGAGGATCTCCCCGCGAAGATCCAGGCCTGGCGCCCCGGGGCCAGCCCGCTCGCGCTGGACACCCCTGACGAGCTCATCACGCTGGACGCCCTGGAGGCGCGCTACATCCGACACGTCCTCGCCGCCACCGGCGGCAACAAGTCCCAGGCCGCGCGCGTGCTGGGCCTGGACCGCAAGACCCTCTACCGCAAGCTGGAGCAGATGGGGCTGGAGCGCGAGGAGGGCAGCTGACCCACTGGCACGATTCTTGCAATGTCTCCCTATGGGGCGAGCTCCGTTGAGCTCGACGGCCGCGCCTCGGGGGGAGGAGGGTCCTCCCGGCGTGGCGTCCTCGCGCCCCAAGGAGCGCTCCATGCCGCGTCTCTCCCTGGTCCTCGCGCTGGTCCTCTTCGCCTTCGGCTGCAAGAAGCGCGTCCCCGAGGCCGTCCCGCAGGTCGAGCTCCCCCCGGCCGCGCCCGCGACCCGTCCTCCCGTCGTCGAGGAGGCTCCCCCCGCGCCCGTCACCGCGCTCGCCCGCCCCTATTTCGCCTTCGACTCCGCGGCCCTGAGCCCCGACGCGAAGCAGGCGCTCAGCGAGAGCGCGCGCCTCCTGGCGTCGCGGCCCGAGGTCCGGGTCGAGCTTCAGGGGCACTGCGACGAGCGCGGCAGCACCGAGTACAACCTGGCGCTCGGCCAGCGTCGCGCCCAGGCCGCGCGCAGCTATCTCGTCGCGCAGGGCGTCAGCGCCAACCGCCTCACCACCGTCTCCTACGGCGAGGAGCGCCCCGCCCGCCCCGGCAGCGACGAATCCGCCTGGTCCCAGAACCGCCGCGTCGAGCTGCGACTCCTGAGCGAGACCAGCGGCCTCGAGGGCACCACACGCTGACCACGGAGGAGGGCGAAGAGGACGGGCGATGCCGATGCCGATGCCCATGCCGATGCCGATACCGATACCGATGCCGCCGCCCCCCTCCCCAGGTTAAGCCTCCCCCCATGCCCCTCCTCCCCGCCCTCTTCCTCTCCACCGCCCTCGCCGCCGACCCGACCTTGGAGAACGCCAACGCCGACGTCGAGGCTCTCAAGATCGTCTCGTTGCCCGCCGAGAAGATCTACGAGCGCCTGCTGGACCTCCACAACCTGGAGGCGGCGCTGGACTGCACGCGCAAGTGGGAGTACGGCAGCAAGACCCGCGGGGTCGGGGCGAGCGCGAGCCTGGTCTACAAGGTGGGTCCCTTCCGCCGGAAGCTGACCATGACGCTGTCCAAGGTGGACGAGAACCGCCGGGTCACCTTCGATCACGCCGGCAACAAGGGCTTCGTGACCACCTGGACCCTCAAGGAGACCGAGCAGGGGACGGAGGTGGACATGCACACCTACCTGAACATGCCTCCGTGGCCGGCGCGCAAGCTGTACCTGCGCCAGATCCAGCCGGAGTGGGCGGCCTGCCAGGAGCGGGCCATCGAGCGGATCTCCAAGGAGATCGGCGGGTGATCCTGGCGCTCACGCTGGGGGCGGCGCTGGCGGCTCCCGGGCTCCAGGACCTCGGCCGGGTCAGCGATCACCCCGTCGCCCTGCTGGTCTTGAGCCCCGGGCTGGCTCCGGAGGCCGCCGATCCGCTGGCCCGCCGGCTGGAGCGGGGCGGATTCGACGCCTGGCTGCTGGAGCCGGACGTGGCCGCGCCCACGCCGGCCGAGGCCGCCACCCGCGCGCTCCCCGACGTGATCACGGCGTTTCAGGCGGAGGAGCGGGCCGTCCTCGTGGTGGGCGAGGGCCTCGGGGGCCGGGTGGCGGCGCGCTCCGTGGCCCAGGGGAGCGCGCACCCGGACGCGCTGGCCCTGCTGGGGGCGCCGCTGGATCTGCAGCCCTCGGGAGACCAGCCCTTCGCCCTGATCTCCTGGCTCGCCGAGCAGGACATCCCCGAGAGAGATCTGGCGCTCTGGCCGCTCCGCCGCGCCCGCTGGCGCGAGTTTCGCGTGCTCCCGCTGCTCCTGGGCACGCCGCTCCCCCCGCTGGACAGCGTGCCGGCCAGCTGGCTCCGGGCCCTGGCCGAGGAGGTCTGGGAGGACCCGCGGATCTCGCTGGCGGAGGCGAGACTGCCCGTCTGGGGAGCGGCCTCTCCCAGCGACAACCTGGGCCCGCCCGAGGCGGCCCGCGCCGGCCTGGGCGCGCACCCCTTCGTGCGCCTGGGCTACCTGAACCTGGACAACCGCGAGCCGGACCACGCCGACCTGCTCACCGACCCCGCCCCCGCCCGCGAGCTCCTGCGCTGGGCGAAGGGCCTGGAGCTGGGGAGCCCGGGATCAGAGCGGTAGAACCCCCGGCGGCAGGCTCTTGGGCGGGCCGTCCTGGAGGATCGCCTCCAGCAGGTTCGGCCAGCCCTTCATGCGCAGCCCGATCTCCCAGATCCCGTCGCGCGCCCGCAGGCCGACGTCCAGGGAGAGCCCCTCGGGCACGTCCTCGAAGCGGGCGAGCCCGGGGCCGGTCCACACCGCGATGGGCCAGCCCTGCATGCGCTCCAGGTTCGCGCCCTCGAGCCAGGAGCGCCCGCTCCCGCTCGCCGCCTCGGTGACCCGCACGGGGTCGCTGCCCACGGCCAGCCGGCCCTCCGCGCTGGCGGCGTAGAGCAGGGTCTCCCCCTGGCGGGCGACGAAGGCCGTACGCGTGCCCCGGTCGATCTCGTAGCCCAGCCGCTTGAAGGCCCGTCGACCGCGGCGCGCCACGGCGGCGGGGCGACGGGTGTGCTCCAGGGGGACCACCGCCGCCCAGCTGAGGTCGCGCGGGCGGGGTTCGCCGAAGATCGCCAGGGTGGTGCCGGAGCCCACGTCCAGCGCGCGGGTGGCCTTGCGCGCCTTCCGCTCGTCGAGCTCCATCGCCCGGACGATGTCCTCGTCCTGAAGCAGCGCCGAGAGCGAGACGCCCAGCGAGGCCACGATGGTGGGCGCCTCGGAGCTGGACCCGCCCACGGGCGCCGACTGGGCGCGGGAGAGCACCTGGGGCGCCTGCGCCTTCATGCTGAGGCGCAGGATGGCCTGCTCACCTTCGCGCAGCGGGAACCAGGCCGCCATGCGCATCGGCCCCACCTGCGCGGTGGTGGGGCGCTCGGGGACGATCATCCACATCGTGCAGCCCGGCCCCTCGGGAAGGCCCTGGAAGAGGGCGGGCTCGGGGGTGGGACCGGTGAGCTCCGAGCCCATGCGGATGAGCACGCCGCCCGGGGCCAGGCTCGCCTCCGCCTTGCCCGCGCGCAGCTCCCAGCGGTCCCCGCCGAGGGCGTAGGGCTCGAGGTTCAGGGAGCCCAGCAGGGCCTCGGCCTCGGCGCCGCCCCCGCGAAAGGGGAGGACGAACCAGCCGCTCTCCGCGTCGGGGGAGATCCCCATCCCCAGCGCGCCGTCCAGATCGAGCCCCGCCGCGGCGGAGCCCTCGGCCGAGAACAGGCGCGCGACCTCGGGCGGCAGCCCCTCGCCGGTCCCGCCGGGCATCTCGCGGATCTGCTCGACCAGGGCGCCGAAGGGGGCGCAGCTCAGGGCCATGTCGGTGGCGCCATGCTCGGCCATCATGGCGATGAGGGTGTCTCCGGGGCCGGCCGCCAGCGCGCCGCCGAGGACGGAGGCGAAGAGAAGGGTCACACGCACCTCGCGAGCCGGCTATACCACGGGCACCCGGGATCCGCGCCCCCGCCCTGGAGGCCCATGCTCCTCGCCCTCCTCCTCGCCTGCCTGCACCGCCCGGCTCCGGCGCCCCAGTGCGCGATGGCGGAGGACCTCGTCGTGCGCACGGAGGACGGCGCGCCCATCGCCCTGCACCACCACCGGGGGCCGGGTCCACCCGTGATCGTGGTCCACGGGCTGTCCTCCAACCACCACTGCTGGGATCTGGCGCCGGGGCGCTCGCTGGCGGTGGCGCTGGTGGAGGCGGGCTTCGACGCCTGGCTGCTGGACCTCCGCGGTCACGGCGACGCCCGGCTGGCTCGCCCTCGCGCCGAGCCCGGCTGGGACGTGGACGACTACGGCCAGTACGACGTACGTGCCGCCATCGACCACGTACGTGCGGCCACGGGATACGCGCGGGTGGGCTACGTCGGGCACTCCATGGGCGGAATGGTGCTGGCGGTCTACCAGGCGATCTGGGGGGACGAGGCCCTGGCGGGCGTCGTCATCGTGGGGAGCCCGATGGAGTTCGGCCACCCCGAGCGCCTCCTGCGCTGGAGCCAGCGCGGCTTCGCCCTCGGCTCGCTGCTGAGCCAGGTCCCCTCCCCCTCCGTCGCCCGCGCCGCCGTGCCCCTGGGCGTCCGCCAGCCCCTGCACGCCGACGACCTGCTCTTCTCCACCGAGAACCTGAGCGCCGAGGGGCGCACGCTGATGTTTCAGCGCGCCGTGAGCCCGGTCTACAAGCAGGAGCTCCGCCAGTTCGAGCGCATCCTGGAGCGCGAGCGCTTCGTGAGCTCCGACGGGAGCGTGGACTACGGGGCCGAGCTCGCCCGGATGCGGGCGCCCCTCCTGGTGATCGCCGGGCGACACGACCGCGTGGCCCCGCCCGACCGAGTGCGCGCGACCTGGGAGGCGGCGGGCAGCCCGGAGAAGCGCTTCGTGCTGGCCGGGAAGATCAACGGCTTCGAGGTGGACTACGGCCACCTGGACCTCGCGCTGGGCGACCGGGCGGAGCGCGAGATCTACCCCCTGATCACGGGCTGGCTCCAGAGCCGCTGGCCCGAGCAGCGAGGCGCGCCATGACCGACGACCAGACCACGCTCGCCGAGCTGCGCGCCGCCGTGCGCGCCTTCAACGAGGCCCGGGACTGGGGGCAGTACCACGCGCCGCGAAACCTGGCGATGGCGCTGAGCGTGGAGGCCAGCGAGCTGCTGGAGCTCTACCTCTGGTGCCGGGACGATGGCCCCCAGCCGGCCCTGGCCAGCCGCGCCCCGAAGGTGGCGGAGGAGATGGCCGATGTCGCCATCTGCCTGCTCAACCTGGCCGAGCGCACCGGGGTGGATCTCTCAGCGGCCATCGAGGCCAAGCTGGCCCGGAACGCGGAGAAGTACCCGGTGGAGAAGGCCCGCGGGCGCATGGAGAAGAGCCACGAGCTATAGGGCTCCTGGATGCCCGACGCCCTGAGCCGCCAACGCAGGAGCCGACGCGCCCGGCAGCGCCGCAGGGCCGAGCTGCTCTTCTTCCTCTGGTCCATGCGCGCGCTGGCGCGCCCGGCCGTGCTGCTGCTGCTCATCCAGGCGCTGGGGATGCTGATCTTCCGCGCCTTCGAGCCGGACGCCGCGGGCGCCACGCTGAGCTGGCACGCCGCCTTCATGATGACCTACGGGCTCCTGCTCGGCGAGCAGCCGGGGCTCGGCCCGCACACGCCGCTGATCGGCGAGATCGTGCGGGTGGTCTGGCCCATCCTCGGCATCCTGGTGCTGGCGGAGGGGGTGATCAAGCTGGGGCTCACGGTCTTCCGCAAGGAAGAGAACAAGGAGGCATGGGTGGAGATCCTCGCCAGGGCCAGCCGCGGCCACGTCATCCTCTGCGGGGTGGGAAATGTGGGATTTCGCACACTCGAGGAGCTCCTGCGCCTCGGTGAGCAGGTCATCGCCGTGGAGCGGGACCCTCAGTGCCCCTTCCTGGACCGCGCCCGCGTGCTGGGGGCCGAGGTCTTCGTGGGCGACGCCCGCGACGAGCACGTGCTGCGCAAGCTCAACGTCACCGACGCCGCCGCGGTGATCATCGCGACCAACGACGATCTGGCGAACCTGGAGATCGCCATGGACGTCCGCGAGCTGAGGGTGGACGTCCCCATCGTCATGCGCCTCTTCGATCAGGCCCTGGCGCGCAAGGTGCGCGGGGCGCTGGGCGTGGACGTGAGCGTGTCCACCTCCGCCCTGGCCGCGCCGCTCTTCGCCTCCGCCGCCCTCGATCGCAGCGTGGTCGGCACCCACAAGGTGGGCGAGGACACGATGGTCGTGGCCGAGCAGGAGCTCCTGCCCCAGGGCAGCCTGGTGGGGCTGACGGTGGCCGGCGCGCTGAAGGAGCACCAGATCACGGTCTTCGCCCGCCGACCGGCGGGGAGCGCCGACTGGCAGCTCCAGCCCCCGCCCGAGACCCGGCTCTGCGCGGGGGATCGCGTGCAGCTGCTGGTCCAGAGCAGCCGCCTCTACCGGATGCATGCGCTGAACGGCGAGCCCACCCGGGGCTGATCCACACGCGCCGCGCGCCAGCGGGTTAACAGCGACGCTCGCCCTCTCACTCCCAGGCTGCCTCCCCGCCCTCCGAGGTGCTGCGTGAAATTCGGACTCGCCCTCGCCCTGCTCTGCTCGACCGCCGCGCTCGCGCAGGACGTGCCGCTCCGCCCGATCACCTACAACCTGGACCCGAAGCTGTCGGAGGGGGCCGTCGCGAACTTCCTGGAGCTCTACGTGGACCCGGACACCTTCGTGCGCGAGGTGGTGCCGGCGAAGCCCCCGGAGGCCGCGCCTGTCCCCGCGCCGAGCGCGGAGGGGGCCACCGAGGGCCAGCCCGCGCCGATGGCGACGGCCGTGATCTCGCCGCCCACCGGCACGCTGCTGGTCCTCAATGACCGCGGCTCCTGGGCGGACGTGACCGTGGGCGGCACGAAGGTGGGGAAGATCGGCCCGCACGTCTGGGGCGTGATCGGCCCCGTGCGCTCGGGCACCTACGCGGTGAGCCTGACCTACGCCAACGGCTACGTCTTCCAGGACGAGGTCAAGACGACCAACGGCCCGGCGCCGGGCGCCTTCGGCGGGCCGCCCAGCACGCTGCCCAAGCCGGACGGCAGCCACACCACGAAGCTGCGCACGAAGTAGAGCCCGTCCTAAACGACGGTCCCGGCCGGGATCTGTGCGTTCTTGTGGACGATGACGATGCCGTCGCGCACGGACCAGCCCGGCCCGTCGGAGTCGGGGCGGTCGGGGTGTCCGCGCAGCACGACCCCGGGGCCGATGCGGGCGTTCTTGTCCAGGATCACGCGCTCCAGCACGCAGCCCTCGCCCAGGCCCATGTCGATGACGCCGCGGCGGGCGTTGTCCTGGCGCAGGTCATCGTCCTCGTAGAAGTCCGCGCCCATCATCACCAGGTGGCGCGCTTTCACCCCGCGCTTGATGCGGCTTCGGATGCCGATCACGCAGTGGTCCAGCTCCGCCCCGAAGACCAGGCAGCCATCGGAGACGATGCTGGCGGAGACGCGCGCGTCCGTGAAGCGGGTCGCGGGCAGGAAGCGCGGGCGCGTGTAGGTGGGCGCGGTGGGGTGCCAGAAGCGAAACGGCGGGTTGTCCGAGCAGAGCGCGAGGTTGGCCTCGAAGAAGGCCGAGATCGTGCCGATGTCCTCCCAGTAGCCGTCGAAGAGGTGCGCGGCGACCGTGTGGGTGGACAGCATGGAGGGCAGGATGTCGCGGCCGAAGTCGTCGTTCTTCGGGCTCTGCAGCGCGTCCAGCAGCGCGCTCACCTTGAAGACGTAGACGCCCATGCTCGCCAGGTGCTTGCGCTCGCCCATGCCCCAGCGCGCGCGCAGGACCGGCGGGACCTCCAGCGCGGAGATGTCCTCGTCCGCCTTCGGCTTCTCGCGGAAGCCGCGGATGATGCCGCCCTCGTCGGGCGAGAGCACCCCGAAGCCGTCGCAGCCCGCCCGGGTGACCGGGATGGTCGCGACCGTCACGTCCGCGTCCTTCTCCAGGTGCCGGGCCAGCATGGGCCGGTAGTCCATGCGGTAAAGGTGGTCGCCCGAGAGGATGAGGACGTGCTCGATCCCGGGCCGGTAGAGGTGGTGCCACTGCTTGCGCACGGCGTCGGCGGTGCCCTGGAACCAGTCGGAGCCCTCACGATCGGTCTGCTCGGCGGCCAGGATCTGCACGAAGCCGCGGGTGAAGGCGTCGAAGCGGTAGGTCTGCGCGACGTGCCGGTTCAGGGACGCGCTCTGGAACTGCGTCAACACGAAGATCTTGCGGAACTCCGAGTTGATGGCGTTCGACACCGGGATGTCGATGAGGCGGTACTTGCCGCCCAGCGGGACCGCCGGCTTGGCGCGCTCCAGCGTGAGCGGGGCGAGGCGAGAGCCGCGCCCCCCGCCCAGGATGACGGTGACGACGCGATCAGCGAGCGCGCCCCCCGAGAACGCGCGATCCGGTGCTGCCATGTTAGAACCTCCGTCCACCTGCATCGCGAGCCTGGCCCCATGACGTCCGCGCGCACGCCCCCGCCGCTCGTCGCGCACCGCGTCCCGCTCGCCCCTGCGCTGCTCACCCCGACGCTGCTCGCCCCTGTCCTGCTCACCCTCTCGGGCTGCGAGCAGACCTGCGAGGGAGCGGGCTGCGAGGAGCAGTTCACGGGCGCGCTGGTCGGCGTGCTGCGCGGGGCGGACCTGCCCAGCAGCGGAGAGAGCTCGCCGCTGGACACGTGGGCCACGATCGCCGGGGGAAAAGACCAGGGTCCAGACGCGGACGTGGTCCTGATAACCGGCGCGGCCTGGATCGGCACCGCGGACGATGACAGCGTGCGCGGCTTCGATCTCGCCGAGGGCGGCACGCTGGAAATGGAGGAGCAGAGCGCCGCCCTGCTGGTCGGCGAGAACGCGGGGGACGCCTTCGGCGCGGCCCTGGCGGCGGGGCCGGACTGGGACGGGGACGGGCTCGCCGAGCTGCTGGTGGGCGCGCCGCGGCGGGACTCGGGCGCGGAGAACCGGGACGAGGGCTCGATCTACGTCTACGCCGGGCTGGGCGCCGCCCTGGGCGAGGCGGGTGATCCGCTGCTGCGCGTCACCGGCGAGGGACGCGGCGGGCGCCTGGGCACGACCCTGGTGGCCTGCGGAGACATGGACGGCGACGGAGTCGGCGAGATCGCGAGCTCCGCGCCCTGGGACGCCACCACCGACGAGGACGCCGGCCTGGTCTGGCTCGGGCTCAGCGGGACGCGCCCCGCGGCGGGCTCACAGGTCCGATCGGGGGAGGCGGGCCTCCTGTTCCTCGGGGTAGAGCGCGGAGATCGTGCTGGGGACGCGCTCTCCTGCGCGCACGACCTGATCGGCCCAGACGGCGCGGAGCCCGACGGGCTGGCCGATCTGGTCGTCGGCGCCCCCTTCGCCCGCGCCTCCACGGGAGAGGCGGCGGGGGTGGTCTACGTGATCGCCGGGGGGGACGGCCTCACGGGCGGCGCCCTGGACGCCGTCGCCACCCTCTCCCTGGTCGGGGCGGGCGTGAACGCCTGGCAGGGATGGTCGGTGGCCACCGGGGACCTGGACGGGGACGGGCGGATCGATCTGGCGGCCGGGGCGCCCGGCGTGCTGGGGGCGGAGGACGACACGGCGCGCGGGCAGGTGGTGGTCTGGGACGGGAGCCGCCTGGGCAGCTCCAGCTCGGCCCGCGCGCGCGTGCTGGGGCAGGCCGGCGGGGACGCCTTCGGGCGGGCCCTGGCCATCGCCGACACCAACGCGGACGGCCGGGCTGACCTGCTGGTGGGCGCCCCCCGGCGGGATCCCACCGAGGACGCCGGGGACGCCTACGAGGCGGGCACCCTCTACCTCTTCCGAGGGCGGGAGGGGTGGTCGGGCTGGGGGACCAGCATGGCCGCGACCGACGCGAGCCTCCGCCTGGACACCTCCGAGCCCTTCCTGCGCACCGGCCAGCGCATCGCCAGGGGAGATCTGGACGGCGACGGGCAGGCGGACCTCGCCCTCGCCCTGCGCTACGACCCCGACCGCGGTCTGCCGGAGTGAGCGCGCGAGCCTGAGCCCCCCAACCTGGATAGCAGCAGCACCACACAGGAGCCGAGGGAAACATGCTGGAGCACGCCCACAAGGTCGCCGTCGACGCCGCGCGCGAGGCAGGCCGTATCGTCCGCACCTACTTCCAGGACTCGTACACCATCACGCAGAAGGGAGAGGACAACCCGCTGACCGACGCGGACCTCGCCAGCAACCGCGTGCTGCTGGAGCGCCTGATGGGCGCCTTCCCCGACTACGGCTGGCTCTCCGAGGAGACCGCCGACGACGGCTCGCGGCTGGAGAGGAGCCACGTCTGGATCGTGGACCCGCTGGACGGGACGCTGGAGTTCACCAAGGGCATCCCCGAGTTCGTCGTCTCGATCGGCCTGGTCGTGGACGGGGAGCCCGCGCTGGGCGTGCTCTACAACCCCATCCGCGAGGAGCTGTTCAGCGGCGTCGTGGGCGTGGGGGCCTGGTTCAACGGGGCGGCGGCCCTGGTGAGCGCGAAGCCGGAGCTGCAGGGCTCGCGGGTGGTCTGCTCGCGCACGGAGATGGGGAAGGGCTGGTTCGAGGAGTACAAGGACCTGCTTGTCCCCGAGCCCGTGGGCAGCGTGGCCTACAAGTTCGGGCTGGTGGCGGCGGGCCGCGCCGAGGCCACCTTCACCCCCCGGCCGCGCCACGAGTGGGACGTCGCGGGGGGCGCCGCGGTGGTGCTGGCCGCGGGCGGGCGCTTCTCGGACGGCAAGGGGCAGATCTACCGCTTCAACCAACCGAAGCCGCTGGTCCCGGGCATCGCCGCCACCAACGGCGCCATCCATGACGCCATCGTCGGGCTGATGAACCGCTGAGGCAACACGATGTCGCGCGCGCTGATCCCCGTCCTGCTGACCGTGCTGCTGGACCTGCTGGGTTTCGGCATCGTCATTCCGTTGCTGGCCTTCTACGCCCAGACCTTCGATGCGGGGCCCGTGGCCGTCGGCCTGCTCATGGCCTGCTACTCGCTGGCGCAGTTCCTCTTCGCCCCGCTCTGGGGCGCGATCTCCGACCGGGTGGGGCGCCGCCCGGTGATGCTGATCAGCATCGCCGCCACCGCGCTGTGCCTGGCGGGCTTCGCCTCGGCGAGCTCGCTGTGGATGCTCTTCCTCTTCCGCTCCCTGCACGGGATGGCGACGGCGAACATCTCCACGGCGCAGGCCTGCGTGGCGGACCTGACCACCCTGGAGAACCGGGCCAAGGGCATGGGGATGATCGGCGCGGCCTTCGGGATCGGCTTCACGGTCGGCCCCTTCGTGGGCGGCGAGCTCTCGCAGTTCGGGCTCAGCTTCCCCATCTGGGTGGCGGCGGGGCTCTCGGCCTTCAACTTCGTGCTCGCGCTGATCATGCTCCCCGAGACCCGGCGCACGGACAGCGAGCAGCGGCACCGGCCCGTCTCGCCCACCGCCTTCCTCACGGTCATGCGGCACCCGGTGGTCGGCCTCTGCGTGACGCTGACCTTCCTGAACACGCTCGCGTTCGCGCTGATGGAGTCGATGTTCAACGTCTTCGCCGAGGACGCCTGGGGCCTGAACGCGCAGGCGGTGGGCCGCATGTTCGGCGTGTCCGGCCTGATCACGGTGATCGTGCAGGGCGGACTGATCGGGAGGCTGGTGGGGCGCTACGGCGAGGCCCGGCTGCTGCCCGCGGGCGTCGCCATCCTGGCGGTGGGCCTGCTGCTGCTGCCGTTCTCGCCCCCGGTCGGGGCGATGATGGCCACCTTCTCGGTGATCTCCATCGGGCAGAGCATCTCCAACCCGAGCCTGCAGTCCCTCATCTCCCGCGGCACGCGCCCCGAGGAGCAGGGCTTCGTGCTGGGGACGAACCAGTCGCTCTCCGCGCTCGGGCGCGTGGTGGGCCCCGCCATGGCCGGGCCCCTCTACCAGCTCATCTCCCCGCGGGCGCCCTTTCTCACCAGCGCGGGGATCCTGGCGGGCTGCGTCCTGCTCTCGCTGGCGGCGGTGCGGCAGGCCGAGGCGCGCTCGAGCTGAGCCTCATCCCCGGCGAAAGGGCGGGCGAGCCCGCCGGGGCGCGAGGCCCAGCAGCAGGTCGGCGATGCCCTCGGCGATGGGCAGGCCCGGCGCGTGCTGGAGCCAGAAGAACTCGCCGGCCGGGTTGACCTCCAGGAAGACGTAGCGCCCGTCGGGCGTGACGATGATGTCGGCGGCGCCGTAGTCCAGCTCCAGGCGATCCATGAGCCGGAGCAGGGCCCGCTCGACCGGGCGCGGGAGCCGCTCCTCCACCCAGTCGCGCTCGGTCTCCTGGCCCACGATCCTCCAGTCCCCCGCGCCCTCCCCGTCGAGGTGCGCGCTCAGGCCCGCGCACAGGACGCGCTCGCCGACCACGGTGACCCGCAGCTCGCGCGCCTTGGGGATGGCCTCCTGGAAGGTCATCGGGCACAGGGCGAGCCCGTCGAGGTCGGCCAGATCCTCCTCGCTGACCGGGTTGGTGAAGACGACGTTCTCCTGGCCGCGCTCGTCATAGACGGCGAAGGAGTGCATCATCTTGGTGACCATGGCCCCGCCCAGCTCGGCGGCGAAGGCACGCACGCGCTCCGGGTCGTTGCTGATCAGGGTGCGCGGGACCTCCAGCCCCGACTCCCGGGCCAGCTCGAGCTGCAGGATCTTGTTCTCCGAGGCCTGAATCGCCGCCTTTCCGCCGAGCGTGTAGACGCCGAGGCCGTCCAGGAAGCCGAAGAGCACCCGCCGGCTCTCGCCGACCGCGGCCTTGCGTTGCTGCGGATCCATCTCGCGCGGCAGCCCAGACGCGACGTTGGAGCGGCGGTACCAGATGGCCGAGACCTCCTCCAGCGGCAGCTCGGCCTCGGGCGTGCGCAGGAGCCCGGCCGTGCGCGCGCCCCCCTGGGCCACCGAGAGCTGCACCTCCGTGGGGAAGAGGTCGGTGTCCAGGCGCAGCGCCCGGCCGCCCCGCGCCAGGATCTCGCGCGAGACCAGCTCCGCGCTCTCGTTGTCCTGGCTGTGCGTGACGATGACGACGTTCATGGGTGCTCTCCGAGCATCGCGGCGGCGATGGCGTCGCCGATGGGCAGGTCCAGGTCGCGCTCCAACATGCCCCACTCGCCGGCCGGGTTGACCTCCAGGAAGACCCAGCTCCCGTCGGGCTTCTCGATGAAGTCGAAGGCGCCGTAGACCAGGCCGAGCCGCGCCATGAGGGCCGAGGCGCCGCGCGCGATCTCCTCCGGCACGCGGGAGCGCTCCCAGCGGAGCCCGAGCTGAGGGCGCCAGTCCACGCCGTCCTGCTCGCCCGTGGGCAGCGCCCCCGAGAGGATCCGGCCGCCCACCCAGATGAGCCGGTGCTCGCGGACCCGCGGGACCTCCTCCTGGAAGACCATGGGGCAGAGCTGCAGCCCGTCGAGGGCGTCGAGATCCTCGGGCTGCACGCGGCTGGTGTAGACGAACTCGGTGTCGCCCGCCATGCTCCGCGAGTACGGCGTCAGCATCTTCGTGATGATCCGGCCCTCGCGCCGCTCGTAGAAGGCCAGCACGGCCGCCGGGTCGTTGGTGATGAGGGTCTCCGGGCAGCTGAGCCCCACGTCCCGGGCCCGCGCGAGCTGCCAGAGCTTGTCCTCCGCCGCCTGCTCCAGCCCCGGCGGGTTGACGTGGCGCGCGCCGGGGAGCGTGCGGAAGAGGCCGCGCAGCGTGGCCCAGCTCTCCTTGACGCACTGCGCGGCGTGCGCGGGATCGAGCTCGTCGGGGAGGCGCGGCTGCCAGAATCGCCGCCACCACACGGCGGCGACCTCGGCGAGATCGACGCCCTCCAGCGGGCCCTCTCCGCCATGGGCGAGCCCCGCCCCATCGAGGCTCCAGCGCAGCGGGAGCTCGGTGGGGAAGAGGTCGGTGTCTACCCGGATGGGATGGACACCGCGGCGGGAGAGGCCCTCGGCGACGCGATCCGGCGTGTACGCATCGCCGCTCCAGGTCAGGAGCAACGCGCTCTTCGGCATGGCTGCTCCTGCACCTCCGGGCGACTCAGATGTCGATGCCGCCCTCGTCGTCGTCCGAGGGGTACTTCAGCGTCACGAACTCGTCGCCGTCCGAGGGGTACTTCTTGGTGCGGCCCGCGACGACACCCGTGCGCACGCGGTTGCCCTGGTTCTGAAGAAAGCGGGCGAAGAAGGGAATAGCCTTCATGTGACACCTCCTGTCTCACCTCTTATGAAGTCTCGGCAACACATGCAAGTCAGCGCGCTCGACTTGTAGGATGGCGGTATGATCCGCCCCTCAACGGCCGCGCGCGCCGTGAAGCTCCAGCAAGGCTCGCGCGGCCTCCTCCTCGCCTCCCCGCTCCAGCACGCCCGCGATCTGCGCCGCCATCGCCGCGCGCGTCCCGACGTCCGCCCGCGCGCTGGCCGCCTCGAAGGGCCCGAGATCGCCCCGCCTCGCCGCCAGGGCGACCCGCACGATCACGGCCTTGCCCGTCGGATCCTCGCCCTCGATCCGGGACACCTGACGCTCCGCCTCCGCCCAGTCCCCGCTCAGCGCCAGGGCCAGCGAGAGCGGGGCCAGCAGCTCCGCGCTCGGCCTGCAGCCGGCCTCCAGCGCGCGGAGGCCCTCGCGGGCGGCGGTCTCGGGGTCCCCGCGCCTCAGGTGCAGAGAGGCCACATTGTAACAGGCGCCCGAGTAGGGCTTGGGCGGCAGCGTCGCCTCGTGGTTCCAACGCGCGGCCTCGTCGAGACGCCCCGTGAGCTCCAGGTGCTTCGCGTAGGCCCCCGCCGCGTAGGGCGAGGGCTGCAGCGCGAGCGTCGTCGTCCACAGCGCCTCCTCGTCCCGCCAGGCGGGGAGCTGCCAGGCCGAGAGCGCGGTCCCGCCCAGCAGCGCCACGGCGAGCGTGGGCAGCGCGGCTCGCCTCCCCGCCAGCCCCGCCGCGACCGTCAGGGAGAGCCCCGCCAGCGGCAGGTAGAGGTAGCGATCGGCCAGCAGCCCGGAGACCGCCAGCCCGCCCAGCGAGGGCCCGAAGCAGAGCCCCGCGACCGCCAGCCCGGCGACCCCGCTCCGGCCGCCGAGCCGCGCCAGGGCGAGCAGCGGCGCCCCCAGGAGCAGGGGGCTCCACCACGGGAGGGGCGGGGGCCAGGCCAGGTGCGTGATCGGGGCGAGCGAGACGGGCACCAGCAGGCGATCGGCGTACAAGGCCATCGAATAAACGAAGTAATTTCCTAGTCTGCCGAGCTCCGCGCCCTCGGGCCAGCCCACCCCGGCGCCCGCGCGGACGCCGAGGTAGAGCGCCAGCGCCCCCGCCGCCGCGCCCACCCCCGGGCCGGCGCGCCGCCCCTGCGCCCAGCAGAGGATCCCCACCAGGACGGGCGAGAGCGCCGCGCTCTCCTTGCAGAGCATGGCGAAGAGCAGGGCCAGGGCCCCTCCCAGGAGCCGCGCCGCCCCCGCTCGCTCTCCCGTCAGCAGCAGCAGGCCCCCCAGGACCCCCGCCGCCGCCATGGGGTCGTTGCGCGCGGCGATCCACTGGACCGCCTCGACCTGCACTGGATGGAGCGCGAACAGCGCCACCCCCGCCGCAACCGCCAGCGGGTCCGGGATCAGGCGGCGGAGCAGCCGATCGAGCAGGATCACGCAGAGCAGGTGCCAGCCCAGGCTGTGCAGGTGGGCCAGGCGCGGATCCAGCCCGCCCGCCGCCCGGTCCAGGGCCAGCGAGACCAGGAACATGGGCCGGTAGTAGCCGCGGGTCAGGTTGCCCGGCCCCTCCACCGTGTCCCACAGGCTCACCCGGAACATCTCGGGGACGTTCTCCAGGCTGCCCGTCAGCCGGTTCTGGGCCACCAGCACCTGGTCATCGAAGACGAAGCCCGCCTGCACGCCCGGCAGAAAGACGGCGATCACGGCCAGCAGCGTGAGCGGGAGGCTCCAGCGGGCGAGGCGAGCGCGGATCTCGTCGGTCGTCGCGGCGGCGTTCATCGGGTGGGGAGCATAGCACCGGGCCGGGGCTCAAGGCGCTGGCCGCGATGTCCGCCGATCAGGGCGATGTCCTCCCCTGAACGCTACTCCCCCTCGCCGCGCCGGATCAGCTCCCACAGGTGCTTTCGTGAGATGCCGAGCAGGTCGGCGGCCTCGGCCTTGCGCCCCTCGGTGGCGGCCAGGGCCCGGCGCACCTGCTCGTCCTCGGCGCGGCGCAGCGCGGCGCGCAGGTCCATGGGATCGCCCCCGCTGGCGACAGCCCGCACGCGCGGGGGCAGGTGCTCGGGCTCGATGGCGCCGCTCCCGGCGAGGACGGCGGCGTGCTCGACGGCGTTCTTCAGCTCGCGCACGTTCCCCGGCCAGGCGTGGGCCACCAGCAGGCTGCGCGTGGCGGCGGAGAGGGTCAGCGGCCCCTCCCCGTCCGTGGGGGCCCGCGCCGCGAAGTGCCGCGCCAGGGGCACGATGTCCTCAGGGCGCCCGCGCAGCGGGGGGATGGCGAGCTCGAAGGTCTCCAGGCGGTAGAGCAGGTCCTTGCGGAAGCGACCCGACTCGGCCGCGGCGTGAAGATCACGGTTGGTCGCGGCGATCAGGCGGAGGTTGACGGTCACGGCCCGGTCCGCGCCCACGGGCATGAAGGTGCCGGTCTCCAGCGCGCGCAGGAGCCGGGCCTGGGCGTCGAGCGAGAGCTCTCCCACCTCGTCGAGGAAGAGCGTGCCGCCGTTCGCCGCGCGCATCCAGCCCTGGCGGCTCTGGCTGGCCCCCGTGAACGCCCCGCGCTCGTGCCCGAACAGCTCGCTCTCGACGAGCTCCGCGGGGATGGCGGCGCAGTTGGCGGGCAGGAAGGGACCGGCGGCGCGGGTGGAGCAGGCGTGCAGGAAGCGGGCGATCACCTCCTTGCCTACGCCCGTCTCGCCGGTGAGCACGACCGGCACGTCGGCGCGCGCGACCCTCCGCGCGAGGCGCAGGAGCGCGCGCATGGCCGGGCTCTCGGCGACGGGCTCGGCGCCCTCGCGCAGCGCCGGGACGAGCCGCTCCTCGATCTCCCGCACGCGGGCCAGCAGGGTGTCCTCATGGAAGGGCTTGCACAGGTAGTCGGTCGCGCCGGCGCGCATGAGGGCGACCGCCTGCTCGACGTCGGCGAAGGCGGTCATCAGGATGACCTCGGTGCGCGGCCGGGTCGCCAGGGCCTGGCGGGCCAGGGTGTGGCCGTCCGAGGAGGGGAGCCGGATGTCGGTGACCAGCAGGTCGAAGCCGCGCTCGCCGAGCAGGCGGCTGGCCTCGTCGCCGCGCGCGGAGCGGGTGACGCTGTGGCCCGCGTCCTCCAGCGCGTCGCCCAGGGTCAGCAGGAGGGTGGGCTCGTCCTCGACGAGCAGGATGTCAAGGGGCAACGGGGACCTCCACCTGCACCTGGACGGGCAGCTCCAGCCACGCGACCGTCCAGGCGCCCTGGGGTGTCTCTTCGCGATCCAGGCCGACCTCGCCGCCCATTCCGCGGGCCATGGCGCGGGCGACGGCCAGACCCAGGCCGGTGCCCTGACCGGGCTCGCTGGTGGTGACGAAGGGCTCGAAGAGGCGGGAGGCGATCTCGGGGGAGACGCCGGGGCCGTCGTCGCGGATCTCCACGCGGACGCGCTCACCTGCAGCGCTCCAGCGGATCTCCACGCGCTCGCGCGCGGCGCGCCAGGCGTTGAGCAGCAGGTTGAGCAGGATCTGCTCGACGCGCAGGCGCGGCCAGCTCACGGCGACGTCGGGGGAGTCCAGCGTAGGCGGCGCCAGATCCTTGCGGGCTCGCGCCATGGCCACGGCCTGCCCGACCACCACCGCCACGGAGGTGGGCTCGGGCCCGGCGGCGGTGGGCCGGGCGAAGTCGAGCAGGTCCCGCAGCACGCGCGAGGAGCGCTCCACGCCCTCCAGGGCGGTCTCGGCGTAGCGGCGACGGCGCTCGGGCGGCAGCTCAGGCTCCCCGAGGCGCCGCAGACACCCGGCCACGCCCGCCAGCGGGTTGGCGACCTCGTGCGCCACGCCCGCGGCCAGGCGACCGAGCGCGGCCAGCTTCTCGACCTCGGCCAGCCCGCGGAGGTGGGCGGCCTCGCGGGCGCGCAGGGCGGCGACGGCCTCGATGGAGCGGTTGATCGCCCGCGCCAGCAGGGCGATCTCGTCGTCGAGCTCGGGCGTGGGCACGCGCACGTCGAAGTCACCCTCCCCGACGCGCTCTACCTGCGCGCGGATCGCGTCGAGCGGGCCCGTGAGCCAGTAGCCCATCAGCGCCGCCACCAGCACGCCGGCCACGGTCAGCACGGCGATGGCGTAGGCGAGCCGCTTGGCGCCGTCGGTGGCCCGAAGGCTGTCCTCCTGCACGGAGACCCGGGCATGCACGGTGCCCAGGGGCGGGTCTCCCAAGGACGTGGAGATCCAAACGTTGGAGGCCAGCTCCTCGGGGGTTGGCTCTCCAGTGGGCAGCCGGGCGTCGGAGGGCGCGGCGGCGAGCACGCGGCCGTGGGCGTCCACCACGATCATCGCGCCCCAGCGCGGGCTGGTGTCCTGGATCTCGCGCACGTCGTGGCGAAGGCCGATGCGGTCCTCGACCAGCACGCGCTCGGTCAGGAGAGGCGCGACCGCGGCGAGCTGGTCGGAGGAGGCGCGGACGGTGCTCTCGCGCAAGGCGCGGCTCAGCTCGAGGTAGCCCACGGCGACCACGGCCATGCCGAAGGAGGCCGACGCCGTCAACATGACCAGGGTGAAGCGGTGGCGCAGCGAGCTGAGGGACATCAGCGCCCGGCCTCGATGATGTCGGCGATGGCGGCGTAGTCCTCCCAGCTCGCCGGCGCGAGCTCGGTGGCGCCGATGACCTCCAGGCACTCCGGCCGCGTCGCCAGCCGCCCGAGCGCGGCGGCGAGCTCGGGGTGGCGTCGGGAGACCACCAGGGGCGGGGACGGGAAGTCGGCCGAGCGCCAGATGACGCGCAGGTCGGTCGGCGCGCTGCTGGCCAGGATCATCTCGTCCACCGCCGCCGCGCGGACCAGGCCGTCGCGCACGGCCTCGATGGAGCGGTCGTGGCCGTTGGTGAAGATCGAGTCCAGGAAGTAGCGATCGGGGTCGAGTCCCCGGCCGCGGAGGTGCGCGCGCAGCGCCCGGTAGCCCGTCAGCGAGTCCGGGTCGGTCCAGGCGATCTCCGCGCCCTCGAGGTCGTCGAGCCCCTGCGCGCTGTCCGCGCTCCGCACGATCAGGGCGGCGTTGTAGTGGCTTCGCCCGTCGCGACTCAGCCGATAGACGACGTCGTAGTCCTCGCGCAGGGCGCCGTCCACCGCGCTGGCCGCCGCCGCCCCCGAGCAGAGCAGGCCGATCTCCGCGCCGCGCGCGCCGAGCAGGCGCATCCCCTCGGCGTAGCGCTCGCGGAGCACGACGTCCGTGGGGTGCCGGGTCTCCTCCTCCAGGCAGCGCGCCAGCCGGCCGAGGTGCTGGCGGGCCGCCGCGGGTGACCACATGCCCGCGAGCAGCACGCGGGTGGAGGCGCCCTCGACCACGGGCGGCGCCGGGGGAGCGCTGGGGGTCGGCGCGACGGCCGCGGGGGGTGGCAACGGGAGCGAGGGCAGCAGGCCGCTGCCGCCGATCGCGACCGCGACGCCGAGCGCGAAGGTCACGACGGACGCGAGCAGCAGACGCTGGTGCATGGGCTCCCCCCCGGAAGACGTCACCGGACGGTAACGCGCTGGGGCCGGATGTGGCGGCGCGGTGACGTCGGCGATGGAGACGAGAGGCACACTATCGAGCTATTTCCTGCATACTTCTCACATGGCCCATGTTGGCACGGAGCTTGCTCTTGTCCCGGGTGTCCATCGCTCTGGAGGACCTCATGCTCTCTCTGATCGCCTCCCTCGCCCTGTGCTCCGTCACCCTCGCCGCCGACGCGCCGCCGCCTCCCAAGGTCGAGGGTGTGACGTACATGCAGTGGGGCCTCGACCTCACCGAAGGCAGCAACAACGCCAACGCCTTCGACATCACCCGCGTGTACTTCGGCGTGCGCCAGGACATCGGCGACCACCTGCTCTCGCGCGTCACCCTGGACGTCGGGCGCGGGGCGGACGCCGGGAAGCAGTGGGCCTACCTCAAGTATGCCTACGTCGAGTGGAAGGATCCGGCCCCTGGCGTCAAGATCCAGGCGGGCGCCATCCCCACGCCCTACGTCGGCTACGCCGAGCACTACTGGGGTCACCGCTGGGTGACGAAGAGCTTCGCCGACGAGTACAAGCTGATGAGCTCGGCCGACTTCGGGCTCGGCGCCGAGGGCAGCCACGCCAAGGGTCTGGTGGACTGGCGCGCGGTGCTGATCAACGGGGAGGGCTACAGCAGCCCCGAGCTCGACGCGACCAAGACCATGCAGGCGCGCGTGTCGGTGGATCCGCTGGCGGCGGGCGGGAAGATGAACCTCACGCTCACGGCCTTCGGGTCCTACTCGACGGCCTCGCCCGACATCGACGAGGCGACCGCGGGTCAGCAGAAGGGTGATCCCGCGCTGCTGTTCGCCGGCGCGCTGGGCTTCAAGATGGACTACCTGGTCCTCTGGGCCGAGTACGACGGCCGCACCGTCGGCGACGTGACGACCAGCGGCTACTCGGCCACGCTGATGCCGCGCGTCCCCAAGGTGGGCTCTCTGTACGCGCGTTACGACCACTTCGACCCGGACACCGCCGTCGAGGACGACGCCACCGACCGTCTGATGCTGGGCGCGTCCCACGACTTCCACAAGAAGGTCAGCCTGGGCATCCACTATGACCGGAAGACCTCCGAGGCGACCCCCGAGGAGCCTTCGCATGGCGTCTTCGTGAAAGGCCAGGTCGGGTTCTGAGAGTCCTCGCTCCGGCGCAGCCACGCATCACCGGCCTTTCCGGCCCCAGGAGTAGAACATGAGTCTGTCCCGACGTGAGGTCCTGCACACCGGGCTGGTGGTGGGCGGCGGCGCCGCCGCCGCGGGCGCGGCCGTCGTCTCGTCGCGAGGCGGAGGCGAGCACGCCGACGCCACCGGCGAGGACACCCGGCGCAACCTGAGCGCGCTGGCCAACATCCCCCAGAAGGAGGGCGAGGACGTGCTGCTTCGAATGCAGCGCGATCTCGTCAAGGCCATGGCGAAGCCGATGGAGCAGCGCCACTGGGTGATGGTCATCGACAAACGCAAGTGCGTCGGCTGCCACGCCTGCACCATCTCCTGCGTCGCCGAGAACCACCTGCCTCCCGGCGTGGTGTACCGGCCCGTGATCATCGAAGAAAAAGGCCAGTTCCCCAATGTGCGCATGGAGTACACGCCGCGCCCCTGCATGCAGTGCGACGAGCCGCCCTGCGTCCCGGTCTGCCCGGTGGCGGCGACCTGGAAGCGCGCCGACGGCATCGTCGCGGTAGATTACGACGCCTGTATCGGGTGTCGCTACTGCCTGACGGCCTGCCCCTACGGCGCGCGGACCAGCGACTTCGGGCTGAACTACCAGGATGAGGCCGCGCTGGGCGCGGACGGCACCGCCCTGGCGGGCATCGACGGGGCGCCCAACGAGCAGAAGCCCAGCGCGGAGTACGGCAAGCGCTGGGATCGGGGGGCTCACGACTCGCCCATCGGCAACGCGCGCAAGTGTCACTTCTGCGTCCACCGCCTCGAGGGCGGGATGCTCCCGGCCTGCACGACGACCTGCATCGGGCGCGCCACCTTCTTCGGCGACACCAACGACCCGGAGAGCCTCGTCAGCGAGCTCATCGCCCGGAACCACACCGAGGTGCTGCTGCCCCACAAGGGCACGAAGCCTCGTGTATTCTACATTGTCTAGGGAGGCCCCATGAGTACCTATACGCAGAACGAAGGCGCCGCCCTGCAGGACGGGCCGGTGCGCACCAGCCTCCGGGTGGTCTGGGGGATCTTCCTGATCGTCGGCGCGGTCGGGATCTGGCAGCGCGTAACGCAGGGACACCTGCCGGCCGGCTACGGATCCTACGCCCCCTGGGGGCTGTGGATCGCCATCTACTTCCACGGGGTCGGCCTCGCCGGCGGCGCGTTCCTGCTCGGGGCGCTCGGATACCTCTTCGATCGGCCGGGATTCCGCGATCCGCGGGCGCTGCGCACCACCATCGCGCTCGCCTTCGCCTGCTTCGCGCCGGCCCTGCTCAGCGTGCTCCTCGACCTCGGGCACCCCGAGCGCTTCGCCTCCATCGTGCTGCGGCCCAACTGGGGGAGCATGATGGCCTTCAACGCCTGGATGTACATCGCCTTCCTGGGCACGGCGGCCATCGTCTTCCTCCTCAGCTACCGCGCCGAGAGCGCCTGGCTCAAGCCCCTGCTGATCCTGGGCGCGTGCATGGCGGTGATGTTCCCCAGCCAGTCCGGCGCCTTCTTCGGCGTGGTGGACGCCAGGCCCTTCTGGAACAGCGCGCTGATGCCCATCCTCTTCCTCGCGGGCGCGATCACGGCGGGCGCCGGCCTGCTGCTGGTCACCCGGATGCTCACGCTGCCGCAGGACCAGGACCACACGAACGCCTGGCTGCGCCTGGTGGTGCTGGGCGGGATCGCGGTCTACGCGGTGCTGGAGTTCGCCGAGTTCTCCATCCACCTGTGGAACCCGACCAGCCACGCGCCCGAGGTCGACCTCATCCTGTGGGGACCCTACTGGTGGGTCTTCTGGGCCATCCACCTCGTCCTCGGCATGGTCGTCCCGGCCATCCTGCTCGCCGGCACCAGCCGGAAGCTCTGGGGCCTGGCGGGCCTGCTGGTCGCGGTCGCCTTCATCAGCTCGCGCCTCAACGTGCTCGTCCCCGGTCAGGCCACCGCCGACCTCCTCGGCCTCCAAGGCGCCTTCCAGCACGAGCGGCTGAGCTTCGTGTACCACGCGACGGGGATGGAGTACCTGGTCGGCCTGTTCCTGGTCGCGCTGGGCATGGCGGTCTTCCGCGTCGGCCTGCTGGTCGAGGCGCGGCTCTCCGCGAGCAACCCGGGCGCTGACGCCTGAGCCCAACCCCCTCTCGCCTTCTGGAGCACCAGATGTCCACCCAACAAGACGCCTCTCGACGCGGGTTCCTCGCGAGCGGATCGATGCTCGGCAGCGGCCTCCTCAGCGCCTTCCTCTCCGGCTGCAAGGCCAGCGCGGGCGACCGCGGCGGCGCCATCCTGGAGACGGACAGGCCCGACGCGCCGGACGAGCGCACCAACCCCTCCAACGTCCTGCACACCGCCTGCCTCCAATGCAACACGGGATGCGGTATCAAGGTCCGGCTTCAGGAGGGCGTGGTCACCAAGATCGACGGCAACCCCTACAGCCCCTGGACGCTGCTGCCCCACCTGCCCTACAAGACGGCGCTGATCGACTCGATCCCCGTCGATGGCGGCATCTGCCCCAAGGGCCAGGCGGGCCTGCAGAGCGCCTACGATCCCTACCGCATCCGGCGGGTGCTGAAGCGGGCGGGCCGGCGCGGCGAGAACCGCTGGGTGTCCATCCCCTTTGACCAGGCGATCAAGGAGATCTCCGAGGGCGGCGCCCTGTTCTCCAGCGTCCCGGGCGAGGAGGGGCGTCAGGTCGAGGGGCTGCGCAGCCTCATCGCGCTCAAGGACAGCAAGGTGTCCAAAGCCATGGGCGCCGCGGTCAAGGCCATCTGGGCCGAGAAGGACAAGGAGAAGAAGAAGGCCCTGGTGGACGGGTTCAAGACCGAGTTCGCCGACCACCTCAACCTGCTCATCGACCCCGAGCACCCCGATCTCGGGCCGAAGAACAACCAGATCGTCGTGGCCTGGGGGCGCCTCAAGGACGGTCGCGGCGACTTCTACAAGCGCTTCGCCGCGGCCATGGGCACCACCAACGCCCACGGCCATACCACCGTGTGCCAGGGCTCGCTGTACTTCACCTGCAAGGCGATCAGCGAGCAGTACATCGGCGGCAAGTTCACCGAGGGCCAGAAGTTCTACTGGCAGGCGGACACGGAGCACAGCGAGTTCATCCTCTTCGTCGGCGCCAACCTCTTCGAGGCCAACTACGGCCCACCCAACCGCACCGTCCGTCTGACCACCAACCTGGTCGAGGGCCGCACCCGCATCGCCGTGGTGGACCCGCGCTTCTCGAAGCTGGCCAGCAAGGCCTGGAAGTGGCTCCCGCTCAAGCCGGGGACCGACGGCGCGCTGGCCATGGGCATCGTGCGCTGGATGCTGGACGAGGGGCGCTACGACGCGCAGTTCCTGGCCTGCGCCAACCCCGCGGCGGCGAAGGCCGCGGGCGAGGACAGCTGGAGCAACGCCACCTGGCTGGTCGTGGTCAAGGACGGAAAGCCCGGGAAGCTCCTGCGCGCCTCCGACCTGGGGCTCGTCAAGCCCGAGCGGCGCGCGTTCACCGACCCCAGCACCAAGGAGGAGGCGGAGTACGAGGAGAAGTTCATGGTCGCCATGGTCGGCGGCGTGCCCACCGCGCTCGACCCCAACGACGCGACCAACGCGGTCGTGGGGGATCTGTTCGTGGACACCACGCTCCCCGACGGCACCGCGGTGAAGACGGGCCTGCAGATCGTCCGCGACAACGCGAACGCGCACACCGTCGCCGAGTGGGCCGAGATCGCCGGCATCGACCCGGAGGACCTCGTCACCGTCGCGCGCGAGCTGACCAGCCACGGCAAGAAGGCGGCGGTGGACGTCCACCGCGGCCCGGCCCAGCACACCAACGGCTTCTACAACGTGCTGGCGTGGATGACCATCAACATGCTGCTCGGCAACTTCGACGCGAAGGGCGGCATGATCAAGGGCACGAGCTACGACACCTCGGGCAAGGGCAAGTGGTTCGATCTGAAGGCCCACCCGGGCAAGATCAGCGCCTTCGGCGTGAGCTCGATCCGCCACGGCGTAGACTACGAGAAGACCACGCTCTTCGCCGGCTACCCCGCGAAGCGCAACTGGTACCCGCTGTCCAGCGACATCTACGAGGAGATCATCCCCTCCATCGGCGACGCCTACCCCTACCCGGTCAAGGCCCTGTTCCTCTACATGGGCGCCCCGACCTACGCGCTCCCCGCCGGGCACACCAACATCGAGATCCTCTGCGACGTGCAGAAGGTCCCGCTCTTCGTGGCCAACGACATCCTGGTGGGCTCCACCTCGATGTACGCGGACTACATCTTCCCAGACACCAGCTTCCTCGAGCGCTGGGAGTTCGGCGGCACGCACCCCAACATCCCCAACAAGGTGCAGCCCATCCGCCAGCCCGTCATCGCCCCCATCCCCGAGGAGGTGACGGTGTACGGCAAGCCGATGCCGATGAACCTGGAGGCGATGATCCTCGGCCTCGCCGAGCAGCTCGCGCTCCCGGGCTTCGGGCCCGACGGCTTCAAGGAGGGCGTCGCCCTCGAGCACCAGGACGACCTGATGCTGCGCGGGGTCGGCAACCTGGCCTTCGGCGAGAAGCCCGACGGCAGCGGGAGCGTGCCCGACGCCGACGCGGCCGAGATCGAGCTCTTCCTGAAGTCCCGCGCCCACCTGCCGCGCTCGGTCTTCGATCCCGACCGCTGGAAGGCCATCGTCGGCGAGGCGCTGTGGCCCAAGGTGGTCACCGTGCTCAACCGCGGCGGTCGCTACGAGGACGCCGAGAAGTCGCACAAGGGCGAGCGCCACGCCCACCCCTACGCGAAGCTGCTCAACCTCTACCAGGAGAAGACCGCCGCCACGATCCACGCGGGCACCGGCAAGTCCAACCCGGGCGCCGCCACCTACATCCCGGTCCGCTCCTACGACGGCAGCGAGCCCGACGCCCTCCGCGAGGGTCACGAGCTCGCCATGGTCACGCACCGCACCATCTCCCAGACCAAGAGCCGCACGATCGCCAACCCCTGGTTGAGCCCGATCATGCCGGACAACGGGATCCTGGTGAACCCCGCGGACGCCGAGCGCCTGGGGCTCAGCGGCGGTCAGATCGTGCGCGTCGTCAGCGCGACCAACCCCGAGGGCGTGTGGCCGCTCGGCGCGGGGCAGCAGAAGGCGATGGAGGGGAAGGTGGTCCTCACCCAGACCGTGCGCCCCGGCGTCGTCAGCTTCGCGCTCGGCTTCGGCCACTGGGCCACGGGCGCGGGCGACATCGAGGTGGACGGCGTGCGCGTCCTCGGCGAGGAGCGGCGCCAGGCGGGTGTGCATGCCAACGCCGCGATGTGGATCGACCCGGCGCTCAAGAATACGTGCTTCCTCGATCCGGTCGGCGGGAGCGTCAGCTTCTACGACACCACCGTCAAGCTGGTCCCGGTCTGATGCCCCGACTCCCGCCCATCCTCGCCTTCGCCGCGCCGTCCGGGACCGGCAAGACCACGCTGATCGAGGGCGTGGCGCGGGTCCTGGTCGGCCGCGGGCTGCGGCTCGGCGTGCTCAAGGCTGACGCGCACCGCGTCGTGCTCGACACGCCGGGAAAGGACTCCTGGCGCTTCGCCGAGGCCGGGGCCGCCAAGGTCGCCGTGCTGAGCGCCGAGCGGCTCGCCCTCTTCGAGCGCAGCGAGGGCGAGCAGACCCTGGTGCACGTCATCGACCGCCTGATGCCCGACGTCGACCTGGTGCTGGCCGAGGGGTTCCGACGCTCCGGCCTGCCCACCATCCAGGTCCACCGGGCGGGCGGGCCCTCCACCGAGGGCTGGACGCCCCCCCGGCACCGGGTCGCCTGGGCCTCGGATGTGCCGCTGAAGACGGAGCTCCCGGTGCTTCCCCTCGCCCAGCCCGAGGTGGTGGCCGACTGGATCTCCGCCCGATTCCTGCGGCCCGCCCCCCCGCGTCAACCCACGGTGGTGACCGCCGCGCACACGCCGCGCCTGCAGCGAGAGGCCCTGGACGTGGCGCTCCGCCTCGGCGCGACCCTGGACGCCCCGGCGATGGTGGTGCTCGGCGGGGGGCTCCGCGCGGATCCGACCCCGGGCCTGCGCGTGGTCTCCGATCTGCGGCCCTCGCTTGGCCTGCTCGGCGCGCTGCTCACCGCCCTCGCCGCGGCCGACACGCCGGAGATCCTCTTCCTCGGCCCGCGTCACTGGGCCGCGCCGCCGGCCCTGCTCCGCGGCCTGCTGGAGCTGGGACCGGAGGCGGACCTGGTCTCCCCCGTGGCGAACGGACACCCCGAGCCCGCGCTGGCCCTGTACGGCCACCGCTGCCTGTCCAGCGTCCAGGCCGCCCTGCTCTCCGGCGAGCTGCGGACGACCGGCTGGTGGGGGCAGGTGCGCGCGCGCCTCGTCCCGCCCGAGCAGTGGCGGGCCTGGGATCCGGAGGGGCTGGCCTTCCCGCGCTGAGGCCGTGAGCGCACCGCCCTCAGAGATTCAGCCTCCCATGAAGACAATCTTGAAAAAGGTCAAATTCTGACCTCCCACCTCCAGACCCCGGACAAATTCTGTCCGCTTCCTTTTGCGCCCCTCGCCAGCCTCGCGATACCCTGCTGGCATGTTCAGAACCCTCGTCGCACACCTCCCCTGCTATCGTCTCGAGCGTTGTGGCTGGGAGTCCCACCAGCCGGTGGTCCTGGTCGCCGAGGAGCGGCGCACCCTGCGCGTCGCCGCGCTCACGCCCGCCGCCCGCCGGCTGGGGGTGCGGCCGGGCATGGCGCTCAGCGAGGCCCGCGCCCTGGCCCCGCAGATCCGCACCGAGCCCCTGGACCCGGAGAGCGAGCGCGCGGATCTGGAGAGCCTGGCCGAGCAGCTGCTCAAGATCTCCCCCTCGGTCTCCACCCTGCCGCCCGACGCGCTGGTGGCGGAGATCCGCGGGTTGGAGCAGGGCAACGAGCGCGCCGTGCTGGAGAAGGTGCGCATCCGGCTCGGTCACCTGGGCCACCAGTGCCGGCTGGCCATCGCCGATGACGCCGCCACGGCCCTGGCCTGCGCGACCTGGGGCGCCCACGACCAGATCGTCCCGCCGGGCGCGGGCGCCAGCGCGCTGGCCCCCCTGCCGCTGGAGGCGCTCGGGCTGCTGACCGAGGAGCTCACCCTGCTCCAGGGCCTGGGCGTGCGCACCGTGGGCGCCTTCGCCGCGCTCCCCCCCGCGGCGGTCGCCGGTCGGCTCGGCCCCCTGGGCGTGGCCGCGCACGCGCTCGCCCGCGGCAGCCGCGTCAGCGCCCCCCTGCACACGCGCCCCCCCGAGGACAGCGTGTCTGCGAGCCGGGATCTGCCCGAGCCCATCGACGATCTCGGCGCCCTGCTCTTCGTGCTGAACGGCCTGCTGGGCGAGTCCGCCGCCACCCTGGCCACGAGCGGCAAGGCCGCCGTGCGCCTGCTGCTGCGCTTCCGCCTGGAGGGCGCGGGCGAGCAGGAGCTGAGCGTGCGCCTGGGCGAGCCCACCCGCGACAGCCGCCGCATGCTGGCCACCCTTCGCACGCGGCTCGAGCGCTTCCAGCTCGCTGGCCCGGTCACCGGGCTCACCGTGGAGGTGCCCGAGCCCGTGCCCTTCTCCGGCCGCCAGCGCGGCCTGATGGACTGGCACTCCGTGGGCGAGGCGCTCACCGAGGTCATGGCCCGCCTCCAGGACCAGCTCGGCGAGGAGGCCGTGCGCGTGCCCCGGCTCCAGTCCCGCCACCGCCCCGAGGCCGAGTGGCGCGCCACCCCCTTCCGCCCGGCCATGGTCTCCGCGCCCCGGCGCGCGGGCGGCGCGGCCCTGGCCCTGGCCGAGGACCCCGTCGCGGCCTGGGAGGGCTACCCCGAAGAGGTGCTGCCGGAGCGCCCGCCCATCCTGCTCCCCCTGCCCCTGGCGATCGAGGTGCAGGCGCGGCCGGGCCAGCGCCCTCACAGCATGCAGCTCGACGGGCGCTGGCACGAGATCCTGGGCCTGGACGGGCCGGAGCTCCTGTCGGGCGAGTGGTGGGATCGCTCCTTCCAGCGCGAGTACTGGCGGGCCTCGCTCGGCGACGGGCGGCGGGCCTGGCTCTACCGCGAGGACGGGCGCTGGGCCCTGCACGGCTGGTGGGATCGATAGACCGCGCGAGAGACGCCTCTGATGCCTGAGTTCGCCGAGCTGCTCTGCCGCACCGCCTTCTCCTTCGGAGAGGGGGCCAGCACGCCCGAGGAGGTGGTCGAGCAGGCGCACGCGCTTGGCCTGCGGGCCGTCGGCATCGCCGACCGGGACGGCGTCTACGGGCTGCCGCGCGCCCACAAGGAGGCCGCAGGGAAGCTGCCGCTGGTCTGCGGGGCGAGGCTCACCATCGAGGACGGCCCCGGGCTCGCGCTCCTGGTGCAGGACGGGCGCGGCTGGTCCAACCTCTGCCGCCTGATCACCGCGGCGCGCTCGGGCACGCCGAGGCCGGGCATGGACCCGGAGAACCCCGACGAGCCGCAGCCCATCGACCGCACGGACGCGCGGAAAGGCTGGGGACACCTGCCCTTGGACGCGCTGCTGGAGCGCGCCGAGGGCCTGGACGCGGTGCTGGTCGGCCCCTGGAAAACAAAAAACATATTTGTTTTGAAGGAGGCCTTCGGCCCGCGCCTCTCGCTGGCGGTCTCCCGTCGCCTGGACGCCCACGACGCCCGGCGCGTGCAGGACGCCCGCGCGCTGGCCCGCCAGACCGGGCTGCCCCTGCTGGCCACCGCCGACCCGCTCATGCACGATCCCAGCCGCAAGCGCCTCCAGGACGCGCTGACCTGCGTGCGCCTGGGCGTGACGCTGGCCGAGGCGGGGCGCCAGCTCCAGCCCAACACCGCCCGCTGCCTCAGCGGCCCGGAGGCCATGGCTCGCCTCTTCCGCGGCCTCGAGCCGGCCCTGGAGCGCAGCCTGGAGATCGCCGGGCGCTGCACCTTCCACCTGGGCCAGCTCGCCTACCGATACCCGCGGGAGATCGTGCCGGAGGGCGTGTCCACGATGGACTGGCTGCGCTACCTCACCTGGGAGGGGCTCGGCCGGCGCTACCCCGAGGGCGTGCCCTCCGAGGTGCAGGCCCAGGCGGCCAAAGAGCTGGCGCTGGTCGAGAAGCTCGACTTCGCCGCCTACTTCCTCACGGTCTACGACGCGGTGGCCTTCGCCGAGCGCCAGGGCATCCTCTGCCAGGGCCGCGGCAGCGCGGCCAACAGCGTGATCTGCTACGCGCTGGGCGTGACCTCGGTGGACCCGGCCAACTTCAACCTGCTCTTCGAGCGCTTCATCTCCGAGGAGCGGGGCGAGCCGCCCGACATCGACATCGACTTCGAGCACGAGCGCCGCGAGGAGGTCATCCAGTACGTCTACCAGAAGTACGGCCGGGATCGCGCCGCCATGGTCGGCACGGTCATCTCCTGGCAGCGCCGCTCGGCCATCCGCGAGCTGGGCAAGGTGCTGGGCCTCTCCCTCGACCAGGTGGACCGGCTCGCCCGCCTGGCCCGCTGGCGGGAGCCCGACCCCACCGAGAGCGTGGAGCGACCCGAGGAGGCGCCGGAGACACAGCGCGGCGTGCTCAAGAGCGACGTGACCGAGGCGGGCCTGGATCCGGCGGATCCGGCCGTGGCCTGGACCCTGCAGCTCTCGGCGGAGCTGGAGGGCCTGCCGCGTCACATGAGCATCCACGTCGGCGGCTTCACCATCTCCGACGGGCCGCTCATCGATCTGGTCCCCATCGAGCCCGCCAGCATGGAGGGCCGCACCATCCTCCAGTGGGACAAGGACGACATCGACATCGTCCGATTCGTCAAGGTGGACCTGCTCGCGCTCGGGATGCTCACCGCCATCCGCAAGACCTTCGACCTGCTGGGCACGGACAGCCGCGGCGGGAGCTGGTCGCTCACCAGCGTCCCGCCTGACGACGAGCGCGTCTACGACATGCTCGGCCGCGCCGACACCGTGGGCGTGTTCCAGGTGGAGAGCCGGGCTCAGATGTCCATGCTGCCGCGCCTCCAGCCCCGCTCCTACTACGACATCGTCGTGGAGATCTCGCTGGTGCGGCCGGGCCCCATCCAGGGCGGCATGGTCCACCCCTACCTGAAGCGGCGCTCCGGCGAGGAGCCGGTGATCTACGCCCACAAGAAGCTGCGCCCCATCCTGGAGCGCACCATGGGCGTGCCCATCTTCCAGGAGCAGGTGATGGCGATGGCGGTGGCCGTGGGCGGCTTCACGCCGGGCGAGGCCGACGAGCTGCGCCGGGCCATGGGCGCCTTCCGCAAGCGCGGCAAGCTGAGCCACCTGACCGACCGGCTCAAGCGCACCATGCAGGAGAACGGGATCGACGAGGAGTACGCCGAGCAGATCGGCAGGCAGATCATGGGCTTCGGCGAGTACGGCTTCCCCGAGTCGCACGCCGCCAGCTTCGCCCGCCTGGTCTGGGTCTCCTGCTGGCTGCGCGCCCACCACCCGGCCGCCTTCGCCGCCGCGCTGATCAACAGCCAGCCCATGGGCTTCTACTCGCCGCGCTCCATCGTGGCCGACGCCCAGCGCCACGGGGTGGAGGTGCGACCGGTGGACGTGACGGTCTCGGGCTGGGACTGCTCGCTGGAGGGCGTGAGCCCGGGGCGCCCCCCGCTGGGTGGATCGCTCCCCGAAGGTCGGGGTGGGCCCGCGCTGCGCCTCGGGATGCGGCTGGTGGTGGGCCTGGGCGAGAGCGCGGGGCGGGCCGTCGAGGCCGCCCGGAGGGACCGACCCTTCCGCGACGTGGGAGATCTCAGCGCGCGCACCGGGCTCTCACGCGAGGTGCTGGCCCGCCTGGCCCGCGCCGACGCGCTGAAGGCGCTGGGGCCCCTGGACGAGGCCAGAGAAGACCGCCAGGACTGGGACCGCCGCCAGGCGCAGTGGGCGGTCCGCGGGCTCCTCGACCTGCCCCTGTTCCGCGGGCTCGCCCGCCAGGAGGAGCCCCCTCCCCTCCCCCGCGCCGACGTCGTCGAGGAGCTGGAGGCCGACTACAAGAGCGTGGGCCTCTCCGTCACGCGCCACCCGGTGGGCCTCCTGCGCGCGAAGCTCGATCGCCGCGGCGTCCGCACCGCCGCGCGCCTGGCCGACGCGGTGGACGGGGACATGGTGCGGGTGGCGGGGCTGGTCACGCACCGCCAGCGACCGGGCACGGCCAGCGGCATGGTCTTCATGACCATGGAGGACGAGACCGGGATGATCAACCTCGTGGTGCGCCCGGACACCTTCGAGCGCCAGCGGACGCTGATCATCTCGCAGAACCTGCTGATGGTGCGGGGGCGCCTGCAGCGCCAGGGGGACGCCATGAGCATCCTGGCGCGCCAGTTCTTCCCGCTGGACCTGGGCAAGCCGCTGGAGACCAGCAGCCGCGACTTCCGCTGACGTGTCGAAACGTATTGTGTACATAGAGTCCACGCAAGCCATCCCTCTCAACATTTCTCGCGCACTCCCTCAAATTCCCCCTTGCCCGCCCTCTCCCGTCAGCGTACAGAGCGGGCATCATGCCGTCCCTCCCACACGAAGCCGTGGTGGATCTGTTCCGCCACGCGCCAGCGCTGGCCCGCGATCTGCTCGCGGCACGGATTCCGCTCCCGCTCTGGGGTCGCGTGGAGCTGCGCTCGGAGAGCGTCCAAGAGATGAGCCCGGCGACGCGCAGCGCGGATCTGGTCCTGGACCCCGACGCGGGGCCCATGCTGATCCTGGAGGTGCAGCGCGGGATCGACGCGGAGAAGCTCTACACCTGGCCCTTCTACAGCGTGGGCTCGCGCGCCCGACACCGCCGCCCGGCCCTGGTGGTCGTGCTGGCGCTCAGCCGCCGCGTGGCGCGCTGGGCGCGGCGGCCCATCGATCTGGGGGACGGGAACCTCTGGCGGGCCGTGGTGATCGGGCCGGACGAGATCCCGAGGATCGAGGACCCCGAACAGGCTCTGGCCAACCCGCAGCTCGCCGTCCTCAGCGTGCTGGCCCACGGCCGGGAGCAGGGCGCCGATTCTGTCGCCTTTGCGGCCCTGAACAGCACATTCGGGCTGGACAGGACCCGCGCCGAGCTATACGCTCATGTCGTGCTGTCGAGCGTGAGCCACGCGCTCCGCGCCCGGCTGGAGGAGCTCATGGTCCAACCGCAGGTGCGCCGGAACAAGGTCGTCGCGGAGTTCTTCGCCAGCCTGCGCGCGGAGATCGCGCAGGGCCGAGAAGAGGGACGCGAAGAGGGACGCGAAGAGGGACGCGAAGAGGGACGCGAAGAGGGACGCGAGGAGGGACGAGAGGAGGGCATTCAAGAAGGCCTCCACAAGGCCCTCCGCGCCGTCCTCGCCGCCCGCGGGCACACGCTCACCCCCGAACAGGAGCAGCTGCTGGACCAGACCCACGACCCCGCGCAGCTCCAGCGCTGGATCCAACGCGCCGCCGTCGCCAGCGCGCTCGACGACGTGTTCTCCGACTGAGCACGCAGCGGCAGCCCCCCGCGACACGCGCTACAATGGCGCCCGAAGGGGGAGCCCCGTGACCCTGCGAAGCCTGGCGCCGCTGCTCTGCGTGGCCTGTGGACCTCGGATCTCCTACAAGCCCGAGGAGACCGGCGCCCACGAGACCGGCGCCCACGAGACCGGCGAGACCGGGCAGCCCGCCGAGACCGCCGACTCCGCCGAGACCGCCGAGACCGCCGACTCCACCGTGGACACGGGCACAGGCTGGCCCGCGCTCCTGGTCAACGAGCTCATGGCCAGCAACCAGTCCACCGTCCAGGACCCGACCGGCGCCTGGCCCGACTGGATCGAGCTCTACAACCCCACCGCCGAGGCCGTGGACCTCGAGGGCTGGACGGTGACCGACGACCTCGACGAGCCTGACGCCCACGCGCTCACCGGCCTCAGCATCGCCCCAGGCGAGCACCTGCTCCTCTGGGCCGACGGCGACCCCGAGCTCGGCGCGGACCACCTCTCCTTCGCGCTGGAGAGCTCTGGCGAGAGCTTCGGCCTCTTCGCCCCCGACCGGACGCCCGCCGACGGGCTCAGCTTCGGGCAGCAGGCCACCGACGTCGCCCTGGCCCGCAGCCCC
This sequence comes from uncultured Enterobacterales bacterium, assembly GCA_964615375.1. Classification (GTDB taxonomy): domain Bacteria; phylum Myxococcota_A; class UBA796; order UBA796; family CAZKWG01; genus CAZKWG01. The sequence continues at coordinate 116,294 of CAZTOW010000014.1, forward strand.
GACGGCGGCGAGACCTGGACGCTGACCACCGAGCCCACCCCCGGCGCGAGCAACGGAGGCTGAATGCTCCTCATCCTCACCCTCGTAGCCTGCGAGCCCGTCAAGATCCCCAGCGAATCTGGACTGGAGAGCGCCGCCCCCGAGACGGCCGCCCCCGAGAGCGCCGCCCCCGAGAGCGCCCCGCCCGAGGAGACCGCCGACACGAGCGCCGAGGAGGTGGGCGGCACCGACTGGCCGGAGAGCGGCGAGGAGTGTGGGCTCGCCTCCGACCTCAGCTCCCCCTACTTCCTGGAGGGCGACACCGTCCGCTTCACCCTGAGCTGCAGCGGCGATCTCGCCACGGAGGACGCCGAGATCCAGGCGCTGAGCCTGCCCGAGGGCGCCAGCTTCGACGCGAGCTCGCTCGCCTTCTCCTGGGAGACCGGGCCGGCGAGCGGCGGCCGGATCGACTCGGTCTTCTCCGTGACCCCACGCGACGGCAGCGCCCAGATCCCCAGCGCCGAGACCGTCACCTTCTGGGTCGCCGACAACCCCGACGATCCTGACAACGTGGCCGTGGACCCGGAGACCTACACCGAGGAGTGGGGCCTGCCGGTGATGCACATCGAGAACCGCGGCACCATCACCACCGCCTACTCCGACGCCACCGTCACCTGGGCCGGCGCCAGCTACCCCGCCAGCATCAAGATCCGTGGTGCCAGCAGCGCCTACTACCCGAAGCCGAGCTACACCCTCGAGTTCAACGGAGACGAGCTCCCGGTGGACGACTGGGGGGTGACGCGCAACCACTTCCTGCTGCTGACCACCTTCGACGACAACAGCTACGTCCGCCAGAAGTTCGTCTACGACCTCTGGGCCGCCATGGCCGAGCACTGGGACGACCAGCGCATGACCCCGCGCACGCTGTTCACCGTCGTCTACCGCAACGGCGCCTACTGGGGGCTCTACGTCGGGCTCGACCGCATGGACGACGAGTTCCTGGACCACATGGGCTTCGAGCGGGACGCGAACCTCTACAAGGCGGTCAACCACAACGCCAACTTCTACCTGACCAACACGTATGGCTCGGCCAAGTCGTCGATGCACGACGGCTACACCAAGGAAGAGGGCGACCCCGAGGACGACTACTCCGACCTGGACGATCTCGTCAGCTTCACGGGCGGGAGCTCCGCCTCGGACCTGCTCGCCGAGTCGGGCGAGTGGTTCGACCTCCAGGAGTTCATGGACTGGTTTCTGCTCGTCCACTACACGCTCAGCGAGGACTCCGCCGGCAAGAACTCCTACCTGTACCACCCGCAGGGCGGCGGCCAGTTCCGCTACGGCCCCTGGGACTTCAACCACGCCTGGGGCCAGGGCTGGTACACCTACCGCGTGGACGCGGAGTACGAGAACTACTTCACCTCCTACAACCGGGTCTTCTGGGCCATCCAGAGCGACACGGGCGCCAGCGCCGAGCTCTGGGAGCGCTTCGCCGACCTGCGCGACACCGGCCCGATGAGCCTGGAGTGGCAGCAAGCCACGCTGGACGAGTACTACGCCCTCATCGAGCCCTCCGCCGAGCGCGACTGGGAGAAGTGGGAGTCCTCCTACCGGACCTACAGCGGCTGGGCCAGCACGCGCAACGCCTACGGCGACTGGCAGGACTACGAGGGCGAGAAGGAGTACCTCTACGACTGGGTGCGGGACCGCGCCGCCTTCTTCGAGGAGCTCCACCCGCCCACGGGCGGCTAGATAATCTAGCCTGAATCAGCGCGCCGCGCTCATCGCCGAGATCAGCGTGAGCGTCAGATCCAGCTGCAGGTCCGAGCTCGTCGCGCTCGCCTGGTGCAGCTCCACCGCCAGCACGTTCTGGTCCAGGAGCAGCGCCGGATCCACCTCGTAGGCCGTCCAGGCGGTCTCGTCGTCCCCGGAGACGGTGACGGAGGCGTAGTCGTCCGCGCCCACCTCCCCGTCCGCCAGGTTGTGGCGCGCCAGCTCCTCCCCGTTGAGCCAGACCAGCGCCCCGTCGTCCACCATCAGCTCCAGCGTCGCCTCGCGGGCCCCGGCGAGCTCGCTCGGGTCCACCTCCAGCGCGAGCCGCAGCCAGGTCGTGGGGTGCTTGTCGTTCGCGTCGTCCCCGTAGCCCAGCGTGGTCGCGTGCGTGTCCCCGTAGCCGAGGGGTGAGGCCCCGCTGGACCAGCCGCTGTCGTCGAAGTCCACCGCGCGCCAGTCACCCTCGGGCTCCACCCCGGAGTCGTCGTAGCGCCAGGTGTCGCCCGAGGCCACCAGGCTCAGCTCCACGAGCTCCACCAGCGCGTTGGTCTCGCCCGGCGTGCCGTAGTCGGTCTGCTCCCAGGTCTCCGCGCCGTCGGGGATCCGCGCCAGCGAGGTGTCCGCCTCCTGCGGACCGTAGACCACCCAGTCCACGACCTCCCCGCTCGAGTCGAAGACGCCCACGCCCTCGCCGCCCTGCGCCAGGCGGAAGCCCAGGTGGCGGTCTCCCAGCTCCGGCTGGCCGTCCGCCCACAGCACCAGGAATCCCCCCGCCTCCAGCGTGGTCCCCTCGGGGAGCGCGCTCAGACCCGGCTGGGTCCAGTCATCCGAGAGCGTGAAGCCGCCGAGGTCCAGCGCCTCGTCGCCCGCGTTGTAGAGCTCGAGCCAGTCCGAGGCCGCGCCCAGGTCATCGGTCACGGACCCGAGGTTCTCCGCCATCAGCTCGTTGACCACCAGGGGCACGGCTCCCTCGGCGGACGTCTCGCCCGGCCCGGTCTCCCCTGGCCCGGTCTCCCCTGGCCCGGTCTCCCCTGGCCCGCTCTCGCCCGTGTCCGGGGCAGCGCTCTCCTCGACCTCGGAGTCCTCCTGCCGAGACTTGCCGCTCTCCTCGCCCGGGGCCGCGCAGGCCGCCGGGAGGAGCAGGAGCGCCGGGGCTCGCCATCCTCGCCACATGAGCTCAGGCTACACCAGACCCGGACAGACGTCACGTCGGCTTCACACCTGCAGGGCCCCGCTGCGTCGCTTTTTACGCACTGGCACCCGCTCCGAAGGCCGGTTAACGTGGCAGCCCCGCAAGCAAAGCCCAGAGCACCAGAGTCGCAAATGTCCTACCTCGGAGCGGCATATTTCGACGTAGACGGCACCCTGGTGGGCACGAGCCTGCTCCACCCGACGCTCTCCGTGCTGGCCAATCAGGCCACGCCCCTGGAGAGCGCGCGTCGGATCGGCCTCGCGCTGGTCGGGGCGCCCCGGATGGCGCTGGCCGAGCTCAAGGATCGCCGCCTCTTCAACGAGCTCCTCTTCGCCAACTACAAGGGGATCTCCGAGGACCGGATGATCTGCCTGGCGGAGGACGTCTTCGACAGCGTCATCAAGCCGCGCATCTTCCAGGGCACGGTGGACCTCATCGCCCAGTGCCGGGAGGCGGGGCTGCGCACGGTCCTGGTGACCGGCGCGCTGGACTCCACTGTGGCGCCGCTCGCGCGTCACTTGGGTGTAACGTCCGTGATCGCCAACCGCCTGGAGATGAAGGACCGCTACGCCACGGGCAAGCTCCTGCGCCCCGTGGTCGCCGGACCCGGCAAGGCTGTCCTCATCGTCGAGGACGCGCGCCGCAACGGGCACGACCTCTCCCGCTGCCAGGCCTACTCCGACTCCTACTCCGACGTGCCCATGCTCTCGGTCGTCGGTCACCCCTTCTGCATCAACCCAGACCGCCGCCTGCGCCAGCTCGCGCAGGCCTACGACTGGCCCATCCTCGACCTCGGCACCTCGCAGGGTAGCGGGAAGCCGTCGAGCCCCGGCCGCACCGCCTAGGAGCGCTCATGAACGCCCCTCACCCCAGCGTGGTCACCCTCGACCACCGCTCCCGGCCCCGCGTGCTCTTCTCCGGCGATCAGCTCGTGGAGGTCCCCTTCCCCGCGGGGACCCGGGTGATCTACCCGAAGAAGCCGATGGCGCCCCTGCTCGACGTGGACGCGGCCATCCGCTACGCGCTGAGCCACCCGCTGGGCAAGCCGCCGCTGTACGCGCTGCTCAAGCCCGGGATGCGCGTCACCATCGCCATCGACGACATCAGCATGCCGCTGCCGCCGATGCGCTCCCCGGACGTACGCCAGCGCATCGTCGAGGCCGTGCTCGAGCAGCTCGACGCCTACGGCGTGAACGACGTCGAGCTCATCATCGCCACGGCCTTCCACCGGCCGATGACCGAGACCGAGATCCGCCACATCCTGGGCGACCGGATCGTGAACCGCTTCTGGCCGAAGCGCCTCTACAACCACGACGCGGAGAAGCCGGGCGGCCTCGTGCTGCTGGGCACCACCGAGGACGGGCAGGAGGTGGAGATCAACCGGCGCGCGGCCGAGAGCGACCTGCTCATCTACGTGAACCTGACCTTCGTGCCGATGAACGGCGGCCACAAGTCGCTGGGCACCGGCCTGGTGGGCTACCGCTCGCTCAAGGGGCACCACAACCCCTACACGATCCGCAAGAGCCCGACCTACATGGACCCGGGGGTCAGCGCGCTCTCCGATCGCATGCGCTCGGTCTCCAAGCTGATCCAGCAGCACGTCCCGGTCTTCCACATCGAGAGCACCGTCAACTCCGCCATGTTCGACGCGCCGCTCGCCTTCCTCGCCAAGAACGAGGACGAGCTGACGCCCACCGAGGACAAGGCGATGCGCGCGCTCATCCGCACGCTGCAGGTGCTCCCGCAGCAGGCGCGGCAGGCCATCTTCGAGCGCGTCCCCTCCCCTTACGGCGTCATCGGCGTCTGGGCGGGCGAGACCGAGCAGGTCCACGAGCAGACGCTGCAGAAGTGCTACCAGCAGCTGCTGGTCCCGGTGGACGGGCAGGCGGACATCGCCGTCTTCCCCGTCCCCTACATCAGCCCCTACAACGTCGGCGCCTTCCTGAACCCGCTGCTCGTCAGCGTCATGGCCCAGGGCTACCTGTTCAACCTCCACCGGCGCGCCCCCCTGGTCAAGCGCGGCGGGACGGTGATCATCACCCACCCCTGCACCGACCGCTTCGACCGCGAGCAGCACGCGCCCTATGTGGAGTTCTTCCACCGCCTGCTGCCCCAGACCCGCGACGCCATGGAGCTGCACAAGCGCTACGAGGCTGAGTTCGCGCGGAACCCGGGCTACATCCAGATGTACCGCACGGGCAAGGGCTACCACCCCGCTCACCCCTTCTACATGTGGTACTGGGGCGAGAACGGGCGCAACCACATCGGCCGCGTCATCGTGGTCGGCGCGGACAACGAGTACGTACCCGGCATCCTGGGCTACGAGACGGCCGCCAGCATGACCGAGGCCCTGCGCATGGCGCGCGAGACCGCTCCGCCCAAGCCGAGCATCTCCGTGCTGCGCATCTGCCCGCTGCTCATGGTGGAGGTCAACCCCGACGTCGCCGCCCCGGGCGTGGAGTTCCCATGAGCCTCGCCCCCAGCGCCGGGCGCGGTCCCCTGGACCCTCACGCGCTGCTGCGCGGCGCGCGCCTGCTCGTGGTCGGCGGGACCGGCTTCCTCGGCAAGGTCTGGCTCACGATGCTGCTCCAGACCTTCCCCGAGATCGACCACGTCTACCTGCTGGTGCGCCCGCGCCGCAGCGGCGGTCTCAGCCCCCGCGAGGGCAGCGAGGCCCGCTTCTGGGCCGAGATCGTCCCCAACGCCTCCTTCGACGCCCTGCGCGCCGCCTTCCCCGGCGCCGCCTTCCAGGACTTCGTCCGCCGCAAGATCACGCCCATCCCCGGCGATGTCTCCCTGCCCTTCTGCGGCATCCCCGACGAGATCCTGGGCGAGCTTCGCGGCAACATCAGCGCCCTCGTCAACGCCTCGGGCGTCGTGGACTTCGACCCGCCCCTCGACGAGTCGCTCAACGTCAACGCCTTCGGCATGCAGAACCTCGTCTCCCTGGCGCGCACGCTGGGCGACCTGCCCTTCCTGCACACCAGCACCTGCTACGTGGCCGGCGACCGCACCGGGCAGGTGGACGAGATCGACCCCCGCCGCTTCCCCTTCCCCAAGGCGGACAAGCTGGCGGTGGAGCACTGGGATCCCGAGCGGGAGATCGCCGAGTGCGTGGACCTCGTCGAGAACGTCCGCCACCGCGCCAACGACGCCTTCCGCCAGAGCGCCTTCCTCGATCAGGCCAAGAAGAACCTGACCGAGAAGGGCGAGCCCACCCGCGGCAGCGCCCTCGCCGACGAGCTCGCCCGCGTAAAGCGCCGCTACGAGGAGCAGCAGCTCATCGCCGCCGGCACCGAGCGGGCGAAGTACTGGGGCTGGCACAACATCTACACATACACGAAGTCGATCGGCGAGCAGATCCTGTGTAGATCAGGGTTACGCTTCACGATCGTCCGCCCCGCGGTGGTGGAGAGCTCGCTCAGCTACCCCATGACCGGGTGGAACGAGGGCATCAACACCTCGGCCCCGCTGGCCTACATCGCCATGCAGGCCCCGGGCGTCTTCCCGTCGGAGAAGGACAGCGTCCTCGACATCATCCCCGTCGATCAGGTCGCCATCGGCACCACGCTGGCCCTGCTCGAGCTGCTGGAGGGCACCGCGCCGCCCGTCTACCAGCTGGGGAGCTCGGACACCTCGCCCCTGCCGGTGCCCCGCCTCATCGAGCTCGTCGGCCTGCACAAGCGCCACCACTACCTGCACAAGGCCTCGGGCAACAAGCTCGTCAACTGGGCGCACTCCCGCTTCGAGCCGGTCCCCATCTCGGCCGAGGGCTTCATGACCCGCGGCCCGCAGTTCTACGCGGACACGGTCGGCCGGGCCGCCGGCCTCCTGCGCAAGGTCACGGGCGGCGCGCTGGAGCCCCTGCTGAACCCCGCCGTGGACGGCCTGGAGGCCGTGGCGAAGCAGCTCGGCACCACGGCCCGCATCATCTCGCTCTTCGTGCCCTTCATGGCCACGCACAGCTACCGCTTCTCCTGCGCGAACACGCGCGCGGCCTTCGCGCGCCTCTCGCCCGAGGATCAGGAGCTCCTGCCCTGGCACCCCGAGCGCATCGAGTGGCGCAGCTACCTGCTGGACGTCCACCTGCCCGGCCTCGAACGCCACGTCTGGCCCGAGATCGAGAAGAAGTTCGACCGCAAGGTGAGCCCGCTCCGGCGCTACGACCACCTGCTCGACCTGCTGGACGAGGTGGCCGACCGCCACGACCTCGCCCCCGCGCTCATGGCGCTGGAGGAGGACGGCTTCTCCCGGGTCACCTACCGCGACCTCCGTGAGCGCGCCCAGGTCACCGCCGCCCGCCTGCGCCTGCTGGGCCTGGGCGAGGGTGACCGCGTCCTGCTCTCCGGGCAGAACCACCCCGACTGGGTGGTCGCCTTCTTCGGCGTGCTCTGGGCCGGCGGCGTGGTGGTGCCCGTGGACCCCGCCATGCTCCCCGACGCCGCCCGCCGCGTGGCCGACGCCTCCGAGGCGGGCCTGGCCATCCTGGATCAGAAGGCGCGCAGCTCCTTCGCGAGCGGACTTGTAACGTCGTGTTACGACGTTCACGAGATCACGGCGCCCCACGGGGAGGGCGACCCGGAGCCCGCGAACGCCGCCACGCCCACCCCCGACACCGTGGCCAGCGTGCTCTTCACCTCGGGCACCACCGGCGTGCCCAAGGGCGTGATGCTCACGCACGGGAACTTCACCTCCCTCCTGGCCAGCCTGTCCAAGCTCTTCGATCTCGGGCACGAGGACCGCGTGCTCTCGGTGCTCCCGCTGCACCACACCTTCGAGTTCTCCTGCGGCCTGCTCCTGCCCCTCTCCCGCGGCACCCGCATCCTCTACCTGGGTGAGGTCAACGGCGAGCGCCTCGCGACCGGGCTCCGCGAGGGCCAGGTCACGGCCATGGTCGGCGTGCCCGCCCTCTGGCAGCTGCTGGAGCGCCGCATCCGCGGCCAGGTGCGCGACCAGGGCAGGGTCTTCGAGATGGCCGTGGACGCCGGGCTCGAGCTCAACCGCCTGCTGGGCGCCAGCACGGGCCTGGACATCGGGCGCCTCTTCTTCGCGCCCATCCACCAGCGGCTCGGCGGCAACATCCGCTACCTCATCAGCGGCGGCTCCGCCCTCCCGCCGGAGACCCACAAGCTCTTCTCCGGGCTCGGCCTCCACCTGGCCGAGGGCTACGGCCTCACCGAGGCCGCCCCCGTGCTCACCGTGGCCCGCGGCGGCCCCGGGACCAAGGCCGGCCACGTCGGCAAGGCCATCCCCGGCGTGGAGATCCGCATCCAGGACCCCGACGACAAGGGCGTGGGACAGGTGCTGGCCCGCGGCCCCAACGTCATGGAGGGCTACTGGGGCAACCGCGAGGCCACCAGCAGCGTCATCGACCAGGACGGCTGGCTCCACACCGGCGACCTCGGCCGCCTGGACCACAAGGGGCGCCTGCACCTCGTGGGCCGGGCCAAGGAGGTGGTCGTCACCTCCTCGGGCGAGAACATCTACCTGGACGACCTGGAGAACCGCTTCGGCACGCCGCGCGGCGTGAGCGAGTACGCCTTCGTGGGCCTCGACGACCCGCGGGGCGGCGAGAGACTAGGTCTCCTAGCCGTCCCCGAGGACGGCGAGGGAGAGCGCTCCGCCCGCCACGAGCGCGCCCGCAAGGCGCTCAAGGCCGCCATCGACGCCCTCCCCTCTGGCCAGCGCCCGGCGGTCGTCCACCTCGTGGACGCCCCCCTCCCCCGCACCGCCACCCGCAAGGTCAAGCGCAAGGAGGTCCGCGCCGTCCTGGAGAAGATCGTCAGCGCCAGCGCCGGGCAGGGCCACCGCGGCGAGGGCCTGCACAGCCCCGTCGCCCACGCCATCGCCTCCGTCGCCGGCATGAACGAGGGCCGCCTGGAGCTCTCCTCCCGGATGAAGGAGGATCTCAGCTTCGACAGCCTCATGTGGGTGGAGCTCAGCGCCGCCCTGGACGGCACCGAGGGCGGCTCTCCGGGCGTGGACGCGCTCAGCCGCTGCGAGACCGTAGCCGACGTCATCCGGCTCGCCGGCGAGACCGCGCCGCAGGCTGTCGAAGAGGAGGAGACCCAGGAGAAGGTCCGCATCCCCGAGGTGCTCGCCTCTCCGCTCAAGGAGGCGCTGGGCATGGGCCAGCATGCCTTCTACCACCGCCTCCTGGACATGCACGTCACCGGCAGCGCCTACATCCCCCAGAACCGCCAGGCCATCGTGGTGAGCAACCACAGCTCGCACCTGGACATGGGCCTGGTGAAGATGGCGCTCGGGAAGTACGGGTCCCGCATCGTCGCGCTGGCGGCCAAGGACTACTTCTTCGAGGGCAACAAGTACCTCGTCGCCTACTTCGAGCAGCTCACGAACCTGGAGCCGCTGGACCGCAAGGCCGGCTTCCGCGCCAGCTTCGAGCAGGCCAGGCGGGTGGTCGAGGAGGGCAACGTCGTGCTGCTCTTCCCCGAGGGCACGCGCAGCCCCGACGGCAGCCTCCAGCCCTTCAAGCCCCTGGTGGGCAAGCTGGCGTTGGAGACCGGCGTAGACCTGCTGCCCCTCTGGCTCGGGAACACGACCAGGGTGCTGCCCAAGGGCGCCATCCTCCCGCGCGGGCGCAAGCTGACCGTCCACATCGGCCCCCCGCTCAAGATCGAGGACATGCGCCGCCTCACCGCGGGGATGCGCGCGTCGGAGGCCGCCCGCGTCGTCACCCGCTTCCTCCAGCAGGCCGTCGAGGCCCTGCGCGACGGCAAGGTGCTGGACCTCAGCGAGGTCCGCTCCGCCGAGGAGGCCGACGAGGCGCCTCAGCCGCCGAAGATCGAGGACGTCTTCGCCGATCTCCAGCGCCGCTGGGACCCCGCCCGCATCGAGCGCCCCATCACCTGGTACTTCTCGCTGGGACCGGAGGGCGGCCCGCGCTGGACCGTCTCCGCGACCGCCGAGGGCTGCGAGGTCAAGCCTGGGAGGCCCACGGGCGGCGCCGCCGACTGCGTGGTCAAGACCAGCGAGGAGATGCTCACGAAGATGGTCCGGCAGGCCTACATCCCGGATCCTTCGGAGTTCATCAGCGGGATCATCAAGACCAACGACATCCCGCTGCTCATCGAGCTGGCCCGCGTCTTCAACCTGTCCGAGCCCGGGGGCCTGGGATGAAGATCCTCGTCACCGGCGCCACGGGCTTCCTGGGTCGGCACCTCCTCGCGCGCCTCTCGCGCGAGCACGAGGTGGTGGGCCTCGCGCGTAACATCCCGTTACACGCGGATACTCCCCATGTCCAGGGCGATGTCCTGGACCCCGCCTCCCTCGCCAAGGCCATGGAGGGCGTGGACGTCCTGGTCCACGCCGCGGGCAAGGTCTCCCACGAGCCCGTCGACGCCGCCCGCACCTGGGACGTCCACGTCAAAGGCACGTGTAACGCCCTGGACGCCGCCGCCCGCGCCGGCGTCCGCCGCGTCATCCACCTCTCCAGCTCCGGCACCGTGGCCGTCTCGCACAAGCCCGCGGTCCTGGATGAGCGCGCCCCCAGCCCGCTGCCCGTCATCAGCCGCTGGCCCTACTACCGGGCCAAGCTCTTCTCCGAGCAGGAGGCCCTCTCGCGCAGCCGGGCCGGCTTCGAGGTGATCAGCCTGAACCCCTCGCTGCTGCTGGGGCCGGGCGACGCGAGCGGCGAGGCCACCCGCCCCGTGCTGATCTTCCTGCAGGGTCAGCTCCAGGCGGCGCCGTCTGGCGGGCTCTCCTTCGTGGACGTGCGCGACGTGGCCGAGGCCGTGAGCCTCGCGCTCACCCGCGGGCGCGGCGGCCAGCGCTACCTGCTCGGCGCCGCCAACTGGAGCTGGGCCGACTTCTACCGCCGGCTCGCCGCCCTCTGCGGCATGCAGCCCCCGCCCTTCACGCTGCCGAAGGTCGCCCGCAAGCTGATCTCCTGGCTCCCCGAGCCCAGCCCCGAGCGCCCCGGGCTCGACCTGCCCATCTCCCGGGCGGAGCTCGACCTGGCCTCGGCCTTCTGGTACCTGGACGACCGGAAGGCCCGGGAGGAGCTTGGCTTCCACTCCCGCCTGCCCACCGACACGCTGCTGGACACCGTCCGCGGCGCTTAGAGCTGGAGCGTCCCCAGCTCAGCCAGGGCCTCGCGGCCCGAGGGGCGGCGCGGCTGCACGCTGCGGAGCACCTGCCAGCAGGGCACCCGCTCGCGCAGGTGGTGGTACATCGCGTCCGGCGAGGTGTTGGTGGTGTGGATGGCCAGGCTGTCCAGCGCCGGGCTGAGCCCGTCGAAGAGGGCCCGCACGTAGCCCGAGCAGAAGGAGTCCGGGGTGTCCAGCGGGTTCGGCTGCTCCATGCGGCCGGTGAGGCCGGCGATCAGCGTGCCCACGAGCTCCGCGCCGGCGTAGCGGTGCCGCGGCTCCAGCGAGGAGGTGACCCGGGCGCGGAAGGCCGAGAGCTGCTCCGGGCGCAGCCCCAGGTCGAAGAGCGCCAGGTTCGGCGTGAACATCCCGTCGCGGTAGCGGCGGAGCGAGCGGCGCTCGTCGTGGCCACGCAGGCGCCCGTCCCCCACCCGGCGCGCCAGCACCACCGAGCGCTGCGGCCCGTCCCAGTCCGGATCCCCGGAGCTGGCGGGGTCCATGCGGTGCTCCGGCGGGATCCAGGTGGACTCGACGATGACGATCTCCTCCCAGCCCTCGCGCACGCGGCGATCGACCACCGCGAAGCAGTGGGACCACAGGCTCGGCTGACCGCTCCCGCCCACCGCGCGCGCCCCGGTGGCGTAGCGCAGGAGATCGGGGATGAAGCGCTCCGGCGACCAGGCGGCGAGCATTCCCATCATGCCCGGCCGCGCGTGGTGCAGGAGGAGCGCGTCGTTCGTGAGCCCATGGAGCGTATGCATGTCCAGCCCTCTGAGATGCGATCTAGTCAATGCCCCTCGCCCGCGCCTCCGACCGCGGTCCGACAGGCGTCGGCGGCCTCGCCGGAATAGAGCTGTGGACCTTCGAGGATCCGATGAGAGCCGTACTTCTCACCGCGGGCGCGACGCGCAACCCCATCGACGCCATGCGCTACATCTCCGCCTTCTCCACGGGCACGACGGGGGTGTGGCTGGCCCGCGCGCTCGTCGAGGCCGGGCGGCGGGTCCACCTGCTGGGGAGCGCCGAGGCCCTGCTGCGCGCGCCGGAGCTGAGCGGCGAGGAGTTCACTTCCACCCGCGACCTGATGGCCCGGATGCAGCGGTGGACCACGGAGAACCCTGGCGGTGTGGTGGTCCACGCCGCGGCGGTGGGCGACTACGAGGCCCAGACCCTCGCGGGCAAGCTCTCCTCGGGCATGCCGGAGCTGACCCTGCGCCTCACGCCCACGCCCAAGATCGTGGACCACCTGAAGGGCTGGGACCCGACCCTGCGCCTGGTCAGCTTCAAGGCCGCCCCGCCCGAGACCGACGACGAGGCCCTGCTGGGCATCGCCCGCCGACAGCTCACCCGCACGGGCAGCGAGCTCGTCTTCGCCAACGTGCTCGGGCGCCTGGGCAGCGGCGTGATGCTCGTCTACGCCGACCGGGAGGAGCGCCTGGCCCGGCGCCAGGAGGGGCTGGACGCGCTGCTGGCGGCGATCCTCACGATGAGCGAGCTGTAACGTCTGTTACAGCTCACAGCACCTTGAAGACGACGTTCACGCCCTCGGCGCCGAGCGGCTGGATGTCGATGATCATCCGGGTCTCGCCCTTGACCGCCTCCAGGGTCCAGCCGGTGGCGGTCGCCTGATCGATCTGCGGCTGCCAGCCCTTGCGCCGGAACCAGGAGTCGTGGAACTGCCGGGCCTTCTCGACGTCGATGGTGGGGTTCGTGTAGCGGTAGAAGACCCCGTCGGGCACCGGCTGGCTCTCCGAGCCCTTGGGCACGCCGACGACGATCTCCTCCTGCACCACGGGCGCGGGCGTGGAGGCCGGAGCCTCCACGGGAGGAGGGGGCTCCTTCCCCAGGAGCCCGTCGATCTTCTCCTTGAGCCCCGCCGGGGCCGCGCACCCGAGGGTGATGAGCCCCAGCGCGACGAGCGCGCCGTGAAGCCGCATGGCTCAGCCCGCCGCGATGAAGCCGTGCGCGACGAGATAGTCGATGATCTCCAGCGCGCACTCGTCCACGCTGCGGCCCGAGGTCTGGAGCACCAGCTCGGGCGAGAGCGGCGCCTCGTAGGGGGCCGAGATCCCGGTGAACTCGGGGATCTGGCCGGCGCGGGCCTTCTTGTAGAGGCCCTTCGGGTCGCGCTGCTCGCAGACCTCGATGGGGGTGTCCACGAAGACCTCGACGAACTCGCCGTGCTTCATGATCTTGCGGACGTTGTCGCGATCCTCGCGGTAGGGGCTGATGAAGGCCGTGATCGCGATGACGCAGGCGTCCGTGAACAGCTTGGCCACCTCACCGATGCGGCGGATGTTCTCCGTGCGGTCGGCGGGGCTGAAGCCGAGGTTCTTGTTGAGGCCGTGCCGGATGTTGTCGCCGTCCAGCACGTAGGCGTTGACCTGACGCTCCAGCAGGAGCTGCTCCAGGCGGCAGGCGATGGTGGACTTGCCCGACGCCGACAGGCCGGTCAGCCAGATGGTGCAGCCCTTGGCGCCCAGGATGCTCTCGCGCTCGGCGCGCGTGACCAGCGCGCCGTGCCAGGTGATGTTGGTGGCCTTGACTTCGCTCACGGGGAAGCTCCTTGCAGTGGCCCGCGCCTTAGCCGAGCGCAGGCTCGCTCGCAAGCCGGGCGCTGGCCATGAAAGTGTCAGGAGCGTTAAGGGCTGGGCCCCATGCTCCCCCTCCTGCTGTGGGCGCTCGCCCCCTTCGCGACCGCGCAGACCCTCGAGAGCCGGGCCTTCGAGGGCCGGACCCTCGAGCTGAGCCACGACTACGTCGTCGCGGCCAGCGACCGCCTGGCCATGGGCGGCGCGGGGCTGGCCTTCGCCCGAGGGGTCTCCGGCGCGGCCATCGCCCCGGGCGGGCTCTCGCGTCGGCATGGGGCGGACGAGCCCCTGGTCGTGGGCCTCGCGGGCCGGCTCGCCGCGCTGGGGTGGACGGGCTCGGACCTGCCGAACCTGGGAGGGCAGCGCTTTCAGGGTCACGTCGTGGGCGTGGGCGCGGGGGCCCGGGTGGAGCGTGTGGGCTTCGCCGCCCTGGCCACCGGGACGCGGCTGGCCCCCGTGGACAGCGAGGCGCGCGTGGAGGACGGGGAGCTGCGGGCGGTGGTCGCGCTCGGCTCGGAGGACCGGATCCTCCACCTCGGGCTGGGGGGCGTCGCGCTGGCGGGGCGGATCTCGCGGGGGCAGGAGGAGGGCCGCTGGTTCACCGCCGCTCCGCTGCTGGGCGTGGCCGTGGATCTCCCCAGCTCCGGGCTGGCTTTTGCGCTCGCCGCGCAAGGTCCCGCCGTGGACGGGAATGTGGAGGGCTCCTGGGGTGTCCAGAGGGCGGTGATGCCGGCCCAGGGGGCCGTGGGCGTGGCCTGGGCGAGCGTGGCCGAGCCGACCCCCCTGCGCCGGCACCCTACCCGCCTCGCGGCGGACGTGCTGGTGACCGCGCCGGTCGAGGGTGGGCTCTCGCCCGAGGCCCAGCTGCTGGGGATCGAGCGGGCGCGCGGAGAGCGCTGGACCTTCGAGCCCCGCCTGGGCGCCGAGGTGGAGCTCTGGCCCGAGCGCCTGCGCCTGCGCGCCGGGACCTATCGGGAGCCGGCGCGGAACGCCGACGCGCAGCCGCGCTGGCACGGCACGGGCGGGCTGGAGCTGCACGTCCTGGACGTGCGCCTCTTCGGACGTCGCTGGCCGCTCGCGCTGCGCAACGCCGTGGACCTCGCCCCGCGCTACGCGCAGCTTCAGATCCTGGGCGCCTCCCTCTGGAGCGGCGCGCCGCTCCCCGCGCCGCCGGGATAAGGCACAGATCCCCAACCGAGGATCCAGGCATGTCCCTCTTTCATGGCGGTCGCCTCGTGGCCCGCGCCCTCGCCCGCGAGGGCGTCTCGCACCTCTTCACCCTCTGCGGCGGCCACATCCAGCACATCTACGACGGCTGCCTGGACGAGGGCATCCGCGTGATCGACACACGCCACGAGCAGAGCGCCGCCCACGCGGCGGAGGGCTGGGCCCGCGCGACCGGCAAGCCCGGCGTGGCGGCGGTCACGGCCGGGCCGGGCGTGACGGACGCGGTGACGGCGGCGGCCACCGCCTGGCGCGGCGGGGCGCCCATGATCCTGATCGGCGGCCAGGGCCCCAGCTTCTTCCGCGGGATGGGCAGCCTCCAGGAGATGGAGCACACCGAGCTCCTGCGCAGCGTGACGAAGTGGTCGGCCACGGTGCCCGAGACGCGCCGCATCCCCGACTTCATGGCCATGGCCTTCCGCAAGGCCTGCTCAGGCGTGCCGGGCCCGGTCTTCCTGGAGATGCCGCTGGACCTGCTGATGAACGTGGAGGAGGAGAGCGGGCTCTCCTGGCCCACCGACTACCGCACCGGCCACGTCGGCGGGGGCGACCCGGCCGGCATCGACGCCGCCGCCGCCCTGCTCGCCAAGGCCGAGCGCCCCGTGGCCCTGGTCGGCACCCAGTGGTGGTGGAGCCCCTACCGCGACGCCATCCAGGAATTCCTCGCCGCCTACGACGTGCCGGTGTTCACCAGCGGCGGCGCCCGCGGGGCGGTGCGGCCGGATGATCCGCGCTTCTTCCGGCTCTGCCGCTCCAAGGCGCTGGGTCGCGCGGACGTGGTCGCCCTCTTCGGCACGCCCTGGGACTTCCGCCTGGGCTACGGTCAGTCGGTCAACCCAGAGGCGAAGATCATCCAGGTGGACCTGGACCCCGACGTCATCGGCCACAACCGCGGCGCCGCCGTCGGGCTCCACGCCGACACCGGGCTGGTCATGCGCCAGCTCGCGAGCGCCGCCTCCCGCCAGGACGCGGGCTGGCTCGCCGAGCTGCGCGCGTCGGAGAAGAAGAGCTGGGAGAAGATGCTGCCCGAGATGCACAGCGACGACGCCCCGGTCAACCCGCTGCGCTTCAGCAAGGAGCTCGCCGACGCCATCCCCGAGGACGCCAGCGTCATCTGCGACGGCGGCGACATCGTGGGCACGGCGGCGAAGGTGGTCAACGTCTGGCGACCCGGCCACTGGATGGACCCCGGGCCCCTGGGCACCCTGGGGGTGGGCCCCGGCTACGCCATGGCGGCGAAGCTGGCGCGCCCCGACAGCCCCGTCTTCATCATCTACGGGGACGGCAGCTTCGGCCTCAACGGCTTCGAGTTCGAGGCCATGGCCCGCCAGGGCATCCCCGTGGTGGGCGTCATCGGCAACGACGCCGGCTGGACGCAGATCCGCCGCGGCCAGGTCGAGCTCTTCGGGAACGAGCGCGCCCCCGCCACCGCCCTGGAATACACCCGCTACGATCGCGTGGTCGAGGCCCTGGGCGGCTTCGGCGCCTGGGTGGAGCGTCCCGAGGACATGCGCCCGGCCATCGACGCGGCCCTGGCCAGCGGCAAGCCGGCGGTGGTCAACGTGAAGGTGGGGGCGAGCTCCTTCCGCCAGGGCGCCATCAGCGTTTAGGTTGGCTCCCCTCGGGGCGATGGGCTAGAGGTCCAGCGCTCCAGAGGGAACCATGCCGCTGCCCAGCATCGACGCCATCGCCGACGGTCACCGGATCGTCGGCCGCAAAGGCGAGCTACGCTCCATCCTGGCCTGCGTGGCCGCCTCCCGCAACGTGCTCCTGGAGGGGCCGGTCGGGGTGGGCAAGACCGTGCTCGCCCGCGCGGTGGCCGAGGCGCTGGGGCGCGGCCTGGTGCGCGTCGATGGAGACGGGCGTTACACCGAGGCGAAGCTGGTCGGCCACTTCGATCCGCCGGCCGTGCTGGCCCAGGGCTACACCGCCGACGCCTTCGTCCCCGGCCCGCTGGCCGAGGCCATGCGCCAGGGCGCCGTGCTCTTCGTCAACGAGCTGAACCGCATGCCCGAGGGCGTGCAGAACGTGCTCCTGCCTGCCCTGGACGAGGGGATCATCCACGTCCCGCACCTCGGCGCGCTGCGCGCCGCCCCCGGCTTCTGCGTGGTCGCCACCCAGAACCCCGCCGAGTTCGTCGCCACCGGTCACCTCTCCGAGGCGTTGCTGGACCGCTTCGAGCTGGTCCGCCTCGGCTACCAGAGCGCCGACGACGAGGAGGCCATCGTCCGCCAGGAGGCCCGGCTCTCCCCCTCCGCCGACATCATCGCCGCCAGCGTGCGCATGGCCCGCGCCACCCGCGAGGACCCCCGCATCCGCCGGGGCGCCAGCGTGCGCGCCGCCGTCGCCATCGCCGACCTCGCCGTGGCCCTGGACGGGGACGTGGAGCAGGCCGCCCGCCTCGCGCTGCCCACGCGCATCGAGCTCATGGACGGCCGCGACACGCCCGTGGACGACGTCCTGCGCGAGCTGCAAAAAAAAAGTATGAGCCTCGCCCGACCCTGAACCTGACCGGCTCGGCCACGATGAAGGCCGTGGACACCGATCAGAAGACCCACCCCTTCTTCGCCAGCCAGGACTCGGGGCTGAAGATGGTGGAGCTGCCGGCCGGCTGGGACGCCGCGACCAGCTTCCACCGGCTGAAGCGCCAGCTCCCCGGCCCCATGCGCCAGCTCGTGCGCGAGCGCGCCGTGGACGTGATCCTCAAGCGCGCGCGCGACCTGCTCCGCCACGCCTCCCGCCCCACCCACGCCGTCCGCGACCGGCTCCCCAGCGAGGGCGAGCTGGACCTGGACGCCACGCTGGAGCAGCCCCGCCCCTGGGCGCCGGAGGATCTGGTGCTGGCCCGCGTAGAGCCGCGCGAGGCCGACGTCGTCGCCGTGCTGGACATGTCGCTCAGCATGACCGGTGAGAAGATCGCGCTCACCGCCCTCGCCGCCGCGATCCTCCGCCTGAAGCTGGACAACGTGGCCGTCGTCGCCTTCGACACCGAGGCCCACATCCTCGTGCGCGTGGGCGAGAGCGTGGACCCGCGCGAGCTCGTCCGCCGCGTGCTGGAGGTCCCCGCCCAGGGCTACACCAACATCGAGGCCGGACTCCGGCTCGCCCTGCGGGAGCTCAAGCGCTCCACCCGCCGGGAGCGCGTGGGGATCCTCATCTCGGACGGGATCTACAACGTGGGCTGGGATCCGGTCCGGGTGGCCGCGACCTACCCCAAGCTCCACGTCGTGCAGGTGGGGCAGGAGGAGCGCCAGGGCACGAAAACCTGCACGCGCATGGCCACCGCGGGCCGGGGGCGCCTCTACCGGGCGGTCGCATACGAGGACCTGCCGCGGGTCGTGCGCACCCTGGTCCGCGAGGTGTTTCGCGCGTAACAGACGTTACAGGTCTGTTACGTGCGACCCATGAGGATCAGGTCCCCTCGAGGTAGTTGTCCGCGTAGGCGATCTGCTCGTCCGTGAGCTTGTCGATGGCGTAGCCCATGGTGTTGAGCTTGATGAGCGCGAGCTCCTGGTCCTGCGAGGCCGGGATGTCGATGACGGTGTTCGGCAGGCTGCGCCCGTTCTCCGCCATGTAGATCATGGAGAGGAACTGGTTGGCGAAGCTCATGTCCATGACCTCGCTGGGGTGCCCCTCGGCGCAGGCCAGGTTCACCAGCCGGCCCTCGCCGAGCAGGTAGATGCGGCGGCCGTCCTCGAGCACGAACTCCTGGCAGTTGTCGCGGATCGTGCGCTTGCTCTTGGCGCGAGCCTCGAGCTCCGGGATGTTGATCTCGCAGTCGTAGTGGCCCGTGTTGCAGATGATCGCGCCGTCCTTCATCACGTCGAAGTGGCGGCCGACGATGACGTCCTTCATGCCGGTCGCGGTGATGAAGATGTCGCCCCAGGCGGCGGCCTTGTCCATGGGCATCACGATGTTGCCCTCCAGGACGGCCTTGAGCGCCTGCGTGGGCTTGACCTCGGTGGCCGCCACGATGGCGCCCATGCCGCGCGCGCGCATCGCCACGCCGCGCCCGCAGTGGCCGTAGCCGCCGACCACGAAGTTCTTGCCCGCCAGGAGCACGCTGGTGGCGCGCAGGATGCCGTCCAGGCTGGACTGGCCGGTGCCGTAGACGTTGTCGAAGTCCCACTTGGTCTCGGCGTCGTTGACCGCCATGACCGGGTAGCGCAGGGCCCCCGCCGCCGCCATCGCCCGCAGGCGGTGGACGCCGGTGGTGGTCTCCTCGGTGCCGCCGATGATGTGCTGGGCCAGCTCCGGGTACTTCTGGTGCACGGTGTTGATGAGGTCCGCGCCGTCGTCCAGGGTCAGCGTGGGCTTGAACTCGACGGTCTTGTCGATGGCCCAGTAGAACTCGTCACGGGAGAGGCCGTGCCAGGCGTAGATGCTCACGCCCTCAGCGGCGAGCGCCGCGGCGATCTCGTCCTGCGTGGACAGGGGGTTGCAGCCCGACCAGGAGAGCTCCGCGCCCGCCGCGAGCAGCGTGCGGATGAGCACCGCCGTCTCCTTCGTGACGTGCAGGCAGCCAGCGATGCGCTGACCGGCGAGCGGCTTCGTCTTGCTGTACTTCTCGCGAAGCGCCATGAGCACGGGCATGCGCGCCTCGGCCCACTCGATCTTCATGCGGCCGCTCTCGGCCTGGGAGAGGTCGCGAACCTTGAAGTTTTCGGCCACAGGATCCTCCAGAGATGGGGTCGAATGCTGCGCGTCTTCGCCCCCATCTCCCGGTTCAGGGCCGGGGGGTGCCAGCGCGGGGGGCGACATTCTATACCATCTTTCATCCGCGCGCCGCTCAGAAGTCGCAGCAGGTCAGCCCCCCGCGCGCGCGTTAAGCCGCAACACCACCTCCTCAGCGTCGAGCTGCCCGCCATGTCCCACGAGAACCTCCCCTACGAGAACCGCTCGGCGCGCGCCGCCTCCGAGATCTCGCGCATCAACGCCTTCTTCCCGATCCTCCCCGGCCTGGGGAACCGCTGGGCCGCGACCCGGCCCTGGGACGGGATGACCATCGGCGTCTCGGCGCACCTGACCACGCTCACCGGCGCGCTCCTACGCGAGCTCGTGCTGGGCGGCGGGACCTGGGCGGTGGCGGGCGTCAGCGAGGCCACCACCGATCACGCCGTGGTGGACCTGCTCCGCGACAGCGGCGTCCACGTCTACACCTCGGGCTCGCGCAAGGACGCGCTGCTTCAGGTGCTCGACCATCACCCCACGCTGCTGGCCGACGCCGGCGCCGACCTCATCGCCACGCTCATCCGCCGGCGGCCGGAGCAGGCCGCGGAGATCCGCGGCGCGGTGGAGGTCTCCAAGAGCGGCGTGGACCAGCTCCGAGGCGTGCACCTGCCCTTCGGCGTGATGAACATCAACGACAGCCGGCTCAAGGAGGCGGTGGAGAACCGTCACGGCGTGGGGGAGGGCCTCTGGCACGCCGTCCAGGCCATGACCGGGATGCACCTCTCCGGTCGGCGCGTCGGCGTGGTGGGCTACGGGCCCGTCGGGCGCGGCGTGGCCGCCTACGCGCGGGCCGCCGGAGCCGCGGTGGAGGTCATCGAGATTGACCCGGTGCGCCGCCTGGTCGCGCACTACGACGGCTACCCCACGCCCTCGCTGGACGAGTGCCTGGGGCGCGTGCGCATCCTCGTGACCAGCACCGGGCGCAAGGGCGTCGTCCACGCCGATCTGCTCCGCCAGGGCAGAGATGGCGTGGTGCTGGTGAACGCAGGCCATGGCGGCGACGAGATCGACGTGGACGGCATCCGAAAGGCGGCGATCATCGTCGATCACGTCACAGACCACGTCATCCGCTACGGGCTGGAGGGCGGCCCCAGCGTCGTCGTGCTGGCCGACGGCCACCCGCTCAACATCGTCGCCAACGCCGGCAGCCCCGAGCCCGTGCTGCTCCATTTCGCGGTGCTCGGGCTCACGCTGGAGTGGCTCAGCCGCCACGCCGTCCCCGCGGGGGAGCACCCGGCCCTGCCCGCCATCGAGAACGAGGCGGCCGAGCTCGCCCTGCGCGCGCTGGGGAAGGCCCATGGCTGAGCCCACCGATCCCCGCGCCCTCTTCGAGCAGGTCATCGCCCACTTGAAGAAGGAGGAGGGCGCCCCCGTCCTGGCGTTGGCCCCCGCGCTGCTGGCCGCCTCCGCCGAGAACCGCGCCCTGCGCGCCCGCGTGCTCGCCTGGCTCGGGCAGGCCGAGATGTTCACGGGCAACCACAAGGGCGCGGCTCAGGCCGTCCGTCAGGCCATCGCCATCGCCCAGGAGCTGGGCGACACCCAGGGGGTGAACCAGCTCAAGAGCCTGCAGGCGCAGATCACCATGCGCCGCCAGGCCAGCCTCACCGCGGCCCCGCCGGCCGAGCTCCTGGACACGCCGCTCTTCCGGGCGGACGCCGCGATCTCGCGCGGGGCCTTCGCCGAGGGCGAGGCGCTGGCCCGCGAGATCATCGCCACCGCGGTCGCCACGCAGAACCCCCGCGATCACGTCCTGGCGCTGCTGGCCATCGCCCGGGTCCCGGGGAGGGCCGCGGACGCGATCCTGGAGGCGGCGGGCGTGGCCGACGCCAGCGAGGACATGAACCTGGTGACGGCGGTGGCGCGCGCGGCGAAGGCCGCGGGCGTGGAGATCCCGGCGAAGATCTTCTGATGACCTTGACACCCTCCCCGAAGTGACTAATCTGGTCACGAAGAGGACACCATGCTGGTCTCCGTCTCCGAGCTCAAGGCGCAGCTCTCCGAGCAGCTCCGGCACGTCAAGGAGGGCGAGGTCCTCTTCGTCACCGAGAGGGGTGTGCCCGTGGCCAGGATCATGCCGGTCGAGGACATGGATCGTCAGGAGGCCGACCTGCGCGTGCTGATGGAGGCGGGGCAGCTCCGCCCCGGCCAGGGCGCTCTGCCCGAGAGCTTCTGGTCCATGCCCATGCCTGGCGACCCCGACGCCAGCGTGCGCGACGCGCTCCGCCAGGATCGCGAGGGTGGCTGGTGATCTTCTGGGACACGTCCGCGGTCGTGCCCCTGCTGGTGCGCGAGCCCGCCACCCCCCAGGTCAGCGCCCTCCTGCGCCAGGGCCCGACCCCGGTGGTCTGGTGGGGCACGGTGATCGAGGCCTGGTCCGCCCTCTGCCGGCGGGAGCGGGAGGGCGGCATGAGCGCGAAGGACGTGGATCTGGCCCGCCAGCGCCTCACCGTGCTCAGCGACTCCTGGCACGAGATCGTCCCCAGCGACGTGCTCCGCGAGTACACGGAGAACCTCCTGCGCCGCCACCCGCTGCGCGCCGGGGACGCGCTCCAGCTCGGGGCCGCGCTCACCCTCGCTCGGGGGAGGCCGAAGGGGCACCGCTTCGCCTGCCTCGACGCCCGGCTCGCCCAGGCCGCGCGCGGCGAGGGCTTCGAGCTCCCGCTCACCCTCGGCTGAGCGTGGACCGGGACCGGGTGGGGCGATAGACTTCCGGCCCCCTGGAGCTGCGACATGGCCGTCAACCGCGCAGAGCTGCTCGACCAGAATTTCCGGGCCCTCGCCGCGTCCCTGCTCCCCTCGCCCCCGCGCGCGGACCTGGACGCGCCCGTGCGGGCCGGCGCGACGCTCTCCGCCCGGGAGGCGCTGGAGATCTTCGAGTCCATGCTGGCCAGCCGCCACCTGGACTACGCCGCGCGGGCGATGCGAGCCCGCAACCAGGGCTTCTACACCATCGGCTCCACGGGGCACGAAGGCAACGCCGCCGTCGCCGCCGCGCTCCGCCCCACCGACATGGCCTTCCTGCACTACCGCTCGGGCGCCTTCTTCGTGCAGCGCGGCCGGCAGGTGCCCGGCTCGACGCCGATCATGGACGTGCTGCTGGGCCTCGCGTCCAGCTCGGACGAGCCGATCGCCGGCGGCCGGCACAAGGTCTTCGGCTCGCGACCGCTGTGGATCCCGCCGCAGACCTCCACCATCGCCAGCCACCTGCCCAAGGCGGTGGGGACGGCCTTCGCCCTCGGGCGCGCCGCCCGCCTGGGTCTGCCCACGCCCATCCCCACCGACAGCGTGGTCGTCTGCACCTTTGGCGACGCCTCCTCCAACCACGCCACCGCGTGTACGGCCTTCAACGCCGCGGCCCTGGCCAATTTCCAGAGCCTGCCCTGCCCCGTCCTCTTCGTGTGTGAGGACAACGGCATCGGCATCAGCGTGCGCACCCCCGACGACTGGGTGCACCAGCGCTTCTCGAATTACCCAGGGATCCGCTACTTTCAGGGCGATGGCCTGGACCTGCCCGACGCCT
Source organism: uncultured Enterobacterales bacterium (assembly GCA_964615375.1). Classification (GTDB taxonomy): domain Bacteria; phylum Myxococcota_A; class UBA796; order UBA796; family CAZKWG01; genus CAZKWG01. The sequence continues at coordinate 139,412 of CAZTOW010000014.1, forward strand.
GGGAGGGCGCGAGGTCGGCGGTGGACTGGGTGCGCCTGCACCGGAGGCCCGCCCTGCTGCACCTGCGCACGGTGCGGCTCCTGGGCCACGCCGGCTCCGACGTGGAGATGACCTACCGGCCCGTCGAGGAGATCTCGGCGATCGAGGCACAGGACCCGCTGCTCTCCACCGCCCGCCTGCTGGTGGGCGAGGGCTGGCTGAGCCCCGAGCAGCTCCTCGCGCTCTACGAGGAGATCGCCGAGCGCGTGACCCGGCTCTCCGAGGAGGCGGGGCGCCGGCCGCGGCTGACCAGCGCCGAGGTGGTGCTGCGCCCGCTCGCCCCGCTGGACGCCGGCGCGGTCGCCGAGGAGGTGGCCCGCCCCGTAGACGCCGAGGCCCGACGCAAGGTCCACGGCCGCATGCCCGAGGACGACGGCCCCCGCCACCTCGCGGTGAACATCAACCGCGCCCTCCTCGACCTGATGGTGAAGTACCCGGAGACCTTCCTCTTCGGCGAGGACGTCGGCAAGAAGGGCGGCGTCTACAACGTCACCTCCGGCCTGCAGGCGAAGTTGGGGGTCGCGCGCGTCTTCAACACCGCCCTCGACGAGACCAGCATCCTCGGCCTCGCCATGGGCTTCGGCCACCTGGACCTCATCGCGCTGCCCGAGATCCAGTACCTGGCCTACGTCCACAACGCCATCGACCAGATCCGCGGAGAAGCCTGCTCGCTCCAGTACTTCTCGCAGGACCAGTTCCGCAACCCGATGGTGGTGCGCATCGCCAGCCTGGCTTACCAGAAGGGCTTCGGCGGGCACTTCCACAACGACAACGCCGTGTCCGCCCTGCGCGAGATCCCGGCCCTGATCATCGCCGCCCCCTCGAACGGCGAGGACGCGGCGGGGATGCTGCGGACCCTGGTGGCGGCGGCGCGCGTCAACGGCCGGGTGAGCGCCTTCCTGGAGCCCATCGCGCTCTACATGACGCGCGATCTGTACGAGCCGGGCGACAACCGCTGGGCCTTCCCTTACCCCGCGACCGACCACCACGTCCCCGTGGGTCGTGCCCGCGCCTGGGCCGAGCACGCCGGCCCCGAGGGCGAGGCGGAGCTGACCATCGCCACCTACGGCAACGGGCTGTGGATGTCCCTGCGCGTCGCGCGAAAGCTGCGGGTCGAGCGTGGGATCCCCGTCCGCGTGGTGGACCTGCGCTGGCTCAAGCCCCTGCCGCTCACCGACCTGGAGGACGAGGCGCGCCGCACCGGGCGCCTGCTCGTGGTGGACGAGTGCCGCGAGCGCGGCGGCCCCGGCGACGAGGTGATCGCCCGCCTGGTCGAGCGCGTGCCCGGTCTGCGCACCCGCCAGGTCGTGGGTCTCGACTGCTACATCCCGCTGGGCGACGCCGCCAACCTGGTGCTGGTGCAGGAGCCGGACATCGAGGCCGCCGCCCTGGCCCTGCTGGAGCAGCCATGAACCCGCGCCGCGCGCTGATCGTCTGCCCCGGGCGGGGCTCCTACGGACGGGAGAGCCTGGGCTCGCTGGTCGGGATCCAGAGCCCGGCCCTGGACGCGCTGGACGCCCACCGCGCCGCCCTCGGGCGCCCCACCGTGCGCGAGCTCGACGGCGCGCCCGCGTATCAGGCTCGCCTGCACGTCGCCGGAGAGCACGCCTCCATCCTGACCGCCGGCTGCAGCCTGGCCGACCTCGACCAGCTCGATCCGGCGCGGGTGCGCCCGGTCTGTGTGGTGGGCAACTCCATGGGCTGGTACACGGCGCTGGGGGTGGCGGGAGCGCTCTCGCTGCCGGACACCGCGCGCCTCGTGGACACCCTCGGCCAGTACCAGACGAACAACGTCATCGGCGGGCAGATCCTCTACCCGCTGGTGGGCGAGGACTGGCGTCGGGATCCGGCCCGCGAGGCCGCGGTCGAGCAGGCGCTGGCCACCACGCCCGAGCTCTGGTGGTCCATCCGGCTGGGGGGCCAGGCGGTGCTGGGCGGGACGGAGCGCGCGCTGGAGCTGGCCATGGCCCGGCTCCCGTCGGTGACCCTGGGCACGGCCAGCTTCCCCATGCGCCTGCCCCTGCACTCGGCCTTCCACACCCCGCTGCTTCAGGGCACCTCCGCCCGAGCGCAGGAAGATCTGGCCGATCTCGGCTTCCAGTCCCCTCGCCTGCCGCTGGTGGACGGGGCGGGGCGGGTCTGGCGCCCCCTGCACGGCGACCCGGACGGGATCCGCGCCTACACCCTGGGCGAGCAGATCGTGGCCGCCTTCGACCTGGGGCTCGCGCTGCGGGTGGCCCTCCGCGAGTACGCGCCGGAGCTCATCGTGTTGCCGGGGCCGGGCTCCAACCTGGGCGGGGCCATCGCCCAGACCCTCATCGCCGAGGGCTGGGCCGGGCTGCGCAGCCGTGAGGACTTCCTGGCCCGTCAGGCCGAGGATCCCGTGCTCATCGCGCTGAGGCGCCCGGAGCAGCGCGCCCTGGTCGCCCGGTGAGCGCCTCGCCCGCCTCGCTCCCCCCGGAGCTGCTGCTGGAGGCGCTGGGCCTCAAGGACGTGGACCGGGCGGGCTGGCTGAGGGTGGGCGTCCCCCGCCCTGAGTCGGTGGCGGCGCACTCCTGGGGGATCGCCCTGCTGGCGCTCGCGCTCTGTCCAGCCCACCTCGATCGCGAGCGGGTCCTGGCTCTGGCGATCCTCCACGATCTCCCGGAGGTCCGCACGGGCGACCTCACGCCGCACGATCCGGTCTCGCCTGAGGAGAAGGCGCGCCGCGAGGACGAGGCCGCTCGCGCCCTGCTGGGCGCACGACCCGACCTGCTGGCCCTCTGGCGCGAGTACGAGGACGAGCAGACGCCCGAGTCCCGCTTCGTGCACGCGCTGGACAAGCTGGACATGGCGCTCCAGGCCCTGCGCTACGCGGATCTGGGCGCGGACACCCGCGAATTCCTGGCCAGCGCCCGCCGCAAGCTCCCGCTGGAGCTGCTGAGCCTGCTGGACGGCCTCCAGCGCTGAGCGCTACCCGGGCGGCCAGCCCAGCGCGCGCCCGCCGAGGACGTGGACGTGCAGGTGAGGCACGCTCTGACCGCCGTCCTCGCCGATGTTGGTCACGAGGCGGTAGCCGCCCTCCTCGAGCCCCAGGCGACGGGCGACCTCCGCCGCGGCCAGCATCACGCGCCCCAGCAGCAGGGCGTCGTCTGCGCCAGCCTCGGCCACGCTCACCAGCGGCTTGCGCGGCACGACCAGGACATGAACGGGCGCCTGCGGGTGGATGTCGCGGAAGGCGACGACGTGCTCGTCCTCATACACCTTGTCGGCGGGGATCTCGCCAGCGATGATCCGGGCGAAGATCGTCATGAACGGCCTCCTGATGCGGCGACTCTCAGTAACGCGCCGTCAGCGGCAGCACGAGGATCCCGTCCTTGTGGCGCGGGCCGGCGACGATGAAGGTGCCGTTGCGGTTCACCGACAGCGTCGTGTCCAGCAGCTTGCCCGAGCCCTGGCTGATCTCCACGCGCATGCGGGCCTTCTGGTCGTCGCGAGACAGCAGGGTCACGCTGACCTTCCGCCCACCCTCGATCTGGAAGGACTGGCTGCCGTTGGCGCTCAACGTGGCCTGCTGGCTGTCGAGGAGCTGGTAGCCCGAGTACTTCAGGTTGGAGAGGTAGCGCGTGAGGCTTCCCAGGCGCGGGTCCACACCGGTCTGCGAGGAGGTCGCGAAGACTACCATGATCTGCACGTTGACCTTGCCCGCGGGCACGACGGGGGCGGCCTGGGCGGCGGGCGCGGGCTGAGCGGCCGGCGTGGCGGGCGTGGCGGGGGGCGCGGGCGCGGCGGCCGGCGGCTTGGGGCGAGGTCCACCCTGAGCGAGCGCCGGCGACGAGAGCGCGCCCAGGAACAGGACGGCGGCGAGGGCGGCGAGCGTTCTCACAGGGTCGCTCCTTGGTCCCCGGCGGGGACCTCTTCGATGAAGATGATGGTGGGCGCGTCCTCGTCGAACTGGAGGACCTGCACCATGGCGTCCGCCGAGTCCGTCGAGATGTCCTCGATCTGGACATGGTTGATGGGCGCGAGGCGGAAGCTCAGCGCGCCATCGGACTCGGGGGCGGAGGTCGGGAAGCTGAGCAGGAGGGCGGCGGCGGCGGCCAGCCCGAAGGCGGGGAGGCTCCAGCTCTGGAGCCAGCGCATCAGGCCCGAGGGCTCGGCGGCGGCGGGGGCGCGCTCGCGGGGCCGGACCGCGGCGAGCACGGCGGGCACCACATCGACGGCCCCGGCCTCGGCGCGGACGGCCTCGGCCAGCAGGGCGCCGTCCCAGCCGGGGACGAGCTCGGGGTCCACGCCGATCTGGCGCGCGACCTGCGGCCACAGCGAGGGGGCGGGGCCGCGCTCCAGGCTCACGGCCTCGCGGACCTCGGCGGAGATGCCGGCGAAGGCGCCGACCAGCGCGCGGGCGTCGGCGTCGCGGGAGAGGCGCGCAGCCACCTGCTCGCGGCGGGCCGGGTCGAGCTGACCGTCGGCGAAGGCCGAGAGCAGCACGTCGTCCAGCTCGAGCGCGCCCATCACGCCGTCGCTCACGTCGACCGCGCCGGCCTCGAAGACGAGCGCCTCACGCAGCAAGGCCGCCTCGTCCGCCGACTCCAGGCCAGCCGCGAGCTCGTCGAGCTCAGCGGGCGTGGCGAGACCATCGGCGGCGCGGGCGGCCAGGTGCTCGAGGCGGTCCATCGTCATGGCGCGGCTCCTCGGGTGGCGGCGCCGGCCTCGCTGGCCCGCGTCCACCTCCTCTGAGCCTGAGACGCACGAGGCGCCCGTTCATTCAATGTTCCACGCAGAATCATGCGCGGTCCTCCGCCAGGGCCGCCTGCAGCTTCTTGCGGGCGTAGAACAGGCGGCTCATGACCGTCCCCTCGGGGATGTCCAGCACCTCGGAGATCTCCTTGTAGGAGAGCCCATCCACCTCGCGCAGGACCACGATCTGGCGTTGATCCTCAGGTAAGGCCTGGAGGGCGTCCAGCAGCTTCGCGTGCAGGCGCTTGCGCTCCAGCGTGCGCACGGGGCCGTCGCGGTGGCTGCCCTCGCTCATCGCGCCGCCCATCTCGCGGGTGGCGACCCCGTCCTCGAAGGCGTCATGGGCCCGCTGCTTCTGGCGGCGCAGGTGGTCGAGCCCGGTGTTCATGGCGATGCGGTAGAGCCAGGTGTAGACGCTGCTCTGCCCCTGGAAGGACTTCAGGTTCTGGAAGGCGCGGACGAAGGTCTCCTGGGTCAGGTCCCGGGCGTCCTCGCGGTTGCGCACCATCCCGTAGAGCACGGCGTAGACGCGCTCCTGGTAGCGCTCGACCACGGCGCGGTAGGCGCCCGTGTCCCCCGCCTGCACGGCGCGCACGATGTCCGCGTCCGAGCCGCGCTCGAGGTTCAAGGCCGCGCCGATGAGGGGAAGGAGCGCGCCCAGCAGCGCGCCCGCGAAGCCCGTGACCCCGTCCAGCAGCATCCACGCCTCCCAGCATCTGGAGCATAGCAACACGCGAGGCCCGGCACCGCTTCAGGCCACACCTCGCGCACCCCTCAGTGCGCCTCCCCCCAGGTGCGGCCCTGCCCGGTCTCCACCACCAGGGGCACGGCGAGCTGGTCCACGCCCTGCATCTCCTCGACGACGGCCGCGCGGGCGGCCTCGAGCAGATCGTCGGGGACCTCCAGGATGAGCTCGTCGTGGACCTGCAGCAGGAGCCGACAGGTCGGCAGGTCGCGGGCCAGGCGCGCGTGCACCCGGATCATCGCCAGCTTGATGAGGTCGGCGGCCGTGCCCTGGATGGGCGTGTTCATGGCGATGCGCTCGGCGAAGCCGCGCTCGCCCTGGTTGCTCGACTCCAGGTTGCGCACCGTGCGGCGCCGGCCCCAGCGGGTCTCGGCGTAGCCGGTCTCGCGCGCGCGGGCGATGGCCCCGTCCATGTAGACCCGGACCTGCGGATAGCGGGCGAAGTAGCTGTCCATGTAGCCCTGGGCCTGCCTGCGGTCGATGCCCAGCTCGCGGGCGAGCCGGAACGCGCTCATGCCGTAGATGAGGCCGAAATTGATGGCCTTGGCGGCGCGACGCTGCTCGCCGGTCACCGCGTCCTGGGCGACGCCGAAGATCTCCGAGGCCGTGCGGCGGTGGATGTCCTCGCCAGCGGTGTAGGCCTCGACCAGGGGACCTTCCCCGCAGAAGTGGGCCAGGATGCGGAGCTCGATCTGCGAGTAGTCTGCGGACAGGAAGACGTGCCCTGGCTTCGCCGTGAAGCAGGCGCGGATCCGGCGCCCCTCGTCGGTGCGCACGGGGATGTTCTGGAGGTTCGGCTCGTTCGAAGACAGGCGCCCGGTCGCCGCCACCGCCTGGTGGAAGGAGGTGTGGATGCGGCCGTCCTTCGCCACGCAGCGCGGCAGCGCGTCCACGTAGGTGCTCTTGAGCTTGGCCAGCTCCCGGTAAGCCAGGATCATCCCGGGCAGCGGGTCGGCGCCGCTCTCCGCCAGGGCCTCGAGGGTGGCGGCGTCCGTGCTGTAGCCGAACTTGGTCTTCTTCAGCGGCTTGAGCCCGCGCTTCTCGAACAGGATCTGCGCGAGCTGCTGGGTGGAGTTGACGTTGAAGGGCTCGCCGGCCTCGCGGTGGAGATCCGCCATGAAGGCCTGGATACGTCGGTCGAGCTCCACGCCCAACACCTCGAGCGCCGCCACGTCCACCCCGATGCCGGCCAGCTCCATGTCGGCGAGCACGGGCACCAGCGGCAGCTCGAGCTCCCGGTAGACGCGCTCCAGCGGACCCAGGGGGAGCTCCCGCTCCAGGAGAAACGCGACGTGGGCGTCCTCCGCCGCGTACTGCGTGGCCTTGTCGATGGGCACCTCCTGGAAGCGGTCGCCGTAAGGCCCGGCGGTCTCCTTGAAGGTGATCATCTCGTGACCCAGCAGGCGCCGCGCCATCTCGTCGAGCCCGTGCTTCTGCTCGACGTCGAGGAGATAGTCGGCCAGCATGGTGTCGCCGTCCAGGCCGCGCAGATCCGCCCCCACCGCTCGCAGGACCTCCAGGTCGTACTTGAGGTTCTGCCCGGTCTTCTTGAGCGTGGGATCCGCGAGCAACGGCAGCAGGGCCTCCATCGCGCCGGGGCAGTTGGGGCCGGAGGTGTGGGCGATGGGCACGTAGACGGCGAAGCCGGGGTCCCAGCAGAAGCTCATGCCGACGTGCTTCGCCACCAGCGGGTCGAGAGAGGTGGTCTCGGAGTCGTAGGCGAAGCGGCCGGCGGCGCGGAGCTGGGCGACCAGCCAGGCGAGATCGTCAGCGGTCTGGATGGCGCGGTAGCCGCTGCGATCGACGCGGGACGAGGAGGGCGGGGCCTCGGGGGCCGCGGCCACCTCCTCGGACGGCGCGGGGGCGGCGGGCTTCGGCCGGGCGCCGAAGAGGGCGGCCTGACCGCTGGGGGCGACGGCGGGCTCTGGCGCGGCCTCCGGGCCGAACTGGGCGCTGAGACGCCGGAAATTGTAGCGCTGCATCCGGGTCCGCAGGGCCTCGTTCTGCGGGTCGCGCAGGGCCAGGTCCTCGAGCCCCAGCTCCACCGGCATGTCCGTCACGATGGTGACCAGCTTCCGGGAGAGCCGCGCAAGATCTACGTTCTCCGCGATCTTCTTGTTGCCTTTGCCGCCCGGGTCGGCGGCGGCTCGGGCGAGGATGGACTCCAGGTCGCCGTGCTCGGTGAGCAGCTTCACCGCGGTCTTCTCGCCGACACCGGGCACGCCCGGCACGTTGTCCGAGCTGTCGCCCATCAGCGAGAGCAGGTCGATGATCTTCTCCGGCGGCACGCCCCAGCGCTCCACGACCTCGGGCGGGCCGAGCTCGCGGGCGTTCTGCACATCCATGATGCGGACGTTCTCGTTCACGAGCTGGCAGAAGTCCTTGTCCGAGCTCACGATGTAGACGGTGAGCTCCGGGCTCGCGTGGCGGGTGGCCAGGGTGCCGATGATGTCGTCCGCCTCCCAGCCCTCGTGCGCCAAGGCGGTGAGCCCGAGCTCCCGGCAGAGCGGGGCGAGCTCGGGCCACTGCCGGCGGAGATCCTCGGGCATGTCCGGCCGGGTGCCCTTGTACTCCGGGTAGAGGTCGTTGCGAAAGCTCTTGCCCTGGTCGAAGACCACCGCCATGTAGTCCGGCCGCCCGTCCTTGAGCAGCTTGAGCAGCACGTTGGTGAAGCCGAAGAGGGCGCGCGTGGGGAAGCCGTCCGGCGCCCGCATGTCGGACTGGATGGCGAAGTGAGCGCGGAAGGCCTGGTTGGAGCCGTCGACGAGGAAGAGCTTCTTTGGCATGAAACACCCACTATCCTCTCTGAGCGCGCAGAGCCCGCGCGGCGTGGCGCGCTCGGATGGGATAGACCCGGACCTCACCCCAGGGAGGCAGTCATGTCGCAGGCGCGCGAGGTGGTCGGCTCGGACGACGCGCTCTTCAACCCCACCGACGAACACCGGATGCTGCGCGAGCTCGTCCGCGACTTCACGAGCGCCGAGGTCGAGCCTCAGGCGGCCGAGTACGACGAGCGCGGCGTGCTGAACATGGGCCTCTTCCGCAAGCTGGGCGAGCTCGGGGTGCTGGGGGTCACGGTGCCGACGGAGTGGGGCGGCGCGGGGATGGACACGGTCTCCGCGGTCATCGTCCACCACGAGCTCTCCAAGTCCGATCCGGGCTTCTGTCTGGCCTACCTCGCCCACAGCATGCTCTTCGTCAACAACTTCTTCCACTGCTCGAACGACGCCCAGAAGCGCCGTTATCTGGAGAAAGTGATCTCGGGCGAGTGGGTGGCGGGCATGGGGATGACGGAGCCGGGCTACGGCACGGACGTCATGGGCATGGCGGCCACCGCCGTCCGGCGCGGGAGCTACTACGAGCTGAACGGGACCAAGACCTACATCACCAACGGGCCGGAGGGCTGGTGCTTCCTGGTCTACGCGAAGGTGGACGGCCGCGTGACCGCCTTCCTCGTGGACCGCGACTGCCCCGGCTTCTCCACCAGCAAGAAGATCCCAAAGATGGGGATGCGCGGCAGCACCATGAGCGAGCTCATCTTCGAGCGCTGCGAGGTGCCTGTGGAGAACCTGCTGGGCGCGGAGGGCCAGGGCACGGCCCACATGATGCGCAACCTGGAGATCGAGCGGCTGACGCTGGCGGCGATGAGCCTGGGCATCGCCGACCGCTGCCTGGACATCATGGTCCGCTATGGTGAGGAGCGGCTGAGCTTCGGCCAGCCCATCAACCGCTACGGCCAGATCCAGAAGTACATCGCCGAGAGCTACGCGAAGACCGAGGCGGCGCGCTGCCTGATCTACAACGTGGCCCGCACCGTCGGCTCGAACTTCCGCAACCGCATCGGCTCGGACGCCGCCAAGCTCTTCGCCGCCCCGGTGGGCAAGGAGGTCGCCGACGCCGCCATGCAGGTGCTCGGCGGCGCGGGCTACTGCACGGAGTTCCCAGTGGAGCGCCTCTTCCGCGACGCGAAGCTGCTGGAGATCGGCGGCGGCACGCTGGAGAGCCACCAGAAGAACCTGACCAAGGATCTCACGCGGGCGACCCTGGCGGGTTGACGGCCGCGCAGGCGACCAATAGGGCCCTCACAGCGAGGCCACACAGCGAGGAAGACGATGCGCGCGCACTCCCTTCTCCCCGTGCTCCTGCTCTCCGCCTGCGGCTGGTCCGAGGAGCGCTACTACGACGAGAAGATCGCGGTCTTCTGCGATCGGGTCATCGCCTGCGAGTACGGCGTCCTCTTCAACTATGACGACGTGGACGCCTGCATCGAGGGCGAGGCGGAGAAGGCGGAGGTCGCCGAGGCCGCCGAGTGCACCGACTACGACGGGCGCGCGGCGAAGGAGTGCGTGGAGGGGCGGGCGGAGCTGGACTGCGACGAGCTCTTCGAGGACGAGGCCCAGCCCGAGGCCTGTGACAGCGTCTGCTCCAACACGGGCGGCTGATCAGCTCTTCTTCCCGAGCAGCCCGCTCAGGAGGCCCGGCTTCGCCGCCTCGGACTCTTCGTTCCGGCGCTTCTTGAGCCAGATGCGCCGCTTCGCCCCGACGTGCTCGGGGTTCTCCTTCAGCGCCTGCGCGAAGCGGGCGTCCGCGGCGGGCTCCAGGCCATCGCGCACGAGGAGCTCGCCCATGGCGTAGAGGAGGTCCGCCTTCGCCGCGCCCGCAGGGACCTTCTCCAGCAGCGCCTCCAGCGCGGCGTCGGCCTGCTTCCCCGTCAATTGACCGGCCAGGCAGGCGGCCTGCGCGCGCAACGCCCCATAACGCCACACGGTGGGGTCCTTGCGCATGGCCAGCTCGACGTCGGGCAGCGACTCGGCGAAGCGCCGGGCCTTGAACGCGATCTCGCCGCGGGCGAAGGCCACCCGGGCGAGGCGCTGGTCGGCCTCGCTCACGTAGACGCGGCCCTCCTCCCGGGCCTTCATGCGCGCCTGGGCCTCGGTGCGCACGCCCGCGTCGCGCAGCGTGGCGTAGGCGTCGGAGATCCGCGCGAAGGCTCGCGCCGCCAGATCCTTCACCTCGCCCGTCGCGTTGTGGTGGCGATCGGGGTGGAAGCGCACGGAGGCGTCCCGGAAAGCCTTCTCCACCCCCGGCTCCGTGAGATCCGCGGATCGCGTGATCCCCAGGATCTGGGCCGGCTCCGCGCCCTCCATCGCCGCCAGCGCCTCTCGCAGCGCGCGCGCCTGCTCCGCCTCCGGCCCCGGGGGCGTGCGCGCGGGGGCGGCGGCGGGCGCCACCGAGCGCGGCGGCACGGAGGCGGGCGCCACCGAGCGCGGCGGCATGGAGGCCGGCGCCACCGAGCGCGAGGAGACCGAGGACGGGGACGCCGAGGACGGGGACACCGAGCGAGGATCGGCGGTTCGCGCCTCGGGAGGCCGGCTCTGGGTGGCGACGCCCGGCCGGGAGGCGAGGCCACCGCCCTCCACCTGGAGGAGGCCGAGCTGATGGAGCAGGTCGAAGGCCAGGAGCGCCTCGCTGGCGGCGCCCAGCCCGAGCAGCTCGCCCAGGGTCCCGCCGCGCGCCGCCTCGCGAAGCAGCCGCGAGCAGACCGGATCGAGCCCCCAGCGCTGCTCCGGCGAGTCGTCGGGGAGCTGGAGCCGCACCGGGCTGCGCAGGCGCGGCGCGGCCATGGCGCGGAGCTGGTCCATGGACCGGGTCATTCGGAGCCCGCGGGCGATGAGGCGCGGGAGCGGCTCGGAGATGGGCATCCGCGAGGCCGGCTCGGCCGCGCCCCGCTCGAATCGCACGGCGGGACCGCGGAGATCGGCCCAGCCGCCGAGGGCGCGCGCCAGCCCCTCCACGGCCACCTCGATCGCGCGCTCGGGGCTCTGGCCCGCGGCGATGGCGCGCCCGATGAGCCGGACCATGTCGTCCTCGGGCTCCCCCTGCACGCCCAGCCCCTCCAGCAGACCGGGGAAGCCCGAGACGGAGATGACCCGGCCGGCCTGGAGGTGGATCACGCGCTCCCGAGCCCCGCTCAGGACCATGAGCCGACCGCTCGCGGCCACCCGATGGGCGAGGAAGAGGACGCGGAGCGGCGGGAAGCGCTCGGCGGGCCCGCTCACGGTGTCCAGAAAGTCCGTCCCGCTCCAAGGCTGCTCGGGCACGCTCGACCCTCCCCCAACGACCTTAGCCGGGGCGCCGATGAGCGCCCAGGAGCCGCGCGCAGACCGCTTGCCTGCTCGCGCGCCGCGGCTATCTTATCGCCTCCCTTCTCTGAGAGGTCCGCATGAACAACCCCCACGTCATCCAGACCACCGACGCCAGCTTCGACGCCGACGTGCTGAAGAGCTCGGTGCCCGTCGTCGTCGACTTCTGGGCCACCTGGTGCGTGCCCTGCAAGGCCATCGCCCCGCACCTCGACGCCATCGCCACCGCCCAGAACGGCAAGCTGCGCATCGCCAAGGTGGACGTGGACAGCAACCAGACCACCGCCATGAAGTACGGCGTGCGCAACATCCCCACCCTGCTGCTGGTCAAGGACGGCAAGGTCATCGCCCAGACGGTGGGCGCTCAGAGCCGCTCGGCCCTGGAGAAGTTCATCGCGCCCGCGCTCGGCTGATCCCTCGGGAACACCAGGGCTCAGGCCAGGGAAGCGCGCAGCAGCTCGTCGTCCGTGAGGATGTGCCCGGCGCCGGTGACGACCGCGGCCTCGGGCTCCTCCGAGACGACCACGGGCAGGTTGGTCGCGTCGCTGAGCAGCCGATCCAGGCCGCGCAGCAGCGCGCCGCCGCCCGTCAGCACGATCCCCGTCTCGGCGACATCCGCGGCGAGATCGGGGGGCGTGTGCTCCAGGCTGGCCAGCACGGCCTCCACGATGAGCTGCACGGGCTCCTGGAGCGCCGTCGCGACGTCGATGGCGCTGATCTCCACCGCGCGGGGGAGCCCGCTCCGCAGGTCCCGCCCCTTGGCGAGCATGCGGCGATCGTTGTTCTCGAGGATGGCCGATCCGAGCTTGAGCTTGATGGCCTCCGCCGTCTGCGGTCCGACCAGCAGGCCGAAGCGCTCGCGCAGGTGCTGGATGACGCTGTTGTCCATCGCGTCCCCGCCCACGCGCAGGGTGCGGCTGTAGACGATGCCACCCAGCGAGAGCACGGCGATCTCGGTGGTCCCCGCGCCGAGATCGACGACCATGCTCCCCTGCGCCTCCTGCACGGGGAGGCCCGCGCCCACCGCCGCGGCCAGGGGCTGCTCGATGAGGTGGACCTCGCGCGCCCCCGAGGCCTCGGCGGACTCGCGCACGGCCCGGCGCTCCACGTCGGTGGTGCCGAAGGGGATGCAGACGGCCACCCGCGGCCCAACCCACAGGCGCCGCCCCTGCACCTGGAGCATGAGGTGGCGCAGCAGCGCCTCCGTCACCTCGAAGTCGGTGATGGTGCCGTCCTTCAGCGGGCGCAGCACCTGGATGTCCCCCGGCGTGCGGCCGAGCATGGCGCGGGCCTGGTGCCCCACGGCGAGAACGCGCCGGTTCCCGCGTCGATCCTCGTGGATGGCGATGGCCGAGGGCTCGCGGCACACCACGCCGCGCCCGCGGACGTGGATGAAGGTGCTGGCGGTCCCGAGGTCGATGGCCATGTCCGGCGACATGGCCCCCATCACGGCGTTCTTCATGGCGGCGGCTTATCTGCTGGGCGCCGCCCTGTCTCGTCGCTCCTTTCACCGAGGAAGCGGCGGGGGCGCTCGGGGGATAAGGTGTGTGGTGTTCCACCGAGCCCGAGCGGGTCGCCGCGTGGGCTCTGCGTGGACCGCGCCCCACTGGAGGATGAATGCGCTCCGCCCACCGCGTCCTGCCCCTTCTCACGCTGCTCGCCCTCTTCGCCGGACCCAGCGGGTGCCGCCGGGTGGAGGGCACGGGCCGCCTTCAGTACAACATCATCCCCGAGTCCCTGATGCAGAACATCGGGAAGACCGCGTACCAGGAGACGCTGTCCTCGGCGGACGTGGAGAAGACAGGCGAGGACGCCGACACGCTCACTCGCGTGGGCAAGCGCATCGCCAAGGTGACGAGCAAGGACTACGAGTGGCGCTACCGCCTCATCGAGGACAACGACACGATCAACGCCTGGTGCCTGCCCGGCGGGAAGATCGCCTTCTACACCGGGATCCTGCCGGTGGTGGACAACGAGGCGGGCATGGCCTTCGTCATGGGCCACGAGGTCGGCCACGCCGTCGCCCGGCACGGCGCCGAGCGCCTCTCGCAGCAGCTCACCCTGCTGGGCGGGCTGGCGGGGCTGGCGCTGTACATCGACGCGAAGTCCGAGATGTCCGACGAGAAGAAGGCCATCGTCATCGCCGCCCTCGGCGCGGGGGCCGAGGTGGGGATCATGCTGCCCTTCTCGCGCAAGCACGAGAGCGAGGCCGACCAGCTCGGCCTGATGTACATGGCGGGCGCCGGCTACCCGCCGTCGGAGTCCATCGAGGTCTGGAACCGCATGGAGAAGGCCACGGGCGGCTCCAAGGTCCCCGAGTTCCTCTCCACCCACCCCTCGAACCAGACCCGCAAAGAGCAGCTCCGCGACCTGATGCCTCAGGCCAAGAAGCGTTACGAGCGGCACAAGATGAGCGGGGACTTCACGAAGTCGCTCTGGTAGCGCCGCGCCCCGGCGCCCCATGGGCTTGCGCCCGCGTCTCCCGGCCGGTAAGTGCGCCCGGCGAGGTCTTCCATGTCAACGTCGATCCTGGAGCGTATGCGCCGGAGCACGGACAGCGCCACGACGCGGATCATCATCGGTGTCGTCGCTATCGTCTTCATCTTCTGGGGCGCGGGCACGGGGGGGCGGAACAGCCGCGAGACCGGCGTGCTGGCCACGGTGGGCGGTGAGCAGATCACGAACACCGAGCTCTACCGGGAGATGCGCCTGCGCAACAAGGGCACGCAGGGGACCTCCGAGGATGACGCCCGGCGCATCCAGGCGGAGGTGCTCGAGGCGATGATCGAGGAGGAGATGCTGGTGCAGGAGGCCGCCTCGCTCGGCCTCGTGGTCTCCAGCGAGGAGGTCTCGCGCGTCATCGTCTACGAGAAGGGCTTCGAGCAGGACGGCAAGCACTCCCGGGAGCTCTACCTCCGGCTCATCAAGAGCATGGGGCTCACCGAAGAGAAGCACCGCGAGATGATCCGCCGCGCCCTGCTCATCCAGAAGCTGCAGGACGTGGTGCTGGCCGGCGCCCACGTCAGCGACGCCGAGATCGCGCGCGCCTACGAGCTCCAGAACACCACGGCCGACCTGCGCTGGGTGCGCGTGCCCGAGACCGCGATGCTCGACGACATCACTGTCCCCGACGCGGAGATCGACGCCTTCCTGGCCAACAACGAGCTGAAGGTCAAGGAGCGCTACGACGCCGACTTCGAGCGCGTCTACAAGGTCCCGCGCAAGGCGGCCTTCTCGGCGATCCTCCTGCGCAGCGACGTGCAGGGCACCGACCCGGCCGCGCTGCGCGCGAAGATGGAGGAGATCCGCGCCCAGGCCCTGAACGCGGACGAGGCCGCCTTCGCCGAGCTCGCCCGCCGCTACAGCGAGGACCTCACGGCGGTGAACGGCGGCGACATGGGGCTGAGCCCGGAGCCGCTGATGGATCCGCCGCTGGCGGCGGCCATCTTCGCCGCGGGCTCGGGCAAGGTCACCGAGATCGCCGAGACGGGGCGCGGCCTCTGGATCGCCCGGGTGCGCACGGCCGAGGACGCCAAGGAGCTGGCCTTCGACGACGTCAAGCGCGACATCGCGCGCACCCTGGTGGCCCAGCAGAGCGTGGGCAAGCTGACGCAGGAGTACGCGGAGAAGGTGCTCGCCGCCTGGAAGGCTTCGGGCGAGGCTCCGATGGACCTGCTCGGCGCCCAGGGCCTTGCGGCCGAGGACACCGGGCCGCAGCCGCTCGGCTCCCTCAGCGTGCCGGGCGTGGCCCAGGACGCGGGCGTGCAGCAGGCCGTGGCCCAGCAGAAGGCGGTCGGGGTGCTGCCGGGCGTCTACCCCGCGCCGGGCGGCTGGGTGGTCGCGGCGGTCACGTCCTGGACCCCGGCGGATCCCTCGAAGCTGGGCGAGCAGAAGGACATGCTCAAGCTCACCGTGCTGGCCCGCAGCCGGGCGGCCTACCTCGAGGCCTGGCGCGAAGACCTGAAGAAGCGCGTGAGCATCACCCGGACCTCGACGGCGGGCTCAGCGTCCTGATCTGAGGATCTACATGAGCGATGAAGCGGGCCTTGTGCCCGCTTTTTTCTTTGAGTCGATTGACGTGTCAATACCATGCCTGAGGTGACTTCAAAAAAAATCTCAGCCCGCGCCCTCGGAGCCTTTACGTGCTGGAGGAGCTGTGGTACGGTGGCAAAGGTTGACATGGCAAGACCATGTCTCAAACTCTCATGAAGCCTTCGAGGTTGGGTAGGGTTCGCCAGCCGCCGTCTCCGATCTGGTCGTAGAAGCCGTCTCCGTCGTTCCTGAAGTCGCTGCGAACCCCTCCCTCGAGGGCGAGGATTGGGGGGGTGTTCTGCTGAAGCTGCTCGCCCCGGCGGACCCTCCCAACCTCCGCTCACGCGGGGTCCCATGCCCGAGGAACATGAGCTCCTGACCCCCGCTGAGCCGCGCGAGCTCCCCGCGCCGCGGCTCGAGGCGCCCTGGGCTCCCCGCTCCCGGGATCTGGGCGAGACCATCGCCCGCCTCGCCCTGGCCACGGTGTGGTCCACCCGCCACCCGTTGGAGCCCTTCGCCAGCAAGCCGGCCGCGTCCACGCTGGAGCGCTACTATGCGCGCGCCGAGGACGGCTGGGAGTGCCCGCTCTACCGCCGTCCGCCGCCGCCTGGGGCCAGCGGCGAGCCGGTGATCCTCGCCCACGGGCTGGGGACCGGCGCGCGCAGCTTCGACTTCCAGGAGGAGCGCTCGCTGGCCTCGCGCCTGCACACGGCGGGCTACGACGTCTACCTGTTCTCGCACCGGGGGGATCGCGGCACGGCCCCGCCCCCGGGGGCCCGAGGCTTCGACTTCGACGACATCGTCGCCCAGGACCTGCCCGCGGCGATCTCGCTGGCGCAGCGGATCAGCGGCTTCTCCCGGGTGCTCTGGCTGGGCCACGCCATGGGCGGTCAGCTCCTCTACGCCCACCTCGCGCGCGGGGGCGAGGCCGGGATCGCCGCGGCGGTCGCGCTCTGCGCCGCGGTGCGCTTCCCCCGACCGGGGAGCCAGGCGCGGCTGGCCGCCCTGACGGCGCGCCTGCTCCCCTCCGGCTGGGCCCTGCCCACGCGCAACGTGCAGCGGGCGCTGAGCGCGCTGGCCGATCCTGAGCTGTGGGCGCCGGTCGCGCGCGATCTGGACGGCCCCACGGGGCGCGGGCTGCTGCTGCACGCGGGCGAGGACCTCCCGGTGGGGCTGGTGCGGCAGGTGGCGCGCTGGTTCAGCGCGGGGACCCTGTGTGATCGCGGAGATCGCCTGGACTACCTCGCCGCCCTGCGCGGCACGAGGACGCCGCTGATGGCGGTGGCGGCCAGCGGGGACAGCATCTGCTCCCCCGCCCAGGCGCGCCCGGCCCTCGACGGCCTCGACCCCGAGCGCAGCCGCTGGCTCTGCCTCGGCGAGAGCTGGGGCCACCTCGATCCCGTGCTCGGCCGACAGGCGGACGCCGAGGTCACGCCCGCCCTCCTGGCCTGGCTGGAGCAGTGGAGGCGGCGCTGCTGGTGATGTTGGGATAGGACCATACGCTCACAGGACGGAGCGTGAATGGCCCCCAAACGTACGCGCCTGCTCGTGGTGGTCGCGATCATCGGGCTCGTGGTGCTGCTGGCGATCTCGGTCGCGACGGCGATCCTGCTGAGCAGCGGCGACCTGGGAGGCTCCGGCGAGCCGAAGTGGCTCCACGTCGAGCTCGCCTCCTCCATCGGCGACGGGCCGGGCTCGGAGGGCCTGGTCATGGACGCCCGCGACCTCCCGCCGCTGAGCTCGGAGCTGGTCCGCGCGATCGGGGAGGCCGCCGAGGATGAGGACGTCGCCGGGATCTTCCTGGAGATCGAGGCGGTGGATCTGGGCTGGGCGCAGGTCCAGTCCATCCGGCGCGCGCTCACGGCCTTTCAGACGGCGGGGAAGCCCTGCGTGGCCTGGGCGCCCAGCATGACCAACAAGGAGTTCTACCTCGGCTCGGCCTGCGAGGAGCTGCACGTCGCGCCGGCCGGGCTCTTCTTCGTCAACGGGCTGTCGATCACGCAGTCCTACTACGCGGGCACCTTCGAGAAGATCGGCGTGGTGGCCAATTTCGAGCACGTCGGCGACTACAAGAGCGCCGTCGAGCCCTTCCAGCGCACCGGCCCCTCGGACGCCGCGTCGGAGGCCATGAACACGCTGCTGGACTCGCTCTATGGCCAGATGATCGCCGGCATCGCCGAGGGCCGCGAGCTCGAGCCGGACGCGGTCCGCGCCCTGCTGGACGACCCACCCATGACCCCCGAGGGCGCGCAGGCGGCCGGGCTGGTGGACCACCTCTCCTACCGGGACGAGGTCCTGCGCCGCGTGCTGGAGGGCGAGACCCTGCCCGACGACGAGGAGATCGCGGGGAAGGACGTCGATCCGAAGGCGGATGGCGCGCAGGACGTGGCCGGAGGAGACGAAGAGGAGGAGGAGCCCGACGAGGAGGATCTGCTCTCGCTGAAGGATTACCTCCAGGATCTGCGCCTCGACTGGGCCGGGAACGGCGACGAGATCGCCGTGGTCTACGCCGAGGGCCAGATCATCGACGGGGAGAGCGGGGACGAGCTCTTCGGCGGCCAGATGATCGGGGACGTGAGCCTGGTGAAGACGCTGGAGAAGCTGCGCAAGGACGAGGACGTCGTCGCGGTGGTGCTGCGCGTCAACTCTCCGGGCGGGAGCGGATCGGCCAGCGACGCCATCTGGCGCGCGGTGGAGCGGGTCAAGGAGAAGAAGCCGGTGGTGGTCAGCATGGGCGACTACGCGGCCAGCGGCGGCTACTACATCGCGGCCGGAGCGAGCTACATCTTCGCCGAGCCGGGCACGCTCACCGGCTCCATCGGCGTCTTCGGCGGCAAGCTGGTGCTGAGCGGCGCCCTGGAGAAGATCGGCGTCACGAGCCACACCTACGAGCGCGGGGCCTTCGCCTCGCTCCTGTCGTCCAGCCGCCCCTTCACCGACCCGGATCGCGCCAAGTTCCGCACCTTCCTCGAGGCCTTCTACCAGACCTTCCTGGACCGGGCGGCGAAGGGGCGCGGGCTGACGAAGGAGCAGGTCCACGCCGTCGCTCAGGGGCGCGTCTGGACGGGCGAGCAGGCGCTGGAGCGCAAGCTGGTAGACGAGCTGGGCGGCGTGGACGAGGCCATCGCCAAGGCCATCGTCCTCGCGGGCGCGTCGGAGGACGTCGGCATTCGGCGTCTGCCCGAGCGAAAGGGCTTCTTCGACCAGCTCCTCGCCGACCTGGAGGACCCGAACGGCGCGGCGCTGAGCCCGGCGCTGGCCTCCCCCGAGCTGGAGGAGGCGGTGCGCACCGGGCTCATGCTGGAGCGCGCGCTCGGCCGGGACGGCGTGGCCGCCATGCTGCCGGGCGCGCTGGAGATCCGCTGACCCCCGTGGGGCTGGGGCTCAGTCCGGCAGCGTGATGGTGGACACCGGGAAGAACTTCATCTTCCCGGCCATGTAGGTGGACAGCAGCGTGTTGGCGTCGCCGAAGTCGTCCTCGCCGGCGTTCTTCAGGCCGGCGACGCCCACGGCGTACACGCTCTCCGCCGAGAAGGCCGAGCCCGGGATGTCCACCACGAGGCTCTCCGCTCCACCGTGGGTGAAGTCGTAGATCTCCTTGATGCCCTCGGGCTGGTTGGAGAAGGTGAGCTCGCCCGAGCCGGCGTCGAAGACGGCCACGAGCACCGAGCTGAAGGACTGGCCGGTGAGGTCCACGGTGATGGCCTCGCCCGCGGTGTGGGCCTCGTCGATGGTCACGTCGGCGGCGGCCGGCGCGGTCACGGAGGCAGAGCTGCTCTGGTCGCCGACGTCGACGTTGAGGTCGAGGTCCTCACCCACGGTGTACTCGAAGCCGTCGTCGCCGGTGATCGAGTACTTCCCGTCGCCGTCCTCGTTCATGGCGAGCTTGCCGGTGGTCTCCGAGAGGATGCTGACGTCGGCGCCGTCGATGGGGGCGCTCTCGATCTCATCGGCGCTGGCGGCGTCGGCCAGGAAGACCACGCCCGCGGCGCCCTTGTTGAAGTCCGTCTTGGAGAGATCGAAGTCGAAGTCCGGCTCGGCCACGCCGAGCACCAGGCCCTCGATGACCGTCGGGTTGGTGTAGCCCTCCACCTTGTCCTTCAGATCGTCGAGGTCGCTGCAGCCGACGAGCAGGGGGAGGCAGAGGGGCGCGATCCGGGCGATACGCTTCACAGTCATGGTTCGACTCCAGCCTGGGGGTTTAGAGGCAAGGAATAGCACGCGGGATCCGGGTGCCGCCATTGAGCGACGCGACAGTGGACACCGTTGAAAGAAGAGGCCCTCGCGGGACCCCATTTGACAACACCCGCGCGCGCGGCTAACTGCCCGGGACCTCGCGCACACGCGCGCTCACCACATCCGTGATCTGAACCCGTCGGAGCCCCTCATGGCCAGCAATACCCAGGAGACCGAGTACAAGCGCAAGACGCGGCGCCAGAATGCGGGCAAGGCTCGCAAGCACGCGCTGGAGAACAAGGGCACGACGCGCTCCTTCCCCGTCCACACGCCCGAGGCCGACGCGAACGCCCCGGCGCAGGCGCGCAAGTCGAGCTGATCCGCCCCTCGGCGCGGCCGTCCCGCTCGAGGCTCCCTCTCGGGGCGGCCAGCTAGATTCGGAAGAAGCTGGCCGCGTTCCGCGCGCTGGTCTCCGCGACCTCGTCCACGCTCTGCCCCCGAACCTGCGCCACCATGGCGGCGACCAGCGGGACGTAGGCGGGCTCGTTCCGCCGCCCGCGGTGCGGCACGGGCGTGAGGAAGGGGCTGTCGGTCTCGATGAGGTAGCGGTCCTCGGGGACCGCGCGGGCCACGTCGCGCGTGATCTGCGCGTTCTTGAAGGTCACGATGCCGGGGATGGAGACGAGCCCGCCGCGCTCGACGATCTCCTGCATCTCCAGCACGTTGCCGGTGAAGCAGTGCCAAAGCACGCCGGCACCGGCGAAGGCGCGCTCCTCCTCCAGGATGCGCAGCACCTCGCCGTCGCTGTCGCGATCGTGGATGACGATGGGCATCCCGAGCTCCAGCGCGAGGCGGACCTGACGCCGGAAGACGGCGCGCTGGGTGTCCCGCGGGGAGTTGTCGTAGTGGAAGTCGAGACCCATCTCGCCGAGGCCCACCACCCGGCGGTGGCGCGAGAGCTCGCGGAGGGCCAGCTCGCTGTCCTCGGTCCAGCCCTTGGCGTCGTGCGGGTGGACGCCGACGGTGGCCCAGACCCCCTCGTGGCGCTCGGCGACCCGCGCCGCGCGCTTCAGGCTCTCCGCCCCGTAGCCCGAGCCGATGGTGATCATCCGGCCCACGCCCGCGGCCTGAGCGCGGGCCACGGCCGCGTCCACGCCCGCGTCGTCCCCGAAGGCGTCCACGTCCAGGTGACAGTGAGAGTCGAAGAAGGGGGCGTTCACTGGGCGGCTCCCGCGAGGCGCGCTGGGCCGAGCTCGCGCGCGATGCTGGCGATCAGCGCGTCCATGAGCAGGCGCGCGTTCACATAACCCTCGAGATCGCGCCGGGTGCGCTCGATGGACTGCCCGAGACCGGCCAGGCTGCCCTCGTCCAGGGTGGCCGACCAGCGCGCCAGCAGCTCCCGACGATCGGCGTTGAAGCGCGGATTCACGCCCAGACGGGCCCGCCCCACGTCCACCAGCACGCGGGAGAGGGCGTCCAGGGCCCGCTCCACCCGGGGTCCCGACTCGGCCCGCTCGCCCTTGGTCAGGTTGTCCGCGTAGACGAGCTGATCGGACACCGGCGCCGCGAGCGCGCCGAGCAGCGCGTCCCGCGAGGTCCGCCACTCCTGGACCTCACCCTCCGCCAGCGCCAGCGCCCGTCCCGGGCAGCCGTCGGAGAGCGCCGCCAGCAGGGGCGCGTCGGGGAAGCCGCGGGCCTCCAGCCAGGGGACCAGCTCCGCGTCGGCGAGGGGCGCAAAACGAATTCGTTGTGATCTGGATCGGATCGTCGGAAGGAGCCGGGAGATCGCCGAGGTCACGAGGATGAAGCCTGTGCTCTCCGGCGGCTCCTCGAAGGTCTTGAGCAGGGCGTTGGCCGCCTCCGGGCCCATGGCGTCGGCGGGGTCGAAGATCACCAGCCGGCGGCGGGCGCTGTAGGGGCGCATGGCCATCCGGCCGACCACGTCGCGGGCCTGCTCCACCGAGATCACGGGTGCGGTGCGCTCCGGGTCCAGGCCGATCTCGATGACGTCGGGGTGCTGCCCGCGGGCGATCTGCCGGCAGGACCAGCAGGATCCGCAGGGGCGCCCCTCGGGCTCGCGCTCGCAGTTGGCCGCCAGCGCCACCCAGCGCGCGGTGGTGGCCTTGCCCACGCCCGGAGGGCCCTCGAAGATCAGACAGGTGTGCAGCCGATCTTCCGTCAGCATCCGCGCGAGCTGCCGGTGCAGCTCCTGGTTTCCGATCAGCTCGGGCAGCTTCACGGGTTCACTGTATCCCGCGCGCGCCCGCAGGCGAGCCGGGCGCCGCGTTACAGTCACCCGAGAACCTGGAGAGCTCCCATGAGGCGGTCCCCCCTGCTCCCGCTCGCCATCCTCTGGTCGGCCGCTGCCGCCGCCGGCCCCGCCGCCTACTACCACCCGGACACGGTGGCCGAGCAGAGCGTGCGCTTCGCCCAGAGCGCCGAGCAGGCGGGCGGCGCCTTCGACCGGGCTCAGCAGGAGGTCGGGCAGCTCGGCCGCGCGCTGGAGGAGCTCGAGGCGGGGATGGGGATGCTGGGCGACAGCGCCCCGGAGGCCAGCCGGGCCTGGGCGGAGCAGACCCGCAAGGAGGGGCTGGCGCAGTTCGTGAGCGTGCAGCGCTTCGTGGACGCCATCCAGACCGACTACTCCGGGGCCTTCGAGGCGGCCCTGAAGCGCGCGCTCCCCAAGGTGTCGGGCGGCGGCGGCGGGGGTGTGGCGGTCTGCAAGCCGTCGG
This sequence comes from uncultured Enterobacterales bacterium, assembly GCA_964615375.1. GTDB lineage: Bacteria > Myxococcota_A > UBA796 > UBA796 > CAZKWG01 > CAZKWG01. Next base: position 161,998 of record CAZTOW010000014.1, read on the forward strand.
GTCCGCGCATGGGTCCGGGCGGCGGCGGCGGGAGCCGGAGCTGCGAGGGTCAGGACCTCAGCCCGGCCCTGGCGAAGGCCATCGACGCCGACGCCGAGCTGGAGCGCGCTCTCGCCGAGATCATGGGCCGGAGCTGGCCCTCCATCGCGCTGACGCCCGCGCCCCAGCCGGTGGTCGCCCTGACCGGCACGGAGCGCTGGATCTCGGCCAGCGCGCTGGTCGACACCTTCCTGGCGGACCGGGTCTCCGCGCGGACGGAGCTGCTGGAGGATGGACAGTCCGAGCTGGAGGACGGGATCGAGGCGGGCGACGCGGCGGCCATCCAGAAGGCCAGCGCGATGAAGGAGGCCTACCTCAAGGGGCTGGGCGAGGACGGAGCGGCCCTGCGCGCCGCGGCCACGGAGGCGCTGGCGCGCGCCGCGAAGAAGGGGAGCCTGCCCGGCGGGGTCGGCGTTTGCGCAAACCCGCGCGCCCTGGGCGGGTGCCCGGGCGATGACATCAGCGAGGCGGCCCTCCCCGTGCTGAAGGCCGACAAGAAGCTGGTCCACGCGCTCGAAGCCTATCTTCGGGCCCACCCCCTCCCCTCGGAGGGCTCCCCCTAGACAGGGTGGCGCGGACATTTCGCTTTTCACGGAGGCCGTGCTACCGTATTGTCAGGGGCGCTGAACACCATCCCTCCAATGGGGATGGCCGCTGCTGAGACCCCACAACAAGCTGATGTCCTTCCCGCTGCGCTTCGGTCCCTGTTGGCTGGACTCGGTCCTCGCGAGTGGACAGAGCAGCCTCCTCTTCCGGGCTCACCCAGCGAGCGGTGACGGCGCGGACACCTCCCGTCCGCTGGCGGTGAAGATCCCGTTTCTGTATCTGCAGCGGAGCACCGGCTTCCGGCAGATCTTCCAGGAGCGGATGGCGGCGCTGGCCGAGGTGTCGCACCCCGGGCTGGTCCCGGTGGAGGCCTCGGGGCGCGCGGGCGGGCTGGCCTGGGTGGCGAGCCCGCAGCTCGAGTGCTGGGACGCCGCGGCGGCGCTGGCGAGCATCCAGCAGGGCGGACCACGCCCCAGCCCGCGTCAGACGCTGTCTCTGGGGCTGAGGCTCTGCGAGGCGCTCGACGCGCTGCACCAGCACAGCACGGAGAGCGGCCCGCTGGTCCACGGGGAGCTGCGCCCGGGCAAGATCCTCTTCCTCTCGAATGGATCGCCGCTGCTTCTGGTGGCGAGCGCGGTGACGGCCGCCGCGGGGGAGCGGAGCTCAGCCTCCAGCGCCGAGCGCTTCGCCTGGCGCGCGCCCGAGCAGCTCCTCCGCCAGCCGGAGACGATCCGCACGGACGTCCGCGGTCTGGCTCTCATCCTCTTCGTGCTCGTCACGGGCTCCAACCCCTTCCAGCGGCGGACCACCGCCCGGACCTGCAGCGCGATCCTCCAGGATCAGGTGCTCTTCGAGGGGGACGCGCAGCTCTCCAAGGAGCTGAGCGCGCTGCTGCGCGCCGCGATGTCCTCGGACCCCGAGCGACGCCCCGCGGACATGGGCGCGCTGCGGCAGGCGCTGGAGGCCGAGCTCGGCCGCCTCGGCGGTGAGGAGTCCTGGACCCCCTGGCTGGTGACCCTGCGCGCCGGCTGGCCCTCCCCGGACGAGGAGGGGCGCCCGAACCCCGAGCGGGACGCCCTGGTCGCCCGCCTGGTCCGCGACGCCCCGCGCGCCGAGGGCGCCGAGCCCGCCCGCGCCGAGCCCGCGCCCGCCCCAGAGCCTGCGCCTGCCCCGCCGCCCGAGCCCCGCCCGGAGCCGCCCCCACCGCGCGCGACCGAGCTGGACCGCGGCTTCGAGAGCGAGCCCACCGTGCTCGTGGGCTCCAGCCCGGGCCGCGGTGAGCCGGCGGGCTTCACCCTGGTCCCCGACGACGTCGAGGTAGAGGCCGCGCGCCCCGTGCGCATCGCCCAGCTCGCCGGCCGCGCCCTGCCTCCCCTCGACGAGGAGCCCCGCACGGCTGAGGTGGAGCGCGAGCGCACCCAGGAGGCGCTCTTCGAGCCCACCTCGGAGTGGACGGCGGAGGCCAGCTACGAGCCCACGGCGGAGCGGACCTCCGAGCGCACTGAGGATCTCCCGGCCCCTGAGCGCCGCGCGCGCCGCCAGGCCAAGATGCTGGGCGCGGGAGAGGCGGTGGACAGCAGCTTCGTGCTGGTCACCGACGAGCTCACCGCCAGCGCGGGCGTGGTCGTCGCCTCCGAGGCGGCGGGCCAGAAGGAGTCGCTCCCCGAGCGCCTGAGCTGGCCCCCTCCCCCCACGCCGCTCGGCGAGCCGGAGGATGACGACTTCATCCCCGCCCTCTCCGAGGAGGAGTGCCTGGCCGAGCTCGCCCGCGAGCAGGCGGCGCGCGAGGAGGACGAGGAGGAGATCGAGGAGAGCGCCACGCCCATCGGCGAGGAGCTCCCGCCGCTCCCCGTGCAGCCCGCCGTAGTGCAGATCGCCCGCCCCGGCGCCAGCGCGCGGGCCGAGTCCACGCAGCTCCCGCCGCTGCCGGAGACCACCGGGCCCATCTCCACGCTCCCGACGGTGATCAACCAGCCCTCGCCGACGCGGCCGAAGGCCCCCCCGGCGCCGCCCCCCGAGCCGACGAGGGCCCCCGAGCCCGTCAAGGCCCCCGAGCCGCCCCGGAAGACGGAGCCGCCGAGGCCGCCCGAGCCCACCCGGCCCCCGCCCGAGCCGCCCCGGAAGACGGAGCCACCCCGACCCGTCGAGCCCCCGCCGGCTCCCGCGACGAAGCCCCCCGCGGAGCCGCCGAAGATCCACATCCGGCCCCCGCGGACGGAGAGCGGCGGGAACAAGGGCGTCTACGCCGCGGTGGCGGTGGCCTTCCTGCTGATGCTGGTGGTGGGCCTGCGCCTGGGCGGCGTGATCGGAGGAGGCGAGCCGACCCCTGAGCCCGAGCGCACGACGGTGGACGTGCCGGTGAAGCCGCCGGAGACGACCACGCAGGGCTCGGAGCCTCCGCCGAACACGACGCCCGAGCCGTTGGTGGAGACGCCGCCGACGGGCGATCCCGTGGCCGACGCGACCACGCCCCCCGAGCAGACGCCGGAGCAGGGCGGGACCACGACGACCCCGCCCGACGCCGGTCAGACCGACCCGAAGGCCGAGGCCGGGACGAAGCCCACCAGCAAGGGCGAGCGCACGAAGACGCCCGATGACAGCGCGGGCCCGCCGGGCCTGGTCTCCTTGAAGGCGGACACCGGATCGGAGACGGCAATCAACATCCGCGGCACGATGCGCGGCAGCTTCGGGCGCCCCGACGCCAGCAAGGTCCCGGGCGCCGGGGTCAACGGCGGCGACCAGTACGTGCTGACCTTCCAGGGCGTCGAGTCGCAGATGAAGATCACGCGGTTGAACGTTCAGTCTCCGCTGGTCAGCAGCGTGCAGATCTCCAGCGCGCCGGGCTCGCTCACGCTGATGGTGAATATCGCGCCGGGCTGCAACGTCAGCTATGACGCGATCCCCGGCAGCGGCTCCTTCCGCATCCGCGTGTCCAAGGGCGGCTGACTACCAGATCTCCAGCCGCGCGCCCAGATCCGGGAGCGCGCGGTCCTCGGAGGTAGCGCCGCTGAGCTCCAGCTCGACGCAGTCGCAGAGCGGGCGCCAGCGGAGCGCGAGGGTCTGGCTCTGGAGCCCGCCCTCCTCCAGATCCACCAGCCCTCGCCAGGAGGGCCGGAGCGAGGCCAGCTTCCCGGGCAGGGTCCAGGCCAGCTCTCCGCGGGCGACCGCCAGCGCCTCGTCGCGCGCGGCCCCCACCATCACGCGCAGCTGTCCGTCATCCCAGCCCGCCGAGCCCTCCTGGAGCGCGCGATCGGCCTGAGCCCGCGCGGCCCAGGGTCCAGCCTGGAGGCGCAGCTCCCCCTGGGGGTCGAGGCCGTCCTCTCCCCAGGGGAGCTGGACCCGACCGGAGATGGGGACGCCGGCCACGGTGACCCGGCGGAGGCTCAGCGTGGGCCCGAGCCTCCAGGCGGACCAGAGCGCCTCGTCCGGGCGGCGCAGATCGGGCTCCCCCCAGGTGAGCGCGCCGTCAGCGGCGAGGCCCGCGTCCAGGAGCAGGTAGCCCGCGCCGGAGGGCGCCCACATCGGCACCGCGAGGCCCAGGGCCGCCTGCCCCTGCCCCCAGGGCGCGCCGTCCAACCAGCTCGCGCCGCGCCCGGCGAGCGCCCCCTCCACCCGAACGGCCCCGAGCTCACGCCCGCCGGAGAGCTGGCCCTCGACCCGCGCCCGGCTGGCGGCGGGATCGCTCTGGAGCGCGCCCTCCCCGTCGGCGAAGGCGTCCCAGCCCGCCCCCCCGCGCGCCGCCAGCGGGCCCAGCCCCCCGCCCCAGGCCAGCGCGGCCCCCACGGGGTGCTGCCCCAGGGCCTCGTCCCCCTGGAAGGTGTCGGAGAGCACGCGCAGCGGCCCGTAGCCGGCGTGCAGCAAAGCCTCGGTCCAGGGGGCCCGGCGGGCCAGGAAGCTGTCGCCCAGGTCCGCGCCGTAGTCCGGGTCGCTCCAGACCAGCGCGTCCGCGCCGATCCGCGCCCGCCCGGTGGCCTGCCGGTGCTGCCAGGAGAGGGCGCCGCGGGGGGCGTCCTGGAGCAGATCCCAGCCCCCGGCCGCGCCCAGGCTGCCGCCCTGGCCCTGGGGCAGGGCGTAGCGGAGCTCGGAGAGCAGGCGGGGGCCGCGGGCGGTGCGCAGCTCCGGGGTCAGGGTCCAGTCGGCCGCCGGCCCGAGGGTCAGGTAGACGGGCAGCCCGAGGCGCAGCCCGTCCTCCCCGTAGCCGACCAGGGGCAGCAGCAGCCCGGAGCGGCGCTCGGCCAGCGGGATGCTACCCGCCGGGACGGGGAGGACCCGCCGGTCGCAGATGGAGATCCACCCGCCCGTGAAGCGCACCTCCTCGTCCAGGCGGACGTGGACCTCGCGCGCCTCGACCGCCCAGGGCGCGGGGGCGCAGGCGCAGGTGCTGACGCGCACGCCCTCGCCGGAGAGCTCGCCCTCGCCGAGCCAGGAGAGCGCGTCGCCTTGGACCTGGAGACGCCCGTCCTGACCCCGATAGCTGCCCTCCAGCACCACGCCCTGTCCGGCGCCCAGATCGATCTCGGCCCGGGAGAAGCTGAGCTGGCCCTCGGGGCGCGTCCAGGTCCCGTCGTCTACGGTCAGCAGGCCGCTCTCCAGGTCGTAGCGGAAGCGCGCGCCGGTGGCCCGCTGATCGTCCAGCGTGACCTCCACCCCGCCCGCGCCCGTGGCCACCCCGTCGCGGAGCTCGAGGGTCTGGGCCCGAAGCACCGCCTCGCCGGCCCACGCGGCGCCCGAGGCCAGCAGGCCGAGCAGGGCGAGCCCGGCCCGCCGCGCGCTCAACCCGCCGCCAGAATGTCCCTCACGGCGCCCGCAAGGAACACCGAGCCCGCCACGATCACCAGCGCCTCGCCGTCGCGCACGGCCGGCAGGGCCTCCTCGATGGGCCCCACGGGGAGCACCGGGATCCCGAAGGAGACGAGCTGCTCCGCCAGCTCTCCCGCCGAGCAGGCCCGCGGGTGCGCGCACTGGGTGGTGAAGACCCGGTCCACGCAGGAGCGCAGCGCCGCGCCCACGGCCCGCGCGTCCTTGTCGCTGGACATGCCCAGCAGCAGGTAGCGCGGCCGATCCCGGGGGAGCTCACGCAGGAAGTCCGCCAGGCGCGCCGCCCCGTCGGCGTTGTGCGCCGCGTCCACCAGCACGTCCGGCGCCAGCCACTCGATGCGCCCGGGGAGCGTGACCTGCGCCAGGCCCTCGCGGATGGCCCGCTCGGAGACGGCGAGCTGGGGCGGGAGGTGGTGCAGGATCCCGAGGGCGACCCCGGCGTTCTCCAGCTGGTGCTCGCCCAGCATGGGGATGCTGAGGTCCTTGAGCACCGTGCCGCCGCAGGTGAAGGTGAAGGCGTGGTTCCGGCCCTTGACCCGGTAGCCTTCGCCGGGCTCGACCAGAGGCGTCCCGCGCTCTCCGGCGATGGCCCGCACGACCCGCAGGGCGGGGGGCTTGAGCGGCCCGAGGACCGCCGGCCTGCCCGACTTGAAGATCCCAGCTTTCTCCGCCGCGATGCTGGCGAGATCCGGCCCCAGCTTGTCCGTGTGATCCAGCCCGATGCTGACCACGGCGCTGACCACGGCGTCCACCACGTTGGTCGCGTCCAGGCGCCCGCCCAGCCCGACCTCGACCACGGCCACGTCCACCTTCTGCCGGGCGAACCACAGGAAGGCCGCGGCGGTCACCACCTCGAAGTAGGTGAGCACGCGGTCCTCGGGCATGTCCTCCTGGCCGCGGGCCCAGGCCCGCCGCGCCAGATCCACGTCCTGGAGCAGCGCGTCCAGCTCCTCATCGGAGATGTCCTGGCCGTTCACGCTCATCCGCTCGTTGACCTGCTGCAGGTGCGGCGAGATGGTGACGCCCACGCGGTAACCCTCGGCCCGCAGCACCTCCGCCACCATGCGCGTGGTGCTGAACTTGCCGTTGGTCCCGCCGACGTGGACGGAGGGGAAGGCGCGGTGCGGCGCGCCGAGTCCGTCCAGGAAGCCCTGCATCCGGTCCAGCCCGAGGTGGATGCCGAAGCGGGCGAGCTGTCTCAGCAGCGGATGTTCGGTCACGCGGGATCCGTGAGCAGGTGCAGGACGCGCGCGAGGGTTCCGCGCAGGTCGGCGCGCGGCACGATGCGGTCGATCATGCCGTGCTCCAGCAGGTACTCGCTGGTCTGGAAGCCGGGAGGCAGGGTCTCGCCGATGGTCTGCTCGACCACGCGCGGCCCGGCGAAGCCGATGAGCGCGTTCGGCTCGGCCACGATGAGATCACCCAGCATGGCGAAGCTGGCCGCCACCCCGCCCGTCGTGGGGTGCGTGAGCACGCTCAGGTAGGGCATCCCCGCCTCGTCGCGCAGGCGGGCGAGCGCGGCGCAGGTCTTGGCCATCTGCATGAGCGAGAGCACGCCCTCTTGCATGCGGGCGCCGCCCGACGCGCTGATGATGACGGCGGGCTGGCGTAGATCGATGGCCCGCTCGATCTGCCGCGTGATGGCCTCGCCCACCACCGAGCCCATGGATCCGCCCATGAAGCGGAAGTTGAAGGTCCCGATCTGCACGGGCACGCCGTCGATGGTGGCGGAGCCGGCGATGTAGGCGTCGCGCTCTCCGCACTCGCGGCGGGCGGCCTCCAGGCGCCGGTGGTAAGGCTTCTGGTCGGCGAAGCGCAGGGGGTCCTGCGGCGCGAGCCCGGCGTCGTGCCGCACGAAGCTGCCCTCATCCACGATGAGCGCGATGCGGTCGAGCGGATCGAGCTTCAGGTGGTAGCCGCAGGCCGAGCACACCTGGTGCGTCTCGCCGAGCGCCGCCTGGTAGAGGATGGCGCCGCAACCTGGACACTTCAGCCAGAGCTGGGGCGTGGAGCCCGAGCTCGGTCGGGTCCGGGGCTTGGGCTCTGGGGGTGGCTGCTCGAACCAGCGTGGACCGTCGGACATCGTGGACCTCCGCCCGATGGGCCGGAGCGGCGAGGGCACCAGGATAGCCCGCCAGCCTCGCGTCGTACAGGTCGCGCGCTCAGGCGGACCAGCGCCCCTGCGCCGTGAGCGCGTCGATGACCGCCTCGTGGATCCTGGGGCGAAGGGCTCGAAAGGCGCGATATCTGGGGCTCTCCGGGGCGCCGGGCACCGCGCCGCCCTCCACGAAGGGGTGGACCCGGTTGGCCAGGAAGGCCACGATCACGCCCTGCCGCGGCGCCATCCACAGGCTGCAGCCGGTGAAGCCCAGGTGCCCCACCCCGTCCATGGGCCAGCGCGGGCCCGCCGAGCAGGCCCCGGGGGTCGGACCGTCCCAGCCGAGCCGGTGCGAGCCCGGCCCCTGGTCGGAGAAGGCGCGCCGCACCAGCGCCGGATCCAGTCCCGCCTCCTCGCCCATCCAGGCGCGGAGCTGCCAGGCCGCCGCCGCCGCCACCGCCCGCGCCGAGCCGAAGAGCCCCGCGTGCGCGCTGAAGCCGCCCAGCGCCGCCGCGTTCAGGTCGTGGACCGTCCCCACCACCATGCCGCCGCGCACCGGGCAGAGCTCCGTGGCCGCCGCCCCGGGCCAGCCCCAGCGCAGGTCGGCCCCCGAGGGCACCCGCACGTGGCGCTCCCAGAGCCGGTCCAGGCGATCCCCGCCCGCCGCCTCCAGCGCGACGCCGAGCAGGAGGAAGCCGAGATCGCTGTAGAGGTGCCGCTCGCCCGGCGCCGCCACCACCGGCGTCGCCAGGGCCTCGGCCAGCAGCCGCCTCCGCGTGGCCTCCGTCCCCCAGGGGAGCCCGGTCGCCTGTGCGATCTCGTAGAGCGGGCGCCAGGCGGCGTAGCCCGAGGCATGCTGGAGGCAGTGGCGCGCGGTCACGCCCGAGGGCGCGTCCGGCACCCACTCGCTGAGCGGGGCGTCCAGGTCCAGCCGACCCGCCGCGTGCAGGGCGAGGGCCAGGGGGGCCCCGCAGAGGACCTTGGTCAGGCTGGCCAGATCCCAGGCCTGGTCGCGGCCCACGGGCCGGGGCCGGGGCACGCGCTCGGCGTACCCGCGGTCGCAGGCGTAGAGCTCGTCGGTGGCGGTGCGCACGCACACCGATGCGCCGCCCATCAGGCCCTGGCCGATGCCCTCGTCCAGCGCGCGCTCCAGCTCAGACCACACGGACGCCCTCCTCCGGGTCGAGCTCGGCCTCGGCGCCCACGATCCAGGGGCGGTTGCGCGCGCCGTGGCCCACCGGGAGCCCGGCGACGATGGGGACGCCCAGGGGGGCGAGGCGCTCGAGCAGCGACGCCTCCAGGGTCCAGCCGGCGTCGGCGGCGGGCGCGCAGTTCAGGAACTCGCCCAGTGCAATTCCGCACACCCCCTCGAAGGCCCCGGCCTGGAGGAGCTGGTGCAGGCTGCGGTCCAGGCGGTAGGGCGCCTCGCTCACGTCCTCCAGCACGGCGATCCCGCCGCGCGCGGACCAGGCGTGGGCGGTGCCACAGAGGCTGGCCAGCACGGTGATGTTGCCCCCGGTCAGCGCTCCCCTCACCCGCTCCCGCGGCCCGCCGATCCAGCGGCCGGGCAGGCTGGGGCACCGCCCCTCCAGGACGAGGGCGCGGGTGGCCTCGACGGTGTCCGCGTCGGCCAGCGAGCCCAGGCTGGTCAGCACCGGGCCGTGGACGCCGCGCGCCCGCCCGCGCAGGCCGACGAAGAGGGCGGTGGCGTCGGAGAAGCCGAAGACGGGGCGCTCGCTCGGGCTCAGGCCCTGGAGCCCATCCAGCAGGTGGGCGGTGCCGTAGCCGCCGCGGGCGAACCAGACGGCGTCGATCTCGGGGTCCTGGAGGGCCCAGCGCAGATCGGCCAGGCGCTGCTCGACCGTCCCCGCCAGGAATCGGTCTCGCGCTCCCAGGTTCGGCCCCATCACCGGCTCCAGGCCCCAGGCGCGGAGGTGGGCGAGCCCGGCCTCCAGCCGATCCGGGGCGAAGATCCCCGCCGGCGCCACCACCGCCACCCGGGCGGCGCCCCCCGCTCTCTCGATCAGACCTCGACGCAGCATCCGGGATCGTTAATCCCTCCCCCGAGCGCGCGCATCGGGGATCGCGGGTTAGGCTCCCCGGCCTCGGAGGAAGCCGTGACCGTCTCCTGCTGGCTGGACATCCCGCACTCCCCCTCCCCTGCCCTGCGGGGCGAGGTGCAGTGCGACGTGGTCGTGATCGGGGCGGGGCTCTGCGGGTGCTCGGCGGCGCTGGCGCTGGCGAAGGCGGGCGTGGACGTCGTCGTGCTGGAGAGCGGGCTGGTGGCGGGCTCGGCGACGGGCCGGAACGCGGGCTTCATCCTCCAGGGCACAGCGGAGCGCTACAGCCGGGCCGCCGGGGTCTACGGGCGCGAGCGCACCCGCCGCGTGCATGCGCTGACCCTGGAGAACCACGCGCACATGGCGGCCTTCCTGGCAGAGTCCGGGGTCGAGGCCGGCTACCGGAAGGCGGGCAGCCTCCAGCTCGCCAGCTCGGAGAGCGAGGAGGAGGAGCTCCGGGAGAGCGCGGCCCTGCTCCGAGAGGACGGCTTTCAGGCCGAGCTCGTCCTGGGCGAGGCGCTGCCGGAGATCTATCGGCAGGCGGGCTTTCACGTGGGCGTGCTGCTCCCGCAGGACGGCGAGGTCCACCCGGTGCGCCTGGTCCGAGGGGCCATCGGGGCCGCCCGACAGGCCGGGGCGCGCCTCTACGAGCACACCCCCGTCACCGCGCTCGACGCGGGCAGCGCCGGGCAGGTGCGCGTCCAGACCCCGGAGGGGGCGGTCTCGGCCAGCCTCGCGCTGGTCTGCACGAACGCCCGGGCCGGCGAGCTGCTCCCCTGGTACGCCGACAAGGTGGACCCGGTGCGCGGCCAGATGATGGCCACGGCGCCCGCCCCTCGCGTCTTCGATCTGCCCGTCTACGCCGACCACGGCTACGACTACTGGCGCCAGGACGAGCTGGGCCGGGTGGTGCTGGGCGGCTGGCGCAACCTCGACCCGCAGGGCGAGGTGGGGACGGACGACGTGCTGCACCCCGGGATCCAGGCCCGGATGGAGGACTTCCTCCGCCGCTTCCCGGCGCTGGGCGACCCGCCGGTCACCCACCGCTGGTCGGGGACCATGGGCTTCTCCCGCGACGGGCTCCCGCTGGTGGGCCCGGCCCCGGGGGCGCCGGGGGCGCTGGCGGGCGTGGGCTTCACGGGTCATGGCTTCGGCTTCGCCTGGCTGGCGGGGGAGGCGCTCGCCGCGCTGGCCCTGGAGGGTCAGCACCCGCTGGCGACGGAGCTGAGCCCGAGGCGCTTTCTGTGAGACCTCTGCTGACAGGAAATCTCTGGCGAGGAGCCCCGGGCTGCTCTATGCTGGAGTGTTCCAGGAGGACCGATGGGTCTGGATGAACGTGTCAACTGCTGCCCCGACGGCCTGGTCACCGACCGGCGCCGCCGCATCAAGGTGCTGGACTGCACGATCCGCGATGGCGGCATCTGCAACAACTGGCAGTTCGACTTCGAGACCGTGCGCGCCGTCTACGAGGCGCTCTCGGCCTGCGGGCTCGACTACATGGAGGTCGGGTACAAGTACCCCCGGCCGGGCGTCCACGACGAGGCCATCGGCCCCTGGCGCTACTGCGACGAGGCCGATCTGGCGAAGGTCGTGCAGCCCGGCCGCATGAAGCTCTCCGCCATGGTGGACATCGGCAAGGTCAAGACCTCCGACATCCCCCAGAAGAAGGACAGCCTCATCGACACCGTGCGGATCGCCTGCTACGCGCACCAGATCGACGAGGCGATCCACATCCTCGATCACTGCCTGGCCGGCGGCTACGAGACGGCGGTGAACGTGATGGCGGTCTCCACGCTGACGCCGGAGGCGGTGGACGGCTTCCTCACGAAGCTGGCGGGCACGCGGGTACACACGGTGTGCCTGGTGGACAGCTTCGGGGCGCTGTACCCGTACCACGTCCGCTACCTGCTCAGGAAGTACATGAACTACCTGGGCGAGGAGAAGAAGGTCGGGGTCCACTTCCACAACAACCAGCAGCAGGCCTTCGCCAACACGATCTCCGCCATCGACGAGGGCGTGGACATCGTGGACGCCACCATCCACGGGATGGGGCGCGGCGCCGGCAACTGCCCGCTGGAGCTGCTGCTCTTCTACCTGGACAACCCGCGCTACGACACGAGCTCGGTGCTGGACCTGGTCGAGTACTTCGCCTACATGCGGGACGACCTGCGCTGGGGCTATCACCTGCCCTACGCCATCACCGGCTTCTTCAACCTGCACCCGAAGCTGGGCATCGAGCGCATGAAGCGCAACGACCGCTACCAGGTGCGGCAGATGTACGAGTCGCTGGCGGGCCTGCAGGAGGCGGGCAAGAAGGCGAGCTGAACCGCCGTCTTCAGTGCTTCTCGCGCCAGGCGTCCATCTCGTCCTCGAGCTGGCGGACGCGCTCCTCCAGCGCGTCCAGGCGCTCCTCCTTCTCGCTCGGGGAGGGCGGGGTGCCCTGACGGGCCTGGATCCGCGCGCTGGCGTCCTTCGCCGCGGCGACGAGATCGCGGTCCTCCTCCTCGCGGCGGTAGCGCTCCAGCTTCGCCGCCGTCTGCTCGTCGCCCACCTCGCCCAGCAGCGGGATCACGTTCTGACGGGTGCGCAGATCGGGATCGTCCAGGAGCGGCTCGGCGGCCCGCGCGATCCGGGCGCGCGCCTCCTCCAGCTCCCGATCCTCCAGGAGGCCGGCGGCGAGGTGGGCCGCGCTGCGAAGCGGCGCGAAGCGGAGGATGAAGGGGAGGTTCGGGGCCAGGAGGAGGTCCAGGTCGCGCCGCTCCCCGTGCTGGCCGAGCACGTCGGAGGCGGCGTGGCGCAGGCCCTCGCTCTCGCGACCGCGCGCGCGCAGGAGGGCGCGGGCCTCCAGGATCGCGGCGCGGGGATCGACGCTGGCCAGCGCCCGGAGCTGCCCCTCCTGCACGTCCGGGTTCTGCTCCCGCTGGAGCTGTCCGCGCAGGGCCTTGACCACATCGGGCCCCGTGCCCTTCCCCAGCGCGCCGGCCACGGCCATGCGCAGCTCGTCCTCGGGCGCGGCGACCGCGCGGATCAGGGGCTCGGTGACGCGCTGCTCGCCGAGGGCGTGCGCGGCGGCCTCCCGGAGCACCAGCGGTCGGGAGCCGTCCTGCAGGAGGGAGATCAGCGCGGCGCTCTCGTCGGTCTCGCCGAGGGCGTGGGCGGCGGCGAGGCGCGCGTGCGGGCTCGGGCTCTGGAGCTGGGCGGCCCAGGCGGAGGGCGCCTGCTCCTGGTCCACGCGCGCCAGCAGGCCCTTGTCGGGATCAAAGGCCACATAGAGCGGGGCGGCGTCCAGGGGCGCGCTGAGCGTGAGCTCCTCGTCGTCCAGCCAGCCCGTGCGGCGCACCGGGCCCGCGGGCGTGCCGAACTCCACCGTGATCGGCAGGGTGTAGGCAGGCTTCCCAGGGCCAGTGGCCTGGCGGACGGTGAGGCTGGCCTGCCCCTCCTGCCAACGTGAGCGCACCGTGAGATCGGGGACGTGGGTGAGCTCCACCCACTGCTGGAAGAACCAGCCGAGCTCCTGGCCGCTCTCCCGCTCCAGCGCGTCGCGGAGATCGTCGGTGTCCACCAGATCGCGCTGGTGCTCCGTCGTGTAGCGGCGGATCCCCGCCCAGAAGACCTCCTCGCCCAGCATCACGCGGAGCATGTGGAGGACCGAGGCCCCCTTCACGTAGACCCGGCCGTTCTCGGGGGCGTCGGGGCCCTGGTGGAAGCGCCCGGCCATCGCCGGCCCGTCCAGGCTGGCCTCGAAGAAGCTCCGCATCGCCGCCGCCGCGTGGTCGGGGCCGCGCGAGCGGGCCATCCAGTCGTTGGCCATGAAGGTCGCGAAGCCCTCGTTCAGCCAGAGCTCGCGCCAGCTCCTGCAGGTGAGCAGGTCGCCGTACCACTGGTGGGCGAGCTCGTGGGCGACGGTGCTCTCGATCCACGCTCCGGTCCCCGCCGCGCGGTCGGGGATGAGCATGCGCGAGTCCTCGATGGTGGCGCCCGTGTTCTCCATGCCGAGGTAGATGAAGCGCTCCACGAAGATCTGGCGGTAGTTCCCCCAGGGGTAGGGCACGCCGGTGCGCTCGGCGAGGTGGGCCATCATGGCCGGGACGGGGTCGAGCACGCGCCCCACGGCCTCATCGGAGGTCCCCGGCGGCACCCAGGCCGTGATCGCGCCGCTGCCGCGCTCCTCGAACTCTCCCGCCGCCAGCATGACCAGGTAGCTGACCAGGTCGTCGGTGGGGTTGGTCATCGCCCGCCAGCCGGGCGGGGCCGCCACCTCCCCCGTGTAGGCGAAGCGGTCGTTCGGGTGGTCCCAGGCGGGGAACCAGTAGCGGTTCTCCGCGTCCTCGCCCTGAGAGAAGACGTGGGCGAAGGTGTCCGCGCCGTCCCCACGCCGGCTGGCGAGCCCGCGGTGGTGGAGCCCGGTGCGCGGGGTGGCCGCGTAGCGCAGCTCCACCGTGGAGCGCTGGCCGCGCGGGCCGGGGATCTCGATGAGGATGGCGTCGCCGTCCAGGCGCCAGGCCACGCTGGCCCCGTCCAGCAGCACCTCGCGGAACTCCAGCTCCACCTGATCGAGCACCAGGGGCCCGGGAGAGAGGCGGCGCAAGGTGTAGGTCGCCGCGCCCTCCAGCGCGCCCTGCTCCGGCTTCAGCTCCACCCGCAGGTGGAGGCGCTCGACGTCGAAGCTGCGGTCGGGTGCCTCGTCGCCCCGCGCGTCAGGGGAGAGCGCCCCCCCGCCCGCGTCGCCGTCTCGGCCGTTGAAGGGACCCGCGGCCAGCGCCAGCGGGCAGAGCAGGAGCAGGGAGAGCGAGGGGGGCCAGCGCATGGCCTGAGAGGATATCAGGTATCTCACGATGCGTCCGCGCCTGTTCCTGCTCGACAACATCGACTCCTTCACCTGGAACCTGGTGCAGGCGATGCGGACGCTGGGCGCGCGGGTGCGGGTGGCGCGCAACGACGAGATCACGCTCGAGCAGGTGCTGGCCCTGCGGCCCACCCACGTCTGCGTGTCCCCGGGTCCGGGCCGACCGGAGGGCGCGGGCCTCACGATGCCGCTCCTGGAGGCCCTGGTCCTGCGCCAGGCCCTGGGGCCGATCCCGATCCTCGGCGTCTGCCTGGGACATCAGGCCCTCGGCCAGCTCCTGGGCGCGCGGGTGGTAGGCGCGCGGCGCCTCGTTCATGGAAAGTCGAGCCTTGTGAGACATGACCATAGAGGCGTCTTCGAGGGGCTCACGGACCCCACGCCGATGGGTCGCTATCATTCACTCGCGGTCGAGGAGTCCTCACTCCCGGTCGAGCTCCTGCCGACCGCCTGGGCCGAGGACGGCGAGCTCATGGGGCTCCGTCACCGCGTTCTCCCTGTAGAAGGCGTGCAATTCCACCCCGAGAGCGTGCTCAGCCCGGAGGGGATGACCCTCATGAAGAACTTCATCTCCTGGCGCGCAGGGGCACGGGCGGCGCGCTAA
>CAZTOW010000015.1:0-172594 GCA_964615375.1 uncultured Enterobacterales bacterium
CTACGGGGTCGTGATGACGGGGGGAGGCCCGCTTTGAATCGCCGAGCGGGCTATTGTGAAGATCCGTCCTCTGTTGCCCAGTCCGAGGTCGCCTCTATAAGGGTCCCACGGGCAGACTTCCACTGTATTACCTCTTCTGCCTCCCCGACGACGGAGGTGAGTCGGTACCACCCGAGAAAGCAGTTGTATTGCGAGACATACGAGGTGGTGTCAGTCAGGTCAATTTCCCCCGTCCAGGCGAGCTGCATCGCATCGACCTCTTCGCCGAGGTAGTCACCATCAATCCCATTGCGCGCGATGAGATTGTTATATAGGGAGATGCTCGCGACCTCGTCGCCCGTCGTGCCGTCCTGATTGGACACGAGCACCCCTGCCAACAGGTTGTGGGCGATGGTGTTGTTGATGAGATACACCCCTGCGACCGCGAAAACATGCGAAAACTTTACAGGGTCACCTGTGGACTCGTCAATCCCTGTGGCCTTCTCCTCCGCGCTCTCGATGACCACGCCGCGGCCATAGTTCATGTAGATGACGTTTCGATAGACATAAATGCCCTCCGTCTTCTGGTCATAATAATCCAACTCGAAGTGCCCGATGTACCAGCCGGAGTTGTTGCCGTTCGTGATCGACACTCCCGTGCCATTCTGGAAGATTCGATTGCGGTAGACATAGACATTCTGTGACCCGTCGGCGATCACGATGCCCGATCTGTTCCGGTGCCCCCAGATGACGTTTCCGCGGACAATCGTCTGTTTGTTGAGTGTTGGGGTTCGCAATCGGACGCCCTTGAGGTCGATCCCGTCTTCACCAAATGCGGACGTCTCAGACGTGGGTGATGTCGTCGGTTGGATGGCGTAGCCATAGTCCGTGTCCTGGCACGATCCAGCCGGCCACAACACGACGCCGGTGGTAGAGAGGTCTGATGCGAAGGCGCAGCTCTGCTGAAGGACCCACGTGTAACCCGTGCAGCTTGCGGAGCTGACCATCTGCGCGTCGGTGTCGCTGGTGTTGCACCACACCCTGTGCGTGGAGATCTGATTGTTCTCGATGAGGTGCCCGCTAGAGGCGTATTGCGCCACGATGCCGTCGATACCACGCGGACCCGACGTGGCGCCGTCTCCTGTGAGCGTGTTGTTGGATATGGTGCAGTTCGTGGCGAGAAAACCCAGGCCGACATCCGCTCCGGCCGTGTCGTAGCCATTCGACCACATCGAGCAGCCGTCCACCGTGATGTCCTCTGGGTACTCATCATCGCTGATGGCCCCTGTGATCTGCTCGGAGACGGCATCCTCCGTTCTGTCTTTGACGTCATCTTCCACAACGGAGATGTGTATCCCGTTGATGGCGTTGTCATACAGCTCGAGCCCGTGGTAGGTGTGATGCTTGGACCCGCCGCGCACCTGAATGGCTCGACCAAAGGCGCGAACGGCGACGCCGTTCATGTAGACGTGGCAGCAGTCGCGGACGTAAATTCCGACCCGGGAGTCTCCGTAGAGGGCCCCCGCCCCGCTCCGAAGAGCGCCGTCGATTTTGGGCAGGCTGCCCTTGTTGACCCCGTTGACGGTCAGCCGCAAGGGGTAGTAGTTGCCGATCACGATGGGCGAGGTCTGAAGTCCCTTCAGCCCATCCAGGGTCAGCGCAGTCCCCTGCGTCACCGTGACTGACCATGGTGGAGCTGGCAATGCTTTCACGGGGTCTACTTCCGTGGTGCCATCCCAAGTTCGGTCCCGGCGAAGGTAGATCTGAAGGCCGTCGAGACAGGTGGTCGACGCCGCGGCCGCCGCGAGGCTGTCGAGCCACACCTGAACGCGGTACATGGTCCTCCAGGGCTTGATGGTCACGCCACCCAAGGCGGTGGTCTCGTAGGTGCCGCTCGCGTAATCGTCGCCTCGCTCGGAGTCGACAAACACGATGCCAGCGGGGATCGTGGCTTCGCATGCGCAGCGGGTCGAGATGTCTGTGCTGGTGGTAGACGTACTTCCCCCCTCGGTCACCACGACGCTGCTGAGCGGGGCGGGCTTCGCGCCGAGCGCTCCAAAGGCTCTTTTTCGAGCCTTGCTCACCCTAGCCTGGGTCGCGCTTCTAACGGCGTTGGTCCTGGCAATCGCCCGGAGCGCTCCCTGGGTCTCGGCGTTCACCTGGATCTGCCGCCCTGCAATCGCGACGGCGTCAAGTGGGTTGAGCCTCAAGACCTGCGCGACCCAGTCGCCGGCTACGCGCTCCGTCGCATCCTCTGGTGCAAGGGCTGGCGGAGGCGACGTGCCCGAATCCTGGCACGCGCAGTCCCCTTCGGCCGGCTGCCCCCAGGTCTGCGGTGGCCCCGACTTCCGAGGTGCCCCCATTCGACGAGGAGGCTGGGCCGGGAGCGCCGGCTGCCCCACGGCGCTGAGGATCGAACTCGGCCCGCCACCACCTCCTACGCCATCGCAGCACGGGGTGACCTTCCGCTGCCGCTTTTGCCCCTCCACAAAGATTGATGCCAGGGACGGGAACGGGCTGGTCGATTTCATACCTTGCTCCTATATCCTCTCAACGCTTCGCCACCAGGTCCAGGCTCACCGTCGCCTCGCTGTTCAGCGTGCCGGAGATGAACCAGCAGACGTAGCGGGTGAAGGCATCCACCTGAAACCAGCTCGTGCCGGCGGACGACAGGGTTGTCTCACAGGCCGTCGCGAAGTCCACGTAGGCGCCCTCCTCGTTGACCGCGGCGTGCTTCACGCACAGCCTCGGCGCGTCGCCATCTCCGGCGCTGTGCACGGTCAACACGAAGTGGACCTGTCCGAATTCGCCCAGGTCGAGGGCGCCCGAGAGGTCGGACGCGGTTCCAGGCGAGAGGGTGACGCGGTCAAGGATCTTGCGGTACATCATTGACATGACCTCCTCCGATTCAGGACTTGAAAGTGAAGACGAGGGTGGCTGAGCAGACGGCGCGCTCGATGTTCGTGCCGCTGGCGTTGGCCAGCCCGATGCCGTAGCGCATGTACAACCCGAAGTTGGTGGTCGTGGAGTAGGCCGTCTGGATAACATCCTGGTTCGCCGAGACCGCAGAGAAGAGATCTACGGGCCCGTTCCAGCGGCGACCGTCAATGCTCCACCAGAAGAGGACGCGCCAGGTGAACTGAGACGTGCGGTTCTCCGTTGCTGTTTGAACCTGGATAGATTCCAGGTAGGGGCCCCACTCCAGGGCCTCCGAGACATCGACGTCGATGTAGCTGGGCGTGGTGGTTCCGTCCGTTTGAAGCTGCATCTTCTGGACGAAGCTCAAGACTCGGACCTTTTGGAAGCCGTTGTTGGAGCGCACGGAGCACCTCACTGAACAAGGGGTCTGGGGTGGCGCAGGATGCGCCCTGCCCTTGAAATCGTATACCCAGCGCCCGAAATTCAACAACCGCGACCAGCCATAAACTGTCCGCTTTGCTCGCACCTCGGCGTTGCTCCGGCGCCGTACCGGTTGCTCTCGCGCCACCATGGTCGCATGCGCAAATGACACGCCGTGCTCCCTGCTCGCAGCCAAGGTGCTTGCCCCGATGACCTCCGACGGCGGCTCCTGGAGCTCGGGAAGGCGGCTCCGACCGACGTCGAGCTACTCATCATGGTCGGCTTCGGGCGCTGGATTCGCGGGGACCTGGCCCGCGTCCGTGACCAGGGCATACCGCTGGTTGCTGGCACGGCGCTCGGGGTTGGTGCGCAGGACCCGGCCGGCGTCGGCGAGCGGGTAGATCACGGCCGCGACGCGGTGGGGCGCCCAGCCCAGCCGCTCGGCGATCTCGCGCGCGGAGAGGGGCGCGGTTGCGGTCTGGAGCAGGGCCAGTACGGCGGCCTCGCGCTCGCTCGCTGGGACGTAGCGGGCGCGCAGAGGCACGGGGCGCGAGCGACGGGAAGGCGGAGAGGGGGGCGGGGGTGACGGTGCTGGTGGGGGCGGCGCGTGCGCGTGCGCGGGCGCGGGTGTAGGCGCTGGCACCGCAGGCGGCACAGCCCGCGCCGGCAGCGGCAGGCGAGGCGGCTCGGGCGGGTCTGGCGCCAGCGCCGACGCGGCGCGCGTGAACAGCCCCGGCATGTGGGGCAGCATCAACCAGACGCCGCCCTCCTCCTCGCGCATGGCGGGCGGCCCGAGCTGGCGCGCGCGCAACAGGCGCTCACCGCCCTCCAGCGTGAGCGGTACCCCGACCAGCCCCAGGGCATCGACCAGCCCACGGGCACGGGGGTTCAGGTCGGCGTCTCCGGGCGCAGGATCGCGGGGGACAAAGACCTGGGTGGTGCGTCGCCGCCGCACCACGCGCACCGGCCGGGCCGCGTTCGGCCCCGCGAGCGCGCGCGTCGTGAGCGCGAAGACGAGCGCCCAGCCCGCGACGAGTGGCCCCAGCCCCTCCCAGGCCCAGCCCTCCTGCTCCACGCTGGCGATGTGCTCGGGCAGCCACAGGCGGTGGGCGCGCGGCGCCTCGTCGCGGGGCTCGTAGCGCACGGTCAGCAGCTCGAGGGGCTGACCGCCAGGCCCGCCGACGACCAGCAGGCCGGCGAGGGTCGGGACCAGCGCCCCGGCCAGCACGCGCGCCAGCCCGAGGCCGACGAGGGCGCGCTCCTGCCCGGCGAGGTGGGCGGGCCAGTCTCGGCCAGGGGCGGACTCGGTCGCGGCGCGCAGGGCGGCGACGCCCTCGGGGTCCAGGTCGGAGAGGGTGTAGCCGAGCGCGGCGCGGCGCTCGGGTGGGAGCAGGCGGGTGGGGGGCAAGGTGCCGGGCCGCACGTCCACGAGGACCGCGCTCAGGCCGAAGACGGGGAGCGGCTCGACCCGGACGACGGCGCCGGGACAGACCTCGGCCTCGGCCTCGCGGACGAGCCGCGTGAGGGCTGGCACGTCGTCCCGGTTGCCTCGGCCGCGCACCAGCCCCAGGCCACCGTGTGGGCTGGCGGCGAGCCGCACCAGGAGCGAGGCGACGGCGACGGGATCGCCGCTGAAGTCGAGGTCCAGGTGGGTCCGGCCAGGTTCATGGGCGGAGAACCAGCGATTCAGCTCGGTGACGTTGGAGTAGAACAAGGGCCTGGTCATGGTGGGCGCGCCTGGAGGCAGTGTAGCTGAGCGCGGGCGGGGCGAGGGGCTGGACTTCGACGCTCGGGGAGAGGGCGCCTGGATCGGCTGGAAGGGGTGGGTTGATGGAGGTCAACGGCCGGTAGCGGGAGGGGCTTCGACGGGGCAGACTTCATCGAATCTGGAAGTGCTTGACGTTGCTCCGGTGAGATCGCCGATCCATGAAGTCTGTTTGCCGTCCAGGGCGGGCAGACGCGAGCGCGACGGGCAGTCCGGGTGCAGACTTCAACGCTGGACTTCGAGGGACTTCACCGATCCGCTTTCAACCTCACCTACCGCGTTTGTCGCGCGCTCACCGCGCTTGCCGCGTTCAGAATCCCGCCGCCAGCCTCCGGCAGGTCGTGGCGTGTGAAAACCGGCGGACCATCGTCGCGGTAAGTGTTGCCGCGTCAACGTCGGAGGCGCTTCCACGCGGTTGTCTCGTTTCTGGAGTTGAGTTGCCATTCGGCATGGCAACTCGATTATTTCGTCACGGATCATGTCCACGGGGGTCGATGGGCGCGCTTCACTGCCGATCCATGGGCGCGCCGACATGGTCGCCACAGCCATCTCGCTGATGTGGGCGGTGGGCGTGCTCGTTGAGGCGTGGCAAGGGTCGCACAAGCGGCGCTTAGGTCCCGCCCGCAGCGCGCGCTGTCTTGAAAGGAGATCGTAATACTGAACGAGTGGTTGGGTATCGGCGTGCTGGTGTCGGCTTCTTTGGAGATCTGGTGCAGGTCGTCAACGCGCTCCCGCTCGCGCGGCGGTGTCTGACCTGGCTCCGCGTCCGCTACCCTGGAGAGGTCATGCTGTGTGTGGAGGTTCGATGTCCAAGACCCGCGCTCCCGAGGTCACCGGCTCCGAGGTCGGCTTCATCTCCAGCCTGCTGAACGCACTGTGCGCTCCACCGCCGCCCGAGGAGGCGCCCATGGAGGGCGGCGCCCCACCAATGACGCCCGTGAAGGCGTGGGCGATGCAGCGGACCACCGGCAACGCTGGGGTCGCGGCCATGACGGAGCCCGCGCGCGCCGCAGCGGAGGCCCGCGAGCGTGAGCAGAAGGCCCTGACCGAGATCCGCCGCATCCTGGCCCTGAGCTGGGTCGCGCCATGGCACGAGGCCGCGTTGGAGCGCGCCTGGACCAGTCTGGGGCCGGACCTCGGGCGGGTGCGCGCTGAGCACCGCGATCTCTGGGATCAATGCGTCGCGCGCGGCGCTGAGCTGGGCGGGCTGACCAGCGACGGCCGGCAGGCCGCTGACGTGCTGCCCGGCGACGTTCTGGCGCTGGCGCGCGCGGCGCTGGAGCACAACCGCGACGTGATCGTGGGCGAGCTGGTCGCCCTGGAGGGGCCGTCGTCCGCCGCCGTCACGGTGGACCTGCAAGAGCTGGCCTTGGAGGTCGCGAGCGCGATGGACGCCCGCGCGCGGGTCCAGCAGGTGCCGGTGTGGGTGCTGCCCGAGGCCGTAGGCGCGCCGCCGGCCGATCTGGGGCCGCCCATGGAGCCCGAGTGGATGGTGGCGCCCTTCAGCCCCCGCACGGTCACGGCCGACCCGCCCCCGGACGTGATGAACGGCGAGCGCGTTGCGCTGGCCTGGTCTGCCGTCAAGCCCATGTGGGACGCCGCGAACGCCGCCGTGCTGGCGCTGGCGGACCAGAGTCCGGCGCTCTACGCGCTGGCCTCCAAGGGCGACATCGAGGCCCTGCGCGCGCTCGGGCAAGGGCCGACAGAGGATGCGCAGGTTCGGCTGACCGAAGTGCTGGAGCAGGCCCTCGCCGATCTGAACGAGGCCGAGCTCGCCTTGGACGAGGGCGATCTGGGCTGGCAGGATCTCGGGCTGGTGCAGGGGCGGGCGCTGGCGGGGCAGCGGGCGTTCGGCAGCTCGGGCGTGGACTGGACCGACGCCGACAACCAGGCCGCCGCGCAGGGGGTGATGCAGGACACCGCCCGCGCCGAGTTCTGGGAGAACCTGGGGCTGGGCGCGGTCGCGGGCGTGGCCTTCCTGGTCGCCGAGCTGGCCAGCGCGGGCAGCGCCACGTTCCTCATCGCCGCTGGGCTGGGGCTGGGGATCAGCGGGGGCATGGCCGCCGAGCAGTGGACCACCGCAAACGCCATGCAGGCCGCGTCCGGCGCGGGCGTGGGCCTGGACAGTGAGCTGGTTGAGCAGATGGCGGCCGACCGGGCGACGACGATGGCGGTGCTCAGCACGGTGCTGGCCTTCCTGGACGCCGCCGGGCCGTTGACGAAGGCCGCGAGCTGGGGCGCCAGGTCGGCCGGCGAGGTCGGCGAGACGGCGGTGGAGCAGGCGGCGCTGATCGAGGCGCGCGCCGCCGCGACCGAGCTGGCGGTCACCGGGCTGGCCAAGGCGTCGAAGGCCGCGAAGATCCTGCCCGAACAGGCCGAGAACTGGTCCGAGGTCGCGGCCCTGGTCGGCAAGCCCTGGGATGGCACGGCGCCGGCCGGGTACACGGTGGTCCGCACGGCGAAGGGTGGACAGACGCTCCGGCGCGCGGTCGCCGATGACAACAAGCTCGTGAAGCTGTGGATCGACCCCGACGGGATCCTGCGCACCGGCAGCCCGCCCCGGAACCTGCTCACGGACGGCAGGAAGGCCCGCGAGCTGATCACGGCGGGCAAGGGCACGATCCCGGCCGGCGTGCAGGTCCACCATGTCATCCCCGAGGAGGTGTTGCGGGAGCACCCGCTGTTCATCGCGGCGCGCAAGCGGGGCAGGCCGCCCTATGACGTGGAGAACCCTGGGAACCTGCTTCCGATGGCGAGCGAGGAGGCGGCCCGGCAGGCGGCGGACGAGGCGTGGAACCGGGCGCTGCAAGCGGCGCCGATGCACCGGGGGAGTCATCCACAGTATTCGAGGATGGTGAGGAACGTGGCAGATACATCCTGGGATGATCTACGAAGCGCCTATCCATCGGAGGGCGCCATCCCGCCCGAGGCGCTCACGGAGACGGCCTTGAAGGTGCAAGATGGGATGCGCTCACGACTCCTGCGCGGTGAGGTGCCGCTCGACGAGACCGGGAGGCTTCGCTGATGAGCACGCCACCTGCCTACGAGTTGGACGTGGATTTCACCGGCCAGAAGGACTCGACCTGCGTCTTGCACATCGTGCCGTGGCACCGGTGGGGAGATGTCCGCTGGGCAGGTACGGAGCCCCTGCTCGTTCCCGACCCAATCGTCTACCGGGTCGGCAGCCGACGGGTCCATGTGCTCACCGACTACCCGGACGTGAGCGGCGTCCAACCCGTAATTTCGAGACGGATGTTGGACACCCTCCTAGCCGTCAAGCCCTTCGGGTATCGGCTGTATCCGGTGGAGATCCGTTGCCGAGGACAGGTGGTCCCACCACCGTCACTTGAGCTGACCTACTGGCTGGTGCAGCTCACCGAGCACTTTAGCGGCTTCGACCCTGAGCGTTCCGACTGGGAACCGTCAACCATCGCTCCGCAGCGGATAGGGGAACTCTACCGCCTCGAACTGAAGATCCCCCCCGAGGGCCTGCCCCCCATCTTTCGCATCCCCCAGCGGCCCACGACGCTGTTCGTGTCCGCCGAGGGCCGCGAGGCCCTGATCGCCGCCGGCATCCGAGGGGTGGACTTCAAGTCCTGCCTGGAACTGACATCTCAGCGGTACAAGCAGGCCCGCATCGAGGAGGGCAAGTACCGCCCCCCTCCTACCATCCGTCCGTCGTGAGCAGCCAGACCGCGCCCACGCCGCCATCGGCAGCCGGTGCGCCGACCAGCAGATCGTCCAGGCCAGCGCCGTTCATGTCGCCCGCAGCGCTCAGGCTGGTCCCCAGGCCATCGCCGGCCCTGGCGCCGTTCACACGCCAACCCGCGTCGCTGGCTTTCGCGGTGTCCTGAAGCGCGCCGTACCAGACCAGGACCACGCCCGCTCCATCGTCGGCCCCCGGCGCGCCCATCGCAAAGTCCGGCACGTCGTCGCCGTCCAGGTTCAGGTTGCCGGCCAGGGCCGAGCCGAGCGCCATGCCCTCCTCGTCGCCGTCGATGCGGGTGGAGATATCCTCTGCGCCAAGCCGCCCCTCGTCCCCGAGCGCCCACCACTCCGCGCCAGAGAGCAGGTAGACCGTTCCACCGTCGGCCGCCCCGGCGTCAGTGCCTGGAGCGCCGACCAGTACGTCGGCGTAGCCATCGCCGTCCACATCGCCAGCCGGCGCAAGGGCGTGGCTCAGGCGATCATCGGTCGCCTCGCCGGAGAGGGTGCGGTCGTAGGCGTTGTCAATCCCTGCATCATCCTCGCGGAGCTGGCCCGCTTCGGTGAAGAGGAACGCACCGCCGTTGCCGTCTCCGCGCCCCTCATCACCGCTTCCGAGGCTCCATGAGGCCGACGGTGCCCCCAACACGATGTCGGGCGACCCATCTGCGTTGACGTCCCCCGCGAAGATCACCGCTGATCCGGTTTCCGTCGTGGATGAGTAGCCGTTGAGGTAGCCATCATAGATGTCTGCGTAGTCTGCACTCTCAGTGATAGGTCCTTGGATGAAGATCAGGCTGTAAGTTGTGCCTAAGAGCAGGTCCGCCGCACCGTCGTTGCCGCGAAAGTCCACGTCCGTCGCAATCCCTACGCCAACGGCTCGTTGGATGACATCGACGACAGGGCTATCCACCAGCGGCGCGTCTTCCGCATCACCGAAGTGGACGAGATAGGCTGACGCGCCTCCGGTACGCCACTCGCCGCCCGGAGCGCCGATTACGAGGTCGCGAACGCTATCGCCATCCAGGTCAGCGGCCCCCAGTGCCGACCCAGCCTCGATGTCTCCGCCCTCGGCGTAGAAGGTCAGATCAGCTGAGTCTGGCGCCTCCAAGGAGTCCAGCGGCCCATACCAGACATAGACTTCGCCACCGTCGCCAGCCGTCGGCGCACCCACGGCGATGTCCGGCCAGCCGTCGCCGTTCAGGTCGCCCGCGCCGAGCACCGCCGTACCCAAAGCGCCATACCCATAGATGCGGCTTCGGGTGTAGGCGGAGCCGTCAACCTCTTCCTGTCCAACGGGCGTGTCACAGTCCGAACTGCCGTCGCAGTTGTCGTCCTGGGAATTTTCACACACGGGCTCCATACCCGGATTGATATCTTCATTTTCGTCGTCACAATCATCGGCCACGCTGGCGAAGCCGGGCTCGCCCTCGCAGATGGTCTGGGCTGTGCCACTTCCAAATCCGTCGCCGTCGCTGTCCGCGTAGGCCGACACCCAGGCGGCGCGGGTGTCATCGTGGTCGTCGCAGTCGGTGTGGTCGGCCACCAGGCCATTCCCAGCTTCACACGCTTCATCTGTGGCGTCCGGGTCGCCGAAGCCATCACCGTCCCGGTCTTGGTAGAAGGTCTGGGGCTCGCCGTCCGGGCAGTAGGCCCCGGTGTCGTCGGGCTTGCAGCCGCGACAACCAGCCAGGACCAGGAACCAGAGGGGGAAGCGCATGGGGAAGCTCCTCGAACAGGGTCAGCATAGCCGGAGACGGGCTTTGACGGCCAACGTGGCGGGTCAAAAGGCGTCGGTGGGCACCAGGAGGGCTTGACCCGGCTCGTCATCGGGGACCTCGCCGGGAGCCACGTCATCGAGCAGTGGAACCCCCCCGATGAGCAGGTCACTCCATCCCAGGCCCGTGACATCGCCCGGATCCACGACCACCAGCCCGATCCGGTCGTTGCTGACCTCGCCATAGACGGCGTAGTCTACGTCACTCCGGCTTAGGTCGCTGTTGATCGGGCCGTAGAAAAGCAGGGCCGCGCCTCGGCTGGAGTTCACCCCCGGCGCCCCTACGAGCAGTTCGGCGTAGCCGTCTTCCCCTACGTCAGCAACCAGCGTGACGCTGGCTCCCAGGTCGTCACCCGCTGTCTCGCCAGTGATCGTGGCCAGCCTCGCGGCGTCGTCCAGCGGCGTGCCAGGCGTCATCGCTGCCACCACAGCGCCAGAGATCAGCGCGACCTCTCCCGCTCGTTCGTTGGCGTAGGGCGCCCCAACCGCGACATCATCGTAGCCGTCGCCGTCTACGTCCCCTCCGCAGCTTACCGACAGCCCCGTTCCATCCTGTGCCTCGCCCGCGAGCCAGGTCCAGGCGAGATCGGCGATGTTCAACGTGCCAGCTCGCCGAGAGGTGACGATGTAGGCGTGGCCGACCTGAGTCTCGGACAACGACGCGGAGCCCGCAAGGAGATCCGGCCGATAGTCGGTCGGCGCCCCCAGCACGAGATCCTGTTCTCCATCCGTGTCGATGTCGCAGTTCCCGGCCACGGACGCACCAAGCTGCTCATACGCCGTCCCACCCTCGATCACGCCCCAGGCCAGATCCTCCGCGTCCCGATTGTACCGGGGCAGCCCGTTGAACACGAAGACCCCGCCGGCCTGCTCCTCGCCGCCGTCCGGGGTGTAGGTGGGCGCGCCCGCCGCGCAGTCCGGCACGCCATCTCCGGTGTAGTCCGCCGAGCACGCCAGCGAAGCGCCGAGGCGCCCACCGCCCTCCGGCCCGGCCATCGCCGCCCGAAACGCCGCGTCTTGCAACTCCAAGGTGCCCTCGCCCAGCGGCCCGCCGCGCACGAAGTACACCTTGCCCGCCTCGGTGTCGCCGCCGGTCTCTGACCCGTCGCCCCACGGCCCCAGCATGGGGAAGGCACCGCCCCCTCCTCCATCGTCCCCGCCGCCGAAGATGCCGCCAGCCTCGTCCGCGCCCGGCGCGCCGATCACGAAGTCGTCATAGCCGTCCTGATCCAGGTCCACCCCGCCCGCGACGGCGGCCCCGGTCTGATCTCCGTCGTTGAACCCCACGATCAGCAGCACGCCGGCCGACTCGCTGCCCAGGGTCACCGTGCCCGTGGTCCCGCCATAGACCAGCGCCACCGCGCCTACCTCGTCATCGCCCACCGCGTAGCGCGGGACGCCGATGAGCAGGTCTGCGATCCCATCCCCGTCCACGTCGCCCGCACCCCCCAGCGCGCTCCCTGCGCTCGCGTCCAGCACACCGGTCACGACCAGAGCTGCGCTTGCTCCTGCCCCTGTCCCCTCCGGCGGGTCGCACTCCCCGTAGCCGTTGCAGTCCTGATCCACACCGTCACACGTCGTCGGCGCGTCCGGGTACACGTCCGGGTCGCCATCCTCGCAGTCTCCGTCCACCACAGCGTAGCCCGCCTCGACGGACGTGCAGAGGGTCTGAACCTCCCCGATCCCGTAGCCGTCCTTGTCCCCATCCACATAGAAGTCCGCCGCCGCCCACGCGAATCCGTTGTTATCGTCGCAGTCTGTGGGGTAGGGCGACCAGCCCGGCGCTTCCTCGCACCGGAGCTGTGCGCCCTCGTAGACTCCGTAGCCGTCCAGGTCGCGGTCGGGGTAAAAGTAGTACCCAGGCCCGATATCCGGGTCACGGTCGTCACAGTCTACGTCAAAGGCGAAGCTGTCCCGGTCGTAGTCCACGAGGTCCAGGAAGTAGTCGGCTGACCCTCCCGTGCAGGCGGGGAGGCCCACCGGCACCGCCAGCGCCAGCGCGACCCCCAGGGCCGCCCTCGCCAGACTCAGCCGGGCGCGCCAAGCAGGCCAGGCCAGGGCGTCGCGGACGCGCGCGACCCACCGCCCGAGACCGCGCAGGGCAGACGTGATAGCATCAGCCCGGCTCTCCCAGACCCGGAGCAGGCGCTCCCAACAGCTCGTCCAGTACATCCGAAGTCGGTGCCAGGCGCGGGGCATGTCGTCCTCGTGGTCGGAGAAGTATGCTCCGCTCATGGTAGGATGGTGTCACCCTCGGATTCAAGGGACCAACCGGAGAACCTGGACATGCGTTCACACAATCGTCGCGCGATAGTGACGCGGGGTTGGGCCAGATTGGGCTTGTTATCGTTGGCCTTTCATTCAACCTTTGCCACCGCGGCTCCCCCCGGCGTCCCCCGCGCGAATGTTCAGCCAGGTCCGTCCCAGAGCCCCGAACATCCTCAGCCCTGCCCTACCTCGAACGCTGGATTTTCGATGATGGTCGCCCGCGTCGAGGCCATCTACGAGGCCCGCGCGCAGGGCGATTTTCTTGCCGAGGCGCCGAAGATGATCGCCTGCTTCGCCGAGCTGGAGGAGCCGCTGAGCCGAGACGTGGCGCCTCATTACCTCCGAGCGCGAGCGTATAGCTGGTTCCCTTCCCGCGACTTCGCCAAGGTCGAGGCGGCCTTGCGGGCGCTTCACGATCTGGAGCCGGACGCCCATGTCCCGTCC
Source organism: uncultured Enterobacterales bacterium (assembly GCA_964615375.1). Lineage (GTDB taxonomy): Bacteria > Myxococcota_A > UBA796 > UBA796 > CAZKWG01 > CAZKWG01. The sequence continues at coordinate 13,278 of CAZTOW010000015.1, forward strand.
AAGATCGCACCCGTCCCTGAGCATCCGATGGCCGTGGCTCAAGCTCACGCGATCGACACCACCACGCCCAGGCCCGAGCCCGTGTCGCTGCCGCCGATCCCCGGTATGAGCTACCGGGTGAACGGGGTGTCTACCGCAGTGATCCGGCCAGACGTGCTCAACGTCGTCCAGATCGTGTCGCCGGCCATCGGCGTGTTCTACAACCGGGAGCTGTACCCTGGGGAGACGTTCTCGCTGAAGGATGTGCCAGGGCTCGATCTGGCCCAGCGGCAGGTGGCCCACCAGATCCAGCGGTCCAACCGCCTGATGATGTCAGGCGGCGCCCTGGTGCTCGCGGGCGGCGCCCTGGGCCTCACGACGATCCTGTTGGATCGGCATGCGGATATGGGAGGGGTTCAGCCTGACTCCTGGGACGATGCGCGGTCCATGGTGGTCCGGCGCGAGGCGCTGCTCCTCACGTCAGGCACGATCACGACCTTCGGCCTCGGGCTGGGCGTGGCGGGGGTGACCGTCCGATGGTGACCCGCCCCTACTACGTGCTCACCGAGCGCATCGGCGCGGGCGGCTTCGGCGCCGTGTGGGCCGCAACCTACCACGGGATCGGGTCGCTCCAGACCGAGGTCGCCCTCAAGGTCTACCACGCGGGCGCTCCTGGCTCCGAGGAGCTGGCCACGCGCCTGCGCGACGAGGGGCGCGTACTCGGTTTCTTGTTGCACCGCAACATCGTCGTCGTCCGGCGCATCGTGGTCGTGAACGGTCAGCACGCCCTGGAGATGGAGCGCATCCGAGGCTGCGATCTGGGCCGCATCGTGCAATCGGAGGCGCGCCCTTCCCCGCGCGCCGCGTTGAGCATCGTCAGCGAAGCCGCCAGCGCCCTGGACTTCGCCTGGACAGCGACAGATCGCGAAGGCCGACCGCTGCGTGTGCTGCACCGCGACATCAAACCGAGCAACATCGCGCTGACGCCTGACGGCGACGTGAAGGTCTTGGACTTCGGGATCGCCAAGGCTGAGCTGGCCGTGCGTGAGAGCCGAACCAACGCCGACACCGTTCCGGGCACCATGGACTTCATGGCGTCCGAGCGGTTCGAGGGCCGCGAGGGGCCAGAGGCCGACGTGTACAGCCTGGGCGGCGTGCTCTTCGCGCTCCTGGTCGGGCGGCACTTCGGGCGCGGGCGGGCAAGCGGGGCGGCGCATGAGCGCGTGCTTGTAGGGGCCTGCAACGAGCTGTTGGAGATCCTGGACGGAGCCTGGGGCGAGGGAACAGCCGCGCCCATCCTCGACCTGCTGTACCGGACCCTGCACTTTGATCCTGCCGAGCGGCCCACCGCAGCCGAACTGCACCACGCCGCGCACGCGCTCGCCGAGACGGCCCCTGGCTCGCCCCTACGCGCCTGGGCGCGTCAGGCGGTCCCCGCGCTTCAGGCGGCGCACCCGCCGCGACCATCGCCAGACGACGGCCGGGTGCTGGAGGAGCAGAGCGAGCGGTCAATCGCGCTGGTCCCTTCGCAGCCCTTCTCCCAGGCCATCGGCGTCCCGCCGGTCGCGCCGACCGTGCCGGAGTCGGCGGGAAGCGGCGATCCTGGTCTTGAGCCCATCGTCCTGTCCAGGTCCGTGTGCCACGAGCAGCCCTTCCCGGACACGCCGCCAGACTTCATCCCAACCGCCGCCGAGGTGTATGCGCCCGAGACGACCAGAGGGGCTCAGTCGCCCTGGTGGACCCTCGCTGGTGCCGTGCTCGGCGCCTCCATTGTGGTCGCCTTGGGTCTCGTCCTGTTGCTGAAGCCCAGACCGCCACCGGCCAACGAACCGGCGCCCCTTCCCGTCGCCGCTGTGGCTGTGGCCGCCGAACCTGAGAACCCGCCGCCCCCGTCCCCAGAGTCGGCGCCCGTCCCGGACCTCGCGAGGGTGCGCCTGGACGGTGACGCCCGTGCGGCAAGGCTCCAAGCCCACGGCACGACCTACCGGCTCCCTGCCGCCGTCCCGGCCGGGGTCTACGAGGTTGTCGCCGACTTCGGCGACGGCGCCGCAGTCGTCGGCAACGTGACCGTGCCCGCGCGAGGCTCCGTGTTGGTGCGCTGCGCCAGCGCCATGATGGTCTGTGAGGTCGCGCCCCGGTGATGGAGCGTGCCGCCGCCTTCCACTGGCCATCCACGCGGAGACCTGCCTGGCAGGGCGTTATCCACATGGCTATCCACGCCCCTCCCACGCCGCGTGGATGTAGCCACGGGTACGCACGCGAGCCCTACCCCGTCGTCGGTCCCCGCCCTGGCTCACCCCGCACCACGGAGGCGGCGTAGAGCCCGCCGTCCGGCTCCAACTCCAGGCTGAACAGGAAGCGCCCGCTCGTGAGCACGGGCACGAGCCCGCCCGCGTCGAGCGCAACCACGCGCACCACCACGCCGTCCGGCCGGGCCTGCTCGCCCACAAGCAACCGAGCGACGCCGCACACGAGCGACGCAGGCCAGGAGGCCAGCGCCGCCCCGTTCAGCAGGAGGCGCACACCGTCCGCGTGCTCGTTGCCCTCGACCGCCACTTGAAGCGCGGGCAGACCCGCGCCTCGCTCAAGGAGGCACGTCAGCGGGCGGACAGAGATTGTGTTCATCGGCTCCTGGGGGCGGCACAGCGACTCATAACCGCACCCGTGCCGTCCTGGAGCCTGCCGCGGCGGGTGGGCGACGGTTCAAGGCCCACTGCCACAGGGGGGCGACGCCTCACAATCGCCGTGACCCGAGGTTCCACAACTTTCACGGCCTCACCCCGCCACTTCCCATGCTTTCACGCACTTGCACGACGCTCGCAGGCCCACTTGCACAGAGGCGGTCATGGAAGTGCCTGGAAGTGCTGCAAGTGCGAAATGACACATCGAGCAGATGCTGGCGTCGTCACCTGCGAGAACCCAGAGCGAGGCGTTGCCCCTCTGGATCGGCGCGCTGGCCCTGTGGCTGGTCGGTCTGTCGGCGGGTGCTCGACCGGACACTCTGACGCTGGGGGGTGCCGCAAGTGCGCTGCGCGCAGCGAGCTTGCCCCATCTCTGGCGTTGGTCAGAGCCGAGAGGCTGAGGCGCGGTTGTTGTGTACAGGTTGCACTCCTGGTGCGGGTCGCGGGTGCTCTACAGGCCGGAGGCCGATCCTACACACGGGCGGGGTTCAACCCGTGGAGTAGCGAAAGTGCGATCTCCATCCAGCCCGTCAGAGAGACCGTCCGAGGCGCGCTCTCGCGGGCCGGCGCAGGCTGGGCACGTCAAGCCCCCCCTTACGGGTCCGCGAATCCGCGTGTAGGATATTTTCAGCGCGAACCCTGGGTTAGACCCCATCTTTGACTGTAAATTCTACACAGTCAGCCGGGTTCGCCGTGCCCGGAGACCATGCCCCCCCGAGCCCGCCCGCCCCGCCCCGCGCTGGTGCTGGTCGCCGTCCCGAGCACGGCGCCCGACGCCGCCGCGCGACGCGCCTTGGCCGTGCGCGAGCTGCTGGCCCAGGCGGGGATGCTCGACGGCGAGGGCGGGTCAGTGCAGCCCCAGGCGGCGCTACCGCAGTCGAGCACTGCGCCGAGGGGTGGCACGTCCTCGCGACAGCGGACTCGACGGGACGGCTGAGGCGCGGCGGCCTGTGCTACCCTGGGCGCGGCTCCATGAGGGAGGGGGCGTCGCTCCTGACCTTCGTGATGCTGGCCGGCGCCGTCTCCGAGATGTGCGCCGGCCTCATCAATTCACTCCAATTGAGGAGAATCTCAGAGTACCGACAATCTGATCATGTATTCAGTATTTGAAAAAATGTTCCTCTTCCTCGGTTTTCCCTGCTTGACCCTGGCAGGGGAGTGCATACCTGTCACTCCATGCCCACCGGTACTGCCTCTCCCCCCGCTCCCCGCCCAGCCTCACAGTTTATGGGTCGTCTCGATCCCCTCTCCGTCTGGCTGCTGACCGCTGCCCGTGAAGGCTGGCTCGTCGTCCGGTTGTCGGACATCGATGATGGAGACTTCAATCTCCACTTGAAAAAGGTGCTTCTGGCCAGAACTGGTCAACGCATCGTCTGCGGGACATTCTACCGGGGTGACCTGAAGCTCTCGATGGAGAGCCACTATCGATTTGTCGCCAAGGCCAAGAGTGACATCGGGTGGGCGGCATACTCTCCCGTCCCTGCTGGCTACTACCTGTTTCACGGGAACAAGCTGGTCAGCTACCATTCAGGGCTTGCGGAGGGTGTGAGTGATGGTGAGTTGGCCGGAGCAGCCATAGGAGGACTTACAAGTCTACTATTCGCTGGTCTCTTCCAGTCCTCCGACCTGCTCCAGGTGAGCGCCGAGCAGCTCAGCGAGCCCGCGGGGCGGCGCATCTACGCGCAGTTTGACGCCGTGATGACCAAAGTCGCGATCGATGACTTCCTGAAGTTGCTCCTGGAGGCCATGGCGACGGCTGACGCCGCCAAGCGTGCCAAGGACGAGCAAGAGCGTCAGCGAGCCGAAGAGGCTCGGACCCAACAGGAAGCCGCGATCAGGGCTGAGCGCGCCCAGGAGTTGAGGAACGCCTATCGGACCCTCTCGCTGGCAGAGACGGCCTCGGACAAGGAGGTGAAGACGCGACATCGCAAACTTCAACTTGAGTGGCATGATGATCACAGTCAGGTGGACATATCCCCCGACGATCGGCGCCGACGCCTCTGTGTATCGCAGGATATCAATGTGGCATATGAGCTGATCATGCGCTCGCGGAAGCCCCCGACCCCGGAGGGGTAGGGGTAGCGCGCGATGATGCTCACGCCTTCCGCCGCCCCTTCACCCCCACCTCCAGACTTACGCAGAAATAGATTCGTTGGCGAGCCCGGCACCGGCAAGGAGTCCCTGGCTCACGCCGTCCACGCGGTCTCGGGTCGGAGCGGGCCGCTCGTCGCCCTCGACGTGGGCGCCCTGCCCGAGGAGCTGGCGGAGAGCGAGCTCTTCGGCCACCGTCGCGGCGCCTTCACCGGCGCCGACCGCCCGCGACCCGGCGCCGTCCGCGCCGCGCACGGCGGCACCCTCTTCCTGGACGAGCTCGGCAACCTGCCGGCCCGCCTGCAGGTCAAGCTGCTGCGCGTGCTGCAGGAGCGCCAGGTCCAGCCCATCGGCGAGGACAGCCCGGTGCCGGTGGACGTGCGCCTGGTCGCCGCCACCAACGCCGATCTCGGGGCCATGGTGCGCCGCGGGAGCTTCCGCGCCGACCTGCTCGGCCGCCTGGACGCCGTCACCCTGCGCCTGCCGCCCCTGCGCGAGCGCCTGGACGACCTCGATCTGCTCGCCAGCGGCCTGCTGGGCGAGCGGCCCAGCCCCTGGTGTACGGAGGAGGCGCGCCAGCTCCTCCTGCGCCACCGCTGGCCGGGCAACGTCCGCGAGCTGGGCAACGTGCTGCGCTACGCCGCTGCCCTCTGCCCGCCCGGCCAGCCCATCGGCCCCGAGCACCTGGGGCCGCTCTCCCCGCGCGCCCAGCGCCGCGCGCCGACCCTCGTGGTGTCCAACGGATCCACCGAGGGTTGGGGTCTGGAGCGCCGGGCCGTCCAGGCGCTCACCGTGTCTACGCTCACCGTCCCGCCCCTGCGCGCCCGCGGCGAGGCCTCTCTGCGCGCCGCCGTGCTGGGCGCCCTGGGCGGTCGGCCGATCGGCCCCGAGGCCCTGGACCTGCTCTGCCGCCTGCCCTGGTGGGGGAACCAGCCTGAGCTGGACGCCTTCGCCGCAGCCTTGCGCGCGCTGCCTCCGGGGCCCCTGGACCGCGCCGCCCTGCGCGGCCTGCTGCCTCACCTCGACGACTCCCTGGCGGAGGCGCCGATCTTCGTGGTGCTGCTCCCGGCGCTGGACGAGCGGGGGCGCCTGGGTGGGCTCATCCGCGAGGTGCAGGCGGGGGCCGCGCTCATCGGCCGGGCCCGCCACCTGCGCGAGCTCACCGGGCCGGACCCGCGTCTCTCCGCCGCCCGCGCCGCGATCGGGGCGCTGGCCGGGGACGCCTCGGTGGGGCTCGTGGACCTGAGCCTGCTGCCCCAGGTGAGCCGGGCCCACCTGCTGATCACCCGCGGGGGTGGGGGGCTGCGGATCCACGCGCTCCCCGGGGCGGGGCTCCCCGCGCTGGCCGGCGGGCTCCTGGACGAGGGGTCGCGCCCCTGCGACCCAACACATCCTGTGGAGCTTGGTGTGGCGGGGGAGGTCTCCATTCTGTCCCGCCTGGGCGAGGTGGTGGTGCGTCTCTACATCTTCCTGGGCGAGCTGGCCCTGGCCGAGCACGGGCCCGCCGCCGCCGCCCGCGCCACCGCCGCCCGCGCCGCCCTGGACCTCACCCAGGACGCCCGCCCCCTCGCCGCTCCGCCCGCCGCGCCCGCGGTTCTCTCTGCGCCCGCCGCCCCGGTCGAGCTCTCCGCTGAGGCGCGCGAGGGGCCCGGCAACCGCGTCTGGACGCTGACCGAGCCCGAGCAGGAGGCGCTGTGCGCGCTGCTGGCCACCTACGAGGGCGGGCAGCTCAAGGTCCATGTACAAGCAGGGGTGGAGCGCTGGCGCGCCACCCCCGAGCTCCGTCGCCTCTCCCGCTACCTGGAGGAGGCCCCCCGCCTCTCGCAGTACCTCTCCCGCCTGGTCGAGCACGCCGAGAACGCCCCGCTCCGAACGGCTTTGGCCGCGTCCCTGCTCGGGCTCCCCGATGCAGAGACGCGGCTTCAGCTGCTGCCCAAGGGGCTGCGGGACGCGGTGCTGGCGAGCGCCAGCCTCCCGCTCACACCAGCGTAGAGGACGTGACCGCGTAGGTGATGAGCCAGGGGCTCGAGCCGTCCAGCACCTCGAGGCCGCCCTCGCCGGTGGTCCCGCTGGGGAGCGCGTCCAGGTTGGACGTCGACTCGTTGAGCAGGTAGGCGCGGTAGCTGAAGGCGCTGTAGGTGCCCGACGCGGTGGTGTTGCCCGGGACGGCCACGGAGCTGGAGAACTGGGTCGAGCTGGAGCTCCCCCGGTTCCAGGTGTAGCCGAAGCTGGCCTTCAGGTTGACGGAGGCGTTGACCGAGGCCGTGGCGCCCAGCACGTCGATGGCCGCCTCGAAGCCCAGCAGCAGCCCCAGGTCCACGCCCAGGTTCACGCTCCAGCTCGACTCGTCGTAGGTGGCGGCCTGCGTGCTCGACAGCGCGCCGACCGACCAGGAGACCTGGATGTAGTCCTTGCCACCGACCTTGTGCGCCTGCGCGTCCATGTCGTTGAGCTGGGACTGGGTGCGCTGATACGAGGTGAGGTCGCCCGGGTGGACGCCCGAGCCCGAGGTGGGGATGGTGTAGGGCGTGAGCACCAGCGAGGGCTGGTAGGGGAAGACCGCCACGAAGGAGAGGCCGTTGGTGGGGGCGTTCCCGTTCCCGTCGACGAAGTCGTAGACGTAGCTGGCCCAGGTCGTGGACAGTCCGACCACCTGACCCACGGACTGCACCTGGTACTGGTTGGGCTGGCTGGTCGAGGAGCCCGCGTGGCCGGAGAGGGCCAGGTTGGTCTGGATGGTGGCCGTCACCGAGTCCGTGCTCTTCGAGCTGAAGGTGCCCATCAGCGAGGTGCCCAGCGAGAGCTCCGCCTGCGCCTTGGCCGAGGCCTCGGCGATGGTGAAGCCGAGCACCGCCATGGCGTTCTCGTACCCGAGGGAGCCGCCCACCTTGCCGTAGAGCGAGCCGCCGAGGTTGGCGCTCATGCCGCTGCTGGCGCTGGCGCTCTGGGAGAAGGTCACCGACGCGCTGGAGATGGTCGTGTTGTACTCGGCGGGCATGTTGATGTTCTCGAGCGGGACGGGCGGCGGGCCCTGGATGATCCCCAGCGCCAGGATCTGCGCCTGGGGCTGCGGCGTCTGGGCGGTGCGGCGCAGCGTCCCCCACTTGTTCTTGTCGACGGACAGCCCGATGTCGTTGCCGTCCTGGTCCACGATCAGATCGTAGACGTCCACCGTCGCGTTGGTGAGCGCGCTGGCCACGGAGCTGGCGCTGGTGTTCACGCTGGAGGGCGCGAACGCGATGTTGCAGGGGTACTGCCACTTGCCCAGGGCGGGGACGTCGCCCGAGCCGCTGACGTTGCTCCAGTCGCCGGTCCAGTCGCTGTCCGCGGTGGGCGTCACCAGGGACTGCTGGACGCTGCTCCCGTCGTGGTACCAGACCATCAGGCGCCCGTCGGGCCGCTGGAGCGCGCCCGGGCAGTTCGCGACGTTGTGCGCGGAGGTGAGGTTCAGACCCGCGCTGCTCAGGCTCACGTTCGTGCAGGTGATGTCGTCGCCCGAGCCGGAGGTCGTGAAGTCCAACACATGACCCAACACATGCACCTTCTTGTCGGTGCCGTACCAGGTGCTGACCATGAGCACGTGGGTCTGGCCCGCGGCGTCGATGAAGGAGGCCAGCGCGACCGAGCTGCCCGAGGTGCTGTCGGAGCCGTTGAAGTTCTGGTAGTTGCTGATCCCGAGGTTCGAGGCGGAGTAGGTCTTGGCGATCTGGGAGTCGGGGTCGCGGGAGCTGAGCGAGCTCCAGCTCCAGACCACCACCTTGATCGCGTCCCCGCTGAACGAGGCCGTCACCGCGCCGCAGGCCAGGGAGGCGACGCCGAGGCCGTTGTAGTCGCGGCTGGCGGACATGCCGCAGCTCTGCGGGTTCTCCCGGCCGTCGTCGGGCATCGCCACCAGCGTACCGTTGTCGTTGACGAAGAACAGGATCCGCGCCCCGGCCGGCGTGCTGGTGGTGGGCGGCATGAGCGCCACGCCCACGCCGGCCTGCATGGTGATGTCGGAGTCGCTGAGATCGATGGTGCTCTGGGACTGAGATCCGGAGACGGTGCGGGTGCGGACGGTCATGGCGTCGGACTGGGGCGTGTAGGCGTACATCGTCCCGACATGATCGATGACGACGGCGACGTTGGTGGCGACGTTGCTGCTGGACATGGGGGGCTCCTGTAGGAAGGCTCCGGGGCCTCGCTGGCCCCAGGGGGTACCGGCTCCCGCGCCGGTGACAAAAGGAACCTACCTGGGCCCCACCCTGAACAGATTACGGGAACATTACAGGCCGCGCCGGGCGATGGAGACGGCCTCGGGGCGGAATCGGAGCTCCCGCGCCGTGCGCCTGCGCTCGACCACGGAGGAGGCCGTGGCCAGCCCGGCCCGGCCGAGATCCTGGCGGCAGCGGAAGATGTCGACGTTCAGCTTGTTCTCGTCGCAGCGCAGGAGATGGCAGAGATCGGCCACCGAGCGCCAGCCCGCGCGCCCGCCGCGGCCGTGGGCGGCGTCGTGGTGGCGGGCCCGCGCCAGCGTCAGCAGCGTGTAGTAGTGGGCGCGCGCCGGCAGGAGGTGGCGGGCCCCGTCCAGGATCAGGAGCAGATCGACGGTCTCTTCGTCCGAGCTGACCGCGAACTCGAAGTGGACCAGGCTGGCGCGGGCCTCGACCGTGGCGACGTGCCCGCGCGGGAGGTGCAGCATCCATGCCTCGCCCTCCAGGGTCACGACGTCCCCGTCGAAGACCTCCTCCTCCTCGCCCGCGCGCTCTCCCAGCCAGGCCCCGTCCTCGCCCTGGAAGACCGTCAGCAGCGGGCGCTCCTCGTCGGGCAGGGCCAGCACCCCGCCCGAGGCCCCGCGCAGCTCGCCCCCGGGGAGCCGCCGCCCGATGGGCTCGGGGCCGGCGTCGTCCACCAGCGCGAGCGTGTAGGGCCCGAGCCCCAGCCGGTCGCCGCGGATCAGCGCGCGCTCCTCTCCTGGACGGATCCGCGCTCCGTTGACGGTGGTGCCGTTGCGGCTGCCCAGATCGCGCAGGCGCCACGCGCCGTCACGCCAGGTGAGGCTGAGGTGCTCGCTGGAGACCTGAGGATCCTGGAGGCGCGGGTGGCAGAGCCCTGAACGCCCGAGCACGCTGTGCGGCGGGAGTGGGACCCACAGCTCCGGGGAGGTAGAGTGGAGGACGCCCATGGTCGAAGACTACCTCAACGATCCCCGTCTGCGCCGCTTCGGCCGCGACCACGGGCTCTCTCCCGGGGCGATGCGGCAGCTCGCCGGCCTGCTGGGGCTGCTGGTCGAGGAGCGGCACACCCCCACCCTGGCGACCCTGGGCGCGCCGGCGACCGCGGCGGGCCTCCCCGCTGAGGGCCTGCTGGAGGCCCTGGCCGCCCCGCCCGAGATCGCGCCCCCGCTCGACGGCGAGCGCTACGAGGATCTGGGCCGCATCGGGGCGGGCGCCACCGGGGACGTCCGCCGCGTCCTGGACCGCCGCATGGGCCGCACCCTGGCGATGAAGGTGCTGCACCGCGCGCTGCTCCCGCATGCCGGCGCGCTCGCCCGCTTCCAGCGCGAGGCCACCCTCACCGCGACCCTGCACCACCCGGGCGTGGTGGTGATCCACGACCGGGGCGCGCTGCCCGACGGGCGGCCCTGGTTCACCATGCAGGAGGTCCGCGGCGCCACCTTCCGCGCCGTGCTCGACGCCGGGGAGTGGAGCCTGCACCGGCGAGTGGACGCCTTCGCCCGCGCCTGCCAGACGGTGGCCTACGCTCACAGCCGGGGCGTGCTGCACCGCGATCTCAAGCCAGACAACATCATGATCGGCGCGTTCGGCGTGGTGGTGGTCATGGACTGGGGGCTGGCCTGCAGGGTCGGCGAGGCCGACGAGCGCGAGGCTTTGCTGGAGGGAGAGGGCCTGACCCGCGCCGGGGCGGTGCTGGGCACCCCGGGCTACCTGCCGCCCGAGGTGGCCGCCGGGCGATCCCGGGGGAGCGAGGCCGGCGATGTCTACGCGCTGGGCGCCGTGCTCTACCACCTGCTCTCCGGGGCGTCGCCCTACCCCACGGGCGGGCCCGAGCCCTGGCTGCGCGCGCTGGAGGCCGATCCACCGCCGCTCTCCGAGGTCCCGGACGAGCTCGGCGATCTGTGCCGTCGCGCGCTGGCCCGGGAGCCCGAGCATCGCCCCCGCGCCGAGGCCCTGGCGGAGGAGGCGCTCGCCTGGCTGGACGGGGCGCGGCGACGGGAGCAGGCCGCCCTGCTGCTGGACCGCGCCCTGGTCCGGCTCCCCGCCCTGAGCGCGCTCCAGGAGGCGGAGGTCCAGGCCCGGCGCGAGGCCGAGGACGCGCGTCACGCGCCCCAGCCCGAGGCGCGGCGGCAGGGGTGGGCTCGCGAGCAGCAGGCCAGCGCGCTCTCCCGGGAGGGCGCCCTGGCCGAGGCGGAGGTGGAGCGCGAGCTGCACGCGGCCCTGAACCTGGATCCCGAGTCCGAGCCCATCCACGCCCGCCTCGCCGACCTCTACCAGGGCCGCATGCGCCGCGCCGAGACCCGCGGGGACGGCGACGCCGCCTCGATCAGCGAGGTGCTCCTGCGCGCCCACGACCGCGGCCGGTACACCGCCTGGCTCGAGGGCACGGGCGCCCTCTCCCTGCGCACCCAGCCCCCCGGCGCCCAGGTCACCCTGCACCCCTGGGTGGAGCGCGACCGCCGTCTGGTCCCCGGCCCGCCCCTGCCGCTGGGCCCGACGCCGCTGGTGGAGGTGCCCGTCCCGCACGGCTCCCACCTGCTGCGGGTGGAGGCCCCTGGCTACGCGCCCCTGTCCCTGCCCATCGCGCTGGAGCGCCTGGGGTGCTGGGACAGCGAGGCCGAGATCAGCTTGTTACGTCATGATACAGCGCATAACGATTGTTATGTACCTGCGGGCTGGTTCCTCTGCGGGGGCGACCCGGACGCCGCGGACTGCCTGCCCCGGCGTCGCCTGTGGGTGGACGGCTTCGTCATCCAGCGCTTCCCCGTCACCCACGGCGACTGGCTGGCCTTCGTGGCCGCCGAGGACGAGGCCGGTCGCGCGGTGGACGATCTGATCCCCCGCACCAAGGGCGACCTGCGCCCGCTCTACCGCCGCGGCCCGCGGGGCTGGGAGGCCCTCCCCGACGACAAGGGCGAGATCTGGAGCCCCGACCTGCCGATCACCCAGATCACCTGGCTGGCCGCCCGCCGCTACTGCGCCGCCCAGCCCCCGCTGCTGGGCGCGCCCTGGCGCCTGCCCGACGAGGTGGAGTGGGAGAAGGCCGCCCGCGGGGTGGACGGCCGCCTCTGGCCCTGGGGTCATCACCTGGAGCCGGCCGAGATCAACATGGTCAACGCCCCCGGCCAGCCCGCCCGCGCCTCGATCCACCGCTTCCCCGACGACGAGAGCCCCTACGGCGTGCGCGGCCTGGCCGGCAACGTGCGCGACCTCTGCGCCAACGCCTGGAGCGCCGACGGCGACCTGCCCGCCCGACGCCTGCTCCCCCGGGAGGCGCCCCCCGACGCCCCGCTGATCGTGATCCGCGGCGGGAGCTGGTACAGCGCGCCCAGCTTCTGCCGCCCGGCCAACCGCCTGGTGGGCCGCCCGGACGATCGGATCACCGGGGTGGGCTTCCGCATGGTCGCCTCGGTCGGCGCTCAGGGCGTGACGGTGTAGGCGAGGGAGACCTGGGTGAGCGTAGACGGCGGCGAGCTGATCTGGGCGAACCAGAGCACGTCGCCGTCGTCGTCCAGCATCACGCCGCCCTGGCCGTTGGGGCTGGGCAGGTTGGCCAGCAGCTTGCCCCGCTGGGAGTAGCCGGTCCAGGTGATGAGCCAGCGCAGGGCGCCCGTGCTGGGGTTGCGCAGGAGGTAGCCCAGGAAGACGTTGGGGACCGAGTTCTCCACGATGCCCCAGACCGTGTCGCCGTTGACGGCCTGGTCGCCGAAGCTGCTCTGGCTGAGCCCGGCCAGGAAGGCTCGCATGGGTGGGGCGTTGTTGGGCACGTAAGGCGGCGAATTGACGCCCTCGGTGCCCAGCGCGTTGAAGCGCATCTCGAAGCTGGAGGGCCAGGCGCTCCCGCTCCAGGACCAGGCGTCCTTGTAGGGGGCGACGACGGAGGTGTCGTAGCTCTCCACCAGCGCGCCGATGGGGGAGCCCGAGATGGGATCCTGGAGGTTGTAGCTCATCCAGACGGGCTCGTCCCCGGTGATCTGCCCGCTCTCGTCCCCGTAGATCTCGATGTTCCCCCGCCGCTGATCGGCCAGGCGCCCGGTGGGGGTGATGGGCGGCACGCCCGAGGGCTGGAGCGCCACCGCCGCGCCGTCCCCGCGGAGCTGGGGGACCTGGTTGACCGAGAGGCCGCTCAGGAGGTCGCGGGCGCGCGCGACCCAGCTCTGTACGGACAGATCGGGCACGAGGAAGCCGTCGGCCAGGCGGCGCTCATAAGGAGAGGCCGCGGCGCAGAGGGCCCAGCTCAGGGCGCCCCGCCAGACCCCGTCCACCTGCAGCTCCACCCCCACCTTTCCGGCCCGGGTGGCGGAGATCAGCGTGTCCCGGTCGCGCAGGCGGGCCGTGGCGCGCAGGCGACCCAGGGTGGTGGTGGTGCCCGCGGGCGGCGTGCCCGAGGAACAGCTGTCCAGCACCAGGGTCACGGCGTGCTGGGGCGCGAGCTCGGTGAGGATGGCGCCGATCTCGGCGAGCGAGACCACCTGGGCGAGGCGCCCCTGCTCCAGGACCGTGTCCTCCACGCAGAGCACCGGGCCCAGACCGTCCACGGCGTCCCCGTGCCCGGAGAACCAGATGAGGCCCTGGCTGGCGGGGCTGGCGGCGAGGCGACGGGCCAGCAGGCGCACGCCCTCCAGCACGGTCGCGCGGGTGGCCGTGGCGTAGAGGGACGGGTGCCCGCCCCGGGGCGGGACCAGCGGGCTGGCCAGCAGGCCGATCTCCGCCGCGGAGAAGCCGAGACCGTGGCAGAAGTCCAGGGCGGAGACGATGTTCTGAGGAGGGCCGAACAGATCCGAGGTGCCGCGGGGGTTGCCCGCGGACTGGTCGAACAGATGGTAGTCGGACACACCGATGATCAGCGCGAAGCGAGACGTCACGACGGCCTCCGGGGAGCTCTGGGGGGAGACTCCCCGGGGTAGCACAGCGTCCCCGCGCGGGGCATCCACGGGGTCGCCGAGCGCGCCAAACCTCAGGTTGGAGGTGCACGACTACAGGGCGACGTAGGTGACCGGCCACACCTGGGCGGCGACGCCCGACGGAGCGCAGGCCCCCTCGCCGGCCGGTCGCAGCAGGGCCGTCTGTCCGGCCCCCAGCGGGCTCAGGCCGGCGAAGAAGTACCACTCCTCCGAGAACGCGCAGGCTCTCCAGTTCTGGGATACGAAGGTGGTCTGATCGGTGTCCACGAAGCCGACCACGCCGCCCAGACCGTTGCCCGTCGGCATGGACACGATCTCCACGCTGCCCGGGGAGCACTGGACGCCCGACCGGTGCTCCATGCGCTGGGAGGCCAGGCGTTGCGCCGCGGACGGCGGGGAGCGGACCCAGGTGGTCTTCACCGCCCCCGTCCCCCCGAGGTTCAGCCCGGCGAGCCAGGGCCCCAGCGCGGGGGGCGGGCCGCCCTGGGTGCACTTCACCACCACCCCGGCCAGCGCGCTCCCGGGCAGGGGGTCTCCTACCCGGGTGTAGTCGACGTGCAGCACCCAGGTCTCCGTGAGCGCGCTGCCGTCCCAGGCGACATGGACCCGGCCGCGAAGGGGCGCCGTCTGCCAGCTGGAGGGGATGTTCCCCTGCGCGTCCACGGGCGCGTTGTAGAGCTCGTAGAGCCCGGGGCCCATCAGGGTCGGCGGGAGCGACGCGCTGAAGGTCTGGACCTGCTCGCGCACGGCGCGGGCGTCGGTGAGGGTCTTGCTGGTGATCGTGTTGGTCGTCAACGTCCTGGGGGGCATGGTGCTCTCCTGAGCGGGTTGGTGTGTTGCAGAGACGCGAGATCACAATGCAAGGCCCGTGCCACCGAGCCTCAGGTGCCCCAGGATCTCGTTCAGGCTCAGCACCTCCAAGCGCAGACCAGGCGGCGCCCTCAGCTCGGGGGAGCGCTGGCGCAGCAGCGCCCTCGCCGCGTCTCGGAGCGGCTCGGAGGGCAGGCTCCAGATCGCCAGGGCCGCCGCCTGCAACGCCAGGCCCGGCTCCGCGCAGGTCCACGCTTCGCGGATCACGGCCTCGGCCTCCCGCTCCTCCGGGCTCCTCGCCAGGGCCAGCGCGCGACAGAGCAGCGCGGGCCCGCTCATGCGCTCCTGGGCGAAGCCCCGCGCCGCCCGCCCGGCCAGCGCCGCGCAGAGCGCGGCCTCCCCCTGCCAGAAGGCCAACGCCGCCTCCCCCAGGGCCACCATCGCCCCGTTGGCCGGGCGCCCCAGGCTGAAGGCCACCTCCACCAGCTCCTGATCCGGGCGCTCCACGGCCTCCGCTCCCCGGGCGCGCAGCCGGGCCGCGCGGGCCGCGGTCTCGGCCTGGAGCGTGTGCCGGGCGTGACGGGCCACCTCCGCCTCCTCCCTCGCCCGCTCCGCCAGCGCGCCGGCCTCCGCCAGCGCGCCCAGCTCCAGCAGCGCGTCCGCCGCGTTCAACCAGGAGCTCCACCGCGCGCTGGGCTCGGTCTTCCCCTCGGCGGCGCGCCGGTGCAGGGCCGCCGCCTCGGCGTAGCGCTCCTGTCGGTAGCGCAGCAGCCCCACCCAGCCGGCCAGAGCCGCCTCCCGCCCCGGGCGCCCCGCCGCCCAGGCCTCGAGCGCCTCCAGGGTGGGCTCCAGGCGGGAGGGGCGGCAGCGCTGGGCCGCATGCACCTGGAGCGCGGCGCGCCAGATCTCCAGATCCTCATCGTGTAACGTCGGTATACCATCCAGAAGCCTCAGCGCGCCCTCACCGTCTCCGTCCACGCCGCGGCGGGCCGCGCGGAGCAGCCCCCGCGCGCCCTCCACGGCGGCTCCCCCGCGCTCCAGGGCGTAGAGGGCCCGGTCCAGCTCGACGGGGCTCAGCAGCGAGAGCGCGGCCCGGGTGTGGAGGTGCAGCAGGCGCGTGGAGATCCCGGGATCCGCCGCGGTCAACCCCATGCGCCCGAGCTCCAGCGCGGCCACCGCCTCCGCCGGGCTCCCCTGCTCCAGGGCGCGCTGAGCGACCACGGCCGCCTCCGCGGCGATCTCCCGCGGCGCGGCCCCGGCGCGCACGAGCAGGCTCAGGCGCTCGCCCGCGGGCAGGAGGGCGGCGGCGCAGCGGGCGGCCTCGGCCCGGGGCACGGGCAGCAGGCGCGCGCGAAAGCCAGGAGGCCAGGCCAGGACCCGCAGGGTGTCTCCGTCCCGGAGCAGGGCGCCTCGCGACGCGAGCCGGGACAGCGCGGGCTCCAGGGTCGCGGCGCGCTCGGGCCACAGGGCGCGGAGCCGATCGGGCCGCGCCGCGGGGCTCAGCAGATCGATCCAGGGCAGCCAGGCGGCGTCCTCCGGGTCGAGCCCGTCCGCGCGAGCCTCCCCGGAGGGCCAGGCCGCCCCGGCGAGCGCGTCCAGCGAGGCTCTGGCGAGCGAGATCCGCCCCTGCTCCCAGCTCGCCAGGCCCTCGCGCACCCAGGCCGCCAGCACCTCGGCCACCCGCCCGCGATCCCCGCCGGTCCTGAGCCAGAGGGCCCGCGCGCCGTCCTCGGGGAGGTGAAGCACGCGCTGATGTCCATGAAACAGAAGCTGTAACGTTGACTCACGCCATGTCTCGTCGGCGGGGAGCAGGCGCGCCATCGCCGCCTCCACCCGCGCCCGCCCGTCCAGGCCCAGGCGGCGCAGCGCCTCGCCCGCGCTGGCGGGCCGGTCCTCGGGATCCGCCGAACACATGAGCTGTAACGCCGATATAACGTCATCCTGTGGGTCGGGATCGCCGTCCAGCGCCTCCAGCACCATCCTGCCCAGCGCGTACAGGTCCGCCCGCCCGTCCACCTCTTCGCCCGCCGCCTGCTCGGGCGCCTGATAACGGGGGGTCCCCGCGCCATCCGAGCGGCCGCCCGCCTCCGCGCTGAGCCCGAAGTCCACCAGCACGGGGAGCCCGTCAGCCCGCACCAGCAGGTTGGCGGGCTTCAGGTCCCCGTGGACCAGGCCCAGACGGTGGACCGCCGCCAGCGCACCCAGCGCGGCCTCCACCGCGGGCGCCAGCCGATCCCAGCGCGGGGGGAGCGGACCCGGAAAGGGCGAGCCCTCCACCCGCGCCATCGCCAGCCAGAGCCGCTCGGGCTCCTCGTCGGCGTCCAGGAGCCGCACCACGCCCGGCGCGCGCAGGCCCCGCAACGCGGCGACCTCCCAACGAAGACGGGCGCGGGCCGCAGGGAGGGGGTGGCGCACGATCTTGACCACCGCCGGCTCGCCGGTCAGCGTGTCCGTCGCGCTCCACACCTCTCCCTGCGCGCCCGCGCCCATCCGCGCCGCGCAGGCGAAGCGCCCGCCTGCCAGCGTCCGCGCTCCGCCCTCGTCGTCGCTCGCCATCGGAGCATGGTAGCAGCCCCGGGCGGCCTCAGTACACGGTGAGCCTCAGTATACGGTGAGCCTCAGTACACGGTGAGGCTGTGCTTGCCGTTGGCCACCAGCTTCGCGCCGCTGATCACGGCGAAGGCGGTGCCGCGGGCGTAGCCGTCGGTGACCTGGGGGACGCGGCTGGCGAAGACCGTGTTGTCCATTCCCAGCGGCCAGGCGCTGACGAAGCAGGCGGCGCTGACCAGGCTCGACGAGTTGCTGCGCAGGATGTGGTAGCAGCTCCGCGCGTCCCGCCAGAGCAGCCCGAAGGCGAGCCCGTCCACCACGCCGTCGGCGGTCACGCCCTCGACGACGAAGTTGCCGGTGGGGGTGCAGCCCTCGATGCTGTACTCGGCCGTCACGATCTTCGTGTCGAACTTGGGGATGCCCTTCACGGTGGTCCAGGTGCTGTTGCCCGCGCTGTCCACGGTCTCGAAGGAGAGCGCGGCCTCGCCCTTGCCGTCGTAGAAGCAGACGATCTGGAGCGTGTTGGCCGGCAGGGCGGAGGAGCGGTTGGAGCTGAGGTCGGCGGACTTGTAGACAGGGGCGTTGGCCATGGTGTACCTCTCTCCTCGAAGAGAGCCTTCGAGGCTGGTGTTGGGGTTGGGGTCCGTGTCTTCCGGACGCTGGGAGGTAATGCAAGGCCCGTGCCAGCCTCCTGGGCGCCCCGCCCGGCTCCGCCAGCACGGTGAGGTCTCCCAAGGCCTGCACAGCGCGCGCTGTCCTGTGCAGGCTGTGCAGGCTGTGCAGGCTGTGCAGGCTGTGCAGGCTGTGCAGGCTGTGCAGCGCGAGCGCGACAACACGATCTCGCGCGGCGCCCTTAGCGGGGCTATCCTCCCAGGGCACCTCTTCAGGCAGCCCCTCCCCAGGCAGGCCATGTCCGCGACGCCCACGATCCACCTCTCCGCCGACGCCACGCAGGACGACCTGCTCGTCCTGACGCAGAGCGCGGACACGCCTGGCCAGACGCCCAGGATCTATGGGCGTTACGAGGTGCTGGGTCTGCTGGGCGCGGGCGCGATGGGTCACGTCTACAAGGTGCGGGACGTGGCGCTGGACGAGGTCGTGGCGCTCAAGGCGCTCAACGAGGAGCGCGTGGGCGTGCCGGGGCTGATGGCCCGCTTCCGCGCGGAGGTGAAGCTGGCCCGCCGGGTGCTGCACCCCAACGTCGTGCGCACCTACGATCTCGGCGAGCACGAGGGCGAGACCTTCCTCACCATGGAGTACGTGCCGGGGCGCAGCCTGCGGCGCATGCTGGCCGTGGAGGGGCCGCCCTCTCCGGCGCGCGCGCTCCACCTGCTGCGGCAGGCGGCGGAGGGCGTGGCGGCGGCGCACCGGGCGGGGGTGCTGCACTGCGATCTCAAGCCGGACAACCTGCTGCTCACCCAGGAGGATCGGCTGGTGATCGCCGACTTCGGCGTGGCGCGCGCGCTGGGGGGCTCGACCGGGCTGCCGCTGGGGACGCCCGCCTACGCCGCCCCGGAGCAGCTCCTGGGCGCGCCGCTGGACCCGCGGGCCGACCTCTACGGGCTGGGCGCGGTCTTCTATGAGCTGCTGAGCGGTCGGCGGCTGCGCCCGGGGGAGCCCGACCTCCGGCGCCTGGCGAGCGTGCTGCACACCCCGCCGGATCCCGGGCCGCTGACGAGCGTGCCGGACGCCCTGGCCTCCGCGGTGCTGCGCTGCCTCGCGCCCTCGCCGGAGGACCGCTTCGCCGACGCCGAGGCCCTGCTGGCCGCGCTGGGGCGGGTCGATCCGGGTGAGTCGGGGGCGGGGCCCTCGCGGTCCGCGCCGACCGTCCCGATGAGCGGCGCGACCACGGTGGCCGTGCTCCCGCTGCGGGCCGAGGGGCTGGCGGGGGAGAGCGCGGAGGCGCTGACCGAGGAGCTCATCGACGCGCTGACGGCGACCTGCGCCCTGAAGGTGCGACCGCTGCGGAGCGTGCTGGCGGCGCGGGCCGGGGATCCGCAGGAGATCGGGCGCGCGCTGGGCGTGGGCGTGGTGGTCAGCGGGAGCGTCCGCCAGGAGGGCGAGAGCCTGCGGCTGCGGGTCCGCGCGATCACGGTGAGCGACGGCTTCCAGGTCTGGGCCACCCGGGTCACCTGCGGGCTGGGCGCCTCGCTGGCGGCGATGGACGGGATCGCCCGCGGCCTGGCGGAGGCGCTGGCGGCCTCGCTGCCGGCGCGGGCGGGCGGGGCGCTGCCGCTGGCGGCCCTGGACCTCTACCTGCGCGGGCGCACGGCCATGCGCACGGGCTGGGATCGCGGGACCCAGCGGGCCGCCGCGCTGTTTGAGGAGGCGCTCACGCTCGCCCCCGACGACGCCCGCCTGCTCTCCGCCCTGGCGATGGCGGTGGCGCGCGACACCTTCTACGACGCGGGCGGGGACGCCGCGCGCTCGGCCAGCCTGGGGCGCGCCCGCGCCGCGGCGGAGCGGGCCATCTCGCTGGAGCCCGAGGCCGGCGAGGGCTGGGTGGCGATGGCCCACGTCCGCCTCTACGGCGGCGATCACCCGGCCGCCGCCGCCGCCCTCCAGCGCGCCGTGCGCCTGAGCCCCGGCCTCGCCCGCGCCCAGCAGATGCTGGGCAACCAGCTCCTGGAGGCGGACCGGATCGTGGAGGCCCTGCCGCACCTGCGCGCCGCGGCGGGCCTCGACCCCGCCCACCACCTCTCCCGCATGGACCTGGCCCGGGGGCTCGCGCTGATGGGGACGCTCGACGAGATCCCCGCCCTCCTGAGCGCTGGGCCCGCGGACTCCGACGAGGCCCGCCTGCTCATCGGGGCGCTCAGCGAGCGCCTGGCCGTGTGGTGGTCGGGCTCCCTCCCCGGGAGCGCCGAGCTCCCCGAGCCGCAGAACCCGCAGGGGCGCGCCATCTACGAGGTGATCCTGGCCTGGCGCGCCGTCCGCCGCGGCGAGGCCCTCCCGCCGGAGCTGCGCGCGAGCAACGGTGGCCAGAACCTGCGCCTGCACCCGCTGGTGCGGGCCGTGCGCAGCCAGTACACCGCTGAGGTGCTCAGCGCGCTGGGCGAGCCCGAGGCCGCCCTGGACGCCATCGAGTGGGCCGTCGCCTCCAACCTGCACGATCTGGCCTGGATGGACCGCTGCCCCGTGCTGGCGCCCCTGCGCGAGCACCCCCGCTGGGCGCCCCTGCGCAGGGTGGTCCTGTCCCGCGCCGAGGCCGTGCGGCGGGCCCTGGGGCAAAACTAATTTATTAGTAGTCGTACCACCAGCGCGCCTCGTGCTCCTCGTAGTGGCACTCGCCCGTGCAGGTCTCGGCGTCCTCGTCCCAGCTCATCATGCCGACCAGCTCGATGTCGGGCGCGCCGTTGACGTGCAGGTCCACGTCCGTGATCGGCTCCCACATGTCGACCACGCCCTTGTGGCAGTCGCCGCACTCGAAGCCGGTGCCCTCGGACAGGTGCCGGTTGTGGGCGCCGCTCATCCGGGACCAGCCGGCCGAGCCGCTGTCCTGGTGCGGGTGGCAGGAGACGCAGTCGTCGATGCTGTCGGTGATGGAGATCTCGCCGTCGTCCCCCTGCCCGTCGCCGTGGCAGTAGAGGTTGGAGCAGGTGGCCCCGTCCCAGGTGCCCGCCGACGAGAGCCCGCCGGACAGATCCACCTCGGCCACCGCGGGCGTGTCGTCATCTACGAAGACGTGGCCGATGGAGAGCACGTCCGTGGGCGTCTGGTGACAGGTGTCACAGTCGAAGGCGGCCTTGACGTCGGTGACCGAGACGTGGACGGTGTGCTGGGGGAAGCTGAGCAGCGAGGTGGTGGTCTCGCCGTCGATGTCCTCGGGGGGCGCGCCGCCGGTGGTCTCCGTGCCGCCGTGACAGAAGGTACAGTTCGTCCGCCATCCCTCCTCGTGGCATTCGTCGCAGGAGCTGGCGGCCCCGCTGCCCGTGAGATCGGCGCCGTGGCAGTCTGTACACGTCTGCGCGCCCAGCTTGGCCTCCAGGCCGTGGACCTCGGCGGCCTCGTAGCCGTCGGGGTGGTACTTCGTGGTGCCCGTGTCGCCCGTTTCGCCGGTCTCGGTGCCGCCGCTGCAGTGGGCGCTGGCGCCCGCGTCGATCCAGGCGGCGACGGTGGCCGCGTCGGCGGCCGAGAGGCCAGCGGGGAGCGGCATGGCTGAGCCCTGGTCCGCGCTCTGGGTGCCGGCGACCTTGTGGTAGAGCAGCGAGCCGTCCGCGCTGCCGGCGACCACCAGGATCTGGCCTGTGTACAGCGCGCTCTCCACGCCGACGATCGCCGCGTAGGGGTCGGTCACCAGATCCAGCCCGCCCGAGCCGGAGGGCCCGCCGTGGCAGCTCACGCACTGGTCCTCGAAGATGGCCTCCACCCCACACCATCCCTCGCCCTCGCCCTCGCCCTCGCCCTCGCCCTCGCCGGTGGAGGGGAGCTTGCCGAAGAGGGTGTCGTCACAGCCGGGCAGGAGCGCGAGCGCGAGCGCGAGCAGAGCAGATCTCATGGGGGGGCCTCCGAGCCGAGAGGATAGCAGGGGCTCGGGGCGTGGGGGCTCGCTGCTTTTTTCCTCTTGCGGGAGATCCGCCCCGCTTGCCGAGCGCGCCGCGCGCGGTGAGCAGGAGTCAGCAGGTCAAGGGGTGTCCAGCGGGGGGCGAACCGTACGCCAGGCGTTTGGTGAAGGCCCCGCGCCGACGTGGAGGGCCCGGAGGACGTCGAAGGCGGTCTCCGCGTCGGCGCGGAGGGTTCAAGGAGGGTTCGGACGCCAACGCGCGCGGCTTCGGGCGCGCAGGCGCTCGCGCAGGGAGCGGAGCGCCGCGAGCTGGACGGGCTCGGACTCGGGCGGGCGCGGCGACCAGGCGAAGCTCAGGCTGGACAGCGCCTCGGCGAGCCCGGCCTGCGTGCGCTCGAGGGCGATGCCTGTCTCCAGGGCGGCGCCGAGCTCGGTGAGCAGCTCGCGGGGATCCTCGGGCTGGTCGTCAACCACGCCCTGGGCGAAGCGGCGGACGGTGTGGATCAGGCGGCCGGTGAGCCCGGCGAGCTGGTTCGCCTGGGTGTCGAACACGAGCGTGTTGTCCCAGAGCATGCGGATGGCCTCGGCGTCTTCCAGGAGGGGCGTGTCGGACATGGGGGTGAGCTCCTTGGGTGCCAGTTGAAGGTAGGGGCTCTCCCCAAGACCCGCACACGCTCGGAGTTCTCCGCCCACCCCGCGTTCGCGCTCAAAAATCCTGGACGATTTCTTCCACCCACAGCTTGATCTCCGCTCCGAGGCTCCCGTAGCCTGCGCAGGTATGGACCTGAAGTCGGGCCTGAACCTGTTTCAGTACACGGATCTCCAGGATTTCCTGGTGGACTGGTTCGCGCGCTGCTCGGACGGTCAGCCGACCCGTCTGGCGCGCTGGGTGGCGCGGCACGTCGGCTGCACGCCCGAGCAGGTCTTCAATCTGCGCGACGGCGCGCCCGCGCAGCTCGATCAGGTCCCCGGTCTGGGCCGCGCCCTGGGGTGCTCCACCGAGCTGGAGCTGGAGCACCTCCGCCGCATGGTCGTGCTGCAGAACGCCACCGACGAAAACCGGCGCGAGGCGCGCCTGTCCGTGTGGGAGACCCACGCCACGGGGCTGCACATCCCTGTCACGGGCATTCAGGACCTGCTGCGCCGCGACCCGGTGCCTGGCGCGGTGGAGGCGATGCTGCTGCCCACGCTGGCGCTCCTGCGCACGCAGGGCGCGGAGATGAGCCCCGCCGCGCTGGAGCCCCTGCTGCGAACTCCCGTCCCGCCTGACGCGCTGGATGCGGCCTGCACGGCCCTGGAAGAAGGGGCCAGCGTTGGCGCGTTTCGCTCGGCGCGGATGCTGGCGCTGGCGCCACCGGGCCGTCCAGAGTCTTTGAGTACGGTGGGCTGGCACGGACGGCTGGATCTGGCGCGCGACGTCCAGCTCCGCCTGCGCGCCGAGGAGCGCACCTTGTGGGCCATGACCTGGACCGCCGACGAGCCCGCTGAGCGCGGGGCCTGCGCGCTGCTCGACCGGCTGGAGGAGGCGCTCTCCGAGGTGGTGCAGGCCACGCTCGGTGAGCCCGTGCGCCAGCTCGTCTGCGTCCAGGTCGAGCAGGTGCGCATGGCCGAGTGGCTCGCCGACGACGGTGTGGCCGAGCAGAGCTGGCCTCCTTCCTTGCGAGCGCGCCAGCCTGGGACTAAGGTCCCTCTCGAGGTCTCCTCTCCCGCACCCCGCGCGGACGGTCGCCCGTGCCTGTACGCCACGACCGCGTTTCACGCCTTCGCCCAGGAATGGATCGCCTGGCGCAAGCGGCGAGACAAGGCGAGCAGCGCGACCTGGATGGGCAAGCAGATGGGGGTCAGCCGATCCCTGGCGCATGCCCTCGCCAAAGGCACGACACCTCCGCGGCGAGAGCACATCCCGGGCCTTGTCCGGGCCTACGGCCTGAACGCCTCCGAGGCCGCCTACCTGGAGGGGCTCACGCGCTACGCCCTGGCCACGGACCCCGAGGACAAGGCCCGCGAGCACCACGCCCTCTTGAGCTACGCCCTCGCGCAGGGGGTTCGGACGCTGGACGGAGATCGCTGGCGGGTCGCGGCCCACTGGGCGCCGCGCGTGATCTGGGCGCTGGCCCACCTGCCCTCCTTTCAGGAGCGGCCGGGTTGGGTGGCCCAGATCCTGGGCGGGCGGGTGCTGGTACACGAGGCGAAGGAGCTGCTCGAGGCCCTGCTGAACACCGGCTTGCTGGTCCCGCAGCCCGAGGGTCCGCCCGAGCCTGCAGAGCCGAAGATAGCGCTCCCCGAGGCCGAGCAACAGCTCGCCCGCTTCGCGCTGCACGACAGCGTGCTGTGGGCGATGCAGCGCGAGCTGCGTCTGCCTTTCGTGGGGCAACGCTTCTGCGGCTGGGTGCTGGCGCTCCCCGAGCGCGCGGCGGAGCCCGTTCAGGCGGCGGTCGAGCGCTACCGGACAGCCCTGCAGGCCGAGATGATCCAGGCCCAGGAGCGCATCGCGGCGGGCGGGGCCTCCCCGGCCACCGTGCTGATCAGCGCCAACCAGATCTTCCCGCTCACCGAGCCCCTCGAGCCCACCTGGACCCGGAGGCGAAGGCGGCGTTAGCCCGCGGCCTCCCGGGTCCCGCCCTGGAGGTCCCCTGATGCCCCGACGCCCCACGCTTCTCCTCGCCCTCACCCTCCTGCTCACGGGACTCGCCTGGGCGGGCGGATGGATCGACGGCAACTCCAAGCTGCACCCCACCCAGGGCACCGCCCGCGCCCTGACCCAGACCGTCCGCCCCAGCCTGCAGAGCGCCCGCCCGCCGGTCCGACCCTCCCACGCCCGCGTCTCCGGCCCGGTCTACGCCGTCCACGCCGTGGACATCCACGGTCAGGAGACCACGCTGGACATCGATCCCGGACTGGATCTCCGCGATCCCCTGCCCGTGCCTGAGGGCGCGGTCGAGCTGGTGCTCGAGCTCGGCGGGCCCGCCACGCTGACCCTCCCTGGCCAGCCCCCGCAGACGCTGGATCTCTCTGAGCTCCAGGTGATCCTGGCCGACCCCGACGCCGCCGCCGAGCGCGGCGCCGTCAGCCTGGAGCGTGACGGCGACGGCTGGATCGGCGTGGGCTGGTAATCCCCAGGCGCGCTCCGGGCCGAGCGTGCCACGCGCGGCTCCAGTCGCCACGAAGCTGAACACCAGACGGCGCTTCATGGGTCGCCGAGCAGCTCTGCCGCGAGATCCTCCCACTTCAGCGCGGTGGACGGATCATCGTCGTGCTCGGTGATGCGCCTCTGGAGCTCCTGGCGCTGCCCTTCGGAGACCGGGAGGCGCTCGGAGCGTGGGGGCTCGCCGCTCACCGGAGCCGGTAGACGATCTGCAGATCGAAGGTGGCCCGCACCGCCTTGCCGCCCACCTTCATCGGGTAGAAGCGCCACTGCCAGGCGGCCTCCAGCGCGGAGGGCTGGAAGACGGCGTGGCAGGAGCGGGGGACGACGTCCACGGGCTCACCCTTCTCGTCGATGACGAAGCGCAGCGAGCAGCGGGCGTCGTCAATGTCCAGCGAGCGCGCGGCCTCGGGGTAGCGGGGCTCCACGCGGCGGCGGACCTTGACCTCCGACCAGTGGACGGCTCGGGTGATGTCGCCACCGCCGCCACCACCGCCACCACCACCCCCGATCTCGCCCTCGCCCTCGCCCTCGCCGCCCTCGGGCCCGCCGTCGCTGAGCGCGTCGGTCTGGAGGCCGGCGGCCTCGGCGACCGGCTCGGGGGAGGGCTCGGGGGAGGGCTCGGGGGAGGGCTCGGGGGCGGGGGCGGCGGCGCGGTGGGCGCGAGGCGCGGGGGCGGGGGGCCCGGGGGGCGCGGGAGGCCCCGGCGGGGCGGCCTCCAGGAAGGTGAGGACGGCGGGGGGCTCGGCGGGGGCGACCTGCTCGACCACGCGGGCGGTGAGCAGGGCACCAGCGCCCAGCAGGGCCCCGTTGAGCAGCAGGGTGATGGCCAGCGAGGTGGCGCGGCGCCTCGGATCGGCGGGGCGAGCGACGGCGACGGTCTCGAACATGAGGACCTCCAAGGAGATCGTGCGCGGGCTCCGGCCGACGTTAACCACCGTGCAGGAGATCCCTCATGCTCACCGGGCTGCTCGCCAGCGCCACCGTCCTCTCCGCCCTGCTGCTCCTGCTCTGGCTGTACAGCCTGAAGCACGAGGACGTCAGCGTGGTCGACATCTTCTGGGGACCCGGCTTCGCTGTGGTGGCCTGGGTCTGCCTCGCGCTGGGCGTGCCCTCGCCGCGAGGCTGGCTGGCGGTGGGGCTGGCCACGCTCTGGGCGCTGCGCCTGGGCGGTTACCTGTACTGGAGAAATCACGGCAAGGGCGAGGACTACCGCTACCGCGAGATGCGGGCGCGCTGGGGGCCCTCCTTCCGCTGGCGCAGCCTGTACATCGTCTTCGGCCTGCAGGGCGCGCTGATCCTGCTGGTTTCGCTGCCGCTGAACGCCATCGCCTTCCGACCGGGCCCGCCGCTGGGGCTCACGGAGGCGCTCGCCCTGCTCGCCTTCTTCATCGGCCTCTTCTTCGAGGCGGTGGGGGACTGGCAGCTCGCGCGCTTCAAGGCCGACCCGGCGAACAAGGGCAAGGTCATGGACCAGGGGCTGTGGCGCTACACGCGGCACCCCAACTACTTTGGCGACTTCATGGTCTGGTGGGGGCTGTGGGGGCTGGCGGCCAGGGTGGCGCCCTGGACGATCGTGGCGCCGATCGTGATGTCCACGCTGCTGCTGCGCGTCTCGGGCGTGGCCCTGCTGGAGAAGACCATCGTGGAGCGGCGGCCGGAGTACGCCGAGTACATCCGGCGCACCTCGGCCTTCTTCCCGTGGTTTCGGAAGGGCTGATCAGGGCTTGGGCGCCTTCCTGCCCTCGGCCTTCTTCTTCGCGTCCTTCTTCTTCAGCCGGCCGGCGTCCTTGCCCGCCTTGACCGCGCCCCCGCTCAGCGCCACGCCCACGCACAGGAGCATGAGCAGCGCCGCGCCGAAGAATTTCACCTCCTGGAAGAACCAGGAGAGCGCCGGCAGGGCCTTGGTCATCGGCCCGCGCCAGGTGAGCGGGTGGGCCAGGAGGGCGTACATGAGCCCCGCGGGCGCCCAGGCCCAGGGGCGGAGCCGCCCGCGCAGCAGCGCCGTGCCCACCACCGCGAGCGGCAGCAGCAGGAAGACGAGGTGGTGCTCATAGGCGTAGACGGGCGTGATCACCATCAGCACCGTCATGGCCCCCAGCACGCCCGCGTCGCCCAGCGTGTCGCGCTCCTTCCGGCCGAGCCAGCAGAGCCCGCCCAGCAGCGCGAGGTTGGTGATCCCGGAGAGGGTCCGCGCGGTGCGGGAGAGCGTGAAGCCGTCCGGCCCCGGCCAGCGCTGGTTGAACAGATCGGGGATGGAGTGGTTGGCCGTGAGCGTGATGGGGACCGTGAGCTCGTGGTAGGGCCCGCCGGCGAAGCGCGGGAGCACCTCGGTGTAGAAGCGGAGCTGGATCTCCGGGCCGAGCAGGGGCAGGGTGGCCAGCGTCAGCGCGAGGGCGGTGGCGGCGGACAGGGCGACCGGCATCCACCTCCGCTGGGCCGCCCACCCGAACACGAAGAGGGCCGGCGACATCTTGGCCATGCCCGCGACGCCCAGCGCGAGCCCGCTCCGCCGCCAGAGGGCGAGCGCCAGGAAGAGCAGGACGATGAGGTTGGCCTGCCCCATCTTCAGGTTGTCCGGCAGGGGCCCGTAGGTGATCGCCAGCCCGGCCAGCAGGAGCGGCGGGGCCTGGAGCCAGCGCCAGAGGACCAGCAGCACGCCCGCCAGCGCCGCGTGGTTCATCCAGTAGTAGACGCGGTAGGCGGCCGGCAGGCTGAGCCCGTCGTCCCAGGCCATCGTGAGCAGGAAGGGCGGCGGGTAGAAGTAGGGGTTGACCGTGCGCCGGATCCCCTCCTGGCGGGCGTTCTCGGTCAGCTCCGCCATGTCGTAGGGGTCGCCGCCGTCGGCCGCCACCGTCCAGGCGTAGTGATAGGTGGCGAAGTCCCGGCCATTCTTCGTGCCGTACACGGCCTGGTACGAGGGCCAGACCACCAGGCCCGCGTACGCGGCGCACAGTGCAAGGGCGAGCAGGACCTTCTTCATGGCCCGACGCATACCCCGGGGGCGCGATCGCGGCCCGCGCCCGGTTATCGTGAATGACGCATCATTCATCCCCGATTCGGATACGCCATGGGTGATCTCCTCTTCGACACGCTCACGCGCCTGCACGGCGACCGACCCTGGGGGGCCGTGCTCGACGCCGGCACGGGCTCGCACTCGCTCCACTGGGTGGTCGGGCTCCCCACGACCCGCTGGACCGCCGTCACCGGGGACCTCGCCCGCGAGCGCGCCATGAAGCACGAGCAGCGCGAGCGCATGCGCCCCCAGGACCGCGTGATCACGGGCAACTGGACGGACCCCACGCTGCTGCACGGGGAGATCTACGACGTGGTGCTGGCGGACTACCTGCTGGGCGCCATCGACGGCTTCGCCCCCTACTTCCAGGACCGGCTCTTCGCGCGCCTGCGTCCGCACACAGGCGGCGTGCTCTACGGCGTGGGCCTCGCGCCCTACCCGGACACGGCCGAGACCCCCGGCGGCCGGATCATCCTGGAGATCGCGCGCATGCGCGACGCCTGCATCCTGCTGGCCAGCCACCGCTGCTATCGCGAGTACCCGCTGGACTGGGTGGTCCGCCACCTGGAGCAGAGCGGCTTCCGGGTGGAGGAGGCGCGGAGCTTCCCCATCGTCTACCGCGAGCGCTTCATCAACGGACAGCTGGACGTGTGTACGCGCAAGCTGCCTTTCTTCAACGATCGCGGGCTGGCGAAGGCCATGGAGGCCGCCATCGCCGAGCTGCGAGAGCGCGCGCTGAAGATCTGCGCCCTGGAGGGCGGCATCCGCTTCGGGGAGGACTGGGTCTTCGCGGCGCGGCCGGTCTGAGCTTGAGGCTGGAGGCGGCTCAGGCGGCGCGGCGGAGCCATCTCCCACGAACCCGCTTCCACCTCCCCCCTGGCGGGGCTATGGTCGAAGTATGCGCGTGCTCCTCGTCCAGCCCCCCCGTCGCTACTGGCCCTTCACCAGCGAGGGCGACAACTTCCTCCTCCAGCAGGCGCTCCCGGCCCTGGCCGCGCCGTTGCGCGAGGCGGGGATCGAGGTCCACGTGCTGGACTGCATGCCGCTGCACATCGGCTGGCGCACGCTGGCCGACGAGCTGAAGCGCATCGACCCGGACGTGGTGGGCTGCGGGGAGAACCACGCGCTCTACGCCAGCGAGGCGATGCGCTTCTTCAAGCTCTGCCAGGAGGCCATCCCCCGGGCGGTGCGCGTGGCGGGCGGGGCGCACTTCACGAACCTCTCCCACCGCTACGTGAGCGGCCAGAGCCCCATCGACGTGGTCGTCATCGGCGAGGGCGAGATCACCATCGTCGAGCTGTGCAAGGAGCTGGCGAAGCAGAACCGCGATCTCAGCAGCGTGGACGGCATCGCGTACTGGGACGGCGAGCGCATGGTCCGCTCCCGCCCGCGCAAGCTGGTGCAGGACCTGGACACGCTCCCCATCCCCGCCTACGACCTCATGCCCATGCATCTGTATGGGAAGAGCAGATACCTGTTCTCCCCGGGCGGCACCACCATCCACCACAGCCGCGGCTGCGTGTCGAAGTGCAGCTTCTGCGCCTGGTGGACCACCATGGCCGACCGCAAGTACGACGAGGCGGGCAACGCGAAGCTCTCCCCGCGCTGGCGCAGCAAGAGCGTGGACAAGACCTTCGAAGAGATCGAGCTGCTCTACCACCGCTTCGGCAAGCGCTCGTATGTGTGGGTGGACGAGAGCTGGAACATCGACCCGCGCTTCAACGCCGCCTTCGCCGACCGCATGCTGCGGAGCGGCATGAAGACGAAGTGGTTCGCCTTCATGCGGGCCGACGGCATCGTGCGCGACGAGGAGAAGGGCATCCTGGAGGGGCTGGTGCGCGCGGGGCTCTCGCACATCCTGATCGGGGTGGAGCGCGCCGAGGACGACACGCTCGGGCTGCTGGACAAGCGCTTCTACGCGGGCGGCGTGGCCGAGCAGGCCATCCGCATCTTCAAGGAGCGCTACCCGGAGGTCTTCATCCAGGCCACCTTCATCGTCGGCACCAAGGACGAGAGCCCGGCCAGCCTGGAGCGCCAGGTGGCGCTGGCCAAGAAGCTGGACGTGGACTTCCCGGCCTTCCACCCCATCACCCCGGTGCCGGGCACGCCCATCTACGACGAGGCCATCCGCGAGGGCTGGATCACCGAGGACGACTTCGACGACTTCGACTGGCTCTCGCCCGTGCTGGACAGCCAGTACATGACCCGCGACGAGATCGCCCAGGCCCTGTACCGGATGAACAAGCAGTTCGTGAACACGCCCTGGATGCTGCGGGGGCTGTTCAGCCGCGTGCCCTACAAGCGGGACATGTACATCTGGTTCCTCAAGGTCAGCACCGCCATGGCCGTGGACGCGATCAAGGATCGGCTGAACCCGCTCAAGGTGGAGACCTACCAGCAGCTCGTGACCCCGGCCTGGTACGACGGCTGAGGGCCCTCCTCCGCGGGCGAGCGTGCTAAGGTCAGCGGCCGGGAGGGCCCGAGGATGGGCAGGCGGCTCCGGCGCGCGCGGCGGCTCCTGGGCTCGGGAGGGCCCGGGCGCAAGGCGCTGTTCAGCCTCCTCACGCTCGTCCTCGTCCTCGGGGGTGTCGAGCTCCTGCTGCGGGCGATCCTCGGTTCCCCGCCACCCTACGACGCGCTCGCCCGCATCGACAAGTGCCGCGTGCAGGCGGACGGCCCGGACCACGCCCGGCTCGACTGCCAGCCCGGCGAGGACGCGGACCTGCGGGTGCGCGCGCGGGCGCCCGAGGGTCGCAGGCGCGTGGTCTTCCTCGGCGAGAGCTCCGTGCGGCAGACCGGGGTCCACCCCATCCCCTACGCCTTCGCCGACGCGGTCGCCGAGGCGAGCCCCGAGCTGGACGTGCTGAATTTCGGCGTCACCGGGCTCAGCGCCGCGGGGATCGGGCGGCTCGCCGCCGACCTCGAGGCCGTCCACCCCGACCTCGTCGTGATCTACAGCGGCCACAACGAGTACAACAACGACGTCTTCCGCGGCGCCATCTCGGGCACCCGCCTGTGGATGACCCCGATCTACCGCCTGCTGGGGGCGAGCTGGATCCACGGCCTGCTGGCGCGCGCGCCGCGGGGCGCGAGCTTCGCCGACCGACCGCGCGCGGCGGTGAACGCGATCGAGGACGATCTGGCGTTTCGCGTGCGGGACGCGGTGGAGGCCCGCTTTCGACAGGATCTCACCCAGGCCGTGCGCGCCTCGCCCGCGCCCGTCCTGCTGTGCACGATGCTCCGAAACCCGGGCTTCCCCCCCACGGGCACCCTGGTCACCGACCACCCCGACTGCGCCCGGGCGCTCAAGATCATCAGCGGTCCTGGCGCGCTGGAGCGGCGCCTGGCCACCGCCGAGCAGGCCTGTGGGGACGGCGCGATCACGGCCTGGCTGCGCTTCCAGCAGGCGCAGGCCAGCGGGGACCGGGAGGCGGCGCTCGCGCACTGGCGGCGCTCGCTGGACCTGGACGCCCTGCCGCTGCGCGCGCCTTCCACCGCCGATCCCGTCATCCGCGCGGTCGCCGCTGAGACCGGGGCGGGCGTGGTGGACCTGGAGGCGCGCTACGGACCCTGGGCGCAGCCCGCGTGGTTCAGCGACAACCTGCACTTCTCGCGGGAGGGGGCGCGGGTGGTGGGCGCGGAGCTCTCGGAGCCGATCCGGCGGGCGCTGGCCCCCTGACGCCCGCCCGGCGTGGCGGTTAACCCTCCTTCCATGAAGCGCTACGAGCTGACCGGCGGCACCCTCCTCACCCTCGCGCAGGGCGATCTCACCGCCGCGGAGGTGGACGCCATCGTCAACGCCGCCAACGAGACCCTGCTGGGCGGGGGCGGGGTGGACGGCGCCATCCACCGTGCCGCCGGCCCCGATCTGCTCGCCGCCTGCTACGAGATCCCCGAGCAGCGCCCCCGCGTGCGCTGCCCCACCGGGGACGCGCGCCTGACGCCGGGCTTCCGCCTGCCCGCGCGCTTCGTCATCCACACGGTCGGCCCGGTCTGGGGCGCGCCCGACGCCCCCGCGCTCCTGACCAGCGCCTACCGGAGCTCGCTGGATCTGGCCCGCGCCCACCAGCTCCGCACGGTGGCCTTCCCCGCGATCTCCTGCGGGGCCTACGGCTGCCCGCTGGAGGTGGGCGCCGAGATCGCGCTCCGCACCTGCCGCGAGCACGGCGCCGGCCTCGACGAGATCCTCTTCCTGCTCTTCAGCCAGGAGGCGTACACGGCCTTCGTGACCGCCGCCGAGCGGGTCGTGGGCCCGGCGGTGGAGGAGTAGGCCTATCGCCTCAAGGTGAAGGTACACCCGCCGTCGCAGGTGCCCGTCAGCTTGTCGGCGGTCTCCAGGGTGCCCACGCAGCCGGTCACGCTGTCGCCGTCCTCGAAGATGACGGTGCTCCCCTCGATGGTGCCGGCGTAGGGCATGCCCATGGTCATGCCCCCGTCCTCCTCGTAGTCGATGGTGAGCGAGCACCCGTCCACCACGATGTCGCAGGGCGTGGTCATCTGGGGGCACTCGCCGTTCCAGGCCCAGTCGTCGCCCGAGCTCATGGCCTCGCAGGCGCCCCCGGTCTCCGCCGCGGTGTCGTCGCCGTTCGCGCTGTCGTCGGTGTTGGCGCTGTCGTCGGTGTTGGCGCTGTCGTCGGTGTTCGCGCTGTCCTTCGTGTTGGAGCCCCCGGAGCAGGCCAGGAGCAGGAGCAGGGTGAGCATGCTGGATGGACCTCCAGACGCAACTTGACCCGTCCCGCCGACGCCGCACATGTGATCAATTGCATCACAGTGTGATGTATCTGATCACAGCGTCCCCGCGCTCGCCCGCGCTTCTCCGCGACGCGGCAGGGGCTATGTTCTGCGGGAGAGACACGAAGGGGGATTCATGCGCATCGCCACCATCCTGCTCCTGCTCAGCGCGTGTACGGGGAAAGACGAGGGCGAGACGAGCCCGGTCGACGACAGCGATCCGGTCGACGACAGCGGTCCGGTCGACGACACGGGCGAGCCCCGGACGCCGGAGGCCTGCGGCTACACCGCCGCCGAAGACCTGGACCCCTCCGAAGACGTCGTGGAGGTCGACCTCAGCGCGGCGGCGCTGGCCTGGGACCCGGGCACGGGCGTGCCGCTGGAGGACGGGCTCGCGTTCAACGGCATGGTCCCGGGGCCGCTCTTCGAGGCGACCGTGGGCCAGACCCTGCGCGTCAACTTCACCAACGACACCGACCAGGACCTGACCCTGCACTGGCACGGCCTCCGCGTCAGCCCCGAGATGGACGGGATCATGCAGATGATGGACCCGGTCGCGCCCGGCGAGAGCTTCACCTACGAGCTCGCGCTCCAGGACACCGGGTTCTACTGGTACCACCCGCACATGAGCACGGACACCACGCTGGAGCGCGGCCTCTACGGCGGGATCATCGTGCGCGCGGCCGACGAGGGGCATGCAGACTGTGAGCTCCCCCTGGTCCTCGACGACATCCTGCTCGACGAGGACACGAGCCAGATCATGCCGCCCGACACGGACATGATGCAGCTCATGGGCCGGCTGGGGAACCTGCTGATGGTCAACGGCCAGGCCGACCGGCTGGTGAGCCTGACGCAGGGCCAGACCGTGCTGCTGCGCCTGGTCAACGCCGCCAACGCCCGATTCTTCGACCTCTACCTGGAGGGCCACACGCTGAGCGTGGTCGGCACGGACGGAGGCTGGCTGGCCGAGCCCTACGAGGTCGATCACCTCGTCGTCGCGCCGGGCGAGCGCTGGCTGGTCCGGGTGGACGCGACCGGCGAGCCCGGCGAGACCTGGCGCCTGATGAGCAAGCGCTTCCGGCTCCACGACGAGGACCACTCGGACATGATGGAGTCCGACCCGCTGGGCGACGACGACCAGCCGGTCATGAGCTTCGTCTACGGCGAGGGCAGCGTCTCGGGCACGCCCTGGGTGCAGCCAACCCCGGACGTGCCGTCCTGGACGGGCGCCACGGACACGCTGGGCCACTCCTGGGAGCTCGACGAGGACATGGACGCCGGCACCGTCTTCATCGACGGCGAGAGCTGGCCGGACGTGCCCATGGTCACGGTCACCGCCAACGTGGACACCACCTTCGTCATCGACAACAAGTCCGAGATGCACCACCCCTTCCACATCCACGGCAACCGCTTCCAGCTCGTGGCCGTCAACGGCGAGCCCCCCGAGCAGGTCCAGGGCTGGAAGGACACCTGGGACGTGCCACCGATGACCGCGCTCACGGTGGTCAGCGCCCTGGACAACCCCGGGGAGTGGATGTACCACTGTCACATCCTGGAGCATGCCGAGGACGGGATGGCCGGTCTGATGACGGTGACGGAGAGCGCCGACAGCGGGATGGACATGGAGCCTTGAGCCGCCCCCGCGTCCACCTCCAGGTCCTGTCCCGGCGCGAGATCCTCGCCGGGCTCGGGGCGACCGGCGCGCTCGCGGCCTGCGACGACGGCGGCCTCGGGGCGAAGGACACGGCCGAGACCGGGGCGGCGCCCCCGGCGGAGCTCACGCCGATCACCTCGAACGAGGACTTCTACGTCACGAGCTGCTGCGGCACGCCCGAGATCGACGGGTCGAGCTGGAGCTGCCTCGTGCGCGACGGGGAGCGCGCGCTGGCCAGCCTCGACCTGGCCTGGCTCACGGCGCGGTCGGCCCGCGAGCGCGAGCACACGCTGGAGTGCATCGGCGCGGGCCCCTACAACCTCGCGATCTCCAACGCCGTCTGGACCGGGCTGCCGCTCTCCGAGATCTTCGAGGCCCTCTCCGTCTCCGTGCCCGCCGAGGCCGTCGAGATCGTCTTTCTCGGCGAGGACGGCTACTCCACCTCGCTGCCGGTCTCCGACCTCGATCTCCCGGTCTGGCTGGTCTGGCGCATGAACGGCGAGCCCCTGCCGGCGAAGCACGGCTACCCCGTCCGGCTGCTGGTCCCTGGGCGCTACGGGATGAAGAACCCGAAGTGGATCGTGGAGATCGCGTTCAGCGCCGAGCCCTACACCGGCTTCTGGGAGGGCTACGGCTGGAGCTCGACGGCGACCTACAAGGCCAACGCGCTGGTGGCCGCGCCAGAGCGACGGGCCACGGTGGAGGCCGGCGCCGTCACCGCCCGGGGCATGGCGTTCGCGGGCAGCGATCCCATCGCGCAGGTCCAGGTCCGGGTGGACGAGGGCGACTGGCAGGACGCGACGCTGGACTACAACCCTGGGGCGGACATCTGGACCCTCTGGCACCTGGACCTCGAGCTGGCCCCGGGGGCGCACACCCTCCAGGCCCGCTGCGTCACGGCGAGCGGCGCGGAGAGCGTCGCCGACCCCGAGGGGAGCGAGGGGCTCGAGGGCTACGACGGCGGCATGGCGGTCGAGGTCGAGGCGGTCTGAGCGCGGGGCCTCAGGCCCGCTCGCGGGGATCGCCGGCGCCGACCGCCCCCTCCTCGCGCCCGCGGTAGCTCCCGGCGTCCAGGCCGTGCCGACGCACCAGGCGGTGCAGGGTCTCGCGCTCCACGCCGGCCTCGATGGCGGCGGCGGTGACGTTCCCGCCGTGGCGGCGCAGGAGCTGGTCCAGGTAGGTCCGCCCCGCCGCGTCCCGGGCCCGCTCCAGCGCCTCGCGGTAGGTCCCCGGCCGGCTCTGGGGCGCGCTGGCCTGCAGCGACTCCGGCAGGTCGCCCACCTCCACGGTCTCGGTGTCGGCCATGACCGCGGCGTGCTCCAGGCTGTGCTTGAGCTCGCGCACGTTCCCGGGCCAGGGCGCGCGCTCCAGCGTCGCCAGCGCGTCGGGCGAGAGCCGGCGGGCGGGGGTGCCGAGCCGGGCCGAGGCCGCGGACAGGAAGCGCGCCGCCAGCAGCGGCAGGTCGTCCAGGCGCTCGCGCAGCGGAGGCAGCACGATGCTCAGCACCTTCAAGCGGTAGTAGAGGTCCGCCCGGAAGCTGCCCTGCTGCACCATGGCGTCGAGGTTGCGGTGGGTGGCCGCGATCAGGCGCAGGTTGACCTGCCGCGCCCGGTTCTCGCCGACGCGGCGCAGCTCGCCCTCCTCCAAGACCCGGTTGAGCTTCACCTGGAGCCCCAGGGGCAGATCGCCGATCTCGTCGAGGAAGAGCGTGCCCCCGTCCGCCTCCTCGATCAGCCCCTCGCGATCCGGGCCGGCGCCCGCGTAGGCGCCCTTCGCCGCGCCGAACAGCTCGCCCTCCAGGACCGCCTCGGGGAAGGCCCCGCAGTTGACCGCCACGAAGGGCTCGCGCCCGCTCAGCCGGTGCAGCTCGCGGGCCACCACCTCCTTGCCCGTCCCGCTCTCGCCCAGCAGGAGCACGCTGACGGGCAGGCGTCCGACGCGCTCGACGAGGCGGCGGACCTCCTGCATGGGCGCGCTGGCGCCGATGAGCGGCGAGCGGTTGGCGGAGAGCTCGTCCTCCAGCAGGCGGGCGCGCTGGACCAGGCGGTGGCGGTCGGCGGCCCGCTCCACCGCGCGCACCAGGTCTTCCGGCGAGAACGGCTTGGCGAGGTAGTCGTAGGCGCCGGCCTTGAGCGCGGCGACGGCGGCGGGGACCTCGGCGTAGGCCGTCATGATCACCACCTCGGGGGCCGGATCGCGGCGGCGGGCGAGGGGCAGCAGATCCGTGCCGTTGCCGGAGGGCAGGCGCACGTCGGTCACCAGCACCGCGAAGCGGTCCGACTCCAGGAGGGCCAGCGCGGCGGGCAGGTCGGCGGCCTCGTCCACGATGAAGCGCCTGGACAGCGCAGACGCGAGCATCGCCCGCAGGCTCTGGCGATCCTCGACCAGCAGCACCCGCTCGCTCATCCCGTCCTCCCGGGTCGCCAGACGGCGACCGTGCCGCCGCCGGGGCGGTCCTCGTGCTGTATCGTCCCGCCCTGCGCCCTGGCGATGCGCTGGCAGACCGCCAGGCCGAGCCCCGTGCCGTCGGCGCGCCCGGTGGCGAAGGGCTCGTAGAGGCGTGGGCGCAGGGCGGCGGGCAGGCCGGGGCCGCGATCCAGCACGCGCACGGCCTCGGCGTCCACCTGGACCTCGATGACCGAGCCCGCCGGGGCCGCCTCGATGGCGTTGCGGAGCAGGTTGTCGAGGATCTGGCGGGCGGCGGAGGGGCTGGTCAGCGCCCGCAGGGGGGCGTCGGCGTGGAGCTCGAGCTGCACGTCGCGCGCGTCGGCCCAGGGGCCGTGACGGCTGACCGCCTCGGCCGCCAGCGCGCCGAGATCGACCGGTCCCTGGGGCTCCTCGCCGGGGCGGGCGAAGCCCAGCAGCCCGCGCACCACCCGGCTGGCGTGCTCGGCCTCGGCGCGCACGGCCGGGTCGTCGGTGCGCCCCAGGATCACCGTGAGGGGGTTGTTCAGCTCGTGGGCGATGGCCGCGCTCAGCTCGCCCAGGGCCGCCAGGCGCTCGGCCCGCACCCGGCGATCCTCCGCCTCGGCCACCGCGTGAAACATGGCGTTGAAACGCACGGCCAGCGCGTTCAGCTCCTCGTCGCCGCCCTCCTCGGCCCGCGCGCTCCGGTCCCCCTCCCCGAAGCGGGTGGCGACCTCGGCCAGGCGGGCGAGCGGGTCGAGCGCCGCGTCCGCCAGCCGCCGCCCGACCTGGAGCTGCACGACGGCCGCGAGCCCGGCCAGGGCCACGCTGGCCAGCACCGCGCGCTGGAGCGCCCCCGTCAGGCGGGCCTGCTCGGCGGACTGTCGCCGCTCGACGGCCTCCAGGAGCCGGGCGGTGTCCTGCTCGATGGCGGAGATCCGGGCCTCGGCCTGGGCGTGGAGCGCGACGGCCGCCGGCCGATCCACCCCCACCCGGAGCGCGGGCTGGGCCTCGTCCCGGAACCACGCGCCGAAGGCCGCGTGATCGGCGGAGAGCGCGCGGAGCACCTCGCCGGCGTCGGGCAGGTCGAGCTCGGACAGGGCGCGGAGCCGGGACTCGGCCTCCTCGGCGGCGTGGACGTAGTGGTCCAGGTGCCCCGCCCCGCCCTCCACGAAGCTGTGGGCCTGGTGGACGTACTGCTCGCGCGCCGCGGAGCCGAAGGCCAGCACGGCGAGGCGCCAGCCGGACAGCTCGCGGAGCCCCTCCGAGACCTGGACCACGCGGAGCCAGGAGCTGAGGACGAGCCCGCTGGTCAGGACCTGCAGCGCGAGCAGCAGGCGAGAGCCGAGGAGGAAGCGGCGGCGGAGGGAGGGCATGTCGTGAAGCTAATCGGCGCCCACCGCCCCCGTGGCCTCCCCACGCCGCGCCGGGCGCTTCGCCGCTTGACCCGCCCAGGGTCGGTGTATATCAGAATAGTACGCAAATACGAAATATCCGTAAGTAAGAGAAAAACGCAGATGACCCGCAAGATGAGCTCGAACCCCGGTGAGCAGCGGCTGGAGCGGTGGAAGGACGCCACCCGTCGCGCGGGCGTGAAGCTGACGCACCAGCGCCTGGAGATCTTCCGCGAGCTCGCCGCCCGCGATGAGCACCCTGACGCCGAGTCGGTCTTCCGCGCCGTGCAGGTGCGCGTGCCGACGGTGTCGCTGGACACGGTGTACCGGACGCTGTGGCTGCTGCACGACCTCGAGCTCATCACCACGCTGGGCCCGCGCCAGGACGCGATCCGATTCGACATGAACCTGGCCCCGCACCACCACTTCGTGTGCGTGCGCTGCGGTCTGGTCCGCGACCTTCCCGCCGAGACCTTTGAGGCGGTGCGCGTGCCGCCCGCGCTCGCCGAGCTCGGCGGCGTGATGGAGGCCCGCGTCGAGGTGCGCGGGGTCTGCGCGCGCTGCCAGGACACGTCTACGACCGAGAACCCCACCCCAAGGAGCGAACTGTCATGAGCGACGCCTCTCCGACCTCCGCCGGCCAGAACGCTACAGGCAAGTGCCCCGTCCTGCACGGGGGCGCCAACCAGGCCACCGGCCACGCCCGCACCAACCGGGACTGGTGGCCGAACCAGCTCGACCTCAGCATCCTGCACCAGAACCCCCCGGCGGGCGACCCGCTGGGCCCGGACTTCGACTACCGGGCGGCCTTCAACAGCCTGGATCTGGGTGCGGTGAAGCAGGATCTCTACGCGCTGATGACCGACTCCCAGGCCTGGTGGCCCGCCGACTGGGGGCACTACGGCCCGCTCTTCATCCGCATGGCCTGGCACAGCGCGGGCACCTACCGGGTCCACGACGGGCGCGGCGGGGCCGGCTCGGGCAGCCAGCGCTTCGGGCCGCTGAACAGCTGGCCGGACAACGGCAACCTGGACAAGGCCCGGCGCCTGCTGTGGCCGATCAAGCAGAAGTACGGGGAGAAGCTGTCCTGGGCCGATCTCATGATCCTGGCGGGCAACTGCGCGCTGGAGTCCATGGGATTCCGGACCTTCGGCTTCGGCGGCGGGCGCGAGGACATCTGGGAGCCCGAGCGGGACATCGACTGGGGCCCGGAGACCACCTGGCTGGGAGACCAGCGCTACAGCGGCGACCGTGAGCTGGCCAACCCGCTGGCGGCCGTGCAGATGGGCCTCATCTACGTGAACCCCGAGGGACCTGGCGGGAACCCCGACCCGGTAGCGTCGGGCCGCGACGTGCGCGAGACCTTCGCCCGCATGGCGATGAACGATGAGGAGACGGTGGCGCTGGTGGCCGGCGGCCACACGTTTGGCAAGGCCCACGGCGCGGGGGACCCGAAGCTGGTCGGCCCGGAGCCCGAGGCCGCGCCCATCGAGGAGCAGGGGCTCGGCTGGAAGAACGCGCTGGGCTCGGGCAGGGGCGTCCACACCACCACGAGCGGCATCGAGGGCGCCTGGAAGCCGAACCCCACCCGCTGGGACAACGGCTACTTCGACATGCTCTTCGGCTACGAGTGGGAGCTGGTCAAGAGCCCGGCCGGCGCCTGGCAGTGGCTGGCGAAGGACGTGGCGCCGGAGCACCTGATCCCCGACGCGCACGACCCGACGAAGAAGCACCGGCCGATGATGACGACGGCCGACCTGTCCCTGCGCTACGACCCGGGCTTCGAGCCCATCGCGCGCCGCTTCCACAAGGATCCG
Organism: uncultured Enterobacterales bacterium; assembly: GCA_964615375.1. Classification (GTDB taxonomy): domain Bacteria; phylum Myxococcota_A; class UBA796; order UBA796; family CAZKWG01; genus CAZKWG01. The sequence continues at coordinate 53,177 of CAZTOW010000015.1, forward strand.
GCCGCCTTCGCCGACGCCTTCGCCCGCGCCTGGTTCAAGCTGACCCACCGCGACATGGGCCCGCGCGCCCGCTACCTCGGCCCCGAGGTGCCCGCCGAGGCGCTGATCTGGCAGGACCCGGTGCCCGCGGTGGACCACCCGCTGGTGGACGCCCAGGACATCACGGCGCTCAAGGCGGAGATCCTGGCGACTGGCCTCAGCGTCTCCGAGCTGGTCTCCACCGCCTGGGCCTCGGCGTCCACCTTCCGCGGCTCCGACAAGCGCGGCGGGGCCAACGGGGCGCGGATCCGCCTCGCCCCGCAGAAGGACTGGGAGGTGAACCAGCCGGCCCAGCTCGCGCGGGTGCTGAGCGCGCTGGAGGGGGTGAAGGCCCGCTTCGACGCGGGTCAGAAGGGCGGGAAGCGGGTCTCCCTGGCCGATCTCATCGTGCTGGGCGGCGTGGCGGCGGTGGAGCAGGCGGCGCGCCTGGGCGGTCACGCGGTCCAGGTCCCCTTCCGGCCGGGGCGCACGGACGCCTCGGAAGAGCAGACGGACGCGGCCTCCTTCGCCGTGCTGGAGCCCGCGGTGGACGGCTTCCGCAACTACCGCAAGGCGGGGGTGCGCGGCTCGACCGAGTCCCACCTCATCGACCGGGCGCAGCTGCTGACGCTGACGGCGCCGGAGATGACGGCGCTGGTGGGCGGGCTCAGGGTGCTGGGCGCGGGGGCCTCGACCCAGGGCGTGCTCACGGATCGACCGGGCGTGCTCAGCAACGACTTCTTCGTCCACCTGCTGGACAACGGGATCGCCTGGGCGCCCAGCTCGGCGGACCAGGAGTCCTTCAGCAGCCATGACCGCCAGACCGGCGCCCGGCGCTGGACGGCCTCGCGGGCGGACCTGGTCTTCGGATCGAACGCCCAGCTCCGCGCCATCGCCGAGGTCTACGCCAGCGTCGGCGCGGAGGCGCGCTTCGTGCGCGACTTCGTCGCGGCCTGGGTCAAGGTGATGGAGCTGGACCGCTTCGACCTGCGCTGAGGGCGCGGGGGCCCCTCAGCTCCCGCAGCCGCACCCGCCGCTGAAGTCCTTCTGGTTCGCGCTCTGGATCGCCTCCCAGCCCTCCCGCCCGATGAGGCCGGAGAGGGCCAGGGCGGCGGCGGCGTCCGCCCACCACAGGGCGGGCGCCAGCGCGTAGATCGCGCTCCCGGCCAGCAGCACGCCGGAGAGCTGGATGCAGGCGCGCGAGCAGGCGGCGTCCATGGCCAGGGTCTTGCTGTTCAGCGCCGTGGCCGTGGCCAGCTTGGCCCGCCACAGGAACACCATGAAGCTCAGGCTGAGCAGGCTGATCACGACGCCGGGCAGCGTGCTCTCCGGGTGCGCCCCGCTCGCGATCTGCAGCATCGCGCCCGCCGCCGTGCCCACCGCCAGGAGCAGGAAGAGGCGCCCGATCCACCGGGTCGCCACGCGCTCGCGCTCGCGGGCCGTGGTGGCGCAGCCTGGGGCGCGGGTCAGCTTCCAGTACACGATGCCGGCGGAGCCGACCTCCACCCAGGAGTCCACGCCGAAGCCCAGCAGGGCCATGGAGCCCTCGGACACGCCGAAGCCCATGGAGACCACGCCCTCGAGGGCGTTGTAGGCCATGGTCGCGACCGCGAGCCAGCGGGCGCGGGCGGACCAGTCGATGGCGGGGGCGAGCGGCGCGGTCGTGGACATCGGGGTCTCCGGGGGCCTGGGGGAGTCATACCCTGGTGGCGGGGGGCCGTCATGGCTCAAGGGTGGTGGTGGGAGTTTTCAGTTGGGAGACGCGCGGCGCTCTTCGTCTGTGTTGGCGCTTGTCGGGGGCGGCGGGCTGGCGTAGTTGGGGAGTGTGCCGTCGATGCGAAGCGCGCGTCGGGGGCACGATTCACCGCGATGAACGCCGGGGCCTGCGCTCCGGTCGGGAGCCCTCATGTCTGTACAGAATCGACGCGCGTTGGTCGTCCTCTCTCTCGCGATCCTCGGCCTCACGACGGCGGGCGAGGTGGGCGCGAAGCCGAACGGGTATGTCTCGGACCGCTGGCAGGGGAAGCTGGACTGTGGTGGCACAACGCGCATCGTCAGCGGTGCCACCTTCGAGGCGTGTGACGGGGCGCTCGGCCTCGAGCTGGAGACCTACGACTGTTACGTCACGCAGGAGTGTGAGCTGGTCGGCTACACCTGGAAGGACGCGGCGGGCGGGCTCCACGAGGCTGGGGCGCTGGTCAAGATCGGCGACTCTAAAATCCAAACTAGAGCGATTGTCATCCAGGAGCACGCGGATTGGCTCGCATCGTTCGAGCCCTTCGGTGGATCCATCGCCCCCCTTGACCTGGAGCACCACCCCCAGCCCTGGTTTGAGACGGAGTGCGAGGAGCTGCGCTGGGAGGCCGAGGAGGTCTGCGGGGAGGATGTCGTCGAGACGGAGGAGTCCTGTGACACGCTCACCGACGCGCCCTCCGAGGCGTGCTCTGACGCGCTCGCGGTGCTGGAGGACACCTGCTGGCGCCCCTGCCCCTTCCGGGCCATGGACGAGATCGACCTCGGGTCCGACTTCTACCACTTCACGCCCGGGAAGGTGCTGGGGGGCGGCCCGGGGGAGGCGGTCCCCGTCAACCCCTACCTGTACAAGTGAGGCCAGGCGGCGGGGCTGAGCGGAGGCTCAGCCCCGCTCGCGCGGAGGATCAGTCCCGCTCGCGCAGGATCATCACGCCGCCCGCTACCGGCAGCAGCTCCACGCCCGCCAGGCGCTCCTCCCGCGCCGTGTCGGCGTAGAGGATCAGCTCGTAGGGGCGATCCCAGGTGGCGCAGGCGCCGGGCTCCAGGCCGAGGAAGGCGAAGAAGCCGCCCGACGAGTCCAGGATCTCGGGCTCCCGCGCGCAGCTCAGCGCGGTCTCGTCCTGTTCGCCCGCGAGGCGAAGCTCCACCTGCATGGCCTCCCGGCAGCCCTCGCCCTCACACTCGGGGAGGAGGCCGAAGATCGTGGCGACCTCGTCGAGAGACGGGTTGGTCTGGCCGGCAGACGTGTACAGATCCTGGGCCCAGGTGCGGTCCACCCAGCGGAGCTCGGGGCTGAGCCAGTCGAGGGTAGTGTTGGGTGAGGTCGAGAGATCGGTGTCCACAAGAAGGTCGTCGGGCGCGTCGGTGGTGACGTCGGGGATGGTGTAGCTGGCGCCCTTGTATATGACGCCGTTGAGGTTGTTGCCGTCATCCATGACGAGGATCGGTTTCATCCGGCCGGCTCTGAACCCAGCCGTCGCGTCGTCGTCGCAGGGTCGCTTCGCGACCTGCCTGAGTTGAGCAGCGTCAGCGTTCGCGGTGATCGCGAGGGTCTGTTGTGTCATCACGCCCGAGATCGCGAGATAAATCCCTCCGAGTGTGTAGGATCTGCTTACGGTGCGTGCCCCGGTGAGCTCGGGGAGGCCATGGGTGGCTTGCTCCACTTGTTCCTGGATCTCCGCTATCCGCTCATCCCACCACCCCGCAAGCCGCCAGCACTCCTCGATCGAGGGCAGATCTACACCCTCCGCCATCTCCGCTCCGCCCATCCCAGGCGGATCGTATTTGCCTCTCTCCACGAAACGATCCTCCGGCACCACCAGCGAGACCACCCCCTCCTCCTGCGTCATGAGCGGCGAGAACGGCCTCAGCAGCCCGCTGCGCTCCTCGCCCACCAGCATGAACGGATCGCTCTCGGGCATGCAGACCGTGAGCTCCGCGCTCCCCTCGTCGCCAGACGCCGGGCCATAGCGAAGCGTGTCCGTCCCCTCCGACGTCTCGACCGCCGCCAGGGCGCCCTGCAAGGAGCGCTCGAAGGCGTTGTCGGGGGAGCGGGTGAAGTTGCCGGCGCTGACCAGGGGCGCGGCGATGGTGCCCGAGATCACGAGGCGTTGGTTGGCGTTTCCGTTCCTAGCGCCTTCGAAGGCGACCTCGTCGAGGCTCAGGATGAGGCTGTCGCCGACGATCCCCTCCAGCGTGATGGTGCCTACGAAGTCGCTATCACCCTGCGAGGTCCTGCTCTTGAAGGGATACTCGTAGCTGTCCCAGAGGCTCGTCCTCGCGCCGAGCTCCTCGGGCCTGTAGGCCCTGCGCTGCTCCATCGCGGAGAGAGGCATGTCGAAGTCCAGGCTGATGCCCAGCTTCTTGCCCATCACCTTCGGCTGGATCCAGTGGCGGACGTGCAGGCCACCCTCGGACAGGGCGCCGTCGTCGGCCTGCTCCATCTCCGACCAGGCCCAGGGCTGTCCCTCCAGCGTCCCCGTCGCGACGAGGGTCCCGTTCTCGTCGCTCCAGGCGTACCCGCCCAGGCGATCGATCACCGGGGGCGCGTCCTCCTCGGCCTCGAGCCCGCTGACCGTCACCGAGAGCGAGGTGCTCCCGCTGCTCAGCGCCAGCGGCGGCTCCAAGGTGGCCTCGTCGTAGAAGCCCGGGTCCTCGTAGCCGAACCACAGGCTCCCCCAGTGGACGGAGGAATGGTTGCTGGGGCAGGTGGTCACCTCGTCCAGGCTCAGCGTGAGCTCCGCGCAGCTCTCGGCGTCGCTGCAGCTCACGCCCCGCGGCATGTGGACCGTCGCCGAGGCGTCGCCCACGCGGACCACCACGTCGAGATCGGCCCCGCCCACGCTGTCTACGCAGACTGCCCCGTCGTTGTCGGTGACCACACGGCCCGCCTGCTCCATCTGTACCAGGGCCTCTCCTGCCGGGACGCCGCCCGCCAGCACGGTCAGCGACACGCAGCTGTCGCACTCGTCGCCCGCGCAGGGCAGGTCCTCGCAGCCGCCCTCCGGCGTGGTCGCGAAGGCGCTGTCCACCTCCAGCGTGAGCAGCACCGGCTCCTCCCCCGCCGCCGGAGCGTTGAAGGCCTGGGTCACCGGGGCGCCATCCACGCCGCTCGCGGTGCTCAGCACGTAGCGAGCGCCCTCGCGGAGCCCCTCGAGCCACAGCGTGGATCCATCCAGGGTATAGTATGTCTTCTCCTCGGTATCCAGATCCTTGATGCTCACGGTCACGGCCTCGGTCGGGCAGTCTCCCGAGCGGACGCGGATCAGCGCGCCCGGGGACTCGCCCGCGCCCACCGTCACGTCGGCAGGGGCGCTCAGCGTCTCCTGGTCGTCGTCGGTGCAGGCGCCGCTCTCGTCCACCGACACGGGGCTCAGCGATTCGCTCGCGACCTCGTCGTCGTAGACATAGAGCGTGGCCTCGACGTCCCCGAGCGGCAGGCCGCGCAGCTCGATGTCCCGGTCGCGCACGGGGACCCGCATGCGGGTGCCGCGCCCGACGAACTCCAGCTCCGCTCCCTGGAGCTGGGCGTCGGTCAGGTCCAGGCTGACCTTCGCGCAGCGCCGGGTCTTGCGGATGTCGTAGTTGATCGCGCAGAAGTGTGGGACCTCCGCCTCGAACCCGTCGAGGGTCGGCTCCAGCGAGAAGGCCTCGTAGCGGGTCCAGCTCGCGGAGCTCTCGTCGAGGTACCACATCTCCAGGGTCTCATCGTCCGCCAGCGCGCGATCGGTGCGCAGGGTGAGGGTGGCCGTCGCTCCGCCATCCTCATCCAGGAAGAGCGGCGCGCCCTCCGGGGTCGTGATCTGCACATCGACCATCCCCAGGGACTCGAGCGGGTCCACCTCCCCCGAGCCGTCCTCCGACGGTGTCTCCAGCGGCCCCGGGCTGTTGGCCGCCGTGCCGTCGCCTGGATCGTGCGCGTCGAAGGAGACCATGCGGATCTCGTAGGCGCCCTCCCAGACGCGCCCGAGCCCGTCGACCAGGCTGCCCGCCGGGATGGCCAGATCGAAGGCGCCCGCCGAGGCTTCGCCCACCTCGGTCGAGGCGTCCGCCACCGACACCACGTCGCAGGCGTCCTCATCTGTACAGTTGTCGGCGTCCGGCGTCAGCATCCCCCAGACGCGATGGGCCCCGAGCGTGTCGAGCGTGAGCTTGCGCGTCTGGGTCAGGTAGCCGTCCGCGCTCATGCGCACGACGACCTCGTCCCCGACGTAGAGCCCGTCCAGGCGGGCGTCGCCGCGCGCGTCTGTGGCGGCGCTGCGCCCCCCGGCCGACACCGTCGCGCCCTCGACCGGGCTCCCGTCCACGTCGTCTACGTGGACCAGCACCGAGGCTGGCGCGCGATCGGCGACCGGGATCGCGAACGAGCCCGGCTCGGCGGCCTCGTGCGTCGGGCGATCCGCGGGCTCCTCCGCCGGATCGCCCGAGGGCGAGGGCGAGGGCGAGGGCGCGCAGGCGGCCAGCAGCCCGAGGCCAAGGAGCAGGAGCGAACAGGCGCGTTGGGACATGGACCCTCCGTTGGATTCATCGAGAGGAGGGTACCAGAGCGGCCCCGCTGTTCACGTCGCGAACGCACGCGGCGTACACAACTTGAAAACTCGGACCCCTGCGCCGCCTTCGAGCGCTCATTCCCTCGCGACAATCGCCTGCGGGCCGTATGCGCGCGCGAGTCGCAGGCCGAGGTTCTCGGTGGTGGTCCGCGCGTCGTGCCAGACCCGCCCCGCGGCTCGGCAGGAGATGAGCAGGTAGCTGAAGGCGCCGCCTCGGGTCCAGCGCTGGTCCGGCTGGCGGGTGTCCAGGCACCAGGTCCGCGCGTTCCCGGCCATCCCGCAGACCCCGTACGGACTCTCGTCGCCGGTCACCTTCCGTACCGGACTCAGGGAGGGCCCCGAGGCTGAGCTCTCGCGGACCCGCGTCCAGGTGGGATCCAGCCAGCGGCCCGTCACGAAGATCCGCCCGTCCACGCCGCGCGCCGCCTTCTCGATCTCCTGCTCCCAGGGCAGGCGCCAGGGGAGCCCGTCGCGCGCCCCGCGCCAGCGGGTAAAGGCGTCGCATGCGAGCCAGGACACCCAGACCACGGGGAGCTCGGCCTGCGCCACGCCCTCGTTCGTGCGCTCGGCGAAGGTGGTGCCTCCCTCGCCGCGCAGCCACGCGGGCGCGCCTCGCGCCTCGTTCCCCGTCGGGCGCAGGTGCGGCACCCACTCGGGGTCCAGCTCGCCCCGCGCCTCCGCCTCGGCCACGAATTCGAGGTACTCCGTGTTCGTCACCGGGAAGCGCTTCAGCACGAAGCTGTCCACCCAACGCCGCCCGGCGGGCCAGCTCTCGGCGGCGCGCTCGTCGCCCCCCGCCGCAAACCACCCCGCCGGCACATACACCTCGTCCTCCCCCAGCTCCTCCTCCCGCGGCAACGCGATCGGCCAGGGCTCTGCCCCGCCCGGCGGGATCCCGTCCCAGCGCTCCAGGCGCCGGATCACCACCGGGTAGCGCACCAGGGCCCGTCCCGGCGCGCGGATCAGCAGCATCCAGCTCCCATGCGGCAGGGGGACGTCCCGGAGCGGCGTGGTCCCCAGAGGGATCTCCCCCTCCAGGACCAGGCGCCGCCCGCGCTCGACGAAGCGTCGCGCGACCACGTCCGCGCCGGGCGGATCGGTGATCAGGGTGAGCGCGCCCTCCCCGGAGAGCCAGCGCGCGTGGCGCCCGCGGTCGTGGGACCGCAGCAGGGCCTCTGCCCGGGTCGCGCCCGCCCGATCCCCGGCCTCCTCCGCCCGCTCGTGGTCGGCCCGGTAGAGATCGGCCAGGCGCGCGTGGGCCTCGGGGAGCTCCGGGTCCTGGGTGAGCGCTCCGCGAAGCCGCTGCATCAAGGCCACGCTCTGGAGGCTGGCCTGCTCGCTCAGCGCGTCCGCCTGCGCCAGCGCCTCCCAGTGCGGGGCCTTGAGCGCCACCGGGGCGTAGGCCGGCAGGCCGTTGAGCGCCGCCTGCGCCGCCTCCCGCAGCGCGCGCTCCTCGACCTCCGCGCGGCGAAGATCCTCCAGGATCGGCTCGGCCTCGCGCACCAGCGCCCGCGCCCGCGCCCGCCCGGACGCCCGCGCGAGCCAGCCCCGGAGCGCCTCCCCCAGCGCGCCCGCCGTCGCGGGGCGTCGGGCCGGATCCGCGTTCAGCGCCGCCGCGCAGAGCTCGGCCAGCGCCTCGTCCACCGGGAGCGCCGCGTCCCGCGCCAGTGAGGCCCCGGGCGCGGGCGGGCGACCCACCCCGATCTCGTAGAGGGTGGCGCCCAGCGCGTAGACGTCCCAGCGAGGATCCGGCGGGCCCTCCCCGCGCCGCTGCTCGGGGCTCGCGTAGGCCGGGGTGCCCAGGAAGCCGCGCGCCTCGGGCGCCTGCAGCTCCGGGTCCTGGGCCCACCACAGGCCCCAGTCGATGACCCGGACCGCCTCGAAGGGGTCGATCATCAGGTTCTGCGGCTTGAGATCGCGGTGGACGACCCCCAGGGCGTGCGCGTAGCCTACCGCCGCGCAGGCCTCCGCGAGCAGCGCCAGCAGGCGGGTGAGCGACCCACCCTCCGCGCCATCCGCCGCGGATCCGCCCGCATGCAGCGCGCGGATCCGCGCCGCCAGCGTCTCGCCCTGGTACAGGCTCATCGTGTAGTAAGGGCGGTCGTCCGCCCAGATCCCGATGTCGAAGACCCGCGGCAGCCCCGGGTGCCCCAGCCGCGCCGTCACCCGGGCCTCCGCCAGCAGGCGCGCCCGCAGCCCCGCGTCGGCCGCCCGGTCCGCCCGCAGCAGCTTGAGCGCCACCGGCACCCCCAGCACGCGGTCCAGCGCCTCCCGGACCTCCCCCATCCCGCCCTGGCCCAGCAGCCGGCCGATCTCGTAGCGCTGCCCGGGGCGGAGGGGCTCCAGCGGGGCGGGGGCGGGCTCCAGCCCGGCCAGGTCCAGGTGCAGGGTGCTGCCGTCCGATGCCTCCGACATGGGATCTCCAATCTACTAAAGAATTAGTTGATCGCCCGCAGGCGCGTGTGGCCCAGCTCCAGCAGGTCCCCGCTGGCCAGCGCGTGCTCCCCGCGATCCAGGCGGGCCAGCTCCCCCCAGCGGCGCCGCTTCCCCGGGTGCAGCAGCGCGACGCGCCCCGGGCCGAGCCAGCAGAGGTGGCGCCGGGAGAGCGCGCGATCCTCCACCCCGCCGCCCGCGTAGAGCGCGTGGGGTCCCGGGCGCTCGGGGTGGTGGCGCCCGAGCTCCTCGCCGGGCAGCAGGTCGAGGCGGCGCCCGTCCTCGGGGCCGCCCAGCACCTCCAGCGCGGTGGGCGGCGCCGGAGAGGCGGCGGGCGCGGGGCCCTCCACCCCAGACAGGGCCGTGTCTCCCGGATCCGGGGGCGGCTCCAGCGCGCCCGCCAGCCCGATCAGCGGGCCCTCGTCCATGGCCAGCGCCGCCAGCAGCTCCGGCAGATCGTCCCCCGGCGAGAGGCGCCTCGCCAGCGCCGCCGCCCGCGGGCTCAGGACCAGGCCCGCGTCCATCTCCGCCCGCGCCGTGAGCCCGTGGAGCGGCGCGCGGAGCTCGTCCTCCAGCCGCTTCAAGGCCAGCCGAGCCCGCCCGGGGAGCGGCTCCGGGCTCTCCAGCAGCGCGAGCCCCAGGTGCTCCAGCCCCAGGAAGCCCAGCCCCCAGCCCCGCGCCAGCGCCGCCGCCCGCGCCCACGCCCGCTCCGCCGGGGCCGCCAGCGCGGGCAGCGCCGCGAGGGCCGGGTCCCGCGCGTCCGCCTCCAGCCGATCGTCCAGCCAGCCCAGGTGAAGCTGGAAGATCCACCAGCGCGCGCCGAGCTCGGAGAGCGAGAGCCGGGCCACCGCGTCCCAGCCGCCCCGCAGCGCCTCGCCCACCCCCTCCCCGGCGAGCAGGCTCGGGTAGAGCCCGTCGGAGAGCGCGCTGGCCGCCGTGCTCCGGCAGCGCTCCCGCGGGGCCAGCACCAGCGGCGCCCCCGCCGCCAGCAGCCGATCGGTGAGCGCCTGCCAGGGCAGATCGGCGCGCCCGGAGTAGCAGACCTCCAGCACCACCAGCCGCGCCTGGGGCAGGAGCGCCAGCAGGGCGGCGGCTGGTGCCCCGGGCGGGAGCGGCCCCTCCGCGCAGACGAGCTGAACCGCCTCGGCCCCCAGCGCGCCGTGCGCCAGGACGTGCAGCACGTCCGAGGGCCCCGCCTCCGGGGGCGTCGCGCCCGGGTCCAGCGCGATCACCGGGAAGCCGAGCCGCTCGCCCAGCGCCCGGCGGGCCGCCAGCACCTCGGCCACCGCCGGATCCGCACCGTCCAGGCTCCACAGCAGCGCCCGCACCCCCCGACCCATCGGCGGCGAGGGCCGCGGGTGTCCTGGCCCCAGGCGCGCGAAGATCGGCCCCCCCGGGCTCGAGGCCCAGTCCGGCCCGGTCGCCGAGCGGGCCAGGAGCTCCCAGGGCGCCGCCCGCGTCTCCGGGTCCGGCGCGTCCACCACCACCCGGGGGCGCTCGCCGCGGGCGCTGGCCTCGGCGATCAGCGCGCACAGCCTCCCCCACAGCTCCGGCGCGGCCTGGAGGGCTGCGGTCAGGGCTCGCCCCGCCGCCGCCTCGCGCGCGGCCTGGCGCGCGGCCTCTCCGGGGAGGATCACCGGAGAGGCTGGAGCGCTCAGCGGGCCCAGGACCGGCGCCGGGACGCGGCCCTCGGCCCAGGCCCCCTCGGGGCTGCCCACCGCGACGCGCCAGACCCCGGGGGGCTCGGCCTGGGCTCTCAGCCGGATGAAGGAGGCCACGGGCCCAGTCTATCCGACGCGCGCGGCGGGGGGCCCGTCGATCAGGGCGCCAGCGGGAACCCGAAGATCAGGGAGTAGATCGCCTGGTACAGACCCCAGGCGTCACCATGCGTCGCCACCGCCACGATCTTGGGGTTGGGGAAGCTGACGCTGGCCGCTGCGGTGGGGGCGAGGGCGCCGAGCGCGAGGAAGCCGACGGCGAGGAGGCAGAGGGCGCGAGAGCTGCGGTCCATGTTCTCTCCTGAAGGAGGCCGTGGTTGGGCTGGCCTCGACAGGAGAGCGACCGCTCAGATTTTTCTCCACTTCATGACATCAGGGCAGCGGGACCAGGGCCCAGCTCAGCCCCAGGACCAGCTCCGGGCCGCGGGCGGGCCGCGCCGGGAGCCCCGCCCCCGGGTCGCCCGGGTGCCCGGCGAGGGCCTCGTCGCATAGGCCCTGGATCCGATCGTGGGAGGCCCGGAGGCGCTCCCCGACCTGCTTGCGCACCCTGCCCGAGAGCGGCAGGACGGAGATCAGGGCGCTGCGCTCCTCGGGGGCGGCCTCGGCGAGCGCGCGGCCCAGCGCGTCCTGCAGGCGCCGCTGCAGGGCGCGGGCGTGATCGCGCTCGGCCAGGCTGGAGGGCAGGCTCAGGGTCAGATCGGGGGCGCGCCGCACCCGACCGTCCGCCTCCGGGCGCAGCAGCCCGAGGCTCAGGAGTGTGGACATCGCGCGCTCGGCCTCCTCCCGGGAGATGGGCGGGCGCAGGGTCGCGGCGATCCAGTCCGGGTCGGGCGAGAAGTCCAGGTGAAGCGCCAGCTCCAGCACCACCGGCAGCTCCCAGCGCTCCAGGTAGCGCCGGGTGCCCGCGTCCAGCAGATCGCTGGCCATCACCCGTCGGCGGGCCTCGATCTCGCGCTGCGCCTCGGCGCGGAGCTCCGGGGTCCGCGCGTGGGCCAGGCTCAGGTGCAGTCCCAGCAGCTCCTCGTCGGCGGCGGTCAGGTCCAGCGCGTCGGCCCAGGCGCGGAGCTGCGCGGGCCGCATCGTGCGCTTGCCCGAGAGGACGGCGCCCACCGCGGATCGGCTGGGGGCGTCCTCGCCCAGGGCCTGCTTCAGCTTCTCGGTGAGCTCGGAGACGGTGAGGCCGAGCTGATCCCGGGTCGCGTTGAGGAAGTGCGCGCAGCTCTCGGCCTCGTGGAGGTGCTCGTTCCGGCTGGGGGCCGGCGCGCGAAGGGGCAGGGGGGCCGGACCGCGAAGGGGAGCGCGCGAGCTGCGCGCGGCGTCCAGCGCGGCCGTCAGGGGCGCGAGCTGGAGGAGGAGCACGCTCCTGCCCTCTCGCGGATCCGCGGGGGGAGCCTCCTCGACCAGCAGGTGGACGTGGGTCTGGAGATCGCGCAGCTCCCGCTGAATCGTGGGGAGGAGATCGCGGGGGACGCCCGCGAACAGGGTCTCCACCCGCCGGAGCTGAGGGGGCGCCTCCTCCCGGAGGGCGGGATGGATCAGCGCCCGCGCCTCCTCGGCCAGGGCGAGCGCGCGGGCGGGCGAGGGGTCCAGCAGCGGGATCGGCCTCCCTCCCAGCCCCTGCGCGGTGCGGGCCAGCGCTCCCGGTCCGCCCAGGTCCTCGTCCTGGAGCCGCGGGGCCCGACGCCGGAGCCGCTCGGCCCGGATCCGCAGCGCGCGCTCCTCGGGGGGCTCCCCGGCGTCGCTGTCCGGCAGGTGGGCCAGCAGATCCTCCAGGTGGCGCGCCGCCTCCGGATCGAGGCGCAGGGCGGTGGCGGTGGCGGCCCGCAGCTCCTCCGAGAGGCGGCGCCGTCCGGCCAGCACGTTCGACAGGTGCTCCTTGGAGCAGCCGATCTGCTCCGCCAGCCCCTGATGCGCGAGCCCCGCCTCGGCGAGCGCCTCGCGCAGCCAGGAGAGCACGTCGTCGGTGGTCCAGAGCTCGTCCAGCGCGCGGGGTCCCAACATGGTCGTGGCTCCAACGGGCATTGGAGCACAGGTAGAGCCGCCGGGCGAGCCGCCGCGACCTGCGGGATCTACAAACGGAAAACCGGATCAGCGCGCGGGCAGGGGTCCGGGGTCGGGCAGGTCGAGGGTGAGGGTGGGGACCTCGCCGCTCAGGATCCCGGCCCGCAGGCGAGCCCAGCGGGCGGGCTCGGGCAGCGCCAGATCCTCGGCCCAGGACAGGGGAGGCAGGGCCACGCAGGCCCGCCGCGTCCCCGGGGGGGGCTGCAGGCGGAGGATCCTCTCTCCCGCGCTCCCCGGATCCAGAGCGTCAAAAGGCAGGATCTCGTCGGGGCTCCGCGGCAGCGCGATCTCCCAGCCCCGCGCGCCGGCCAGGAGCAGGACCACCAGGCGGGGCAGCGCGTCGGGGGCGCGCAGCAGGAGGTCCACCGTGCGCGGGGCCTCGGGCTCGCCCAGGTAGAGCCCCGGGGTCGCCTGAGCGCGCAGCCCCCCCAGCCCGAGGCCGGGGGGCGGCAGGACCCAGCGATCGAGCTCCTCTTCCTCGGCCTCCTCCAGCTCGGCCTCCTCCAGCTCGGCCCTCAGCGCGCGGAGGCGTCGGCGCAAGGCGGCGCTCCCGGCGAGCTGCTCGGCCAGGCGCGCGGCCTCCCCGGGCTCGAGGGCGTCGATCAGGAGGGCGCGGAGCGTGTGATCGGAGACCCGGCTCATGCCTGCTCCTTCGTGGATCCGGCCTCAGCACAGAGCGCGCGGGCCTCGGCGATCATCGAGGGAAATCCGTGCTCGGGGAGCGCGAGGGCGGGGTGCCAGTGGGCGCTCAGCGCGCCCAGCACGCGCTCCCGTCGGCCGCGCGCCGGCTCGGTGGGGAGGGCGGCGACCGCCGCGAGGGCGGGCCGGAGGGCGGCCTCGTGGGCGTCGAGGCGGGCGGACATCGCGGCGCGGAGCGGGCGGTGATCCTGGTGAGCGCCCTCGCGGACGCCCAGGAGCGCCGCGGGGGTCTGCGTCAGCAGGCGGGCCAGGCCCCCGGCGGTCTCCCCGCCGTGCTCGGCCCAGCGGCGGAGCGGCTCACGCTGGCCGCGCAGCAGGGCAAGCAGCACCCAGGCGCGCTCCTGGGCCAGGCTGTCGGGGCTGGGCGCGGGGGGCTCGGGCGGGAGCGGGCGCAGCGCGCAGGGGCGGGTGACGAGGTGGGGCGCCCCCGCCCCGTCGACGCTGAGCGCGTGGTGGGCCCAGGACCAGAAGTAGGCGGTCACCTGTTGCCGGGTCCGCGCATAGAGCGCGTCCCGCGCCAGCAAGGCCGCCCGCAGGGCCTCGCCCGGCTGGTCGCGCAGGAGGGCCCGCATGCGCCCGCGCGCCCGCCGGAGGTTCTCGTACAGCACGCCCGAGGAGAAGGAGGCGGAGGTCTTTGCCGGGCTCTGCCAGGCGCGCAGCAGGCGGAGGGTCAGGTGCAGGTCCACGCTCAGCTCCGCCTGGGGCTCCCCGGGGCCGGCGGCGGAGGTGCTCAGCGCGTCGAAGGCCCCGGGCTCGCCGATGCTCCGCCGCCACGTCGCGCCCTCGCTCACGCAGCGGACCGCTCGCGCCCAGCTCGCGTCGTCCAGGTGCAGGGCCAGCCCGGCCACCGGGCCGCGGGGGTCGGCCTCCACGACGCGGGTGGCGATCTCGCGCCAGGGCTGCTCGCCGTCGGACCCGCCGATGCAGGCGAACAGGAAGTCCGAGCCTTCGTCCGCCAGGAGCCGGGCCCCGCGCGCGGTGGGGATCCGCCGGCTGGCGCTGGCCTGCTCGGTCCCGCGCCGCGCCGCCCGCTCGAAGAGCTTCGCCCAGACCCCCCAGACCGCGGTCAGGTCCATGCGGAACCAGCCCTCCCAGGCCCGGCGGGTGAGGGGGTCCTGCGGGCTGGGGTCGTAGCTCCGGCGCCAGGCGCTGCGCTCCATGTGGTCCCGGTCGGCGCCCAGGCGGGAGAGCTCGCACAGCGCCCAGAGGCGGGCCTCGTCGGGGGTGGAGGCCGGCGCGGGCGTCACCCGGGGCTCCAGCCAGGCGCGCCAGTCGGCGAGCGCGCGGCGGGGATCGGCGCGGGGGGGCGCGGGGAGCGCAGACTCCGGGCCCAGGACGGCCGAGAGGCTGTGGGGGCTCGCGTCGGGCGGCGCGTCCATCAGCCGCTCCAGCAGGGCGCGGAGCGGGGTCTCGTGCTTGGAGAAACGCCAGCTCTCGAGCATCCGGGCGACCGGCCCCGTGTCTCCGTGGGCGAGGCCACGCAGAGCCTCCTCGCCCTCGGCGCGGGCCCGCGACCTCCAGGCCAGGAGCTGAGGCCAGCTCAAGAGGCGCTCGGGGGGGACCGGGCTCAGGGGTGGAGGCGCCATTCGAGCGACCTAACCCGGCGCGCTACCCGTCTTTGAGCGCTCGCTGCGGCGGGTCGTCCAGATCGTCGAACTGCCCCTGCCGCGTCGCCACCAGGAAGAGCGCGAGGAAGAGCCCGCCGAGGAGGAGCGCCAGCGGAAGGAGCAGGAAGATGCCGTCCATCAGGCCTCCACGAGGGCGGGGTACGATCCGGGCGCCTGGCGAGGGTCGGCGCGCTCCAGCAGGGCGGCGGTGCGGGGCTCGACCCGGGAGGCGCGGCCGACGACCACGGCGCTGCTGAGCGGCATGAGCACCGCCGCGACCAGCGGGTTGATGAAGCCGAGCGCGGCGAAGAGGACCGCGACGGCGTTGTAGGCGAGGCTGACGCGCAGGCTCTGGCGCACGCTGTCCGTGGTGACGCGCGCGGCGGCGAGCCCGGCCAGGACGGGGCCGACCGAGGGGGCGGAGACCACGCCGTCGGCCACCAGCAGGCTCGCGGCGGCGCCGCTGCCCATGGCGAGGCCCGTGTGGGCGGCGGCCAGGGCGGGGCCGTCGTTCAGGCCGTCGCCGACGAAGAGCACGCGACGACCCTCGGCCTGCCGCGCGCGGATCCAGGCGGCCTTGGCCTCGGGGTCGGCGCCGGCGACGGGGGCGGAGAGGCCGATCTCGTCGGAGATGCGCCCGGCCACCTCGGCGTGATCGCCGGTCAGCATGACGAGCTCCAGCCCGGCGGCGCGCAGGGCCTGGACCGCGCGGGCGGCGTCGGGCCGCGGGCGGTCGCGGAGCAGGATCTCGCCCCAGGGTTGTGTCGGTGCGAAATTGTCTAGTTTATTTTCGCACACCCAGATCCGCCCCGGCCCGCCCGAGCGCACGGTCCAGGAGCGGCCGTCCAGGGTGCCGGTGACGCCGCGGCCGGGCTCCTCGCGGGCCGGCTCGCCGAGCGGGATGGCGAGGCCGCGGGCGCGGGCCTCGGCGACGATGGCGCGGGCCACGGGGTGCAGGCTGTTGCGCTCGAGCCCGGCCGCCACGCGCAGCACCTCGTCTGAGGCGGAGACGACCTCGGGGGTGCCTCCGGTCAGCGTGCCGGTCTTGTCCAGCACGACCAGATCGACCTCGCTGAGCCGACGGAGCGCGTCGCCCGAGCGCATCAGCAGCCCGCGGCGGGCGGCGGCGCCGAGGCCGGCGGCGGTCGACAGCGGCGTGGACAGGGCCAGCGCGCAGGGGCAGGCCACGACCAGCACGGCGATGGTGGCCTTCCAGGCCGAGGCCAGCGCGTCCGGGGAGAAGCCGCCGAGGCTGGCGTGCGCGGTCCAGGTGAGCACGGCCACCAGGAGCGTGAGCACGGTGAAGGCGGGGGCGACGCGGTCGGCGGCGGTGGGCTCGGCCGGGCGGTCCGCCGAGCGCTTGAGCTCCTCGGCCATGCGGGCCAGCAGGCTCTGGGCCGCGGTCGCCTCCACGCTCAGGCGCAGCGCGCCCTCCACCAGGACCGCCCCGGCGACGACGGCGTCCCCGGGCTGCACCGGGCGGGGCTCGCTCTCCCCGGTGAGCAGGGCCATGCGGACCTCGCCCCGGCCGGAGAGCACGATCCCGTCGGCGGCGATCTCCTCGCCGGAGCCGACCTCCAGCACGTCGCCCACGGCGAGGGCCTCGGGCGAGACCTCCTCGGGTCCGCTGGCGCCCACCCGGCGCGCCACGCGCGGGGCGCTGGCGGCCAGGCTGACGGCGGCGTCCACGGCCCGGCGGCGGCGCCCCTGGTCGGCCACGCGGCCCGCCAGCAGCAGGGCGACCAGCATGGTCAGCGAGTCCAGGTAGCTCTCCTCGCCGTGCAGGGTGGCCCACACCCCGTGGGCGTACAGCGCGATGACGCCGATGCTGACGGGGAGATCGACGTGCGGCACCCGCGCCCGGAGTCCGGCCAGCGCCCCCTTGTAGAAGGGCACGGCCGACCACAGGGCGGCGGGCGTGGCCAGGGCCAGCAGGCTCCAGCGGAAGAGGGCCGCGTAGCGGTCGGCGATGCCCTCCCACCAGCCCAGGTAGAGGGGCACCGAGAACATCATGGCGTTGCCGGCCGCGAAGGCCGCCACGCCCAGCCGCAGCACCAGATCCCGGTCGGGGCGGCTGGCCTCCGTCAGCGGGCGCGGGCGGTAGCCGATGGCGCTGACCCGGGAGGCGATCTGGTCCAGGCTGGTCTGTGCGGGATCCCACACCACCTCGGCCCGCCCGGTGGCGTAGGAGACGGTGGCCTCGCGCACTCCGGGCGTGCCGCACATCACCTTCTCCGAGACCCACACGCAGCTCGCGCAGTGCAGCCCGTCGATGGCCAGCCGCGCCCGCGCGCCGCCGTCGGGCAGGCTCTCCACGGGGACGTGCTCCCAGCCGCGGACCGGGGCGCCGGGGCGGTCGGGCAGGGCCTCGCGCTCGGCGTAGTAGCGGTCGAGCCCGGCCGAGCGGATGATCGCCGCGGCGGTCTCACAGCCGGTGCAGCAGTAGAGGGCGCCCTCCTTGTCGCGGTCTCCGACCGCGCTCTCCACCGGAGAGCCGCAGTGGGCGCAGGCGCGCGCGCTCACCGGGCCTCCGTCTCGTAGCTCTGGTCGATGGGGTCGTCGGTGCCCACCGCGAACCAGACCAGGAGCCCGTTGGCGAAGAGGACGGTGGCGAATCCGAGGGCGAGACCGAGGGTCCAGCGGTTCATCTCAGGCTCCCGGGCCGCTGGGGCCGCTGCCGCCCATGGGGTCGGCGGTCTTGAAGGTGGTGTCGATGCGCACCTCGTCCGTGGGGGACTGGATGCGGACGTGGATGGGCACGGTGCGGTCCAGGTCCTGGGGCCGCGGCACGCGGATCACCAGGGGGACGGTGACGCTCTGCATCTCGTCGAGGTGCAGATCCTCAATCATGACCTCGGCGCCGGGCAGGCCCTCGACCTCGACGTGGAAGGTGTCGGGCTGGCCGTCCTCGTCGGGCTGATTGTTCATCACCCGCAGGAGGAAGGTGTTGCGCACGCCGCCGTCGGCGTCGACCGTGAACGTGGTGCCTGGGGCGCGGGCCACCGAGGCGTCGATGGTGGAGTGACCGTTCAGCAGGACCAGGAAGATCGCGCCGATGGTGGTCAGCAGCCCGGCGTAGACGAAGGTGCGACCGCGCAGGACGCGGCTCTCGCGTCCCTCGGTGCGCGCCTGGGTGGTGTACTGGACCAGGCTGGGGAGCGTCTGGCGCCTGGCCATCACGCTCTCGCAGGCGTCGATGCAGCGGGCGCAGGCGATGCACTCGAGCTGGTAGCCGTCGCGGATGTCGATGCCCGCCGGGCAGACCACCACGCACTTGTTGCAGTCGATGCAGGCCCCGCCGCCCTTGTTCATCCGGGGTTCGCCGCGCTTGTCGTCATAGGCGATGACCAGGCTGTGATCGTCGGTCAGGGCGCCCTGGAAGCGGGCGTAGGGGCACAGGTAGTTGCAGAGCTGCTCGCGGAACCAGGCGAAGTCCCAGTACAGCGCGCCGGTGAACGCCAGCACGAAGCCGTAGGACACCGGCCCCGCCTCGCCCGCCCAGAGGGTGCGGGCGGGGACGAACCAGCTCACCAGCGTCATCGAGACGACGAAGGCCAGCAGCAGGAAGGCGCTCCACTTCGCCGCCTTGCGAAGAGCCTTGTCGAAGGTCAGCGGGCCGTTGTCCCGCGCCCGGCGCTGCCCGCGCTCGCCCTCGATCCAGATCTCGATGCGGCGCACCCACTCCTCGAGGAAGACCGTCTGCGGGCAGAGGTAACCGCACCACAGGCGGCCGAAGAGCGCGGTGATGAAGAAGAGCGAGAACGCCAGGAAGAGGCCAATCAACACCAGGAAGATGGTGTCGGTGGCCCCGAAGATGTGGCCGAACGCGAACAGGCGCCGTGCCGGCAGGTCGATGAGCACGGCGGGGTGCCCGCCGATCAGGATCCATGGCGTCCCGAACAGGATGGCCTGGAGCAGAACCCCCGACCACCGATGAACTTTCTGCCAGGTCCCCCTCACCGAGGCAGCGTACACGTACTCCCGCTTGCGAACGACCGATCCCATCATCCACCTTCCTTGGGAGTAGAGCCCTCAGGCGCCGTCGGTGTGACAGCTTCCGGGGTCACAGGCTCCGTGGGCGCGGGCGGCGGCGCGGCGGCGGCGGCCTTCTGCGCGCGGTCGTAGACGAAGGCCGCGACGCGGGCCGTCTTCTGCGGACCCAGCACCTTGCCCCAGGCGGGCATGCCCTTGGTGCCGACGCCCTCGTTGACCGTCTTGAAGATCGCCTCGGGCGAGCTGCCGTGGATCCAGGTGGCGTCCACCAGGCTCGGGCCGATCCCGCCCTGAAGCTCCGCGCCGTGGCAGGAGACGCAGGTGGTGGCGAAGATCCCCTGGCCCTCGGCGACGGCGGCGGCGGAGAGGTCCACCCCCTCCACCTTGGGCGGCGGCCAACGCTCGTTGGCCGCGGCGATCTCCGCGTCGTACTCCGCGGACTGCGAGCGCCCGCCGACGAAGTGGTAGTGGACGCCGTAGACCACGGCCCAGACCAGCGTGAAGTAGAAGAGCCCCAGCCACCAGCTCGGCAGCGCGTTGTCGTACTCCTCGATCCCGTCGCACTCGTCGGCGTGGCCGAGGATGACGTCCCGCGCGCCCTTGTCTTTCATGTTCGTCTGGCTCACGCCTCACCTCCGTCAGCAAGAGTGCGGTCGTCGTCCAAAGGCATGCGGCCCATGGCCTGGAAGCGGGCCTTGTTCGCCGGCCACCAGGCCCAGGCGGCCCACGCGGTGAAGAAGAAGAGGAAGATCGCGGTCATCCCCCCGGCGATCCAGCCGCCGGAGGTGGTGCTGGCGATCTCGTGCAGCACGGGGTTCATGGCTTGCTCCCGCTGGCGGCGAGGCTCGCCTGCCCGTCCTTGCCGAGCCGCTGAAGGTAGGCGATCAGGGCGATGATCTCCTCATCGGGCTCCGCCTGGATCTTCGCCGTCGCCAGGCTGTCCACGATGGTCTTGCCCTGCGCGGCGATGGAGGCGCCCACGCCGGCCACGTCGGCGTCGGTGTAGGGCACCCCGAGCGCCTTCATCGTGGAGACCGAGGCCTTCACGTCGTCCACGTCGATCTTCTCGCCGTAGAGCCACGGGTACTCGGGCATGATGCTGTCCGGCGAGTAGGTCCGTGGGTTCGCCATGTGCTCGTAGTGCCACGCGTCGGGGTACTTCCCGCCCAGCCGCGCCAGATCGGGCCCGATCCGGCGAGAGCCCAGCTGGAAGGGTCGGTCATAGACGTACTCCCCGGCGCGCGACCAGGGGCCGTAGCGCAGCGTCTCCGAGCGGAAGGGCCGCACCATCTGCGAGTGGCAGTTGTAGCAGCCCTCGCGGATGTAGATGTCGCGCCCCGCGAGCTCCAGCGGCGTGTACGGGGTCACCCCCGCGAGCGTCTCGGGGCCCGCGGCCACCGAGTACATCGGCACGATCTCCACGATGCCGCCGATGCTGATGCCCACCGTGGTCAGCACCGCGAAGAGCGCCGCCTTGTTCTCCAGTACGTTCCGGTGCCAGTCCTGGCCAAAGATTCCCATGGTCTGCTCCGACTTCCTGGAGGGTTACTTCGCGCTCGGGGCGTAGGCCCCGCGCGCGGCGGGGGCGCCGGTGATGGTCTTGAGCAGGTTGATCCCCATGAGCACCATGCCCGCGAGGAACATCGTGCCGCCGACCAGGCGGATCCAGTAGAAGGGGATGAGCCGCGTGACCGTGTCGGTGAAGTTGCTGTAGACCAGCTGCCCGTCCTCACCCACCGCGCGCCACATGAGGCCCTGGGTGATGCCCGCGGTCCACATGGAGACGACGTAGAGGACGATGCCGATGGTCGCGAGCCAGAAGTGCGTGCTCGCCCAGCTCTCGCTGTAGAGCGGGCGCTTCCACAGCCGGGGAGCCAGCCAGTAGAAGGTCGCGATGACCGCCATTCCCACCCAGCCGAGCGCGCCGCTGTGGACGTGGCCGATGGTCCAGTCGGTGTAGTGCGACAGCGAGTTGACCGCGCGGATGGACATCATCGGCCCCTCGAAGGTGGACATTCCGTAGAAGGTCACGGCCACCACGAAGAACTTCAGCACCGCGTCCGTGCGCAGCCGGTCCCAGGCCCCGCGCAGCGTCAGCATCCCGTTGAGCATCCCGCCCCAGGACGGCGCGATGAGCGCCACCGAGAACACCATGCCCAGCGTCTGCGCCCAGTCGGGGAGCGCCGAGTACAGGAGGTGGTGGGGCCCCGCCCAGATGTAGAGGAAGACCAGCGACCAGAAGTGGACGATGGAGAGCCGGTAGCTGTAGACCGGCTGGTTCGCCGCCTTCGGCAGGAAGTAGTACATCAGCCCGAGCATCGGCGTCGTCAGCAGGAAGCCCACCGCGTTGTGGGCGTACCACCACTGCACCAGCGCGTCCGTCATGCCCGCGAAGACCGGGTAGGAGCGGGTCAGCGTGGCCGGCAGCGACAGGTTGTTCGTGATGTGCAGCACGGCGATGGTGATGACCATCGACATGTAGAACCACAGCGCCACGTAGAGGTGCTTGACCTTGCGGATGGCGAGCGTCCCGAAGAAGTTGATCGCGAAGATCACCCAGACCACCGCGATGGCGATGTCGATGGGCCAGATCAGCTCGGCGTACTCCTTGGCCTGCGTCATCCCCAGCGGGAGCGTGATCGCGGCGGAGACGATGATCGCCTGCCAGCCCCAGAAGTGCAGGGCCGAGAGCGTGTCGTTGAACATGCGCGTCTTCAGCAGGCGCTGCATGGAGTAATAGATGCCGGTGAACAGGGCGTTTCCGGTGAACGCGAAGATCACGGCGTTGGTGTGGAGGGGGCGCAGGCGCCCGAAGCTGAGGAAGGACACGCCCATGTTCGCCGGCCACCAGGCCAGCTGGAGCGCGATGATCACACCCACGAGCATGCCGACGATGCCCCAGATGACCGTCGCGACGAAGAACTTCTTCACGATCGCATCGTCATAGGGCTCAGTCGCGGCCGGCTCGACCGCTTTGAGTTCAGGGTTCACGGAGACCTCGCCGATTCCGGGTGACGTAGTGGGGCTCGCCCGCCCCGCGATGCGCCAGCATGCAAGATTCCTGCCATGGCCTGGAAGGCCGAGGATCGCCTGGCCCGGCGGCGGTGGGGAGAGCGGATGGGTGTTTTCGCACAGCCTCGTCTGCGCGGGATGACACGGTCCCACCCTCGCGGCGCTGGCGGATCGGCGATCTGTTCGCGGCGGAGGCGCGCACGGTTCTTGCAGGACTGATTCGCCCTGGTTCTCGATCCTCTCCTCGGACCCCTGGAGCCCCTGATGACCCCGAGCCTGCTCGTCGGCGCGCTGATGGCTGGTCTGATCGGCTCTCCGCACTGCGTCGCCATGTGCGGGCCGCTGGCGGGCGGCGGGCTGGCGGGCGCGTCCAGCCGGGCAGAGCTCGCCGCCTGGCACGGAGGGCGACTGCTCACCTACGCGACCCTGGGCGCGCTGGCGGGCGCGCTGGGGCAGCGGCTCCCCGGGCCCGCCTGGGTGCCTCTGGCGATCTCGGGCGCCTTCCTGCTCTTCTTCGCGCTGCGCCTCGGCGGCTGGCTGCCGGCCCTCCCCGGCGGGGACGGGCACCGGCTGGCCGGGCTCGCCGCGCGCGCGCTCCGCGTCGGCGGGCTCCCTGGGCGCTTCGCGTTCGGGCTGGTCACCGGGCTCCTGCCCTGCGGGCTGGTCTACGCCGCGCTGTCCATGCCGATGGCGGGGGGGGACGCCCTCTGGGGCGCGCTCTCCATGGTCCTCTTCGGGCTGGGTACGGTCCCGGCCCTGGCCGTCGCCACCCTCACGCTGCGCCGGCTCGCCAGCCGCTCGCTGGGTGTGCGGCGCGCGATGGCGGTCGTCGTCCTGCTCTGCGGGGTCGGCGCGCTGTGGTGGCGCGCGCCGGCCGAGGCCAGCGGCCCTCCCCCCTGCCACGCTCAACCCTAGGTCCGGAGCCCCCCATGCTCGTCCAGAAGCTGATGACCCAGAACCCCATCGTCGTGGCGCCCACGGACACCCTGGCCGACGCCTTCGGCGTCATGCTGCGCAACGACATCCACGAGCTCCCGGTCATGGAGGGCGAGCGGATGGTCGGCATCGTCACCCGCCGGGACATCCAGGTGGCGCTCGGGCCGGGCGCGCTGGATCTCGACCCCGAGGCTCTCAGCTCGGACGCGCTCGAGGACCTGGTCGAGGACGTCATGACCCGCGACGTGGAGACCATCACCCCCCAGGAGACCGTCGCCAACGCCTGCCGCATGCTGGTGAGCCTGCGGGTCGGCGCCCTGCCGGTGGTGGACGCCCACGGCAAGCTCCGCGGGATCCTGAGCGTGACCGACGTGCTCTCCGCGGCGGCGGAGAAGTTCGAGGGGCGCTGAGGGTCAGGGCGCACCCAGCGGGTGTGCCCCCTCGGTCAAGGCCCCCAGGGGGCCCAGTCGAAGGGGGTCCAGCCCGCATAGGGCCCGTGCGTCGCCAGGTGCGCGCGGTGACCCTGCGGGTCGAGCCGCCAGAGCGCCGCCTGGCCGTCCTGGTGACGCATCAGGAGGCGATCTTCGGTGAGGCTCGCGGCGGTCCATCCACCGAGATCACGGACCTCGATGCTCTGGAACTTCTGGAGGTCGTCGCCGAAGCGCCAGACCTGGAGGTTCCCGTTCCCCCACTGCAGGACGACCTTGTCGCCGGCGTGCAGGAAGGCCCTCCAGCCCCCACCGGGGTTGAACTCCTGCCAGCCCGTCTGATCGAATTCCGGCCCGAGGCTCCAGAGGGAGAGACGACCGTCACCGTGGCGCCAGAGCAGTCGCTTGGAGGAGTAGCTGACGGGTCTCCAGCCGTCCACGCTCAGCTCGGCCCACGCCACCTGCTCGCCGTCCGCGTCCAGGACCCACCGGGAGACGCGACCGTCCTCGTGGGTCCAGAGCAGATGGTCCCCGTCCAGCCGTAGGGCCGTCCAGCCGGGGATGGGCCCGTGCTCCTTGTAGCTGTGTTGCGTGCCGTCCTCGTTGATTCGCCACAGGCTGATCGCCCCGTTCGGATGCCGCCAGAGCAGCCGGCCCTTGGAGAAGTTGACCGGCTCCCATCCAGGGAAGGGCCCGTGCTCGACGTAGCGGACGTGCTCCCCCAGCGCGTTGACGCGCCACAGCGAGACCCGCCCGTCGGTGTGCTTCCAGAGGAGCGCGGCGCTCCCGGCGTCCGGGGCGTCCAGGTTCGTGACGCGCCCCGTCATGGCGTAGCCGCCGTCCTCGGATCCCGTCTCGGGGCCCCAGAGCCGCGCGAAGAAGCGGGGGCTGGAGCTGGTCAGCTCCGCCTCCGTGAACATGATCAAGGCGAGCCCGATGGCGTCGTCGATATCGATGGGCTCCACGTACCAATCGACATCGTTGAAGGCGGCGACGGCCTTGGAGAACGCGTTCGCTTCGTCGGTCTTTTGCTCCTCCAGAGGATCACCAGCGGCGGTTGACCCCAGAGCGCGCGCAATATCGGCGACTGGGAAGGACTCCGAGGAGGTGGCGCCAACATAGGCGAGCACGCTGGCCTTGGCCTTGTCCAGGATCGCGTTGAGTGAATCCCTGACGAACTTCTCCCTGTACATCCCGTCCATCTGCGAATTGAGCGGAGCGTCGTCCTCCTCCAAGAGCAGGAAGATGGCGCCTACCGCACGTTGTTCCGGCAACAGAGCGACCATCCCCCCTTCGGGGGTGGTGATCCACTGGCCAACATCGGCCGGGATACGTCGGTGGTCCCCGGCGTCCATCTCGCCCCTCAGGTTCCCGTGCTGGCCTCCGGGCGCGTGCGCCCATCCGACGCCCAGCTGCTCGTCTCGCATCGCCGTGAAGTGCTCCGCGCCGCGGCTCTCCAGGACGCGCTGCGCCAGGAGCTGGAACCCACCGAGCGGCGCGCCCTCCTGAAGCAGCTCCACGAGCACGAGCTCCAGGACCGCCTCGTCGATCCTGAAGTAGAGAGGCCAGACATATGGAGCCGCAACACCAGCGCCATCGCCTTCGTCCAGGCACGTGAGCTCGTCGAATCGAATCTCGATACGCATGTTCCCCCCACTCTCCGATGGTCCCGTGGAATCACGGTACGTCCCTCTATTCAGTGGGCTGGTGGTCTGTCGCGTTACCTTCTGTCATGCGGGCGACAACACAGGTGGGATGGGAAACTGTTTACGCCACGCCGCGAACCCGCCCCCCGCCCGCGTCGCCGCCAGCGCCGCCAGCCCCGCCTCCGGCCCGCCCTGGGCCAGCCAGCTCTCCACCTGGGCCCAGCGGGCGGAGGTGGGGCGGATCTCGGCGGCGCCCCGGAGTCCGGCGCTCAGGCGGTCCAACCTGCGCTCCACCACCTTGATCCCGGCGAAGGGCGCGGCGTCCAGCGGGGTGTTGCGCTTGGGCACGAAGGGGGCGACGCCCAGCACGACGGGGTGGATGGCGGCGAGCCGGCGGGTGAACGCGATGAGCTCGTCGATGTCCTCGTCGGTCTCGTCGGGCACGCCCACCATCATGTAGACCTTCAGCGCCGTGTAGCGGTGCTCCGCCGCCAGCTCCGCGCAGCGGATCAGGTGCGCCTCGGTCGTGCCCTTGGCCATGGCGCGTCGGAGGCGCTGGGAGGCGGCGTCGCTGGCTACGGTCAGCGTGCGGTAGCCCCCCGCGCGAAGGAGCCGGGCGATGTCCGGCTTCAGCGCGACGCGATCCGCGCGCAGCGAGCTGATCCCCACCTCGCGCCCGCTGTCCACCAGGGCGCCCAGCAGCCCCACCAGCTCCGGGTGGTCGGAGATGGCGGCGCCCACCAGCCCCACCCGCCGCGCCTCGGCCGGCACGAAGCCCAGGATCGCGTCCGGGGTCACCAGGCGCATCCCGCCGTTGGTGCTGCGGCGCATCACGCAGAAGGTGCAGGCCCGGTGGCAGCCGCGCTCGCCCTCGATGAGGAACATGTCCGAGAGCTCGGCCTCGGGCGCGAGGATGCGGCTGCGCGCGGGCAGGAGCGCGTCCGTGGCCTTCGCCACCGCGGGCAGGTGGCTCCCCTGGCGCTCTGGGACGAAGCCGCCGGGCAGCGACATCACGAGGTCCAACCAGCGCTCGCGGTCGTCCTCGAGCGCGCTGCTCACCGCCGGCAGCACGGTCTCCTCGGCCTCGCCCAGCAGCATCGCGTCGACGAAGGGCGAGGCGGGCAGCGGGTTGGAGAAGGTCAGCGGCCCGCCCAGCAGCACGCGCGGGTGCTGGGGCCCGCGGTCGCGGCGCAGCGGCGGCACCCCAGCCAGCTCCAGCGCCTGGATCAGGCCCACGAGCTCGAGCTCATAGGCCAGGCTCACGGCGATGAGCGGGAAGTGGCCGACCGGGGTGAGCGTCTCGTAGCTCAGCAGGGGCGCGCGGGCGGCGCGGGCGGCGTCCACGTCCTCGGGCAGGAAGGCGCGCTCCGCCGCGAAGCCGGCGTCCTGGAGGAGGCCCAGCACCGACTGGTAGCCCAGGCTGGACATGCCCGCCCGGTAGGGGCTCGGGTAGAGCATGCACACGGGCGGGCCGCCGGCCACGAATCGGCTCCCGCGCTCCGCGGCGAGGCGGGTCTGCGCGATCTGCTGCTGGCTCCAGCGGCTGGCCATCAGGTCAAAATGGCAGCGCGTCCATCGCGCTGTAGAGCATGAGGTAAACCGAGACGCCGGTGACCGAGACGTAGAGCCAGATGGGCAGCCCCACGCGCATCAGGCGGCGGTGCTCCTCGAAGCGCTGCCGCGTCGCCAGCCAGATCCCGCGGATCGCGAAGTAGGGCACGCTGGTCGCCAGCAGGACGTGGCTGGCCAGCATCCCCAGGTAGAAGGTGCGCGCCGGGCCCTCGCCCGGGTAGGGGTGGGTCCCGCCCAGGGCCACGCGGGTCAGGTAGGAGAGGAGGAAGACGGCCGAGATCACCACCGCCGCCACCATCGCCTTGCGGTGGCCCTCCCGATCCCCCGTCCGGATCCGCGTCCAGCCGTAGACCAGGCAGAGGAAGGAGAGGAAGTTCAGCGAGGCGTTCAGCAGGGCGAGCTGGTCGTTGAGCGTCATGGCCAGGGGCTTAGCCCGTCTCGGGCGAAACGGGAGGGGGGCCGCCTCTCGGAGCGCTCAGTACGAGCTCCCCGGCACCACGATCACCAGATCCAGCGTGTCCAGGAGGATGGAGCCGTCCCCGATCACGTTCAGCGTGAGCCCGAAGAGCTGGTCCTCCGTCGTCGCCGCCACCACCCCGCGGAAGGTCAGGGTGAAGTTCACGGTCTCGCCGACCAGCTCGCCGTCGATGGTGTAGGACTCGGGGCTGATGCTGGTGACGAAGCCCCACTCGTCGCCCTCGATCTCCAGCGCGATGCTGTTGAAGCGGATCGCGCTCACCAGGTCGTCGATGGCGGTGGTCACCGTCTCGCGGAACTCGGCGTCCGAGCCGAACCAGGTGAAGACCAGCTTGTCGTCGGCGTTCCCGTCCCCGTCGGTGTCGGCGTAGGAGTCGGTGGCCTCCGCCAGCGTCTCCATCTGCGGGACGCCGATGATGGACTCGCAGCTCACGGCGATGAGGAAGGCGCCGATGTCCTGGATGGCGGACAGCGCGTCACCGTAGCCGGCGTCGATGGGGCAGCCGCCGGGCGCGCCGTTGTAGATGTCGTCGTCGCTGTCCGGGTCGCGCAGGTAGTTGTCCGTGGCATAGACGATGATGGGCAGCGCGTATTCACGGAAACCGTAGCCGCCGATGTCCCCGGTGCTGTCGTCGGAGGCGTCGTACCACTGCCCGGCCGCGCCGTTGAAGGGATCGGAGGGCTGGGCGCGGAAGGGCAGGATGTCGGTGTCCTCGTCGTACATCCCGTCGCAGTTCAGATCCCAGCCGGCCCCCGTCGCGCCCTGGTAGAGCGCCTCCATGCCCGCGGCCGGGTCGTCGGCGCCGGTGCTGATGGCCTCCGTGCGCTCGAGGGCGCGCTGGACCTTGCCCGCGTCGTCGGTGAGCTGCTGGCGCAGCCAGAAGGTCTCGTCGGAGCCGGCCACGCCGAAGGGGGGGTAGGGGTAGTCGTTGTAGGTGGCCCAGCCGTAGTGCGCGTCGGGGAGCAGCTCCGTGAGCTCGGCCACGATGGCCGAGAACTCATTCGTCATCGCCTCCACCTCCTCGTCCATCGAGCCGGTGGCGTCCATCAGCAGGGCGACGTCGCCCATCTGGATGGCCAGATCGAAGGTGAAGATCTCCTCCACCTCGGAGCGCTCGGGGACCGTCACGTACAGGCCGTCGATGATCGAGTCCGGGTCGGTGGGGTCCGTGCCCGCCACCACCTCGCCGCCGTCCCCGTAGCCGTCGTTGTCGGTGTCGTCGTCGTAGGGGTCGGTGCCGTGGCTGTCCTCCTCGGCGTCGGGGAGGCTGTCGCCGTCGGCGTCCTCGTCCTGGAAGTCGTAGTTGCCGTCCCCGTCGGTGTCGCGCGGCTCCTCGGTGGTCGAGCTCACGCCGCCCTCCGCCGAGTCGCCGTAGCCGTCCCCGTCGGAGTCGTTGTCCAGATAGTCGGGGGTGCCGTCCCCGTCGGTGTCCTGGGGCTCGGTCTCGAACTCGTTGGTGCCCGCCTCCCAGGCGTCGCCCACGCCGTCCCCGTCGGCGTCCCGGTCCTGATAGTCGGGGGTGCCGTCCGCGTCGGTGTCCGGGGCCGAGCAGTCGTCGCCGATCTCGATGGCGTCCAGGATCCCGTCGTCGTCGTTGTCCAGGTCCGAGGCGTCGCCCCGGCCGTCCCCGTCGGCGTCCTCCGAGCCCTCCTCGCTGTCGGGCACGCAGTTGTTGTCGGAGTCCGGGTCCTGGTAGTCGGGCACGCCGTCGGAGTCGCTGTCCACCGGCATGGTCAGCGGGTCGGGGTCGCCCGCCTCCACCTCGTCGGAGATCCCGTCCCCGTCGGAGTCGGTGTCCTGGGCGTCGGGGAGGCCGTCCCCGTCGGTGTCCTCCACCATGCTCTCGTGCCCGTCGATGATCCCGTCGCCATCGGCGTCCTCGAAGCCAGACTCCACGATGGGCTGGGTGTCTCCGGTCTCGCCGCCCTTGCCGCCCTCGCAGCCGAGGAGCGCCAACATCGCCAAAACGCCGAACGGGATCGAGCCTGGAGATCGCATCTTCGTGACCCTCGCTGTGAGGATACTCCCGATTTTCGCGCGCCGCGCGTCAAGGTGCGGTCGAATCTCCCGGCGCCGCGAGCCCCAGGTCAGCCACCCGCGCGCGCACCGCCGCCATGAACGCCGGTCCAGGATCCACCTTGCCCGTGCGATAGCCCGCCTCCAGCTCCCGCCAGTAGGGGTGCCCCTCCATGGCGCGGTACTCGTGGTGGCCGAGCAGGTGCGTGATGGTCGGGAAGCGTCGCACGAGCTCCCGCACCAGCCCCACGTTGGCCTCCACCTGCGCCTCCGTGAGCGGGCTCCTGTCCCCGTCGCCCACGTTCTCCACGCCGATGGCCACGGCGTTGAGCCCGATGCAGTGCCGCGCCATGAAGGTCTCCGGCATCAGGCGCCAGAGGGTCCCGTCGCGATCCACCAGGAAGTGCGCCGAGACGTTCACGGCCCCGTGGGCGGCGAGCTCCGGGCGGGCCTCCGCGGCGCGGGCGGGGGCGAAGGTGCTCCAGGCCGAGTCCAGCGAGCTCCCGCCCGTCCAGTGGAGCACGATGGCGCGCGGCGTGATCTCGTGCTGGGCTGGAGGTCCGTAGTGCTGGAGCCAGTAGGCCTCGGTGAGCGCCACCCGCTCCTCGGTCCAGGGGATCGGCCGATCGCGGATGAGCGGCGCTTCTGCCAGCGCCAGGCCGGCGACCAGCGCCAGGCCGGTGACCAGCGCCAGGAGCAACCCCCGCGCCCTCACCGCGGGCCCCCGCCGACCACCGCGTAGCTGTAGGTCCCGAAGGCCTCGCGCGGCTCGTAGCGGACCGTCTGCCTGCCCGTCGGGGAGGGCGGGTCGGGGCGCCCGCGCTCCCAGGCCGCCGCGCGCGCGCCCACGTCCAGCACGTCCCCCATCTCCGCCTGGACCCGCGCGTAGCGCGCCCGCACGACCGCCGGCTCCGGCGGCTGGAGCTTGCGCAGGCGGAACAGGCAGATGTAGGTCCGAGACGTGAAGTAGCGCCCGTGGGCGGCGAGATCGTAGTTCTCCATCAGCAGCCCGGACCCGAGCATCAGGGCCTCGAAGGGCCCGAAGAGCCCGTCCGGCCCGCACTGCAGCAGCATCATGGCCGGGGCCCGCGCGATGACCGCGTCCAGCACCGCCCGCGCCTCCGGCGTCTCCAGGCCCGCCGGCCCCTCCGGCGGCGGGTGGGCCAGCAGCGCGGCCATCGCCCGCCAGTTCAGCCCGCGGAAGTCCAGCACGTCCACGCCGTTCATCGCGTAGCCCAGCAGCCCCACGTCCCCGAAGACCGCCACCCCGCCGTCCGGCACCCCCTCCAGGAGCGCGGTGACGAACCAGGGCGGGGGCTCGGGTTCGTCCTCGTCCTGGGGAGCGCTCCACAGCCGGCTCCAGCCCCCCTCCGCGGGCAGCGTCTGCGTGTGCTCCTCGCCGACCAGCGCGATCAGGCCCGACAGGCCCGGCGTCGGGGGGCGCGGCGTCATCTCGGTGAGCACGGTCTCCACCGCCAGCGCCCGCTCGGTGAGCGTGAAGCCCAGCGCCCCCACGGCCAGCGGCGCGACCCAGCCCGGCAGGCGCGGCGCCCGCCTCAGCCCGAGCTCCAGCCCCAACACCGCCGCGGCGATCGTCAGCGGCGCCGGCCCCACCAGGAAGCGCAGCCCCTGCAGCTGGTCCCCGCCCACCGCCACGCAGAAGGCCCCCATCCCCAGCATCGGCAGGAGCAGCAGCCCCTGGCGCCTCCACAGCGCGCCCGCCGCGCCCAGCGCCAGCGCGAGCCCCAGCGCCCGGTCCCAGGTGAAGAACCCCAGCGCGTAGCGCAGCCCCCGCCAGCCGAGCCCCGGCCCGCTCTTCGCCCCCACCTTGACCAGCCAGGTGTTCGGCAGCCACTCCCCGTAGAGCCCGAGGCGCAGCGCGAGCTGCAGCAGCGCCGGCCCCGCCAGCACCCCCAGCGCGAGCAGGGTAGCCCTGGCCCCCAGCCGTCGGGCGTTCAGCGCGAGCCACAGCAGCGGCGCCCCCAGCAGGGCCGGTCCCGAGGCGTGAGCCACCGGGAGCAGCCCGAAGGCCAGCAGCCACAGCCCCGGCCGCCCCTTCGAGCGCGCCATTCCCCAGGCCCCCGCGCTCACCAGGAAGGCCAGCAGCGGCGGCTCCAGCCCGCCCAGCGTCCAGCCCAGCACCACCGGGTTCGCCCCGCCCAGCGCTCCCGCCACCACCGTCGCCACCCGCCCGCCGCCCGCCGCCCGCGCCGTCGCCGCCGCCAGCGCCACCGCCCCCGCCATGAGCGCGAGCCCCAGCCCCTGCGCCAGGCTCGCCACCGGCACCCCCAGCGCCATCCCCGGCGTCATCAGCAGGAGCCAGAGCAGGTTGGAGTAGCCCTCCACCGCCGCTCCCTGCGCGTTCCAGTCGAGCCCCGCCCCTTGCAGCAGGTTCCAGGCATAGCGGAACGAGATCCAGGCGTCGTCCGAGACCCAGTCCCGGCCCTGCGGCGCGAGCGCCACGAGGATCAGCGCGCCGGGCAGGATCAGCGCCAGCTCTCCCGCCCGCTCCAACATGCGCGCTCGCGCCGACATCCACGCCCTCCTCGGCGCCCAACATAGCACAGCCACCGCGCCGGCTCGTTGTACAGGTTATTCGCCCGCCGAGGAGTAGCCGCCATGTTCATGTTCGCCCTCGCGATGCTGCTGGGCTGTCGGGACAAGTCCGCCCCACCCGACGACACCGGGCCGGGAGAAGAGACCGGAGAGACCGGAGAGACCGCCGAGACCGGCGTCCAGCCCGTGGACGCCGACGGCGACGGTCACGCCAGCCTGGAGACGGGCGGCGACGACTGCGATGATTCGAACGCTGAGATATTCCCAGGCGTCGAAGAGATCTGCGACGAGGTCGACCAGGACTGCGACGGTGAGGTCGACGAGGACGCCTCGGACGCGACCCTCTGGTACGCGGACGCGGACGTGGACGGCTACGGCGACCCGGCGGTCTCGGTCCTGGCCTGCGAGCGTCCCGAGGGCATGACCGACGACGCCACCGACTGCGACGACGGCGCGTCGGGCGCGCACCCCAACGCCGAGGAGATCTGCGGGGACGGGCTGGACAACGGCTGCGACGGCGTGGACGACGAGTGTCGGGAGACGGGCGAGGTGGCGCTGGCCGGGCTGCTGGGCTGGACCGGGGACGCGGGCGGGGACTCGCTCGGCTACAGCGTGCTGGGGGCGGGCGACCTGGACGGGGACGGCGCCGCGGACCTCGCGCTGGGGGCGCCGGGGGCGGACGGGGGCGGCTCGCGGGCCGGGCTGGCGCGGGTGCTCTACGGCCCGATCACGGCGGACGGCGCGGCGCGCACGGCGGACCTGGACGGGGACGAGGAGGGCGCGCAGGCGGGCACGGCGCTGGCGGCGGTGGACCTGGACGGGGACGGCCAGGTCGAGCTCGCCGTGGGCGGGGCGGGGGCCGAGGACGGGGCCGGCGCCACCTGGATCGTCGCCGCCCCCGAGGAGGGCTCGCTGTCCGGCGCCCTGGCGCGGGTGGCGGGGGACGGCGGCTCCGACGAGAGCGGGAGCTGGCTCTGCTCGGCGGGGGCGCTGGACGACGCGGGAGAGAGCCTGCTCATCGGCGGGGCGGGGGCCTCCTCCGGCGCCGGGGCGGTCTGGGTGCTCCCCGCGGGCAGCGCGGGCGCGCTCTCGCTGGCGGAGGTCGACGCCGTCTGGACCGGGGGCGCCAGCTCGGACGCCCTCGGGCCCGCCGCGGGCGGGGCGGACCTGGACGGGGACGGGATCCCCGACGGCCTGCTGGGCGCCCCTGGCCAGGACGGCGCGGGATCGGCCAGCGGGGCGGCTTATGTGCTGCTGAGCCTCGCCGAGGGCGGGGCGGTCGCCGACGCCGACGCCACCTGGACGGGCGAGGCCGCGGGGGACGCCGCCGGGACCGCGGTCGTCCTGCTCGGGGACACCGACGGGGACGGCTACGTCGATCTGGCCGTGGGCGTGCCCAACCACGACGAGGCCGGCGACTACGCGGGCGCCGCCATGCTCCTGCGCGGCCCCGCCACCGCCGGGGGCACGCTGGCGTCGGCCGACGCGCGGATTCTGGGCGGCGCCGCGGGCGACAGCGCCGGCTCGGCCCTGGGGTCGCCCGGGGACGTGGACGGGGACGGGCTCGCCGAGCTCCTGGTCGGCAGCCCCTGGGCCGAGGGCTCCGCCTCCAACGCCGGCCGCGCCGCCCTCCTCTACGGCCCGCTCAGCGGCACGATCTCGCTGGACGACGCGGGCGTGGACCTCTACGGCGAGGCCAGCCTCAACCGCGCCGGCTCCGCCGTGGCCGGCGCGGGCGACGTGGACGACGACGGCTCCCACGATCTGCTGGTCGGCGCGCCCTACTTCCGCGGGACCGGCTCGGACTCGGGGAAGGCGTACCTGTGGTTCGGGGAGGGGATCTGAGTCAGGTCCGCGCTCGTGAAGGCTCCTCGGGCACCCTGCCCGTGTCCATCCAGCGCAGGAGTCGGGCGACCTCCGCGCGCAGCTCGGGCGCGCGCCAGCTCTGCGGTGCGGCCGTGAACGCGCCCGGGGGGCTGGGAGCGAGCTCACGCAGGCGTATGGGCGCGAGCGGCGGATCCGCTGAAAGCTCCGCCTTGATCAGCCGCGAGGCCTCTTCGGGCGTCTGGCGCCAGCGGCTGGCCAGGATGCCGTGCTGTCTGGGCTTGAGCGATCGGTTCTCCAGGAAGCGGCTCAGCTCCTCGCGCGCGGCGCGGACGCCATGGAGCCAGAGACGATCCGGGACGTCCACCCACAGCAGGTCGGTGGCGTGGACGAGCGCGTTCATGACCAGGAGGTCGAGCCCCACGGGGACGTCTACGACGATGGCGTGGAAGCGCTCGCGCGCGGGCCTCAGCGCGCTCGTGAGGGCAGAGGCGGGATCATCCAGCCACCCAGGCCCCGGCTTGCGGCCGGGGAGCTGGCGGGCAAGCTCGCCGAGGGCCACGGATCCAGGCAGCAGCGTGAGGAAGGGGTTCTTCAACTCGGGGTGGAGCTTCAGCGGGTTCAGGAGCCGGTCCAGCGGTGGCGGTGTCCGGTTCTGCAGCCAGCTCCGAAGGATCTGACCTGCGTTGCCCTCCTCCGACGTGACGCGCTGGTCATCCTCGAGCAGGGCCAGCGTGGCATGCGCCTCTGGATCGAGGTCGATGAGCAGCGTCTCGCGACCGCGTCTCCCCAGCGCGTCGGCGAGCGCGACGGCGAGCGAGGTTCGCCCTACCTGAAGGCGCGCGCCGAGCAGCACATGGACGGAGGCGAGCACTCAGGACTCCGCGGGCAGGAGCATACACACCTCCGCCAGCTTGTAGCACGGCGCGTAGTCGTGAAACTCGGAGAGCTCACGGGCGGTGTCTTCTTCGGTGACGATCGCCAGCCCGCGGCGGTGCGCCATCCCCACCTGGAGCCAGTCCACGGTCCCGGGGAAGCGGTCCTCATAATCCGTGAAGGCCACGACAGCCGCGGCGTCCAGCGCCTCGTGGAGCGCCTGCGGATCGCATGAAACGGAGAGCTGCTCCAGGCCGCGTCGCAGCACGGGTCTCAGGTGGGCGGCAGCCTTGCGCATCTTCCAGGCCTGCCAGCGCGCCTCCCGCGCGGGAGCGTCCTCGCCCCCGAGGATCTGGCTGGTCCAGCTCACCAGGGCGTCCGCGTCCTCGCGGGTGAAGGGGAGGATCTGGATCTGGTTGGTCTGGAGGAAGGTATCGACCACCTCGGGTCGGAAGCGAGCGCCCAGGAGAGACCGGAATCGCCGCTGCATCTCGGCGTAGACGGGCGCGCCGACATAGAGCGGGATCTGTTGCGTGAAGGCGCCACGGAAGAGCCTGCGTTGCTCCACCTCCGGGCGATTCAGGCTGCTGGCGTCCAGGAGCAGCCCGCGCTTCAGCGCCTCCGGCACGCTCAAGCCTTGCCTCCCAGGCCGGCGATGATCTCATCCCCACGCCACAGCTCGACGCGCCCGGTCTCCGGGTTCGGGACGAAGTAGAGGATATCTAAATGGTCTAGCTTTAGCTGCTTGCGGACATCCTCTGGCAGAAGGACCAGCCCCTCGCGCGAGATCCAGGCGGCGGGGAGCTTCGGATGCTGCTCGTCTCTCAGGGCGTGCAGGTGGCGCTCCACGACCTCTGTGACCTCTGCAGAGGGCTGCGAGGATCGCTCGAGGCGGCCGACTACTGTATATCCTTGCTGCTTTTCGACGCTCCAGAGCACGGGTCCACGGTCGAACGCGAAGGTGTGGCTCGTGATGAAGACCTGCAGTCCGCGCTCCTGGGCGATCTTCAGGATCAGGTCGCGCAGGCGGAGCTGTCCGGACAGGCTCAGATTGGACTCGGGCTCCTCCAAGACGACGATATCCGCGCCTGAGAACAGCAGGGCCGACAGGGCCCAGATCACGGCCTGAACCCCTTGCCCCTGCTCCTCCAGGTGGACGACAGCGAAAGGCTCCTCTCTCTGCTCCAGCACCAGCACCGCCTCGCCCCCGCGCGTGGCGGTCGAGAGCTGCATGCCCTCGACCTCAGGTGCATAGGCGTCGAACGCTGATACCAGGCGACGCCAGGCCATACGGGCCCGAGGCTCGATGGCGTCCTTGTGCAGGATCAGGTGGGCGGCGAGCGCGGCGAGGCTCCCAGGGAGCGCCTGACAGGCGAAGCTGCGCACCGCCACGTCGGCGACCGAGGAGAGCTGGCGAACGAAACGCTCCACGGCGTCCACGTCCGGCTCGTCCACGTCCCGCGCGAGCGCGTTGAAGTCCTGGTCACCCCAGCGGAGCGTGTGCACATGGAGGGAGCGATCCCCGAATCGGAGCGAGAACTCCAGCACCGCGTCCGGGCTGGCGAGCGCGAGGGAGATGCGGAAGCTGTCGCCGAGGGGGGACTCGACATGCCAACGGTTGAGCGCCCAGATCCCGGATGACTCACCGAGGATGGCGCTCCAGCGCTCTTCAGAGATGGTGTTCGCCTCGACCAGCGATTCCCAGCACTCCGGCAAGGCCCCCAGCACCCGGAAGGCCACCCCGATCGCGTCCAGGATGTTCGACTTCCCCGCGTTGTTCGGCCCGTGCAGGACGTTGACCGCGCCCAGGTCCGCGAGCTCCACGGCGGGCCCGATGCTCTT
This sequence comes from uncultured Enterobacterales bacterium, assembly GCA_964615375.1. Lineage (GTDB taxonomy): Bacteria > Myxococcota_A > UBA796 > UBA796 > CAZKWG01 > CAZKWG01. The sequence goes on from CAZTOW010000015.1 coordinate 89,194, forward strand.
GAAATTCTCGACCACGAGGCGGGTGATGCGCATCGGCCAGACATAACCCGACGCCCGGTCGGGCCCTCAGCTCCCAAACGCCGCCAGCACCGCCTCCGTCGCCTCCTCCGAGCCCGGGGTCACCCCGCCGTCGATCGCGCGATCCTTGACCTCCACCTCGGTGATCTCCCAGTCGATCACCTCGCCGTTGAGCCGGACCTCCGGGCTGCTGTCCGCGCCGTTGAGCATGTTCACGGCGGCGCCCAGGTAGTCGAGCGCGTGGTCGGGGGCGCCCTGCAGGCGCTGGTAGGGGACCTGGACCTCGCCCACGTAGGCGGCCGGGGAGCGCTCGTCGAACCAGGCGGAGGGGTCGTCGCTCTGCTCGGCCAGCGCCCACATGCGGTCGCGGGTGAATTCCGTGGTGTGCTCCAGATCCTCCTCCAGCCAGGAGGGGCTCTCGAAGTCCACCCAGGCCCGCGGGGCCAGGTCCGTGTGCCGGCCCAGCGCGCCCGAGGCCAGGGCGCCGCCGATGGAGCGCGACCAGACCACGACCTGGCTCGGGTCCACGCCGGGCTGCGAGGCGGCCCAGCGCAGGACGTCGGCGAAGTCGTCCTGGCCCGCGTGGCCGTTCATGTCCTCCTCGCCCTCGCTCTCGCCGCGCCCGCGCGGGTCGAAGCTCACCACCACCAGCCCGGCCTTGGCGAGCTCCTTGGCCTGCGTCTCGTCGAGCTGGTCGATCCCCGCCTCGAAGCCCGGCGGCGCCTCGACCACCGCGCCCGCGCAGTCGAGCCCGTCGGGCGTGCGCGTCGCCAGCGCGAGCGTGAGCCCGTCCGCGCTGAACATCTCGTGCTCGTGGCGTGTCGACCGATCCGTCGTGCCCACCGCGGGCGCCGCCGCGCTGCAGCCCTCCGTGGGCCACCGCTCGGGGGCCTCTTCGGGACCGGCGCATGCCAGCATCAGAATCCACAGAAGCATGGTCGGCTCCCCAGGTGGCCTGCATCTGCAATAATCTGCTTCAGACAGCGGACCCACCCCCCGCTCGAGGACCGCCCGCTCGAGGACCGATGGAGCAGCCCCCGATCCCGCCCCCCCGCCTGCCCGAGCGCTACCGGCTCTGGCCCGAGGCCGCCCGCGCCCTGCTGGGGCGCGGCGGGGCCGGAGAGGTCTGGCGCGCGCAGGACCAGGAGCTCGGCGTGCTGGTCGCGCTCAAGGTCATGCGGGCCGAGGGCGCGCGCATGCGCAGCCGGCTCGGGCGCGAGGCGGCCCTGGCGGCCCAGATCGTCCACCCTCATGTCGTCGCCATCCACGACGTCGGCGAGACCCCCGACGGCAGCCCCTTCGTCGCCTTCGCCCTGGCCAGCGACGGCAGCATGCTCGAGCTCTCCGGCGGCCCGCCCCCCTGGTCGGAGCTGCTGGAGCTGCTCTCCGATCTGCTCGGCGCGCTCGGCGCCCTGCACGCCCGTGGCCTCCTCCACCTCGACGTCAAGCTGTCCAACCTGCTGCTGCACCGGGCGGGCCGCGGGCGGCGGGTGTTGTGGCTAGCTGACTTAGGTATTGCCCGCGCCGTCCAGAGCGAGCCGGACGACGAGAGCACCGTGCTGGGGACGGTCTCCTACATGGCGGCCGAGCGGCTGACCGGGCAGCGTCAGCTCTGGCGGCCGTCCACGGACCTCTTCAGCGTGGGCGCCATCGCCTGGAGGCTGGTGACGGGGCAGCTCCCCTTCCCCGCGCGCGATCCGGTGGCGGCGCTCAGCAGCCGGCGCCGCGTGCCCGATCACCTGAGCCCGCGGCCCGGCTACGGCATCCCGCCTGGCCTGGACGAGGTGCTCATCCCGCTGCTGGCCTACGACGCGCGCGGTCGCTACGACAGCGCCGCCGACGTGCTGCGGGCCCTGCGCTCGCTCCCGGCCATGGACGTCCCCGAGCCGCGCCACGCCACCAACCCCTCGGGTCGCCCGCCGCTGCTGCGCCCCGGCGTCCTACCCTGGTACCGGCCCACGCCGCGGCCCATGCCGGCCCGCCGCCCGCGCCCGCACGCCCCCCGTCGCCCGCCCCAGGCGCTGTCTCTGCTGGCCCACCGCGAGATCCCGCTCATCGGGCGGGACGACGATCTGGACGCCCTCTGGTCGGAGGCGCGGGCCGTCTCCATCGAGCGGCGCGCGCGCCTGGTCCACCTCACGGGGAGCCGCGGCATCGGCCGCACCCGCCTGATCCTCGAGCTCACCCGCGCGCTGGAGCAGGAGGGCTACGGCGAGGGCGTGATGATGGAGTTCGCCGTGCGCGACCGGGGCGTGCTGGGGCTGCGCGGGGCGCTCCGGCGCGTCTTCCCGCCCGAGGCCGACGCGCGCGCCCACACCGAGCACGTCGCGCAGATCATCAGCCGCGACCGCTGCGTCGTGCGCGACGCCATCTGGGAGGAGGCCACCGCGATCACGCGCTGGCTCATGCCCCGCCCCGAGGATCCGCCGGTCGACACGGGCCCGGTGCGCTCGCGCCTGGTGGACCACCTCGCGCTGCGGGCCTGGCGCGGGCTGTCCTGGCTTTGGCTGGAGGACCTGCACCTGGCCGACGAGGACGACGACGTCTGGCCCCTGCTGGAGCAGGTCTTCGAGCGCGGCGTGCCCACGCTGGTGCTGGCCAGCACGCGCGAGGACGTCCCGGTGCCCGCCCTTCAGGCCCTCCTGGAGCGCTTCCGTCCCCCCGCCTGCACCATGCGCCTCGGGCCCCTGGCCTCCGACGACGCCGCCGCGCTGGTCCAGGCCCACGTCCCGCTGGAGGCGGGGCTCACCCGCTCCCTGGTCAAACACACCGGCGGGAACCCGCGCTACATCCACGATCTCCTGCTGCACTGGGTCCGCGTGGGCGCCCTGGTCCAGGAGCGGGGAGAGCGCCCCGAGCCCAGCTGGGTGCTGGGCCCCAACGCCCCCGCGCTCCCCGTCAACCGCACCGCCTTCGCCCGCGAGCTCCTGGCCCACGCGCTGCGCGAGGATCCCGAGCTGCTGGACGTGCTCCTGGCCATCGCCCTGTCTGGCCGCGGCACGCCCGAGCGCGTCATCGCCCGGGTCGCCCCCGACGCGCTCGACCGGGGCCTGATGAGCGGCCTCATCGCGCTCGAGCGGGGGAGCCCGGTGCTGCTCCCGCCCGAGCTGCCCGCCGCCGTGCGCGCGCTCCCCCGCTCGCCCGAGGTGGATCTGCACCTGCACGAGCGCCTCGCCCAGAGCTGGGCGGAGGAGGGCGAGGATCCGGCGGTCCTGGAGCGCGTGGGGCACCACTGGGCGGAGGCCGGTCGCCCCGAGCTGGCCGTGGAGCCCATGGACCAGGCCCTGGCCTCGCTGTGGCGCTCGCGCCCGGTCCTGGAGGCCCAGCGCCTCGCCCGCCGCACCATGGACATCGCCGATCGCACGGAGGGAGGCGCCTTCGGGCCCGTGTGGGCGCGGGCCGCCATCGTGCTGGCCGACACCTGCTGGCACCGGGGAGAGCTGGCCGAGGCCCGCGCGCTCGAGGCGCAGCTCTCCGCCCTGCCGCTCCGGCCCAACGAGGCCGTGCGCGCCGCCTGCCGCTTCGCCAGCAACGCCCCGCGCGAGGAGACCGCCCAGGCCCTCGCCCGCCTGGCCCGGGTGTCCACGCTGCTGGGCTTCGTGCCCTCGGCGGTGCAGGCCGACTATTACTGCACCCGCGGGCGTTGCCGCTACCGGCTCCTGGACGACGACGGCGCGCTGGACGACCTGCGCCGCGCGCTCAGCCTGGACCCCGACCCCCTCGTCGAGACCATCAGCCGCCACTACCTCGGCCAGATCCTCGCCACGCGCGACCCCGAGGAGAGCTATCAGCAGGCGCTCCGCTCCGTCGAGATCGCCCGCAAGAACGGGCTCCTTCGCTGGGAGGCCATGGCCTGGTGCAACGTGGGCGAGCACCTCGTCCGCACCGGGCGCGCCGACGAGGCCATCCGCTTCCTGCGCGCCGCCATCGAGCGCCTGCGGGCCAACGGCGAGTACCCCTTCGCCGGGACGCTGTGCAACAACCTGGCCGAGGTGCTGCGCATGGCCGGGCGCGACGCCGAGGCCCGCGCCCTCTATCGGCAGGCCGTGGAGGATCCCGCCCTCGCGCTGGGGGACGTCCCAGCCATCGCCCTGGCCAACCTCGCGCTCATGGACGCCGCCGAGGCCGACGGGCCCGCCATCCTCAGCCACGCCGCCGCCCTGCGCGGGCGCACCGAGGACCCCATGGTGTCGAGCGCCTGGGCCATCCTCGACCCGCTCGGCCGGATGCTCTGCGGCGAGCGGGTCGAGCTTCCCGAGCCCGACCTCATCGTGCGGGCCGTGCGCACCGGCCCCGACGGCGTCTTCCTCGATCTCGCCGTCGCCACGCTCCTGCGCGAGCGCGGGCGGAACGAGGAGGCCATGGCCATCGAGCGCGCCGTGCGCACCGCCTGCGAGCGCTTCCACGTCGATCCCGCGCAGGCCGAGCCCATGCTGGCCCGCTTCCGCGCGCGGCGGGAGCTGACTAGATAAATTAGTCTTTCTGGGTCCGCCACCAGGCCGGCAGGCGCCGCAGCACCGCGAACACCCGCCGGGCCAGGGCCGCGGGCATGGCCGGGCTCCCCAGCACCGCCTCGCCGGGGGCGACGTCCTTGCCCACGCCGCTCTGGGCGCCCACCCGCGCCCCGGCGCCGATGCGGACGTGGTCCACCACCCCGCTCTGGCCGCCCAGCAGGGCCCCGTCGCCGATGGTTACGGACCCCGCGATCCCGCTCTGCGCGGCGATGACCACGGCCCGCCCCAGGCGCACGTTGTGGCCCACCTGCACCAGGTTGTCCAGCTTGGTGCCCGCGCCGATGACGGTGTCCTCCAACATCCCGCGATCGACCGTGCTGTTGGCGCCGATCTCCACGTCGTCGCCGATGACCAGCCCGCCGATGTGGGGGATCTTGCGCGGACCCTCGGGCCCGGGCTGGTAGGCGAAGCCGTCGGAGCCCAGCACGGCGCCCGCGTGGATCCGGCAGCGCGCGCCCATCCGCGTGTCCGGGTACAGCACCACGTTCGGGAAGAGCACGGTCCCCGCCCCGATCTCGCAGCGCGCGCCCACCCAGCAGCCCGGGTGGACCACCACGCCCTCGCCCAGGCGGGCGCTCGGGTCGACGAAGGCGCCCGGGTGGACGCCGGGGGCGTGGAGCTCGGGGAAGAGGTGGGCGATGGCCTGTCCGAAGGCGGCCTTCGGATCCTCGACCACCACGACGGAGCGGCCCTCCGCGGGGGAGCGCGCCAGCAGCACGCCGGCGCCGCAGCCCTCCGGCGGGGCGCCCCGACAGAAGGCGAGCTGGTCCGGTCCCGCGCGCTCCAGCGGGGCGAGGCCCGAGAACGCCCGGTCCGGGCCGTGGAGGCTCCCTCCCAGGAGCGCGGCGAGCTCGGACGCGAGCACGGAGGCTCCCGGGCTACTTGTTGTTGCCCATCCCGCCCGTGATCATGAACTCGACGCGCCGGTTCTTGGCCTTGCCGGCCGAGGTCCGGTTGGTGTCGATGGGCCGGGTCTCGCCGTAGCCCTCCGCCGTCAGCCGCTTGCCGTCGATGCCCTGCTCGATCAGGTAGGCGCGCACCGACTCGGCGCGGCCATGCGAGAGCGAGAGGTTGTAGGCGTCGGAGCCGTCGCTGTCGGTGTGGCCCTCGATGCGGATGGTCAGGCTCGGGTAGTCCTTGAGGACCTGCGCCACCTCGTTCAAGATGCCGAAGCTCACCGGCTTGATGATCGTCTTGTTCACCTCGAAGTAGATCGTCTGGCTGATCTCGATCTTCTCGGCGGTGATCTTGACGTTCTGCGGCTTCGTGTCCGGGCAGCCGTCGTCGTCGAGGTACTCGTTCTTGGTCTCCGGCTCATCGGGGCACTTGTCGACCGTGTCCTTGAAGCCGTCGTTGTCGCGGTCGGACTCGGGGCAGCCGTCCTCGTCCTCGATGCCGTTCTTGTCCTCGGGCTCGTTCGGGCACTTGTCCACGCCGTCCAGGAGCCCGTCGCCGTCGTTGTCCGGCTCGGGGCAGCCGTCGCCGTCCAGCCAGTTGTCCCGATCCTCGGGGTCCATCGGGCACTGGTCGGAGGTGTCGATGAGGCCGTCCCCGTCGTTGTCGACCTCGGGGCAGCCGTCCTCGTCCTGGTAGTTGTCCTTGTCCTCCGGCGTGTCCGGGCAGCGATCGACGTCGTCGGAGATCCCGTCGCCGTCCTTGTCGAAGTCGGGGCAGCCGTCCTCGTCGTCCTCGCCGTCCACGTCCTCGGGGACGTCCGGGCACTGGTCGAGGTCGTCCCAGACCCCGTCCTGGTCGCGGTCCTTGGGCCGGCACAGCTCGGCGCGCTGCAGCGCGATGAGGATGTTCTCGTTGGCGATGGCGAGGTGCTCCGTCGCCGTGCGCGGGTCACCCTCCTTGAACTCGATCTCGGCGAAGTCGCGGTGGGTGATGGCCAGGGCGAGCTCGCGCGGGGCGCAGACCTCCGCCCAGGGATCGGCGGTGGCGGCGGCCAGGTCGGTCTGGAGCTGCCGGTAATCCTTCTGCATCGCGCCCGTGGTGTACTGCGCGCAGCCGACGGCCAGCGCGAGGAGGGCGAGGGACGTGCGGTTCACTGGAGACCCTCCTCGTCCTCAGCCGGCGCGGGCTCGACAGCGGGCGGGGCCCCCTGGAGCGCCGCGAGCGCCTTGCGGACCTGTTCCATCGTCACCTGCTCGTCCAGGATCTGGACGGCGCCCCCGGCCGCGGAGATGGTGCGGGCCTTCTCCGCCCACTCCACGGCGAGCTTGGAGAGGCGCTCCGCCTCTTCGTAGTCTGACGAGCTCCACTCGTCCCAGGCCTTGCGCCGGTACTCGTCCGCCATGGTCCAGGCGAAGATCGCCAGGTCCGGGGCGTTGCTCTCCCGGACGGTGCTGATCGGCTCCACCGACTTCGCCATGAAGTAAGTGCCGCGGCCCGCCGCGCAGGAGCACAACAGGGTCAGCCCGACCAGCGCGCCCCCGGACCGTATCCGCCCTTGAACTCGTGCCATCGGAACACTCCACCCGGCGATCACCGCACGGACCTCGTACCCCTGTCAAGCAGGGACACCTCTGCTCTGAGGTCTTAATCCAGCCCGCCGGGCCGATCCAGTCTGTAGACGGTGAGGCCCGGGTCAGGCTGCTCCAAGGGGGGCCCGAGGACGGCGCTCAAGAGAGCTTCGACCTGCTCGCGCTCCTGCTCCGGGTAGAGCGCGCCGTGGACGACGACGTAGCGCAGGCCCTGTCGCGCGAGCAGGCGGGCCCCGAGCGCGAGCTCCAGCTCGGGCAGGCGCTCGGGGAGGGCGCGCGCGGCCCCGGTCTCCAGGCGCAGCAGCGCGGCCGTCAGCCGGTTGTCCAGGAGCAGCGCCGGCATCGGCTCGTTGAGGCCCCAGGGCACGGGGCGGCCGTGGCAGGTCTGGTGCCAGAGGTAGACCGCGCGCTCCAGGTTGGGCAGGGAGAGCGGCAGATCCAGCACGGCGCCGGGCTCGGGATCCTCGGCCAGCGTGCGGCAGATCGCGGGGAGCTCCGCCCGGCTGGAGGGTACCGGAAGGCCGGCGGGCGAGCCCAGGCGCACCTCCAGCAGGAAAGCGGCCCCCAGCGCGAGCGCGATCGGCGCGTGCAGGCTCGGCCGCGTGGCGCGCGCGACGCCCAGGGCCCCCAGCACCCCCACGGCCAGCGAGACGCAGGTGGCGAAGCGGAAGGGGTGCGAGACCCGACCCAGCAGGGGCAGGGCGTCGAAGAGGGGCAGGAAGGGGAGCGGGATCTTCCGCCCGTCCACGGTGGGCCAGCCCCCGCCCACGTAGAGGTAGGGGCCCAGGCTGAGCACGAAGCTGAGGCCGAGCAGCGTGAGCCAGGGCGCCGCCTCCCCGCGCCGCGCCCGCGCCACCCCCACCGCCGCCGCCCCCAGGGCCACCAGCCCCACGTAGACGACGATGATCAGGTCCTCGCCGAAGAGGGCGTGCAGGTCCGGGCTCGGGGTCTTGCCCGGCCGCACGTAGGCCAGCGCGTCGGTCAGGTTGTGGTGCATCAGGCTGGCGCGCACGAAGTCCGGGTCCCGGGTCACCAGCGCGTCCCCCGCCTCCAGGGTCGCGCGGAAGGCCAGCAGGGCCGGCGCGCAGAGCGCCAGCGCCACCCCGCCCGCCAGCGCGAGCCAGGGCAGCAGGCGCCCGAGCCCTCGCGGATCCCGCAGGCCCCGCGTCAGGACGAGCGCGCCCGCCCCCAGGGCGGCGAAGAGCCCGCCGTACCAGCTCACCAGCGCCGCCGCCGCCCCCGCCAGCCCCAGCCCCACCGCCGCTCTCGGCCCCGGGCGCTCCAGCAGCGCCAGCGTCGCCAGCAGCGCCAGCGGCAGCCCCCAGGCCGCCACCGTCTCGGAGATCCCGTTCCAGGCCTGCCCCAGCAGGTGCGGGCTGGCCCCGTAGACCACCCCCGCCAGCAGGGCCGCGCCCGCGCTCCCCGTCACCTGCCGCGCCAGCAGCCCGGCCGCCAGGGCCGAGCCGGCGAGCCCCAGGATCATCGCCAGGTTGTAGGCGACCGCCGCCCCCAACGTCCAGGTGACCGGGGCCAGGATCGCCGCCTGGGCCGTGTCGATGAACCACAGCGCCCCGCCGTTCGGCCAGGACAGCAGCTCCGTGCGCAGCGGCAGCTCCCCGCGGGCCAGCGCGTCGGCCACGTACTGATAGCCCCAGACGTGGTTCCAGACGTCGTCGCCCGGGTGCCCCACCAGCGCGCCCGCCGGGTCCAGCGCCACCGGCCAGGTCAGCGCCACGCCCAGCCCCAGCGCCGCGAGGGCGGGGAGCCAGCGCCGGCCGGGCTTCGCGCGCGTTCGGTCCGTCGAGGGGTCCATCGAGCCTCGCATCCTACCCCGAGGCACCCGGCGCTCGGGCTATGATCGCCCCGTGAGGCTCCTCCCCTTCGCGCTGCTGCTCGCCTGCGCCGATCCCCGGCCCCTGCCCGCCGAGGCCTCCGCCCGGCAGACCGACGCGCTGCGGGCCGAGGCTCCCCCCGCCCTGGCGCGCGCCCTCTACGAGGCCCCCGTGGGCCCCGCCCCGCTCGCCCGCGAGCAGCGTGTCCGCCTCCTGGTCTGGCTGGACCGCATGGCGCTGGACCGGGGGCAGCTGGAGCGCCTCGAGGCCCTCCGGGGGAGCGCGCTGGCCCAGGTGGAGCGGGTCCGCGCGGCCGAGCAGGAGCTCAGCGCCCGCCGCCAGGCGCAGACCGGGCCGATCTACGACGAGATCTGGGCCGCGCTCGCCGCCGGGGAGGACCCGGACGGGCCCCGCCTGCGCGCGGCGGCCGAGGCCCTCGACGCCGCCGGGGGAGGCCAGGAGCTGCTGCGCCTCCGCCTGGAGGGCGTGCGCCTCATCCTGGAGAGCGAGCGCGCCTTCCTGGAGACCTTGAGCGAGGCGCAGGAGGCGCGGCTGGCCGAGGGGCTGTTCGCGCTGCGCCGCCGCCTCGATCCGCTCGGCGCGCCGGGGGACTGGGAGGCGCTGGTGGGGCCGGGCTTCGAGCCCAGCGCCGCCGCCCTGCTGCTGCGCGGCACCAGCGCCGGCCTGGAGGATCCTCAGGATCTCGGCGCCCTGTGGGGGGCCTCCAGCGATCCGGGCGAGCGTGCGCTGCCCGAGGCCCGGCGCGAGGCCATCCTCTTCCTCCTGCTCCTGGAGCCCGGGCTGGACGAGGCCATCGCCGCCGCGCGCGCGCTCACGGGGGCCGGCTGATCAGCGGGCCCGGCTGACCCAGTCGCGCAGGCCCTCGCCGAGCCCGCGCAGGCGCTCCGGGTCGCCTCCCTCGCGGAGCACCTGCCCGAGCGCGAGCCCCACCGCCAGCCCGCCCCGCCAGCCGCCGTCCAGGTAGCGGAGGTGGCCGGAGATCGCGTGGCGCTGGGCCGCGCGCGTCCGCCGCCCCAGCGTGGCCCCGCCCAGGTGGACCACCCGCGCCGCGGGCACCAGCAGCACGCGACGCCCCCGGGCCCGCAGGTCTCTACACAGCGCCAGATCCTCGAAGCCGTGCCGGTAGGCCGGATCCAGGCGCGTAGACGCCGCGACCAGCATCGCCGCGCCGCTGATCGCCTCCACCTCGGTCACCTGGCCCTCCCGCAGCGCCGCGCCGCTCGCGTCCGCCGCCGGCCCCAGGCTGCGGCGCTCGCGCACCCGCCCCCACCAGCTCAGCTCGAAGCCCGCCGAGAGCAGGCCCTCCGGGCCGTAGATCAGCGGGCCCGCCGCCCCCGTGTCCTCGCGCCAGGCCGCCGCCAGCAGGTCCACGGCCCCCGGGGCCGGCGTGGCGTCGTCGTTCAGCAGCAGGCTGTGGGTGGCGCCCTGGGCCTCCGCGGCGGCGAGCCCGGCGTTGACCGCCCGCGCGAAGCCCTCCTCGCCCGAGGTGCGCACGCGGATCACCCCCGGCGGCCTCACCCGCCCGTCCGCCGAGTCGTCCACCACCACCACCGGCAGCGCGGCGACCGAGCGCAGCGCCCGCTCCAGCAGATCGAGGCGGTGGTGGCAGGGGATGACGACGAAGATTCTCATACGGATCTGGTAGGAGATTGCGCGCTCCGGGGCGTCGAGAGCGCGTGGATCCAACGAGACGCTTGGGGATCGCGCGTCAGCGTAGTATACTCCTCCGACTGGAGTCTCGCGGTGAAGCTCATTCGGGCAATCCTCAAGGTCGCGCTGAGCCCTCCCATCGTCCTGATGGTGACGAAGGTCTACATCCCGGTGCTCTTCCCGCTGACCTTCCTCATCGCGCTGAGCGCGGTGAGCCTGGACCAGGCGCTGGACCCGCTCGTGCAGTCCACGCTCGGCTTCTCCACGGCCGCGGGCTTCCTCCCCACGCCGACGAACTACTGGGTGGCGCTGGCTTCTTTCGTGCTCGGCGCCTTCCTCTGGCTCTGGACCTACGAGCAGCTCGTCCGCGTGGGCAAGGGCAGCCCCTCCCCCACCGCCGGCCGCACGCTGGTGCTGGTGCGCAGCGGGATCTACGCCTACAGCCGCAACCCCTCCCTCTATGGGAAGACGCTGGGCGTGCTGGCCGTCGGATTCGCCTTGAACTCGTTCTCGTTCTGCTTCATACTGGTGCCTGCACTTCTCGCCGGCTCCCTCGTCGAGAAGGTCTGGCGCCAGGAGCCACAGCTGGTAGAGGTATTCGGGGAGGAGTACCTCAAGTACCAGCGTGAGGTTCCGCTGTTCATCCCCTGGAAGATCTTCTTTCCCAAACGATAGTCCCTCGAGCGAACACCCGATCGGGCCTGGAGTGAGGAGCGCATGGACATCACCCTGATCAACCCCCCTGAGCAGCTTCGCGTGTGGGCGGGCATCCCCAAGGCGCACGCCCACGGCGTGTACTGCTTCCCGCCCCTGGGCCTCATGCACATTCAGGCGGGCGTCGAGAAGCGGTCCAGCTTCAAGGCCGAGGTCGTCGATCCGGTCGTGGACAACCTGGACTACCCCGACTTCGAGCAGATGCTCAAGCGCTACCCGCTCGACCTGGTCGGCATCTCCACGTACACGCACTCGCTGCCTGACGTGCAGATGACCATCAACCTGGTCCGCAAGCTGAACCCGAACGCCCACATCGTGCTGGGCGGGCCGCACTGCGCGATGTTCCCCGAGTACGCGATCCAGCTCGGCGGCATCGACGCGATGGTCACGGGCGACGGCGAGGACGCCTTCCTCGAGATCGTGAAGGCCTACAACGCCGGCAAGGACTACGCGGGCATCCAGGGCGTGTGGTGGAAGTCCAGCGACGGTCAGGTGGTGCGCAACCCCGACCGGCCCTCCACCAAGAACCTGAGCTCCTACCCCTGGCCCGACCGCAGCCGCGTCCGCTACAAGGACTACTACCTGCCGGGCACGAAGCAGCCGCTGGTCACCACCGCGATGACCAGCCGCGGCTGTCCGCACTCCTGCCCCTTCTGCCTGACCTACAAGAAGCAGTACCGCATCCGCGACATCGACGACATCCTCGATGAGATGGAGCACTGCCTCAGCCTGGGCATCACCGAGTGCCACTTCATCGACGACCTGTTCACGCCGAACAGCCAGTGGGTGCTCAAGTTCTGTGACGCCATCGAGCGCCGCGGCCTCAAGTTCAACTGGGGCTACAAGACGACGATCGCCGGCACCACGCGCGAGCAGATCCGCCGCTGCCGCGAGACGGGCTGCACGAAGATCCACTTCGGCGTGGAGAGCGCGAACAACGAGGGCCTGGACACGCTCGGCAAGCACTGCGACACCGACGACGTGCACCGCGTCTTCAAGTGGTGCCGTGAGGAGGGCGTGCGCTCGGTGGCCTACATCATGGTCGCCGGCCCCCACGAGCGGACCATGGAAGAGGCCTGCAAGAACATCGACGAGATGATCAAGCTGGAGGCGGAGTACGCGGTGTTCGCCGTCTACTCGCCCTACCCCGGCACGGAGAGCTTCGCCGACGGCGCGAAGAAGGGCCTGTACCCGGCGGACTGCTGGGATCGCATGATGAAGGACCCGCTCTGCGGCGTCGAGGTCCCGGTCTGCTGGGAGGAGCACCTCTCCCGCGAGCAGATCCTGGAGCTGCTCAAGATCGCGCACCGCAAGTTCTACATGCGCCCGCAGTTCATCGCCCGCCAGGTCCTCGGCATCGAGACCGGCGCCGAGTTCAAGCGCCTGTTCAGCGGCTTCCTGTCGCTGGCCAAGCTCGAGCTGCTGAACGCGAAGTCCCGCACCGCGCCGGTGTGAGCCTGCGCCATCGGTAGAGGAGAGGGGCCGCGAGCCCCTCTTCGTCTTTCAGGAGGTCCCGATGTTCGCCCTGATCATCCTGCTGGCCCTGGTGCCCGCGGAGACCTGGTCGATGCGCACGGCCCGGATGGAGGGCGCGGCCGGCAACGTCCGCGAGGCGGCCGGCGCGCTGGCGACGACCGCGGAGGAGATCGCCTCTGGGGGGCGGGTGCGGGACGTGGCCTTGCTGCGCAGCCAGGCCTCCACCCTGCACCAGCGCGTGCTGAGCGCCGGGCTGGCCGCCAGCCTGCTCGACCAGCCGGAGCCGGGGGCGGCGCCCTCGCCGGAGGGGGGGCCGACTCGTTAGGCTGTCGCTCCACCACGGAGTGCGCGCCATGTACACCTCCTTCCGCGAGCGCCTGCAGACCGAGCTCCAGGGCATCCGCGACGCCGGCCTCTACAAGAACGAGCGCGTGATCATCACGCCGCAGTCTGCCGAGATCCAGGTGGCGGGCGGGGCGGAGGTGTTGAACTTCTGCGCGAACAATTACCTGGGGCTGGCCGACCACCCGGCGCTGGTGGACGCGGCCAAGGCGGCCCTGGACCAGTACGGCTACGGGCTGGCCAGCGTGCGCTTCATCTGCGGCACCCAGGACCAGCACAAGGCCCTGGAGGCGCAGATCAGCGGCTTCCTGGAGACGGAGGACACCATCCTCTACTCGAGCTGCTTCGACGCCAACGCCGGGCTCTTCGAGACCCTGCTGATCGAGCAGGACGCCATCGTCTCCGACCAGCTCAACCACGCCTCGATCATCGACGGGATCCGCCTGGCCAAGGCCATGCGCTACCGCTACGACCACCTGGACCTGGCCGACCTGGACCGCAAGCTGAGCGAGGCCGCCGACGCGGGCGCCCGCTACAAGCTGGTCGCCACCGACGGCGTCTTCTCCATGGACGGGGACATCGCGCCGCTGGGCGCCATCTGCGACATCGCCGAGAAGCACGAAGCCCTGGTCATGGTGGACGACAGCCACGCCACCGGCTTCGTCGGCCGCACCGGCCGCGGCAGCATCGAGCACTGCGGGGTGATGGGCCGGGTGGACGTGATCACCAGCACCCTGGGCAAGGCCCTGGGCGGGGCCTCGGGCGGCTTCACGTCCGGCCGCAAGGAGATCATCGAGCTCCTCCGCCAGCGCTCGCGCCCCTACCTCTTCTCCAACACGCTGCCGCCCGCCATCGTGGGCGCCGCCCGCGCCGCCTTCGAGATGCTGGCCGGCTCCACTGAGCGCCGCGACCGGCTGGAGGCCAACACCCAGCAATTCCGCGCCGCCATGACGAAGGTGGGCTTCGCCATCCGGCCCGGCGTCCACCCCATCGTCCCCATCATGCTGGGCGAGGCGCGGCTGGCCTCCGAGATGGCCGACCGCATGCTGAAGCGCGGCATCTACGTCATCGGCTTCAGCTTCCCGGTGGTCCCGAAGGGCCAGGCGCGCATCCGCGTGCAGATCTCCGCCGCGCACGAGCCCGAGCACATCGACCGCGCGGTGGCCGCCTTCGTCGAGGTCGGGCGCGAGCTCGGGGTGATCTCGTGAGCCCTCGGGCGCGCGCGTGAGGGCGCTGGTCACCGGCGGCGGCGGCTTCCTGGGTCGCCGCGTCGTGGAGCTCCTGCTGGCCGAGGGCCACGCGGTGCGCTTCCTGGCCCGGCAGCGCTACCCGGAGGTGGAGGCGCTGGGCGCGGAGGGCCTGAGCGTGGACCTGCGGGAGACCGGGGCCCTGGCCAGGGCGCTCGAGGGCGTGGACGTGGTCTTCCACGTCGCGGGGAAGGCGGGCTTCTGGGGCGACCCGGCCGAGTACCTGGCGATCAACCGGGACGGCACGCGGAACCTGCTGGAGGCCGTGCGCGCGGCCGGCGTGCCCCGCCTGCTCTACACCAGCACGCCCTCGGTCATCGGCTACTCCACCGACGCCGAGGGCATCGCCGAGGCGCCCTACGCGAGCGAGCACCTCTCGCCCTACCCCAGCTCCAAGGCCGCCGCCGAGCAGCTCGTGCTCGCGGCCAACGGCCCCGGGCTGGCCACGGTGGCCCTGCGCCCGCACCTCATCTTCGGCCCCGGCGATCCCCACCTCCTGCCCCGGGTCGTCGCCCGCGCCCGCGAGGGCCGGATGATGATCGTCGGCGACGGAAAGAACCGGGTGGACCTGACCTACATCGACAACGCCGCCTGGGCCCACCTGGACGCCGAGCGCCGCCTGACCGGGCCGGACGCGCCCTGCGCCGGTCGCGCCTACTTCATCTCCAACGGCGAGCCCGTCGTGCTGTGGGAGTGGCTCAACGCCCTGCTCCCGCGGGTGGGGGCGCCCGCCATCACCCGGCGGGTCTCCTACGCCACCGCCGCGCGCCTGGGGGCGGCGATGGAGTGGGCCTGGCGCAGCTTCGGCCTCAGCGGCGAGCCGCGGATGACCCGCTTCCTGGCCAGCGCGCTGGCCCGCTCCCACTGGTACGACATGGGCCCGGCCGAGCGCGACCTGGGCTACCGCCCGCGGGTGGGGATGGCGGAGGCGACGGAGCGGACGGCGGCCTGGTTCGGGCGGGGGTGAGGGGGCGGGACCACGCGGCCGGGGTTATACATTTTTGTAGAGGTGCCCCATGGCCGCCCCGCAGGTCCAGATCTCCGCCTTCGTCTCCGAAGAGACCCGCATGCTCCTCGATCGGGCCGCCGAGGCGCGCGGGCTCAAGAAGGGGCACGTCATCGAGGAGGCGCTCCTCCACTACCTGCACGCGCTCCGCGAGCTGCCCTCCGACGTGATCGTGCCGAGCCACCTCGTGCTCACCGAGAGCTCCGCGCGCGCGGTCCAGGAGGCGCTCGCCCATCCCGGCGCGCCCACGCCGGCCATGCGGGCGCTGATGGCGGGCGAGGGCGGAGAAGATGTACCCACCTGAGCCCGCCCCACCCCCTGCGCTTCTCGTGCGTCGCCTGGAGCCCGGCGACGACCGCTCGACCTTTCGCTCCGGGGACATCGACCTGGATCGCTTCTTTCAGCGCTATGCGGGGCAGAACCAGTTCCGGCACCACATCGGCACCACCTGGGTCGCCGTGGACGGCGCTACCATCCTCGGCTTCGCCACGGTGAGCGCGGCGCACCTCGAGGTGGGCGCCCTCCCCGAGCCCGAGCGCAGGCGCCTGCCCGCCTATCCGCTCCCCGTCCTGCGCCTGGCCCGGCTCGCGGTGGCCTTGGACGCGCAGGGCAGGGGTGTCGGGCGCCTGCTGCTGCGGGCCGTGTTCACGCTCGCCTGGCGCATGGCGGAGGACATGGGCTGCGTCGGGGTGCTGGTAGACGCGAAGCCGGGCGCGGTCCGCTACTACGCGGGCCTGGGCTTCCGGGAGCTGGAGCACACGCGGGGGGCGCTGGAGGATCGTCCGCAGCCGACGCCGATGTTCCTGGAGCTGGCCGCCATCCCGAGGCCGGGCGCCTGATCGCCCTCGCTCAGGGCTCGACCTCGATCAGCGCCTCGCCCCGCGGCAGGATCTCCCCCACGATCGCCGCCGCCAGCGCGCCGCGGGCCTGAAGCGCCGCGACCAGGGCCGGCGCGCGCTCGGCGGGCACGGCCATGAGCAGGCCGCCGGAGGTCTGGGCGTCGCAGAGGATGCGGCGGGTGGCCTCAGGGATCTCGGCGCTCCACCGCAGGTCAGGCGCCAGGAAGAGCTGGTTGGCCCGGCTCCCGCCGGGGAAGACGTCGGCCTCGGCGAAGGCGCGCACGCCGTCCAGCACCGGCACCGCGGACGCGCGGATCCGCGCGCTGGTGCCGCCGGCGCGGAGCATCTCGGCCAGGTGTCCCAGGAAGCCGAAGCCGGTGACGTCGGTGATGGCGTCCACGCCGACCTCCGCGGCGGCCTCGGCGCCGGCGC
This sequence comes from uncultured Enterobacterales bacterium, assembly GCA_964615375.1. GTDB lineage: Bacteria > Myxococcota_A > UBA796 > UBA796 > CAZKWG01 > CAZKWG01. The sequence continues at coordinate 105,771 of CAZTOW010000015.1, forward strand.
GGTTCAGGGTGGCCATGACCTCCACCACCCGGTCGCGCTGCTCGCGGCTCGCCAGCCCGCGCTTGATGGCGGTGCTGAGGATCCCGCTGCCCAGCGGCTTGGTGAGCACCAGCAGATCGCCGGGGACGCGGGCGGCGTTGGTGCGCACGTCCGCCTCGGGCATGACGGCGCTCACCGCCATGCCGTACTTGGGCTCGCGGTCGTCGATGGAGTGGCCCCCGGCGATGAGGCAGCCCGCCTCGCGCGCGACGTCCGCGCCGCCGCGGAGGATCTCGGCCAGCACGTCCGGGCCGAGCTCGGCCATGGGGAAGCCCACGATGTTCAAGGCGACGAGGGGGCGGCCTCCCATGGCGTAGATGTCCGACAGCGCGTTCGCCGCGGCGATCCGGCCGAAGTCGTAGGGCTCGTCCACCACGGGGGTGAAGAAGTCCACGGTCTGCACCAGGACGAGGCCGTTGCCGATGCGCAGGACGGCCGCGTCGTCGGAGGTGTCGAAGCCGACGAGGAGGTCAGGGCTCGTGAATCGAGGTAGCTGGCGCAGCACCTGCGCCAGGTCCGCAGGGCGGAGCTTGCAGGCTCAACCGGCGCCGTGGCTGTAGCTCGTCAACCGCACGTCTTTCGCGGGCATGGAGCCTCCCAAGCAGGAGACCCCGCCGCTCGAGGGGAGCGGCGGGGTCTCAGGGGATATGGCGCGCCCAAGAGGAGTCGAACCCCTAACCTTTGGATCCGTAGTCCAACGCTCTATCCAGTTGAGCTATGGGCGCAGATTTTTCAGACCTCAGAAGGCTGGCGGAGACGGAGGGATTCGAACCCTCGGTGGGATTTTGCCCCACACGCGCTTAGCAAGCGCGCACCTTCGGCCTCTCGGTCACGTCTCCAGCGTCTGAAAGATCGAGCATCTTGGAGGAGGCGGTGGGATTCGAACCCACGGATCCGTGAGGATCTGCGGTTTTCAAGACCGCCGCCTTCAACCGCTCGGCCACGCCTCCCGGCGGGGCAGCAGCTTCTTTATATGCTCCGTGTTCGGCGGTCAAGAAAATCGGCACGTTTGCGATGTCGATCCTGGACAAGGTGACGTTGTAGCGTGCCTTAGCCGAGCCTTGTCCAGCCCTCCCACCAGGAGAGGAAGGCGCGCTCCAGCTCCGCCTCCACGACCGGCAGGCTCGGGCAGGGGTCCAGGTGGTCGGCGAGGCGGGTGGTGAGCGTCGCGTCCAGCCCGCAGGGGTGGATGCGCTGGTACCAGGAGAGGTCGGTGCTCACGTTCAGCGAGACGCCGTGCCAGGTGACCCAGCTCCGACAGGCCACGCCGATCGCGGCGATCTTCCGCCCCTCCACCCAGACGCCGGTGTTCCGCGCGTCGCGCCCGCCCTTCACGCCGAGCGGAGCGAGGGTCTGGATGACGACCTCCTCCAGGCCGCGCAGCCAGGCGTGCAGGTCCTGGCGGCCGGGGGGGAGCGCGCAGACGGGGTAGGCGACGAGCTGGCCGGGGCCGTGAAAGGTCACGTCGCCGCCGCGCTCCACGGGGATCACGGGCACCTCGCCTGGGTCGAGCACGTTGTCCTGCGCCCCACGGCGCCGGCCCAGGGTGAAGACGGGGTCGTGCTCGCAGAGGATGAGCGCGTCCTCCACCTCGCCGCGGATCCGCGCCTCCAGGCGGTCGCGCATGGCGGCGTGGGCCTCCGGGTAGGGCACACGCCCCCAGCGCAGGACCCTCACCGGAGCAGGCCCTGGACGGCGGCCCAGACCCGGGCGGCGACCTCGTCGGGAGAGCCCGAGGCGTCGATGCGGGCGAGGCGCTCGCCCCGGGCGAGGACGACGGCGATGGCGCGCTCGTAGGCCGCGCGGACGGCCGCGAGGCGCTCGAGCTGCTCGAAGCGCTCCTGGGGCTCGCCCCGGGCCTGCACGCGGGCCAGCGAGACCTCCGGCGCGAGGTCCAGGAAGAGGGTCAGGTCTGGGGCGGGGAAGCCGGCGTTGAGCTCGAGCACGCGCTCCAGCCCCACGGCGCCCGACTGGTAGGCGAGGCTGGACAGCAGGTAGCGGTCGCTGATCACGTCCTGCCCGTCCTGGAGGGCGGGACGGATCACCTGGGAGAGGTGCTCGTGCCGGTCGCCCGCGAAGAGCCAGGCCAGGGCCGCGTCGGAGACGCCGAGCGCGGGATCCCGCAGGGCCTCCCGGATGAGGCGGCCGATGGGCAGGGGGCTCGGCTCACAGGTCTGGAGGACGGCGCGGCCCTGGGCGCGCAGGGCGCCGGCGAGGCGGGCGACCTGGGTCGTGCCGCCTGAACCGTCCAGACCTTCGACGACGAGGAAGAGGGGGGGCATCGGCCTTGTCTAACCGCTTTACGTCTCTATCGTTTCATGGCATCCTCACTCCGCCTCTCTCCAGGAAGAAACTATGCTCCATACGATCCTTCTGTGGACCGCCGGGTCCTGGGCTGCCTCCCCCGCGACGCCTCCGCTGAAGGACGAGCTCCTGGCGAGCTTCCACGAGCTGACGCGCCCCGCCGCGGAGGGGGGGCCGGACCACGCCTGCCTGACCCCGCTGGTCCGACAGCTCAAGGACAACTGGGACCTCTTCTCGCCGGCGGAGCGGGCGGAGATCACCTCGAAGCTGGCGCCCTGGGCCACGGATCTCAAGACCGCGATGCGCCCGCGCGCCGACGTCTCCGCGCCGCCGCCCCCGGGCCTGAGCTCCACCCCCTGCTTCACCTGGAGCGGCTCCTACGAGATCCTGGAGGATCCCAACGGGCGCTTCTACGTGACCTGGGAGACGGGCGCTATCGACGAGGACACGGCCCAGGAGCTCCTGGACGCGATGACCCACGGCTGGGAGAAGGAGGTCGACGAGCTCGGCTGGTGGGAGCCCGCCGGGACGGACACCTACCCCATGCTGGTCTACGTCTACGACGACGCCAGCGCGGCGGGCGCGTACACGACGGTGGAGTACTGCTCGGACTCGGTGGGCTACATCCCCTACATCGTCATCGGCTCGGGCTCCTTCTACGGGGGGACCTGGTACGAGGACATGGCGGTGCACGAGTTCAACCACGCCTCGCAGTGGGGGTACACCGACGACGCGGGCTGGGTGAACACGAACATCGACCTGTGGTGGTGGGAGGCGACGGCGACCTGGGTGCAGGAGCACGTCAACCCCGACAACAACTGGTGGTCGCAGTACATCTGGGGCTACACGAACGCGCCCTATGTGTCGCTGGAGACCAGCAGCCAGTCGAACACGACCGACTTCTGGCACATGTACGGCATGGCCATCTGGGCCTTCTACCTGGATGAGCACGTCGGCGGGCACGATCTGGTCCAGGACACCTGGGAGTTCGCCGCCACCTCATCCGACCGCAACATCGACATCGAAGAGCTCATGGAGGGGGTGGACCTGGACTTCGAGGAGGTCTACCTCGGCTTCATCACCAACAGCGTGGTCATGGACTTCGACGAGCGGCGCTACTTCGGCACCGTCGAGTACACCGAGGAGGTGGACGAGCTGCCGGCCTCGGGCGAGCCCTCCCGGCACACGCCCGAGGGCTACGGGCAGAACTTCATCCGCATCGACAAGGACGCGGCGGAGGAGGGCACCACGGCCACCGTGACCTTCAACGGCGACAACGACGAGGAGTGGTACGCGCTCGTCGTGCAGGCGGACGGCAAGGAGCTGATCGCGGTCCAGCAGATGGAGCTCAACGAGAACCAGAAGGGCACCGCCGACATCGTCTTCGACGGGGACAGCGACTTCGTGCTGGTGGTCTCGCCGAAGGGGGACTTCACCTCCGGCAAGGACTACTCCTGGTCGGTCGAGGCGGTGGAGGTCGAGCCCGAGCCCGAGGAGGAGACGGAGACCGGCGACAGCGGCGCCGTGACCGAGGAGGAGGGCGAGGAGGAAGAGGAGGGCGGCCAGGAGGGCGACGGCGCCTTCAACACCGACGAGGAGCCGAAGGGCGGCACCTGTGGCTGCGCCTCGGGCGGGGCCTCGGGCTCCCTGGGGCTCGGCGCGCTGGTGGGCGCGCTGGCGCTCGCGCGTCGTCGTCGGCGCTGATCAGCTCGCCTTCGGGGGCTCGCCGAGCTCGCGAGGGTGGGTCAGCAGGTGCTCGAAGAGGGCCTGGAGGCGCCCGATGTAGGCGCCGTCCACCACGCGGTGGTCGAAGGAGGCGCCGAAGGGCAGCAGCTTGCGCGGGACGAGCTGGCCGTCCCGGTAGCGCGGGACCTCCACGACCTTGCCCATGGCGACCACGAAGCTGAGGTTCGCCGCGGGCAGCAGCGCGGGGAAGGCGTAGTGGATGCCCAGCGATCCGACGTTCGTGATCAGCACGGACCCGAAGGCGTCCACGCTCAGCCCCGTGCCTGGGATGCTGACGCCCATCTCGAAGATGAGCCAGCGCAGGAGCTGGAAGACCCACCGGCGGAAGGGCCAGGGGATCTTGGCCAGCGCGTTCTTGCTTCCGCCCGTGGTCTGGTCCTCGCCCTGGCGGGTGGCCTCGACGCGCGCCTGCATCTCGGCGGCGATCTCGGTGATCGTCTTCTTGTCGGCGTCCACGACCCGGACCACGCCCATGTCGCGCCCCTTGACGCTGACCACGGACGAGACCGTCACGTTCCCCCGATAGTAGACCTTGCCCCACCGGGCGTAGCAGTTCAGCTCCGGCACCGCGGCGAGACAGCGGGCCATGGCCGCGATCACGAGGTGCAGCGGGGTGACCCGGTGCCCCTCGGCCCTGAGCTCGTCCAGCCACGCCATCGCGTCGGTGACGTCGATGTCGTAGGAGCCCATGATCTTCCCGTCCCGGGGGCGCTCGTAGACGGCCGCGGCCATCTCCCGCCAGGCGGTGTTGTAGCGAAGATCCCCCATCTCAGCGGTTCACGACATGAACGGCCTGCCCAAGCGCCGCCTTCGCGGCCTCCATGACGACCTCGCCGAGCGTGGGGTGCGGGTGGATGGAGAGCCCGATGTCCAGCGCCTCGGCGTCCATCTCCACCGCCAGCACGCCCTCGCTGATGAGGTCGCTGGCGTGCGGGCCGACGATGGTGATGCCCAGCACGCGATCGTCGGCCGCGTCCAGCACCACCTTGCAGAAGCCGTCGGAGTCCGCCATGGTCAGCGCGCGCCCGATGGCGGCGAAGGGCACCTTGCCCACCTTGATCTGGTAGCCCTTGGCCTTCGCCTCGTGCTCCATGAGCCCGGCGGTGGCGATCTCGGGGTCGGTGAAGACCACGGCGGGCACGGTGCGCGCGTCGTTGTAGGCGGCGTGCCCGGCGATGACCTCGGCCACGATCTCGCCCTCGTGCGTGGCCTTGTGGGCCAGCATGATGCCGGTGGCCACGTCGCCGATGGCGTAGACGCCGGGCACGTTGGTCTTCTGCTGGTTGTCCACGATGACGTGCCCGCGCTTGTCCAGCGCCACGCCGGTCGGGGCGAGGCCCTCGGAGTTCGGGCGGCGACCGACGGTCACCAGGATGCGGTCGGCGGCGAGATCGCGCTTTCCGTCCGGGGTCTCGACGTGGACGATGGCCCCGTCCTCGCCCTCCTCCCAGCCCAGCGCCTTCGTCTTCAGCAGCACCTCGATGCCGCCCTTCTTCAGCTTGCGGCTGATGAGCTGCACCACCTCGGGGTCGAAGCCGGGCAGGACCTGGTCCATCATCTCGACGACCGTGACCTTGCTGCCGACCTTGGCCAGCATCATGCCGATCTCGAGCCCGATGTAGCCGCCGCCGATGACGACGATCCGCGCCGGGACGTGGTCGAGGGCCAGCGCCTTCGTCGAGTCCAGGATGCGGGGGTCGGCGAAGGAGAAGCCCGGGATCTCGATGGGGCGCGAGCCGGTGGCCAGGACGACGTGCTCCGCCTCGACGCGCACGTTGCGGCCGTCGGAGGTCTTGACCTCCAGCGTCTTCGGCCCGAGGAAGGTGGCCTCACCCTCCAGGCGGTCGCTCTTGTTGGCCTTGAGCAGGTTGCGCACGCCGCTGGTGAGCTTGTCCACCACCGACTGCTTCCACTGCTGGAGCACGCCCATGTCCAGCGAGCGCTGCCCGCCCACCGAGATGCCCATGGCGGCGAGGTGGTCCAGCTCCTCGTACTTCTTGCCCGCGGTGATCAGCGCCTTGGACGGGATGCAGCCCACGTTCAGGCAGACGCCCCCCCAGTACTGCCGCTCGATCACGAGGGTCTTCACGCCGAGCTGCCCGAGGCGGATGCCGCAGGGGTAGCCACCCGGGCCCGCGCCCACCACCACCGCCTTGTACTGAAGGGTCTCCATGATCCACTCCGACTTGTATTCTTAGAGGATGACCTCGATGAGGGCTGGGGCGCTGGCCTCGCGGGCCGCGCTCACCGCCGCCTGAACCGCCGCCAGCTCGCCCGGGACCTTCACGCCGGTGAGCCCGTGGGCCTCCGCCAGCGCCGTGAGCGAGCCCGCGAGCTGCGGCCCCACCGGCGCGTCCTCGCCGAGCGGCACGCGCGCCACCACGAAGATCACCGGGGCCCGGGTCAGCGAGGCCACGTTCAGCGCCTCGTGCAGCGCGCCCGAGGCCGCTGACGCGAGCCCCAGCAGGCACAGCGCGGGCTCTCCGCTCTGGAGGGCGAGCCCCACCGCGTGCAGGGCCCGGCTCCCCGGCGCCGCCGAGCAGGGCGCGAGCTTGTAGGGCCTCGCCCCGGCGAAGCCGTCCACCAGGCGCTCCACCGGGCAGCCGCGCAGGACGGCGCCCAGGCGCTCGCGCGGCCCCGTCACCACCCAGCCCTTGCGTCCGAAGCCCGTAAACGCGCCCTCGACCACCGGCGCGAGGCGGCCCAGCGGCAGAGGGAAGGGCCTCGGCCCCAGCTTGCCGAGCTCGACCTCGGCCGCGAGCAGGGCGCTCACCGCAGCTCCAGCAGCAGCGACTCGGGCTGCTCGAGCACGCTCTTCAGCGCGCTCACGAAGCGGGCGGCGACCGCGCCGTCCAGCACGCGGTGGTCGAAGGAGGGCGACAGGTACATCATCTTGCGGGCGACGATCTGCCCGCCCAGGACGACCGGGCGCTCATGGATCTGGTTCACGCCCAGGATCGCCACCTCCGGCGCGTTGATGATCGGCGTGGCGAAGCGCCCGCCGATGTTGCCCACGCTGGTGATGGTGAAGGTGCCGCCCTGAAAGTCCGAGATCGCCGCCTTGCCCGCGCGGGTGCGGGCCGTGAGGTCGGCGATCTCCGCGCCCAGCTCCAGCAGGCTCTTGTGCTGCACCTGCTTGATGACCGGCACATAAAGCCCGGCGTCGGTGTCGGTGGCGATGCCGATGTTGACGTCGCCGCGCACCACGAGCTCCCCGTTCTGCTCGTCCATGTTGGCGTTGACGTTCGGGAACTCTCGGAAGACCTGCGCCAGCGCCTTCATGATGAAGGGCAGGTAGCTGAGCTTCACCCCGCGCTCCTCGGCGCGGCCCTTGAGCGCGTCGCGGAGGGCCACCAGCCGCGTGGCGTCCACCTCGTCCACGTAGGTGAAGTGCGGGATGCGGGACCAGCTCTCGACCATCTTCTCGGAGATCTTGCGGCGCAGGCCGATGATGCGGATCCGGCGATCCTCGCCCGAGGGGGCCGGCGCCACCTGGGGCAGCGCGGGCGGGGCCACCGGCGCGGGGCCGGCGACGAAGCTCTCGATGTCCGCGTGCGTGACGCGGCCCGCCTTGCCGCTGCCGGGGACCTGGTCGATCTCCACGCCCGCCTGGCGCGCATGCGAGCGGACCGCGGGGGTGGCGAGGGTCTTGGCGCCGGGGGAGCGGGGCTCGGCGGCCCGGGGCGCCGGGGCGACCGGCGCGGGCGCGGGCGCGGGGACGTGCGGGGGCGTGAGCGGGATGGCCGGGGCGGCGGGGGCGTGCTGGGCCACCGGCTGCGGCGCGGGCGCCGGGGCGGCGGCGACGGGAGCGCCCCCTGACTCGTCGATGTCGGCCAGCGGCGCGTGGACCTTGACGATGTCGCCCTCGCGCCCGTGCAGCGCGGCGACGCGGCCGGCGCGCGGGCTGGAGATCTCCACCGTGGCCTTGTCCGTCATGATCTCGCAGAGGGGCTGGTCCTTGGCGATGGGCTCGCCCGGCTTCACCAGCCAGCGGACGATCTCACCCTCGACGACGCCCTCGCCGATCTCGGGAAGCTGAAAGACGAACATGCGATGACTCCAGAAGCTCAGTAGTCCAGGGCGGCGCGCGCGGCGGCGGCGATGGCGGCGGGATCGGCCTCCACCTCGGCGGGCGGGGCCTCCAGGCGCAGGAAGGCGGCGCGGACGGTCTCCACCAGCGCGGCCCGAGCGCTCCCCACCAGCAGCGCGCGGCCGGTGCGGGCGACGCTCGCGCCCACGGTGTCCAGGTCCAGGGGGGCGAGCGAGCGCAGGTCGATGACCTCGAGCGCCACGCCGTCCGGGGCGAGCAGGTCGGCCGCCTCCAGCGCGGCGCTGACCCCGGCGCCCCAGGCCAGGGCCGTGACGTGAGCCCCCGCCCGCGCCACGCGCGCCCTGCCCAGCGGCAGCGCGTCCGCGGCCTCGACCGGAGCCGCCAGCACCTCGGCCGACTCCAGCAGCACCACCGGGCCCGCGGCGCGCAGGGCCTCCCTCAGCAGGGTCGCTCCGTCCGCCGCCACGCCCGCCGCCGCCACCCGGAGCCCGGGGATCGAGGCCAGCAGCGCGGAGGGGTCAGGTGCACCTGGCACCATCGGGACGCGCAGCACGACCGGCGCGGAGAACTCGCCCCGCAGCGGCGCCGCCTCCTGCCCGAGCTGCTGGAGCGCGCCCCAGAGCGCCTCTGGCCCGCTGAGCTCGACCACCGGCCGCGCCCCGCCCATCGCCATGCCCACCGCCACCCCGACCAGGGTGGCGTCGGCGGCCGGCAGCAGGTGGACGCGCCCCGGCGCCTGCGCCCGGAGGCCCGCGCACACCGGGCTCAGCTCCAGAGCCTCGCCCAGCAGCGCCACGCTCCCGTCCTCGGTGAGCGCCTGAGAGAGCGCGGATCGCAGCGCCAGCAGCCCGGTCATGCGGAGACCTCGGCCATCCCGGCGGGGACGACGCGCGCCGTGCCGCCCCGGGACAGGTACTCGTGGATGAAGAACTCGCCCGCCCGATACGAGCTGCGGACCAGCGGCCCGCTGGCGACGAACTTGAAGCCGAGCCCCAGGCCCAGCTCGCGGTAGCGCTCGAAGACCTCGGGGTGGATGTACTCCACCACCGGCAGGTACTGCTCGCTCGGCCGCAGGTACTGACCGAGGGTCAGGAAGTCCACGCTCGCCGCGCGCAGGTCGCCCATGGCCTGCAGGACCTCGAGCTCGCTCTCGCCGTGGCCCACCATCAAGCTGGACTTGGTGAGGCGCTCGCCGTCCATCTCCTTGATCATGCGCAGCACGTCGAGGCTCTGGCGGTAGCTGGCGCGCGGGTCGCGCACCCTTGGCGTGAGCCGGTCCACCGTCTCCAGGTTGTGGGAGATGACGTCCGGCCGCGCCTCGACGATGGTGCGCACCAGCTCGGGCTGACCCTGGAAGTCCGGGATGAGGACCTCCACGAAGGTCTGCGGCGCGGCGGCGCGGATCTCGCGCACGCAGGCGGCGAAGTGCCCGGCGCCCTGGTCGTGCAGGTCGTCGCGGTCCACGCTGGTCACGACCACGTAGCTGAGCTTCATCTCGGCGATGGTGCGGGCCACGTTGGCCGGCTCGTCGCGGTCCAGGGGCGCGCCCCGGCGCCGGGTCTCCACCGCGCAGAAGCGGCAACCGCGCGTGCAGATGTCGCCCATGACCATGAAGGTCGCGGTCCCGCCGCCCCAGCACTCCCCGATGTTCGGGCAGTGGGCCTCCTCGCAGACCGTGTGCAGCTTGCGCTCGCGCGAGCGCTCCTTGATCCACGCGTAACGCTCCCCGCCCGGGGCGCGTACCTTCAACCAGGGCGGCTTGCTGCGGTGCATGGGCCCTCCAGAGCGGGGCAGGGGCTCTATCCTGATCCGCGCCGGGGGGCGAGGGGGGCCGGACCGCTAGCGCCTGTCCAGGCCCTCCAGCCCGACCACCAGCCCCGCGCTGGGCGGCAGCCCCGTGAGATAACGGGCCTCCACCCCGACGAAGAGCCCGCGTTGGAGCCGCAGCCCGGCCTCCGCGGACAGCGTCGGGCCGACGCGGACGGTCTGGTGCCCCTGGGGCCAGGTGGGGTCGATGACGTAGTCCCAGGTCTCCGTGATCCCGAAGCCCAGGCCGCCGTACTGCCCGGTCTGGCCGGGGCGCGCGCCGAGCTGGGCCACGGCCTCGCCCCAGGCCCAGGCGCTGTGGCCGTGCGTGGAGAGGATATCCAGGGTGGAGCTCCCCAACCCCGCGCGCAGCCCACCGCGCAGCGGCGCGTCCGGCTCGACGCCCCAGACGGCCAGCGAGGGCGCCACCCCCAGCCCGAGCCCGCTCAGCCCAACCCAGCCGCGCACCTCGAGATCCAGCCGTGAAGGTGGCGCTGCGGGCGGCGGGGGCGGAGGGCCGGGAGGCCGTGGGGGAGCGGGCCGGGCCAGGGGCGGCGGGGGTCCCGGCGGCCTGGGGGGAGCGGGCCGGGCCAGGGGCGGGGGAGCGGGCCGGGCCTGTGGCGGCGGGGCCGGTCGGGCCTCTGCGGGAGCGGCCGGTCGGGCCACGACCCGGGGCGTCGGGCGCTCCGGGGCCTTGTCCGCGCAGGATCCGTGCCCCGCGATGGCCCATCCCTCGTCCCCGTCCCAGCTCACGGCCAGCGCGCAGCTCCGCCCGGTGATCGCCAGCTGCTCGGCGATCTCGGCCTCGTCTCCGCGCGTGAGCGGGACCAGCCGCGCGCCCTCGAAGCGCCCCAGCAGCGCGTCCATCACCTCCTGGCAGACCGGCAGGCCCACGCAGCCCACCAGGACCTCCTCCTTCTCGGGCAGCGCGCCGAAGCGGGCCTGAAGCGGCGCCTCCAGCGCGCCTTGCTCCGCCCGAGCGTCGAGGATGGCGAGCAGGATGAGCGGTGGGGCCATGGGGTCCTCCCCGGGGGGATGGAGAGGATCACAGCCTACCACGGGCTTCTCTTGCCACGTCGAGAGTTCGCCTCCGCGCCCGGATCACGTAAACAATCGCGCGGCCTCCACCTTCCAGAGCGGCGCCCCCTCCCGCTCCAGCGGCGCGCAGACCGGGTCATGAGAGACGACCAGCCCGAGCAGCAGCGGCTTGTCCAGGAACCGATCGAGGTCTCGCAGGTGCCGGACGTCCTCCGACCCCACCCGCAGGGAGGACTTGACCTCGATCGCCACGAAGCCCGCGTCGAGCTCGATGAGCAGATCCACCTCCCGCCCGTCGTACGTCCGAAGGTAGCTGAGCTCGACGGGCAGCCGGTGGGTGCGCGCCTGCTTCGCCACCTCCGCGACGACCGCGTTCTCCACCTCGAAGCCGTCCGGCAACCCGCGGCGCTTCAGCAGGGCGCGGTGGACGCCCGGGTCGAGGAAGTGGAGCTTCTCCTGGCGCGCCAGGCGCTTCTCCGGGTTTCGGAACCAGGCAGGAAGCCGAAGCACCTGATAGCTGACCTCCAGGTAGCGCATGTACTGCTGCGCCGTCGGCGCGGACACGCCAGAGAGTCGGCCCAGCTCGGCGTAATTGAGCGGTCGGGACACCCGCATCGCCGCGGCCTGCTGGGCGCGGGCGAAGGGCTCCAGGCGATCGAGGCGCGCGAGATCGGCGAGGTCCCGCTGAAGGTAGGTGGCCTGGTAGTCCTGGAGCCAGGCGAAGCGATCCTCGTCGTCGTAGCCGGCGTGGGTGAGCACGGGCATCCCGCCCCAGGCGAGGAAGCGCTCCCAGGCGGCGCGCGCCCGGTCTACCCGCGCGTCGAGGATGGGAGCCACGGCGAGCTCGGCCTCTACCGCCGCCGCGGGTCGATCCGCGCGGAGCAGCCGCACGAGCAGGCTCTCAGGGGGAGCCATCGCGAGCCCGGGCGCTTGAAGGAGCTCGGGCAGGGTCAGCGGGAACAGCTCGGTGAGCGCCACCCGCCCGGCCATGGACTCCCGGATCCGGCTCATGAGGAGGATCTGGCTCGATCCCAGCAGCACGTAACGGACGGAGGGGTCCCGGTCGTAGCAGGCCTTCAATGTGTCGAAGATGCTCGGGAGCTTCTGCGCCTCGTCGATGATCGCTCGCGGCATTCGCGCGATCCAGCCTTCGGGCCCGAGGCGCTCCCACTGAGCGCGCTCCTGGGGAGAGTCCAGGTTCACCAGAGGGTAGTCCGGGAAGGCCATGCGCGCGAGCGTGGACTTCCCCGTCTGGCGCGCGCCCGTGATCGCGACCATGCGCCCGCGCGGGCGAGCGTGGAGGGAGCAGAGGGCGGGCAGGATCTCGCGTGAGAGCGTCAGCATCGCTTTTGAATTTACGCCAAATTCAAAACCATGGCAACACAGCTCCAGGCTCCGCCTTCGCTCCTGTCGGGCTCCGTGAACCTGTTAAGCTGAAGAGATGATCGCCGACCCCGAGCAACGCGCCCTCGCCGCCTTCCTCGCGCGCTCGGCCCCTGCTGCTCCGGTGGACGCGGAGGGGTGGATCACGCTCCGCGCCGAGGCCCTGGGCGCGGCGCTCTCGCTCTCGGCGGACCTGCTGCTGGGGGTGGATGCGGACGCGGTCGTCACGCTGGTGAGCCCGCGGGCGGCGGCCTTCTTCCCGCGCGAGCTCCAGGGGCTGCCGGCGCGCGAGGCGCTCAGCTACGCGGCCTTGGAGGCGCTGGTGGGCGGCGAGCCCGAGCCGGAGGAGCTGCTGGCCCGCGGGGGCGCGCGGCGGGCGATCCGCTGGCGCGCGGTGCCCACGGGGGAGGGGCCGCTGCCCGCGCTGCTGCTCGGGCAGGACGTCACCGACGTGCAGCGCGCCACCACCCGGCTCGGCAACCGCGTGCAGCGGCTGGAGGCCATGCACGCCATCAGCCTCGCGCTGGGGCAGGGCGAGGATCTTGGCGAGCTCTACGGGATGGGCCTCTCGCGGCTGGCGGACCTCGTGCCGCTGATCTTCGGGGCGCTCTACCGCCTGAGCGGGGATCGGGGCGCGCCGGACGAGGCGCGGCTGGTGGGCGTGGTGGCCTGGAGCCAGGGGGAGGGGCGCACGCTGGACGAGGCGCTGCCGCTGGACGCACATCCGGCCTCCGAGGCCATCCTTCAGCGCGCGCCGGTCCTGATGAGCACCTCGGGCTCCAGCGCGCTGGCCTGGCCGCAGCTCCAGCTCCTCGGGCGCCAGGGGGTGCGGACGGTGGCGGCGGTGCCGCTGCTGGAGGAGAGCCGCGCGCTCGGCGTGCTGTGGCTGGGCACGGCGCGCCCCCAGGGCTTCTCGGCGGAGGACCTGGACGCCGCGCAGGAGCTGGCGGGGCTGCTGGTCAACGCGATGGTGCGGCAGCGGCTGATGGACCGCATCGCCGGCCACACGCGCGAGCTGGAGGCGCGGGTCGCCGCCCGCACGTCCGAGCTGGAGAGCACCCGCGAGCAGCTCCTGGCCGCCGCGCGCCTGTCCAGCATCGGCGAGCTCTCCGCCGGCGTGGCCCACGAGCTCAACCAGCCCCTGAACGTGATCACCGGCTACCTCGAGCTGTTGCAGGACGGGGAGCTGGGCCCGGACGAGGCGGCGCACGCCATCGACGTGATGGCCAAGGCCGCCGACCGGATGGCCGGGCTCGTCCGCCACCTGCGCGACTTCTCGCGGGCCGGGGTGGAGACGCTGCGGGCGGTGGACCTGCGGCAGGTGCTGGACATGGCGCGCGAGCTCACGGCGCGGGCCACGAAGCGCCCGATCGAGGTCCGCTGGCAGCGCCCGGCCGAGCCCGTGATGGTGCTGGGCGATCCGGGGCGTCTGGAGCAGCTCTTCATCAACCTGCTGGCCAACGCCATGCAGGCCACCGAGCAGCACGGCGGCGTGAAGGTCTCGCTGCGGGCGCTGCGGGCGGGGGGCGACCTTCACGTCGAGGTGGAGGACGAGGGATCCGGCGTGCCGCCGCACCTGCGCGGGCGCATCTTCGAGCCCTTCTTCACGACCAAGGAGCGCGGGCAGGGCACCGGGCTGGGGCTCTCCATCAGCGCCAAGATCGTGAGCGAGCACCAGGGCCGCATCGAGGTGGGCGACGGCGCGCGCGGGGCGGTCTTCCGCGTGATCCTGCCGAGCTACCGGATGGCCTGACCGGCGCGCGCGGGGCCGTCCAGGCGGTCCTCGGGGGGGAAGGTCCCGAGCGGGCAGTCGTCGAGGTGGTCCAGCATCCAGCGGCGGGGCGGGCCGGCGACGTACTCCTGGAGGGCGATGCAGAGGTTGGCCGCGCCGTAGAAGTCGCGGAAGTCCTTGCGGTAGTCGTAGAGGTCCGCGTTGACCGCCCAGCCCTCGCCCTCGCGCCGCAGCCCGCCGTCGCGCATGAGCCAGTCGTAGAGCCCGAGCTTCAGCACGGCGCGCAGGTACTCCGGTCGCCACCAGCGCAGCCGCGGGCCGTCGGCGGTCCCCAGCCAGAGGGCGCCGGCCACCTCGGGCTCCTGGAAGACGCTGACGACGCGGTGCGTGCGCAGGCGCTCCAGCGTGATCCACTCGTTGTCCACGCGGAAGGAGCGATCCTCGCGCAGCGCCCGCGGGACGCGCAGGAGGCTGGGGTCGGCGCCCTCGGACAGCACGAAGCGCAGCACCAGGTCCACGACCAGGGCGTTGTGCATGTTCAGCATGGACGAGAGGCGCTCGTCCTCGCGCGACTCGGGGATTCGTCGGGACTCCGGCCCGCTCTTCGCGTACCAGGCCAGCACCTCGTCCAGGGTCTGGCGCTCCTCCTGGATGATCGCCCAGTCCACCCCTCCATGGCGGGTCGCGCGCAGGACCACCTGCTCCCAGCGCGGGGCGGGCGAGCCCTGGACGTCCAGGTCCGGGGGCTCCACCCGCTCGGCGCAGCCCACGACCAGCAACAGCCCCAGCGCCAGAGCCCTCACCCCTGGCTCTTCAGCCAGGCGATGGCCGCGGTGACGAGGCCCCCGCAGCCCACCAGCGCCGCGCCGCCGACCGCCACGATCAGCGCGACCACGTTCCTGGGTTGAAACAGGGCGCCAGACTTCAGCTGGTACCCGAGCTTGCGCGCCCCGGCCACCGATCCGATGCGCTGCAGCTCCACGTCCGCCTGGCGCCGGGCCTCGGCCCCCAGGCTGGCGGCGGAGAGGCGATCGGCCCCGCGGGGGCGCGCGGCGGCGGGGGCGGCGTAGGTCTGGGCCTCCTGCACCCCCACCGTGAACCGCACCCCGTCGGCGGTGGCCAGGGAGAACGCCTCTCCGGGCGCCAGTGGCGCGGCGGAGCGCAGGCGCTCGGGCGCCCGGCCGATCCGGTGGACGAAGACCGCGCCCGCCATGTCCACCGGCTGCACCAGCGCGCGCCCGTCGGGCTGCACGATGAGCTGCGCATGCACCGGTCGGACGCCCAGGCTCGGGTGGAGGGCCAGCGCGCACTGCTGGCCATCGCTGCCCAGCAGCACGGTGCCGGCGAAGGGGCCGAAGACCTGCCCCCCGAACTCCGGGCTCAGCGCCAGCGTCACCTGCTTCGCCATCGCCCAGTCCCTATCACGGCGTGATACGGGTGCCTTTCCCGCACTCCCGAGGCTCCCGATGACCGGCGACGAGATCCGCGAGAAGCACAAGCGCTACCTGATGCCCTCGACCATCAACTATTACGCCGAGCCGGTCGCGGTCTCGCACGGCGAGGGTGTGTGGCTCACCGACGCGGACGGGCGCCAGTACCTCGACCTCTTCGGCGGCATCCTCACCGTCTCGCTCGCCCACGCCCAGCCGGACGTGGTGAGCGCGGTGCAGGTGCAGGCGGCGCGGCTCTCGCACATCTCCAGCCTCTACCCGACGGCCCCGGTCGTTCAGGTGGCGGAGACCCTGGCCGGGCTCGCCCCGGGCGGCATCTCGCAGAGCTTCTTCACCGCCAGCGGCACCGAGGCCGACGAGATGGCGGTGATGCTGGCCTTCGCCCACACGGGCAGCACCGAGCTCGTCGCGCTGCGCAACGGCTACTCCGGCCGCTCGCTGCTGGCGCAGTCGCTGACCGCGCACAGCAACTGGCGCAACCTGCCGACCCAGGTGGCGGGGGTCAAGCACGCGCTGGAGCCCTACTGCTACCGCTGCCCGCTGGCGCAGAAGTACCCGGGCTGCGGGCTGGCCTGCGCCAAGGACATCGAGAAGCTCATCCAGTACACCACGACCGGCCAGATCGCCGGCTTCCTGGCCGAGCCCATCCAGGGCGTGGGTGGCTTCGTGGTCCCGCCGGACGAGTACTTCCAGGTCGCCGTCGAGATCGTCAAGCGCTACGGCGGCCTCTTCATCTCCGACGAGGTGCAGACCGGCTTCGGCCGCACGGGCACCCACTGGTGGGGCATCCAGCACTACGGCGTGCAGCCGGACATGATGACCATGGCCAAGGGCATCGCCAACGGCCTGCCCGCCGCGGTCTGCATGGCGACGCCGGAGATCGCGAAGAGCCTGCCCCGGCTGACCATCTCCACCTTCGGCGGCAGCCCCATCCCCATGGCGGCGGCCCAGGCCACCCTCGACGTCATGCAGCGCGAGGACATCCCGGCCCGCGCGGCGCGCCTGGGGGCGGTGCTGAAGGACGGGCTGCTCGCGCTCCAGCGCCAGTTCCCCCACCAGCTCGGCGACGTGCGCGGCAAGGGGCTCATGTGGGGCGTGGAGATCGTCGTGGACGAGCTCGCCGGCGACCGCACGCCGGACGCGGCCACCACGAACCGCATCTTCGAGGCCGCCAAGGGCGAGGGCCTGCTCATCGGCAAGGGCGGCCGCTTCGGCAACGTCTTCCGCATCGCCCCGCCCATGCTCATCTCGGAGAGCGAGCTGAACGACGGGCTCGCCCGCTTCGAGCGCGCGCTGGCCGGGGCGAAGGTGCGCTGAGCTACAGGCAGAGCCCGAACCAGGGCTGGCCCTCGACGACCTGCCGCGTGCAGCCGCGGCAGGCGTCGTCGTCGTCCGGGTCGCAGAGCGTGTAGCAGGTGTAGTCCACCCAGGAGCAGAACAGGCCCTGGCCGCAGAGGTAGGCCGGATCGGTCCAGGAGCAGCTCTGGCCCGCGGTTCGCGGCCCGCTCTGCAAGCAGTAGTTGGTGTCCAGGTCCAGCGGCACGCAGCTCTCGGCGTAGGCGGCCGGCGCGCAGTCCTGGGCGTAGAGGTCGCAGTCATCGCCCAGGCGGCAGACCGCGTCCTCGGTGCTGTCGAGCCCGTCCACCGGCCCGCACCAGCTCTCCGCGTCGCAGCTCCCCGCGCGATCGTAAGGGACGTCGCAGGCCTCGCGGCAGACGTGGTCCACCAGATCGCAGGCGCCGTCCGCGCAGTCCTCGCTGTTCAGGCAGAAGGCCCCCAGCGCCCCGCCGCCGCTCCGCCCCAGCGCGCCCTCCCAGGGCTCCCCGCCCAGGTAGATGGCGGAGATCTCGCGGAGCGCGCCGATGTCCTCGTCTGGGCGGCCCTCCAGGACCAACAGGTCCGCCCGGTAGCCCGCCTCCAGCGCGCCCGCGTCCTCCCAGCCCAGCAGCGCGGCCGGGGCCGAGCTCGCCGACGCCAGGGCCTCCGTCGGGCTCATCCCGAGATCGACGAGGGCCTCCAGCTCGCGGTGGAGCCCGAGGCCGTGCGGCACCAGCCAGTACCCGGCGTCGGAGCCCGCGATCACCGGCCTGCCCTCGGCGATCGCCAGGGCGATGTTCTCGCGCGCGGCCTCCGCCCAGCCCGCGCTGGCCTCCACCCAGCCCTCGGCGAAGGCGTCCTCGTGGGCGGCGAGCCAGCGCCAGGCGTCCTGCACCGCGTCCGGCGTGTACGTGAGATCCTCGGCCAGCAGGCTCCCGTCCAGCAGGTCCCCCGTGCCCGAGAAGGCGCCCAGCGTGCTGAGGGTGGGCGCGTCCGGTGGGGTGGAGAGCGCCTCGGAGAACACGGGGTGGGCGAGCACGTCCACCCCCGCGGCCAGAGCGTCCTCGGCGTCCTCGGGCTCGTCGATGTGGGCGAAGACGGGCTGGCCCGCGGCGTGGGCGGCGTCCGCGATCTCCAGGAGATCGGCCATGTCCAGGCGGGGCGTGGGCCAGTCGGTGAAGTCGGCGTCCGCCAGCGCGACCTTGATCGCGTCCGCCTCCGCCAGCGCGCCCACCTGCGCCGGGCCGTCCCCCTCCACGTAGCGGCACAGCGCGCCGTCGTTGACGGTCTCGCAGGGGTGGCTGAGCTCGGCCGTGAGGAAGGGGCCGGTCGCGTGAGTGCGCGGGCCCTGGATCTCGCCCGCGGCGATGCGGTCCCGCAGCGCGAAGATCTGCTCGGGAGCTCCGAGATCGGCCACCCCCAGCACCCCCCAGGCGAGCTGGGCCCTCAGGTTCTCGGCCAGCGTGTCGCCCACCCAGAAGGTGGAGCCCGAGTGGAAGAGGTGGACGTGGGCGTCGATGAGCCCCGGGACCACCGTGCGGCCCTCCAGGTCCACGACGCTCGCGTGCTCCGGCCAGGCGCGCCCGGCGGTGAAGACGTTCACGATCTGACCCTCGGAGAGGACCAGCGCCCGGTCCTCCCGGGGGCCCGAGGCGTCCAGCAGGCGCGCGTTGTCCAGGATCGTGGCGCCCTCCGGGATGTCCAGCGGCTCGGTGAAGGGCCCGCTGTCGTCTCCGCTGTCCGGCCCGACCTTGCTCTCCGAGGTGTCCGAACAGCCCGTCCCCAGGGCCAGCAGGAGCACGAGAGCGTCAAGTCCGCGCTTCCTGCCTTGTGAGAGCGCCTCCATCTCGTTAGCCTCCCTGCTTCATCAAGGAGTCCTGCTTGGCGTCAGACGACCTGATCGAGATCGAAGGTACCATCAAAGAAGTCTATCCCGGCGGGGCCTTCCTGGTCTCCACCGATGGCGGCCAGGAGGTCCACGCGCACCTGGCTGGCAAGCTGCGCCGCTACCGCATCCGCGTGGTGCTCGGCGACCGCGTGACCGTCGCCGTGAGCCCCTACGACCTGACCCGCGGCCGGATCACGTTCCGGCACAAGTAATCTCCTCCAGGGTGGCCAGGAGCGGGTCACCCGGCTCCAGGAGGCGCTTCGCGGTGGGGGCCCAGGCGCGGACGAGCGCCAGCGCCTCCTCGTGGCGGCCGTCGCGGTGGAGCAGGCTCGCGACGCGGAGGACCAGCTCGACCTCCTCGGGGTCCTGAGTGGACGCTGGCTGGAGCTGGCGGGCGCGGCTCAGGCAACGCTCGAAAATGGGGTGGGGGTCTGCGAGGGCCTGGAGCGCTCGGAGGCAGTCTATCAGGATGTCGCTATCCAATCCCAGGTCAGAGGGACCCTCAGGCGATGCCAGCCGGTGGATCTCTGTTAGGGTCGCGTTTGCGAACGCGCGATCTCCTCGGTGTGCGTAGAGCGCTGCCAGGTGCGCGAGTCGCTGGATGAGCTCTTCGGGGTCATTCTCGGGCTCATCGTCGGCGGCCTCGAACAGGTGACGCGCCGCCTGTGCCGCAAGCTGTGCGTGGTGGATCGCCTCACTCAGGTCCTGGTTTGCGGTAAGTCGGGCGATATAGGCATGGGTAAGCGACAGTACGTACTTCTGTGTGCCTGCCGATGATTTCTCGAGCTCTGTGAGTGCCTGCTTCGCATATTCGAGAGCGCTGGGATGAGCGTCCTGGTCGGCTGAGAGAAAGGCGAGGCTGAGTGAAGCAGCCGAAGCTATTGCATGATTGCCTGCGGCCAAGGAGATGCGGAGTAGAGTATCAACGGAGTCTCTATTGGGCAGGTGGAACGCGAGTACTGACCCACGCCGTTCTCCAGTGATTGAAGAAAAGACATCAAGAATCGGTGGATAGTGAAGGATGCGATCTCCGTAGGTGCGAAGAATCTCATCTGCCACTTCTATACGATCTAGCCTGTCCTGCAGGACGAGACGGCATGTCTGTGCCATGAGTTCGATTCGCTGGCGAATCTCGGGATCTTGCTCCTCATGAAGCCCCTCCAATGCGTCCCGCAACCGCGCATCAGCACTTGATGGAGGCTCCAGATCAGAGGCGAGCACCTGGTAGACAATCAGCAGGCTATAGATGGACTTTCCAAAGAGCTTACGATCGGAATGCTTGAACGTCTTCCAAACGGTGAGGATGTCCTTTGTGCCGGACTTGTTTGCGACGAGCCTCAAGTAGTTCTGAATCAATCTGTTTCGACTCCGGACCGTCATGCCTTGCCGTCCAAGCGGTCGAGATAGAAGCTGACCCAGCAAATCTCCCGTGAGTCGTGCGCTCTCGCAGGCCGCACACGCTGCTCCTGTAGAGTCCATGTGCGTCCCCATCCAGATGTGGTACCAACAGCTAGCTGCCCGAGCGGAGAGATTCGCCGCCACCCAATGCTTAAGACGCGGAAACAGCCCTGCTTCAGCGGGTATCGCGCTCAGGCCGGGTGGGAGGAGCACTGCGCCTCGCAGACCAAGTTGAAGGAGCAACGCCTTCTCGAGCTCCCGCGCCCTGGACCGCTCACCTGCCAGATCCTCCCAGGCCTGCGCTGCGACGATTCGGACCAGCCTACCCAGGAAGTACGAGGCATGTGATCGATGCGCGGCCTCCACTTCCCCAGATCGCTCCAGCAACCTCGCCGCGACCTGCCGCAAGGTGGGGTGCAGCCCCACCAGCCCCTTCCCCGAGACCCGCTCCGTGATCAGCCCCAGGCTCGCCAGCCGAGCGCGCGGATCCTCTCCCGGCACCGCGCCAGCCACCGGCCCCAGGTCCTCGGGAGGGATGTCGTCAGCCAGCGCCGCGAGCCGACGGAACCAGACCAGCAGCCGCGGGTCCATCTCCTGCAGCCGCCGCTCCAGAGCGTCCGCCAGCCGCTCCACGATCTGGTCTTCGCTCAGATCCTCCCCGAAGATCGCCAGCAGCGGCCCAGCCTCGGGCGAACCCGCCAGTCCCCAGAGCAGCGTGAAGCGCCGGGCTTCCCCGCGGGTCGTGTGGGCCAGCGCGCGCGCGCGCTCCACGCTCAGGTGTGGCGCCCGCGCGTGCAGTGCCTCCTCCATCTCCCAGACCGCGAAGCGGGGGACCCGGAGCGCGCGAATCTCAGGGGCGTCAGGCGGGTGGTTCAGGACCAGGAGCAGCGTGCTCCCCGAGGGGAGCTGTAGATCCAGGGCACCGTGGACCAGACCAGCCTGGTCCACGACCAGCAGCACCGGGCTTCGTCGCATCGCGTCTTCGGCCTGCGCGACGATCTCGTCGGTTCTCCAGGGAAGGGCTCGTTCAGGTTCCAGAGCTCGCAGCACGTCGATCAGGATCTCATCGATCCGCCGGGCGCCGAGCCGCGCGAAGACGACCCCTCCCAGGAAGCGGTCGGCGGCGCCTTCGGCCCCGGCGCGCGCCAGCGTGGTCTTGCCGACGCCCTGATCACCGACCACCGCGATCCGACGTCCCGGCTCGACCAGCTGCACAAGGCTGGCGAGCAGGTTCGCGCGCAGCTCGAGGAATCCAGGCAGCGCGCCTTCGGGAGGGAGGGGGGGCCTGCTCCCGAGCAGGCTGGCTGTCAGGTTGTCTTCAGCGCTTCGGGGCTCCGTCGGCGCGACCCGATGGGTCAGGGAGGGGAGGCGTAGGCGTTCACGCTCGCGTAGCGCGCTGGGGAAGGAGAAATGCGAGCGGCGAATGCTCCAGAGGTCCGGGGCCTCCCGGCGCGCGCGCCTCCAGGTCGCGCCGTCCAGCGCGAGCACCAGCGGAGCGCTCGCCAGCCTCGCGATCCGCTCCCGGCGCTGGTTCAACAACAGGAACGGCGAGACCCCGTCCCGGGCCTCGGGCTCGCCGAAGGCCAGGAACACACAGGGCCGCTGCGCGGCCTGCAGCCGGGCCTCCAGCGCGGAGACCAGCCCCTGCGCCTCCCGGCTCAGCATGGTCAGGTCGAGCTGCTCGACGCGCACCTCTCCCAGCGCGCCCGCGAGCCAGTCCGCGAGGGGCGAAGCTTCGGCGAGCTCGGCCGTGAACAGCTCGAAGCCTTCGGAGAGCTCGATCGCCTCCTTCAGATCGTTCGCGACCTGCTCGAAGTCGGCGGACCAGCGCTTCAACGACACGCGGCCTCGACGTCCTCCCAGACCAGACCGGGCAGCCCGAGTCGCGGCCACAGCAGGGGGTGGACCCCGTACCACTCGTCGCCGTTGTGGTAGCGCAAGATCTGGTAGCCCTGAAGCAGCGCGTCGATGCGATCCTCGTTGTCTTGATCGAGCGGCAGCTCGCCTCTGCGGTGCGTCTGAATCAGCAGGTGCTCATCCTCGACCTCGAAACCATCCAGGTAGGTCCTGCGGATCTTCTCGATGGCCCGATCAGCGATCTCTCGCGTGACCCGGCTGTTGTTGCCCAGGAGATAGATGCACTCTGAGGTGAGCCGGAGCAGATCGCGCATGTAGCCGCCGCAGTGCGCCGCGAGCCAGCCAGCGACGGTCTGGCTGTCGAAGTGCTCGCGAGGGACGCGCTTGAAGAGGGCCTCGCAGAGGGCCACGACGCCCGGCTGGTGCAGCCTGAGGGGCGCTTCGGGTCCTCTCGAGCGCTCGAAGGTGCGGACCATCGGCAGGAAATGCAGCTCCTGACCGAACTGCGCCGCGAGCTGCGCGCTACGCCGGACCATGAACGCAGGGACCGTGTAGACCACATGCACGGGCGCCTTCAGGTCGCGGGCCTCGGTGAGGAAGGCTCCAAACCAGTGGTTGCGGTACTCCTCCCGTTTCTCCCGGCCGAAGAGATCTCCGGTGGCGCGCTTCTCCACGCCGTCCAGGATGATCACGATCCGCTTGTTCTGCTCTTGCTCGAGATCACGCTGCGCCTGTCGGAGCAGCTCGAAGACCTGATCGCGCAAGCCGCGGACGGACTCCAGGTGTCGGGCCAGCTCCTGGAACAGCGTGTCCTTGCTGGTGGCGTCGGCGCCCAGGCTCAGCTCTCCTACCGGCGTCGGCACCTTCGCGCTCCAGTTCAGGTTGAAGTGGCTCGTGAAGCGCCTCGCGTACTCCCTGGCCCAGCCCTGGGCGTCGTCGGGGCTGCCCTTCGGGTACAGGGCCAGCGCGAGCGCAAGGAGCAGGCTCCGGGTGCGGATGGGCTCGTCGTCGCGGATCCAGTCCCCGGCCTCGACCCGGAAGACCTCGTAGCCGAGCCCGCGCAGATCGTTCTCCAGCCCCCACAGCTCGGTGCTCTTCCCGCTCCCGGGCTGCCCGGTCGTCAGCACCGCGACGGGCTCGCTGGCCAGATCGATCACGTTTCGGATGCCGACCCTCCAGGGAACGCCGCGCAGGTCGCGCCGGTCGAAGTCGAAGTACTTCGTGCTGTCCTGCGGATCGACGGGCCGATCGACCTTGCACGCCGCGATGAGCTGTCGCTTCAGCGTCCTGTCCATGACCCACTCCGAAGAGAGCGGGGTAACCCGTTGTCCGCGGCGGTGCTCCGCTCACGTCCGCACGAGGTACAGGTACTCCTTGTTCCTCACGTGGCTGACCCGACCGACCTTCTCGCCCTGCGGGCTGTAGATGCCGATCTTCGCGCCCACGTAGCGCGGGTAGTCGTGCTCGATGACCTGGACCTCGCCCCGCTCGGAGAGCAGGGCCTCCATCTCGGGGCGGGGGATGAAGCCCTCATTGTTGAAGGAGACGAGGAGCCAGCGGGCGCGGGCGCCGCGGACGATCGCGCGCAGCGCGCCGAGGATCCTCACCTTCGAGTTGAAGTCGCTCTGGCGGCTGGCGCAGTCGGCGCGCTTCATGGCCACGCCGTAGAGCGAGGGCTTGTCCCAGCGCACCAGGCTCTCCCAGATGTGGTAGTTGCCCAGGTACTTGTGCTGGTTGTAGGGCGGGTCCAGGTAGAGCAGGTCCGCCTCGAGCTCGGGCGCCAGGGCCACGGCGTCGCGCTCGTGGACCTCGCCCTTGCCGTGCAGCGCGCGAGGGAGCAGCTCGGGCAGGCGCAGCGAGAGATCATTGGACGCGCGACGCGCCCAGGTCTTCAGGTAGGCCATCTGCACGCCCGTCGTCGAGTCCACCCGGTCCGCCGCCTCCATCAGCGAGACCAGCAGCACGCTCTCCAGCTCGGGCGGGAGCCCCTTCACCACGATGGCGTCGCGGATGGCGTCCACGCGCGCCCCGTTCTTCGGCTGGAAGAAGCGGCTCCTCTCGCAGTAGGTCTCGGTGAACCAGCCGGGGCTCCCCGGCAGGCGGTTCAGCTCGTCCAGCAGGAGCTCGGCGTCCCGGGCCAGCTCCTCGCGGTCGGCCTGCACGTAGCAGCGGGCCAGGGTGGCGGCGTAGGCGTTGTGGTCATTGGCGATGACGCGCAGACCCTCCCGCTTGAGCGCGTGCCCGACCCGGCTGGTCCCGCTGAACAGGTCCACCGCCGAGCGCACCCGCCCCAGCCCGCGGACCACGTCCAGGATCTGCGGGAGCAGGGCGCGCTTGCTGCCGATGTACTTGATCATGCCCGCCGGTCTAACCTGAAGCCCTCGGGGTAGGATGACCCATGATCACGCTGCTGCTCCTCGCCTGCCGCGACCCTGAGGGCGTCTCCAGCCCCACGGACCTCTACCCCTACGTCTACACCCCCGAGGAGGACCTGGAGCCCTGGGAGGAGGTCCGGGTCGAGACCGAGACCTGGAGACCGGAGGACGACCCGGACGAGCTCGCGCTCTACGTGCGCAAGGCCTTCGAGCATCGGAAGGGCGCCCCGGTCGAGTCGCTGGAGCACTTCGCCGCCATGCGCGCGCAGATCCCCGCCCTGGGCGAGGGCCAGAGGCTCTCTTTCGTTGGCGACATCATGTGGATCGGGGACAACTGGACGGCGGCGGCGGAGGCCGCCTCGCCTCTGCTGGACGGCGATCTGCGCGTGGGCAACCTGGAGACCCCGACCTCGCCCAGCTACAGCACGGAGCAGGGCGCATTGGGGGTCTACGCCTTCAATTCGCCGCCCGAGTACCTGGACGGGCTCCCCTTCGACCTGCTGCAGCTCAACAACAACCACAGCCTGGACGCGGGCGAGGACGGGCTCACCGACACGCTCGCGGAGGTGGACGCGCGCGGGATCGGGCGGACGGGGGTGGACGTCCACGCCCGCGTGGGCGAGGTGGCCTTCCTCTCCTACACCTGGGGCTTGAACGCCTGGGACGTGGAGCCCGCCCGCGAGCTCTTCGTCGTCCCCTTCGGGCACCTGGACGAGGAGATCGATCTGAGCGGCGTCTCCGCCGACATCGAGGCCGCGCGGGCGGAGGGCGCCGCCAGCGTCGTCGTCCTGCTGCACTGGGGCTACGAGTACGAGTATTACCCCGACCCGCACTTCATGGTGCTGGCGCGCGAGATCATCGCCGCGGGGGCGGACCTGATCGTGGGCAGCGGGCCGCACGTCGTCCAGCCGCCCGAGCTCTGCCACGTCAACGACCCCGATCGCGCCCCGGGCGTGGGGACCTGCGCGATCACGACGGAGGACGGGGCGCCGCGCACCGCCGCCGTGCTCTACAGCCTGGGCAACTTCGCCACCGACATGAACACCGTGCCCTGCCAGGTCGGCCTCGTGGCCACCGTCTCCCTGGACCCGGACGTCACCGGGCTCGGCTGGGCGGCGGTGGCGAACGTGGACGGGCCCGCGGTGGTGCCGCTGGATGACGCATTGGAGGACCCGGACCTGGCCGAGGAGGACGCGCGGCTCCGGGAGCACCTGGGCGAGGGCTGGCGGCGGGACGGAGGGCGGGACGGAGGGCGAGACGGAGGGCGGGGCCGGGCGCGCCTGTAACAATCTGTCGCTGGAGGATCGGGCGTCTGGGCCGCGATCCTGGGGGAGAGGAGGCCCCCATGCTCATCTTCCTGATCGCCTGCACCACCGATGACCTCGGCCCCAAGCCCACCGAGACCGCGGAGACCGCCGAGACCGGCGCCGAGACCGGAGACCCCGACCACACCGGCTCCCCCGAGACGGGAACGCCCGAGAGCGGGGGGGAGACCGGGGCTCCCGAGACCGGCTCGCCCGAGAGCGGCGGGGAGACGGGCTCCCCCGAGACCGCCGAGGAGAGCGCCGAGCCCGAGGTGAGCGGCGGCGCCTTCGACGTAGAGGACGACGCCACCACCACCTGGATCGGCGTCTCCCAGCGCCTCGGCTACACGCTGGCGACCGACGGCGACATCGACGGCGACGGCGTCGAGGACCTCGTCATGCAGTCCCTGTACAGCGCGGGGGCCGGCGGGCATGGCGGCGGCACCACCGCGGCCCTCACCGTGGTCTACGGCGGCACCGTCTCGCCCGGCGATTACGACACCACGGGCATCCCCGAGCTGTGGGCCGAGCGGACCAGCGCGGACGTCGATCTGCGCGCCGACCTGGACGGCGACGGCGTCCACGAGGTGCTGTGGATGGGGACCGACGACGTGGGCCGCACCGGCATCGAGATCCTCTGGGGCGACGGCTCACGCTGGACGGACGGCGACGCGCTGAGCGGGGACACCACCTTGCAGGCGAGCTCGGGCGGCTTCCTCGGCTCCACGCTCTCGGTGGGGGACGCCGACGGCGACGGGCTCTCCGACGTGCTGGCCTCGCGGGCCTCGGGGGCGGTGCTGGTCTACGGGGACGGCCACCGCCTGGAGGACGGCGAGCTGAGCGACGAGGCCACCTTCCTCGGGGCGCTGGGCTACTTCGGCGGCGGGGCGGTGGCGCTGGGCGATCTGGACGGCGACGGGCAGGACGACGTGGCGGTGGCGGACGTCTACGCCGACCTGCGCGGCGCCGACATGCCCGGCGCCGTCTACATCGGCCTGTCCGACGGGCGCTGGGAGGGGGAGCTGGGGCTGCCGGACGACGCGGACATCGCCATCTCCGGGCCGGCGCGCGCCGGGCTGGTCTACCTGGGCTACCGCATGAGCGCGGGCGATCTGGACGGGGACGGCTACGCCGAGCTGATCGCGGGCGCGTCGAGCTACGACGGCGGCGCGGGCATCGCCTGGATCTTCGACGGGCGCGCCGACTGGGAGGCCGAGCTGAGCACGGACGAGGCCTCCGCCTCGGTCTACGGGGACGGCGCGCGCCCGATGGCGGTGGCGGTGGAGACCACCGACGACATCGACGACGACGGCGCGCGCGAGCTCCTGGTGGGGGCGACCGACAACGGGGCCTACGTGTACTGGGGCGGCGAGCTGGCGGGCGCGCTCACCGACGCCGACGCCGCGCTCACGTTCACGGGGGGCCCGGACAGCGCGGGCGTGGGCCTGAACGTGGGCAGCGCGGACCTGGACGACGACGGGCGGGAGGATCTGCTGGTCAGCGGCTACGCCGCCTGGTCCTATGACGGGACGGTGTGGATGCTGGCGGGCTCCGCGCTCTGACGGGCGGCCCGCGCGCCCGCGCGATACGGGCGCGCCATGGCCGGGACGACCGCCGCTCCGCTGCTCCGCCTCGCCCTGGGGGTGGTGGATCTGGAGCGGCGCCGGGTGCAGGTAGGAGACGAGGAGCGCCGCCTCACGACGATCGAGGCGAAGCTCCTCGGCTTTCTCGCCAGCCGCCCCGGTGAGGCCGTCGGCCGCGACACCCTGCTCCGCGAGGTCTGGGGCTACGCCGACGGCGTGGTCTCCCGCACCGTGGACGTGGCGATCCGCCGCCTGCGGGCGAAGATCGAGCGGGATCGGGACGACCCGGAGCACCTGCTGGCGGTCCACGGCGTGGGCTACGCCTTCGTCCCCCTGCCCGAGCCCCTGCCCGCCCTCCCCGAGGACGAGGCCGACCCGCTGGTGGGGCGGGAGGTGGAGCTCGCCCGCGCCTGGGCGGCCCTGGAGGCGGGCGGCGCCCCGCTCACGCTCACCGGGCCCGCGGGGGTCGGCAAGACGCGGCTGGCCGAGGCGCTGGCGCGGGTGGCGCGGTCGCGAGGCTGGCGGGCGGCGCTGGTGGAGGCGGGGGCGGCCCGCGACGGGGACGATCTGGGCAGCGCCGTAGCCTCGGCGCTGGGCGCGAAGACGAGCGCGGACGCCGTGATCCACGACGCGCTGGGCGCGGACCCCGCGCTGCTGGTCCTGGACGAGCTGGAGGCCCTGCCGGCGGAGGCGCTGGCGCGTCTGAGCGCGTGGCGACGCCCCGGCCTGCGCCTGCTCCTGACCAGCCGCCGGGCGCTGGGCCTCCCGGGCGAGCAGCTCCTCGCGCTCGCGCCGCTTCCCCTCTTGGACGCGCTGGCCCTGCTGCGCATTCGAGCCCGCCGCGCCCGACCCGACGTCCGCCTGGACGAGGAGACCGCGCGCGCCCTGGTCGAGCGCCTGGACGGGCTGCCCCTCGCCCTGGAGCTGGCCGCGGCCCGCCTGCGGGCGCTCTCCGCCGCTGAGCTGCGCGAGCGGATCAACCTGCCCTTCCTGCGCGATCCCTCCCCCCGCCGGCCGCGCCACGCCACCCTCGGCGCCGCCCTGGACGCCTCCTGGGCCCTCCTGGACCCGGAGGCCCGCCGCGCGCTCGTCCTGCTCGCGGCCCTCCCCGCCCCCGGCGCCGTGGCGGTGGCCGAGCGCACCCTGGAGCGGGCGGGCCTGGTCGATCCGCTGCTGATCCTGGAGCGCCTCTGCGATCTCTCGCTGGCGCAGGTGCGCGAGGGCCCGGAGCTCGCGCAGCTCGCGCGCCTGAGCCTGCTGAGCTGCGTGCGCGAGCACGCCGCGACCCGGCAGGCGGCCGAGGGCGCGCCCGAGGGGCTGGAGATCTGGGCGGAGGCCCTGGCGGAGACCCTGGAGGGCTGGCTCCCCCGAGGGAGCGCGGAGCCGCGCGGGATCGCCCGGGTGATCGGCGAGACGGAGGGGGTGCGCGCGCTGCTGCTGCGCCACGCGGGGCGGGCCCCGGAGGCGGCGCTGCGGGCGGTGGAGGTCTGGTTGAACGCGGCCCGAGCGACCTTCGGCCACCCCTCGGAGGAGGCGCTGGCCCGCGCGGCGGTGGCCCTGGCCGAGGCCCAGGGGGCCCGGGAGGCGCAGGCGAGGCTGATGGTCCGCCTGGTCTTCGCCCTCGATCGCGTCGGCGCGGCGGAGGAGGCGCGCGCGGCCTTCGAGCGGCTGGCCGCGCTGGCCCGCCAGGATCCGGGCCTCGGCCCGCAGGTGACGCACGCCGGCCTCGGCCTCGTCAGCGCCCTCCGCCGCTCCGAGCGCCCCCGCGACGCGCTCGCCCTGCTCGAGGCGCTGGACCTCCACGAGGCTCCCCCTCGGATCCTGGCCCACGCCGAGGCCGAGCGCGGGCTCATCCTGCTCCGCCTGGGCTTCGCGGCGGAGGCGGCCGAGGCGCTGGCGTCGGCGCGGCGCGGCTTCCTGGAGGCCGGGGAGCGCCAGAGCGCCGAGCTCCAGCGGGACCACCTCTTCGTCGCCGCCGTGGAGCTGGGTCAGGGGGCCGCCGTAGAGGCGGAGATCCGGGAGGTGATCGCCCTTCAGCCGGACGGCCCCGACGGGATCCGCGGGCGCAACCTGCGCGGCGCGCTGTGCGCCATCGCCCTGGAGGCCGGGCGCCTGGAGGAGGCGCGGGAGGGCTTCGAGCGCGCGGTCTCCTGGGGCGAGGAGCAGCGCCGGCCCCTGCTGGCGATCCTGGGGCGCAGCAACCTGGGCCTGGTGGCGCTGGCGCGGGGGGACGCGGCGGAGGCGCGGGCGGCCTTCGAGGAGGCCACGGCGGCCTGGCTCCGGCACGGCGGGGAGCGGATCTCCGGCGCGCTGGTGGCGGGGGCGACCCTGGCCGCCGCGGGGCTGGGGCTGTCTGGGGTGGAGGTGGATCTTAGCGGGCGGGCGCTGGTGGACGCGCCGCTGGACGAGGCGCAGCTCCGACTGGCGCGGGCCGTCGCCGCCCGGGCGCGCGGGGAGCCCGAGGCCGAGGCCGCCGTGGACGCGGCCCTCGCTGATCCGATGGCCAGGACGAGCCTGGTGCTCCGCGTGCTGGGCGCCTTCGTCCGCGCGATGCGGGCGGGCTCGCTCAGCCCAGCGCGCGCTCCACCGCCGAGACCAGGCTCGGATCCTCGGGCTTGACCTGCGGCGAGAAGCGCGCGACGACCTGGCCGTCCCGCGAGACCAGGAACTTCTCGAAGTTCCAGGAGATGTCCTCGCCCTTGCCCGCGGCGCTGCCGATGAGCCAGCGGTAGAGCGGGCTGCGGTTGGCGCCGTTGACCTCCTGCTTGGACAGCAGGGGGAAGGTCACGCCGTAGGTGGTCGAGCAGAAGGTGGCGATCTCGCCCGGCGTGCCAGGCTCCTGGCCGAGGAACTGGTTGCAGGGGACGCCGACGATGAGCAGCCCCTTGTCCTTCATGCGCTCGTACATCTCCTCGAGCCCCGTGTACTGCGGGGTGAGGCCGCACTTGCTGGCCACGTTGACGAAGAGCACGACCTTCCCGTCCAGCTCCTCCTTGTCGAAGTCCGTCCCGTTCAGCCGGGTGAGCGGGATCTCGTCGAGGGAGGCGGGGGCGTCCGTGGGAGGGGCGCCGTAGAGCACACGGTTCACGCGCTTGACGACCGACTTGATCATGGGGAGGAGTCCTCGCCGGAAGGGCTAACCTGCCGGGCGGGGCCTGCGGCGGGCCCACGCACGCCGGGGGTGAATTTCGACAGACCCTCTTGTGATCGGCCTCGCCACGGCTATGATGTTCGGGCTGGTGAATGAGGATTCATTCACGACCTCTCGAAGTTCCTGGAGTTCAAGGCCATGATCGAGAACAAGAATCGCAATTCCGAGGAGGCGCGCTCCATCCAGGTGGCCGAGGAGAGCCGCGAGCTGGACTGGAAGAGCAAGTCCTTCATCCAGAGCCTGTTCATGGGCGACCTCGACCTGCGGCTCATCGACCCCTTCCCGGTGCAGGACGCCGCCGACAAGGCCATCGGGGACGAGGTCTGCGCGCGGGTGGACCGCTGGGCCAGCGAGCACCTGGACGGCGAGGCCATCGATCAGGCCGAGGAGATCCCGGCCCACATCTGGAAGGGGCTGAACGAGCTCGGCCTCTTCGGCATCAAGATCCCGAAAAAGTACGGCGGGCTGGGGCTCAGCCAGACGAATTACCTGCGCGTGCTCTCGGTGATCGCCACCTACTGCGCGTCCACCGCGGCCACGCTGTCCGCCCACCAGTCCATCGGCGTGCCGCAGCCGCTCAAGATCTTCGGCACCGAGGCGCAGAAGCAGAAGTACCTGACCCGCATCGCGCGGGGCGAGGTCTCCGCGTTCGCGCTCACGGAGCCCGGGGTGGGCTCCGACCCGGCGAACATGGCCACGCACGCCGAGCTCTCGCCGGACGGCAAGCACTGGATCCTGAACGGCGAGAAGCTGTGGTGCACGAACGGCGTCATCGCCGACCTCGTGGTGGTCATGGCCAGGACGCCCTCCATCCAGAAGAACGGGCGCGAGGTCAAGCAGATCACGGCGTTTATCGTGGAGACCGACTGGCCGGGCTTCGAGGTCGTCCACCGGGTGCGCCTGATGGGCCTGCGGGCCATCGAGATCGGCGTGCTGCGCTTCCACGACGTGAAGGTCCCGGTGGAGAACGTCATCGGCGACGTGGGTCAGGGGCTCAAGATCGCGCTGACCACGCTCAACGACGGGCGGCTCAGCATGCCGGTGCTCTCGGCGCACGGGGCGAACGAGGTCGCCGAGTTCTCGGCGCGCTGGGCCAAGAGCCGCGTGCAGTGGGGCAAGGCGGTGGGCGCGCACGAGGCGGGCTCGGACAAGCTGGCCTTCGTCACCAGCGCCGCCTACGCGATGGACACGTTCGCGCGGGCCTGCGCGGCCTGGTCGGACCGCGGCGACGTGGACATCCGCATGGAGGCCGCGGCGGCCAAGATGTACAACACGGAGCTGTACTGGCAGGCGGCGGACACGGCGCTCCAGCTCCGCGGCGGGCGCGGCTACGAGACCGCCAGCAGCCTGGAGGCGCGCGGAGAATTCGCCTTCCCGATGGAGCGCATCCTGCGCGACGCGCGCATCAACCGCATCGTGGAGGGCACCACGGACGTGATGCACCTCTTCCTGGCGCGCGAGGCGCTCGACCGTCACCTGAGCATGGCCGGCGGGCTCTTCAAGAAGGGCGGGCTCGGTTCGAAGCTGGGGACGATCGCGAAGTGCGCGGCCTTCTACCCGGTGTGGTACCTCAAGCTGCTCTTCGGCGGGCTGTTCCGCTCCTATGGTCGCTACGACGCCCGGCTCGGCGCGGCCCTGCGCGGCATCGACGCCAGCACGCGGCGCCTGGCCCGCGCCCTCTTCCACCGCATGGTGCTGATGGGGCCGAAGCTGGAGATGCGGCAGCTCACGCTGAACCGGCTCGTGGACATCGGCGTGGAGCTCGGCGTGATGGCCCTCGTCGCCAGCCGCGCCCAGCGCGAGCTGGAGGCCGGCGACCAGAGCGGTCTCTCCCGCGCGCTGTACTGGCTCGAGGCCCGGAAGCTGGTCGTGGAGGATCTGTTCGGCGCGCTCAGCCGCAACGTGGACAGCGCCGCGCGCGCGCTGGCGACGGAGATGATGGACAAGGCCGAGGCCCTGCCCCCGGTGGACGCCTCGGGTCTCGGGCCCATCGAGCACGATCGCGGCCGGGATCTGACCAGCGGGCGGACCGGGAACCGGGCGCGGCCGGAGTCGGCGGCGGCGAAGTAGGGGAGGGCCCGTGCGGGGGTCAGGACCCGCCCTCCGTCTCCGCGCCGGGCTTCTCGGGTGGGGGAGGACCGCGACGCTCACGCTTGTCGTGGCCGCTGAGGCCGAGGCGCGTGCCTGTGTTTGTTATGGTTTTCCAGACGTCGTAGGCACCTCGCCCTCCGATGGGGCGGTCGATGTGCCGCTCAACACCCGCGTGAGGGTGCTGGTTCACAACGGCGCCGTGGGCACCGAGCCTGCCCTCGAGTGTGATGGCCTGCCGGTCGAGCTCGAGCCATGGACCGACGAGCACAACGGCTTCCAGCAGCTCCTGGAGTCCTCGCCCACTGAACCCCTCGAGGCCGACGTCTCCTGCATCCTTCTGCTGGGCGAGACCGAGATCTTGCAGTTCTACACCGGGCGGGACACCGATACGACCTCTCCGACCTGGGAAGGGACTGTGTCCGTTGAAGACCACATCGACCGTCAGGACGACAGCTGTGGGTTGTGGCAGAACCTGTTTCTCATCACACCCGAAGGCGTATCAGATGACTTGACCGCCGATGAGGACCTCTTCTTCACATTGCTCCCTCAAGGCGAGGGAGAGAAGGTCTGGGGCTATCCATCAACCCTCTTCGTAGCGAGTGGAGACAAGTGCATCGACATGGACCCCACGCTCGGAAAGAACCCACACCGCACCTACCGAATGGAGGCGTGGGACCTCGCGGGGAACGGGTCTGGAGATCACCGGCTGCGAATCGGGACCTGTGGGTGCTCCTCGAGCTCTGGAGGTCTCCCGCCGGCGGCCGCTGTGATCGCCAGCGTCCTCGGGCTCGCGCTGTCGGGCGGGCGACGTAGGGCCCCCTGACGGAGGTCCGACGGAGGTCGACGGACCTCCGTCACCCGCGCTGACCGACTCGACGTAGGAAATACGCCGAATATCCGCGCGCCCGAGCCTGGCACGCGACTTGAAACAGGGGTGGACACCGCGAGGTGTCCATGTCTCCGCTCCTGTTCGCCCTCTCTCTCCTCGGCTGCGAGCCCTGTCTGGATGGCTCGCGCTCGCTCTCCCTCGATCCCGCGCTCCCCGCCGAGCCCGCTCACCAGGGCCCGGCCGCGGGGCTCATCTACGAGATCTACGTCCGGTCTTTCCAGGACTCCGACGGCGACGGGATCGGGGACCTCCAGGGCGTGCGGCAGCGCCTGGACCACCTCGCGGAGATGGGGGTGGGCACGATCTGGCTCATGCCGCTGTTTCAGAGCTACGGCCCGGCCGGCTACGACGTGACCGACTTCGACACGCTGACGGAGGCCTACGGCACGCCCGATGACCTGGCGGCCCTGGTGGACGACGCGCACGCGCTGGGAATGCGGGTGATCCTGGACCTGCCGCTGAATCACGTCCACGTCACGCACCCGTGGTTCGTCGAGGCCGAGTCCAGCGCGGACGACGCGCGTCGCGACTGGTTCCGCTATCAGGATCGCGAGGCGGATCAGAGCCGGTGGTTCCCCTCGCAGCAGGGCGGGAGCTTCTACGCCTACTTCGGGCGGGAGATGCCTGACCTGGACTGGGAGAGCCCGGACGTGGACGCCGAGATGCGCGGCGTGCTGCGGCGCTGGTTGGAGGCCGGGGCGGACGGCTACCGGCTGGACGCCGTGCTGATGCTGGTGGAGGAGGGTGAGGCGGTGGAGAGCGAGGAGGTGGAGGGCACAGCGGGCTCGCACGCGCTCCTGGCCGAGCTCTACGCCGAGGCGCGGTCGGCGCGGCCGGACGCCTTCCTGCTGGCCGAGGCCAGCGCCTGGGAGGTCGAGGACAGCGTCTCCTGGCTGGGGAGCGAGGACGCCCCGGAGAGCGACGCCGTGCTCGACTTCCCCCGCCGGGACGCGCTGCTGGCCGCCGCGCAGGACGGTGAGGTACAAGCGCTGGTGGATCTGGTGGACACCCAGATCGCGCTCGGCGGCGCCGCGGGCATGGCCGGCTTCCTGGGCAGCCACGACGTGGATCGCCTCCCGGAGCTGGTGGAGGACGCGGGCGCCCGGCGCGCCCTGCGGGTCGTGCAGATGCTGATGCCCGGCTCACCGGTGCTGTACTACGGCGAGGAGCTGGACCTCCCCAACGCGAGCACGGGCACGGGTCAGGACCATGCCATGCGCGCGCCCATGCCCTGGAGCGCCGAGCCCGGCGCGGGCTTCAGCAGCGGCGAGGCCTGGTTCCCGCCGGACGAGGGCTACCGGAACGGGGCCAACGTCGAGGACCAGAGCGCCGACCCGGAGAGCACGCTCAACCTCGTCCGCGCCCTCTCCTGCCTGCGCGCGGCGCACGGGCTGGACGAGGACGCCACCTGGGAGCCCTCGGTGAGCGGGAGCGTGCTGAGCTTCACCCGCGACGAGGGCCGCCTCCGCGTGTCCGTGAACCTGAGCGCGCGGCCCTCCGGCGGGCTCGCGGCCTGGGGCTACGAGATCAAGGTGGATCGGGCATAGGGAGAAAATTCTCGGCCGTCATCCGCCGCGCCTCGGCGAGGGACTCGGCCAGCGGTGGGTAACCCCAGGCCCGACGTTGCTCGTCGGTCACGGAGGGATCGATCGTGTAGAGCTCCCAGCGCTCCCCGTAGTTGCCCGCTCGGACGTAGATGCTGCCGTAGCGCTGCGGTTTGCGCTGGCTGTGCAGCAGCCTGTCTTCGCTGTTAGCGGCATGACGGCGCATGGTCCGGTTCTCGGGCTCGAGCTCCACGGCGCGCATCGCGAACGCGTAGGTCTCGGCGTAGTCCTCGGGCATGGTGCCCCATTTCAAGACGAGCGAGGCGTGATGGAAGTCGGCGGCGACCTTCGCCTCCCCAGCCTCTACGATGGCTCGAACCCGGTCGCGCCGCTGGACGCTCTGCATGTAGCCCTGCCGCCTGTCGGTCCCGTCGGTCTCACTGTACTGAAAGGCCGTGTCGGCGAGGAGGAGCTCGTACAGCTCGAGGTTGATGGTGCTGAGCCGGGAGGCATGCGCGCGCTTCGCCTCCTCCAAGAGCGGAGCCCAGCGCGCGTCCTGGTGCAGGCTCTGGAGATCGGGGTCGGCGACCAGCCAGTCGGCCTCCAGGTAGCTGGTGGAGATCGCGCGGGTGAGGAGGGAGAAGGCTGGGTCTGCGTGCCCAGCGAGCGCGTGGCAGCAAGCGTCGTTGTACGCAGTCCGCCCCTCGGGCGGGGCGATCTGGCCAGCCTTCGTCACGAGATGGCTGCACTGGGAGGCGTTCCCCCTGTTGTAGGCCCGGCTCGCGCGATCGCGCAGGGACTTCAGCCGCGCGCCATCATCCGGCGCGCTCGTTCCCGCGTGCTCGGGCGGAGGCGCGGCGCCGTGGCAGCCGCCCCAGGCCAGGGCGCCGATCACGAGCACGCCGCGCGCGACAATTCCCAGCCTCGACATGCTTGCTCCTCTCCGATGAAGGTAGCACAACCGATGGTGGAGAACCGGATGTCATCCAGAGCAGCCCTCGTCCTGCGACGCCTCCTGCGGCTCGTCCTCGCGCTCACCGTGGGCCTCGCCCTCTGGCTCTGGGCGGGCCTCCCCGGCGAGGCCCCCGCGCCTCCGGCCGGGAGCCTGCGGGTCGCGGCGGCGAACCTGCTCTACATGCAGAAGAGCTCCGCCGACATCGACGCGGCGCTGACCGCGCTGCGAGCGGACGTCCTGGTGCTGGTGGAGCTGACCGCGAACAACGCGGACCTGGAGGCGCTGGAGGCGAGCGGCCTGCAGGTCCTGGCGGCCCGACCCTACCAGGGCTCACGCGGGGCCGCGCTGCTGGTGCGCGAGGACATCGAGGGCGAGGCCGAGGTCATCGAGCCCCCCTGGAAGAGCACCTGCCGGGCCTACACGGTGGTGGGGCGCCTGCGCCTGCCCGAGCCGCTCGCGGTGCTGGGCGTCCACGCGCCCCCGCCGGTGAAGTCCTGCGAGCCGGGCGGGGACGTGGGGCTGGTGGCGCTGGCGGGGCTGGTCTCCGAGGGGCGGCTGACGCGCGACATCGGGCCGGCGCATGCGGGAGATCCTGTCCTGATCGCCGGAGATCTGAACGCGCTCCCCTTCCAGCCGGGGCTCTGGCGGCTGCGCCGGGCCGGGCTCCGCGACGCCCTGCTGACGGGCACGCCGTGGCCGACGCCCACCTGGCCCGCGCTCCGCGGGGGGCTCGCCCTCGGCCGCATCGACGCGATCTGGGCGCCGCCGGGCCTCGACGTGGTGGGGGCCGGAAATTTCGTGATCCCAGGATCGGATCATCACGGGGTGTACGCGGATCTCCAACGTGTGGGGGGTGATGACGCATCTGAACAATAGAACGCAACATTAACGCCTCTAGGGAGTGGAGCACCTCACTCTGTAGAGGTGAACATGCAACCCTACGGCCTCCTCGTGGTGGGCTCGTTGTGGGCGGGCTCTGCGCTCGCGCTTCAACGGCCTGAGAGCCTCCCCGCGCTGTGCGCGCGGAGTTCGCTCGTCATCATCGGCGAAGTAACTGGACAGGAGTCTTTCTTTCAAGAAGATCGATCAGGGTGGGTGCTGTCCCGCCACGATCTCAGCGTCCTCAAAGTCCTGCGCGGCACGCCCGTCGAGAGCGTCACGGTTGTGACGCCTGGGGGTCGTGTTGGATCGCTCACGCTGAACGTGGAGCACACGCCGGAGCTCGTCGTGGACCAACGTTACCTGCTCCTGCTGGAGCCGCGCGCGGACGGCGAGAGCTGGCGCGTCCTGGGCGGCGAGGAGGGGGCCCTCCCCATCGCGGGAGATCCATCGGACGAGCTCGCGCGCCTGGGAGGCTGCCATGCGCCCTGAACTGCTGCTCCTCTTCCTGGGCGCCCCGGCGCAGGCCTGGGACCTCAACGGCGCCGACTGGTCCTGGCAGTCGAGCCCGCTGGAGGACCCGCTCTACCTGGCCGAGGACAGCTTCCCCGATGCGGAGGTGGACCCGGAGGACGTGCGCGAGGCCGTGAACAACGCCATGAGCGTCTGGAACGAGGCGGGCTACGACGTGAGCCTCCACCTGGGCGACGAGATCGTGGACGCGGCGCAGGACCCCGAGGGCGTCTTCGTCATCCTGCACGGCGAGCAGGAGGACATGGGGGCGGCGCTCGCGTTCACGGCCATCTGGTCCTACGCCGACGGGCTGGCCTTCGACTGCGACGTGATGTACCTGGACGCCGACGACGAGGGCGACATCGTCTGGAGCGCCGACCCGGCGGGGGCCGCCGACGGGAGCTGGGACGTGGAGAGCGTCGCCCTGCACGAGCTCGGTCACTGCCTCGGCCTCTCGCACTCGGACGACGAGGACGCCATCATGTACGCCCACTACACCGGGGCGCGGACGCTGGGAGCCGACGACCTGGACGGGCTCGCGCAGCTCTACCCGCCGGCCTGCGCCGATCTGGACGGTGACGGGTTCACGGACTGCGAGGGCGACTGTGAGGACGGTGACGCGGGCGTCTCCCCCGCCGCCCTCGAGGTCTGCGATGGGCGCGACGACAACTGCAACGGCGCCCTGGACGAGGTCGAGAGCGAGCCCATCGTGCTGGGAGACGACCAGGAGTCCGCGGACTGGAGCGAGGAGTCGGTGGGCAACGGCTTCATCGTGGACTCAGCCACCACGCTGCGGTCTCTGCGCCAGCGCTGGGAGGGGCCCGAGGGCGCGCGCCTGGTGTGGTCGGTCTCGGTCCTGGAGGAGGACGGCACCTGGAGCATGGTGGCGACCGTGAGGGGCGAGGCCGAGGCGGGCGAGTGGCAGCAGAGCCCGGCGCTCGACCTCCCGCTGGAGGCCGGGCGCACCTACGCCGTCGTGCTGGGGACCGTCTTCACCGGCGTGACGATGTACTACCAGAAGCGCCCGAACCTGGACCCCGTGGGGGCGATCACGCCGCTGGGCTCGCTCTATGGGCGGGGGCTCGGCGACCAGATCGGCGAGCCTGACGACCGCTACCTGGTCCACCAGGAGTTGTACCTCACCGCTCCCGAGGATCCCGAGACGATCTGTGAGGACACGGGAGGGGCCGGGGAGACCGGGGAGACCGGGGCGGACAGCGGCTCCCCGGACACGGGGCCGGGCGGGGAGCTCCCCAAGATCGAGGGCTGCGCCTGCGCTCAGGGCGGCGGTCCTGCGTCGAGCTGGCTCGGGTGGCTCGCGCTCGGGCTGGTGGGGCTGCGGCGCCGGGCCAGGCCCCGCTGGCCAGCGCCCCCCTCCCGGTGGTAGCCTCGCGCCCTCAGAGAGGGGTGTGCGGTGGCCTCGCGCGATCTCGGCACGTACCAGATGCTGTGGGACTGTGGGTTCTGCGGGACGGAGAAGCTGCTCGGGCTGACCCACCGCCACTGCCCGAGCTGCGGGGCGCCGCAGGACCCCGCGCGGCGCTACTTCCCCTCGGACGCCGACAAGGTGGCCGTGGAGGATCACCGCTTCACGGGCGCCGACAAGGTGTGCGCCAACTGTCAGACGCCGAACGGGGCCGCCGCCAGCCACTGCGGGAACTGCGGCTCCGCGCTCGACGAGTCCAAGGAGGTGGAGCGCGCCCACACCCGCGAGGCGAGCGCTTCGGCCGGCCAGAGCCTCGAGGCGCAGAAGAAGGCCGAGCGGCGCGCCGCGCAGCAGCCGCCCGCGGAGCCCCCGAAGAAGAAGGGGCGAGGCTGCCTGCTGCTCTTCGTGGTCCTGGTGATGGGCGCCATCGGCCTCTTCGTGTGCTCGATGCTGTGGACCCGCGAGGACACCCTCAGCGTGACGGGTCACCGCTGGGAGCGCGCCATCGAGGTCGAGAAGTTCGGGCCCACCCAGGACAGCGCCTGGTGCGACCGCATGCCGGGCGGGGCCTACGACGTCTCGCGCACCGAGAAGGAGCGCAGCACGCGCAAGGTGGCGGACGGCGAGGAGTGCACGACGAAGCAGGTGGACAACGGCGACGGCACCTTCAAGGAGGTGGAGGACTGCCAGACGAAGTACCGGTCCGAGCCGGTCTACGACGACTGGTGCTCCTACACCATCGACAAGTGGAGCCGCGCGCGCACCGAGAAGGAGAGCGGCAAGAACACCTCGCCCCGCTGGCCGGAGGTGCGCCTCGGGCGGACGGGCGAGTGCACCGGCTGTGAGCGCGAGGGCGCCCGCTCCGAGACGTACACGGTGCTGCTCGAGGACTCGGAGGGCGAGGAGCAGACCTGCGATCTGTCCGAGGCCCGCTGGAAGGGCATGGACGAGGGC
This sequence comes from uncultured Enterobacterales bacterium, assembly GCA_964615375.1. GTDB lineage: Bacteria > Myxococcota_A > UBA796 > UBA796 > CAZKWG01 > CAZKWG01. Next base: position 145,445 of record CAZTOW010000015.1, read on the forward strand.
AGCCGCTGGAAGGGCGAGGTGCGCGTGATGACCGGCGGCCTCGACTGCGGGGACCTGAGCCCGGCGCGATAGGCTCTTCCGCGCGCGGGTCCGCTGGGATAGCCCCCGGGGGTCCTCAAACACAGGAGCAGACCCCCATGAGCCTCGTCGGCCAGACCGCCCCCGATTTCACCCTGATCTCCCACAAGCGCGAGAAGGTGAGCCTCTCTGAGCTGCGCGGCCAGGGCCGCGTGGTCCTGGCCTTCTACCCGGCCGCCTTCACCGGCGTCTGCGAGAAGGAGCTCTGCACCTTCCGGGACGCGCTGGCGATGCTGAACGGCCTCGACGCCAACGTGGTGGGCATCAGCGTGGACGCGCCCTTCTCGAACGCCGCGTTCGCGGCCAAGAACGGCGTGGAGTTCCCCCTGCTCTCCGACTACACCCGCGAGACCGTCCAGAGCTACGGCGTCGCCCTGGAGAACTTCGCGGGCATGCCCGGCTACACGGCCAGCAAGCGCGCGGTCTTCATCGTCGAGCGCGACGGCACCGTCAGCTACGAGTGGGTGGGCCCGAACCCCGGCGTGGAGCCGGACTACGCGGCGATCCAGGCCGCCCTGGGCGCCTCTCAGGCCAGCTGAGCGCGCGACGGATCAGGGCTCGGCGCGCGCGGCACGTTAACAGTCGAGGGTCTGCCCTCACTGGAGCGTGGCATGCCTCTCCTCCCGCGCCTCGCGCTCGCGCTCACCCTCCTCGGTCTGCTCCTCCAGGCGCCCGCAGCGCAGGGAGGAGGCAAGCCTCCTGTAGACCCTGAGGCCCTCCAGGTCTGGTGGACCTCGGCCGCCCGCATGTGGATGGGCGAGACGGCCTACAAGATCTCCAAGCCCCTGGTCTTCCAGGACGGCGTCTGCAAGGCCAGCCTGAACGAGGGCGTCATCATCCCCGTCTGGTCCGGCCAGAAGCCCGTCTCCGAGCGCATCGTGGGCTCGGTCTTCATCGGGACCGGCGATCTGGAGATGAGCTTCCCCTCGCGGGCGGACGCCTGGAGCTTCGCCACGCACATGATCTCGCGCGGCGAGGATCGCGCCACGATGGAGGCCATCGCCCGCCAGGAGGCGCCCTTCCGCACCTCGTTGTCGCGCGCCCTCTTCCTGGGCAGCGACCCCAAGGTCCAGAAGATGCTGATGGACCTGCGGCCCATCCGCTCGGGCTCCATGTTGAGCGAGGGCTCGGAGGGCATCGACGAGGTCTACATGGTGACGGAGGAGCGGGGCAAGCTCGCCGCCACCGTGGTCGCCACCAACGTGCTCCCCAACCGCCGCCGCCTGCTGGAGCGCGCGGGCCTGGACGTGACGGCGATGATCCGCCAGGATCGCCTGCTGTCCGAGGAGCTCGGCGTGCCGGCCGAGGAGCTGCGCCTGGTCGCCGACTTCCGCACCGGCACCCGCTACGGGGTCGCCGCGCTGGACGGGGCCACGGTGGGCCCCAACGACTACGACGAGTGGCTGACCTGCTTCCGCGACGGTCTCGGCTACTCGGACACCGGCTACCGCTCCATGGCCTTCGCCCACGGGGTGGACGTGGACGGGATCCGCCACTTCCGGCGCTTCAGCGGGGAGATCTTCCCGCGGGAGACCGGAAGCCCAGGCCCCGAGCCCGCCCGGTGGATGGCGCCGGTCTACGCGAAGACGGAGGTGGAGCTCATCCCCACCACCTTCGCCAACACCCAGAAGGTGACGGTGCAGAACGACCTGCGCATCCGGGCGCTCGGCGGCCCGCTCCAGCACGTCACGCTGCGCCTGCCCACGGCGGGCACGGTGGAGGGCACCTTCAACCTCCAGAAGCTCAGCACCTCGGACGGCAAGGCGCTGGCCTGGTCCGGGCTCAGCGCGGACCTGCGCGGCATCGCCAGCGCGAGCTCCCGACCAGGCAAGGCCAGCACCGCCGCCCAGTCCGCGGAGAGCGATCTGGCCGGCGCGAGCACGGAGAGCGCCGGCGCGGAGGCCATGGGCGAGGAGGTGGTCAACGTCGACAACCTGACCGACTCCTCCCCCACGTCCGGGTCGCGCGCGGGGCTCATCGACAGCGTGGACATCGAGGCCAGCGAGACCGACGCGGTCAAGAAGACGGCCACCCGCTACGAGATCATCGTGCTCCTGCCCGAGCCCGTGCCCGAGGGCGGGGAGGTCGATCTCCACCTGGAGTGGACCGCCACCTGGCCCTGGGCCAACTGGAGCACGGCCGACCGGCCGCTGGGCCCCACCACCGGGCTTCAGGAGATCGTGCCGGACCTCGTCCCCGCGCTCGGCGGGACGGCCTGGGACTTCGAGACGACGGTGCGCTTCCCCAGCTCCGGCCTGCGCACCATCGGCGCGGCGGTCTCCGGGGACACGAAGAGCGACGCCATCAACGACGAGGACGGCTGGCGCACCATCGTCGCCACCGGGAAGGCGGGGCGCCGCCCCGGCGTGGCCTTCGGCCGCTGGTACGAGGTGATCGACCCGCCGGCCAAGGACCTGCCCGGCGTGCGGGTGAGCCTGTTCACCACCGAGGAGTACGCGCTCCCCGCCTTCCCCCCGGAGGTGCGCCGGGTCGTGAGCTTCCTGGGCCGCTTCCTCCCCAAGATCCCGCTCGGCGAGATCGAGGTCTTCCAGGGCAAGGACACGTTCACGGGGGCCGCGATGAACGGCCGCATCTCGGCGGGCGCCTACGGCCTCGTCGGCGTGCAGCAGGCCACCTACGGCGGCGTGGGCGGGGCCTCGACGATCGTGGCCGAGGATCCCCACTTCGCCCACTCCATGGTGGCGCGGCAGGTGGCCGGGCAGATCTGGGGTCAGCTCGTGGCCCCGGCCACGGCGCGGGACGAGTGGATCCTGGACGCGCTGTCTGAGGCCTACGCCGCCTTCTACGTGCGCGCCGCGTTTGGGCCCGCCGACTACGACAAGCGCGTCTCCGCCGTGCGGGAGAGCATCGAGCGCCCCGTCGAGCGCTCCTACAACTACAAGCAGACCGCGCGCTCTGACCGCCCGCTCTCCCTGACCGGCTCCACGCCGCAGAGCGATCTGTCCAGCAAGCTGCTCGACGACTACGGTTTCTACGTCCTCTCCGAGATGCTGCGCTTCAAGATCGGCGACCGCGCCTTCTTCCTGGCGCTGGACCGGCTGGCGAAGCGGCGCTCCGGCCAGCGGCTGACCACCGAGCAGCTCCAGGAGGCCTTCGAGGAGACCTCCGAGCAGGACCTGAGCGACTTCTTCGACTACTGGGTCCACGGCGGCCTGGTGCCGGAGATCGAGGCCCGGGTCCACCTCGTCGAGGGCTCCGGCGGCACGAAGGTGGAGGGCGTGCTCTGCACGAACGTGCCCGTGGGGCGCATCGACGTGCCCGTGGTCGTGCGCGACCAGAAGGGCGACCGCGAGGTGCAGGCCCTCATCCCGGTCGAGGCGGGGCGCGGGAGCTTCCAGGTGGAGGACCGCCAGGGCAAGGTCAAGGTGGAGATCGACCCCGACGGGATGATCGTCGCCTTCGGCCGTCGCGTGCAGGAGGTCAGCTCCGCGCCCACCTGCGACGGGTTCTAAGCCCAGCCCTCGGCCTGTCCGTAGGAAACGAACAGACCTAGTGCGGTCCCGAACACGTCCACCACCCGGCGGTGCCGGGGGAGGGGGCGGGCCATGGCCGCGCGCAGGAAGCTCGCGCTCATCCGGTCGAGCTCGCCCAGCGTGGCCCGGGTGAGCCCCTCCCCAGCCAGCCAGTTGACGTACTCGGAGAGGGCGGCGAGGTACTGGCTGGCCAGCCGGCGGCTGAGGCGCGCGTCGGACACCTCTTCGCCGAGGAAGGCCTCGAAGGCCAGGAGCTGGTCGTCCAGGCTGAGGCCCGCGGGGCCGGGCTCGGGCTCGGGGGGCTCGGGCTCGGGGGTGACCTGGGCCGGGGCCTCCTCGGGCTCGGGCTCGGGCTGGACCTCCACCTCGGGCGCGGGCTCCTCGTCCAGCTCCACCGCGTCCAGACCTTCGGCGCCCGACGCGATGAGCGCCAGCAGCTCGTCAGCGCCCAGCGTGGCCGACTCGCCCGAGCCCTCCAGCAGGTCCGCGGCCAGCGCCCGCTTCTCGGCGTGCATGGCCAGGATGTTCTCTTCCAACGTGCCGCGCGCGACCAGCCGGATCACGGTGACGGGCTGGTCCTGGCCGATGCGGTGCGCGCGGTCGGTGGCCTGATCCTCCACCGCCGGGTTCCACCAGGGGTCGAGGTGGACCACGTAGGTCGCGGCCGTGAGGTTGAGGCCCGTGCCGCCCGCCTTCAGCGAGATGAGGAAGACGTCGCCCTCGCCGCGCTGGAAGGCGTCCACCTCCTCGCGGCGCTGCTTCTCGGGCGTGGCCCCGTCCAGCCAGCGGAAGCTGAGCCCGTCCTGCTCCAGGGCCTCGCGCACCAGGGCGAGCATGCGCACGAACTGGCTGAAGACCAGGGCGCGGTGGCCCTCGGCGCGCAGCTCCAGCAGGATCTCGCGCAGCCGCTCCAGCTTCGACGAGGGGAACGTGAGCTCCGGCGAGATCAACCGTGGGTGGAGCGCCGCCTGTCGCAGCCTGGTGAGCGCCGCCAGCACGCGCATGCGCCGCTGGGCCTCCGGGCTCTGGGCCGCGGCCCCGATCTCCTGGAGGGCGGCGCGCCGGATCTGGTCGTAGAGCACGCGCTCGTCCCGGGAGAGCGAGACGTCCAGCTGCACCTCGGTGCGGGCGGGGAGCTCGCTGGCGACCTGCTTCTTCAGGCGGCGCAGGAGGAAGGGGCGGATGAGCCGGGCCAGGGCCTGGCGGCGCTCGCGGTCGTCGTCGCGCTCGATGGGCAGGACGAAGCGGTCGCGGAAGCGGTCCCAGCTCCCCAGGAGGCCGGGGGTGACGGCGCGGAACAGGCTCCACAGCTCGCTGAGCCGGTTCTCCACGGGGGTGCCGGTGAGCGCGAGGCGGAAGGCGGCGTCGAGCCCGAAGACGGCGCGGGCCCGGCGGGTGTGGGGGTTCTTGATGGCCTGGGCCTCGTCCAGGATGAGCGTGCCGAAGGGGATCTTCGCCAGCAGGGCGGCGTCGCGGGCGACGACGTCGTAGCTGGCCACCAGCAGGTCGCCAGGGCGCAGGTCGGCCAGCACGCGCTCGCGCCCCGCCCCCCGCAGGGCCCGGGTGCGCAGGTCGGGGGCCCAGCGGGCGGCCTCGCGCTGCCAGTTGAAGCAGACGGAGGTGGGGGCCACGACCAGCGCGGGCCCCTCGGCGCGGCGGTGGAGCAGGAAGGCCAGGGCCTGTACCGTCTTGCCCAGCCCCATGTCGTCCGCCAGGCAGCCGCCCGCGCTCCAGGTGCTGAGCCGGACCATCCAGGCGTAGCCCTGGCGCTGGTAGTCGCGCAGGCTGGCCCGCAGCTCCGGGGGCGGCTCGGGGTCCAGGGCGGCGGCCTCGCGCACCCGGGCGCACAGCGCGCGCCAGCCCTCGGGCCCGTCCACGATGGCGCCGCCCTCCTCCAGCGTCTCCAGGAGCCCGGCGTGCAGGCTGGGCAGCTCGAGGCCGGCGCGCGTCTCCTGGGCGGCCAGGGCCAGCGGGGTGAGCGCCTCCCGCAGCGCGGCGCCCAGCTTGAGCCAGGTCTCGCCGTCCACGTTGACGTAGTGCGAGCCTCCGCGAATCGCCGCCAGGAGCTGCTCGAGCGGCACCGAGGCCCCGTCGAGCTGCAGGGTCCCGCTGAGCCCGAGCCAGTCCCGGCGCGCCCCCACCACCACGTTGAGCTGGCCGCTCTGGGCGCGCACGCGCCGCCGACGCTCGCCGCGCCAGATCACGACCACCGCCTCGCCCAGGGCCTGCAGCGTCTCCAGGGCGGCCAGGGCCGTGTCGGGGCTCTGCAACAGCCACTGGAAGGGGGCGGTCTCGTCCTCGGGCGGGAGCGGGACCCTGGAGAGGGCGGCGCGGACCAGGCCCGGCTCGTGGGCGCGGTCGCGGCGCGCGTGGACGCGGCCTTCGGCGCGGTTGGCGTAGACCTCCACCGGGCCCTCGCCGGGGGGGAAGCTCGGCCCGTCGGGCAGCGGGCGCAGGCGCACCTCCAGCAGGAGCGCGTCGCCGGGCTCGATCTCCAGGAAGACGACCGGGCGCAGGTCCGGGCTCACCCCCTCGCCGCGCAGGTCGGGGTCCAGCTCGCAGGGCAGCACGCGGGCGAGGCCGGGCAGGCGGCGCAGCAGCGCGTCGGTGGCGTCGGGGGGCAGGGTGTCGCCGCGCTCGCTCAGCTCGCGGATGAGCGTGCGCGCGGCCAGCGAGACCTCCAGCAGGGTGAGCGTGTCGCCCTCCCGAGAGAGCATGAGCTCGCCCGCGCCCTCCTCGCGGAACTGCACCAGCAGCTCGCCCGGGGTCCAGGTGCGCTCGCCCGCGCCCAGGATCAGCTGCACGCCGCCGTCCTCGCGCAGGCGCCAGCGCAGGGAGAGCACGTCGCGGCGCACGGCCACCGGGTCCACGCTCTCGCCCAGGAAGACGCGGGGGTGGCCGCAGAGCTCCAGCATGGCGCGCAGGATGCGGGCGTTGTCGGAGAAGCTCGAGGAGCTGCGGGCGGCGGGGTCGGGGTTCAGCATCACGGCGACCCGGCTGTCGGCGGAGCCCAGCAGGCCCGGCTGGGCGCGGAGCTGCGCCAGGTCCAGGCGGGTCAGCGTGGTGCCGCGGCCCGAGCGGCGCGGACGGCAGCCCACGGGCTCCAGCGCGGCCTCCCGCTGCTTCCAGCGCAGGCGCCAGCCCAGCTCCAGCGGGTTGCCGCTCTTGTCCTTGAGCTCGGGCTCGCCCAGCAGCGGGTCCAGGCGCGCGATGAAGCGCTCCCAGGCGGGGCGACCGCGGGCGCGGGCCATGGCGCGGGCCTGGGTGACGGCCCCCGGATCGCGGAGCGTCTCCAGGCACAGATCCACCGCGGCCAGCTTGAGCGGGCAGGTGGCCTCGGGGTGGCGGCAGGTGCAGGCCGTGAGCCCCTCGCCCAGGCGCTGGAGCGAGAGGTTGATCCGCGGGGCGGGGGTGCGCCCGCAGAGCGCGTAGCCGGTGGTCTGCACGCTGGCGACGGGCGGGTCATCGGGTGTCTGGAGGGTCCAGCCGTCCCGGCGCGCTCTGGGCGGGGGCGTGGCCGTCTGGCGGAGCCGGGCGCGCTCCTCGACCAGGCCCTCCCAAAGGCCCTCCAGCCCGGGGTCGGGTCGGAGCTCGTGCAGGGCGAGCTCGTCCTCCTCCTGCAGCCCGCGGGCGACCTCCTCGGCCCCCTGCTCCAGGAGCTGCACGAGGGCGAGCTGGATCTCCGGTCCCGCCCCGCGCCCCCAGCGCCGCCCGCCCCGCGTCGTGTCCTCGCTGGGGAGCATCAGCTCGCGCACGGTGCGCCCGCTGGCCCCCGCCGTGAGCCAGTAGCGCGCGCGGCCCTCCAGGATGTGGGCGAGGTGCAGATCGGTGAGCTCCAGCAGGGGCAGCACCCCCCGCTCCTGGGCCCAGCGCTGGAGCTCGTCCGGGCCGATGCCCAGGTAGAGGCCGGAGGCGCGGGGGAGCGGGGCGCTGAGCTCGGGCTCGGGCACGGGCTCCGACGGGCTCGGGGGCGGCGCGGGCGCGCGGGGCGGCTGGGGGGAGCGCGCGCGGCTGAGCCAGTCCTGGAGCGCGCGGAGGAGCTGGGTCTCCCCCGGCTTCCCGCCTCGCCAGCGCACCTCCGAGCGCAGGTGCGCGTTGCGGAGCGCGTCCCTGCAGGTGCGGAGCTCCCCCGTCCGCACCATCTCCTCCACCGCCTGTCGCGCGGCCCCGGAGGGCAGGCCCTCCAGGAAGGCGCTCACCGGCTGGTCGAGCACGGCCTCCAGGTCGAGCCCATCGACCAGGCGCGACAGCTCCTGAAAGGTGGCGGCCCGATGGAAGTCGGGGCTGGCGGGGAGGACACCCATACCTCTGCTGTTTATGCGCCGATCTGGGGAGCCGCCACAGGCATACGGCCTCGGGTGGCGCGCGGGTCGTGCTGGAGCTAGGCTCTTGCGACCTCTTCGGGATCGGGTGGGAGCCGTGAGAGGGGGCGGAGCAGGTCGATGAACGGTGATCTGATGGGAGCGCTCGCCTGGCTTCAGTCGACGGACGGACGCCTCAGCGTCAAGCTGGGTATCGCGCTCTTCGGGGCTGTGCTCTGCGCGATCGGCTGGTGGAGGGCGCGGAGCGGCGCGCGGGCACCCTGGGCTGCCGCGCTCCTGACGCTCACGACGCTGGTGAGCGTCGCGGGGTACTTCGAGTTCGGGGCGCTCCGCTATGAGCGCTACTTGAACCCCCACGACGTGTTTCACTACTACCTGGGGGCGAAATACTCCCAGGAGCACCGCTACCTGGACCTCTACCGAGCGAGCCTCGTCGCCGACGTGGAGCTGAACGCGGCTCGAGGCAAGGGGCCCGCCTTCCGCGAGGACGCGATTCGGGACCTGCGCACGCACCAGCACGAGAAGGCGAGGGATGTCGTTCAGGAGGACGACGAGATCCGCGGCGCCTTCGGCGCGGAGCGCTGGTCCACCTTCGTCCAGGACGTGCGGTTCTTCCAGGACGCGGTGTCGCCCTACGACCCCGGCAAGTGGACGGACATGCTCCGGGACAAGGGCTACAACGCGACGCCGGTGTGGAACGCCGTGGCGCGCGCGATCGCCTGGCGGGCGCCGACCACGAGCGCGGAGTGGATGGCGGCCCTGCCGATGCTGGACCTCGCGCTGCTGCTCGGGACCTTCGCGCTGGTCCTTCGCGCCTTCGGGTGGAGGACGGCGGCGCTGACGCTGCTGTACTACGGCGTCAGCTACACGATGGCCTACCCTCACATCAAAGGGGGCTTCCTTCGACTGGACTGGCTCTGCTGCGTGGTGGCGGCTGGGGCGCTGCTCCGCCTGGGGCGCCCCGCGCTGGCGGGTGGAGCGCTCGCCTACGCGACGCTGGCGAGGGTGTTTCCGGCGCTGTTTGCGCTCGGACCAGTGGTGCTCCTTGGGGAGAACCTGATCCGCCGATGGGCGGCGCGTCGTTGGGGGCAGGAGCCCCCTGCGCTGCGCGCCGATCTGCTGGTCTTCCTGGTCAGCCTCGGGGCGAGCGCGCTCGCGCTCGTGGGGCTCTCGATCCTGGCCGACGGGGGCGTGGATCTCTGGCGCATCTTCCTGTCCAAGATCGAGATGCACAACCAGGACATGTCCTCGAACCGGGTCGGCTTCAAGTACCTCTACTACGGGATCGCCACGGGCTTCCAGTTCGACCGCTCGGGGATGTTCCGGGACGGAGAGCTGCTCTTCAGTGGCCTCTCGGTGCTCTCGCTCCTGCCGAGCCTGTGGGTCATGAGGCGGCGCCCCGCGTGGGAGGCGCTCTTCCTGGGGATCGTCCCCATCTATTTCCTCACGGCGCCGACCTTCTACTATTTCGTGATGCTGGTCGCGCCTTTCCTCTTCTTCGCGGCCCGGCTGGAGCAGGGCTGGCGCGCGGTGGGGGCGGCGTCCCTCTTCCTGGTCTCGGCTCTGGCCTACGGGCTGGACTTCGACTGGCCCCACGGCTATCCGCTCTTCTGCGCCATCTCGGCGGGCTTCTTCATCGTCTGCGCGCTGCTGTGGGTGTCGGCGGGTCGCTCGATGGGCAAGGACGAGCTGGAGGGCGTGCCAGCGATCCCGCGGGCGTTTCGGGCCTGGGAGGCCGGGCTGATCGTCGTGCTGCTCGGGCTGGTCGGGGCTCTGATGCTCTCCGCGCCGCGCCGCGAGCTCCTGCCGCCCATCACGGTCTCCGAGCCGGTCGCCCCGGGGCCGGGGGAGGCCACCCTGGCCTTCGTCGGGGACGTGATGTTCTCGCGGAACGTCGAGCGGGACGTGCGCGCGAGTGGACGGAAGTGGGACGCGCTCTTCGATGAGGCCCGCGCCGCGCTCAGCGAGGTGGACATCGCGGTGGCCAACCTGGAGACGCCCGTCTCCTCGCGAGGATCGGTCATTGAGAAGCGGTACACCTTCCGCTCCCCGCCGGACGCGCTGCCCGCGCTGGCCCGCTCGGGGATCGACGTGGTCTCGCTCGCGAACAACCACACCCTCGACTACGGGCCCGACGCGCTCGCGGACACCGAGAGCCTGGTGGCGGCGGCGGGGCTCCGCGTGGGAGGGGTGGCGAAGGTCGGCGAGCCGCAGATCCCGCTGATCCTGGAGGTCCGCGGGCTGAAGATCGGCATGCTCTTCTACTGTGACCCGCGCCCCACCTACTCCTGCGCCAAGGAGTACGAGACCTACGATCGCCGGCCGGTCGAGGCGACGGACGAGGCGATCGAGCGTGACCTGGCCGCGCTACGTCCACAGGTGGATGTGCTGGCCGTGGTCATCCATTGGGGGGTGGAGTATCGCGCCGAGCCGACAAAGCAGACCCGCGAGCTCGGCCGCCGCCTGGTGAACCTCGGCGCGGACATCGTCGCCGGCAGCCACCCCCACGTCCAACACCCCATCGAGCGGTACAAGGACGGGTTGATCCTCTACAGCCTTGGGAACTTCGTCTTCGATCAGCAGAGCCGCCCGCCCACGCGGGTCTCGCGCATCGTGCGCGTGGTGGTGGGAGAGGACCGGATCGGGGCGGTGCAGATCCTCCCCATGGTCATCGTCCGAGAGCTCTGGACCCCGCGCCCCTTGACGCCGGGCTTCGTCGATCTCGCCCTGGATCGGGAGAGCCTGCGGACCTGGACCGAGGCCCCCGAGGTCGCGCGCTGAGCGCGTTCAGCGCGCGAAGCCGTCCCGACCGGCGTAGCGGGCCACGTCCCCCAGCTCCTCCTCGATGCGCAGGAGCTGGTTGTACTTGGCGACGCGCTCCGAGCGGCTGGGCGCCCCGGTCTTGATCTGGCCGGCGTTGGTGGCCACGGCCAGGTCGGCGATGAAGGTGTCCTCGGTCTCGCCGGAGCGGTGGCTGATGATCGCGCGGTAGCCGTTGCGCACGGCCAGGTGGATGGCGTCCATGGTCTCGGAGAGGGTGCCGATCTGGTTGACCTTGACCAGGATGGCGTTGGCGACGCCCTGGTCCAGGCCCTGCTGGAGGCGCGTGACGTTGGTGACGAAGAGGTCGTCGCCCACGAGCTGCACCTTGCCGCCCAGGCGCTCGGTCAGCAGCTTCCAGCCCGCCCAGTCGTCCTCGGCCAGCCCGTCCTCGATGCTGAGCAGCGGGAAGCGGCTCGCGAGGCCCTCGTAGTAGGCGACCATGTCGGCCGAGGAGAGGCGCTGGCCGCCCAGGTGGTAGGCGCCGTCCTTGTAGAACTCGCTGGCGGCCACGTCGAGGGCGAAGTGGACGTCCTCGCCGAGCGCGTAGCCCGCCTTGCCCACCGCCTCGCCCAGCAGCTCCAGCGCCTGGTCGTTGGCCTGGAGGTCCGGGGCGAAGCCGCCCTCGTCGCCCACGCCGGTCGCCAGCTTGCGCTTCTTGAGCACCTCGCGCAGGCAGTGGAAGATCTCGGTCCCGCAGCGCAGCCCGTCGGTGAAGGTGGGCGCGCCCGTGGGCAGGATCATGAACTCCTGGATGTCCAGGTTGTTGTCGGCGTGGCTGCCGCCGTTCAGCACGTTGAGCAGGGGCACCGGGAGAGTCGTCGCGCCCACCCCGCCCAGGTAGCGGTAGAGCGGCAGGTCCACCGTCAGCGCCGCCGCGCGCGCCACCGAGAGCGAGACCCCCAGCAGGGCGTTGGCGCCGAGCCGGCCCTTGTTCGGGGTGCCGTCGAGCTCCAGCAGGAGCCGGTCGATGGCGCGCTGGTCCCGCACGTCGAGCCCGATGAGGTGCTGGGCGATGGTGTTGTTGATGTTGCGCACGGCGACGTCCACGCCCTTGCCGCGCCAGCGCCCCTTGTCCCCGTCGCGGAGCTCGAGGGCCTCGTGCTCGCCCGTGCTCGCGCCGCTGGGCACGGCCGCGCGGCCCACCACGCCGTCATCGGTCGTCACCTCGACCTCCACGGTCGGGTTTCCACGGCTGTCGAGGATCATACGGGCGAAGACTTCGAAGATCGCGGACATCGGGGCCTCCCTGCGGCGCGCGCGCGCCGCCGCCGCAGTATCCCGCGCGCTGGCCGTTGCAAACGTCGCGCGCGGCCGATACGGGCCCGACTCGCCCCCGGGCGGCTTAACTCCTGGCGTGGTCCTCCCACACCCTGTATCCTGTGCCGCTCTCTCGCTCCTCCGAGGAGACCTCGCCCATGCGCGCCCTCGTCCTGGCTACGCTCCTGCTCTCGCTCCCCGCCACCGCTGGGACGCACCTCGACAAGTTCGACGCCCGGGCGGGCCTCGTCCAGGTCTCGGGCGTGGGGGAGGTCCCCCTCTACGACATCAACGACAGCGCGTACCTGCTGGTGCGCGCGAAGGTGTCCAAGGACCGGGAGGCCCTCTTCGCCGTCTCGCTGGGCGGCACCGACTACAGGATCTCTGAGGATCTGGCCAAGGAGCTGAAGCTCAAGGTCAAGAGCGGCAACAAGCGCCCGCTGAACCTGAAGGGCGAGGACGGCCAGTTCAAGGAGGGCGGCGAGATCAAGACGACCACGCTGCCCACCTTCGATCTCGCCACCCTGCACATCGAGGATCTGCAGGTCACGGTGGACGGCAAGCTGCCGAAGATCGACGGCTACCCGGTGGAGGGGGTCATCGGGCTGGCGCCCTTCGACAATCAGCTGGCCTGGGCCGCGCTGCGCAGCAAGGGCGTGCTGAAGGTGGGGCCGAGCTCCGCGGGCGCCGAGCTGCTGGCCAGCGTGGGCGGCCAGGCGCTGCCCTATGTCTCCGTGGCGCGCGAGAAGGTCAAGGACAAGGTGCGCGGCTACAAGATCGAGGGCACGGCGGGCCGGCAGCAGTTCATCGTGCAGGCGACGCTGGGCGGCCAGACGGTGAACGCGGCGCTCTCCACCTGGGGATCGCGCGACTGCACCATCAGCCCGGCCATCGACGTGGGCGCGGCGCCGGAGCGCCTGGACGCGGATCGGCAGCTCCGCTGGCTCAGCCCCACCCTCGCCGGTGAGCAGGTGCTGGGGACCTGGTGCTGGCAGGACGGCGAGTACACCCAGCAGCTGGGCGCCGAGACGCGCTGGCAGGCCACCCTCGGCCTGGACACGCTCAAGTGGTACGACCTCGCCATCGACCCGGTCTCGCGCAAGATCGGGCTGGCGAAGGTGAGCACGAAGGAGAGCTCGCTGACCGAGACCCTGCTGGGCGAGGCGCGAGCGCGGGCGGAGAAGAAGCCCGAGGCGCCGGCCGGGGACGACGAGAAGGCCGCGGAGAGCGGGCCGGCAAAGCCTGATCCGAAGCCTTGGAAGGCGCTCCACGCCGCGCAGATGGCCGCGGGCAGCTACGCGGACGCCGTGGCCAGCGCCACGAAGCTCACCGAGATCGACGCGCGCGACTGCTCGGGCTGGCAGCTCCTCGGGGACGCCCAGGCGGCGGGCGGGCAGCCGGCCGCGGCGATCAGCTCCTACCAGCGCTCGGCCGATCTCTGGCATGCCTGGTGGGACCTGCCGGTCAACGACCGGGAGAAGCTGTCCAAGGAGCTCGGGAAGCTGAAGACCGACGCGGAGAAGGAGAAGGCTGAGCACAAGGTCCAGCCCGCCTCCTGCTTCACGGTCGAGGGGGACATGGCGCTGGCCGCCCTGGCCATCGGGGACTTCGCCACGGTGGACCGGCTCTACCGCGAGCGCCTGGACCTGGACCCGGACGTGGCGCTGGCCGCGGGGAACGCCTCCCTTCGCCAGGGGCGCTGGGGGGACGCTCAGGGCCCCTATCGCCAGGCGATCAAGCGCGAGACCCTGGACAAGGTGGACCTCTCCGCGCGGCAGGGTGTGGCCGTGGCCAACCTGATGGCTCAGGATTGGACCGCCGCAGAGCCGGCCTTCCAGGGCGTGATCTCCCGGGGGAGCACCGGCCTCCTGGAGGGTCAGCTCTACCTGGACGGCGTGCGCGCGGCGCGCGGGCAGGAGGCGGCGCTCTCGGTGGCGCGCGCCATGGCCGAGGCCCGGCCGGACCTGCTGGTGGCGCAGGTGCTCTGGTACGCTGAGGCCCAGCGGGCCGGCGACGCGGACGCCACGGCGAAGGCGGTCAGCGCCGTGGAGGCCGTGGCGTACACGCCCTGGACCCCCTTCGAGCGCAAGCCCGACCGGATCGCGACCTACGCCTGGTACCTGGTGCGCAAGGGTCAGGTGGACGAGGCCCGGAAGATCGCGCAGGAGGGCCTCGCCCAGAAGCCCGACCTCGCGCTGGCCTGGCTGGTGCTCTCCGAGGCGGAGAAGGTGGCCGGCGATCCGGCGAAGGCCGAAGAGTACAAGGCGAAGGCGCTGGCCTTCGGCGCGCGCTCCCCGGCGATGGCGGTCATCGCCGCGGGCCGGTAGTCTCACCTTGGGCTCAGGCGAGGATCAGGATAAGCTCTTCTTGAAGGAGGTCCTGATGGCAGAGCCTGCGATTCGTCTCCACAGCTATGACGAGTACCTGGCGCTCGAGCAGGCGACGGGCGAGCGCTACGAGTACATCGACGGGCACATCCTCGCCATGGCGGGCGGGACCCTCGCGCACGGAGAGCTCAGCGTCAAGCTCGCGATCCTGCTCAGCAACGCCCTTCGTGGTCGCCCGTGCAAAATCTACCCGAGCGACGTCAAGGTCTGCGTCGCCGATGACGGTCTGTATACCTACCCCGATCTCTCGGTAGTCTGCGGCCCACCGATCTCCAGCGCCCACGACCCCAACGCGGTCCGCAACCCGGTGGTCCTGGTCGAGGTCCTCTCCGACGGCACCGAGGCCTATGACCGCGGTGAGAAGTTCGAGAAGTACCGCCAGATCGCCTCGCTGCGCGAGTACGTCCTCGTCTCTCACCGGAAGCCGGGCGTGGATCTCCTGCGCTGGAGCCCGGACGGCTCCTGGATCCTCCGCGCGCTCGGCCCGCAGGACACGCTGCACCTGGAGAGCCTGGGCGTGGAGATCCCGGTCGCGGCCATCTACGAGGACGTCGAGCTGCCGCCCGCGAAGCCGCCCCAGCGCGGCGGCTGAGCTCAGAAGAGCAGCCGTCCCAGCAGGGCCTCGTAGAAGCCTGTGGTGAGCAGCCAGGCCTGCACCAGCAGCGAGCTCACGCAGAGCCCCAGGTTCCAGGCCGCGAGATCGCGCATCCGCAACAGGCGCGCGCCCTGCTCCGGGTCCGCGCCGCCCTCCCGCACCCGGGCCGCCTCCCCGTCCGCCAGCAGCCAGGCCCACAGGGTCAGCAGGGCGCCGGGGACGCCGGTGAAGCAGAACACGCCGGCCAGGTTCAGGGGCGCCGAGAACGCCAGGAGCACCGCGAGGCGGTTGATCAGGGGGCGCAGGTCGCGCACCTCGGGGAGCTCGCCCGAGAACAGGGCGTCCACCTTGGGGAACGCGGCCGTGGAGGGCTCGGGCTCCACGCTCAGCTCCCCTCGGGCGCGGCGGCGCGGCCGAGCAGGGCGAGCAGGTCCTGGGTGTACTGACGGTGGGCGGCCTCGTCGAACTGGAGCCCCCCGCCCCCGGCGCGGATCTGGAGCACGCCCTCCTCCCGGAGCGCGCGCGCCGCGTTCTTGAGGTTCTCGATGCTCAGCGCCTCCGGGCGCCGCAGCTCGTCCACCGCCAGCAGCCCGCGGCCGATCTCCTGGACGCGCTTCGGCAGCTCCTCGGGCGGCAGGTCACGCGAGCGCAGCGTGCGCACCCCGCGGAGCAGGAGCAGGTAGGACTCGACGAAATTCCGCGTGAGCCCCGCGAGCTCGGCCAGGCGGGCCGGATCTCCGACGGTGAGGCCGCCCTCGCCCTCGCCCTCACGGAGGGCGCCGTAGCGCACCAGCGTCGCCCGCGCCGCGGCCTCGTGCTCCTCCAGCGCCAGATCCGGGCTCAGCGCGAACTCGTAGCGCAGCAGGAAGACCTGGAGCCGGAAGAGGCGCGAGACCTCCGCGTCCTCCGGGCTGCCCCCCGGCGAGCGCCCGTCGGCCCCCGGCAGGCAGCGCGCGGCGACGGCGCTGGCCAGCAGGCTCGGGGCGACGGCGAAGTACATCACCCCGTTCTTGTAGTACTCCAGCGTGATCCGGCGGTCGTCGTGGACCTGCCAGATGTCGCCCTCCTCGTCCTGGAGGCGGGCCACCAGGCGCCCCTGCTGGAAGCGGCGCAGCGCCTGGTCCACCGCCCACCCCAGCGAGCCCAGCGTGACCGCCTGGGACACGCCCTCGGCGACGAGCATGCCCCGCAGGCGCTCGGCGCGGGCCAGGAGCTCGCCGTGGCGGATCCCGCGCCGCCCGCTGGCCAGCAGCGAGAGCGCCACCAGGCCCGTGGGCAGCAGCACCATGCTGCGGGCGATGCGCGCCATCACCTGCTCGCCCAGGCCCTGCAGCAGCTCCTGGCGGTGGTCGCGGTCCAGCGCCGACCAGCCCCCGGGCACGCCCGCGAGCGTGGGGCGCAGGGGCAGGGGCTCGCCCACCCGCAGGTACACGCGCCCGTAGCGGCGGTTGACGATCTTGCTGGCCCGCGCCAGCTCGCCCAGGTCCTCCGCCTTCTTCTTCTCCCCGCCCAGCTCGCGCGCGTAGCTCCGCTCCTCGGCGATCTGCTCATACGAGAGCGCGATGGGCAGCAGCGTCACCTCGCGCCCGCCCGGGATCTGCGCCGCGGCGTCCACCACCATCCCCAGCACGCCCAGCTTCGCCGGCAGCAGCTTGCCCGAGCGCGAGCGCGTCCCCTCGATGAAGAACTCGATGGGGAAGCCGTCGCGGAGGAGCTGTTCCAGGTAGCGCTGGAAGACGACCGGGAAGATCCGGTCCCCCTTGAAGCTGCGCCGGATGAAGACCGCCCCCAGGCGGCGGGCGATGGGGCCGGCCGGCCAGAAGGAGAGGTTCTCCCCGGCCACGACGTGCGGGATGGAGATGTCGTGCTGCCAGAGCAGGCTCGAGATGAGCACGTAGTCCAGGTGGCTGCGGTGGCAGGGGATCAGCACGGGCGAGCCGCGTCGCGCCGCCTCGCGGATGCGCTCCAGATCCTCCTCGCGCACGTCGATGCCCGACCAGATCCGGCTCATCAGCCAGTCCACGATGCGCTCGGCCACCTGCATGGTCGAGTACGAGAGCCGCGCCGCCATGTGGTCGTAGATCTGCACCACCTGGCCGCGCACCTGGGCCGGCGTGCGCTTCGTGGCCAGCGCCTCGTCGGCCACCAGGCTGCGCACCTCGGGGCTGTCCAGCACCAGGCGCCGCATCCACTGGAAGGGGCGCACCCCCGGCCCGCGGATGACGTGGGCGGTCTGGTACAGGTAGCGGCGCAGCATCAGCCGCACGGCGCGCGTCTGCCGGGCCCGCGGCTCGTCCGCCATCCGCGCCAGCAGATCGGGGAGCGCGAGCGGCTCGCCCGCCTCCACGATGGCGCCGCTCTCGGTCGTGCTCTTCAGCACGCTCCCCAGCTTGGCCAGCCAGCTCGGCTCGTCCGCGCTGCCCAGCACCTGGCGCATGACGCCGCTCTCGCGCTGCTCCTCCGGGCGGCGCGTCCACAGCACCACCACGGGCACCAGCTGGATGGGGCGGCCCGCGCGCGCCTGGGCCTCGATCAGCGCGTCCACCGGGTCTGGCCCGCGGCTGCGCTCCAGGGTCAGCGCGTCGATGACGTCCGGCCGCTGCACCAGGAAGAGCGCGCTGGTGGTGCCGCTGGACACCGCGTCGCGCAGCCAGGACTCCTCCCCGGGTTGTACCTTCGGCGCGAAGCTGTCCAGGAGCCCGCGCGCCATCCCGCGCAGCGCCTCGCGCAGCGGCGCGAAGATGGCCGAGCGGAAGCCGTAGGTGAGGCGCGCGAGCGGGAGCCGGTGGGCGTTGAGCACCCGGTTCAGCGCGAGCCAGTCCAGCCTCGACCAGGAGTGGAGCACGTAGACCACGGGCCCGCGCTCCGCGGCCTGCCGGATGCGCTCGGCGGAGGGCTCCGACAGGCGCAGGCGTGAGAGCAGCCAGCCGAGCGGGGTCCAGCGGTAGAGCGGCCCGAAGCGCCGCAGCATCATCGAGCGCGGGGCCCGGTCGGGCGGCGCGGCGGGGACGGCGGGCGCGGGTGGCAGGTCGGACATCGCCCCGAAAACTATCGCCCCGAGCGTGCGCCGGCACGACGCTCCAGGCGATTCGCGCAGACCTGCGCCCAGGTCTCCACGCCCTGCCGCCCCCCTACAGCGCTCGGGAGAGCAGCTCGATCTGCCCGAGATCAACGACGTCCCCGTCGGCGCCTATCTCGAAGCTCCCAAACCGAGCGCGGTAGCCCTCCGCGATGATCGCGTAGGCGTAGGTCTGGCCTGTGGGGAGGCTCGCGATTTGAAAGTGCCCTGTGGACGACTGAAAAGCGCCTCCCACGAGCGCCTTGAGATCGCCAGGGGGCTGCTTCCCGCTCAGCACCCCTTCGACCGTGGCCTTCAGGGTCTCGAGAGGCACACCAGGCTCGCCGATCAGCAGGGTCGACGGGACCGGATCTCCAGACATCGCGTCCACCGCATGAACCTGTATCTGGCCGCCCTTCTTCTCGGGCTCCGCCTCCTTCGCCTCACCGAGGATCACGTCGAAGGCCTCTACGAAGGCGCTGAGGAGTCCATCGAGGTCTCTGGCGCCCTCCATGGCGGACTCGATCTTCGACGCTACGGTCTGCATCGCGATCCGACTCTCGATGTGCTCGTCGATCTGCACCCAGAGCTTCTGGATGTCGAAGGCGAACAAGACCAGCGCCATCTCTGTCGTGTCCACCTTGGACTCGCGCCACGTCTCCAGGATCTTCTCGGCCGCCGCGTGGGCGTGGTTTTCGTCCTCACCGGGCTCGATCCCGCTCACGACGTCATCGTAGATGGCGACGACCACGTTGTTGTTCACCGCGTCGAGCGCGCTCCGCGTCTTTGTCAGGGGCTCTTCGAACCGGCTCGTGATGTCCGGAGGTACGACATAGAAGCGTGTCTTCGGGTCGTAGGTGGGGACGTTGAACGTCGCCGCCAGGGTCTCCATGTGCAGGGAATAGGAGAGCGGAGCCTTGGTGTCGGGTGAGACGACGATGGCCACGAGGGTCGGTCGCGGATCGGCGGCGCTGAGGGCGACGCGCCCCACCCCCATCCTCAGAGCCTTGCCGTCGGTGCCTGACACGATCATCGGGAGCCCGCTGTCCGCCACCACCACGCTGGCGACCGGACGCTCGACGACGTAGTAGCGGATCTCGGGCCCGTTCAGCATGAGGTCGTTCCCCACGATCCGATCCTTGAGGACCTCTCCCTGCTTGAGCAGGAAGGTCCCGCTGATGACCCGATCCGAGATGTCGCCCGCCTTCAGCTCGTCGAGCCAGCGCTGGGGCACCCTGGCGACCGCTCGGGCGAGGTTGATCGGGTTCAGCACAGAGGCGCCGTCCGGCCTCACCACGCGGGTTGGGACCCCAATCAGCCTCCCCCTCTCATTGACGAGCAGGCCACCACTGTTTCCAGGGTTGAACGCTGCGTCTGTTCGGATCCAGGAGAGCCCATCCTCCAGGTTGGTCTCCAGCCCGGCCACCACCCCTGTCGTGGTGTTCACGCTGCGCGCCCCCGAGGGATACCCAAAGGTCCACACCGGGCTGCCGGTGATGATCTCCTCCGTCTCCAGACGGATGGAGGGGAAATCACGCGCCTCGAGCGAGGCCCCGCTACGCGCGCCCGTGACGCGGAGGAGGGCCAGGTCCAGTCGCGGGTCGGCGCGCACCACGACCCCCTGCCAGTCATAGGATGCCGCGGCCGACGTGGACCGGGTCATGCCCAGGAGGACCTCCCCCTGTGGATGGCGGAGCCGGCCCGTGGCGGGCTCACCGACGACGTGGAAATTCGTGAGCACGTAGCCGCGGCCGTCGATCATGGCCCCGGATCCCGAGCCGATGGCGTCGCCGTCCTCGTCCACCACGCCGATCTTGACCGTCGCCAGGAGGCAGCGCTCGAGCTCCGCGGGCGTCAGCTCTCCGGCGAGCCCCGGGGCGGGGAGGAGGGAGAGCAGGAGGAGCAGGAGAGAGAGCAGTACGCGGGTCATGGGCTCGTCCTCATGCTGGAGAGGAGCTTCTCCACGTTGGCTTCGTCCATCTCGTCCGCCACGCCCGAGATCCCTATCGCCAGCTTCTTCGTGACCAGGACCACGTCCACCCCGCGGAGCACGAGGGGGAGCGGTTGGGCCGCCCCCAGGCCGACGGGATCGGTGACCATGGAGAACCAGGACCAGACGGCCCTGGCGTCTCCGAGGGCCGGGCGCTCCTCGACGCGATAGGTCCTGTAGCCGTAGCCTGCTCGGCGGCGCCCCTCCTCGATCTGGAGCTGAACCAGATCCGGATCCTCATCCTTGAAGGACCGGATCTCCAGCCGCGGCGCGGTAGGGGAGACGCTGATGGGCCCGGCCACGTAGACGCCCTCCTGCTCCTCTCCGATCCATCCCCTGGGCAGGACGAGCTGGACCGCCCCGCCCAGCGCGCTCACCTCGTGCTCGCGCGGGACCCGGGCGGCGAGGAACCCGGTCGTCCCTGCCAGCAGCGCGACCGCGACCGCCAGCACCGGCCAGTCCACCCTGGGGAGCCCGGTGGCGATCCACATCCCGCGGTGCTGATAGGCCGTCCCCTGATCGAAGGCGCTCCCGCGGAAGCGGGCCGTCAGCACGACGCCGAGCGCGATCACCACCACCGAGAGCCCTGAGGCGAGCAGGATGGCGTCCACCGGCTGAAACTGATCTCCCCGGCTGCCGAAGTCCAGCACGATCTCGTGAAGCAGGCCCTGGAAGAGCACCGAAGAGAGGAAGCCGAGCGCTACATGGCGCCCGCCTCCGCCGCTGAAACGCTGGTGCTCCATCCCGAGCGCGATGGGGACAGCCCCGGCGACGGTCACCAGCACATTGCTCGCGAGCAGCGCACTGCCGTTGCCCGCCAGCAGGCCGCCGCCGCCCATCACCGTGTCGAGGTTGCTCGCGAAGGCGGTGCCGACCGCCGCTGCGGACGTGTAGATGAGCGCGTCGATAGGCTCGTCGAATTCGGTGGTCAGGTAGACCGTGTAGCGAACGCTCAGCCAGGTCGCCAACACGACGAGAGACGTGTCGATCCCGACCTCAGCGATCCAGGTCAGGCTCCCGCCGAGGTCGAGCCCCGGGACCAGCTGGGCCAGCGCCTTGGAGATGGGCAGCACCATCGCCCAGGTGAGCAGCGCCCCGAGCACCGCGACACCGAGCACGAGGCCCGGAGGTTCGGGCTCCACGCGATCCTGCCGGTAGATGTACAGGAGCCAGATGGCGACGGGGGCCAGCGCCAGCAGGGCGCCGGCGTGGCTGGAGAGCCGCTGTCCGCCCAGGGCCCCCTCCACCACCAACACGAAGACCAGGGTCAGCGCCGTCTCGATGAGGCCGGCGCGGCTCCAACGAAAGTGGCGCGCCTCCAACGCACGTTCATGGTGTCGCTCGCAGAAGCGACGCCCGCCGAGCGTTCGGAGCGCCTCTTCTGGATATTCACGGTGACAAACGCAGCACACCTTCTCGGTCATGAGCGCTCCGAGCTACCGTAAGGGGGGCGAGCAGCGAGGTCCGGCACTCACCTGAGGTCACCGCCTTCGCTTCTTCACGATACTATTCAGGTGCTCATTGGGAAGGCAAGCCGTTGGACACAACTCGCATGCCGAGGAGCGCTCCTCACCGCGTGAGCGGCACCCGGTAGACAGGCTGGTCCTCGCGCTCGCTGGCGGTCAGCAGGGCGTCGTCGGTGGTGTCGAAGCAGATGGCCTCGCCCTGCACCTCGCTGGGCAGGGTGACCGGGCAGGGGGTCCCGGCGAAGGCGGCGTCCACCGTCGAGCTGCGGTCGCGCGTCCAGATGTAGGCCGTGTCGTCATAGGTGCGGATGACGATCCATGCACCGTCCGGGCTGAACTCGCCGCCGGTGGTCTTCTTGTCGCCGGCCAGCGCGCCCGTCCCGAAGGTCAGCGTGGTCACCAGCTCCAACACCGCGCTCTCGCCGTCCTTGTGTGGGGCGTGCTTGCGGTAGACCTCGCTCTCGCCGTCCACGTCCTTGGTGACCAGGTAGATGTCCCGCGTGACCGGGTCCACCATCATCGTCTCGCAGTTGCGCGCGCCGTCCGGGTAGGTGAGCGTGATGACGTCGTAGTCGCTGACCTCGTGATCCTCGGGGTCGCCGCCGGGCATCTCGGGCTCGTCCAGGCGGTAGAGGAAGATCTCCTCGCGCTCCTCCAGGTTGTCGCCCACGTCCGCCAGCCAGAGCTCGGGCGTGCCGTCCTCGGCGTAGCCGGCGGCGATGTCCTCCAGATCGGCCGAGGGCGCGTCCAGCGTCCAGGTGCCCAGTGTGGTCGCGGTGCGGTCGAGCGCGAAGATCTGCGGGGCGTGCCCGGAGTCGTTGTGGACCCACAGCACCTCGGAGTCCAGGCGGGAGACCGTGATCCCCGAGGTCTCCACCAGCTCATCGTCGGTGACGGTGCCCAGCAACTCGGCCCCGTCGTCCACCGGGCAGTCCCCAGGCTCCACCGTGATCGTGGTGCTGGCGGTGGCGGTCTCGCCCAGGTTGTCCGTGATCGTCAGCGTGACCGGGTAGTCGCCGCTGGCCAGCCAGCTCTCGGTGGCGGTCTCGCCCACGGTCTCCACGCCGTCCACGTCCCAGACGATCTCGGCGACGCCCTCGGGCACGCAGGAGGCGCTGGCGTCGAAGACCACCTCGACGGGCAGCGGGCCGCCCGGCGGGGTCGCGGTGATGATCGCCTCCAGCGTGTCGATGCACTCGGGCTCGTCGTAGAGCGGCACCTGCCAGATGGGCTCGCCCGCCCCCTCGCCGGTCAGCAGCAGGGATCCGTCGTCTGGATCGAATGTGATGGCCTCGCCGAGCGTCTGTGTGGGGAGGGGCACCGCGCAGGGCTCGCCGGCCAGCGCGTCCGCCACGCTGTCCGCGCCGTCGCGCAGCCACAGCCAGGCCTCCTCGCGGGTGCGCACGACGATCCGGTCGCCCAGCGGCGTCACGGAGGCCCCGGTGGCCAGCACGTCTCCTGGCAGGGCCTCGCCGCCGAAGCTGAGCTCGCCCACCTCCTCGAGCGTGGCGACGTCGCCGTCCAGGTGCGGGGCCGGCTTGCGCAGCAGCACCGAGCGACCGTCGTCGGCGTCGCTGAGCAGGTAGAGGTCGCCCGTGACCGGATCGACCAGCATGCTGTCCAGGTTCAGGGCCTCGGGCAGCTCGAGGGTGAGCGTGGCCCAGGTCTCCACGGCCTGCTCGGCGGGCTCGGCCGCGGTGTCCACTGTGGGCTCCTCCAGCACGTAGACCAGCACCTCCTCCCGGTCCAGCCCGAAGTCGCCGATGTCGCCCACGAAGAGCAGCGGCGCGCCGGTGTCCGGGTCCTCGCCCCAGGCCAGGTCCTCCCAGTCCCCCTCCTCGACGTCCAGCGTCCAGGTGCCCAGCGCGGCGCCCTCGCGGGTCATCGCGAAGAGGCGGGGCACGTCGCCCGAGTCGTTGTGCGTCCACAGCACAGCCTCGTCGCGGCGGCTCACGATGAGGCCGCTGGACTCGACGAGCTCGGCGTCCTCCAGCTCTCCGAGCTCGACCGGATCGAGCACCGTGGGGCAGACCTGCGCCAGCACCTCGAACTGCACGCTGGCGCTGGCCTGGCCGCCCGCCTCGTCGGTGACGGTCAGCGTGGCCTCGTAGACCCCCGCCGTGAGCCCGGTCCAGGAGACCTGCTCGCCTGAGAGGGCCTCGTTCGCGACCTCCCAGTCCCAGGAGACGACGGGCAGGGGGCCGCAGGAGCCGGAGCCGTCCAGCTCGAGCGCGAAGGGGATGCGGCCCGCCCGGTGGTTGCGGTCGATCTCGGCGTGCAGCTCGGCGCAGGGGTCCGCGCTCTCCTGGGCGCTCTCGTCGGGGCCGCTGTCCGTGTCGTCGGGCTGCGCCGTGTCGGTATCGTCCGGGTGAGGCGACTCCGAGTCGGGCGGGGGGCCGGTCTCGGCGCTCTCCTTGGCCCCGTCGCGGCAGGCGAGGAGGAGGAGCAGGGCGCCGGGGAGCGCTGGCGGTGGGTGGGTCGGTGCGCGCATCCTGGGCTTCCCCCGGGGGAGTATATCCGCGGTCGGGGGCAGGGGCGACTGGCTGGACGTGGGGCGATAGAAGGTCGCGGGTCGAGGGTAGGGTCACCCCCCGGCGAACCCCGTCAGCACCTTGCTCACGCGGTAGCCGTTGGCCGCCTGGCTCCCCACCAGCACCAGCCCCACGCCGCGGGCGAAGAACTGGTGCTCCTCCTGCTCGGAGCGGAGCGGCGCCAGCGTGGCCACGAGGTGCTCCACCCGCGTCGTCGTCTGGACCTCGACCTGGAGCGTCTCGAAGCGCCCGGCCGGCGTGTCGATGAGCTCCTCCGACCAGCAGCGGGCGCGCTGGCGCACATGGATGCGCGAGATCGGGCTCTCGTAGACGACCTCCGCCGCCCACTTCCGACCGGGCGCTACGTCATCGGGGAGAAACCAGCCCTCCGACGAGAGGGTCCGAACCTCGCCCACGGCCGTTGTCATGGGCCCGGCGTCCGCCAGCACCCCGCCGGGGCGCCAGCGCCAGGTCATCCGCGAGGATCCGCCGGGTGAAGCCCAGCGCTGCTCGACCTCGGCCGCCAGGCCCTCGCCCTCGGGCCGTACGGACAGGATCTCCTCCTCGCAGAGCAGGCTCCCCAGGTCGTTCGCGCGGAGCGGCCGATCCTTGCCCTCGCCCTCCTCCAGCACGACGAGGCCCTGCGTGGCGCTGTAGGAGCGTCGCATGCCCGGGACGAAGGGGAGCCAGGGGCTGCCCTGGGCGCCGCGGCCGGCGGGGAGGCCGGCGGCGACGACCGAGGCGCCAATCCAGCCCAGCAGCGCGCGGCGGGTGAGCACGAGGGACATGGGCGCAGGATAGCGCGGGGGAGGTCGTCGTGGAGGGGAGGAGCTTGCGGATCATCAGGGGCTGAAGGTAGAACTGGAGGATGATGTCCTCCCGCATCCTCTTGTTTTCGCTGCTCGCCCTGCTGTGGGCGCTGACCGGAGGACCGGCGCGCGCGGACGACGCGGGGGCCAAGGATCTTCAGCGTCAGGCGCTCGAGGACTACCAGCGCCTCGCCCGGGAGACGCGGCGCGCGCTGGTCATCGGCGAGGGGCGTTACGTCCAGGACGACGTGCCTGACCTGCCTGGCGCCCTGCACGACGCGACCCGCATGTCGGACGCGCTGGAGGCCGCGGGTTTCGAGGTGCGGGCCCTCCAGAACGCGGGGAAGCAGGAGGTGGAGCGGGCGCTGGCGGATCTGGTTGCCGGGAGCCGGGAGGGCGATGTCCTGCTGGTCTACTGGTCGGGTCACGGGGTGCAGCGCGACGGCCAGAACTGGCTGGTCCCGGTGGACGCCCGGCTGTCGGGCCCCGAGCGGCTGCAGAGCGAGGCCATCGACGTGGACGCGGTGATCGCGCAGCTTGGCGGGGCCGACGCTCGCCTGCGGCTGCTCCTGCTGGACGCCTGCCGCAACAACCCCTGGTTGAAGAGCTGGGCCTCGACCAAGGCCACCGTCCCCGCTGGCCTGGCCGAGCCTCCTGTGCCGCCCGCGGGGCTGGTCATCGGCTACGCCACGGCCCCCGGCCAGACCGCCCGCGACGGCGGTGAGCGTGAGCCCGGACCCTACGCTGCCGCGTTCTCCCGTCGCATCGGCGAGCCGCTGGAGCTCTCCGACCTTTTGAAGGCCGTCTACGCCGACGTGAAGGCGGACACGGGGGGCGCGCAGCTCCCCTGGGCCAGCCAGGCCATCGAGCCCGGCCGCTTCTTCTTCACGATGCCTACGGTGGAGGAGTACGTGCGGCGCTACGGCGAGCTGAGGTACGGGGATCTGGAGATCGTGATGCGCCGGAGCGGGGTGGTGACGGTGGACGGGGGCCTGGTGGGGAGCCTGCCGGAGGGGGCGGTGGTCCAGCGCTCCCTGCTGGTCGGCCCGCATCGCGTGTGCGCGGGCGAGAGCTGCCAGGACATCCTCGTGAGCGAAGCGCGGCAGAGCTCGGTGCTCTTCGAGGCGCTCCCCTTGGGCTCACAGGATCGGAGGCGTCGCGCTGTCCTGCTGGGGTCCGGAGCGGCCTCGCTGGCGGGATCCGCGGGGCTCGGTCTCTGGGCGCTCAGCGCGCAGGCTTCCTTCGCTACCTGCGCGGGTGGGGATCTCGACGCCTGCGTGAGTCGTTACGCCGTCGGCGCGGAGGCGGAGTGGCAGGGTGAGGGTGCTTGGGAGGATCTGGCGCTTCACAAGCAGGCGGCTGAGATTCTGCTCTACGGCCAGGAGCGCGCTGCCACCCAGAGTCGGGTGGCGAGCGCCGGAGCGCTGGGGCTTCTCGTGCTGGGCTCTGGTCTCTTGACGGTGGGCTTCGTGTGGTGAGGTGCAGGATGTGGTGGATGTTCATCGGCGGCTGTGTGACCGGGTACCAGCAGGCGCAGGCGGAGCGCTGTGCCGAGGCTATCTACGCGCTCGATCAGGACGGGGACGGCGCGGTAGCTGTGGGCCTGGAGCTACCCGAGGCGTGCGAGGGGCTCGTGCTGCAGGATCTGCTCGAGGGCTACGAGCTGGAGTCCGGTGACTGCGACGACGAAGATCCTGAACGCGCTCCTGGGAGAGAGGATTTCTGCGAGGATGGGACCGATCAGGACTGCGATGGTGCAGACTGGGGGGGGCCTGTCTGGTACCAGGACCGTGACGAGGATGGCTACGGTGACCCTGACTCGTCGCTTGAGGCGTGTGACCCCCCAACGGACTGGTTGACCGACGGGTCAGATTGCAACGATGAGGATGCGACGGTCAGCCCTGGCGCGGAGCAGATAGGATGCGGGCCTGGGGCTGTGGATACGGACTGCGATGGGAGTGTGGACTGTGCGGTCCTGGATGAGGCGTGGGACTTCTTGTTTCTCGGGCCCGGACGAGGTGGTGTTCTGGATGGACGTGGAGACCGAGCAGCCGTCAATACCCGGTTTGGAGTGTACTTCTTCGACGAGTATGGCTCGGCCTGGCAATTGGGTGATCTCGATGGTGACTTTGACCCCTTCACGCCGATTCTTCATCTTTCGGTATCGGAGGATGGGTGGGCTAAGGTTGGCACTGGAGGTTTGACGTGGGGTTGGAACTCCGTGTTGACGATCGAT
Source organism: uncultured Enterobacterales bacterium (assembly GCA_964615375.1). Lineage (GTDB taxonomy): Bacteria > Myxococcota_A > UBA796 > UBA796 > CAZKWG01 > CAZKWG01. The sequence goes on from CAZTOW010000015.1 coordinate 172,491, forward strand.
CGATCGGGATCGATTATGAAATTCGATGATTGCATGCGTTTCCCTATAGCTTCCATTCCATGAGTCCACCGCATTGCTCGGACAATTTCTGTCCGACATGAACA
>CAZTOW010000016.1:0-172073 GCA_964615375.1 uncultured Enterobacterales bacterium
CCGGTCGGACAAGCACCGTCCGCGTGTCCGCGTCGTACTCCGCCAGGTCCGCGGGGAGCTCGGCCTCGGTCGGCGCGAACAGGTTGTCCCGGGACACCAACTGGCTCAGGATCTGCCACCGCGCCGCGAGCTGAGGGGCGTCCAGGTGCGCGAACTGGACGAGGACGCGGTCGTGGGACAACGACTCCTGGTGGAAGGGGCCGTGGTGCAGGGCGCGGAGGGAGACGAGGGCAGGGAGGTGCTCTGAGCCCAGGAGCAGCAGGCCCGCTCGGGAGGCGAGGGAGGGCAGTCCCTCCGAGAGAACGGACGCCACGGCGTCTGGGGAGCCAGGGCACACCGCCCCGAGCCGGAGCCCCCCGTCCTCTGCCCAGGACCTCAGCCGCGCCGCACATTCCCGAATCGAGCCTGACTCCTGACGCCAGGTTCCGTCGGCGAGCTGCGCGCAGGCCACACCGGAGAGATCGCCCCAGATGGGCTCCTCAATCCATCGAGGAGGAAGCAGCTCCAAGCGCTCCTCCTCCACGAACGATGTCCTGGGCCGAGGTCGGCTCGCGCACGTGGAGGCCGTCGCGGCGAGGACGCTGTTGAGCGCCGCCTCACCCACGGAGAGCCCCATGTCGTCCCCAATCCTCACCAGCGCTGCGACGCCCGTGCGACGCCTCTTTCCCTCCACGCCGCGCGCGAGCATCCTCGCCCAGGCGCCGAGGTGGTGAGGCAGGAGGGCCCCGCTCGCGGACCACTCCAGCTCTGGTAGGAACGCCGCCAGCGCGAGCAGACCCGCCGCCCTCTGCTCTTTGAGGCACACCCCAAGGTCGTCATGGGGATCCACTGCAACTCGAATCCACCCTGGCTTGCAGAACAGGAGCGTGGCCAGCTCGCAGGCCAGAGCCTCGCGCCCCCCACCTTCGTAGTAGACCCATGGGTGCAACCAGAGCGTCAGCGTCGTCTGCGACGAGCGCGCGTCAATCTGAACCTCCACAGGCGCCGAGCCGTCCACCGAGACCAGGCTGCAGCCGAACCAGCTCGGGGCCTCGAGCTCCTCGAAGAAGACGAGCTCAGGCCCTCGCGCCTCCTCACGGCTCTGATCGGAGCGCGGCCCGACGAGGGAGGTCGAGGCCTCACAGCGGGGGAGTCCACCCTGAATGGAGGGTGGCCTGCGCCAGGGATCATGCCACGGACGCGGCCAGAGCCAGCTCCAGAGCCAGGACTCGAGGACTCCGCCGCCCTCCTCCAGACCCCAGCCGAAACTGACCTGGACGCGAACGTGCTCTTGCCCGGTACGGGCCAGGCTCGGCTGCGCCTGCGGGACAGACAGCGGAGGATCATGGAGGATTCCGCCTACGTCGGAGAAGTATCCTCGCAGGAGGGCCCACCGAAGGGCCGGCATCCGGTCGATTCCCCCGCGACCGAAGAGGTGCAAGAGAAGTCTCCCGACCCCTCCATGGTGAAAGCAGTCCATCAGCACCCTTCGACCGACCCTGGCCTCCAGCGCCTGGCCCAACCCCAGGAGGTTGGGATAAAAGCTGGTCTTCCCCTCCATGCTCTTGTCGACGAAGCACTGGATCAACGCCTCTTCCAGCGCATGCCCCGTGATCCCCGGGAAGCGACGGCACGCGTAGAGGTGGGAGAGCGCCCTCTGGAGGAGCTCCATCCGCACCTGGTCGGGCGTCCTTCGAGACAGGTCGACGCCAGGCCCTTCGCCCGTCTCCGGGCCCGGCCTGCGGACGATCGCGCACATCGCGCCGGGATGTCGTGGGATGTCTGGATGAAACATGATGAGCTCCTGCCTTGGTAATCAGCGCAGACTGTCTCTTTGAAATGCTTCCATCAGGGTCGTTCGGATGGAGGGCCCCTCGCCTCCGCTGGCCTCGATCACGTTGATCGCCAGGCGCCCGAGATCGCCCGAGTGGAAGGTCTCCATCGCGAACTCCATCCCGACCAGATCGATGATCCGGCGCATCTCGAGGCAGGTGTTCGGGTAGGTCGAAGGCACGATCCCGAGCTGGCGCCCCGTGAGCACGGAGGTGAATCCCTCGTTGAACGCGAGGCCGTCGCGCCCCGTCAGCTTGGGGCTCGCGTAGAGGTGGTTCAGCTCGTGATAGAGCACCTCAGCCCTCAGCTCTGGTGGTGTGCGCCGACTGAGGTATAGCCCCGCAGCCTTCCCGTTCTTTGGGTCCGCTCTCTCTACATACCCATAGATGGACTGGATCTGTCGCTCCCAGTCCTCCTCGGAGACGCCAGACGGCCGCCGGCGCCGGATCGGGGCGTCGAAGGCCTCCTGTTCCGGGAGGTGGGAGAGCTCGGAGAGATCTCCTGGACTGTTCCGGGGTCCATGACTGTCTTCCATGCACTTGAAGGCCCCAGAGGCCAGATTGTCGAAGGGCCCCAGGTCGAGCCTCTTGGCCGCCTCGGCCACCTTCCCCAGATCCGCGGCCTTGTTCGCCTTCCCTGCAAACGCCGCCCACCCCAGCTCCAGCAGATCCGGGCCGAACTCCGCAAGCAGCCGGCCCGGGACCTCTCCGGGCTTTCCAGCCTCCAGCGACCGCTGATACGGCTCGATGACGCTCTTCAGCCCTGCGCCCAGGATCCCCTTGTCCTCCTCCCAGGTCACCGCAGGGTTCAACCCGGACAGGAGCGCATCCCCTACGCTCCCCTCCCCGGCTGACGCCTGCAGCAGCTCGCGGCCCACCTTGAACGGGTTCAGCGGTGTCGGCGCCGCCGCCGCCAGCGAGCTCAGACCCGCCGCCGCCCCCAGCGGATCCGCCCACAGCGCCCCCAGGCCCGCCACCGTGTCCACCCCGCCCTTCGCGAAGCCCGCGGTCATGTCCACCGCGAAGTCCGTCTGCTCTCCCAGCAGGTCGCCGAACAGCCCAAACGCCGGGTTCAGCTCCCACGCCGCCTTGCGCGCGCGCCCTGTGGCGCCCTTCACCCCCGCCGCCACCCCGTCCAACAGACAGGTCGCGCCCACGCGGCCACCCTCCACCATCCCCGCCATCCCCGCCTTCTCCTCCGCTGATCGCAGGCCGAGCAGGTCCAGCATCGCGTTGTTCCCGCCGATCGCCTGGCGGAGCAGAAGGCTCCCAAGACCGCTCCCTTCCGAGGAGGGGCTCTCCACCTCCGGCGACGCTGACTCCTGATCGATCTGGGGCTGCTGCTCGTACCGCATGGGACCTCCCGCGCCGCTCTGCGCGTGCTGCCCTCCCAAAGCAAGCCCCGTGCCATCGGTTCTACGCCGACTCTCCGCGCTTCCCGTCGACCGTCGACTGACGGACGTCCGTCACCCCCTCGATCCATGCGAGCATCCTCGCGGAGGCCTCATGCAGCGCTGGAAATCCCGCCTCTCCGGGCTCTTCGCGGCCATGGTCCTGCTCTACGCGGGGATCTGCACCTTCATGTATGTCCGCCAGCGCGCGCTGGTCTTCCCGGCGCCGAAAGAGGTCATCCAGACCGCAGCGGGCGCGGAGATCGTGCGGGGCGAGGGGCTGCTCTACGCCTGGAGCGCGCCGCCGACGCCGGACGCCCCGGTGGTGGTCTTCTTCCACGGCAACGGAGGCCAGGCCCTGCGCGACACCTTCCTGGGCGACTGGGCGCGCGAGGCGGGGGCGGGCTACGCCGCGGTGGAGTACCCGGGCTACGGGCTGCTGGAGGGCTCGCCCTCGGAGGAGAGCATCCTGGGCGCCGCGCGCGCCGCGCTGGAGGACATCGCGGCGAAGGCCGGGCGCGAGCGGCTCCGGCTGATCGGCCAGTCGCTGGGGAGCGGGGTGGCGATGGCGATGGCGGCGGAGGGCTGGGGGAGCCGCGTGATGCTGGTCTCGCCCTACACCGCGCTGCCGGACGTGGCCGCGCTCCAGTACCCCTGGCTGCCGGTGCGGCTGCTGATGAAGGACACCTTCGACTCCTTCGGCCGCGCGCCAGGGGTGAAGGTGCCGGTGCGCGTGCTGCACGGCGACGCCGACGCGCTCATCCCGCACGCGATGGGCGAGCGGCTGTCGGCCCGGCTGCCGCAGGGAGAGCTGGTCACGCTCCCGGGCGCAGGGCACGGCGACATGTGGAAGCAGCCGCAGATCCGCCAGCTCTTCGTGGATTTCCTGATCAACGGAGGCTGAGAGATCTTTTCAGCGCGCGCGCTGAATTGCAAGTGAGCACTTGCACGGCTCGAGCCCGTGGCTATACCCACTGGCCGTGACCACCGACGAGCGAATCCTCGACGCCGCCCTCCGCATCCTGGAGGAGGTGGGCTTCCGCGCCACGACCACCCGTCGTATCGCAGAGGAGGCCGCCGTCAACGAGGTGACGATCTTCCGTCACTTCGGCTCGAAAGAGCGGCTGCTGCTGGCGGCCCTGCACCGCAAGGCGACCCGCGATCCCGCCCCGCCGCTGCCGGAGCGGCCCCAGGACCCCGCGGCGGAGCTCGCGGCGTGGTGCCAGGTGCACATGGAGCGCCTCCACGCCGCGCGCCACGTCCTCGCCGCCAGCCTGGCCGAGCGCACGCAGTACCCGGACGCCTGCGCGCACGCGAACAAGCACCCCTCGGGCATCCACGCCGAGTTGAGCGGCTACCTGTCCCGCGCGCGCGAGGCCGGTCTGGCCGGAGGGGACTGGGACCCCCGCATGGCCGCCGCCATGCTCATGGGCTCGCTCTTCGCCACCGCCATCCACGCCGACTTCGCCGCCCCCGGCATGCCCACCCCCGCCGAGGCCGTCGGCCACTACCTCCCCCTGTTCCTGAGAGGCATCGGAGTCCAGACATGTTCCTCGCGTTGATCGCGTCCGCGCTGGCCGCGGACCTCCCCCTCGAGGACGCGCTCCGACGCGCGCTCGACGAGAGCGAGGAGGTCGCCGCCGCGGAGCTCTCGGTCGAGAGCGCCCGCGCCGGCCAGAGCTCCGCCCTCTCCAGCTGGCTGCCGCAGGTGAGCGGCTCGGCCAGCTACTCCCACACCTTCGCCAGCGAGTACGACGACCTCTTCGGCGACACCGGCGGCGCGAACCCCTTCGCCGACCTGCCTTTTGGCAAGGCCGACACCTGGCGCCTGGGGCTCAGCGCCTCGCAGGGCATCTACCAGGGCGGGCGCGTGCTGGCGACGCGCAAGCTGGCCGAGGCGGGGCACCGTCTGGCCGAGTCCCAGCTCGACTCGGCGCGGGCCAGCGCGGTGCTCGCGGCGGCCCAGGCCTATTATGACGCGCTGCTTGCCGACCGGATGGTGAGCATCCTGGAGGCGAGCCTGGCGCGGGCCGAGACCACGCTCGCCAACACGAAGCTGGCCAACGAGGTCGGGCGCGCGCCGGACTTCGAGGTGCTGCGGGCCAGCGTCACCGCCGAGAACCAGCGGGTGGCGCTCATCAACCAGCGCCGGATCCAGCGGCTCTCCCAGGCCAACCTGCGGCGCATCCTCCACCTCCCCCCTGACGAGCCGCTCAACCTCGTCACGCCGCTGGGCGACGAGGCCCCGGACAGCGTCGCCGCGCTCGCCGTCGAGCTCGCCGGAGGAGAGGGCCAGAGTTCCCGCGCGTCTGTGGTCCAGAGCGAGCTCGCCGTGCAGAGCGCCGAGGCCACCCTGGGCCTCACGCGCTCAGGCGCCCTGCCCTACCTCGGCGCCTCCTTCAGCTACGGGCTGGTGCAGTACCCCGATCAGCCCTTCCCCGACGCCGACTGGCGCAAGAACGTCAGCGGCGCGGTCTCCCTCTCGGTGCCGCTCTTCTCCGGCGGCTACTACCGGGCCGAGCTCAGCGCGGCGCGGGCCGACGCCGAGGCTGCCCGCGAGCGCCTGGAGATGGTCCGCGATCTCGCCGACATGGACAGCGCCGACACCGACGCCAGCCTGGAGGCGGCCCTCGCCCAGTGGCAGGCCACGGCGAGCACGGTGGCCCAGGCCGAGAAGGCCTGGCAGATCGCCGAGACCCGCTACCAGGAGGGCATCTCCACCCAGACCGAGCTCACCGACGCGCGCGTCCAGCTCCAGCAGGCGGAGGTCAACCGGGCCCAGGCCGCCCGCGACCTCCAGGTGGCCCGCATCCGCGCCGCCCTGCTGCCCGCGCTCCCGCTCTCCGCCGGCTCCGGCGCATCCTCTTACTGATGAGGCCCCCCATGCTGCTGCTCACCCTCCTCCTCGCCTGCGGCGGCGGCCCGCAGCCCGCCGCGACAGACGCGGCCACCATCCTGCTCAACACCTCGGACGTCACGACCGTCGCCGCCGAGGACATCTCCGCCGGCCCCCGCATCTCGGGCACGCTGGAGGCCCGCGCGCGCGCCGTCATCCGCGCCGAGGCCGGCGGCGACGTCGAGAGCGTCAACGTCGAGATCGGCGACCGCGTCACGAAGGGCCAGGTGCTCGCCACCCTGGAGAGCACCGCGCTCCGTCAGTCCTTCGCCAGCGCCGAGGCCAGCGTGGCCGCGGCCGAGGCCAACGAGGCCAACGCCCGCCGCGAGCTCGAGCGCGTCACGCGCCTGAAGGAGGCCGGCGCGCTGAGCAACCGCGACGTGGAGGTCGCCGAGGCCCAGCTCAAGGCCGCCAGCGCCCAGGTCCAGGCCGCCCGCGCCCAGCGCGCCGGGGCGAGCCAGCAGCTCAGCGGCGCCACCGTCCGCGCCCCCTTCGACGGGGTGGTGAGCGAGCGCAACATCCGCCAGGGCGACGTGGCCGCGCTGGGCAGCGCGCTGTTCACGGTCATCGAGCCCAGCACGCTGCGCCTGGAGGGGGCGATCCCCGCCGATCAGGCCGGTCAGGCCCCGGTGGGCGCCACCGTGCGCTTCGTCGTGCAGGGCATGGGCTCCCGCGCGTTCACCGGCACGGTGGAGCGCGTGTCCCCGAGCGTGGACGCCACGACCCGCCAGATCCCGGTGCTCGTCACCATCCCGAATCAGGATGGCACCCTGCTGGCCGGGCTCTTCGCCGAGGGGCGGGTTGCCGCCGAGACCCACTCCGGGCTGGTGCTCCCCGCCGACGCCCTGGACGGCGACCACGTCCTGCGCGTCAACAGCGGCAAGATCGAGCAGATCACGGTCGAGCTCGGGATCACCGACGCCGAACGCGACCGCGTGGAGATCAAGAGCGGGCTCTCGGCGGGCGATCAGGTGCTGGTGGGCGCCGCCCGCTCGCTGCCCGTGGGCGCCGCCGTGAACGTGCGCACGGAGGGCTAGGCCATGTGGATCTCCGATTTCTCGATCTCCAAGCCCATCGTGACCATCGTGCTGATGGTGGCGCTGGCCATCTTCGGCGTCGGCGCGCTGTTCGCGCTGGACACGGATGAGTTCCCCGAGGTCAACCCGCCCGTCGTCGCCCTGGCCCTGGTCTACCCCGGCGCCAGCCCCGAGACCGTGGAGCGCGAGGTGGTGTCCCCCATCGAGGACGCCATCGCCGGCATCTCGGGCGTCAAGAAGATGACGTCTACGTCGCTGGACAGCTTCGGCAACGTGGTCGTCGAGTTCGACTTCGAGAAGGACCTCCAGCAGGCCACGCAGGACATCCGGGACAAGATCTCGGAGACCCGCGCCGACCTCCCGCCGGAGCTGGAAGAGCCGATCATCTCGCGCTTCGATCCCCAGGACTTCCCGATCCTGTCGATCACGCTCTCGTCCAAGACCCTCTCCCCGGCCGAGCTGACGAAGCTGGCCGATCCGAGCATCACCCGCGAGCTCCAGAGCCTGTCGGGCGTGGCCCGCGTGGACGTGGTCGGCGGCGTGGAGCCGGAGCTGCTGGTCGAGCTGCACCCGGACGCGCTGGAGGCGTCGGGCGTGAGCGTCGGTCAGGTCATCGGCGCGCTCCAGACCTCCAACCTCGCCGCCCCCGTGGGCCGCGTTACCGCCGCCCGGGAGGAGCGCACCATCCGCCTCAGCGGCCGGCTCACGAAGCCCGAGGACTTCGCCGCGATCACGCTCTACGGCTCCCAGGGCAAGCTGGTCCGGCTGGGCGACGTGGCCACCGTCTCGGTGGGCACCGAGGAGGCGCGCAGCCTCGCGTTCATGAACGGCGAGCAGGCCGTCGGCGTCAACGTGGTGAAGGCGACCAACGCCAGCACCACCGCGGTCGCCGAGCGCGTTCTGGAGCGGCTGGAGAAGGTGAAGGAGGGCCTGCCCGGCGAGGTCGAGCTCACCGTCGTCCGCAACTCGGGCGAGCGCGTCGGGAACTCCGTGGCCAACGTGCAGCGCACGCTGTTCGAGGGCGCGTTGCTCACGGTGCTGGTGGTCTTCGCCTTCCTCGCCTCGTGGCGCAGCACCGTGATCACCGGCCTCGCCCTGCCCGTCAGCGTGCTGGCCAGCTTCATCGCGGTGCTCGTCTTCGGGTTCACGCTCAACACGATGTCGCTGCTCGGCCTGTCCCTGGCCATCGGCATCCTCGTGGACGACGCCATCGTCGTGCGCGAGAACATCGTGCGCCACATGGAGATGGGCAAGGACCACATGACCGCGGCGCGCGAGGGCACAGCCGAGATCGGGCTGGCCGTCGCCGCCACCACCGTCTCCATCGTCGTGGTCTTCGTGCCCATCGCCTTCATGGGCGGGCTCTCCGAGCAGTGGCTGGGCCCCATGGCGCTCACCATCGCCAGCTCCGTCGCCGTCTCGCTGCTGGTGTCCTTCTCGCTCGACCCGATGCTCTCGGCCTACTGGCCGGACCCCGAGATCGAGGCCGGGCAGCGCGGGTTCGTGGGCCGCGTGCTCCACCGCTTCAACTCCTGGTTGGAGCGCCGGACCGAGGGCTACAAGCGCCTCATCCGCTGGGCCCTCGGGCACCGGATCGCGATGTTCTCCCTGGCGACCCTGAGCTTCTTCGCCGCCCTGGCGCTCCCCTTCTCGGGCGCGGTGGGCTCGGCCTTCTTCCCCACCACAGACAACAGCGAGTTCCAGGTCTACCTGAAGATGCCCCCGGGCTCCAGCCTGGCCTACACCCGGGCCAAGGCCCTGGAGGCCGTGGCCTTCGCCACCCAGGAGCCGGAGGTCCGCTACGTCTTCACCACCATCGGCGCGAGCAGCGGCGCGGTGGACGAGGCCAGCCTTTACGTGCGCCTGGTCCCCAAGGCCGAGCGCCAGCGCGGCCAGGAGGAGATCGTCAACCAGGTGATCCCCGCCATGGACGCGCTCGCCGGGGTGGAGGCCTCCGTCGCCACCGGCTTCGGGCCTCAGAAGCAGATCCAGCTCCAGCTTCAGGGGCCGGACATCAACGTCCTCTCCGATCTCGCTGACAAGGTGGCCGAGGAGGTCCGCAAGGTGCCCGGCGCCGTGGACGTGGGCCTCTCGACCGGCGGGCAGCGCCCCGAGCTTGAGGTGGAGCTCGACCGTGATCTGGCGGCCAGCCTGGGCCTGAGCCTGGGCACGGTGGCGCAGGCCCTGCGGCCCGCCTTCGCCGGGCTGGACGTGGGCGACTGGGTAGATCCCTCCGGGGAGACCCGGGTGGTGCGCGTCCGCCTGAGCGCGGAGGCGCGGGAGCGGGCCAGCGACCTCGCCTCTCTGCCGCTCATGGTCCAGGGCCCCACCGGCACGCGCACGATCACCCTCGGTCAGATCGCCAGCGTCGAGCCCGCCCGCGGGCCGGCGCAGATCCAGCACCTCGACCGCGACCGCGTCATCACCGTGGAGGCCAACGCCCGCGGGCTGCCGCTCTCCGCGGTGAGTGAGGGCATCGAGAAGCAGCTCAAGAGCTTCGCCTTCCCCGCGGGCTACGGCCTGCGCCAGGGCGGGCAGGTCGAGCAGCAGGCCGAGGTCTTCGGCCGCACGCTGGGCGCGCTGGGCGTGGCGATCCTGCTCATGTACTTCATCCTGGTCGTGCAGTTCGGCAGCTTCCTCGAGCCCATCGCCATCATGGCCTCGCTGCCGCTCTCGCTCATCGGGGTCATGCTCGCGCTCCTTCTGACCGGCTCCACGCTGAACCTGATGAGCATGATCGGCATCACGCTGCTCTTCGGGATCGTGGCGAAGAACGCCATCCTCCTGGTGGACTTCGCCAAATGGGCGGAGGAGAAGGGGATGAGCCGCAAGGAGGCCATCATCGAGGCGGGCGGGACGCGCCTGCGCCCCATCCTCATGACCAGCGTGGCCATCGTGGCCGGCATGATCCCCGTCGCCATCGGCCACGGCGAGGGCGGAGACTTCCGCGCCCCCCTCGGCCGCGCCGTCATCGGCGGCGTCATCACCAGCACGGTGCTGACGCTGCTGGTGATCCCGACCTTCTACGACACCCTGACCTCCGCCCGCGACTGGATCTGGAAGCGGGTGTTCAAGGCGGCGAAGCAGCACGACCTGGAGGAGGAGCCGCAGCCGGCGAAGTGATGATCAGGACACGACTCGACAAGTCATGACTTGTCGAGTCGTGACTTGTCGAGATACAGGGAGCTCATGAAGCAGCCCTCGCCGAGCTTCCTCCGCCGCGACCGTGAGCTCCGCCTGCTCGAGCGGGCCTGGTCCGCGCCCCAGAGCGGGCTCATCCCCATCTACGGGCGCCGCCGCATCGGCAAGAGCGCCCTCATCCAGCGTTTCCTCGAGGGGCGCCGGGGCGTCTACGCGGTGGGCAAGCGCGGACCCGCCGCCCTGCAGATCGCCGACTTCCTCGCCGCAGCCGCTCAGGACCTGGGCGAACCCCTGCTGGCCCAGATCCGCTGCGAGAGCTGGAAGCAGGCGTTGGAGGCGGTCACCAGCCGCCCCCGTCCGGGCAAGCTGGTGCTGGCGCTCGACGAATTCCAGTGGATGGTGGAGGCCAGCCCGGAGCTCCCCAGCGTGCTCCAGGAGCTCTGGGACCGCCGCTGGTCGCGGAGCGACGACGTGCTGGTGCTGCTCTGCGGCTCGCTCATCGGCTTCATGGAGCGCGAGGTGCTGGGCTCGGAGAGCCCGCTGTTCGGGCGCCGCACCGCCCAGATCCTGCTCCAGCCCTTCGACTTCCGCGAGGCGCGCGCCTTCCACCCAGGCTGGTCCCGGGAGGAGGTGGCGAAGATCTGGTTCGTCTGCGGCGGCGTGCCCGCCTATCTGCTGCGCTTCGACCCCGACCGTTCGTTTGAGGCCAACCTGCGCGAGCAGCTCCTGGACGAGTTCGCCCCCATGCACCGCGAGCCGGACTTCCTGCTGCGCGAGGAGCTGCGCGAGCTGCCCACCTACTACGCCGTCCTGATGGCCCTCGCCGAGGGGGCAGGCACCCTGCCCGAGATCGCCGCCCGGAGCGGGATCAACGCGCGCAGCCTCCCCTACTACCTCCAGACCCTCGCCGAGCTGCGCTACGTGAAGAAGCGCCACCCTCTGGACGGCGGACCGCCCAACCCGCGGCGTGTGCGCTACACCCTCCAGGATCCACTGCTGCAGTTCTGGTTCCGCTTCGTCTACCCGAACCTCAGCCTGCTCGGCCACATGGGGCCCTCGGTCACCTACGCGCGCCGCATCGAGCCCGAGCTTCAGGGCTGGTTCGGCCGGCGCTTCGAGGCCCTCTGCGCCGAGGCGACCCCCATGCTGCTGGCCGAGGAGGGGCTCGAGGCCCCCTTCGAGATCGGCGAGTACTGGTCGCCCGAGGTCCAGGTCGACCTGGTGGCCTTGCGCGGCGACGGGATCACCGAGCTCGTGGAGTGCCGGTGGGGAGCCCCCCCGGACGCCGCGGAGCTGGGACGCGAGCTGAGCCGGAAGGCCAGCCTCTTTCCCAACGCGCGCGGCGCCACCCTGCGCCTGGGCGTCATGAGCCAGCGTCCCCCCACGGGGAAGCTCCCGGAGGGGCTGCGCTGGAGGACGCTCGAGGACCTGTACGGGCCGGAGGGCTGACCCTCAGCCGCAGCTCCCCATCGGGGCGCGGGCGCTGGACGGGCGCGCCAGCGGGGTGAGGTCGGGCTGCTCGGCGCGGACGATCTCCACGCTCAGCATGTCCGGCGGCCCGCACTTGGCGCGGCGCTCCTGCTCGGGCTGGTAGGCGGCGACCACCGTGAAGCGGTAGAGCACGCCGTCCAGGGTGATCTCGGCGGGCTCACCGGGGAGCACGATCTGGGAGCCGTTGTCGTCGGTGACCTCGACCTCCAGGAAGGTCACCTCGTTCTCCTCGTCGTACTCGTTGACGATGACGCCGTGGCCGATGGGCTCGCCGAAGCGCCAGACGGAGCGACCGAAGGCCGTGCTGCCGTCCTCCTCGGCGCTGTGGCTGGCGACATAGGCCACGCCGCTCGCGTCCTCCAGCAGGACCGAGGGCGCGATGTCCCAGGCCTCGCCGACGGTCAGGCTGACCTCGCCCGAGAAGGCGGAGAGGTCGGCGCGGCTCGGGGAGTGGAGCTCGAAGCTCTGATCCCCGACGCTGATCGACCAGTCACCCTCCTCCGCGCCCGCGCTGGCGGCGAGCGCGCCGGTGAACGTCTCGGCGACCTCGGAGCCGCCGGAGAACTCGGCGCCCTCCAGCGAGTTGTCCTCGATGACGGGGGTGCAGGCGAGGAGCAGGGCGGGGAGAAGGAACAGGCTGCGGTTCATGGTGTGGTCTCCTGGCCACCAGCCATGCATAGGATGTGCCAGGATGTGTAACAGATGTTACACCTGTGTTATACCAGATCGCCCGACGCGGAGCAGCGCGGAGACCACGACATCCGTGTCGCGCCAAGGCTGTGCCGATCAGGGACCCGTGGCGCCGATCTCGAAGACGGTGGTAGAGGTTCGCCAGTGGTAGTCCATCCAGGACGCGAAGCAGTCAAAGCACCCCTTGATGTACGCCACTTGCGCAAGCTCGGAATTCGGGGGCCTGTCCAGGTACATGTAGGGTCCTGCGAAGGTCAATGGCAGATCCTCGGCCACGTCGGGCGCGACCTCCATGAGCCCGAGGTAGAGGTGCTCATAGTGGCGCTTGAAGCTGCTGGAGCTATCCTGCCCCTCGTCCAGGATGAAGCCCATGGCATTGCCGTGAAAGGGCTGAAGCTGTCCGGGGGGCATCTGCTTCAAGGTCAGGCCGATTCGGGCATCGAAAAGGGCCCCCTGCGCGTGCTGGAAGTAGGCATGCCGGTTCAGGAGACTTTGTGGATCGCGCACGAGGATGCGCACCTGGATGTCGGTGAGACGTGGAGATCTTCTATGCCGAGCATCTTGCAGGATGTCCTCGACGAATTTGTTCAGCGTGAGGATGAGCTGGTGCCCTCGCGAACCGAGCACGTCCACGCATGCCGTTGGTCTCGGCCCGCCTCGCTCCAACGTCAATCGCAGACGCCGCTCATAGTGACGCATGAAACTTGGGTCATCGGGCCCTTCGAACCAGGCGGGCAGAAGGTTGTAGGCTGCGGCGAGCCAGGAGTACTGCACCGGGTTCAGCAGCATGAGGAGGGCCCCCAAGGCCGCCTCCGCGGAGACACCGCCGCGCGCGAGCACCCGCTCCGCCGCTCGACGCCCCGCATGCCCGTCTGCGCCCCCAACGAAATCCTGTGTCGTGAAGACCGAGTGGATACGCTCCAGTATCTGACCCTCCAACGCCTCCAAGCTATGGGAGAACATCTGCGCCTCCCGCAGGAGCACTTCCCGGTTCCTCAGAATGGTGAAGGAGGACTTCTCAGGACTCGGATGAGACGCCCGCTGGAGCTCTTCGCCGCTGGCCAACACGTCACCCTTTCGCGCAGATCTCAACGCCCTCAACACCGTATCGAAGTCCTGGCGACGAAACGGCCGCCCCTCCCTCCCCACGAGCAGGATCATCTCCAGCATCCCTCGCCGCTCAGCCACTGCGATGAGCTCCGCGAAATAGGCCGTACTGACCCCTCTACTCAGGTGTTCGACCTGGCCCGCGAGCGCCGTCAGCGCGGGCGCGTCCACCCCAGCAGCGAAAGGTGCCAGCCTCAGTCCAAGCTGAAACTCATCCGGGGTGTATGTCCTCTCGAGGAGGTGGACAAGCTCCGACATGCTCACGTTCGCCAGGTGACTCATCTGGATTCAGCTCCTCTCGATGCATCTGGACCATACATGTGCACACAGCCCCATAACGGCGAACACTCCAACCGGAAGCGTCATTCCGCCACGAACTCCGCCGTCAGCGTCGCGTCGCCGTCCAGCTCCACGCGGACCGTGGCCTCGTCCCCCAGGCTCGCGTCGGACCAGCCGGCGAAGGTGTAGCCCGCGGCGGGGACGGCGGTGATGGTGACGGGCACGCCGGTGTAGAAGACGCCGGTAAACGGCTCGTCTACGCTGACCGCGGTGAGCTGGAAGCTGCCGGCGCTCGCGGGGCTGGTCTCCAGGGTGAGCTCCGCCTGGCCGTCCAGGTCGAGGGCGCCCTGCACGTCGTCGCGCAGGATGTCCTCCCGCAACTTCACGAAGGTCCGGGCATAGGAGACGCTGGTATAGAAGCTGCTGACGGAGCCGTCGCACCAGCGGTCCATGTGGGCCTCCATGGCGGGCTTCGCGCGGTCGACCATGCCATCGAAGGTGGACTGGGCGGCGTCGCCCTCCAGGCTGGTGTTCAGCAGGTCGCTGGCCGTATTCGCCAGCAGGGTTCGGAATTCGTCGTTCTCCAGGGCGTCGGCGATGGGCAGCCCGTCCCCCGACCAGGTGACGCTGTAGGCGATCTGGTCGTAGTCCATGACCGTCCAGCCGTGGCCGAAGTCGTAGACCATCCAGCGCCACTGGCCGCCCTCCTCCTGGGGCCGCCACAGGCGCAGGTTGTTGTACCACCAGTCCGTGTTCCCAATCCAGGCCTCGGCGACGATGGCGGTGGCCAGGCTGTCCAGGTCCACCATGGCGTCGAAAGCCTCCCAGGTGTCGGGGTCGGACAGATCGGCGCTCTCGACGAAGTCGTTCAGCGCGTAGAAGTTGTCCCAGCTCCCCTGCTCCAGCTCCCAGTTGGCGTCGTGGGTCCAGCCCAGCTCCACCCGGTCGAGCGCGTCGGCGTCGTAGCCGTGGTGCGCCTCGATCCAGTCGCCGTCCATCCGCTCGCGGAGGTTGTAGTAGCCCCAGTACTCGCCGTTGATCCAGACCTGCGCGGGCTCCCAGGCCGCCACGTCCGCGCCCGGTAGCAGGTGGCCGTCCGCGTCGCGTAGGAGGGTGGGCAGGGTCACCTCCTGCAGGTGGGTGGAGCACCAGTCCATCCCGATCTGGAGCACCAGGGTCTGGAATTCGTCGATCTCCTCGGTCTCGAAGAAGCGCCCGGAGAATTCACCAGGGCCATAGGCGCTGCGGGCGTAGAGGCGCAGGCTCTTCTGATCGAAAGCGCGCGTGTAACCGCCATGTATCGCGATGCCAGCGTCCTGATCGACCACCAGATCGCCCTCGCCGTCCCACATCTGCACGCGCACGGGGCGCTCCCAGTCCTCCCAGAAGTTCGCGCCGAAGTAGGGGTACCAGGCCTCGTAGTCGGCGGGGCCGAAGGCGTAGATCCCGGTCTCGTCGCTGAACATGTCCACCGGGTCCACGATCAGGGAGACGATGTACATCCCCTGCTCCAGCAGCTCCGCCTGCTCGGCGTAGGTGCTGCTGGCGATGCGGCTGGGCCAGAGCCCGTCCACGAAGGCGCGGGCGCGGACGACCGCCGGCTGGCTGGAGCCGTCCACGGTGAACGGCGCTTCGCAGGTCGTGTCGTCCTCCGCGGGCTCGCTGCCGTCGAGGGTGCAGGTGATGACCGCGCCCGCCTCGGTGGAGCTGGCCGTGACCTCGACGTCGGCGTCGTAGAAGCCCGGATCGGGCGAGAGCGTGGGCGTCTCGGCGAAGGCGGGGCGGCTCTCGGTCGAGTTCTCCTCGCCGGGGGTAGGCTCCAGGAAATACTCCCAGGCGGAGCGGTCATCCCCGGCGCGGCCGAAGGAGACGTCGCCGTAGAGACGGCCCGGGCTTGCCTCGTCCACCGCGCAGCCGTCGGGCGCCAGCAGCCGGACCCCGGCGTCCTCCGCCGAGAGCTTGAAGCTGAGGTGGACCTCGCCGCCCGCGTCCACGTCCCCCTGGCTGTCTTCACCGTCCGCCCAGACCAGCAGGATCTCGTCGTGCGCCAGCGTCAGCGCGCTGAAGGTCCAGGCGTTGCCGTCGGCGTCCTCCAGGCTCCAGCCCGCCAGATCCACCTCCTCGTCCGCGCGGTTGACCAGCTCGATCCAGTCGGGCGTCTCGCCCGATCCATCGGCGATCCCGCTCAGGTTGGCCGCGAGCAGCTCGTTGAGCGCGACCGCGGGCCAGCTCGCGTCGGCGCAGGGGTCGGGGATCTGCTCGGTGCCGGTGTCGCCGGTGTGCGGCGCGGCCCCGGTGTCGGTGTCCACGGGGTCGGGTGGGGTGCTGTCCTCCGGCGCGGGCGACTCGCCCTCCGGCGTCGGCTTGGGCTCGGGCGAACAGGCGAGGAGGAGCAGGGCGAGGGTCATACGTCATTCTATCCCGGTCCTGGACAAGGGCGCCCTCCCCAAGATGCGACCGCTCATCTGCTCAGCCGAGCCAGGCCCCCTGCCTCCCGCCCGAACCTCTGCGCCCTCTGCAAACTCGGCTTCCTCTGAGCTGATTCGGAGATTCTGGCCAGAAGCACGAAGCTCCGACACGGCCCGGTGTCTCGGCCTCGGACTGCGGCCTGAGGACAACGGGAGATCCCTGGCCGTAGCGGGCGATTCAGCGCGGAGAACGCTGAGTTCGCGGAGCGCGCAGAGGGGATGGCGGGCGCTGAGGTCGCGGCTTCTTGATGGACGTTCCGGGTTAAGGGGATGGTTTCTCCACGACCGCCCTCCTGAGTTACTACTCCGGCAGGCCATCGGACCGATGGAGGTAGGCGAAGATGCTGAGGAGCTGGGCAATACACTGCCGCCAACGCAGACTTGCCTGCTGCATAGCGGCACTGACACTTGTTGGCGGGGGCTGCCCTGGAGAGACGGAACCTATACCGACGGCCGCAGAGATCTGCGCGGCGCTCGAAGAGGCCTCTCCATCCTGCGACGCTTCTGACTCGGAGTGCGTGAGGGTTCTGTGCACGTCGAACATCGACATTGTCGACCCGCACAGAACCTGTCTAACAGGCGACACCTACACCAACACGATCAGCGCTACTGCTTATGTGGGCCGTGAATCCATCCCTGAGGATCTTGCCTTGTGTACGGAGAAGGGCCCAGCAGCGGGCTGGTGGGTTGAGTACTGTGACGAGTGGATGGATTTCTTTGGCGAGGACACCGCAGAGCCAGCCGTAGACGTCGTCGTGGGCTGCGAGACCGAGTCTTTCAGATAGCTGCGCCAGCACCACCGCGCCATCTACGTCTCGAACGGCGACACCAGGGCCCCGACCACCCGACATCCTGTCCTGTACACGTGCCGAGTACGGAAGGTCGAGGCCCGATCTGGACGGGTGACGCACAGGGGGCGAGATCCTGCCCTGGAGGTGCTCATGCGTGCCAGCCTGCTCCCCGCCCTGTGCCTGCTCTTCGCCTGCGAGGGAGATCGCTTCGACGACGCAGAGATCATCGCGCCCTGCGTCTGGGAGCAGACCGAGGACCACGCGGCCTACTGCGTCAACCAGTGAGAGGGCGAGGGCCCGACCTGTGAGAGCGCGCAAGGCTGGGAGTACGGCACCCGATACGCGGCCGAGACCTGCTACGATCTGGGCTTCGCGCAGCCCTTCGCCTACGCCCTGCCCGAGACCGCCTGGGTGGAAGAGGAGGTGGACGACTGCCCCGCGGGCTGAGGGAGGCGCGCCCGGCGGTTTCCTGATAAGCTCCCGGCGTGAACCTCCGCGCGACCATCCGAGGCAGCACCTACAGCTTCTCCTCCGTCAAGGAGGTGCTGGCGAAGGCCAACCCGCCCAAGAGCGGCGACGACCTGGCCGGCGTCTCCGCGCGCGACCCGGTGGAGCGGGTGGCGGCGCGCGCCGTGCTCTCCGAGATCACGCTGGCTGAGCTGCGGGCGAACCCGGTCGTCCCCTACGAGCAGGACGAGCTCACCCGGCTGGTCGAGGACACGCTCGACGAGAGCGCGTACAGCGCGGTCAAGCACCTGAGCGTCGGTCAGTTCCGCGAGTGGCTCCTGGAGAGCGGCACGACCGGGCCGGTGATCCGCGCGATCTCGCCGGGGCTCACGCCGGAGATGGCCGCCGCCACCGCCAAGCTCATGAGCAACATGGACCTGATGGCGGCGGGGCAGAAGTGCCAGGTGGTGGTGCGGGCCAACGGGACGCTGGGGCTGCCCGGCCGGCTCTCCTCCCGCGTGCAGCCGAACCACCCGACCGACGACGTGGACGGCATCCTGATCAGCGCCCGCGAGGGCCTGGTCTACGGCTGCGGGGACGCGGTCATCGGCGTGAACCCGGCCACGGACACGCCGGAGAGCACGGCGGAGATCCTGCGGGCCCTGGGCGCGCTGACCACGAAGAACCGCATCCCCACGCAGAACTGCGTGCTGAGCCACGTCACGGTGCAGATGAAGGCGCTGGAGCTCGGGTGCCCGATGGACCTGATGTTCCAGAGCTTCGCGGGCTCCGAGCGGTCCAACCGCGCGTTCGGCATCTCCATCAAGCTGATGGACGAAGCCTACGCGCTCATGCGGGAGAAGACGACCAACCGCGGGCCCAATTTCATGTACTTCGAGACGGGCCAGGGCTCGGCGCTCTCCAGCGACGGACACCACGGGGCGGATCAGGTGACGCTGGAGGCGCGCTGTTACGGCTTCGCGCGGCGTTACAAGCCCTTTCTGGTCAACACGGTGGTCGGCTTCATCGGCCCCGAGTACCTGGAAGACGGCCCGCAGATCACCCGCGCGGCGCTCGAAGACCACTTCATGGGCAAGCTGCTGGGCCTGCCCATGGGCTGCGACGCATGCTTCACCTACCACGCGCGGATGTCGCAGGACGAGCTGGAGTGCCTGAAGGTGCTGCTGGCGACCAGCGGGTGCTGCTACCTCATGGCCCTGCCCGTGGGGGACGACATCATGCTCAACTACCAGTCGACGTCGTACCACGACATCGCCAGCGTGCGCGCGCTCACCCGCCGGCCGGCGACCCCGGAATTCGAGGCCTGGCTCTCCGACAATGACCTGTGGCACGGGGACCGGCCGGGCGAGCGCTTTGGCGACATCACGGTGCTGAAGTGAAGGTATTGACCACCTCGCGCACGCGGCAGCTCATGGAAGAGCTGCGGGTCCAGCTCGGCGGCCAGGACCCGCTCCCGCCGCCGCCGCCGGTGCCCGTCATCCCGCTGCCCCCGGCCCGGGTCTTCCCCTCGCCGAAGCGGCGCAGCAAGGTGTCTGAGGAGGCGGCCAGGCACACGACGGCGCTGGTGGGCATCGGGCACGTCGGCACGCGCTACGCGACGGACGTGGTGCTGCAGTTCCAGGCGGAGCTGGCCGTGGCCCACGGCGCGGTGGCCGCCACCCTGCCCGACGGCTGGGCCGAGCAGAACGGGCTCCTGCCCTTGCAGAGCCGCGTGACCGACCACCGCGAGTTTCTCTTGCGCCCCGACCTGGGCCGCCGGCTCTCCGACGAGAGCGTGGCCCGGATGAAGGCGGAGGCGAAGCAGGGCGTGGACGTGCAGATCATCGTGGCCGACGGGCTCAGCGCGGTGGCCTGCATGGGCTCGGGCGTGACCCTGGCGACCGCGCTCAAGGAGCGCTGCGAGGAGCGGGGCTGGAGCGTGGGCACGCTCGTCTGCGCGCGCTTCGCCCGGGTGTGGCTGGAGGACGAGATCGGCGAGCTGGCCCGCGCGCGGGTGGCGGCCATCCTGCTGGGCGAGCGGCCTGGCCTGGGGACCGGGGACGGCATGAGCGCCTACCTCGTCTACGAGCCGCGGATCGGCAAGACCGACGGCGACCGCAACATGATGTCCAACATCCACATGCGCGGCACGCCGCCGGAGCAGGCGGCGAAGCGCTTGAGCGTGCTCATCGGCGCGATGCTGGAGCAGCGACGGTCCGGGGTCCCGCTGGACCTGGCACCCTACTCATCCGAGCTCGGGGACGTGGCGAAGGGCGGCTACCGCGCCCCCGAGCCACGCATCCGGCTGGTCGAGGTGGCCCGATGATCCTGGAGCGCATCGTCCCCCGCGTGCTGAGCGTGCGCCGCCTCCCCGGCGCCGATCCGGCCATGCTCCGCGCCTACGGCGCCGACCCCGATCGCCACCGCGCGCTCGGCCTCGTCACCGTGGACCAGGACGACCCGACCTACGTGGCGCTCGACGAGGCCACCAAGCACGCCCCCGTGGACGTGGTCTTCGCCCGCTCCTTCTACGCCGGATCGGCCCACGCCTCGGGCGCGCTCTCTGGAGAGATACTAGGTGTTCTAGCAGGCTCCAACATCGACGAGGTGGACGAGGGCCTGGACGCGCTGCTGCGCTGCCTGGAGCACGACGCCTGCTTCTACGCGGCGAACGACAAGGGCACCGTCACGGTCTTCCCCCACGTCATCAGCTCGCTGGGCACCTACCTCTCGGCGCAGGCGGGGCTGCAGCCGGGCTCGCCGATGGCCTACCTCGTGGCCCCACCCATGGAGGCCAGCATCGGCCTGGACGCGGCCTTGAAGGCGGCGGACGTGCGGGCGATGAAGGTGTTCACGCCGCCCACGGAGACGAACTTCGCGGCCTCCTGGCTGGCGGGCGAGCTGTGGGCCTGCGAGGCGGCGGCGGTGGCCTTCGCGGCGGCGGTGGTCGAGGTCGCGAGCCGGCCGCGGGAGCGCTAGGCCCCCCTACCCCACCACCACGCCGAGCCCCACCACCCACCCGAACTCCCGGACGTTCCCCGTCCACACCGTGAACCCGTGGGTGAGCGCGGTCGCGGCGATCTGGAGGTCGTGCGCGCCGATGGGAGCGCCCTGCGCGCTCAGATCCGCCCAGAGGAGCGCATGCACGCGGGCGACCTCGAGATCGAAGGGCAGCACCGGGAAGCCGGTCAACACGGCCTCCACCCAGCGGGCGCGCGCCGCACGACGGAGGGCGCCGGACGCCCGCTCGACGCCGTGGAGCAGCTCCGACGCCGTGATCGCGGCGAGCGCGGCCGGCTCGTCCCCGATCCGGTCCAGGAGCGACCGCGGGGGGCCGCCGGACCGCTCGAGCTGGATGAGGACGCTGGTGTCGATCAGGACGCCCACGGATCCTCCGGCGTGAGGCCCTGCGCCCCCTGGACCGCCTCCAGATCCTCGGCCATGTGCTCGTCCGGCATCCTCGAGGCGATCAAGAGGCTCACGAGCTCGGAGACGGTGCGGGACGCGCCCGCGGCCGGGAGCGGGCGGATCTCGGCCACGGGATCGTCCCCCCGGGTCACGATGAAGGACTCCCCCTCGTAACGGACCCGGTTCAGGATCTCGGAGAAGGCGCGGGAGGCCTGGGTGGCGGTGAGGCGCTGCGTCATGCTGTTCGATTATCTGAAAATCAGATACACAGCAAGGCGCGGCCCTCAGACCTCCAGCTTCGGCGTCGGCCAGGGCGGTCGGGCCTGGCGCTCCAGGCGGCTCGCGGCGCGCGCGAGGGTGTCCACGAGCTGGAGGAAGGCCGGGATCTCGAAGCGCAGCGTGATCACGCCGACGGTCAGGTGGATGTGCCCGCAGGCGCAGGCGTCCACCTGGACGTTGGGGGTGTGGAGCAGGGGCTGGCGGTGGGGGTCGGGGGGGTGCATGGGCCTCCTCCGGGGGTGGAGCTCGGGGGTCGGCGAGGGGGCTCGCCTCGACTTGAAAATGATAATCATTTTCAATATGCTGTCAAGCACCCTGACCCCGGAGCTCACCCATGCCGAAAGTCCTCCTCGCTCTCCCCCTCCCCGCCCTCCCCCTCCTCGCCCTCCTGGCCTGCGCCCCCGACAAGGCGGTCTGCACGCCGGGGGAGACCCAGCGCTGCCTGTGCCCGAACCTGGAGAGCGGGGCCCAGAGCTGCGAGGCCGACGGCCTCTCCTGGAGCGACTGCGCCTGCGCGGCGGGCGGGGACACGGGCCCCGGCCCCGATGGCCACGAGGACACCGACCCCGAAGACACCGACCCCGAGGACACCGACCCCGCCCACTCGGGCTCGACCGACACCGGCGCCTCCGACGCGGGCTACGCGGTCTACCTGAGCTACTGCTCCGCCTGCCACGGCGCGGACGGGCGCGGGGCGTCGGGCCCGGACCTGCGCCGCGAGGTGCCCGAGATGAGCGACGCCGAGCTGCGGCAGATCATCACCGAGGGCGAGGACGAGATGCCGGGCTTCGACCTGAGCGCGGAGCAGATGACGGACCTGATCGCCTGGCTGCGGGCGAGCTTCGGGCGCGAGGAGGAGGAGGACGACTGAGCCGCGCGCCTCACTCCTCCGCCCACACGAATCCCCCCGCCTCGAAGACCACCACCGCCCGCTCGCGCTCCACCACCTCCAAGGTCCGCGCGTCCCGGTGGGTGAAGGTGCCCTCGCCCGTGTCGTCCAGGGCGAGCTCGACCCGGTGGCTGCCGGGCTCCAGGGGGAGCCGGGCGACGGCCACGCTGGCGCCGTCGGACCAGAGGCCGCCGGGCGGGTAGGCGTGGTCGTGGACCAGCTCGCCGTCCACCCAGACTTGTAGCCGAACGGGGGGTCGGCCGCGCTCGCAGATCTGGGCGGCCTGCATGTGGATGGGGCGGGAGGCCTTCTCCTCGGCGGTGGGCGGGCGGCAGCGCTCGGCGCTCTGGGCGGCGTGCAGGAAGGAGACGACGAGCTGGGGACGGGCGTCGCCGGGGACGGTGTAGGGCCAGTCGCTGCCGACCCAGACGAGGGCGCTGGCCAGGAGAGCGACGGCGAGGCCGGCGACGGCGCGGGGCGCGGGGCCGAGAGGCCGAGGCTCCGCGGGCGCTCCGGCGCGGATCCGGGCCGCCGCGGCGCGCAGCTCGGCCGGCGTGTCGGCGCTCACGAGGTGGAGCTGCTCGGGCCTCACCTTCTCTGAGCGCAGGGCGGGCTCGCGCGCGCCCGTCATGCGGGCGACCGTGTGCGCGGCGCCCTCGCGAAAGCGGCAGCCCCCGCAGGCGACGACAGCCACATCCTTCGCCCCGTGGCGGACGGCGCGCTCGATGGAGAGCGGGTGGAGCCAGCCGACGCAGGGGACGGTCTCCACGACGAAGCCCTCGAGCTCGCCCGCGCGCGCCGCGCCCGAGCTCGCGCAGACGAAGGCGACCGCGCTGGGGGCGCCGACCGGATCCAGGGCCCGGTCCAGGCGCTTCCGCGAGTCCAGGGCCTTGAACCACTCCAGCCCGATGGCGGCGCTGTCGCAGGAGCCGGCGCAGATGCCGCAGCCCACGCAGACGCTGCTGTCCACCCGGGCGACGATGCTGAGATCGTGGGTGCGGTTCTCGCCGCCCGCGGGCTTGATCTCCGCCGGGCCGGCGGCGATGTGCGCCAGCGGATTCTGGTCGGGGGCGCGCGGGACCATGGCGATGGCGTCGTAGGGGCAGTCCAGCGAGCAGAGACGGCAGCCCTGGCAGCGGGACTCGATCACCTTCGCCACGCGGACGCGCTCGCGGGCGAGGCTCCAGGGCGCCGAGAGCAGGGCCAGCGTGCCGACCAGGATGAGGGCCCACAGCGCGCCCGAGGAGAGCCGGTCGGTGAGCGAGAGCGGCAGCAGGTACCAGAGGTCGCGGGTGAAGCCCTCGGGCAGGAAGGCGAGCTGCGCGGGGGCGGCGCTGGTGGCGGGGGCGATCAGCGACAGCGCCAGCGTGGCGATCACCACGGCCGCCCCCAGCGCCCGCCCGGTGAGGAAGCGCGGGCGCTCCAGGCGCGCGATGTGCAGCCAGAGCAGGAGGCCCAGCACCAGCGGGATGAGCATGTGGACGAAGAACACAACAAAAAACAACAATGAATTAAGGCGCTGGTCGGTCAGGAACGACCGACTCAGCGGATCGGCGAAGATGGGGAGCGCGTCCAGTAGGCGCGCCGTGCCCACCGCCACCTGCCTCGCCCGAGCGTCCCAGACCAGCCAGTAGCCCAGCCAGCCGATGACCACGGTCACCGCGACGGCGCCGAGCCCGGTGACCCAGGCCAGCCAGCGCGGCCCCGTGAAGCGGCGGGCGAGGAAGAGCCGGAGCCCGTGCAGGGCGGCGAAGAGCACGGCGGCGTCCGAGCTGTAGCGGTGGACGGAGCGCATGAGCCCCGCGCTCCAGGGGCTCTGGGCCATGGCCTCGACGGAGGCGAAGGCCTCGTGCACGTTGGGCACGTACCAGAAGAGGAGCAGGACCCCGGACACCAGCGCGAGGAGCAGCGAGACGTTGGCGATGGCCCCCGCCTCGGCCAGCGGGTTCAGAGGCCCGGGGAGCAGGCGCTCCAGGCCCTGCTCGGCGAAGGTCCAGCCGCGGTCCAGGGCGCGCAGGATCCGCTCGCCCCGCACGCGCGGCTCGGGTTCGGGGGGCCTCCCGTCGCCGGCCCGGAGCGCTTCGACGGGCGCGCTCATGCGGGTCGAAGCTCCGCGATGAGCGCGCGGAGGCCCGAGACCAGCCAGCGCTGCTGCTGGTCACCCAGCGTGAAGCGGTAGGCCAGCCTCCCCTGCGCGTCCACCAGCAGGAAGAGGTTGGGGTGCGAGATCACGCCGGTCTGGGGGTCGCGCGCCCAGGTGAAGCCGAGGCGCTTCAGCGTGGACTCCACCTCGGCGGGCTCGCCGGAGAGCAGGCGCCAGGGCGGGCTCGGGAGCTGCTGCGCGGCGACGATGCGGCCGAGCGCGTCCGGCGTGTCCCGGGTCGGGTCGAGCGTGATGGCCAGCACGCTCACGCGGGAGAGCTCGTCCGGGCTCAGCTCGGCGAGGGCGCCGCGGGCCTGGGCGAAGATCATGGGGCAGGTGTCGCCGCAGGTGGCGTAGATGGCGGTGATGAGGACCACCTGCCCCCGCAGCGCGGAGAGCTCGACGGGCGCGCCGTCGTGGCCGATGAGCGTGAAGCTCTGGACGGGGATCTCGGTGCGGAGGGCGTCCGCGGGGAAGGGCAGCTCGCCCTCTCCCGCGGAGACCGTCGTCGGCTGGAGCGCGACCATGGACAGCACCGTCAGCGCGGTGAAGCCGGTCGCGGCCCCCAGCCAGGGGACCAGGGCGCGCGGGGCGCTCAGGGCCTCCCTCAGCGGGCTCGCCCAGACGGCCGCGGTCACCAGGGCCAGGACCGTCGGCTGGGCGATGAAGAGGAAGACGTAGCCCCACTCCAGCTCGCCGGTGGCGGGATCGTACCCGAAGCACCAGATCTTGAAGTCCTCGGCGAAGGCCCCGACGGCCCCGGTGTCCGCTGGCCACAGCAGGATGGCCAGCAGGAAGAGCACCGTGAGCCCCAGCGTCCCGATCGCGAAGACCGCGAAGCGCCAGGTCGAGAACAGCCAGTGTACGAGCTGAAGCAGGCGTCGCATGTGCGTATCTCCTACCGGACCCACCAGACGTCGGAGAGCGCCTTCCAGTTGGCGAAATAGTAGACCGCGAAGCAGGCCAGCAGGATGAGCGTCAGCACCATGGTGCCGGGCGTGTGGTGCTCGTCATGGTCGCGCTCGTGCTCGCTCTGAAAGACCTCGGCGGCCTTCTCATCTCTGGACATGGAAGCCTCCTACCACGCCTGCATGGGCTGGTTCTTGTTGCTCTTTCCGAAGAAGACCGCCGCCACGACCAGCAGTACGAAGGTCAGCAGGCCGATGAAGGCGATGGTCCCGCCCACGCCGACCAGGCCGAGCCAGATCTGCACAGAGGCGTCGAAGTTGGGTTGGAAGGGCGCCCCGGAGAACTGTACGTCCCAGTGCCGGCGCGGCACACCCGAAGAGCCGGCGAAGGTCATGGACACGCTCATCAGCACGATGCCGATCGCGAAGATGTAGGGCTGGATCCGGGCGAGGCCGCGCGCGAAGAACTCGCGCTGGAAGATGAGCGGCACCACGTAGTAGGTGAGCCCCATGAACGCGAGCGTGGTCCCGCCCACCACCGTGACGTGGAAGTGGCCGGGGATGCGCAGCGTGTTGTGCGCGATGATGTTGATCTGCTGCGTGCCCAGGGTCACGCCGGTGATCCCGCCCAGGAAGCCGAAGATGACCAGAGACATGAAGAAGGCGGAGAAGCCGGGGTTACGCCAGGGGGCGTTGAACAGCCAGCCGAAGAGGCCCTTGTTGAAGCCCTTCTTGCGCAGCGCGACCTCCACCGAGCCCGGCACCGT
The DNA here is from genome assembly GCA_964615375.1 of uncultured Enterobacterales bacterium. Taxonomy (GTDB): domain Bacteria; phylum Myxococcota_A; class UBA796; order UBA796; family CAZKWG01; genus CAZKWG01. The sequence goes on from CAZTOW010000016.1 coordinate 25,944, forward strand.
GAAGCCGTGGATCAGCGAGGCGAGGACGGCGAGGTACATCGCGTAGCTGGTGTTCCAGATCTTCCAGCCCGCGCTGACGCCCGGGTCCACCAGGAGGTGATGCGCGCTGGCCAGGTTGATGAACAGGATGTACAGCACGAAGGCCGTGCGGCAGACCGCCTGGTTGAGCGGCTTCGCGCCCACCGTGATCGTGGCCAGCAGGTACCAGACCGAGACCATGGCCGCGACGTTGACCTGCTGGCTCGGGTGGCCGAGGCCCCACCAGATGAGGCGGTACCAGGCGGCGTCGATGCTCTCGACGAGGCCGAGCGACCAGCCGAGGGCCGGGATCATCACCAGCGCGCCGTGCAGCAGCGTCACGACGCCGATGATGGCGGCGGCGGTGGCGCCGAAGACGACCAGCGGCACCGAGCCCTGGTAGGTCCCGTCCCGCTTCGCGATGTAGATGGTCCCGAAGTAGTTGAAGATCGCGGTCAGCGTCCCCGTGGCCACCAGGATGATGCCCAGGTAGAAGGCCGGGTGCGCCTTGAGCGGGGCGTAGCTGGTCATGAGCACGTCGCTCACACCGGCCAGGATGGTGGCGTTCACCATCAGCGCGCCCACCGTCATCTGCAGAAAGCCAGCCCAGGCCACGCCCTTGGAGAAGAGGCGGCTGTTCAGCAGCACGGTCCCCGCGAAGTAGAGGATCGCGACCTCCATGAACAGGATCCAGAAGATGAGCATGTTGAGCCCATGCATCGTCAGGATCCGGTAGTACCAGGTCGCGTCCAGCAGGTGGATGGCCGGGGCCCGCGTGAGCGCGATGAGCAGCGCGGCGATCCCGCCGATCAGCAGCGAGACGACCGCCGCCACCGCGTTGAGTTTGATGAAGGGCTGGGCCGTGAGGCAGACCGGCAGACCCGTGGTGTCGCAGGTGCGCACGGCCCCCGCGTGGTTGCCCCGCGGCTGTGCCGGGAGATCCCCCGAGACGGGGACGTTCATGGTAGACGACATGGGCACCCCCTACTCTTCCACGAGGATCCGGCCGGTCATCATGTGGTGACCGATGCCGCAGAACTCGTTGCAGATGATGGTGTACTCGCCGCTCTGAGTCGGCGTGATGGTGAGGACGTGGTCATAGCCAGGGAGAACCTGGAAGTTCATGTTCACCGGGGCCAGCGAGAAGCCGTGCTGGAGGTCCAGCGCGGAGACGTGCAGACGGTAGGTCTGGTCTTTCTTCAGCTTGAGCACCGGATACCAGCGCCACATCTGCCCGAGCAGGTAGGCGTCACCCCCCGGAGAGGGCTCCACGATCGGCATCCCGTTCAGCTCGCCCACCTTGTTGGAGGCCACGAACTGCTCGACGCGCGCCTGGAAGGCGGCGGGGGTGACCGTGTACGCCTCGCCGGTGCTGTTCTGTTTGCCGCGCAGGTGCCAGTAGGGCATCGCGATGCTCAGCACCACGCACCAGGTGAGCGCCAGCCCGATCCAGGTCCGCTCCGCGCCCGTCGGCGCCTTGAACCAGTCTCTCGCGGGAGTGTAGATGCTCATGGTTCGCTCCTAGGGCAGGGTCGCCGGTGGAAGGGTCGCCAGCTCCACCCAACCCCAGACCGTGTACGAGAGGATCGGGACCAGGAGGCCGACCGCGAGGAGCAGCCATGGATTGTCCATGATCCGCTGCAGGGGGTGGACATGTTGTTCGTCGTTCATGGGCTCTCCTCAGAGCGTGGGGGTGGAGATGTCGGTCAGAGGGATGCTTCGCGCCCCAGCCGGCGCGCGAGCGCGCACGCAGGCCACGGCGATCCAGAGGAAGAGGAGCCCGCCGGCCACGGCCATCAGGCCGCCGGCGCCCATCACGGCCAGGCCCAGCGTCTCCAGCGCGTCGCGGCCCGCCTGCTCGGAGCCGTAGGCCTTGCGCATCATTCCCTGCGCGCCGGCCAGGGCGAACCCGAGCGCGAAGACGAGCTGCCCGACGCCGAAGAGGGGCGCCTGCACCGCCGCCAGCCGCCGCGCCCGCAGGCTGGGGAGCGGCCAGCCCACAGCGTCCAGGAGCACCCAGCTCATGGCCATGAAGCTGGCGGTGACCGCGCCGATGTTGGCGTGGTAGTGCGCGGGCACCATCGTGTTGGAGCCGCGGATGCAGGCCCCCAGGATCCAGCCCACCACCGTCAGCGCGGCGCTGACCAGGAAGCCCGTGACCCGCGGATCCCGCAGAGAGGCGCGACCCAGCCGCCCCTCCTGGTGAGCCTGCCGGAGCGCTCGCAGGCAGGCCAGCAGGAAGACGCTGACCACCGGGAAGATCCCGAAGCGCATCAGCTCGGTGAAGGTCGCGTGCGAGCGGATGTCCTGCGTCCCCCAGAGCGTCACCAGCGGGGCCGCCATCCAGGGGAGCAGCAGCAGGGCGAAGAGCGCCACGGAGATCCCGCGCGAGATCACGGGGCGGCCCAGCGCGCCCCCGAGCATGTGCAGCCACACCGCCACCATCGCCGCGGTGCTGGCCAGCTGGAGGACGTGCCCGCCGCCCCAGTTCACCAGCTCCCAGTAGACCTCCGGGGTCGCGCCCACCGGCGCCGAGAGCCAGGATCCGAGGAAGGTCAGGGCCGCGAGCACCAGCGCGACGCCGGCCACCCGCACGCCCGGGATGGACTCCGGCCGGAGCGCCATCCAGCCCTCGCCCGCCGCCACCAGCCGCGCGTCGGCGAGCGAGAGCAGCAGCCCGAAGCCGAACAGCACGTGCCCCGCGACGAAGAGCGGGTGGTCGATCATCGGCACGTAGTTGGACAGGATCGGCTCGGCCCCCGGGATCCCGGCCGCCACGCAGAGCAGCGCCACGCCGCCCGCGCTGATCGGCGCCCCCGCCCGGGTCCACGGCGCGCCCGCGCCCGGCAGCGTCGCCAGCAGGGCCGCCATGAACGAGGTGAACCACAGCACCAGGGACAGGTTGACGTGGACCACCAGCCCGCGCCGGAAGAAGACCGGATCGGTGATCAGCCGGTCGAAGGGGGGCAGCCGCCCGATCAGCGGGATGAGCGCCGTCGCCCCGGCGGCCATCAGCACGCCCACGGCGAAGAGCAGCCAGACCCGCGTCTGCGCCCTGGCCGCGCTCACTTCGCACCTCCGGCCACCGCCTCGACCGCGGCCAGCGACTCCGCCTTCGTCACCAGCGCCTCGTGCGGCTGCCCGAGCCCGTCGATGCGCTCGACGATCTCCCCCTTCGGGTCCAGCAGGGTCAGCACGGCGCTGTGGTTGAAGCCCCCGTCGGGCAGCGGTCGGTAGCGGATGCCCAGCACCGCCGCGATCTGCCGCACGCCGTCCTCGTTCGAGCCGAGCACCGCCCAGCGCTCGTCGAGGTTGTGCTTCGTGCGCAGCTCAGCCAGCGCCGCGGGCGTGTCCCGCGCCGGGTCCATGCTGACCAGGAGGTAGCGGACCTGCTCGCGCGCCGCGGGCGAGAGCGCCGCGTCCACGCCCTTCATGTCCGACACGATGAGCGGGCAGGCGGCGGTGCAGGAGGTGTAGATCATGCTCACCACCACCGGGTGCCCGCTCCAGACCCCCAGCGCGCCGGGTGCGCCCGTCGTGTCGGTCAGCGTCACCGGGAGCTGGTAGATGGAGGACCCGGTCACCGGCTCAGCCGCCGGCAGCGGCCCGTGGCCCGCATGCATGTCGTGGCCAGCGTGGGGATCGGCGGACTTCGCCGCCTCTTCCTTCATCATCGCCGCGTGATCGTGCGCCGGGGGTGCGGCCGGCTCGGGCGAGCCACAGGCCAGCAGCAGGGACAGGATGAGCGTCATGGAGGTCCTCTCTGCGCTATCGCGCACATCGAAAGCCCAGGTTTCGAGCGGTGAACCGCGCCTCGAGCGAGCTGCGGAACGCGATCCGCATGAACGCCGCGTAGTCCTCCTTCTCCTTGGCCGAGAGCGCGCTCGCCCCGCAGAACTGCATCTTGTCGGTGCCGCCGTCCTGGCGGTTGTCCACCGCGATGAGCGCGCTGTTGTAGTCCTCGATCCACTCCCACACGCCGCCGTGCAGGTCGTACACGCCCCAGTAGTTGGGCTCGCCCTGCCCCACCGGCGCCGGGGCCACGCTGCCCGGCGTGGCGTACCAGTCCAGGATCTTCGCCAGGAAGGCCGGATCCTTGCTGCCGTCCGGGCTGCTCTCGCTGGCCGCCGCCGCCAGCTCCCACTCCGCCTCGGTGGGCAGGCGCTCCCCCCGGGCCGCGCAGAAGGCGCGCGCCGCGAACCAGCTCACCCGCGTCACGGGCGCCTGGGGGTCCACCTCGGGCCCGAGCTCCGCCGGCCCAGCCCAGTGGGTGAGGTAACCCTGATCCGCGTACAGGCTCGGGATCCGGTCTCGCCGCCACTCGGGGCGAGCCTGCACGAAGCTCAAGAAGTCGGCGTTGGTCACCGCCGTCTCGTCGAGCAGGAAGGCGGGGACCGGGATCTCCGCCTCCGCCTCGCTCGTAGGATAGAGCGGTCGGTACACCCCAGGCCCCACCCGGGCGAGCGGCGTCTCCGCCGCGCTCGACGCGAGGTTCCAGGCGAGCAGCAGGGCTGAGGTGACCGACCGCGTCAACATGACCGCCTCCTCAGTGCGCCGCGCCGGGCGGGCGCTTCGTGGCTTCGCGGGCCGCGCGGACCTGCTCGGTCGTGATCTGCGGGCCGGTGTTGCCCCAGGAGCTGTTCACGTAGGTGAGGATGTAGGCGATCTCATCGTCGTTCAGCTGGCTCATCGCCGGCATGGCCGAGTTGTAGTCCTTGCCGTTGACCGTCACCTTTCCGCTGAGCCCGTTCAGCACGATGCCGATGGCCCGCTGCGGGTCGGCCGCCAGGAAGTCGGAGCCGGCCAGCGGCGGGAAGACGCCCTCCAGCCCCTTGCCGTCCGCCTGGTGGCAGGTCGAGCAGGTGCCGGCGAAGAGGACCTCACCGGCCTTCACCGCGTCGGCCTTGCTGACCGCGCCGCTCTTGGCCTTCTCCGTCACCTCGGCGACGACGGCCCCCTCGCTGTGCGCGAGGTCGGACAGGTAGACGCTGTCGACCTCCTTGCCCGAGTAGATCGCCTTGTTCTCGGCGCCCTCGACCTTGATCATGCCGATCGCGCCCTTGTTGAAGGCGCGGAAGATCGAGTGATCTACCAGGATGTAGGTGCCCGGGACCTCGAAGGTGAACTCGACCATGGCCGAGCCGCCCGCCGGGACCAGCGTGGTCTGGACCTGCTCCTGATAGCGGAGCCCGCCCTCGGTGTAGACACGATCGAAGATCTCGCCGATGACGTGGAAGGAGCTGACCAGGTTCGGGCCGCCGTTGCCGATGTACATGCGGACGGTCTCGCCGACCTTGGCCTTGAGCGCCTTGTCACCGACCAGCGAGCCCTCGGCCCCGTTGAACACGACGTAGGTCGCGTTCTCTTCGATGGCCTTCTGCATGTCGAAGGGCTGGTGTCCCTTCTCGCGGTACTTGCCGACCGTGTAGAAGTCGCCCTGCATCACGTAGAACTCGTGATCGACCTTGGGCAGGCCCTCGGGCGGCTCGACCAGGATGAGGCCGTACATGCCGTTGGCGACGTGCATGCCGACCGGCGCGGTCGCGCAGTGGTAGACGTAGAGGCCCGGGTTGAGCGCCTTGAAGCTGAACTGGCTCTCGTGCCCCGGCGCCGTGAAGCTGCTGGCCGCGCCGCCGCCCGGCCCCGTGACCGCGTGCAGGTCGATGTTGTGGGGCATCTTGTTGTCGGGGTGGTTCTGGAGGTGGAATTCCACCGTGTCCCCCGCGCGGACGCGGATGAACTTGCCCGGGACGTCGCCGCCGAAGGTCCAGAAGGTGTAGTCGACACCCTCCGAGATCGGCTTCGTGACCTCCTTGACCTCCAGGTGGACCACCACCTTGGCCGGGGTGCTGCGGTTCGTCGCAGGCGGCACCTCGGGGGCCGAGGTGATGACCGCCTCGATGGGCTCACCCTGGGGGTCCCCCATGGAGGCCGGGGCGGGCACGGAGCCCATGCGGTTGTCCGGCTGTGCTGGGCCAGAGGGCGCCGGCGGCGGGTTCTGGCATGCCGCGAGGGCGGCGAAGAGGATGGAAGAGAACAGTGCGCGGGTCTTCATCAGGTTCCTCCGCAGAGGTGAGCGTGGCCGCACGCGCGGTGCGGGCCTGCCACCAGCCTCTGCAAAATGCGTACCAAAAATACCCATTCAGAAAAAGAAAACTTTCTTCGTTTGCTTTTTCGGCGGAGCCCTCGAGCGCATCGGCAAATAGGAATATTGAATGCTTGTTATGGCACAGCTGGGGTGGTCGAAATCACACACCCACCGATCCGGGCGGCGGCGCCACCGCTTTCTGGATACGCAAGCGGCGCACTGAGGGAGCGTGAATGGGTCTCCTGGACTGGCTGCTCAAGCCCTTTCGCAAGGCCCCTCCGGCCGAGCCCGCGGCGGAGGTGGACGAGGCCGCGTTCTTCGGCGACGCGCCGCCCAAACCCGCCCGCGCCCAGGCCCCTGCCCGGCCCCAGCCTCCCGCTCCTGCGGCGCGCCCCGCCGCCGGGAAGGCGCCGCAGGCGGCCAGCCCGAAGAAGGCGGTGAAGGCGGTGAAGCCCGCGAAGGCGGCGAAGCCTCCCCGGCCGGAGAAGGCGCCCCGCCCCGAGGCTCCGCCCGCCCCGCCGACCTCCGAGGTGCTGAGCGCCGAGGAGGCGGAGCGCCGCTACGGGGCCCTGGTCCGCCCCCCTCCGCCGCCCCCCGCGCCCCCCCGTCCCGCCCGCCCGCGCCGAGCGCCCGCGCCCCCGCCACCCGCGCCGGAGCCCGCCCCGGAGCCGGCCATGGACGCCGCGGATCTGCCCGGGGATGGCCCGCCGCCGCCCGTCGCCGGCCCCGACCCCCGAGAGGCGGCGGAGGCCGCCCGCGCCGAGGCCCGCCGCGAGGCCCAGGAGCAGCGCCGCCTGGCCCAGCTCCCCCGCTACCAGGCCCTTCTCTCCCGCGCCGACGCCCTGCTGGCCATCCCTGAGGTCGATCCTCACCACCTGCTGACCGCGAAGCGCACGCTCTTCGAGGAGTGGAAGACCCTCGGCCCGCCCCCCGAGGCCCAGCGCGAGGAGCTCAAGGCCGCCCTGGCCCAGCGCCTGGACGCGCTCAGCGCCCGCGTGAAGTCCGGCTTCGACGCCCGCGATGACGAGCGTCGCCAGAACCTGGAGAGGAAGCGCGCCCTGCTCGCTGAGCTCGATGAGCTGGCCGTCCGCGCCGACCTGCCGAACCCCGGCCCGGAGCTCGCCCGGGTAAGCGCCGCCTGGCGCGAGATCGGCCCCGTCCCCAAGGAGGAGCTGGAGCCCCTGCGCGCCGCCTACGACGCCGCCCGCCAGCGCGTCCTCTCCCGCCGCCAGCAGGAGCGCGAGCGCGACGACCGCGTCCGCAAGGAGCAGCTCGAGCAGCTCGCCGGCCTCGTGGCCCAGGCCGAGGGCCTCGCCCACGCCAAGGATCCCCAGGCCGCCGCCGAGCGGGTCAAGGCGCTGCAGGCCAGCTGGAAGACCATCCGGCCCCGCGGCGCGCGCGAGCAGCAGGAGGAGCTCTGGCGCCGCTTCCGCGCGGCCTGCGACGCCGTCTTCCAGCGCCGCGACCAGGCCCGGGAGGCCGAGCTCTCCGCCAACCTCGCCCGCAAGCAGGCCATCCTGGACCGCGCCGAGGCCCTGGCCGAGGGCGAGCCCCCCGAGGACCCCGAGCTCCTGGTCCGCAAGCTGATGAACGACTGGCGGCGCGTCGGCTTCGTCCCGCGCGAGGCCGGCGACGCGCTGTGGGCGCGCTTCAAGGCCGCCTGCGACCGCCTGCGCGCCCCGCCGGCGGTGGATCTGCCCCAGGGGGACGGCGGCGCGCTCCAGCACCAGCCCTTCGCCACCCTCGCGCGCAAAGGCGCCCGGGGCGAGGAGGCCTGAGGTGGCCCGCTTTCAGGCCACCCTCTTCAAGGTCCCCGGAAAGGGCGGTTGGACCTTCGCCCCGGTGCCCCTGGAGCTGACCCCAGAGGTCTCGGGCCCCTGGGGCATGTCGCCGGTGATCGCCCGCCTCGCCGGCCGGGAGTGGGCCACCTCCATCTGGAAGGACCGCACTCACGGCCTCCTGCTGCCCATCCCGGCGAAGGTGCGCGGGGCGCTGGGAGACGGCGACGTGGTGGAGATCGAGCTTGAGGCCGACGCGCGCCGCGAGCCCGCGCGCCGCCCGGGGCCCGCGCGCGAGGCCTGAGGGCGGCCCGCGGAGATCGTGCTGGCGCGGATCGTGGCGTCCATCCTGGAGCTTCCTCCCCGGTTCCGGGCATCATGGAGCGTTCCAGGAGCCTCCCGTGACGCTCGCCTCCCTCCGCCTGCTGGCCCTCGCCCTCGCCCTCGCCCCCGCCGCCCGCGCCGACGACGAGGTCATCGTCGATGACGAGGACGGCGCGCCCGAATTCCAGACCACCACCGAGAACTGGGACACCTGGAGCATCGGCTCCTACGGCTACGACTCGGGCGACACGAGCTACCACTACCTCTCCAGCTACGTGGGCGACGGCTCCCGCGAGGGCACGGCGATCTGGACGCCCGACCTGGACACGGCGGGCACCTGGCGCGTGGAGATCTGGTTCCGCCGCACCGAGAACCGCACCGACGACGCCGATCATTACGTGACCGACGGGCTCGGGGACGAGCACCACGTCTCCGTGGACCAGTCCGGCGACGGCGAGAGCGGCTGGGTGGACCTGGGCGAGTACTGGTGCGACGCGGGCTCGGGCGGCTGCGTGCTCACGCTCGACGGCGACGACGGCGCCAGCGACGAGGCGAACGCCGCCCGCTTCACCCTCGTCGAGGCCGACACCAGCGGCGGCTCCACCGGCGAGAGCGGCGCCGACCCCTGCAGCGAGGCGCCCTCGCCCGGCACCTGGACCCAGACCGGCTACGCCTCGGAGAGCTCGGACAGCGGCTGGGACTCGGCCTCGAGCGCGGAGGGCGAGGCCGACAGCAGCTACGCCAGCAGCGAGAACGTGGACGACGGCGAGTACCTGCGGGCCACGGGCTGGGGCCTGTGCGACCCCTCGGGCGAGGAGACCATCACCGCGGTCACCCTCTCCGTGCGCGGCAAGACCCAGTACGACAGCGGCACCTACGAGGTCGAGCTCCTCCTGGACGGGGGAGGCAGCGCCGAGCTCGTGTGGAACGGCACCAGCACCGCCTGGCACAGCGTGGACCTGACGGGCGACGACAGCAGCTGGACCTGGGACGAGCTGAACGATCTCGTCGCCAGCGTCACGCTCTACGATCACCCGGGCGGGCGCCGGGACTCGGACGCCTGGGTGGACGCCTTCAAGCTGGAGGTGAGCTACGAGGTGCCCACCCCGGCCACGGAGGACAGCGGCGATCCGGGCTCGGGCGGCGCGGACACGCGCCCCGTGGGCGGCACCGGCGGCACCGGTGACACCGCCCCCGCCGATCCGGGCGGCGAGGAGACCGGGGCCAGCACCGCCGACACCGGCGCGCCGCTCCCCCAGGACAGCGGCGGAGCCGGCGAGACGGCGGCCCCGCCCGACTCGGCGAGCCCGGAGGAGGATCTCCCGGACGACGACCCGGCCGGCGGCAGGCTCCCCACCGATCCGCCCGGGGTGGCCGTGCTCCAGAGCGAGGTCGGCCGGGGCTGCGCCTCGTCCGGGCGCGAACCCTCGGGGTGGGGCGCGGCGCTCGCGCTCCTGGGAGTCGGCCTCCGGGCCACCCGCCGCCGAGGCCCGCGACGCCGGGGTTGACCCCTGAACAGAATCGCGGTGAAATCCCGCCCATGTCCTCGGGCGAGACCGCATGAGAGTCGTCATCCTGGCCGGCGGCCTGGGCACGCGCCTGGGCGAGGAGACCGAGCGGCGGCCCAAGCCGATGGTGGAGGTCGGGGGCAAGCCGATCCTCTGGCACGTCATGAACGTCTTCGCGGCGCAGGGTCACGAGGAGTTCGTGCTGGCGCTGGGCTGGAAGCAGGAGGTGATCAAGGACTACTTCCTCAACTTCTTCGCCCGGAACAACGATCTGACCGTGGACCTGGGCACGGGCCGCTTCGAGGTCCACGGGCACGCGCGGGTGAGCTGGAAGGTCCACCTCGTGGACACGGGGCTCCACACGCAGACGGGCGGGCGCCTGCGGCGGCTCCGGCCCTGGCTGGAGGGCGGCCCCTTCTTCATGACCTACGGGGACGGGGTCGCCGACGTGGACCTGAGCGCGCTGCTGGCCGCGCACCGGGCGGGTGGGCGCCTGGTGACGGTCACGGCGGTCCATCCCGGGGCGCGCTTCGGGGAGATCACGGTGGACGGCGACCGCGTCGCCACCTTCTCGGAGAAGCCCCAGACGCGGGAGGGCTGGGTCAATGGCGGCTTCTTCGTCATCGAGCCCGAGGCGCTGGACGTGATCGCCGGGGACGACACGCCCTGGGAATTCGAGCCGCTGGAGCGCCTGGTGGCCCGCGGCGCGGTGACGGTCCACCGCCACGAGGGCTTCTGGCAGCCGATGGACACCCTGCGCGACAAGCGCCTGCTGGACCAGCTCTGGGAGGCCGGGAGCGCCCCCTGGGTCCGCCGGTAAAACAATTTCGTTTTATGTTTGAGCGGGCTCGCCCGCCGACTGTCGCGGACCGGACAGCGCGGCCTGGGCCAGCGCCAGCGCCAGCGCCAGCCCGACGAGCCAGGGCGCCAGCGCGGTGCGCCGCACGAAGCGCTCGGGGTCGATGGCCGAGGCCACCTCCACCAGGCTGGGGCCGGGGCGCACGTCGCTCTCCACGGGGTCGGTGTTCACCGCCACGTAGGCCAGGGGCGGGGCGCCAGGGGCCTCGACCATGTAGGCCCCTGCGCGCTCGGGCAGGAAGCTGAGCTGGCCGCTGCGCACCGTGCTGGCGACCGGGCCGGAGGGGCCGCGCACGCTGGCGTCCAGGGCGGCGTCGGGCAGGGGCACGCTCACCACCTCGCCCACCTGGGCCTGCAGCCGCTCGCCGCCGCCGCCGGCCTCGCCGCCCAGGTAGCCCACCAGGCGCTGGACCAGCGGCATGAAGATGGCCTGCAAGGGGAGATCTCCCCAGGCGAGGTCGAAGGTGCCGGTGAGCAGCAGCACCCGGCCCGCGCCCACGCGCCGCTCGACCAGCAGCGGCATCCCGCCCTCCAGGGAGAGCAGGGTGCGCACGTCGCCCCCGTCCTGGTAGGGCTCCAGCGTGAGGATGGAGCGCCAGCGCACGTTGCCGAAGGCCAGCCGCCCGCTGCGGGCGAAGGGGGCGAAGAGATCGACGCTCGCGTCGGGGAGCGCGGTGGCGACGCCCTCCTCGGCCGGGCCGGCGAGCGCGCGGACCCGGCGGACCGGGGCCGGCAGGAGCGCGGCCAGCGGGCCGTTGTAGCGCTCGGCCGTGACGTTGTCGCCCACGCCCAGCACCAGCCCGCCCCCCTTGCGCACGAACTCCAGGAGCCGCGGCGCCAGCGGGCCGGGATCGGCCAGGTTCGCCAGGAACACGACGCGATGGACCTCCGGGTCCAGGTCGGCCACGCCCGCGGTCGAGGTCACGTCGGGCAGCAGCCCGCCCCGGGCCACCCCCGCCCCGCCCCAGGGAGCCAGCGCGCGCTCCAGGAAGTAGACCTCGCTGGCGACCGGCGTTGGACCGGGGTCGCCGTCCACGACCAGCACGCGGCTGGCGCCGATGCGGGGCAGATGGAAGGCGTAGGTGTCGTCCGCCGCCAGGGCCCCGTCCTCGCAGGTGGCCAGGGCCACGCCCCCCTCGGCGACGCGGGGCACGGTGACCAGCTCCTCGGCCGGCTCGCCCGGGGGCGCCGAGACGAAGGCGGTGATGCTCGCCCCGTCCGGGAGGCGCACGGTGCAGGGGACCTCCACCGCGGAGGGCCCGAAATTCATGACGGAGAGGCGCACGCTGCCGCCCTCGGGGCCGTCGCCGTAGCGGGCCTCGCGCACGGAGACGTTCAGCGGCGCCTCCGAGCGCACCGGGCGGGGCACCAGCGAGGCGCCCTGGGCCGCCAGCAGGGAGATCTCCTCGCGCGCCTCGGAGACGGCGTTGGGGCCCGCCTCGTCGGTGAAGACCACCACCTCGCCCTCGCCGCCCGCCAGGAGCTGCCGGGCGAGCCGCAGGCCGCCAGAGAGGTCCGTCCCCCCCTGGGTCTGGGCCGTGTCCTCCAGGAGCTCGGCCACCCGCTCGCGATCGGCGCTCAGCGTGGGCGTGAGCCGCCTCGCCTCGCCGCCGATGACCACCGCCCCCACCAGCACGCCCTCGGGGAGCCCGCGCACCAGCGAGACCGCCTCCTGGCGCGCCCGGCTGAGCAGGGTGCCCTCGCCGTCCCGCAGGTCCATGGACAGGCTGTCGTCCAGCACGACGATGACCGCGCCGCTGCCGCCCAGCGGCGGGATCAGGCCGGGGCGGCGCAGCTCCGGGCGGGTGGCGGCCAGGGCCACGAGGGCCACCATCGCCATGCGCAGGGCCATCAGCAGCAGATCGCGCACGCGGCGGCGACGGCGCAGGCGCTTCATCAGGCGCAGGAGCAGCAGGGTCGCGCCATAGGGCAGGCGCTGGCTCGGCTGCTGGAGCGCCATGTGCGCCAGCAGCGGGCCCAGGATCAGGGCCAGCAGCCCGAGGGCGGCGGGGACCAGCAGCCCGATGGACATCAGATCCCCCGCAGGACGGAGGAGAGCGCGCGCTCCAGCGGCTCGTCCGTGCTCACGAGCTGGTGCTGGGCGCGGGTGCGGGCCATGGCCGCGCGGACCTCGCCCAGGTACTCGGCGACGACGTCCTGGAAGGCCTCGCGGGCCCCGGCGGGGTCCAGCGGCAGCGCGTCCCCGCCCTCGGGCGAGAAGAAGCGCATGGGATCCGGGTAGTCCAGGGCCCACTCGCGGGCGTCGTAGAGGTGGACCGCGCGCACGTCGGCCCGGCGGCGCCCCAGCGCCAGCATGGCCTGACCCCACTGCGCGGGCTCCTCCATGAAGTCGCTCACCAGGATCACCAGGGACCGGCGCTGCACGCGCGCCCCGAGCTCCCGCAGGCCCCGGTCCAGGCTGGCGCGACCGGCGGGGGCGAGGCTGGCCAGGGCGGCCAGGATCTGGGCCAGGTGCGCCTTGCTGGAGCGCGGCGGGATGTAGGGCCAGCGCACGCCGCTCCCGCCCAGGATCTGCAGGCCCACGGGCTCACCCTGGCGGTGCAGGAAGTAGGCCAGCGTGGCGACCAGGGTGAGCGCGTAGCCGAACTTGCTGCCGCTCAGCGGGGGCAGGCGGTAGCGCCCGCCGACGCCCGTGCCCAGATCCCCGCTCGCGTCCAGCAGCAGCGTGCAGCGGAGCTCCGTCTCGGCGTGGTGCCGGCGCACGACCAGCCGGTCCGACCGCGCCGCGACCTTCCAGTCCAGGTCCTTGAGCGGGTCGCCCGCGGCGTACTCCTTGTAGTCGGCGAACTCGACGTTGCTGGCCACCCGCTGGCTGCGGTGCGCCCCGTGCAGCATGCCCGCCGTCGCCTGACGCGCGCGCAGGTGCAGCGTGCCGATCCGGGCGAGGACCTCGGCGTCCCAGACAGGCGCGGCCTCGGGTGCGGCCATGCTCAGACCGAGGCGTCCAGGAGCCGGTCGATGACCGACCCCACGCCCACGCCCTCGGCCTCCGCCTGGAAGTTCAGGATGATGCGGTGGCGCAGCACGGCGTGGGCCACGGCGCGGACGTCGGCGAGATCGGGGACCTCGTGCCCGTGCAGGGCGGCCCGCACGCGCGCGCCCAGCGAGAGGTACTGGCTGGCGCGCGGCCCGGCCCCCCACTGCACCCAGCGGCCCACGAAGTCCGGGGCCCCAGGACCCGGACGCGAGAGGCGGGCCAGGCGCACGGCGTAGCGGTTGGCGTCCACGCTCATCGGCATCCGCCGCACCAGATCCTGAAGCTGCAGCAGCAGGGCCCGGTCCAGCACCGGCTCCACCGCGGGCACGCGCTCCACCGTCGTCCGCTCGACGATCTCGATCTCCTCCTTCTCCGACGGGTAGCCCACGTCGATGGAGAACATGAAGCGGTCCAGCTGGGCCTCGGGCAGCGGGTAGGTGCCCTCCTGCTCAATCGGGTTCTGCGTGGCGAAGACCAGGAAGGGCGGGTCCAGCGGGCGGGTCTGGCCGGCGGCGGTGACCTGGCCCTCCTGCATGGCCTGGAGCAGCGCCGCCTGGGTCTTGGGCGGCGTGCGGTTGATCTCGTCGGCCAGCAGCAGGTTCGTGAAGATGGGGCCCGGGATGAAGCGGAGGAAGCGCTTGCCCGTGCTGCGGTCCTCCTCCAGGACCTCCGTGCCCGTGATGTCCGTCGGCATCAGGTCCGGGGTGAACTGCACGCGCCCGAAGCCGAGCCCCAGCGAGTCCGCCGTCGTCTGGACCAGCAGCGTCTTGGCCAGACCGGGCACGCCCACGAAGAGGCAGTGCCCGCGCGCGAAGAGCGCCACCAGCATCTGCTCGATGACGTCGTGCTGACCGACGATGCGCCGCCCGATGCTGGCCATCAGGCGCGCGCGCGCCCCGGCGAGCTGATCGAAGAGCGCGGCGTCGTCCAGAGGGGCGGCAGGGGTGGTTTCAGCCATGGGGTCCTTTCGCGTCCCCCAGGCTAACCCGCCGGGGAGCGGATGGGCCTGGAGGCGCGACCGGATCGCGCGCGGCGATCAGAGCTCGCGACCGCGGAAGACGAAGACGGCGCCGCCGGACGACACGGTCTCGTCGCCGAGCTCGGGCGCGCCGATGGTGAGCTCCTGCCGCCCATCGCCGGTGTTCTCGAAGGCCAGCGTGAGCGCGGCCCCGGCCTTCGCCCCGTTGGTGTCCTCCAGGAAGCGGGCGTCGGCGCTGTCCAGCGTCACGTCGCCATCGGGCGCCGGTCCGTCGGAGGGGCGCTCCCAGAAGACCGCGAGGCCGTCGTCCGTGGACGAGGGGCCATAGCCGTTGGCGCCCATCAGCAGGTCCGCCCAGCCGTCCCCCGTCACGTCGCCCGCCGCCACGGCGCACCCCAGCCGGTCCCCGCTCTCCACGCCGAAGACGCCGACCTCGGCCGAGCTCGTGGTCACGGCGCCGGAGAGGGTCGCGGCGTCCAGGAAGGCGAAGACGGCGCCATAGTTGGAGCCAGAGCCCAGCTCGCTCTTCTGCCCGCTGGCCCCGAGCACGAGGGCGGAGTACCCCTCGCCGAGGATGTCCCCGCCGCCCGCGACGGCGCTGCCCAGCCCGGCGCCCGCCTCTCCGGTGATGGTCAAGGCCGCGTAGCTGGTCACGTCCTGCGTGCCGGACAGCGCGTCCGCCCCGAGGATCAGGTAGACCGCGCCGCCATCGTCCGCGCCGCCGCTGTTCCCCGGCGCAGAGACCAGGAGATCGCCGTATCCGTCGGCGTTGACGTCGCCCGCGCCGGCGATGGCCGTCCCCAGCAGGTCGCCGTTCTGCTCGCCGAAGAGCACGAGCCCGCCAGCATCCTCGACCGGGAGGTCCCCCGGCGCCCCATAGGTCACGTAGACGTAGCCGCGGTTGTTCTCGCGCTCCTCGCTCCCCTTGTAGGGCGCCGCCATCACGAGCTCAGCCACGCCGTCCGCGCTGAGATCCACCGCCGCCAGGGTGGTGCCCAGGAACCCGTTCTCCTCGCCACCCAGCCAGGAGAGGGTGCCGCCCGTCGTCGAGAGGACGACGCTGGCGCTGCCCGCATCGTTCACCGTCTTCCCCTCAGCATCGAGCCCCTCCGCGTAGGGGCTCCCGTAGGCGAGGTCGGCGATCCCGTCCCCGTCGATGTCGCCGTCGGCGACCACCGCCGCGCCGGCCCTCGTCGCGCCCGCGCCGCCGGTGATGGTGGCGTCGGCCACGTCGCTGACCAGCCAGACGGCCTCCTCGATGGGACCATAAATGGTATACAACATACCCGTTCTATCGTCGGCCTCCGCGGCCCCGATGGCCAGGTCCAGGGCGCCGTCGCCGTTCAGGTCCCCGCTGCTCACCGCCCCGCCCAGCATCCCGCCCGCCTGGTCGCCCAGGATCACGAGCTCAGCGTCCGCGAGATCGTGATCTCCGGCCAGCCCGCACTCGTCGGCCTCTCCGTCGCAGTCATTGTCGATCAGATCGTCGCAGATCTCCTCTGCGCCAGGGTTCACGTCCGGGTCGGAGTCGTTGCAGTCGTCCCCTCCGAAGACCTCGTTGATGTACCCGTCCCCGTCGGCGTCGGGATCCGCCACGGTGAAGGCCGAGGACGCCTCCGCGCTCAGCCCGAGCGAGTCCACCACGCTCACGTTCAAGACCCAGGCCCCGTTCGCGGGGGCCACCAGCGTGAAGCCCGCCGCGCCCTCCTCGTCCGGGTTCGCCGGCGCCGCGCTGAGATCCTGCGCCGCGCCCTCCCAGGTCAGCGACCAGCTGAGCGTCAGGTCGGTCAGATCCGGCTCCGTGTCGTCGGCGACCTCCACCAGGATCGCCACGTCTTCGCCGCTCTCTACAGCCGCGCCGTCCTCGGGGGAGAGGATGCTCAGGGTGGGGGCGGTGTTGGGCACGACCTCGATCGTGACGCTGTCCGAGGTCTCTCTACCGCTGCGCGGCTCCACCAGGACGGTCACCGTGTGCGTGCCTGCCTCCAGAGGATCGGCCTCGAAGATGGCCAGGCGCTCGTCCTCGTCGAAGGTGCTCGTGCCGCCGAGGTCTCCGGCGAGCGAGGAGGTCCAGAGCCAGTCGTGCTCATCCTCCAGATCGAGCCTGGCGTCCTTGGGCTCCAGCAGCGCGACGAACGTGACCGGCATCCCCTCCGCGACCAGCGCCCCGTCGTCCGGGCTCAAGATGGTCACCTCCGGATCGGTGTAGACGATCTTCTCGTTGTTCTCGATCTGGCATCCCGACAGCAGCAGCGCACAGGTGGTCCATCTCATTCGACACTCCTCCGCCCGCCTACCCGACACCAACAGACCACAGCGAGCGCGCCGACTCAACAACCTCAGCGCACTATCCGCCGCCCATCCCGCCCGAGGCGAGGAGCTGCGCGTAGCGACGATGGCGGGCGGCGGTGCCCTCGTCGCCCAGGGACTCGGAGAGTCGGACGATGCCCTGCTGAACGCTCGGGTCGAAGGGGTTGAGGTCGTGGGCGGCCAGCAGCGCGTCGCGGGCCTGCTGAGCCTGGCCGGCGGCCTCCAGGAGCCCGCCCAGCGTGATCTGGAGCAGGGCGAACTCGGGGTAGAGCTCCACCCCCCTCTTCGCCAGCTTCAGAGCCTCGTCCCGCTGACCGAGCGCCTCGTGGCAGATGGCGCGGCGGGCGAGCAGCAGCGGGCTGGGCGGACCCGTGGGGTCCTCGGCCTTCTCGTACTCGACCAGGGCGGCCTTCGGGCGCCCGGCCTCCCGCAGGAGGTCTCCCAGGCGCGCGTAGCGGGCGAGGTCGGTGCGCGAGGCCAGGAGCGGATCGTCGGCGAAGTCGCCGCCCTCTCCGTCCAGGACCACGGGCAGCGCGGCGAGCTGGTCCTGCACCAGGGGCAGCGTGCGGATCCAGGCCATCCAGCCGTCGCGGAAGGCGTCGAAGCTGGAGAAGCCCGCGGCCTTGGCCACGGCCTTGCTGGGGTCCTTGCCCTCCCGGATCTCGGCCAGCATCCCGGGCAGGGTGCCCTCCCCGCCCTTGTCCACCACGAAGCCGATCATGGTCGCGACCTGGGCGAAGGCCAGCGCGGCCTCCTCCCCGCTGTCCAGGTAGGCCATGGAGTGCTTGAACTTCTCGGTGGGGACGAACTCGCCCATGGAGATCGCCTTGGCCAGGAGCGACTGCTGGTAGGCCGAGAGGTGGCCGGTGCGCTCGCCGCGCCAGTAGCCCTCCAGGAACTTGGCCAGACCCTCCTGCACCCAGACCGGGGCCCTGTCGGCCGTGCGCCAGGACACGAGGAGGTGGATGTACTCGTGGGCGATGGTGTCCTTCCAGGCGTAGCCCCGGGCCAGCGCGCGCGGGCTCGTCACCAGGAGCCGCGTCCACTTGGACAGCGCCACCACCCCCGTCGTCCGCACCGCCTCGGGCGGGAGGCCGCTGGCGGCGATGAAGCGCGTCCCGTCGGGGAAGAGGTCCAGCACGATGTCGTGGGAGACCCCGCCGCCCAGCAGCGGATCCAGCGTGGCGCGCGCCCTCTCCAGGGTCGCCGCCGCCTCCTCGGCCAGCACCACGTCCGGCCCGAGGGCGTAGCGCACCCGCACCCCCTTGCCCTGCCAGGTGACGAAGCCGCGCGCCGCGTCCGCCGTCTCGCGGTAGGGCGCCTCCGTGGCCAGCGAGCTCCCGCCGTGATCCTCGTAGGCGTCCAGCGCCGAGACCGCCTCGGCGTATCGGCCCTCGTAGAACAATGTTCTAGCGTTCAGCGCGAGCGTCTCCAGGTCCTGCGGCGCGCTGGTCAGCAGCGTGTCCCGCACCTTCTGGGCGCAGCGCAGATCGGCGGCCCGCAGGCAGGCGAAGCCCTCCTCGGCCTCCACCGCCAGGGCCGGGCTCGCCAGCCACAGAAGCAGGGCCAGCAGCGCGCGGCTCACTGGCGCACCAGCTCTTCGTAATAGCGCTGTTTGAGCGCCTGGTACTCGTCGGGGACCTCCGCCTCCATGCCCTCCAGCAGCGCGCGCCGGTAGGCCTCGGGGGTCTGGAAGCTCTCCGGGGCGGGGATCTCGATCTGGCGCTGGCCCACCTGCTGCTGGCTGTCCTGGCCGCCGCGGGACTGTCCGCCCTCCTTGTCGCCGCCGCGCCCCTGCATCTGCTGCATGGCGGCCTGCATCTGGCGCGCCTCCTGCTGCTGCTGCTGGAGGATGCGACGCGCGGCCCCCACCTGATCGGCGGCGTGGCGCTGGTTGCCCTCCCCACCCAGCGCGTCTCCCTCCTCCAGCGCGCCCTGGGCCTGCTCCATCGCCGCGCCCGCCTGCTCCATGGCCCGCTGCGCGCTCCCGTCGCCGGTGGGCATGGCCCGCTCGGCCGCCTGCACGTCCTGGGCGAGCTTCTGCTCGCGCGAGCGAAGCTCCCCCTGCTTGCCGGCGAGCTCGCGGGCCTTGCGCTGGAGCTCCGGGCTCATCGAGACGTTCTGGCGCTGGAGCTCGTCGAGGATCTTCTGGATCTCGGCCAGCGCCGGGGCCATGGCCTGGAGATCGCTGGCCGCCAGCGGCACCCCCGGCGGCACGGGATCGCCCCCGCCGCGGGGCCGGGTGCGCTCGTTCTCCACCTGATCGCTGGCCATGCGGTGCTGGAGCTGGGCCGACTCCAGCGCCTCCATCGAGCGCTCGACGTCCCGCGCCCGCACCGCCCCCTGAAGGTCCTGGCTGGCCGCGCAGGTCATGTCCAGCTTGCGGATGGCCCCCGCGCGCCAGCCCGCGCCCACCTCCGGTCTGCCCGCCGCGTCACAGGCCAGGGTCGAGGCGCGCGCCGCGAGCGGATCGAGCTTCTCCCAGGCGCTCACGACCTTCTGGACGCCCTGCCCCTCCTGCTCCCGCGTCCGGGCCAGCTCGTCGGCCAGCGCGTCCTGGTCCTTCTCCAGCTGCTGGAGGTCGCTGTCGAGCTGCTTCATGCGCTGCGCCAGCTCGTCGTCGGTCTCCTGGGAGGCGGCGAGCTGCTCGTTGAGCCCGTCGGCCATCTGGGAGAGCATCTCGGAGAGGCGCTCGATCATCTCGCGGGCCTCCTCCATGCGACCCTCGGCGATGGCGGCACGGATCTCGGACATCATGTCGTGGGCCTCGCGGGCGCGGGAGTTCACGAACTCCTTGAGCTGCCCCTCGGCCAGGCGCGCGGCCTCCTCCTGGAGGCGCTGCATGAGGCGCTCGAGCTGATCGAGGCGGGACAGCAGCTCGGACTGGCTCGCGTCCGTGTTGGTGAGCTCGAGCAGCTCGCTCGCCTCCTGCGCCAGCTCCTCGGCCCGCTCCGCCACCTTCTGGAGGGCGTCGGCCCGCAGCAGCGAGTCCAGCATCCAGACCGCCATCTCCAGGCTCGCCACCTGCTGCGCGTGGAGATCGGCGAAGGTCGCCAGATCCCGGTCGCTGGCCGAGCGCCCCGAGCTCGGGTCGAAGGCCGTCTGCGTGAAGCGCAGCAGGCGGGCGGCGCTCTCCAGCACGCGCTGGACCAGGGTGCCGTCGATGCCGTCGGGCACCTCCCCGCGCCACTGGTCCTCCACGATCTCGCGCACCCGGTCCAGGCGGGGGCGGGCGCGCTCCCCCCAGCGGCTCATCGCCTCGTTGTCGTCGCCCGGCGGCATGGGATCCTCGAGGAAGTCCGCCAGCGCCACCAGGAGCGCGTCGCGCAGCGCGAGGTGGTACTGCGCCAGGCGCGCCCCCCGCCCTCGCGGCCCCACCACGCTCAGCTTCACGTCCGGCGAGCTGCCCCGCTTGCTGCCCGCCTGCGGGTCGTTGTCCCAGGCCACCACCCGCAGGGTCGCCTCGTCCCCCGGGCGCAGCCCGAGCTCACGCGGGGTCTTGCCGAGCTGACCCGCCAACGCCCGCGAGATGTCGATGGGGTCGCGCAGCTCCTGCTCGGTGACCTTGCCGTCCTGCTCCAGCTCGATGGTCACCCGGTCCACGCCGTAGTCGTCCGTGGCCTGCCAGCCCAGATCGATGGTCTGGTCCACGGCGCTCTCCACCGCGGAGCGCTGCGTGGTGACCACCGGGGGCGCGTCGGCCTCCACCTCGATGCGGTAGTCCGAGCTGCTGCGCGCCTCCCGCCCGGCGAAGAGCAGGAAGCGCCAGGTCCCCTCCCCCTCCACCACCAGGGTCGCCGACAGGTCGCGCCCGCCCTTCAGCTCGGCGTCCACCGGGGGGCGCTCGTAGCTCTGGATCGCGGCGGCCTCGAAGGGCTCCGCCGTGCGGGCCGTGATCGTGACCTGCGTGCCCGGCGGCGCGTGGATCGTGCCGTCGGAGTTGGGGATCTCGATGGGCTCGAGCCCGGTGTAGTCCGGGTAGACATAGTAGAGGACGATGTCGCCCACCAGCGCGCGCTCGCCCTTCTGCACGGGCTCGGCCGCGGCCAGCCGCACGGTGGCGGAGTTGCCCGACCACAGCGCCGCCATCGCCTCCGCCGGCCCGACGGGCAACACCACGCCCGCCAGCAGCGAGATCAGCGCGACCCCGCCCAGCAGCGCCCCCGCCGGCCGCAGCGCCCGCGCCGGCCAGACCGCCGCCGGCGCCACCGCCTCGCTCAGCGCCCGCGCCTGTCCCAGGGCCCGCGCCCACAGCGCCGTGGAGAAGCGCGCCGTGCCCGCCTCCACCTCCGGCGCCCGCTCCACCGAGGTCAGGAGCCGGCTGCGCAGCGCGGGCACCACCCGCTCCAGCCGCCGCGCCTGCTCCAGCAGATCCCCGGCCGCCCGCCAGCGCCGCAGCAGCGGCAGGGCGAAGGCGAACCAGCACAGCAGCCCGCCCACGCCCACCACCCAGCCCAGCGCCGGGACCCGCCCCAGCCCCGCGCTCAGCAGCGCGCTGGCCAGCACGGTCGTCCCCAGGAGCGCGGC
The DNA here is from genome assembly GCA_964615375.1 of uncultured Enterobacterales bacterium. Taxonomy (GTDB): domain Bacteria; phylum Myxococcota_A; class UBA796; order UBA796; family CAZKWG01; genus CAZKWG01. Next base: position 47,332 of record CAZTOW010000016.1, read on the forward strand.
GAGCACCTGCAGCGCCGCCCGCGCCGCCAGCAGCAGGCGCTCACGAGCGCCGAGCCTGCCCAGGTGGTGCCGCAACGCTCGCAGATCCTGTTCCATGGTCCTCAGGGGATGACGGCGTCCAGGCGTGGCGCGAAGAGCGGGAGCCCCGGGCCGCAGCAACGCCTCCGCCCCACGTCCATCACCAGACAGGCATAGCCCGACCGGGGCTCCTCCACCACCGCCACCGGGCTCAGCTCGAAGAGGTGGGAGACCCTCAGGGCCCGATCGCGCACCCCCCGGCTGGACCAGCGCCAGTCGGCCGCGTCCAGGCACCAGTGCAGGCAGCCGTCCTCGCCGCGCAGCGCGTCGGCCTCCGCGGGATCCCACAGGTTGAAGTGCGAGGAGAGCGGGGCCGCCGCGATCCGCTCGTCCTCGGAGACGAAGCCGCAGCGCCCGTCCACCGGCGAGCGCCCCGCAGGGGGCGGTCGCGAGACCGTGGTCCGCGGGAGCCCGCCGTAGTCCCCCCGCTCGAGCATCGCGGCGAAGGCGGCCTCCGAGCCCTCATAACGCCCGCGCAGGTCCACCAGCTCCCGGCCCAGGAGCAGGACCGCCAGGGCCGGGACCAGCAGCGCCCGCCGCCCGAAGGCCACGCCCCCCGCCGCCAGGCACCAGAGGATCCCCGGCAGCAGGGTCAGGGCGTGGCGCTCGCCGAGATCGTCGAAGGTGGCCAGGATCAGGTGCGCGGCCAGGCTCCCCGCCGCCATCGCCGCCCCCCGGCTCGGCCAGCGCGTCCAGGCCAGCACGGCCCCCGCCGCCACCAGCACCAGCCCCGGCGCCGATCCCAGCCGCCCGAGCTGCGCCGTCCAGAAGGTGTTCATGGCCAGGGCCAGGAGCCGCTCCCCCTCGCCCGGGGTCCCGCCGCCCAGCAGGGGCAGCACCGCCCCCAGCCCGACCAGCCCGCCCAGACCCAGCGCCGGCCACAGCCTCCAGGCCAGGCCCGGCCGGCACAGCCCCAGCAGCCCCAGCGGCGCCGCCACCACCCCCGACTCCAGCCGGCAGGCCATCGCCAGCCCCAGCGCCCCGCCCGCCAGCCAGCACAGCGCGCGCTCCCGCTCCCCCTCGGGCTCCGCCACCAGCGCGGCGACGGCCAGCGTCGCCAGGCAGATCAGCAGGTGCGGCGCGATGACGTTGTAGGCGCTGCTCGACCAGGCGGCGTGCGCCGGGTGGATCATCAGCAGGCCCGCCGCGATCCAGCCCGCCGCCGGCCGGCTCAGCAGGCCCACCGCCCGCGCCAGGACCCCCGCCGACGCCAGGCCCAGCAGCGTGGAGAAGAGCAGAGGCACCTGCGGCGAACGCGGCAGCACCCTGCCCAGCGCGAACCAGAGCGCCTGCATCGCCGGGTAGAGCGTGGTGTCCCCCTGGGCGAGCGCGCGCTGGCCCAGGAAGAGGTCGAGGTACTCCGCCTCGTGCCCCTCGTAGCGGTGCCCGGCCAGGGAGGGGACGAAGAAGAGCCGCACCCCCAGGCCCAGCCCCAGGAGCCCCAGCGCCATCGCCAGGCTCCGCCGATCCGGCCGCGCCCACAGCCGCGGCCCCGCCCGGACCAGCGCCGCCAAGGTCCACAGCGCCGCCAGCCCCGGCAGCACCCAGGCCCCCGCCCAGTGCAGCAGCGGGCTCACCTCCTGCCCTCCACCCGCCACAGCAGGTCGGGGCCCAGCTCGCCCTCCACCGGGACGCTGCGCTCCTCGAAGACGTAGGGCCGGAGCGTCAGACGCAGGTCATCGACCAGGCCCTCGGCGGGGGCGTGATCGTAGAGCACCACCCAGATCCGACCGCCGGTCTCGAATGTGGCGGCCGCCGCCGCGTCGAAGCTCTGGAGGTCCAGCGTCGTGCTCGCGTGGACGACGCGCCCCTGCGTGCGGCGCGGCGCCCCGGCGCGCGGATCGGTGTACTCGAAGCCGGGCAGCGCCTCGCGCGACCACGCCGTCCAGGGCGAGAGCCTCCACAGCGTCGGGCTGAGGTCGCTCTTGTCGTCGTCGGGCAGCAGCGCGGGCGCCACGAGCCAGATCCGGTCCCCCGGCCGGCTCTCCCGCCAGGCGAGGTCCACACCCCGGGTCGTGGCCTGATCCCGGGCCAGCGCCTGCAACGCCGCGATCTCGTCGGCGCCCGCCCGCGCCCCGCGCAGCAGGCACAAGGCCACCACCAGCCGTCCCACCCAGGGTCGCCCCGCCCAGGGCAGCTCCACCGCCCGCGCCAGACCCAACGCCAGGGGAGGCCCGAAGAGCAGCAGGTAGGGGAACTGGTGCGCCGCCGCCGCCCCGCCCGCCACCGCGACCAGCAGGGCCAACGCCAACGGCGCCGTGGCCGCCAGCGCCGCCCCCCGCAGCCCGATCAGCGCCACGAGCCCGAGCGCCACCCCCTCTGGCCCCACCCGCCGCGCCGCCTCCTCCGCCCAGCCCAGGGCCCCGCTCCCGTCGAGCCCGCCCTGCTCCCAGCTCGAGCCCCACAGGATCCGCCGCAGCGCCCCCGCTCCCACCGGCAGGAGCCCCAGCAGCGCCGCCCCCAGCGCCGCCCCGGCCTCGCGCCGCCCCAGCCCGCGCGCCCTCCAGGCCAGCACGCCCAGGCCCCCCAGGCCGGCGAGCACATGCGACCACCCCGCCAGCGCCACCGCCGCCCCCAGCGCCAGGGGAGGCCCCTCGGCCAGGGCCAGGACCAGGGCCAGCGAGAAGACCGCCAGCGGGTAATTGTTGACCTCCGCCGCGTAGGCGAGCTGGAGCGGGCTCGTCGCCAGGGCCAGCGCCGCCACCGCCCCGCCGACCCTCCCCAGCGCGCGCACCGCCCCGTAGCTCGCCGCCAGCGAGAGCCCGATCCACAGCGCGGGCGCGGGCCAGATCCGGTCCACCCCGTAGAGCAGCGCGGCGTGGAGCGGCGGGTGCAGGCCCACCCAGGTCGCCACCGCCTGCCCCAGCTCCCCCGCGTCCAGCGCCCGGTGTACGGGCTCCAGGTAGGCCGCGTAGGCCAGGGTGATCTCGTCCCAGCGCGCCGGGCCGCGCAGGAGCCGCAGCAGGAGGCCCAGCAGCAGCGCCCCCGCCAGCGCCGCCCGCCTCATGTCCCCGCCTCGTCCACCGGGAGCACGATGCGCAGGCAGGCTCCGCCACCCTCCAGGTTCTCCGCCGTGATCCGACCACCCGCACCCTCGACCACCTGCTGGCACATGGCCAGGCCCAGGCCCGTGCCCTTGCCCATGGCCTTGGTCGTGTAGAAGGGCTCGAAGGCGTGCTGGAGCGCGTCCGGCCCGAAGCCCGGCCCGTTGTCCTCGCAACGCAGCTCCAGCTCCGGCCGCTCGCCGCCGCTCAGCAGCCGCGCGCGCAGCCGCACCTCGCCCGCCACCCCTCCACCCTGGGTGCGCCCCTCGTGCAGCGCGTCGGCGGCGTTGAGGAGGAGGTTGACCACGACCTGATGGAGCTTGTCCCGCTCCATCCGCACGCTGGGGAGCTCGTCGGCGGCCTCCACCTCCACGCGCACCCCGCGCAGGGCGGGGACGGCGCCCACGGTCGCAGCGGCCTCGCGGAGCACGGCGGCGGGGGAGACCAGCTCGCTCTGGCCGGTGCCGGCGCGGGCGTAGTCCAGGAGCTGGCGCAGGGTGCGGTGGATGCGCTCCAGCTCGCGCCGGCTGCGCGCCACCAGATCGCGCTCGGCCGCGGCGTCCCGCGGGCCAGGGTCCTCCAGGCTCTCCGCCAGCAGCTCCTGGAAGCCCAGCACGGCCGTCAGCGGGTTGCCGATCTCGTGGGCCAGGCCCGCGGCGATGCGACCCACGCCCGCCAGCTTCTCCGAGCGGATCAGCGCGGCCTGGGCGCGGGCGATCTCGGCGTTGGCCCTGCGCAGGTGCGCGACCTGACGCCGCGTGCGCCTGCGGTAGCGGCGGAGCGAGCGGCTGAGGCCGTTCAGGTCGTCGCGCAGCTCCATGAGCTCGGCGGGCGCGGAGAGCTGGAGCTGGTGGCCGAACTGCCCCTGGGCGATGCGCCGGGTGCCGTCGCGCAGGGCCTGGATGGGGCGCACGAGGTTTCGCCGCAGCCACACCCAGCCGGAGAAGAAGAGCACCGGGAGAAGGCCGAGGGTGGGCACCATCAACGCCGCGCCCAGGCTCAGGCCCGAGAGCAACCGACCTTGAACCGGCAGGCGCACCCGCAGCGCCGCCCTCCCGTCCAGGCCCACCGGGCTCGTCACCACCACCGCCTCCGGCAGCCAGCGCGGCCCCAGCCGGGCGGTGGTCTGCTCCCCGTGCTCCAGGGCGGCGCGCAGCGCGGGATCCAGGCTCGCGGGGGGACCGCCCTGGGCGGACGCGATGAGCTCTCCCGAGGGACCGACCAGGTAGAGCTCGTCCGCGCGCAGCGAGCTCGACTGCAGGCCCGTGAGCAGGGCAGGATCCAGCGCCCCGTCCCCGCTCGCGCTCAGCACGCCGTCCAGCAGCTCGGTGTAGGAGAGCGCCACGCCGAGCTGGCGCTCCGCCTCCACCTGGGCGGCGACGAGGCCGAGGGGCAGCGTGGACACGACCATCGTAGCGACCAGGAGCAGCGTCAACGCCCCTGCGCTCTCGGCCCACACGCCCTTCCTGCGTCCCTGCACGCGACCACGCATACCACACGCGGTCGCGCGCGGCGGAGATCACTGGTAGCGGCGGTACACTCCGACCACCACGCCCTGGATGCCCGTGGGGCGCCCAGCCTCGATCCAGATGGCCGACATCGTCGAGTTGGCCGGCTGCAGGCGCACCCGCTCGCCCTCCTTGAAGTAGAACTTCACCGTCGCGTCCCCATCGACCAGCGCGACCACGATGTCGCCGTTCCGGGCGTTCTCCTGCTGGCGCACGATCACGTAGTCGCCGTCGTGGATCCCCTCCTCGATCATCGACTCGCCGCGCACCCGCAGGGCGAAGACGGTGCTGTTGGCCGGGATGAGGGAGCGGTCCAGGTGCAGGGTCTTCTCGTAGTTCTCCTCCGCCAGGATGGGAGAGCCCGCCGCCACCGACCCGAGCAGGGGCACCGGGACCACCGCGCTGCGCCGCACGGAGCGCGCCTTGCTGGTGAGCTGGATGCCGCGCGCGAGACCGCCGGGCGAGCCGCCCACCTTCTTCAGGTAGCCCTTCTTGATGAGCGCCTTGACGTGATCCGCCACGCCGTTGGTGGACGCGATGCCGAGCGCGTCGCCGATCTCCCGGTAGGTGGGCGGGATGCCGCGCTGGGCCACGGTGGAGCAGATGAAGTCGACGACGTCGCGCTGGCGGGGGGAGAGGTCTTCCATCCGGGACTCCCTTGAGTGGCTGGTGCAGGTGTGGATTCGACGCGGAGAACGCACGGCGCGCGCGAAGACACGACGAGCGAGAGGCCCGTCCGGCCAGCAGCTTCGTGCAGCCCTCCAAGATTCGCAGAGCAGATGTCCGTTAACGAAAATCCAGAAAGAGACGAAGGAACGTGAGAGAATGAGGCCGTCTGCACCCCGAGACGAGGTGTGGACAGACGGGGAATGTGGCCGCCTGACTAGAGCAGGCACCCCGCATCCCTGATCATTTTTCCTGGTTCTACTTTAACCTCGAGTTCACACACTGCGCCCGAATGGAGCTTCCATCTGAAAAAGCGCCCTACCCATACTCAGAATAGGGGTATTTTTTCCGCGATCCTCCGAAATGGAAAGTCTAAGCCAAAAAATGGCGTTTGTTCAGCCTGAATAACTCTGAACTGGCCCGATCTCTCCGTCCGCCAGCCCATCATCGACGCGCGCCGCACGATCGGCGCTGAAGCGGTCTGCGCTCTCCAAGAGACCCGCTCCTGAGCCTCAAGCAGCGCCCAGCGCCTGAACACCGCGCCAGATGAACGCGAGCCCCAGGGGGAGCAGAGCCAGCGAGAGCAGGAACCCGAGCCCCCGCCTCCCCCAGCCCACGCCCGCGCCGCGCCAGGCCCAGACCAGGCCCCGAAGCCCCAGGGCCGCCGCGCCGAGGCCGGCCCCCAGGTCGAAGCCGAGCGCCCCCCAGCCCGCCGCCGCCCCGAGGAGACCCGCCAGAACCAGCCCGAGCGCGGCCAGCAGCGCGCCCGTGGGCGCCCGCGAGACCGCCCCCACCGTCGCCCCCAGCCCGAGCAGCAGCCCGAGCGCGCGCGCCCCCCGCCGCCCCGCCTCCTGGAGCCCCCACCAGGGCGCGTCCGCCGCCCGCGCCGAGGCCGTCGCCATCGCCGCCTCCGCCCCCGCGGCGCCCCCGCCCAGGGCCTCCGCCCCCCGCAGCAGCGCCCGCCAGGCCGCCGGGCGCGCCTGGAAGGACACCCGCAGGTCCCGGCTCTCCTCCTCCATGCGCCACTGACCGCCGCGATCCCGCGCCAGCCCCCCGGCCCCGTCCCGCTCCCACAGCGAGCAGTCGTCCACGATCAGCCCGTCGGAGACCAGCAGCTCCACGAGGAACAGGCTCGGCTCGTCGGGCAGGTTGCCGTTGACGATCTGGAGGGTGCGCGCCCCCTCGGGGAGGGTCGCGCTCAGGTGGAGCTGCGTGCTCACGAAGCGGGAGTCCGCCTCTCCCTTGGTCTTCCCCTGGTCCTCGCGCGCCCAGGCCACCGGCTGGCCGTCCACCAGCAGCCGCAGGCCCGCCATCAGCTCGGCGCTCAGCTCCGCCGTGTACACCTCCGTCGGCACCCCCGGGCGCGCGGCCTGCCAGGCCTTCAGCTCGTCGAGCACCTGAGCGGTGGGCAGCTCGACGAGGTAGTCGGCGCCGAGGCGTCCGGGCTCCAGCGCGAGCGTGAGCCGGTGCCCGCGCAGGTTGCTGCCCAGCGGGTGCGCGGCGGCGGGAGAGCTCAGGAGGCCGAGCGGGAGCGTGAGGAAGAGGGCCAGAGGGAGCAGGCGAGACACACGCGGCCTCTCCGAACGGGGTAGCTGAGAGGCAGGATCCCTATCTCCTCGCGGAGCCACCGTGCAGCGCTCGGTCCAGTTCGGCCCTCCCTCCCCACCTTTCAGCGGCCTCAGCCGGACGGTGCTGATCGCGAGCGTGGGGCTCTACATCACGCAGCTCATCGCCGAGAGCTGGCTTCATCTGCCGGTGGTCGAGCTGCTGGCCTGGTGGCCGCTGGGCTCGGACCAGCTCCGCCCCTGGCAGCCGCTGAGCGCCTGGCTCCTCAACGGGCCGGACCCGCTCGCCGCCTTCTTCACCTGGCTGGCGATCTGGTTCTTCCTGCCCCCCGTGGAGGAGACCTTCGGGAGCCGGGGCCTGAGCCGCGCCGCCGCCACCACCATCAGCCTGAGCCTGGTCCTGGGCTTCGTGCTGCAGCTCATCGGCGCCATCGCCGGGCAGGGCCCCTTCTACGGGCCGGCTCCTCTGCTGACCACGCTCACGGTCCTCTTCGGGTTCTCCCGTCCCAACGCCACCATCCTGCTGTTCTTCATCCTCCCGGTGCGCGCCATCTGGATCGCCTGGGCCACGGGGCTGCTGGCGCTGCTCTACTTCCTCGCCACGCGCACGCTGGGCTCCGCGCTCATCCTCACGGGCTGGATCGCGGGCTGGTTGTGGCTTCAGGGGATCTCGCCGGGGGCCCTCCGCAAGCTCTGGCTGCGCTGGCGATACGAGCGCTTGCACCGACGCCTTCGCGACAGCCAGGTCATCGACCTCGACGAGCGTCGGCGCCGGTCTGCGGACAAGGACGGGCCGATCTATCACTGACGGCGCTATAGTGCGTCCGCGGTAGGAGGGCCGGCGTGGCCTCGCTGGAACAGGGAACGCGGATCGCCGACTGGATCGTGGACGCCGCCCTCGACGAGGGCGGGATGGGCTCGGTCTACCGATGCCACAACGCCCTGTCCGAGCGCATCCTGGCCGCGCTCAAGGTCATGGACCGGCACCGCGCCGACGTGAGCCGCGACCGCTTCATCCGCGAGGTCGAGGCCCTGGCCAGCCTGCGCCACGAGGCGGTGGTGCGCATCCTCGGCTTCGGGGAGGCGCCAGAGCACCGGGCCTTCTACATCGCGATGGAGCTGGTGCAGGGGGACAGCCTGGCCAGGCGCATCGCCGACGGTCCCTGGCCCTGGCCGGGGCCGCGCGAGGTCTTCCTGAAGCTGGCGGGCGGGCTGGCCCACGCCCACGCCCGCGGCATCGCCCACCGCGACATCAAGCCGCAGAACCTGATGTATGGCGTGGATGGCTCCGCCTGCATCATCGACTTCGGCATCTCGGCGGCGGAGGGCCGCACCAGCCTGACCTCGGAGGGCATGTTCCTCGGCACCGTCACGCACATGGCGCCCGAGCTCTTCGGCCAGAGCCACGTAGACCCGATGAGGGCCGATCTGTACGCCCTCGGCCAGGTCTTCTACGAGGTGCTGACCGGCGCGCGCGCGTTCACCGCCCAGTCCGCGCTCACCGCCGAGCAGCGGATGGTCTACGTGATGGCGGCGAAGATGAACAGCGAGCCCCTGGACCCGGGGCCCTCCTGCCCGCCCGCCCTGCGCGCGCTCATCCGCGAGGCCACCCACCCCGACCCGCTCCAGCGCACCCCGGATCTCGGGCGTTTCCTGCGGGCCCTGGAGGCGGTTCCTCCCGAGCCGGGGGTCGAGCCGCCCGAGCTCGTGCCCCAGGAGAGGGCCCCGCTGGCGCCCACGGAGGTGATGCGCTCGAACCCGGGGAGCCCCGCCCCCGATCTCAGCGCCCCGCCGCCGCCCGTCGTGCCCAGCACCGGCAGCGGTCGCCGCCCGGACCTGGGCATCCCCACCCGCTCCGGCCGCAAGCCGATCCTCGCTGAGCCCATCGCCATCCCCGAGCCGGCCGCGCCGCCGCCCGAGCCCGAGCCCGAGCCCGAGCCCGAGCCGGCGCGCCCCGCCCTGAGCGCGCGGGACCGTCAGCGCCAGAGCGTGCTGCGCGGCCTGGGCGTGGGCCTGCTGGTGGGTATCCCCCTGGCGCTCTCCCTGGTGGGCTGGCAGCTGGGCTGGTTCAGCGGGGACCAGCCTCCCCCGCCCGAGCCCGACCTTCCGCCCGTCGAGCAGGCCCCCACGACGCCGACCGAGCAGTCCCCCGCCACGCCCGACGAGCCCCCCAGCGCGCCCGCGGAGAAGCCCGCGCAGGAGGCGACGAAGGCGACGACGCCGACCGAGAGCGCTCCCACGACCTCGAAGAGAACGCGCGCCGAGACGTCCAAGGACACGAAGCCCGTCGAGGCCGCGCCGGTGGCCGCGGACGTGCCCATGCGCCTGGAGTACGGGTTCTCGCTGGAGGGCGACCTGTACTCCCGCGCGCTGAGCCCGCTCTTCGAGGGCCGCCGGAGCGCCTTCGAGAGCTGCTTCGCCGGCGCGGGCGTCGACGGCCAGCGCACCGAGGTCCGCGTGCAGTGGACGCTGAACGCGGGGACCATCACCGCCGGGCCGACCGCCTCCGGCGGCCCCGACGCCATCGGCCGCTGCCTGGCGGGGAACATCAAGCGGATCTCCTTCGACAGCATGCAGACCGGGACCGTGACCCTGGACTTCGAGTACGTGCCTCAGCGCTGATCGGGGCGTCCTCCCTCCTTCAACCCCGCGCGACGCGCCCGGCGCCGGGCCGCCGGGACGATCAGCAGCAGCGACCAGAGGGCCGCCTCTGAACTCCCGTGGTGGGAGCAGGAGCACCCCTGCTTCACGATCTCGGGATCCGGGGCCTGGCGCGACGGCCCGCCCGCGGTGTCGCCCTCGCCCTCGCCCTCGCCCTCGCCGGTCTCACCGGGCTCCTCCCAGCCCTCGCCGCTCGGCTCGCCCGTGTCCGCGGTGACCGCCTGCTCCCCGGCCTCCGCGCAGTCCTCGTCTTCGATCCCGTCGCAGTCCTCGTCCCCCGAGCCGCAGGGGTCCTCGGGCTGGCTCGGGCTGACGGCCGCGTCCAGATCGTCGCAATCGTCTCCGCCCAGGGTGTCGATGCGGTGCCCGTCGCCGTCCTGGTCGAGGTCGTCCCCCCCCAGGCAGTCCTCGTCGGCGCCGTCGTACCAGATCTCCGGGGCGCCCGGATAGCTGGCGGGATCGGCGTCGTCGCAGTCGTCGCCGCCCAGCGCGCTGGCGTCCGCCCCGTCGCCGTCGCAGTCCACCGTGTCGGCGCCGTCGCAGTCCTGATCCACCCCGTCGTAGCAGGTCTCGGGGAGGCCCGGCGCCACCGTGGGCTCGGCGTCGTCGCAGTCCTCCGCCGAGTAGAAGCCGTCTTCGTCCGCGTCCACGTCGTCGATGCCGTCGCAGTCCTGGTCGCTCCCGTCCAGCGGGATCTCGTCCTCCGACGGCCCGACTCCCGCGTCCGTGTCGTCGCAGTCGCCCCCTCCCGCGGCCTCGGCGCGTGACCCGTCCCCGTCCTGATCGTCGTCGTCGTCGCCCGCGCAGTCCTGGTCCACGCCGTCATACCAGGTCTCGGAGGCGCCCGGGTAGATGGCGGCGTCCGCGTCGTCGCAGTCGGTCCCGCCGTACCAGTCCGCCGGCCAGCCGTCCCCGTCGGCGTCGAAGTCCTCCTCGCCGTCGCAGTCGTTGTCGATGCCGTCGTAGTACCAGTCCACCGCCCCGGGGTGGACGCTGGCGTCGTCGTCCTGGCAGTCGTCGCCGCCGACCAGGTCCCCGTCGTATCCGTCCTTGTCGCAGTCGTCGTCGCTGCTCCCGTCGCAGTCGGCGTCCAGGCCGTCGTAGCAGGCGTCGTCGGCCTCGGGGTGGATGAGCGGGTCGGCGTCGTCGCAGTCCTCCCCGCCGTCCTCGGCCCCGTCCCAGCCGTCCGCGTCGTCGTCGAACTCCAGGGCGCCGTCGCAGTCGGCGTCCACCCCGTCGCGCGGCGCGTCGTCCACACCCGGGTGGATGGCGGCGTCCCCGTCGTCGCAGTCCTCGCCACCGTGGCTGTCCAGCTCGTAGCCGTCCTGGTCGCAGTCCCAGTCGCTGTCCCCCAGGCAGTCGCTGTCGTCGCCGTCGTAGCAGCGCTCCAGGGTCGAGCCCGGGTAGGTCGTGGCCGTCGCGTCGTCGCAGTCGTCGCCGCCCCAGGCGAGCGCGTCGTGCCCGTCGTCGTCGGCGTCGTAGTCGCTGTCCCCGCCGCAGTCGGCGTCCACCCCGTCGTAGGCCGCGTCCTCGGCGCCGGGGAAGACCACGGCCTCGTCATCGTCGCAGTCGCCCACGGTCACGGTCTCGTCGCCCGCGATGGCCCCGCCGTAGGAGGCGGGGACGAAGCCGTCGCCGTCGGCGTCGTAGTCGCTGTCGCCGCCGCAGTCGGCGTCGATGCCGTCGTAAAAGACCTCCTCGGCGTCCGGGCTGATCGCGTCGTCCCCGTCGTCGCAGTCGTCGCCCCCGTACTCCTCGTCGTCGTGGCCGTCGCCGTCGGCGTCGTAGTCGCTGAGCCCGTCGCAGTCGGCGTCTACGCCGTCGTAGTAGACCTCCTCGGCGTCCGGGCTCACCGACGCGCTGCTGTCGTCGCAGTCCGGGCCGCCCCCGCTGGCGTCCTCGTAGCCGTCCGCGTCCGCGTCGTAGTCGCTCGCCCCGTCGCAGTCCCCGTCGACGCCGTCGTAGTAGACCTCCTCGCCGCCCGGGGTGGCCGCGGGCTCGTGATCGTCGCAGTCCCCCTCCGCCTCGGTGAAGCCGTCCCCGTCGGCGTCGTCCAGCCCCAGCGGCGCCAGCGCGAGGTCGTCCAGGCCCAGCACGTCGAAGGCACCGTCGGCCTCGATCTCGATGGCGTCCACGCCATAGTCGAAGACGAAGCCCAGGAAGACGCCGCCCGCGAGGTCCTCGCCGCCGGGCTCCACGGTGACCTCGTAGAGCGGCTCGCCGTCCGCCTCGCCGTAGATCGTCACGCCCCCGCTCGCGTCCAGCAGCCAGAGCGCGAGCGCGGGCTGACGCTCGTCAAACTCCAGACGCACGGACCCCGCCCCGCATTCAGCCCCCAGCGTGTCGCGCGGCAGACTCCCGTCGATGTCCGCGCTCGCCTCCACCTCGCCGCTCAGCAGGACCCCCAGCGCCTCGTACTGTTCGTCGATCTCCTCGCCCGGCAGCAGATCCTCGAAGTCGATCACCTCGGGCGAGAGCGCCGCGTCCGCCTCCCAGGCGTCGGGCTCCAGGTAGAGCTCCAGCCCGCCCCCGTCGATGACGCCGTCACAGTCGTCGTCGACCCCGTTGCCCAGCACCTCGTCCTGGCCGGGGTTCTTCGCCGCCTCCTCGTCGTCGCAGTCCCCGCCGTTGTCGGTGTAGCCGTCCCCGTCCCCGTCGGTGTCCGCCGCCCACACGATCTGAAGGTCGTCCAGGCCCCAGGCGTCCGCGGGGTCCCCGGCCACGCGCACCGCGTCCACCGCCTCGGCGAAGGTGAAGCCGGCGAAGACCCCGCCCGTGCGACCCTCGCCTGAGGCCTCCACGGGGAGCTCCTCGAAGAGCGCCTCCTCGCCGAACCAGGCGCTGAGGAGGAAGGGCGCGGCGCCATCCAGCAGGCGCAGCGAGAGCGCCTCGATGGGCTCGCCGAAGTAGAGCGTGAGCCCGTTGCCGGAGACCCCGGCGACCACGGTGGCGCCCAGCTCCCCGCCAGGCAGGGTGTCCCAGACCAGGGCCGCCGCGCCGACGCTCCCGTCCGCCCGGAGGGCCAGGTTGTCATCCAGGTAGAGGTCGTCCACGTCCTCGCCGCGGGTGGCGTCCTCGAAGTCGAAGAGCGCGGTCTCGGAGACCCCCAGCTCCTCCTCCAGATCCCAGGCCCACCAGCGCGCGTTGGCCCGCGGGATCACCACCCCGTCCACGAGGCCGTCGCAGTCCTGGTCCACCCCGTCCCCGTCCACCTCCAGGCTGGCCGGGAAGACCCCCTCGTCCCCGTCGTCGCAGTCGATCCCGCCCGCCGCCACGCTCACGAAGCCGTCGTCGTCGTCGTCGAGGAAATCCGGCACGAAGGACCACAGGTAGACCGCCCCGGCCCGGCTGATCCCGCCCGGCGAGGCATAAGGCCCGCCCGCCACCAGATCGGCGAAGCCGTCCCCGTCGTGATCCTCGGCCACCCCCAGCGCCGTGCCCACCGCCCCCGCCGAGTCCGTCCCCACCAGCAGGTGGTCCGCGCTGTCCAGGGTGAGCCCGCCCGCGGCGAGCCCCAGGAACACGCCCACCTTCCCTGCGTCCGCCGCCTCCCCCGTCGCGTTGGGCGCGGCCACCACCAGATCGGCGAGCCCGTCCGCGTCCAGATCCCCCGCCCCCAGGCTCGCCCCCAGGTTGGCGCTGGTCTCGTCGCCCAGCACGATGGTGTCCGCCTCGCTGGCCTCCACCGCGCCCGAGAGCGCCGCCGCCCCGAAGAAGACGTAGGCCGCCCCGCCGTTGGAGGCCCCGTCGTCCACATAGGGCGCGCCCAGGATGAGCTCGCCCTGCCCGTCGCCGTCCAGGTCGCCCGCGCTCACGGCGAGGCCCAGGCGGTCGTCCCCGTTGGAGCCCTCCACCGTCAGCCCCGCAGCCGCCGACACGTCCCCGGCCGCCAGCGCGCCGCCCGGGATCACGTACACGCGCCCGGCGTTGGAGCCGCCGCTGCTGTCGGCGTAGGGCGCGGCCACGATCAGCTCGGACGCGCCGTCGGCGTCCAGGTCCCCTCCCCCCAGCACCCGCCCCGCCTGGTCGCTGGAGGCCACCCCCTCCAGGACGGCGGCGAGGTCGGAGAGCGAGGCGCTGCCTGACAGAGCGCTCACCCCGCCCGGCCAGAGGTAGACCGCCCCCGCGTCCGTGGCGCTCAGATCCGCCCGCGGCGCGCCCACGGCGAGCTCGGCGTAGCCATCCCCGTCCAGATCTCCCGCCCAGAGCGCGCTCCCCGCGCTGGCCTTGCCCCCGCCAGAAGGCCCGTACAGCAGGAGATCCGCGTCGTCCTCCGCCGAGAGGCTCGCCCCGAGCGAGCCGGCCGAGAGCACCGCCACCTCGCCCGCCCCGCTGCCCGTCGCGTCCGAGCTCGGGGCTCCCAGGGCCAGCTCGAGCACGCCGTCCCCGTCCTGATCCCCGAGCGCGATGGCCGAGCCCAGATCCTCGCCGGATCCGCCCGTGATGGCGCTGTCGGCGCCGCTCACCGCCCCGGAGCGGTCGTCCGGCCCGCCCAGCACCACGTAGACCGCGTCCTCATCCTGGTCACCCAGGACCAGATCCGACCATCCGTCGCCCTCGAGATCGGCCGTAGCCAGGCTGCGGCCCAGATACTGGAAGGTCCCGGTCCCCGTCCAGGCCCGCAGGGCCCCGCTGGAGCGCTCCGCGGCCGAGGGGCGCGCGTCGTCCGGGACAAACCAGGCCGAGCTGTCGTTGGCGAGCCCGCCGGCGCAGCTCCAGGCCAGCCCCTCGCCGGCGCCCGCGACCCCCCCCACGGCGCGCGCGCCGCCGTCCGCCCCCGCGTCCACGCCCGCGTCGGAGAACGTGAGGTCGTCCAGCGCGATCACGGCGCTGGTCTCTGCGCCCTCTCCGCCCTCCATCAGCCAGGCCTGGACCCTGCCTTCGCCGCCCGAGATCGCGTCCGGGGCGACCCACTCCACCGCCAGCGCGCGGTAGGGGTATCGGCCGAAGGTGCCCATGCGCACCTCGCCCGCCCCGAGATCGCTCCACAGCGCCGCCACCCCGCTCCAGCTCACGCCGTCCGCCGGGCACTCGGGGGCGGCCGGATCGCCCGAATCCCCGAAGAGCAGGACCCCGTCCGCCCCGATCCGCGCCGTGGAGACATCTTCGCCGTACCAGGAGAGCGCGAACGGGAGCGCCGCGCTCAGCTCCCCCTCACCCTCCAGATCCAGCGGCGCGCCGTCCGAGAGGTCGAGCATCGCATGCGGCGGGCCGCCAGCGCTCTCCGAGTCCACGGAGACATATTCAGTGGCCTCCGCGCGCAGACACACGCCGACAACCCCGATGGGGACGATCAGCACGAGGATGTTGCGCGCCTGCATCTCATCATCATAGCGCGCGCGGCCTGTCCCGGATTGATGTTCAGTTTGCTCCGCGAATGTGGCGCCAGCGCGCCGGGCTTTGGCTCAGCCCCGCGCACGGCCCCCTGATTTCTTCCCAGGCCCCCCTCGTTTTTTTCACATCTGCAACATTTATATAACTGATTGATTTTATTGATAGTTTCGCGAGATTCTGGCTCTCTGCAGAGTGTCTAGGCGATATCGTTTCAGCGACCCGAAAAATCCCGCTACATACTCGGAACATGAGGCGCCTCTCTCTGGGCCCGCGCCTCATCGGGCTGGGGCCTCGCGTCGGTTGGTTCCGAGCGGGGGCTGAGGGGTCTGTTTTCGCCGGGCTCGGAGACGCCACGAGGTACCACATGGGCATCCGCTCCAACGTGCAGGCTGGAACCTTCGTCACGAGTCCTCTGGGGCGCTCGGTGCCCATGGCGATCTCCTACGAGCCCATTCGCTACAAGCCCGGGTTCCGGTACTGAGCGCCCGACCGCGTCGCGGCCTCGGGCGGACGAGCGCGGATCCGGCTACGCTGGGAGGATGCCAGGACCCGGGCTCGACACGAGGCTTCAGGCGCAGATGAGCGAGGCTGTCGCCCTCCATCGGGGAGGGCGATTGCTGGACGCCGCGCGCGCTTATGGCGCCGTGTTGGCGCTCGACCCGGATCACGCGGACGCGCTCCAGCTCCTGGGGCTCGTGCGTCATCGCCTGGGGGAGCCCGCCGACGCGCTCGCGCTGCTGGACCGCGCGGTGAGGCTCGACCCTGAGCTGGCGGCGGCCTGGTCCAACCGCGCCCTCGTCCTCCGGGCCCTGAACCGCACCCCCGAGGCCGCGCAGAGCCTGGAGCGGGCGCTGGCCCTCCGACCGGATCTCACCGAGGCCTGGCTGAACCTCGCGCGGGCGCGGGCAGCCCTGGGCGAGCGCGAGGCGGCCATCGGGGCGGCGCGCGAGGCGGCGCGACGGTCCCCCGAGGGAGCCCGCCTGCTGGGCGCCCTCCTGGCGGAGGCGGGTCAGTGGGCCGAGGCCGCCGAGGTGCTGGAGCCCGCCCTGCGCGCCGGACCGGCCGACGCCCGCGCCTGGGCCATGGTCGCCCGCTGCCGCGAGGAGGCCGGGCAGCCGGAGGCGGCGATCCGAGCCTGGCGCGCGGCCCTGGAGGCCCCGGGGGCGGGCCCGGAGCTGGCGGCCCTGCTGGGCGGGCTCCTGCTGCGCGAGGGCCGGGCCGAGGACGCGCTCCCCCACCTCGCCCGCGCCGCCCGGGAGCTCCCCGCCGATCCCCGCTGCGCGCTCGCCCTGGCCGACGCCGTCTCTCTGATCGCGGACCCGAGCCTCGTCCCCGAGGAGGCCCTGCTGGACCTGCTCGCCCGCGAGGGCCTGGATCACCAGCGCCTGGAGCGCGCCGTGCGCGGGAGGCTCGCCCCGGTGGCCGCGCCCCTGCTGGAGGAGACCCGGGACGAGGAGGCGGAGGCGCGCGCCGCCGAGCTCCTGGCCGCGAGCCCGCTCTTCCTCCGGGCCCTCGGGCGCATGCAGCTCCAGCACCCGGCCTGGGAGCGCGCCCTCCAGGCCCTCTCCACCCTCGCCCTGCGCCGCGCCGCCTTGGGCGCTCCCCTCCCCCGCGCCCTCGTCGAGGGGCTGGCCGCCCACGCCTGGAACACCGAGCATGCCGCCAGCACCCCCGAGAACGAGGCCCTCGCCGACGCGCTGGTCGGCGCCCTCCCCCCGGATCCCGCGGGCTGGCCGGCGCTCGCCTGGGACCGGCTCGCCGCCGCGCTGACCGCCCTGCCGCTGGAGGCCCTGCCCGCGCTCACGCTGGACGGCCCCGGCTGGGAGGATCGACCGCTCTCCGATCTCGTCCGCCAGCAGCGCGTCGAGCCCGCGCGGGAGCGGGCCCTGCGCACAGGCGTCCCCGACCTCTGCGCCAGCGAGGACCCCACCAGCGTCGCGGTCCGCGCCATGTACGAGGAGAACCCCTACCCGCGCCTGGTCGGCCTGCACCGCCGCCCCCCCACCCCGCTGGGCGCCCACCTGCGGGCCACCCTGCGCCGCCCCGAGCTGCGCTTCCCCTGGGAGGGCCAGGCGCTGGACGTGCTCGTGGCCGGCTGCGGGACCGGGCAGCATGCGCTGACCACCGCCACGCGCACCGCCGACGCGCGCGTGCTGGCCGTGGACCTGAGCCTGGCCAGCCTGGGCCGCGCCGCCCGCCTGGCCGAGCGCCACGGCGTGACGAACCTGCGCTTCGCCCGCGCCGACATCCTCGGACTGGGCGCGCTGCGCGAGCGCTTCCACGTCATCGAGAGCGTGGGCGTGCTGCACCACCTCGACGACCCCGCCGCCGGGCTCGCCGTCCTGCGCCAGCTCCTGCTGCCGGAGGGCGTGATGCAGATCGGCCTCTACAGCGAGCGTGGCCGCGCCGAGGTCGTGGCGGCGCGGGAGCTCATCGCCGAGCGGGGCTGGGCGTCCACGCCCGAGGGCCTGCGAGAGGCTCGCCGGGCCCTGCTGGCGCTCCCCGAGGATCACCCCGCCCGCCCGGTCGTCTGGTCCCCCGACTTCTACAGCCTCAGCGGGCTCCGCGACCTGCTCTTCCACGTCTGCGAGCGCCGCTTCTCTCCTCGCTCCCTCGGGGACCTGCTCGACCGGCTCGACCTCGAGCTGCTCGGCTTCCAGCACGCCCGGCCCGAGCACGGCCGCCTCTACCGCGAGCGCTTCACCCAGGACCCCGCCGCCACCGACCTGGGCAACTGGGAGAAGCTCGAAGACGAGCACCCGCGCCTGTTCAGCGGGATGCTCGTCTTCTGGTGTCGTCCGCGCCACTAGTAGGGGCGCTGGTGCTCCGTGTGGCCGCGGTCGTCGTGGTGACCGGCGTGGGCCACCGGCTCGCCCTTGCCCCAGCTCAGCGAGCTCGTGGTGAAGGGGTCCACCACCAGCCCGGTGTCCAGCACCACGCGGCCGGAGACGTCGCGGATCTGGACGCGGTGGCGGCCGAGGCTCAGCAGGACCCGGGCGCTCTCGCGGGGGGCGACGCTGAGGGTGCGGACGCCGTCCACGTACACGCTCACCGGCCGGTTGTCGGCGTTGACGATGGCGACCAGGCCGTCGCGGGGCGTGGGCACCGTCACCGCGCTGACGTCGTAGGGGCGGACCTCGGCGCTGAGGCGGGCCAGGGGCTCACCCGTGGCGCGGCGCAGCTCGAGGGAGGCGTGGCCGACGGGGAGGTCCAGGAGGCGGGCCTGGCTGCGGGCGGCGACGGTGGTGACGCGACCGCGGCTGTCCTGGACGAGCACCGGCATGGGCAGCGGGTTCTGGACGAGGAGGTCACCGGTCTTGGGGGCCTCGGCGCGCCAGATGATGTCCTGGTAGGGGCCCACCGCCAGCGAGGTGGAGGCGAGCGCCCGGCCGTTGTCCACCAGCGAGAGGCTCACGCGGCCGAGCATCGTGGGGGCCTCGACGGAGGCGCCGGAGGGGACGCGCATCATCGAGCGGCCGTCCACCACCAGGGTCGCGTCGCGGCCGGTGCGGTTGTCCACGCGCACCAGGCCCTCATCGACCGGGGCGAGGCGGATGAGCTGATGGTCGCCGCCGCGCAGCGCCACCTGCTGGGTGAGCAGGACGCGGTCGCGGCCGAGCTGGCGGTAGGTGACGCTCACGGCGTGCTGGCCGGGGCGCAGCGAGAGCACCCGCGCCTCGCCGCTGGCCAGCTCGAGGGAGCTCGAGCCGTTCACGCTCACGCGCACCGTGGTGCCCGCGCCGTTGCGGAGCTCCAGCGCGGCCTTGGACGGCGGGATCACGATGGTGTAGACCGCGCCCGCGCCCAGCACCACGCGGGTCTGCTGCACCACCTCGCCGGAGCGGTTGTCGCGCACGCTCACGTCGTGCGCGCCGGTCTTCAGCCGGAAGGCCAGCTCGGCCGAGGACGGGACCACCCCCAGCCGGCCGCCGTCCACCGCGACGATCATCTCGCTGTCGCGCTGGTTGTGGACGACCAGGGTGCCGCGCGCGCCGGAGGCGCTCGCGCTGAGGGGGAAGAGGGAGAGGACGGCGAGGAGGAACAGGGACAGCAGGTTTCGCATGGTCGGCTCCTGTGCCCATCCGACGCAGCGCCCCCCGCCCGTATTCGATCCAGCTTGCGAATCGGCGCGGGGCCGGTCAGGATGACGGCCGATGCAGGCCCCGGATCCCCGCCCCGAAGCTCCGCCCCCGCGCCCGCCCGGCGCCGGGCCTGGCGGCGTGGGGAGGGCGGCGGCGCTGGCGGGGGTGGCCTCGCTCTTCGGGAGGCTGTCGGGGCTGGCGCGGGACGCCTTCTTCGCCTCCACCTTCGGGGCGGGCCCGGCGGCGGACGCCTTCTTCGTGGCCTTCCGCGTGCCGAACCTGCTGCGCGAGCTGCTGGTGGAGGGCACGCTGGTCAACGTGAGCGTGCCCCTGCTCTCCGAAGCGGAGGCGAAGGAGGGCCGGCAGGCGATGTGGGCCCTGGCCAACGCGCTGCTGGGGGCCCTGCTGGTGATCCTGGGGGCGGTGACGCTGGCCTTCGTGCTGGGCGCGCGCCCGCTGGTGCTGCTGATCGCGGCGGGCTTCGCCGAGGATCCCGCGAAGCTGGACCTGTCGGTGTGGCTGGCCCGCCTCCTGGTCCCGCTGCTGGCATGCATGTCGGTGGCCAGCCTGTTCAGCGCGATGCTCAACGTTCGGGGCCGCTTCTTCCTGCCTGCGCTGGCGCCGGCCACGCTGAACGTGGCGGGGATCCTGGCCTGCGTCTTCGCCGAGGACTGGGAGCGGATCACGGGGACGCCGGCCATCGGGGGGATGGCGGTGGCGACGACGCTGTCGGGGCTGCTGACGGCCCTGGTGCAGCTCCCGGCGCTGCGCCGCGAGGGCTTCCGGCTGCGGCCTCACCTGCGGGGTCACCCGGCGCTCGGCCGCGCGCTGAAGTTCGGGAGCGCGGCGCTGCTGGCCATCGCGGCGGTGCAGCTCAACCTGATCGTGGAGACGCAGCTCGCCAGCCGCTTCGGGGACGGGCCGGTGAGCTGGCTCACGCTGGGCTTCCGGCTGGTGCAGCTCCCGCTCTCGGTGGTGGCGGGCAGCGTGGCGGTGGCCGGGCTCGCGCAGGTGAGCGGCGCGCTGGCCCGGGAGGATCGGGCGGGGGCCCGGGACGGGCTGGCGCGGACGCTCTCGCTGAACATCTTCCTGGTGGCGCCGATGGCGGTGGGCATGGGGCTGGTGGCCGAGCCGCTGGTCCGCCTCTTCTTCGAGCGCGGGGCCTTCGGGCCGGAGGACACGCTGGCCACGGCGGCGGTGATGCGCATGTACGCCCTGGCGGTGCTGGGCATCTGCCTGCACCGCGTGGTGGTGCCGCTCTTCTTCGCGCTGGGCGACCCCTACCTGCCGATGCGGCTCTCGCTGGCGGGCATGGCGCTCAAGCTGCCGGTGGCGCTGGCATGCACCGACCTGCTGGGGCTCGGGGTGGCGGGCCTGCCGCTCAGCCACGCGATCCTGGTGAGCGCGGAGGTGGCGGGGCTGCTGTGGGTGCTGGGTCGCCGGGTGGACGGGATGCCGACCGGCTTCTGGAGACAGCAGGGGGCGGTGGGCCTGTGCTGCCTGGGGCTGGGGGTCGCGGTCTGGCTGGCGCGCCCGCTGGGAGAGCACGGCGCGCTGGGGGTCCTGGCCCTCTGCGGCCTGGGGGCGGCGGTCTACGCGGCCCTGGCGCTGGCGCTGAGGGTGCCGGAGACGGACTTCGTGCTGAACCGCTTGCGGCGCCTGCTGCCGCCGCCACCGCCGGGTCGAGCGTGAACCGGGCCTTGCTCCTGGCCCTTCGCGGCCTGGCGCTGGGACGGGAGGTGGAGATCGACGGGGTCCGGCTGGTGGTGCCGCGGGGCGTGCTGGACCCGCTGCTCTTCCGCACGGGGGCCTGGTTCGCGCGGGAGGTGGCGGCGTCCGCGCGCCCGGGGGAGCGGCTCCTGGACCTGGGCTGCGGCTCGGGCGTGGTGGGGGCGCTTGCGGCGCGGCGCGGGGCGCGGGTGACGGCCAGCGACGTCGATCCTCGGGCGGTGGAGGCGGCGCGGCGCAACGGGATCGCCGACGCGCGGCGGAGCGATCTCTTCGAGGCCCTGGCGGGGGAGCGCTACGACCGGATCTGCTGGAACCCGCCTTATCTTCCGGGACCCTGGGAGAGGAGGCCCTATGGCCGGGCGCTGTACGGCGGCGCGGACCTGGGCCTGGTGCGGCGCTTCGCCGCGGAGGCCCCGGCCCACCTGCTGCCCGGCGGAGAGGTGTGGGTGGCCTGGTCCGACCGCGCGCCGCCCGCCGCCGGGGTGCTGGGGCCCGCCTTCGCGCGCCGCCGCGCGGAGCCGGTAGAGGACGAGCGCCTGGAGCTGTGGATCGCGGCGCCCTGAACGACGAAGCCCCGGCAGGGGACACCTGCCAGGGCTCCGAGGGGACAGGTCCGAGGCGCTAGGCGCGCTCGACCTTCTCCACGGCGATCTCGACCTTCTCAATGGCCATCGCCGAGCTGTCCGAGTCCATGTCCGGCACGTACCACTTGGCCGGCCAGCCTTCGTAGAAGTTGTAGCGGCCGACCTCGGTCTGGCCGTCCTGGTCGAGGATGATGACCGAGCCGGAGCGGCGGTCGATCTTGCCGTCCTCGATGTTCTTGCGCCACTGCCAGAGGTCGTCGGTCGCGGTGTAGCCGCGCTCGAGGACGATGTTGGCGTAGGTGGTGCGGCCGGGCTTCTTGCGCACGACCATGTCGTTGCCCTGCTTGAACTCGATGACCTCGGTCTCGGAGTCCATGCCGGAGACGCTCTTGAAGCCGCCGACGATCACCTTCGTGTCGGCGATGATGCCCTCGATCTCGAGCAGGAAGTTGTAGGCGCCAAACAGTTCTTCGGTCGGCATGTCGCGATTCCTCTCACCAGGGTTTGCACGCTACGCGGGGACGCGCGTATCGGGCGGGTTGAAGATCACTGGAGGTTGTAGAAGTTGTCGCCGCTCCAGGGACCAGACGTTGAGACACACGACAAGGAGGACATTAGCAGACGCGAGCCTCGCGGCACAAGGGGGCCGAAAAAAAAGCGGCCGTGTGCAACCCGAGCCCCAAAACCCGCCTCACACCTCCCTCCCTCCATCCCCACCAGGCCCCACCGACCCCGCAGCTCACCCACTCCCCTCGCGCGCGACCCCCATCTCCCCGCCAAAGGCGCAAGACTGAGCCACCAACACGCCCGTCAGCCCCCAGCCCGAAAGCAGGAGCGAGGCTAGCCCCAAAGGGGGCAGGGGGCCCCCCCCCGACAAGGCGGGAGGGGGGGCAGGCCGGGCCCCCGAAGGGTGCCCGGCCGAAGGGGGGGAACCCTCGCAGGAGGGTTCCCCCCTGGAAAATGGTGGCTTCGACTGGATTCGAACCAGTGACACTGCGGGTATGAACCGCATGCTCTAACCAGCTGAGCTACGAAGCCGAGCGCTCAGCCTGTTAACCGGTCTGGCGCGGATGTCAAAGGCGAGCCGCGAGGAGGAGCGCCCCGCAGAGGAAGCTCCAGCCGAAGAGCAGGAGGAGGGCGGGCAGGGCGGCGCGCTCGGCCAGGTGGAGCAGGCGGCGGCGCCCCGCGTCGTCCAGCCGACCGGCGTCCCAGGCCGCGCCGTCCCCGGTCACGCGGGCGAGGGCGCCGAGCAGGGCCTCCGGGCGGGCGAGCAGCGTGAAGACCAGCAGCCCGAGCGCCACGTCCGCCGCGGACAGCAGGGCCGCCAGGACCAGCACCCCCGCCTCAGAGGGCGCCGAGCGCGCGGAGATCCGCCTCGACCGTGGTCAGGTTCCGACGGATGGCCTCCGTGTACGGGCTGTCGGGGTAGCGCTCCACGAGCCCGGAGAGGGTCGTGCGCACCTCGCGCAGGACGGCCACGCGCGCCTCGGTGTCGGTGATCTGCCGGCTCTCCAGGTAGCGGGCGCCCGCCTTCTCCCGGGCCTGGAAGACGAGGGCGTCGCGCGCCTCGGTCCAGAGGGCGGAGACCTGGGACCAGCAGGGCTGGTCGCGGCAGGGCTCCAGCAGGGCCATCGCGCCGGCGGGATCGGCGCCGGCGAGGGCCTCTCGCGCGCTGGTGACCATGGCGTCGACGTCGGGACCGGGCGCGGACGTGGGCTCAGGGGCGGGCGCGGGTGCGGGCGCGGGCGCGGGGGTCGGCTCCTCCACAGGCTCCACGCGGGTCTCGGCGCGGCCGGAGCTGGTCAGGATGGGGGCGGCGTAGGGCACCCCGCGCTCCTCGATGCCGACCAGGGTGCTGAGGAAGGCGTGGTTGACGGCCTGAGCCTCGGGCGCGAGGTGGCGGCTCATTCGGGCGAAGTCCGAGGCCGCCATCAGCCGGTCGCGCTGGTCGGTGTCCTGGGCCGCGCTGAGCAGGGCGTCGATGCGGGCCTCCAGCGCCGAGAAGTCCTGGCCCTTGGCCGCGGTGGACAGGGCGCTGGCGCTCGTAGACCCGCCCCCGCCCTCGACGGCCCCGGGAGGGGCGCCGTACTTCACCACACAGCCAGCCAGAAGCGCCAGGGCAGCCAGGAGCACCGAGGACAGGGCGAGGACGCGCATAGGGACCGCTATCCCGGGGCGGCGCCCTCGTCCTCCTCGGGCGGCAGGATCCGGGGCGGGGCGCCGCTGTCCATCTCCTCCTCCTCGAGCTCGGGCGGCAGGGTCTCCGGGGGAGCCTCGTCCGAGGGGAGCCCGTCGGCGGGGAGCTGCTCGAGCTCGGCCGGCGCGGTGCGCTCGACCGGGCCGCTCTGGGCCACGGCGGGGCGGGGCAGGCTGCCGTTCTCGGGGGCGAAGGGCATGAAGCGGCGGGCGGGCTGGCCGGGGGCGCCGGGATCGACCGCGATGAGCGCGGTGGCGCCGGACTCCGCGCCCTCGATCTCGGTGTCCACCAGCGAGCCCGTGGGCAGGCCGCTCCCGGACTCCAGGGCGGCGGCGAAGAGCTCGGGATCCGCCGCCCACTCGCCGGTGCTGGCCGGCTCCGCGCCCAGCAGCCCGGCGTCGGCGAGGCCCTGGGCGGTGCCGATCCAGACGGGGAGCGCGCCGCTGGCGCCCTGGATCTTCGTTCCGCCGCGCTTCATCGGGCGGTTGTCGTCGTAGCCCACGTAGACAGCGATGGTCAGCGCGGACTCGCCGCGCCAGGCGCCGCCGCTGGACTTCGGCACGAAGCCCAGGAAGGCGGCGTTCTTGTAGCCGTTCGTGGTGCCCGTCTTCCCGGCGACCGGGACGGCGACGCCGTTGAGGGTCACGGCCCCGGTCGCGCGCCGGCCCGTGCCCCAGCGCACCACGTTGCGCAGCACGTCGCCCACCAGGCGCCCGGCGACGGGGTCGGCCACCGGCTCGGGGACGGGCTTCGCCCGGTAGATCACGTCCCCGTCGCGGTCGCGGATCTCGGCGATGAGCTGCGTGGGCCGGGCGGGGGCGTCCACGCGCTCGGCGTCGCGCAGGCCGGGGATGGCGCTGTCCTGCCAGCTCTGGCCGGGGAAGCGCCAGATCTGGCCGTCGCGCATGGCCTGGTAGAGCACCGCGGCCTCCTCCAGCCGGATGTCGATGGCCCCGAGCGGCATGGCCAGCACCGGGGGCAGCGGCTCGTAGAGGCCGAGGCGGCTGGACAGCGCGGAGAGGTAGCGCATGTTGACCAGCACGCGGAAGTCGGGGTGCAGGGCCAGCGCCTCGAAGCTGTAGGGCTCAGCTGACTCCACGACCAGGGTGTAGCGGTCCATGGCCCGGCGCAGCGCGACGAGGGTGCTGCGGTGGATGCGGCCCTCCACCAGCGGGTCGTCGCCCTCGGGCATGCGCTGGGCGATGGCCTCCAGGCGGAGGAAATTCACCCGCACGGCGGCGAGCTGGCGGTCGCGCTCGGGGCTGGCCGGCGTCTTCTTGAGCCGCTGCTCCTCAGCCTCGGCGCCGCGCCCGTAGAGCAGCGAGCGCAGGTTCAGCGCGTCCGAGGGGTCCCCGAGCCCGTTGGCCAGCACCTCGGCGCGCGCGCCCTCAAAGGCCAGCTCCTCCCGGCGGGACGGCGTGGAGAGGATGCCGTGCTCGTCGCGGATGCGGCGGATGTAGGCCTCGCTGGCCTCGCCCGGCCGCGGGGTCAGCCCGACGAGCTCGGCCACGGCGCGGAACTGGGCGGGCTCGAGCCGGTCGGTGAGGTGGTAGAGCAGCCAGATGCTGGCGAGGTTCTCGCTGCGCGTCCCGGCCCAGGACAGGGAGACGACGTCGGTGCTCTGGTGGTCGGGGCGCGGGTAGTACCAGGTGGCCTGGTAGGGGAAGGCGTTTCCGCGGTTGTCCAGCGCGTCCGTGGGCGTCCAGCCGAGCTGCAGGGCGGCGAAGTAGACCAGCGGCTTCCAGGTGCTGCCGAGCTGGCGCTTCGCGTCCAGGGCCCGGTTGAAGTCGCGGTTGTCGCTGCCGCCGACCATGGCGCGGATCTGCCCGTCCTCCAGCGCCAGCACGGCGCCCTGGAGCTGGGGCTGGTACTCGAGGTCGCAGGTGCCCTCGCTGGCCCGGCTGGCCAGGACCACGGTCCCCGCGGGGAGCCCGGCGGCGAGCTTCGCGATCTCCTCGTCCGTGGCCTTCTTCCCCTGCACCCCGGAGAATGAGGAGGCCAGGAGCCCCGCCATGCGGGCGAGCCCGTCCCGGTCCACCACGCAGGCGGTCCCGCCGAGGTCCAGCACCATGCCCTCGGGCGTGGCGGTGCGGACGCGGGCGGTGCTGAACTCGTGGATGGCGGGCGGGTTGTCGGGGTCGCGCTCAGGGGCGCGGGAGGCGGGGAGCACGAGCCCGCTGAGCGAGGTCTTCTCCAGGAACATGCCCACCTCCGTGAGGTGGTGGCGCAGGGCCCAGGTCGCCTCGCGCTGGGCGGTGGCGTCGATGGTCGTCACGATGGAGATGCCCGCCGTGGACGGGTTGTCGATGCCCAGCGACTGGAAGAGCTCAGGGAAGGGCGCCTCCTCCAGGCGCGCGGCCACGGCGTCGAGCATGGCGCTGGAGTCGTAGCGGAACTCGCCCTTCTTCCAGGGGATCTCCTCCTTGACCAGGGCGTCGTGCGTGGCCTGGTCGAGCGAGCCCACCTCCAGCATGCGGTCGAGCACATAGGTCGTGCGCCAGCGGGCCCGGGCCCGCGCCTGCTGCTGCTTCTCCTCGGTGCCGCCAGAGAAGGGGTTGAAGCGGGCGGGCGCCTGCACCATGCCGGCGATGAAGGCGCACTCCAGCGTGCTGAGCTGGTCGGCGGGCTTGTCGAAGAAGTAGCGGGCGGCGATGCCCAGGCCGCGGCCGTTGCCGGCGACGTGGAACTGGTTGGCGTAGAATTCGAGGATCTGCTCCTTCGAGTAGTGCTCCTCCAGGCGCAGGGCGTTGACCGCCTCCTCCAGCTTGCTCTTCAGGCTGCGGTCGGGGCGATAGAACAGGTTCTTCGCCGTCTGCTGCGTGAGCGTCGATCCACCGGCCACCATGTGCCCGGCCTTGACGTTCTTCACCATCGCCCGGAGGATGCCCTTGGGGTCGATGCCGGGGTGCTTGAAGTAGCGGTCGTCCTCCGCGGCCACGATGGCGTCCACCCAGGCGCGCGGGATCTTGTCGTAGGGGACGTACTCGCGGTGCTCCTCGCCGAAGAGCACGCCCAGCCGGGTCTGGCCGTCGCGGTAGAGGACCGGCGACTCCTGGGCGATCACCCTGGCGATCGACTCCTCGCTGAGGTGCTCGCCCGGGTTCTTTACAACATACTCGTTGTAATACCAGGCCCCGACCCCGGCCGCGATGATCCCGAGGATGATCGCGAGGATCAGGGTCCACTTGAGCAGACGACGTAGCCACTTCATCGGCGGGACTCCAGGGCGAGCTCGGTGAGCCGCGAGAACGCGAGCTCGGCGGGGAGGGCCTCGGCCGCGGCCCTGCTGGCCTCGCGCAGGCGGGGCTCATGCAAGGCGCGTTCCAGGGCGTGCGCGAAGCCGGCCTCGTCGTCGGGGTCAGCGACGCGCATCCAGGGCGCGGGCAGGACCTCGGACGCGCCGTTGGCGCCGCTGGTGATGGCGGGGACGCCGCAGGCGAGCGCCTCGAGGACGGCGTTGGAGAAGGGATCGTAGCGGGTGGGCAGGAGGAGGGCGGCGGCGGCGGGGAGCAGCTCCTCGGGCCGGGCGACGGGGCCGAGGAAGTGGACCCGGGCGTCCACGCCGAGCTCGCGGGCGAGGCGGGCCCAGCGCGCGGGGCGGGGGTCGGAGCCCAGGACGGCGAGGTGCAGGCCGGGGATCCGGCGGATCGCGCCCAGCGCCGTGGCCAGGCCCTTGCGCTGGAAGCCGCTGCCCAGGAAGACGGCCGTGGGCCCCTGGCCGGGCAGGCGACCGCGCGGCTCCGGCCGGAAACGCCCGAGATCCACGCCGTTGTGGATGACCGTGAGCCGTCCGCGGTCCAGCCCGTACCAGCGCACGAGCTCGTCGGCGGCCATCTGACTGTTGGCGACGACCCGCGAGGCGCCGCGCACCACCCTGGCGTCGACGGCGACCTCGACGGCGTCGGCCAGGCTCCAGCCGCGGGAGGCGACCCAGGCCCGGTGGCATCCTCCTCCCGCCCGGTAGACGTCGGCACCCGGCGTTCGCCCCAGCGAGATCACGGCGTCGAAGGCGGCCCTGTCCACGACGCGGGCCGCGCGCCACAGCGAGAGCATCTTCCAGATCCGGCCGCGCCCGCCCGCCGGGAGGTGGAGCAGGGTGGCCTCCAGAGGGGCGCCCTCGGCCCGGAGGCAGGCGAGGGTCACCTGGTGGCCGCGCGCGCAGAGCCAGCGGGCGAGGCCGATCCCGAAGCGCTCACAGCCTCCCCGCTCGGAGAACTCCCGGTGGACCAGCGCGATCCTCACGCCGAGCCCTGAAGCTTCCAGAGCCGCCACCACTTGAGCTGCACGTAGAGGGCGCCCAGGGTCGCCACGCAGAGCCCGCGCGCGCCGTCCAGGAGCCCGGCCTTGAGTAGAAGCGCGTCCACGAGATGTAGAGATGGGCGGAAAGCGAGGTCCCACCAGCGTGCTCGTACACCCTCGGCCGCCATGCGCTCCGCAGCGAGCGCGGTGTAGCGATCAATCGTAGAGAGGTGCTCGCCCAGGTCGCGGTAAGGGTGGTGGTGGAGCGGCCCGGTGAGCCGCCCGGCAGGGCCATCCAGGGCGATCCGGTCGTGGGGATCGCGCCCCTCCCAGCGGGCCCGATCGCGGCGGAAGAGGCGCACCTTCCGGTCCCGCCCCCAGCGGCCGTGGCGGACGGGGGCGCCCTCCCACCAGGAGAGGCGGGGGATCTCGTAGCCGGGCAGGGCGGGCTCGCTGGCCAGCAGGGCCCGGAGCTCGTCGGCGAGGGCCTCGGAGACGCGCTCATCGGCGTCGATGGCCAGCACCCAGGCGTGCCGGACCTCCGCCAGCGCCCGGTTCTTCTGGGCGACGTAGCCCGGCCAGTCGGTCTGGAGGACCCGCGCCCCGAGGCCGCGCGCCAGCTCGGGCGTCCCGTCCGTGGACCCGCTGTCCAGCACCAGGATCTCGTCGGCGAAGCTCACCGAGCGGATCGCGTCGGGAAGGCGTTCACCCTCGTCCCGCGCGATGATCGCCACCGAGAGCGGGATCACGGCTCAGCCGTACATGAGCTGCACGTAGAGCCAGCACAGCGGCATGGTGAAGACGACCGAGTCGATGCGGTCCAGCATCCCGCCGTGACCCGGCAGGAACATCCCGGAGTCCTTCACGCCCGCGTCCCGCTTCATCATGCTCTCGACCAGATCGCCCGTGGCGCCAGCCAGGTCGACGAAGACGCCCAGGACCACGCAGTCCAGCACGCTGGCCCAGGGGAAGAAGAGGGCGCGCAGCAGGAGGCAGAGCCCGCAGGCGATGAACACCCCGCCGATGAGGCCCTCCCAGGTCTTCTTGGGCGAGACCAGCGGAAAGAGCGGGGTCTTCCCGAAGAGGCGCCCGGAGAAGTAGGCCCCGGCGTCCCCGCCCCAGGTGGCGGCGAAGGTCAGCAGCAGCCAGCCCCAGCCGTGCCCGCCCGGCAGGTCGAGCAGCAGCGGGAAGAAGCCGAGGGGGAGCGGGATGTAGAGCATCCCCAGGAGCAGGCGGGCCCACTCGTTGTGCATCCCGCTGACGTCCTCGCGCGGCCAGAAGAGCACCCACCAGCCGCTGATGAGGAGCTGGGCGATGAGCGTGGCCGCCACCCAGCGCATGTCCAGGGTCTGGGTGGCGACGGCCAGCGCCCCGCCCAGCACCACCAGGGGCGGGAAGACCCGCATCCTCGCCTGGGGAAAGGCGAGGCCTGCGTACTCCCACTGCGCCCAGATCAGGAGCAGCGCCGTCAGCGCCCAGAGACCCCAGGTCCCGCCCCAGGCCAGGAGCGGGAGGATGACGGCGAGCGCTCCGAGCGCGCTCAGGATGCGGACGACCATGGCTTCTGCGCCCCCGGTAGAACGAGAGGACATCGAGTATAAGCGGTCCGTCCGTCGCGCGCCTGCGCTCACCGCGCGTTACGCTCGCCTGAATCGGAGTTGACCATGCGCTCGCTCGTGCTCTCCGCGCTCGTGCTCTTCTCAGGCTGCAAGAAGGATCAGGCCGTGGGCGGCGCTCCTGAGGAGCTGGTCCGCCAGGTCCTGGACAAGCCGGCCACCACGCTGGACGTGGTCACGCCGGACACCCCGCCGGAGCTGGCCCCCATCCAGCCAGGGGAGCTGGCCCCGCCGCCCTCCGAGAGCGGCGAGGGGCTGAGCGTGCTGCTCATCGGCCCCCAGGGCCCGCAGGAGTCCCCCCGCCAGGCGGTGGTGGTCTTCGATCGGCCCATGGTGGCGCTCGACCAGCTCGACGCGATGAGCGGGAGCGCTCCCCTCACCTGCCGATCGGAGGGCGGGCAGCTCCAGGGCAAGGCGCGCTGGGCCGGGACCAGCACCGCCGCCTGGATCCCCTCGGGCGACCACTTCCCCAAGGGCTCGGAGATCCACTGCGAGATCCCCGCGGGGCTCGCCGCGGTGGACGGCACGCGCCGGGAGCAGGGCCTCGCCTGGACCTTCGAGACCGCCCGGCCCGCGCTGGACCGCAGCGCCCCCTACGACGGCAGCGAGGAGGTGGACCCGCGCCGCCCGCTGCTGCTGGTCTTCGACCAGGACGTGGACCCAGCCGAGGTGAAGAAGCACCTGAGCTTGAAGGCCGAGGGCGGCAGGTCGGGCGCGGACCTCAGCTTCACGGTGACGCGACCGAAGGTGCGCGACGCCTCGGCCGAGGAGGACCCAGACGCGGACGACGCCCAGCCCACGGTCAGCGAGCGGGAGCAGGACCGCAGCGTGCTGGTGACGGCGAAGCTGGAGAAGGACCGCTCCTATCGGCTGGCGCTCTCCGCCGGCCTGCGCGGCATGGAGGGGCCGCTGGGCTCGCAGAGCGAGACGGAGATCTCCTTCCGCACCATCCCGCCGGCGAAGATCACGGGCTCGGGCCCGCTGGGCAAGGACGTCAACCCCTTCACCGAGCTCTGGCTGGACCTGGCGACGCGCACGGACGCGGCCGAGATCGGGCCGAAGATCAAGATCAGCCCCGCGCCGCCGGACGGCTGGAACCCCGCCGAGGCCTACACCTGGGACCGCTGGTCCTACAGCGTGCGGCTGAAGCCGATGACCACCTACACGATCTCGGTGGAGCCCGGGGCCAAGGACCGCTACGGCCAGGCCTACGCCGAGGGCACGAGCTGGTCCTTCACCACCGGGCACCTGAACCCGCTGGTGGACGCGCCCACCGGCGCGCAGCTCTACCCGGCGAACAACCCGAGCACGCTGCCTATCCGCACCCGCAACGTCACGCAGCTCAAGGTGGGCGTGCAGACGGTGGATCTGGAGTGGATTCGCCGCTTCTCCCGGAGCTGGGACACGTGGAACCCCTATGATCCCCCGAGCCTGCAGGCCACGGAGGTCTTCAACGACGGGCAGCAGGATGATCGGATCCGGGTGAGCAAGGTCGAGCTGGCGAGCCGGCTCGAGGAGGGCCGCGGGCTCCTGCTGGTGGAGGCCTGGTCGCCCCAGCTCACCGACGACGAGGGCCGGCTGGTCGTCAGCCGCTCGCTGCTGCAGGTCACCGACCTCGGCGCCACGCTGAAGCTCGGCCCCAACGGCGTGACCACCTGGGTCACCCGCCTGTCCGACGGCCAGCCGGTGGACGCCGCGGACGTCACCCTCTACGTCGGCGACACCCAGGTCTGGAAGGGCCGGACCGACAAGAGCGGGCTCGCCGCCTCGCCGCCCGTGCTGCCCCGGGAGTGGAAGCCCTGGGAGGCTCCGCTGTGGGCCGTGGTCCAGCAGGGCAAGGACATCAGCGTCACGACCAGCGAGGATCCCAACGATCTCCCCGCCTGGCAGTACGACGTGAGCACCTCGGACCCCACGGACTCGGGCGAGCTGCGCACGCACGCCTTCACCGACCGCGGCGTGTACCGCCCCGGGGACACCGTCCACGTCGCCCTGAGCGCGCGGGCCACCACGGCGGGCGGGCTCACCATCCCGGAGGGCGGCAGCGTGACCTGGACCTGCGCCGACGCGCGCGGGGCCGACCTGGGCGGGGACTCGGGCAAGCTCAACGCCCGCGGGGCCATCGCCTTCGACGTCAAGCTGCCCGCGGAGGCCAGCATCGGCTACGGCCACTGCACGGTGAGCCTGGACCACAAGGGCGCGCAGACCAGCCAGTGGGTCGAGCTCCCGGTCTACGCCTACCGCGCCCCGGTCTTCCGGGTGGACGTGAGCGCCCCGGAGCACGCCCTCGTGGGCGGCGCGCTGAGCGCCACGGGCAACGGCCGCTACCTCTTCGGCGCGCCCATGGCGGGCGCGGAGGCCCGCTGGTCCATCCTGGCCCGTGAGGTCGCCCCCAACCCGAAGGGCTGGGACGAGTTCAGCTTCCAGCCGGCCACCGGCCGCGCCTGGTGGGAGGGCGACTACCACCCCGAGGAGACGGTCGCGACGGGCGAGGGCAGACTTGACCAGAATGGTCAGATCGTCATGACCGCAAAGCTCCCCGCCACTGACGAGCCCAAGACCCGCGAGTACGTCTCCGAGCTCACGGTCACCGACGTCGCGCGGCAGCAGATCTCCAACCGCAGCAGCACCCTGGTCCACCCGGCGGAGGTCTACGTCGGGCTGCGCGCGAAGCGCTTCCTGGGCGTGGCCGGCGAGGAGGCCGGCTGGGAGCTGGTGGCGGTCACGCCCGAGGGCGACGCGCGGAGCGGCGTGCCGGTGAACCTGACCATCGTCCGGCGCACCTGGGACAGCATCCGCCAGAAGGGCCTGGACGGGCGCTGGACCTGGGTGAGCACGCCCAAGGACGAGGAGGTCGAGAAGCGCACGGTGGCCTCGGGCACAGGCGCGACGGCGTTTGGGTTCACGCCCAAGGAGGGCGGCTACTACGTGGTCCAGGCCGAGGCGAAGGACGCGCAGGGCCGCGCGTCGAAGTCCGAGGAGAGCATGTACGTGGCCGGCGCCGACGCCTCCTGGGCGCGCGACGACACGAACAAGATCGAGCTGGTCCCGGACAAGAAGCGCTACATGCCGGGCGAGACGGCGAAGATCCTGGTCAAGGCGCCGCGCGCCGGGCTCTCGGCCCTGGTGACGGTGGAGCGCGAGGGCGTGCTGGACCGCAAGGTGATGAAGCTGGCCGGCACCACGGACACCCTCGAGATCCCGCTGGGCGAGGACGCCGTGCCCAACCTCTTCGTCTCGGTGGTCCTGGTGGACGGCGCGCCGCCCGCGGACAGCCCGGACGCCGGCATGCCCTCCTACTACCTGGGCTACACGGAGCTGGAGGTGGACCCCTCGGGTCGGCGCCTGGACGTGAAGATCAGCACGGACAAGGCCAACTACCAGCCGGGTGACGACGTCATCGTGACGGTCAACGTCGCCGGACAGAAGGATGCTACGAGCAAGGCTGAGCCGGTGGGCGGCGCGCACGTCGTCCTCTACGCCGTGGACTACGGCGTGCTGAGCCTGACGGGCTACGAGACCCCCGACGCCTTCGACACCTACTACGCCGCCCACGCGCTGCGCGTCCGCACCGCCGACAACCGCACGCGCATCCTGGACCGCGGCCACTTCCTGGCCAAGGGCGCCGAGGCGGGCGGCGGCGGCGGCGAGTCCACCCGAACGCGGTCCAAGTTCGTGACCACGCCGCTGTGGGACGCCGACCTGTCCACGATGAAGGACGGGAGCCTGGTCCGACGCTTCAAGCTGCCGGACAACCTGACGACCTTCCAGATCATGGCGGTGGTGGACGCGGGCACGGATCGCTTCGGCTCGGCCGAGCAGCAGCTCCAGGTCAGCCTGCCGCTCATGGTCCAGCCGGCGCTGCCCCGCGTGCTGCGCGTGGGCGACCGCGCCCTGGCCGGGGTCGTCGTCCACAACAACCGGGAGCAGACGCGCGCGGTGACCGTGAGCGCCGAGGCGACCGGGCTCAAGCTGGTGGGCAGCCCGACGACGGTGAGCGTGCCGGCGGGCGGCGCGGTGGAGGTGCCCTTCGCCCTGCTGGATCCGCAGTTCGGCACGGCCAGCTTCCGCTTCGAGGTCAAGAGCGGCCAGGACAGCGACGCCCTCGTCCACACCCTGCCCGTGCTGCGGCCCATCCCCGCGGAGACCGTGGCCTCGGCGGGCGTGGCCGACGGAAGCGCGAAGGAGACCATCAAGCTCGTGCAGGGCGCGATCGCTGGGGTAGGAGGCCTGGATGTCCAGGTCTCGCCCACGGTCATGGTCGGCTCGGGCGCCAGCCTCGGCTACCTGCTCGACTACCCCCACGGCTGCCTGGAGCAGGTGACCAGCCGCATGCTGGCCGCCTCGCTTGCGCTCGAGCTGGGCCCGCGGGTGAGCGTGGCCCAGAAGGACGAGAAGCTGCGCGAGTTCGTGGAGACCGGCGCGGCGAAGATCCTCGACTTCCGCACGCCGTCGGGCGGACTGGCCTACTGGCCGGGCGGCCGGGAGCCCTCACCGCTGGCCACCGCCGCCGCCCTGGACGCGCTCCGCCGGGCCGGCAAGCCGGTGCCCGAGGAGAGCATCGACTTCCTCCGCCAGTTCCTGGCCGGGCGCTGGACCCCGACCTGGTGGAGCGAGGCGACCCGCGCCTCCGCCCAGGCTCGCGTGGCCCTGGTGCTGGCCCGCCTCGGTCAAGGAGACGCCGGCTTCAACGCGGGCCTCTACGAGCGCCGAAACCTGCTCTCGCTCACGGCCAAGGGCGAGCTGCTGGAGACCATCGCGCTCACCACGGGCGCGGACAGCCGCACCCGCGCGCTGGAGGAGGCGCTCCAGGGCGCCGTGACCGTGGAGGCCGCGTCCGCCCGCCTGCGCGACCAGGACGACTGGACCGCGCTGTGGGACGGGGAGAGCGCGTCCACGGCCTCGGCGATCTCCGGCCTGCTGGTCAGCCGCCCGGATCACCCGCTGCTGCCCCGGCTGGCGCGCGGGCTGGTCAACGCCCGCGACGACGGCTTCTGGGACAACACCTTCACCACGCTCCGCGCCTTCCGCGCGCTCTCCGACTACGCGAAGCGCTACGAGTCCGGCGGGCTCCCCAGCGGCGCGACGGTGAGCCTGGCGGGCAAGGAGCTGCTGGGCGCGCGCTTCTCCGGCCCGAAGGCGGAGAGCGTCAGCGTGGGCCTGGACGCGCTCGTCGCCGGTGAGCTGGTCATCGAGGGCAAGGGCGGCCCGGTCTACTACGAGTCGCGGCTCTCGTATGCGCTGGAGACCCTGCCGCCGCGGGACGAGGGCTTCACGCTCACCCGCACCTACAAGGTGCTGGAGGGCTCGGGCGGCACCGGCGAGGTCACGCCGGGATCGCTGGTGCAGGTCACGATCCGCGTGGTCACCCCGGTGGACCGCCACGACGTCGCCATCCTCGACCCGCTGCCCGCCGGGCTGGAGCCCATCGAGACCTTCTTCAAGACCACGGCCAGCGCCTACTCCGACGAGGAGAACCCGGACACCGCCTGGGGCGGGGGCGACGAGGAGGAGGACATGCCCTCCTGGTCCGCCTGGGTCTTCGATCACCGCGAGCTGCGCGACGACGGGCTCGGCCTCTACGCCACCTGGATGCCGGCCGGGATCCACACCTACCAGTACCTCGCCCGCGCGACGACCCCCGGCGACTATGCGCTGCCGGCGGCCCGCGTGGAGGAGATGTACCGGCCCGAGATCTTCGGCCGCACCGAGGCGGGTCGCTTCGTGGTCGGCGCCGGGCCCGTGGCGAAGCGTTGACCCTGCGCCGGGGCCTGCTCCTCGGGCTGGCCCTGCTGCTGGGGCTCGGGCTGTGGGTGGGGGCGCCGGTGACGCTCCCCCCGCCCGCGCTCAGCGTCCGCGTGCTGGACCGGGGAGGTGACCTCATCGCCGAGCGCGCCCCGCCCGACCGGGCCCGGGGCGAGGTCCTGGCGGAGCCGCCCGCGGCGCTGGTGAACGCCCTGATCGCCGCGGAGGACCACCGCTTCTATCATCACCCTGGGGTGGACCCCATCGGCGTCGCCCGCGCGGCCTGGGCCAACCTGCGCGCCGGCCGGGTGGTGCAGGGGGGCAGCACGCTGACCCAGCAGCTGGCCCGCACGCTGTGGGAGCGCCCGCCGGGCCTGCGCGGGAAGCTGTGGGAGGCCCTGTGGGCGCTGCGCCTGGAGGCCCACCTCTCCAAGGACGAGATCCTGAGGGAGTACCTGAACCGCGTCTACTTCGGCGGGCTGGCCTACGGCGCCGAGGCCGCCGCCCGCGCCTGGCTGGACAAGCCGGCCAGCGCGCTGAGCGTGGCCGAGAGCGCGCTGCTGGTCTCGCTGATCCGCCGCCCCGCCGAGCTGGACCCCTGGCGCGACCCGGAGGCGGCGCGCGCGGCCAGAGATCGCGTGCTCCGCCGGATGAGCGCGCTGGGGACCCTGGAGGAGGAGGCCCTGGCCCTGGCCCTGGCCGAGCCCGTGGAGCCCCGCCACGACGCGGTCTGGCAGCGCGCCCCCCACCTCGTCCGCCGCCTGCTGCCCGAGCGCTCCGGCGAGGCCCTCTCCACGGACGAGCCGACCCGCCGGGCGCTGCGCACCACCCTGGATCTGGCCCTGCAGCGGGAGGTCGAGGCCCTGGTCCAGGACACGGTGGCGCGGCTCGAGGCCCGCGGCGCCTCCCAGGCGGCGGCGCTGGTGGTGGACCGCCAGAGCGCAGAGGTGCTGGCCTACGTGGGCTCGGCGGGCTGGGAGCTCCCCGACGGGCAGGTGGACGGGGTCATGTCCCTGCGCAGCCCGGGCAGCACGCTCAAGCCCTTCCTGTACTGGCTCGGGCTGGAGGAGGGCGCCCGGCAGGGCGGCGAGCTCACGCTGGCCTCGATCCTGCCCGATCTCCCTGGCTCCTGGACCACCACCCACGGAACCTGGAGCCCGGAGAACTACGACCGGCGCTTTCACGGGCCGGTCACCGCCCGCTACGCCCTGGCCCGCAGCCTGAACCTGCCGGCCGTGCGCCTGCTGGAGCGGGTGGGCGTGGCCGATCTGCACCGCCGCATGCAGGATCTCGGGCTCAGCACGCTGACCGACCGCCCGGACCACTACGGGCTCGGGCTGGCCCTGGGCGGCGGTGAGGCGCGCCTGGACGAGCTCACCGCGGCCTACCTGGCGCTGGCCAACGGCGGGCTCTACCGCCCCCTGGTCTTCCGGCCCGCCGATCGCCCGACCGGCCGCCGCGTGGGCGACGCCCGCGCCGCCTGGCTGGTGCTGGACGCGCTGGACGACCCCGCCGCCCGCGCCGCCTCCTTCGGGTCCGACTCGGTGTTGGAGGCGGACTTCCCGCTCTCGGCCAAGACCGGGACCAGCGTGGGCTGGCGAGACAACTGGGCCATGGGCGTGACGCCGGAGGTGGTCATCGGCGCCTGGGTCGGGAACTTCGACGGCTCGCCCATGGTGGACGTGAGCGGGGTGAGCGGCGCCGGCCCGCTGCTGCGCGGGATCGCCGAGCTGGTCCATGATCGCGACCGCGCTCCCGAGCGCCGCCCCGAGGGGCTCACCCGCCGCAAGGTCTGCCCGCTCTCCGGCCTGCTGCCCGGCGCGAGCTGCCCCGGCTCCCGGGTCGAGCTCTTCCTGGCCGGGACCGAGCCCGGCGCCACCTGCGACTGGCACCGCGAGGTGGAGCTGGACGCGAGCGGGGCCCTGGCCACGGGCTGCCGCGGGGCGCGGCGCAGGCTGGTGGTCGCCTGGCCCGCCGCCTACGCGAGCTGGGCCGCGGAGACGGAGCAGCCGCGCTGGCCGGACCAGGACCGCTCCTGCGCGCGGGAGGGCGAGGCGCACGCGGGCGAGGGCCAGCCCGGGATCGTCTGGCCCCCCGACGGGGTGGCCTTCTACCTGGACCCGCGCGACCCGGCCGAGCACCAGGCCATCCCGCTGCGCGCCGCCGCCCCCGCCGGGGCCCGGGAGGCCGAGTGGCTGCTGGACGGCGTCTCCCTCGGCGTGACGGGCCCGCCCTTCCAGCTCCGCTGGGTGCCCACCCCGGGCGATCATCGGCTCGGGCTGCGGGTAGACGGCCGCGACGCGGGCAGCGTGCGCGTGTGGGTCGGCGGGGGCGCGCCTTGACTACGCCCGCGGATCGCATAAGAGGAGCGGCACGGCGACGTAGGCAAGTGGCTAAGCCGACGGTTTGCAAAACCGTTATTCACCGGTTCGAGTCCGGTCGTCGCCTCCAAACCTCCCTTCGCGGGTTGGCAACGCTGGCGCTCCTGGGCATGACGTCCTGCGCCGATCCAGCCGACCCGCCCCCGGTGCCCGGCCCGCCCGACCTGCCCCGCTGGTCGGAGGCGCCCTGGGTCGCCTGGACCGGGCCGTCCACGCCGGTCAGCCGCCCGCTCGCGGTCTTCGTGGACCTGCCCGGCGGCCCCATGGACCGGATCGCCTCGGACCCGGACGTGGCGACCTTCCTCAACGATCGCTTCCACCCGTGGTTTCTGCTGCCTGAGGTCGCGATCGGGCTCCCCTCTCCATCACCTCTCGCGCTGATCCTCGACGCGGGCGGCTGCGTGCGGCAGGCGCCCTTCCGCCCGGCGGACGCGCAGGCCTGGATCGCGGCCGCCAACGCCGTGCTGCTGGCCCTGGACGCGGGGGAGCCAGGCGCCCTGAGCCTGCCGACGCTGAGCTTCGGCTTCGCCCTGCCCGAGGACCACCCGCTGCGCGGACGCTGCGCGGGCGCGGCCCAACGCTTAGACTAACTCTATTAGCAGGAGGTCGCCGTGAACACCCCCCCGAGCACACCCCCCGCCCGCCTGGAGGGCGCCGAGCGCGCCGAGGCCCTGAACGCGGTGCGCGGCTGGACCCTGGTCCCCGGCCGCGACGCCATCACCCGCAGCTTCCGCTTCGCCGACTTCAGCGCCTGCTGGGCCTTCATGTCCCGCGTGGCCCTGCTGGCGGAGAAGCTCGACCATCACCCGGAGTGGTTCAACGTCTGGAGCCGGGTGGACATCACGCTCAGCACGCACGACGTGGGCGGGCTGAGCGTCCTGGACCTCGCGATGGCGATGGAGATCGATCGCCTCGCGGATCCTCAGCCCAGCAGGCCCTGAATCGTCGCGTCATCCAGGCCGAGCTCGCGGCCGAGCGCGACCACCTGCTCGCGGAAGACGTGGACGCCGGAGAAGCCGGAGAGGATGGTGGAGGCCACGTCCGCCGTCGCCTTCGCCACGTCCGCGTCGGTGAGCCCCACCTTCGCCGCCACGCCCACGATGTGCGCGCGCTCCTCGGGCGACATGCGGCCGTCGGCGAAGGCCAGCAGCACCAGGCTCTTGAGCAGGGCCTCGCGCGACTCAGGGGTGTTCACGTCGGCCAGGCTCGACGCGCTCACGGGAGGGATCTCCGCCTCGAAGGCGTCGATCAGGGCGAGCTCCTGCGGGTGTTGACCGTCCACGTGGGCCAGCTCGCGCATGGCCGCGGCGATGGCGTGGGCGGCCTGCGCGTCCAGGTCGACCGCGGCCTGCATGATCTCCTTCATCGACACCTCCGCCGGACAGCATAATGCGGGCTATCCTGGAGCGGGAGGCCCCGTGGTGCTGCTTCTGTCCCTGCTCGCCTGCAGGCCCGACTGGACCGCTCGGACCCTGCTCTCCGGCGGGGAGGGCTCGCCCGTGGCCGCGCTCCCCGAGGACGTCCCCGGCGAGGCCGCCGAGACCTCGCCGCTCGCGCTCAACGAGCTGATGGCCGCCAACGACAGCGTGCTGATGGACGAGCAGCTGGACCGCGACGACTGGCTGGAGCTCTACAACCGCTCCGACGAGACCGTCTCCCTGGAGGGATGGTCGCTGTCGGAGGGCGGGGACGCCGAGGGCTGGAGCCTGCCGGAGGACCGGGAGCTCGGGCCGGGCGAGCGGCTCCTGGTGTGGCTGGATGGGGAGCCCGAGGAGGGCGCGCTGCACGCGGACCTCTCGGTGGACGAGGACGAGGGCGAGCTCCACCTCTGGCACGAGGGCGAGGAGATGGACTCCCTCTCCTGGGAGGAGCTCGGCGCGGACATCGTGCTGGGGCGCTTCCCCGACGGCTCGGCGACCCTGGCCCCGAGCGCGCGACCCACGCCCTACAACCCGAACCCCGCCGACCCCGGGCAGGAGCTGGACCCCTCAGACGCCCTCTTCCCGCAGGACGAGGTGCTGGAGCTCGAGCTGTGGATCCCCTCCGACAGCCTCTCCGCGCTGGCCAGCTCTCCCTACGAGTACGTGGAGGCGTCCCTGGGCTTCGAGGGGGTCTGGCTGGACGCGGTGGGCGTGCGCATCAAGGGCCAGGCGGGCAGCCTGCGCACCCTGGACGCCAAGGCCGCGCTGAAGGTCAAGCTGGACGCCTACGAGGACGGCACCCGCCTGCGCGGCCTGGAGTCCCTGACCCTGAACAACATGGTGCAGGACCCCTCCTGCGTGCACGAGCGCACCGCCTACGCCCTCTTTCGCGACGCGGGCGTCCCGGCCCCGCGCACGGGCCTGGTCGCGCTGTACATCAACGGCGAGTACCGGGGGATCTACAACCACGTCGAGACTATCGACGACCGCTTCCTGGCCCGCTGGTTCGAGGACCCCGAGGGCAACCTGTACGAGGGGGCCTACGGCGAGGACCTCACAACGGGCAGCTACACCGGGCTGGAGCTGGACCAGGACGGCGACGAGGACGTGGAGCCCTACACGGAGCTCGCGGCCGTGGCCGAGATCGTGGCGCTGCCCCCCACCGAGGCGAACGCGGAGGCGCTCGAGGCCCTGGTCGACCTCGACGGGATGTTCGCCCTCTGGGCCGTGGAGGTGCTGACCGGCCACTGGGACGGGTACTTCTACTACCCGAACAACTACCGGGTCTACCACGACCCCTCGACCGGCCTGCTGAGCATGATCCCCTGGGGCACCGACCAGACCTTCGGTTGGACGGGAGAGATCGACGCGCCGGCCGGGGACCTCGCGATCTGGTGCCTGCTGGTCCCCAGCCTGGAGCACCGCTTCAAGCTGGCGCTGTGGGACGCGGCCGACCGGGCGCGCCGCATCGGCCTGGACGCGGAGGCCACGGAGGCGTGGACGCTGGCGGAGCCCTGGCTGGAGGCTGACCCCTACAAGGAGTACAGCGTGGAGACCGGCCAGTACTACTACGAGTACACGCTCGCCCTGCTGGAGAGCTGGCCGGAGGCGGTGGCGGGCGAGCTCTTCCCGGATGGGGAGCCGATCCTAGGGGACTAGATTATCTAGTCGAGCGACTCACAGATGTAAGGCAGGCCGCTCGAGCAGGTGTAGTCGTTCCAGTCGTAGCCGCTCCAGAGGATCTGGGCGCAGTCCTCGCCGCCGTAGTCGTTCGGCTCGCCGGAGGCCCAGGAGACGAAGCCCCCGGTCTCGCCGTTGGACCAGACCCAGGTGCCCTCGGAGTCGATGTCGTTGTAGCCCACGGCCCAGACGGTGGCCCAGACGGCGTAGGCGGCGTCGGCGACGGTGTAGAACTCAGTCGAGCTGGAGAAGGCGACGAGGTCGTAGCCCTTGTCCCGGCAGTCGGTCAGCGCGTCGGACCAGGCGGGGGTGCTGGTGCAGAACAGGTAGAGGTGCCCGTCGAGGGTCCAGGCTGTGCAGTCGTCGCAGCCCTCCTCGTCGGCGTAGCCGTCGCAGTCGTTGTCCACGGCGTCGCAGCGCTCGTCGGCGCCCTCGAAGTCCAGCGGCTCGCCGTCGTCGCAGTCCCCTTCGCAGGCGCTGGCGCCGTCGCCGTCCTCGTCCACCTCCTCGCTGGTGGCGTCGTCGCAGTCGTTGTCCTGGCCGTCGCATGCCTCGGGCAGACCGGCGGCGCGGCTGGGGTCGGCGTCGTCGCAGTCGCCCGCGCAGACCTGGACGCCGTCGCCGTCCTCGTCCACCTCGTCCTCGGGGGTGATCCCGTCGCAGTCGGTGTCCTTGCCGTCGCAGAGCTCCTCGGCGCCCGGGTTCACGGTGGCGTCGGTCTCGTCGCAGTCGCCGGAGCACTCGCCGTGGCCGTCGCCGTCCTCGTCGCCCTGGTTGTCCACGTAGCCGTCGCAGTCGTTGTCGACCTCGTCGCAGGTCTCCTCGCTCCAGGGGTTGACCCGGCTGTCGGCGTCGTCGCAGTCTCCCCGGCAGGAGGAGAAGCCGTCCTCGTCGGCGTCGAAGCCCTCGTCCACCTCGCCGTCGCAGTCGTTGTCCGCGGCGTCGCAGATCTCCGTCGCCCCCGGGAAGCTGGCCGGGTCCTCGTCGTCGCAGTCGTCCATGCAGGGGGCGACGCCGTCGCCGTCCTCATCCCAGTACTCGTCGACGCGGCCGTTGCAGTCGTTGTCCACGCCGTCGCAGATCTCGTAGCCGCCGGGGACGGCGCTCGGGTCGGCGTCGTCGCAGTCCTCGCAGGCGGTGGCGCCGTCCGCGTCGGCGTCGTCGGCCTCGTCCACCGCGTCGTCGCAGTCGTTGTCCAGCGCGTCGCAGACCTCCACCGCGGCGGGGTTGCGGTCGGGGTCCGCGTCGTCGCAGTCCACCACGCCCAGCATCGCGAGGCAGCCGGGATCGTCCGCCAGGTAGCCGTCCCCGTCCACGTCGAAGATCTCGTCGACCTCCCCGTCGCAGTCGTCGTCCAGCCCGTCGCAGACCTCGGCGGCGCCGGGGAAGATCTGGCCGTTCTCGTCGTCGCAGTCGTCGCCGCCGTCGGCGATGGCGGCGTAGCCGTCCAGGTCGAGGTCGACGGCGGCGGTGTCGCCCTTGTCCGCACAGGCGTTCAGGGCGAGGAGGAGGGCCAGGGCGCGCATCGGGGCTCCGAGCTCAGGGGGGAGGCATCGTCGCCGCACGGTACCACGCGCCGGGCGGGTAGCTCTCCAGCGGCCCGTCGAGCTCGAGGCCCTGCGTCGCGGGCGCGGCCTGACCCGCCTGAAGCTCGGCAACCCGCTGGGTCACGTCGAAGACGCCGGGCATGTCCTCCTGGATCCGGTGGTATCGGGCGAGGATCTGCTCCAGCGTGGGCCGCGGGCGCCCGGCGTCCAGAGCGCAGACCCGGGTGCGCGGGGTCGTGTATCGCCCCATCGCTACGGCCTCGTAGGCGTCGAGCGCGCCGCTGGCCTGGAGCGCGGTCTCCACGGGGCCCCAGAGGCGGCCGTTGGAGCACTGCACGATCAGGAGCGCGGGGTTGGAGGCGTTGAATTCCTCGAGGAAGGCCACGACGCCGGGGTCCTGGAGCCCGTCGGGGCCCTCCGCCGGCTGCGCACGAAGCAGGGCCGCCGCTCCTCGCGCGTTGAGCCCGCGTCCGTCCAGCACGCGCCCCTCGGTGAGCGCGAAGCCCAGCGCGCCGACGTCGGGGAAGAGCACGGCGTCACCCACCGGGAGGTTCTCCAGGATCCAGTAGATGAACCAGTCGGGCTCGCCCGCGCGGCCCTGGCGCCCGATGTGCCGGAGCCGGCCGAAGGGCTCCTGGAACTCGCGAATGCGGCCGTAAGACGGGCGGAGCACCTGGAAGGCCGAGGCCAGGAAGCTGTCGCTGAACCCGGCGGGCATGCGGTCATGGTCGGCCACCTGGATGTGGAGGTCGCGGACGACCATCCCGACCCCGAGCCCCAGGGGCACGACCAGGAAGGCGAAGCGGAAGAAGGCTGGGGCGAAGCTGGCGATGCGCGCCCAGCCCACCGCCGCCAGCGCGAGCAGCGCGGGCTCGGCCGGGGCCATGAAGCGGAACTGGTTGAACATGTCGCCGTTGGCGATCAGCACGAAGACGGCGCAGCAGACCCAGGGGGCGAGCAGGATCCGGGCGGCCAGGCCGTCCGCCGCCGAGCGCCCCCGCCCGGGCAGCAGCGCGGCGCCCACGCCGAGGACCAGGACCGCCAGGCGCGCGCTGTTGATGCTAAGCGAGAACAGCACGTAGCGGGCGCCGAGCAGGAACGGGATCTCCGGGCGACCCGCGGTCTTGACCCGCACGGTGTTGGGCATCCAGTCGCCGTAGTACAGGACGCGGAGCAGCTCCTGGCCCAACGGCGGCGCGAGCAGGAGGACCAGCGCCAGCAGATCCCGGCGATCGAGGCTGAGGAGCGCGCGGATGGGACCGCCCGCTCCGGGCCGGGTCAGGCGAGCGAACGCGGGCACGGCCAGGTAGAGCGGCCCCTCGACGTGGGTGATGGCCAGGAGACCGAAGAGCAGAGCCGACCAGGGCGGCGGGCTGGCCCCCTGCTGGATCTGCCGCTCCTCCCAGAGCAGGCGCGCGGCCCCGGCGCTCATCAGCAGGACCATCAGCGGGGTCTCCAGCCCGGAGGCCGCGGTGGCCCCGATGATCCCGGAGCCGGCCACCAGGGCCGCCACCGCCAGGCCCGCCCCGCGCCCCAGCCCCGCCGCCCGCGCGGTCGCGTAGCCCACGGGCACGCACAGCGCGCCGACGCCGAGCCCCATGGCCATCATCAGCTTGGACGCCGAGATCCCGAGGGCGAGCCCCAGCGCCGCCAGCAGCACCCACAGCAGGTTGGAGTAGCCCTCCACCGGCGGCTCGCCCGGGTTCCACAGGAGCCCGTGGCCGTCCACCAGGTTGCGGGCGTAGCGCATGGAGATCCAGGCGTCGTCGCTCAGGAAGTCCCCGCGCGCCAGGGTGAGGTGCACGAAGACGACGCTGAGGGCGAGCAGCGCCAGGCCTACGGCCACGCGATCGGGGCTCAGGCGTCCCACGCGCGTGGCGCTCGGAGTGGCTGGAGTCATCCGCCCCCTTAGCGCCGCTGCGCGCGCGCGGCTATCGGCAGTACTGGGTGTAGGTCGAGGTGTCCACGGAGCAGGAGAACCAGTCCAGATAGCAATTGGTGACGTAGCTCCCCGTAGCCCCGCAGGAGGGCACGCTGGAGCGCCACCCGAGCCCGTCCGAGCAGCCCGGCCAGCTCCCGCAGGAGTAGGTGCTGGAGTAGTAGGTGCTCTGCGAGCCATCGCAGTTGTAGTCGTAGCTCCCGTCGCCGCGGTTCGTCGAATACCAGGTCGTGGCGGCCGGGTTCGCCGCGGTGCTGTAGTCGTAGCAGTCGGTCGCCACCGAGCTCGTGTAGTAGCCCGACTTGGAGCACAGGCAGGACCCGCTCACCGAGCTCGAGCCGTAGCCGTCGCCGTCATAGTCGTAGTACCAGG
The DNA here is from genome assembly GCA_964615375.1 of uncultured Enterobacterales bacterium. Lineage (GTDB taxonomy): Bacteria > Myxococcota_A > UBA796 > UBA796 > CAZKWG01 > CAZKWG01. The sequence continues at coordinate 91,722 of CAZTOW010000016.1, forward strand.
TGGTGCAGCCGCTGGCCCCGGCCTCGTCCGTGCTGGAGTCGCAGTCGTTGTCGATGCTGTCGCAGGCCTCCGTCCGCCCGGGGTAGGCCGAAGTGGACAGGTCGTTGCAGTCCGAGCTGTTCGAGACGTAGCCGGTGGGCTGGGCGCACTGGGTCTTCGTGGCCGTCGTCGTGCCGTAGCTGTCGCCGTCGTAGTCGATGTACCAGACGGTGGTGGGGTTCAAGGAGGCGTTGCCGTCGTCGCAGTCCTCGGCGTTGGTCACGTAGCCGGTGGGCTTGGAGCACGAGCTCGTGCTGGTGCTGGAGGTCCCGTAGCCGTCGCCGTCGGCGTCCTTGTAGTAGGTGGTGGTCACGCCCTCGTCGGTGCTGCCGTCGCAGTCGTCGTCCGTGCTGTTGCAGGTCTCGGTCGCGGCGGGGTTGACCGCCGACGAGCCGTCGTTGCAGTCCGTGGACACCGAGGCGTAGCCGCTCGGCTTGCTGCAGGAGACCGTGGTGCTGGTGGAGACGCCGTAGCCGTCCCCGTCGCCGTCCAGGTACCAGGTGCTGGCGTCCGACGCGCTGCTCTCGTCGGTCGTGCCGTCGCAGTCGTCGTCCACGCTGTTGCACTTCTCGGTCGCGCTCGGGTTGATGGACGAGGAGCCGTCGTTGCAGTCCCCGGCGGTCGCGGTGTAGCCCGTGGGCGCGTCGCAGGCGGTAGAGGTGTAGGTGGAATTCCCATAGCTGTCGCTGTCGGCGTCCAGGTACCAGGTGCTGGCGTCCACCGCGCTGCTCTCGTCGGTGCTGCCGTCGCAGTCATCGTCGTAGTCGTTGCAGCGCTCGGTCGCCCCCGGGTAGGAGGCGGCGCGGCCGTCGTCGCAGTCGTCGTCGTTGCTCACGAAGCCCGACGGCAGCGAGCAGGCGCTCTCCGTGGACAGCGGGTTGCCGTAGCCGTCGCCGTCGCTGTCACGGTAGTAGGTGGTCTCCACGCCCTCGTCGACGAGGTCGTCGCAGTCGTCGTCCACCTCGTTGCAGGTCTCGGTGGCGGCGGGGTTGACCCCGGGGGCGCCGTCGTCGCAGTCGGTGGCGTTGCCCACGAAGCCGTCGGGGGCCTCGCAGGCCACGGTGCTGTCGTCCGCGCCGCCGTAGCCGTCGTCGTCCCCGTCGGCGTACCAGACGCCGGCGTCGGAGGCGTCCGGCTCGTCCTCGACGTCGTCGCAGTCGTTGTCCACGCCGTCGCAGACCTCCAGCGCGTCGGGGTTGATCTCCTCGTCCTCGTCGTCGCAGTCCCCGCCCAGCACCTCGCCGCAGGTGTCCTCCACCGAGCCGGTGCAGTCGTCGTCCTCGCAGAAGCAGTCGCCGTCGTCGTCGTAGGCGATGGTGCCCTCGTCGGCGTAGCCGTCGCAGTCGTTGTCCTCGCCGTCAGGGATCTCCGTGGCGCCCGGGTAGGTGGCCGAGGAGGTGTCGTCGCAGTCGCCCATGAGCTCGGTGAAGCCGTCGCCGTCGTCGTCCAGGCAGCTCGTGCCCTCGTCCACGTCGCCGTCGCAGTCGTTGTCGATGCCGTCGCAGACCTCGCCCGCGCCGACGTAGACGTCGTCATCGTCGTCGTCGCAGTCGCCCTCCAGCTCGGTCATCCCGTCGCCGTCGTCGTCGTAGGCCGCCGTGCCCTCGTCGATGGTGCCGTCGCAGTCGTCGTCCTCGCCGTTCGCGGACTCGTCGGCGGTCGGGTAGATGCTGTCGTCGTCGTCGTCGCAGTCGCCCATCTCGTCGGTGAAGCCGTCGCCGTCCCCGTCGGTCTCCTCCAGACCGGTGACCTCGAAGTAAGCCAGGTCCGTGGCCGTCATCCCGTCGGAGTCGGTGACGGTGAAGGTCAGCACGTGGCCGCCCGCGCTCAGCGCATGCGAGCAGGCGGCCTTGCCCACGCCGTCGGGGGTGGGCTCGCAGAAGACGCCGTCCAGATCGCTCGCGATGCTCAGCAGCAGGGCCTCGGGCTCGTCCGCGGCGTCCTCCACCAGGGCCACGAACTCGAACTCCTCGCCCTCGATCCCGTACTCTCCCGGGATGGGGTGGATGATCTCCACCGTGGGAGCGTCCGGCACGCTGAGCACGACGATGTCCACCCAGTCCTCGGCGCTCTGGGCCCCGGAGTCGGTGACCTGGAGCGTGATGACGTGGTTGCCGGGGCTGAGCGCGGAGGTGGTGAAGAAGACGTAGCCGTCGGCGTCCGCGCTGCTCTCCTCGCTCAGCACGCCGTCGATGTCGCTGCTCCACAGCAGGTCGAGCGCGGGCGGGTCGTCCACGTCATCGGTGACGAGGGCCTGGAACTCCAGGGCCTCGCCCTCGTTGACCTCGGTGCCCGAGGGCGGGAGCTGAATGGCCACGGCCGGGGGCGTGTCGTAGACCTTGGTGACCCCGCCCTCATTGTCGCAGCCAGCGAGCAGAACCAGGAGCGACAGGGGGAACATCCGTTCGGTATTCATGCTCGGACCTCGCTTCTCGGCGACCACGAAGCCGAATCCTACCTCATCGGGCTCCCCGTGTCTCTCGCGTGCTCCCGAGGAAGGAAGCGGATAGAGGGCTCATGGAGGTGACGATGCGCACGCTGACGCTGTTCTCGATGGTCCTTCTCTGCTCCTGCACCCCGAGCCGCGAGGGCGCCGTGGACGGGGCCACGCGCACCTACTGTGAGCGCGCGCTCTCCTGCGGCTGGTACGAGGAGGACGAGGGCGAGGACTGCTACGACGACATGGAGGACGTCTTCGACGACCTCTGGCCCGAGGACGAGTGCGAGGGCGACATCAAGGACGAGGGCTACGGTCAGTGCCTCGAGGAGATCGAGGAGATCGGGTGCGATGACTGGCTGGACTGGTTCGACGCGCTGGACGCCTGCAGCACCTCCGACGTCTGCGAGTAGGGCCCGAGGACGGCGGCGCGAGCGCGTCGCTGACATCGAATTCGCGCCGCACCGTCACGGCGGCGCCACGCGCGGCAGGTTAGGCGGTGTGTGCCGTCGCTGATCGCCGCTCCAGCAGCCTCACCGTCCCCCCCGCCCTGCCTCGCCCGCACCGGAGGTGTGCCCGTGGTCCACCGAGCGCCGCCGTCTGTCCTCCTCCTCCTGCTCAGCGCCTGCACGGGCGACATCACGGTCAAGGAGAACAACGACCCGCCCGAGGTCGCGATCCTGAGCCCCATCGAGGGCGACACCTTCGTGCCGGGCGAGCCGATGTCGCTGTGCGCGACGATCAAGGACGAGCTGGAGGTCGAGGAGCTGGACCTGGTCCTGGAGAGCTCCATCGACGGTGTGCTGTGGAGCACGGACCTGGGCGGGACCCCCGAGAGCTGCTCGGGCGGCGACGTAGGTGTCGAGTTCTCCCTCTCCGACGCCGATCACACGCTGAGCCTGGTGGCGGTGGACATCTCCGGGCAGGCGGGCTCGGACGAGGTGGTGGTGCTCGCGGAGGAGAACGCGGCGCCGACCTGCACGATCTCGGCGCCCACGGCGAACGCGACCTACCAGGAGGGCGAGACCATCACCTTCGAGGCCAACGCCGCGGACCTGGGCGGGGACCCGAGCGCGCTGCTGGTCACGCTGGTGAGCGATGTGGACGGTGAGGTCTGGTCCAACGTGGAGACGGCGGACATCCCCGACTCCAACGGCGACATCACCTTCGTGCTGGCCACCCCCGACGAGCTCTCGCCGGGCGAGCACCTCCTCCGCATGACCGTGGAGGACCCGCGCGGGCTCACCGGGAGCTGCAGCGTGGAGCTCACCGTCGATCCCTGCACGGACTTCGACGAGGACGGCTTCACGACCTGCGACGCGGACTGCGACGACGACGACCCCACCTCCTACCCGGGCGGCGAGGAGGTGGCGGACGGGGCCGACAACGACTGCGACGAGATCATCGACGAGGGCACCACCCTCTACGACGACGACGAGGACGGCTTCACCGAGGCCGACGGGGACTGCGACGACGCCGACGACACGATCTACCCGGGCGCCGAGGAGACGCCCTACGACGAGATCGACCAGGACTGCGACGGCACGGACTCGGTGGACGTGGACGGAGACACGTGGGCCAGCCTGGAGACCGGCGGCTCGGACTGCGACGACGACGACCCCAGCATCCACCCCGGCGCCGAGGACGCCTGGTACGACGGCATCGACAGCGACTGCGGGGGAGACGACGACTACGACGCCGACGCCGACGGGCACGTCGCCGAGGACTACGGCGGTGACGACTGCGACGACACCACCGACGCCGTCCACCCGGATCGCGCCGAGACCTGGTACGACGGCGTGGACGCCGACTGCCTGGGCGACGACGACTACGACCAGGACGCCGACGGCCACCGGAGCGACGACCACGGCGGCGACGACTGCGACGACACCAACGCCGAGATCTACCTGGGCGCGGCCGAGACCTGGTACGACGGCACCGACTCGGACTGCTCGGGCGGCAGCGACTACGACCAGGACGGTGACGGCTACCTGGCGGAGAGCTCGGGCGGCTCCGACTGCGACGACACCGACCCCGACATCAACCCGGGCGTGACCGAGAGCTGGTACGACGGCGTGGACGCCGACTGCGACGACGCCGACGACTACGACCAGGACGGCGACGGCTACCAGAGCGCCGACCACGGCGGAGACGACTGCGACGACCTGGCGAGCGCGGTCAACCCCGGCGCCACCGAGCGCTGGTACGACGGCACCGACCAGGACTGCCTGGGCGACGACGACTACGACCAGGACGGCGACGGGTACACCTCGGAGAGCTACGGCGGGACCGACTGCGACGACACGGACGAGGGCATCAACCCCGGGATCCCGGAGACCTGGTACGACGGCACCGACTCGGACTGCTCGGGCGGCAGCGACTATGACCGGGACCTGGACGGCTACGGCGCGGAGAGCTCGGGCGGCTCGGACTGCGACGACGAAGACGCCGACGTCAACCCCGGCGCGACCGAGGTCTGGTACGACGGCACCGACCAGGACTGTGACGACGCCGACGACTACGATCAGGACGCCGACGGCTACCAGTCCGACGACCACGGCGGCGACGACTGCGACGACACCGTGGCGGCCATCAACCCCGGCGCCACCGAGCGCTGGTACGACGGCACCGACCAGGACTGCCTGGGCGACGACGACTACGACCAGGACTACGACGGCTACCAGTCCGACGACCACGGCGGCGACGACTGCGACGACACCGACGAGCTCATCAACCCCGCGGCGCTGGAGAGCTGGTACGACGGCACCGACGCGGACTGCTCGGGCGGGAGCGACTACGACCAGGACCTGGACGGCTACACCGCGGAGAGCTCGGGCGGCTCGGACTGTGACGACGACGACCCGGACATCAACCCGGGGGTGAGCGAGATCTGGTACGACGGGGTCGATCAGAACTGCGACGACGCCAACGACTACGACCAGGACAAGGACACCTACCTGTCGGACGACCATGGCGGCGACGACTGCGACGACACGCAGAGCGCCATCCACCCCGACGCCACCGAGCGCTGGTACGACGGCACCGACCAGGACTGCGACGGCGCCGACGACTACGACAAGGACGGCGACGGCTACATCCACGAGGACTACACGGGCGGCACGGACTGCGACGACAACGACGAGGACGTGAACCCGGGCGAGACGGAGGTCTGGTACGACGGGCTCGACGCCGACTGCAGCGGGACGAGCGACTACGACCAGGACTATGACGGCTACACGTCGGAGACCTACGGCGGCTCGGACTGCGTGGACACCGACAGCAGCATCAACCCTGGGGTGAGCGAGACCTGGTACGACGGCACCGACCAGGACTGCGACGAGCGCAGCGACTACGACAAGGACAAGGACGGCTTCGACTCCGACGGCTACGGCGGCGACGACTGCAACGACAACTCCAGCTCCATCAACCCCGACGCGACCGAGCGCTGGTACGACGGCACCGATCAGGACTGCGACGGCGAGAGCGACTACGACAAGGACGGGGACAACTTCGACTCCGACGACTACGGCGGGGACGACTGCGACGACAACAAGTCCAGCGTGAACCCGGGCGCCACGGAGACCTGGTACGACGGCACCGACCAGGACTGCGACGGCGAGAGCGACTACGACCAGGACGGCGACGGCTACACCGCGCTCTTCTACGGCGGCTCGGACTGCGACGACACGGAAGAGGGCGTGAACCCCGGCGCCTACGAGATCTACTACGACGGCATCGACGCCGACTGCGACGGCAAGAGCGACTACGACAAGGACGAGGACGGCTACGACATCGACACGCACTCCGGCGGGGACGACTGCGACGACGAGGACAAGACCATCAACCCCGGCCGCGACGAGACCTGGTACGACGGGGTGGACGAGGACTGCGCGGGCGACGACGACTTCGATCAGGACGGCGACGGCGACCCGAGCGCGGTCTACGACGGGACCGACTGCGACGACACCGACGCGACGGTCAACCCCTACGAGTCCGAGTCCCGCGACGCCAAGGACAACGACTGCGACGACCTCTGCGACGAGGGCCTGATCGCCGCCGGTGAGGTCATCATCACCGAGATCATGGTCAACCCGGGCGCGGTCTCCGACACCTACGGCGAGTGGTTCGAGGTCTACAACAACGCCGACGAGGACATCGCGCTGTGCGGCTGGACCCTGGCCGACAACGCGGGCTCGTTCACGATGACCGCCGACATCGTGCTGGCGCCGGGGGACTACGCCGTCTTTGGCAACTCCACCAGCAAGAGCCTGAACGGCGGCGCCAGCGTGGACCAGGCCTACGGCACGGCGCTGCAGCTCTCCAACACCTCCGACCGCATCGTCATCTACAACGACACGGACGAGATCGATCGGGTGGAGTTCACCTCGTCCGGCTGGGGCATCGTCTCGGCCAAGAGCCGCGAGCTGGACGCGGACCTGTTCGACTACACCTCGAACAACAGCGCGTCGAGCTGGTGCACGCCCACGAGCACCTACGGCTCGGGCGACTACGGGACGCCGGGATCGGCGAACAGCGGCTGCTGAGCCGCTGGATCAGCCGATCTCGAGCTCAATCGTCCCGCGCCCGGCCTGCCGGCTCCACCAGCGCAGGCTGAGGCGCCCCGCCCCGGAGAGCACCCAGCGGGCCACGGCCCGGTGTCCCCGGTCGGAGAGCCCCGGGTAGATCGGGTGGCGCGCGTTGCCCACGAGCTGCGAGCCCCAGCCGTCCAGGTGCCCGAGCTGGCGCTGGGCCTGCCCCTCCACCAGGGTGAGCCCCTCGCCCAGCTCCAGGTCCACCCGAACGCCGGGGGAGGTGCCCAGGGCCTCGCCGTGCGGCAGCCCCGAGGTCGGCAGGAAGCCCAGGTTCTCCACCAGCAGCGTGAGCACCTGCACGCCGCCCACCGCCTCGACGCTGGCCCGCGCCTGCAGCGTCGGCAGCGCCCGGCGGAGCCGCTCGGCCACGGCGTAGCCCCGCGCGCACTCCGCGGCGAGCAGGGCGACGGGCGGGTTGCGGACGGTGCGCATGTAGTCCAGCCCGCCGATCTCCACGCGCCCGAGCTGCGGGTGATCGAAGGGCTGCCAGCCGCGCACCGCGCCCGGATCCTCGGCGAAGCAGCGCACCACCTTGCGCACCACCTCCACGTCGGGCTTCGCGAAGAACTCGGCCGGCTTCTCCAGCTTCACGCCGGCGTGACCGAAGGGGTCCCACAGCTCCAGCGTGTAGCCGGGCACACCGAAGACCGTGCTGAGCGTGTCCGCCCAGACGCCCACGATGGCCTTCTTCGGGTCGTAGACGAAGTCCGGGTGGGTGCGGATGACCCGGTAGCCCGTGCCCTCGCAGCTCTGGCGGCCGAGCGTCTCCATCAGATCGATGTCGGCCCGGGAGAGCGGGCTCGGGTCGCGGTAGGGCTGGGTCAGCAGGGCGCCGGTGTAGGTGTGGTTCGTGAGCCCCGCGCCGATGTTGGGCCGCGCGCGCACCGCGTCCACCACCGCCCGGCTCTCCGGCTCGGAGAGCGTCACGTCCCCGCCGTCCATCCCGAACATTCGGAAGGGCTCCCAGTGGGCTGGGAAATTCCGGTTCAGGTCGAGGCCGAAGGCCAGGGAGGCCTCCGTCCAGCGCGCCCCGTCCCACTGCAGCAGCAGGCCCTCGTCGCAGAGGAACCAGGCGTCGGCCGGGTCGTCGTCCAGGGTGCGCGGCCGCATGCACAGCGGCACCTCCGGGTCGTGGACCCAGGGCCCCGCCGGGTGGCGCCAGCGCATCCAGCGCACCACGCCGTCCCCGTCCACGTCCCGCGGATCCAGCCCCACTCGAAGCGTGCCCTCGGGAGGCGGGCGCAGGGTGGATCGCACGAAGGGCGCGCCCTCGAAGAGCACCTGGTAGCCGTCGGGGCTGATCACCGGCAGCGCGTAGACCGTGGTGCGCCGGAGCCGCTCCAGCGTCGCCTCGTCCCCGGTCAGCAGCCCCTCCAGCCAGCGGGAGACGCTGTAGAGCACGGCGCTCACGCCGGTCCACTCCGCGGCGTGGGTGGCGCCGTCCAGCCAGAGCGCGGGCTTGCGCTCGGGGTGGTCCGCCCGCTCGCCCAGGGTCAGGAGCAGGAGCGGCCTGCCCTCACGGCTCCGCCCCACGACCTCGAGCGAGACGTGCTCGGGGAAGCGCGCCGCGGTGGCCCGCACCCACGCCTCCACGCTCGGGAAGTCCAGGTAGTCCTCGCCCCGGTAAGGCGCCCAGCCAGTGTCCATGCCATCCCTCCGACCCTCTCCTCTATAGCCCCGCGCACAGCGGATCCAGCGCGCCTCCTGCTGCGACCTGCCTTGGCATCGGGTATCCTTGTCCGTACCTTTTCATCGAACCACGAGACCCCCCATGCTGCTCCTCGCCCTGCTCGCGTGCAGCGAGTCTGGAATCCGCAAGCTCGAGCCCGAGCTCTCCGCCGCGATCTCCTCCTTGGACTTCGAGGAGGTCGTGGTGGGCACGCAGCGCACCGGCACGCTCACGCTCAGCAACGAGGGCGGGGGGACCTTGACCATCGAGGACCGCGCGCTGGACGGCTCGGCCGACTTCGTGCTCGCCGAGGCCCTGCCCGACACGGTCGAGCCCTACAACAGCTTCACCGTCTCCGTTCGCTACGCACCGGACGCCATCGGGCCAGACGACGCCACGCTCACCCTGCTGACGGACGACCCGGACAACCCGAGCCTCACCCTCGACCTGAGCGGAGAGGGGGTGGAGCCGGACATCGACATCGACCCGGAGACGTTGTGGTTCGGGACCGTGGCGCCCGGGGACGCGCTGACCCGCTCGGTGGACGTGGTCGCGCGCGGCCAGGGGCGGCTGATCCTCTACGACATCGGGCTGGTGGACGACGCGGCGCTGGCCTTCTCCTACGCCCTGCCCGACGGGCTCGCCCCGCCCATCACGCTGGAGCCGGGCACGGGCTTCTCCATCGACGTGACCTTCGCCCCCGCCGATCTCTCGGCCTGGGACGCCGAGCTCTACCTGACCTCGAACGACCCCGACGACGCCGACGCGCGGGTGCGGCTGCTGGGCAACTCCGACGAGAGCGGCGAGGAGGCCCCCCAGGTGGAGATCACCTGGCCGGACTGGGGCAACCAGATCCTCTACGGGACCTCGGTGACCCTGGAGGGCGTGGCCGTGGACGACGCCACCGCGCCCGAGGATCTGGTGGTGCTGTGGTACGCCGACGGCAGCCTGCTGGGCAGCAGCACGCCCGACGAGACCGGCGCCGTCAGCCTCACCACCAGCGATCTCCCCGAGGGCGAGATCACCCTGCGCCTCGCCGCCCTGGACGCCGACGGCGAGGTGGGCGAGGACGACGTGGACGTCACCGTCTACGACACCGCCGAGCCCACCCCCTACCTGCTGACCGGCGGCAGCACCATCTGGGACTACTGGACCGTGGACGACGACGTGGTCATCTACCTGGACGGCGTGGAGGTCTTCCGCGACTCCAACGACACCCAGGACAGCCACGCCCCCGTCGCCATCGAGGCCAAGGCGGGCCAGACCCTGCGCATCATCGCCACCGACGTCAACGAGTGCGACCAGTCGCTCGACGCCCTCTTCCTGCACTGGGGCACCGGCAGCAGCCAGACCCTGAACGAGGCCTGGTGCCGGTCCTCCTGCCCCAGCCACGAGTGCTACGACCCGGACTTCGTGGGGCCCTGGCCCGATGACTTCCTGGACGTGAGCTATGTGATTGAGATCCCCTGAGCCTCAACCCGCCAGCCACTCCCGACCCGTGAGCTCGGGGAACAGCGGGTCCGCCGCCTCGGCCGTCGCCACCGCCTCCAGGTCCACGACCCCGCGCTCCAGCGGCGTGGCGATCTGGTGGAAGCGGTGCAGGTGCTCGCGCAGGCGGCGCTCGGCGTAGGCGGGGCTGGTCTGCATGGTGAGGATGAAGGGCCAGTCGCTGGACTGGGCGAGCAGGAGCTCGCGCCCGCACTGGGCCAGCGCGCGCGCGTGGGGGCCTGCGCGCCCGCGGAGCTGGCTGGCGAGCGAGATCATCCGCTCCTCGGCGCGGTGGAGGTGCCGCCAGATCCAGTCGTTGCGCTCGTTCAGCCAGACGGAGAAGTAGCCGCCGTCGCCCCAGCTGGACATCTCGGGGACCAGCTCCTCAAGAGGAGGCTCCTCCGCCAGGAACTCCGAGGGCGTGCAGTGACGGACAGCATCGTGCCCGGCCAGCAGGCGCAACACCTCCTCCAGGAAGGCGGGGCCCTCGGCCCACCAGTGGCCGAAGAGCTCGGCGTCGTAGGGTGCGAGCAGATGAGGTGCCACCTGAAGGTGACCCCGCAGACGCTCGATGTCGACGAGGCGCCCGCGCACGAAGTCGGCGGCGTGCTCACGCGCCTGGGCCAGCGCCCGCGCGGGCTCGTAGTGTGCCTTTTCACCCAGATCCACCGCCCCGGTCACCCGGTGGAGCTTGAGGCCGACGCCGCGCCTCACGCCGTCCGCATGCAGGTAGGGCCGGATCTTCTCGTAGGGCAGGTCATAGCCTGCGTCCCGGTAGAACTCCCGGTAGAGCGGGTGGCCGGGGTAGCCCGTGCGCGCGCTCCACACCACCTCGGAGCTGCCGGGGTCTCGCCCGAAGACGGCCACGCCGCGGGGGGTGCGCGCGGGGCGAGCGACGCCGTAGCGGGCCGGCGGGTGGGCGCGCGTGAGCCCGTGGGTCTCCAGCACGAACCAGCGCACACCCTCCAGCAGGCCGTCCAGCGGGGCCCGATAGGCGCACTCGGGCAGCCAGAAACCGGCTGGCTTCCGGCCGAAGTGGCGCTGATACACCGCCTGGCCGACGCGGATCTGGGCCCGCCGCCCGGCGTCCGTGGCCAGGAGGGGCAGAACGGCGTGGGTGGCGGCGCAGCCGAGGATCTCCAGGCGGCCGGCGTCCTGGTGGACGCGAAAGGCTGGGAGCAGGCGACGTCCCAGCCGCTCGTCGAAGAGGTACCAGCCCTCGCGCAGGCCCCGCGCCGCCGCGGTGATCGCCTCGGCGAAGGGGGTGTCAGCGAGCTCTCGCTCCAGGCGCTCGGCGAGCTCGCACAGGCGACCGAGGTAGGCGCTCGCCCGCCCCTGGAGCAGCGGATCGTCGAGCATCTCGCAGAGGGTGGGCGAGAGCGTCATCGCCAGCCGGAAGGGCACGCCCTCGTCCGTCAGCCGGTCCATCATGGCCAGCAGCGGGAGGTAGCACTCGGCGATGGCCTCGAAGAGCCAGTCCTCCTCGAGGAAATCCGGGTGCTCCGGGTGGCGCACGTAGGGCAGGTGCGCGTGCAGGACCAGCGAGAGGGACCCCAGCACCTGCACCTCCTCCCCCGCCTCTCCCGGCGTCCGAGCTCAGCCCGGGACGCTGTACGGCGAGGAGGGCCGTGGGAAGAGGCCGCGATCGGCGCCCTGCTCCGGGGCCTGCGGGGCGGGGCTCCCGGCGCTCCAGGGCAGCTCGGCGGAGCGCGCGGCGGAGGGCTCACCCACCGGGCGGATCAGGACGCGATCGAGATCCGCCACGGGGGCCTCGACGTAGGCGGAGGTGGCGGCGCTCGCGCGGGTGACCGCGGCCTGCCCGCTCCGGTCCTCGGCGACGACCTCCCAGCCGCCCGGCTGCTCCTTGCCCTCCCAGTAGACGAAGCTGGTCTCCGGGTCGCGGACCATGACCCGCACGCGCGGCTGCGGCGGCAGCTCGGGCAGCGGGGGCCCGAGGTCGGGGGCCGAGGCCCGGGGCTCGGGGGTGGTCGTGGGCTCGAGGTCCGCGTCGAGGGCCGACGTGGGCAGCGCTTCCTGGGTCATGACGTTCTCCGCGCCCAGGGCCTACCCCGCTCAGGGCCCGGCGGCCAGGGCCAGCGCGCCCAGACCGAGCGCGGCCGAGCTCACGCCGAAGGCGAAGACGAGCCACAGACAGCCCCCCTGCCGGCGCGTGCGGAAGGCCTTGCGCAGCCAGTCCGTGTCGTTCATCCCGCGTCCTCGTCATCGTCCGCGGCGCTCGCGGAGGCCACCCGGGGAGCGGGCGGCGCGTCGAGCTTCGCCTTGAGCGCGAGCAGCTCCGGGTGATCCGGCCAGCGCTCCAGCGCGGGGGCCAGGCGATCCCGGGCGCCCTCCAGGAGCCCGGCCTCGATCATGCGCTCTACGGCGACGACCGACTGCTCGGGGAGCTGCAGGCTGCGATCGGTCAGCAGGCTCTCCAGGCGACGGACGTGGTCCTTCTTCTTGCCGGTGGCCTTCAGCTTCTCCAGGACGACGCGCGCAAACTCCTTCTCTCCCGCCCGCGCTGCCTCGTCAGCGACGGCCAGGAGTCCATCTGGATCGTCTCCCACGATCTCCAGCGCCTCGGCCTGCGCCTTCTTGCGCTCCGGGAGCGGCATCTCGCTCATCCCGCGCAGTCGCTTCCGGCCAGCGTCGGTGTCGATGTTCTTGTGGATCATCGGCCAGAACAGCGCGACCAGGGCCAGGAAGCCGAGGGGCAGGATCCAGGGGTTGCCTTGCAGGCCGAACATCTCCAGCACGCTGTTCGCCAGGTCGGTCATGACCACTCTCCGAAGCGCGCACCCATATCCCGGCGTCGCCGATCCCTTCCAGCGCGATTAGACTGCGTGTCCTTCCCCGCCGCGAGTCCTGGATGCTGCAGAACAAACTGATCTCGTTCGCAATGGTCGGAGAGGAGTGGGTGCTCTGGCTCCTCATCGGCCTCTCGGTGCTCTGTCTGGCCGTCGCGGTCGAGCGCGCCATCTTCAGCAGCCTGAACCGCAGCCCGGCGGCGACGCTGAACCCCGTGCTCAAGCGCCTGCTCGAGGGCGGCTCAGCCCGGGAGGCGCTCGGCGTCATCGATCCGATGAAGGGCATGGAGGCTCGCGTGCTGAGCGCCGGCCTGCGCGCCGGGGTGGACGGCGGGGCGGAGGCCGCGGAGGAGGCGATGACCAGCGCGCTGGCGCTGGAGCGGCTCAAGCTGGAGCGCGGGCTCATCGTGCTGGGCACCACCGGCTCGAACGCGCCCTTCATCGGCCTCTTCGGGACCGTGCTGGGCATCATGAAGGCGTTCCGGGACCTCGCCGCCAACTCCGACGCGGAGGCGGCGACCTCGGTCATGACGGGCATCTCGCAGGCGCTGGTGGCCACGGCCATGGGCCTGATGGTCGCCATCCCCGCGGTCGTGCTCTACAACGTCTTCCAGCGGCGGAACAAGAACCTGATGACGCAGGTCGAGAGCCTCGGCCACCTGCTGCTGGCCCGCCTGAAGACCCCCGAGACGGCCACGGCCGAGGGGAGCTGAGATGGCCAGCAAGCTGGGCGGCGATCAGGACGAGATCATCGCCGACATCAACATCACGCCCTTCGTGGACATCATCCTGGTCGTCCTGATCATCTTCATGGTCGCGGCGCCCATGCTGGAGCGCCAGTCCATCAAGGTGGCCCTGCCTGAGGCGGCCACGGGCGAGAACACCGAGACCACCTCGCTCGGGCTCCTGCTCAGCGCGGAGGGGGCGCTCTACCTGGACGGGGAGCCCATCTCCGAGCCGGCCCTGCGCACGTTCATCCGTGAGGAGAAGGCGAAGAAGGCGGATCTCATCTGCCTCATCGCCGCGGATCAGGCCACGCCGCACGGCAAGGTGGTGGGCCTCATCGACCTGGTCAAGCAGGAGGGGGTCACCAAGTTCGCGATCAACATCGAGCCCGTGCAGCTCCCCCCCGAGGCCCCCGCGCCCACCGAGGGCGCCGCCCCGTGATCCAGCTCCCGCTCGAGACGACGCCCCCCTGGGTGCGCGCGCTGCGAGCGGGCGGGCTCTTCGCCTCCGTCGCCTTCCACGGCGCGCTGGCCTGGCTGGCCATGCAGGAGCAGCCCGCGGACAAGAAAAAAGAGAACTGGGTGGAGATGGCCGTGGTCGAGCCGCCGCCGCCGCCGCCTCCCCCTCCCCCGCCGCCCGAGCCCGAGCGCCCGAAGCCCAAGCCCAAGCCGGTGGACTTCAAGGAGACCGTCAAGGAGACGAAGCAGCCCCCGCCCGAGGCCGCTCCCGAGCCGCGCAAGGTGCGGCGCGTCCAGGGCCTCTCGGCCAGCTCCTTCGCCCAGGGCAGCGGCAGCGGGCTCGACGCGCGCGCGGGCACCACGCTGGGCACGCGCGCCACGGACGAGAAGCTCAGCATCGACGAGGCCCGGGAGTCCATCCCCTACGCCGCGGCCACCACCCAGCCCCGCTTGAAGTTCAAGCCCCCGCTCAACGTCCCCGACGCCGTCCGCACCAACAACATCGAGGGCACGGTAGAGGTGTTGCTGGACCTCGACGTCCTGGGCCGGGTGGTGCGGGCCGAGCTCGCCCCCGGCAGGGCGGCGCTGGGGCACGGGGCGGAGGAGGCCTGCCTGGAGGCCTGGAAGCAGGCCCGCTACACGCCCGCCATGCAGGGAGACGCCGCCGTGCCCGTCACCCGCGTCCCGCAGCGATGCACCTTCAAGGCCCTCGAGTAGAACCCGACCATGATCTCCGCCCTGCTCCTGCTGGTCAGCGCGCTCTCCCCCGCCCGCGCCGAGGATCCGCCCGCGGAGGCCCCCGCCGAGGAGCTGCCGCCCCTGGTCAAGGATCCAGCCCTGCTGGAATTCGTGCAGGCCCCCTACCCCGAGGAGGCGAAGGCGGCCGGCGTCGAGGGGCAGGTGCTGCTGCTGCTGGAGATCGACGAGACGGGCAAGGTCACCCACGTCGAGGTGCTGGCCCCCGCCGGCCACGGCTTCGACGAGGCCGCGCTGGAGGCCGCCTGGAGCCTGCGCTTCTCGCCCGCCGAGGACGCCAGCGGGCCGGTGCCCGTGGCCATCGAGTTCAACTACGGCTTCGTGCTGGACGCGGCGAGCCAGGAGGGCGCGGTGCCCGAGGAGGCCACGCCGGAGCAGCCCGCCGCCGAGGCCCCGGTCAACCTGGAGGGCGAGCTCGTGGAGATGGGCACGCGCCGCCCGCTCAAGGACTTCGCCGTCCTGGTGGAGGCCCCCGGCGTCGAGGCCCAGCAGACGACCACCGACGCGCAGGGCCGCTTCCAGCTCCGCGGCGTCCCCCTGGGCACGGTGACCGTCAGCAGCGTCCACCCCGGCTATGACCGGGCGAGCTCCAGCGTGGAGATCGTCGAGGGCCAGGTCACCAGCCTCAAGCTCTGGATCCGCAACCAGGACTACGGCGCGGACGATCTGGTGGGCGTGTACCAGAAGGAGAAGGACGAGGTCACCCGCCGCACGCTGACCGTGGAGGAGGTCCGCCGCATCCCGGGCACCTTCGGCGATCCCATCCGGGTGGTCCAGAACCTGCCCGGCGCGGCGCGCTCGCCCTTCGGGACCGGCCTGCTGGTGATCCGCGGCTCCAACCCGGAGGACTCGGCGGTCTACATCGACGGGATCCGCGTCCCGCTCATCTACCACCTGGGCGGCTACGAGAGCGTGCTGGCCCCGGACCTGGTGGAGGCGGTGGACTACCTGCCCGGCGGCTACGGGGTCGAGTACGGCCGCACGCTGGGCGGCGTGGTCGACGTGCGCACCCGCACCGAGTACCCCGAGGGAGGAAAGGTCGTCTGGAGCACGGACATCCTGGACAGCGGCGGCATCGTGGCCGGGCGTGCCGGGAAGAACGACGGGCTCGGCTACGCCCTGGCGGCGCGGCGCTCCTACATCGACTTCTTCATCCCCTACTTCATCAAGGACCCGGACACGGTCGTCAAGCCGCGCTGGTACGACTACCAGTTGAAGCTCCAGGACCTGACCCGCGACAAAGGTGAGCTCTCCGCCTTCCTCTTCGGCTACCAGGACAAGCTGATCGCCAGCTCTCCGGGCAACCAGGGCACCGACCAGGACACGCAGGGCGAGCTGGGGACCACCTACTCCACCCACCGGCTGAACCTGATCTGGGAGCACCCGCTGGGCGAGGACTGGAGCCTCCGCGTGGTGCCCTCCGCGGGCATCGACGGGGCGAATTTCTCGCTGGGCGACGAGCTCCGCCTCACCCAGACCATCTACCTCTTCGAGCTGCGCAGCGAGCTGGGCTGGGAGCCCTCCGACGCGCTGGAGGCGACGCTCGGGGTGGACTTCCTGGGCGGCTTCTACGACTTCTCGGTGGCCTTCCCCTTCGATCCGACCTTGATCGCCGAGTACGACCCCATCGAGGAGCGCGAGCCCTTCACCCTGGACGGCACCGGGAGCGCCTGGGGGCCGGACGCCTACCTGGAGGTGGAGATCCGCCCGCTCCAGGACCGGGACGCCCTGCTGCTGGCCCCTGGGGTGCGCTTCAACTACGTCAACGTGCTCGACCAGGCGGCCGTCATGAGCCTGGATCCTCGCCTGGCGGCGCGCTGGCAGGCCCTCGAGCACGGCACCGCCAAGCTCGGGCTCGGGCTCTACCACCAGCCGCCTCAGCCCTTCGAGATCTACCGACCCGAGGGCAACGTCGGGGTGGGCTACGAGCGCGCCTGGTCGGCGGAGCTGGGCTGGGAGCACCAGATCACCCCTGCCATCCAGGCGGACGCGACCGTCTTCTACAAGTGGCTCGATCAGCTCATCGTGCCGAACCCCGATCTCGTGTCGCTGGACGACCCCTACTTCCTCAACGACGGGCTCGGCCGCATCTACGGGACCGAGATCTTCATCCG
Source organism: uncultured Enterobacterales bacterium (assembly GCA_964615375.1). Lineage (GTDB taxonomy): Bacteria > Myxococcota_A > UBA796 > UBA796 > CAZKWG01 > CAZKWG01. Next base: position 108,808 of record CAZTOW010000016.1, read on the forward strand.
ACACGCCCTGGTCAACCGCTTCTTCGGCTGGGTGAGCTACACGCTCTCCCGCTCGGAGCGCAACGACTACCCGGACCTCGACGGGGACGTGAACCTCTTCGCCAACGAAGGAGAGGGCTGGTACCTCTACGACCTCGATCAGACGCACATCCTGGTGGCGCTCGCCGGCTACCGGCTGCCCTACGACCTCGAGATCTCGGGCAAGTTCCGCTACGTCACCGGCAACCCCTACACCCCCTACGCGGGCGGCGTGTACGACATCGACCAGGACTTTTACTTCGGCTTCGAGTCCTCCGACTACAACTCCGAGCGCCTGCCGCCCTACATCACCTTCGACGCCCGCGTCTCCAAGATGTTCACCTTCAAGAAGTGGCAGCTCGAGACCTATCTGGACCTGCTCAACGCGGTGCGCGGGGTGAACCCCGAGTTCCAGATCTACAACTACGACTACACGGAGAGCCGTTACATCCGCGGGCTCCCCTTCATCCCCTCCCCCGGCTTCGAGGCGGAGTTCAACTTCTGATGCGCACCCGCCCCGCTCCACTCCTGGTCTGTGTGCTCGCCGCCGCCTGCTATGAGCAGCCCGAGCTCAGCGAGTCCTGGCAGCTCGACCGGCTCCGCGTGCTCGGGGTGCGCGCCGAGCCCGCCGAGCCCCAGCCTGGCGAGGACGTGAGCTTCGAGGCCCTGGTCTGGTCCCCCGACGGCGCGGAGGTCCCCACCATCTGGTTCGCCTGCCTGCCGGAGAGCGCCGACGAGTTCGGCTGCGAGATCGACCCGGCGCTGGCCGCGAGCCTGGAGGGCCTGGACCCCGAGACCATGACCGACGAGGAGCTCGCCGCGCTCTTCGCGCAGCTTGTGGAGGCCGGGCTCATCGGCGCGACCCCCTACCTCCAGCCCTCCTGGACCGCTCCTGCCGACGCGCTCGACGGGCTCGACGAGATCGCGGCCAAGGAGGGGGTGAGCGCGCTGGTCACCCTCCAGGCCGTGCCCGAGGGCGCCGAGGACGAGGACGACGTCGAGCTGGCCTACAAGCGCGTGCCCATCAGCCTCGCCGACACGCCGAACCACAACCCGGAGTTCGAGCTGTGGACCGTCTCGGGCGAGGACATCGCGTCCGGCGGCGGCGTCAGCCTGAGCGCGGGCGAGACGGTCTCGGTGACCGCCGGGCTGCTGGACGGCAGCGTCGAGGACTACGACTACACCGCAGAGGACGGCTCCATCGAGACGCGCACCGAGGAGCCCTACTTCACCTGGTACGCCACGGGCGGCGAGTTCGAGAACACCACCTCGCTCTGGCCCACCGACACCGTGAGCTGGACGGCGCCCGCCGAGGCCGGGACCTACGAGCTCATCGTCACCGTGCGCGACCGGCGCGGCGGGATGGCCTGGGCCACGCTCGACGTCACGATCCCCTGAACGCCTACTCCTCCTTCGCCTGCTTCGGGCGAACCGAGGCGTTGCTCCCGCGCACCACCAGGACCTCGTCGCAGCTCGCCAGCTCGAAGGGGACCCCGCGGCGGCAGCCGACGCCGTAGACCACCACGGGGCGCACCACCTGGAAGCCCCCCGCCGTGGGGACGAAGCGCGCCACGTACTCGGTGTCGCCCAGCCAGAGCGCCTCGGTCATCGGGCCGCAGGCCTGACCGGGCAGCGGCGCGAAGCCGCCCACGTCGTCGTCCAGCCCCTCCCAGCCCACGGCGCGACAGCCCGGCAGGGCGATGGAGGGATCGAGCACGCGCACGCTGACCTGGACGGCGTCCCCCTCCTCCAGCACGAGGATCTCCACGGGGAGCGCGTCACCAGCGCGGGCGAGCGAGAGCGCGAGCATCAGGAGCATTCGGACCTCTCCGACGACACCGTTGCCGTCGCGCTGAGAATACCACATGCGGATCCCTGAACATCAGTCTAGGATGTAGGCGGCATGAGACTGCGCCCCGGACGATCGGCCAGGAGGGGAAGCCAGCTCTGGCGCGCGCCAGGGCAGGACTTGTGGACCTTTTTTCCCTCACAGTGCCGCGGAACCGTGTTAAAGTCCGCCGGTCCCGGGCTGCCGGGTGTCTCGCCACAACTCCCCGCTGCAAATTCTCAGCCTGGAAAGGTCTCAATCGACCGTCAGGCGCGCTGGAGATGAGCACCGATGCGATCTTCTTTCATCCTGGCCACACTCACCGCCGGACTCGGGCTGCTCATCGCTGAGCCTGCCGCACACGCCGGCGCGGCACCGGCGCTCAAGGCCCTGCAGGAGAAGAAAGAGGGCCGCCCGGCCTACAACGTGGTGCAGAACCGCTTCTTCCTCAAGTCCCAGCGCTTCGAGCTCACGCCCGCCCTGGGCGCCGTGCCGAACAACGCCTTCGTGGCGCGGTACACCGGCAGCGTGACGGCGGCCTACCACCTCAGCGAGACCTTCGCGGTCGAGGCGGCCTTCTTCCTCAGCCCGGACTCCAAGGCGGGCAACGATCTGAAGGGCCTCACCCACACGCTGGTGACCATCGCCGAAGAGGGCGGGACCGGCGTGGCCTTCCAGCAGCCGGTGGACAAGCTGGCGCTCGCCGGCGTCTTCTCCGCGCGCTGGGCGCCGGTCTACGGCAAGATCAACCTGATCGGCGAGAGCGTGCTGAACTTCGACTTCTACGCGACCGGCGGGCTCGGCTTCCTGTCGATCAACAAGTACAAGGCGGTCTACAGCGACGAGCGCGTCGCTCAGGGCCTGCAGCCGGCGGAGCAGGGAGAGGCGACGCCGGACGTCGCGCCCGCGCTGAACCTCGGGGTCGGGGGAGACTTCTTCCTCACGGGCTCCCTGGCGCTCAAGCTGGACGCGCGCAGCCTCCTCTACATCGACACCGAGGCGGACTACACGGCCACCGCTCAGGGAGACGACGAGCTGAAGCAGCGGGTCTACAACGACTTCGTCGCCTCCGTCGGCCTGAGCGTGTACTTCCCGGCCATGCCCCCGCGCCTCTACAACTTCTGATTCGCTGGAGCCGACCATGCTGAAGCGCATCCCTCTGCTGTTGCTGGCCGGGCTTCTGGTCGCCCCTGCGGCCCATGCCGATGACGAGGGCGACGCCCTCGACGACATCCTCGGCGAGGACGAGTCGACCGGCGACGAGGTCGAGGACGTCAAGTCGGGCAACCTCGACGACTCCATCGGCGTCAAGAAGGAGGACATCATCCTCCCCGAGGAGGAGCTCAAGAAGAAGCGGCTGATCAAGACGCTTCAGCGCAAGACCTTCCTCAAGCTCGGCCGCGTGGAGGTGGGTCCCCACCTCGGCGCCGTGGTCAACGACCCCTTCCTGAACCGCTACATCATCGGGGCCTCCGCGGGCTACCACCTCACCGAGGTCTTCTCGCTGGAGCTCGACCTCGGGTTCTCGCCGGACCTGGGCGATGAGGTGGACTGGAAGCCGCTCACCCACCAACTCGTGGACAACAACCACGTCTCGCCGGACATCTCCAAGCTGTCCTACTACGCTGACGTGACCTTCGGCTTCTCGCCGATCTACGGCAAGGTGGCCATCGGCCGCAAGATCATCAACTTCGACATCTTCGGCAACTTCGGCGCGGGCGTGGCGCGCACGGCGGACGACCTGGACGCGCTCCAGGCCGACCCGGGCGACGTCCGGGCGGAGGCCTCGGCCGAGCAGTTCCACCCCACCACGAACCTGGGCGGCGGGCTGCGGATCATCTTCAACCCGAACCTCGCGCTGAGGCTCGAGGGGCGCTCGCTCGTCTACATCGAGACGGTCCAGAGCACCACGCTGGAGATGAAGAACAACCTGCTCCTCCAGGGGACGGTCACCTTCTTCTTCCCTGGCATCGATTCCTGAACCGGGCCGAGACGCTGGAGTATCCGACATGAGCCGCTCGATCCGCTCGTTCCTCGCCATGGTCCTGGTCTCGGCAGCCTACGCTGCGCCCGCGAACGCCGGCGCGCTGAGCTGCGACGACGTCATGAACATGGTGAACGTCAAGGTCCCGACCAACATCATCGTCAGCACGATGAAGGACTCGGGGGAGACCTTCGACGACAAGTTCGTGAAGTGCCTCATCGACAACGGGGCGCCCTCCGCGGTCGTGGAGCAGGCGCGGAAGATGGCGGAGGAGGCGGCTGAGCCCGCTGCCGAGCCGGCCTCCAAGCCCACCACGACCACGACGACCAAGCCGACGATGTCCGACGACAAGGACGACATCGGCACGCGCACCAGCACGCGCAAGCCCACGACCTCCACGCGCGAGCCGGAAGACCTCCCGGAGCGCGGAGAGGTGTCCAGCGGGCCCGTGCCCAAGGAGCTGAAGACCGCGATCAACCTGATCGAGGCCAAGAAGCCGCTCACCGGCTCGCAGCAGCTCTTCGACGCCCTGGCCTCCGGGCAGTACCCGGACCAGGAGCTCACGATCCGCTTCTACCTCGCGCAGGCGCTGGCGGACCTCGAGATGTACAGCTCGGCCCAGGTCCACTACACCTGGGTGGTCAAGCAGCTCGTCGCCTCGAGCCAGACGAACTCGGAGTACTTCGGGCCCTCGCTGGCCCGGCTGGTCGCCATCGCCCGCCTCTCGGGCGATGACAGCGAGCTCGTCCGCCTTCTGCCCAAGCTCACGCCGGAGCAGTACCCCCGCGGCGCGCAGAACCACCTCTACTACCTCGTCGGTCTCGGTCTCCTCGAGGACGACAAGCTGGCGGACGCGCGCAAGTTCTTCGGCCAGGTGAGCCCCAAGTCCGAGCTCTACCTCAAGAGCAAGTACCTCGAGGGCATCATCTTCAACCGGCAGGGCAAGCTGAAGAGCGCCGTCAAGAGCTTCCGCGACGTCTACCGCGAGCCGGTGGAGGCCACCGCGGATCCGGCGGAGCTCGCCGAGATCGACTCGCTCAAGGACATGGCGCTCATCAACATCGCCCGTATCTACTACGGGATCGAGCGCTACGAGGAGTCCACGAAGTACTACGACCTCGTGGACCGTGACAGCCCCTACTGGGGTCAGTCGCTGTTCGAGAACTCCTGGGCCACCTTCATGCAGAGCGACCTGAACAAGACGCTCGGCCTGCTGCTCACGGTCCAGAGCCCCTTCTTCTCGGGTGACGAGTTCATGCCGGAGGCCATCGTCCTCCGCTCGCTGACCTTCTTCAACCTGTGCCAGTACAAGGAGGTCGAGACCACCCTCCTGTCCTTCGAGGAGAAGTACCGGCCGATGCAGGCGGAGATCCGGGACTTCGTGAAGTCCTACTCCACCGAGGAGGGCAAGCAGCTCGCCGATCAGGCCTGGGACGCCTACTTCGGCACCGGCAGCAAGAAGGACACGAAGCTCCCGAAGTCGCTGTTCACGCGCGTGCTCCAGAGCCAGGACCTCTCCGCCGTCGTCCGTCGCCTCGAGATGCTCGACGAGGAGGAGAAGCTCATCGACGCCCAGAAGCCCGCCTGGCGCGACTCGCTCGGCGCGGCGCTCAAGGACCAGATCGAGAAGGACCGTCAGCGCCTGAAGCGGCGCGCGGGCCTGCTCTTCCTCAGCGAGATGGCGCGCACGGCCAACTACGTCAACGACCTGCTGACCCAGTCCGAGATCATCCGCTTCGAGGTGGTCGACGCCCAGCGCCAGGACTACCAGTACAAGATGGCCAACCCCGACGCCGTGAAGACCTACCAGAACACGACGGTGGACTTCGCGACCTCCGTGGACTTCATCTACTGGCCCTTCAACGGTGAGTTCTGGTCTGACGAGCTCGGCTACTACCTCTACACCGAGAAGCCGGTCTGCAAGTAAGAAACCTGTGGGCCGGGCGCTCCCGCCGGCGAACCTCCAGGAGAGGATCTCAATGCGCAAGAGGCATATCGTCCCCTTCGTCACGCTGCTCGCGCTCACGGCGGTCTCCCCGCTCCTCGCCCCCTCGGCGGGCGGCGTGGCGCACGCCCAGAGCAGCTCGAGCTCTTCGTCGGATCGGGCGAAGAAGGAAGAGCGTCGGGTGCTCAGCGCCCGTGACGTGGACTCGCTGACGCAGATGTCCGAGGCCTACCGCATCGCGGCCCGCGAGAAGCGGCACGAGTCGATGGAGTTCCTCAAGCAGATCATCGCCGAGCGCGACCCGAAGGGGGAGCAGCGCGCCGAGATGATGCTGCGGCTCGCCGACCTCTACTTCGAGGAGGGCCGCGACCTCCGGCTCACCGAGGAGCAGACCTACCAGGCCGAGTTCGACAGGTGCTTCAACACGAAGGGCTGCGACACCAACCTGCTCAAGCCGAACTACGTCGAGTCGCGCAAGTGGCAGGACAAGTCGATCAAGCTCTACAAGCAGATCCTGGACTCGTATCCGACCTACGCCCGCGCGGACGAGGCGACCTTCTACCTGGGCAGCGCGCTCCAGGACATCGACCAGAAGGAAGAGGCGGTCAATCAGTTCCTCAACCTCGTCAAGATGTACCCTGAGAGCAAGTGGGTGCCCGACGCCTACCTGCTGATCGGCGAGTACTACTTCGACACGAACAACGCCTTCAAGGCCCTGCAGGCCTACAAGCACGCCACCACCTACCGCGACTGGGAGAAGTACCCCTTCGCGATGTACAAGCTGGCCTGGTGCTACTACAACGTGGGCGAGTACGGCAAGGGCATCGACACGCTGAAGGCGGTGGTCTCGCTGTCCACGCCGCAGCCGGGCCAGGAGACGGTCGACAAGGGCAAGCTCCAGCTCCAGGAGGAGGCGCTCAAGGACCTCGTCCGCTTCTTCGCCGACGCGGGCATGATGAACGAGGCCTATGAGTACTTCAACAAGCTGGGCAAGAAGGAGCTCATCGAGCAGATGCTCAAGCGGCTCGCCCAGACCTACTTCGAGCAGGGCAAGTTCGATCAGTGCATCGACACCTACCGGCGCCTGATCAGCGAGAACCCGCAGGGCCCCAACGCGCCCGAGTTCCAGAACGAGATCATCGCCGCCTACCAGAAGATGGGCAAGAAGCAGGAGACGCTCCAGGAGATCGATCGCCTGCTGAAGACCTACGGCAAGAATTCGCCCTGGGCGCGCACGAACTCCGCCAACGGCGACGTCGTGAAGAACGCCTCGGACTTCGTCGAGAAGAACCTCCGCACGGTGGCGCTGAACTACCACGAGGAGGCGAAGAAGCTGGGCACGGGCAAGGCGGCCCAGGAGAGCTACGCGCTCGCGTACAAGGCCTACTCCGTCTACCTCTCGGAGTTCCCGGACTCGAAGTACAGCTACGACGTGCGCTACGCCTTCGCCGAGCTCCTCTACAAGCTCAAGAAGCACGACGAAGCCTACGTGCAGTACATGAAGGTCGTCGAGATCGACCCGAAGGGCCAGCACTCCAAGTTCTGCGCGGAGTCCGCCATCTTCGCGGCCGATGAGATGGTCAAGAAGACCGCGTCTTCGGGCGGTGGCGGCGGCGGGCCCGACCCGGGCAAGAAGACCGACCCCATCCCGCTGAGCGACTGGGAGGACAAGCTCATCAAGGCTTGTGACCAGTGGACGAGCCTGTTCAAGGACGACAAGAAGACCAAGAACATCATCTACAAGTCGGCCTACATCCTCTACAACAAGAACCAGTTCAAAGAGGCGTCCGACCGCTTCCGCATCGTCATCGGGATGGACCCCGGCTCCAAGGAGGCCGAGCAGGCCGCCAACCTGATCCTCGACTCCTTCAACCTCGTCGAGGACTGGGCCAACCTGAAGGAGGTCTCCAAGGCCTTCTACGATCAGCCGGGCCTGGGCAGCGCCGAGTTCAAGAGGGAGGTCTACAACGTCTACGAGCGCTCCTCCTTCAAGTTCATCGACATCAACTTCGCGAAGACGAAGGACGCCCGGGTCGCCGCTGACGCCTACATCGCCTTCTTCAAGGAGTTCCCCAAGTCTGAGGTCGCGGACCAGGCGCTGAACAACGCCGCGGTCTACTACCGTCAGCTCGCGCGGGTGAACGACGAGATGTCGGCGCGTCAGACGCTCATCGACACCTTCCCCAAGTCCAAGTACTACAACGACCACGTCGCGGAGCTCGGGTTCCTCTACGAGGGCATCGCCGACTTCCAGCAGGCGGCGAACTGGTACGAGAAGCTGTTCACGCTGAACAAGGATCACCAGGCGGCCAAGGAGGCCCTCTACTCCTCGGCCCTCTTCCGCAAGGCCCTCGGCCAGTGGGAGCAGGCGATCAAGAACTACCAGCAGTTCATCACGGCCTACCCGACGGACGAGCGCGTCCCGGCCTTCTCCATCGAGATCGGCAAGATCTACGAGGACCACGACCAGTGGGATCCGGCGTCGAAGGTGTACTACACCTTCTTCTCCAAGCCCCCGTCCGGCGCCACGATGGACCAGGTCTTCTTCGCCCGCCTGCACTACGGGCTCGACGTGGAGAAGATCGGCGGGGCCGCGGCGGCCAAGCTGGACAAGCACTGGAAGGAGACGGTCGCGCAGTTCCAGGCCGAGAAGGCCAAGGGCTCCGCGATGGAGCTCGCGCCTGAGTTCGTCGCCGAGATCCTCTACAAGCAGGCGACGCCGACGCTCGAGCGCTACATGTCGATGCGCATCGTCGGCCCGTCCAGCAAGATGAACCGCAAGCAGGAGGACGCCTTCATCCTGAAGTCCCTGACCGACAAGGCCAAGGCGCTCCAGGAGACGGAGAAGCTCTTCCTCGACATCGTGGGCACCGGCGCGGGCGAGTGGGGTCTGGCCTCGCTGGTCAAGGTCGGTCAGGCCTACGAGAACATGGGTGAGGCGCTCCGCGGCTCTCCCTGCCCGAGCTACCTGACCGCCGAGCAGTGCGAGATCTACAAGATCTCCCTCGAGGACAAGGTCTTCGTGCAGATCGAGAAGGCCGTGCAGGCCTACAGCCTGACGCTGGAGAAGTCCTACCAGCTCAGCCTCTACAACGAGAACACGGCGTTCGCGACGCGGCGGCTCGGTGAGCTCCGCCCGAACGACTTCCCCGGTCTGGAGGAGCGTCTCCTGACCCCGCGCTACACCTCGCGCAACGTGGTCGAGCGTTCCTTCCTCGAGCAGCCTTAAGGAGTCCCTCCGATGCGTCTCACCCACCATCTCGCGCTCCTCCTGGCGTTCGGGCTCTTCAGCCCTCTGGGCTGCGGCCCGAAGGAGGAGACCCCCAAGTCCGCCGGGACCGCGCTCCCCTCCGCCGAGAACGGCTACGGGGACGCGAAGCAGAACTTCTCCGAGGGCGTCCGCATCCTGAAGACCCAGGACAAGACCGGCGCCATCGACTACGCCGCGGCCTACCAGTGGTTCGACTTCGCCACCAAGGCGGATCCGAACTACGCGAAGGCCTGGTACAACGCCGGCTGGACCCTGGAGCGCATGGGCAACCTCGACCAGGCGGCCTCCTCCTACCAGCAGGCGCTGGAGAAGGATCCCAGCAACAAGGACGCGCTCCTGAACCTCGGCTCGGTGCTCGCCCGCCTCGACCGCGGGGATGAGGCCGTCGCGCTGTACGAGGGCTACGTCCAGGCGAACCCCGAGGATCTGAGCGCGCGCAACAACCTCATCGAGGCGCTCACCGCGGCGAAGCGCTACGACGACGCCGTCGAGCAGACCCGCGAGATCCTGCGCCGCGACCCGAAGAACGTGGACGCCTACCGCAACCTCTCGCGCATCTACTTCGCGAAGGGCGACAACGGGATGAGCCAGCTCTGCGCCGAGAAGGCGAAGACGCTCGCTCAGGGCGACCCCGGCATCTACAACAACATGGGCGTGACCTACCTGGTCATGGACAATGAGCCGGCGGCCATCTCCGAGTTCAAGACCGCGACCAAGCTGGCTCCCTCGCACCTCGAGGCGAACCTGAACCTGGGCTACGTGGCGCTGAACTCCGGCGACTACGCGCTCGCGAAGCAGAGCTTCGAGGCAGCCCTGAAGAAGGACCCGGGCAACATCGACGGCATGCTCGGCCTCGCCGTCGCGCTCCGCGGCGTCAAGGAGTACGAGGAGGCCGGCAAGCTCTACGACAAGATCATCCAGGCGGATCCCGGCAATCCGACCCCCTACTTCAACGCCGCGACCCTCTACGAGAAGTACGTCAAGGACTTCAAGAAGGCGGGCAAATACCTCGACGACTGGATCAAGCGGAACGAGGGCAAGCTGAGCCCCGACGACGAGGTCTTCGAGCTGCAGGCGCGCATCGGCAAGTCCCAGGCCGAGGAAGAGGAGCGCAAGCGGAAGGAGGAGGAGAAGAAGCGGGAGGCCGAGGAGCGCAAGAAGCGGCAGAAGGAGATCTTCGAGAAGCTCAAGGTCGAGGTCAAGAAGCTCGAGACGGATCTCACCAACTACGGGAGCTGCCCGGCGATGGTGGAGTCCGGCGCCGTCGAGATGGGGACCATGGTGCTCGAGCAGGGCAAGATGGTCGTCGAGGCGGAAGAGGTCGATATGGCCGGCGACATCATGACCTTCTTCGACGAGCTCCGCCCGCAGCTCGACGCGATCATCCCGCAGTGCGGCGCCCCCGCGCCTGCGCCCGCCCCGACGGAGGGCGCGCCTGCGCCGGCCGAGGGTGCGCCCGCGCCGGCCGAGGGTGCCCCCGCCGCTCCGACCGAGCCCGCCCCCGCGGGTGGTGGCCAGTAGAATTCTCGCGCGGCGGGGAACCGCTGGCGCGCGCGCGTGTCTGAACTCTCGAGGCGTTCACGCCTCGCTCGCGAAGCTTCATCGGCTGTGGGCTTTTCAAACCCACGCGATCCCTGTAAGATACGTTCTCCTTCCCAACGGTCCTTCGTGGAGACAGCCATGATCCGAATCTCTCGCGTCCTCCTCTCCATGGGTGTGCTGTTTGCCCTCTCGGGCGGCGTGGCGATGGCCCAGGACGAAGAGGGCGGCGGCGGTCAGAAGGTCATCTACAAGGAGAAGACGGAGATCGACTTCGAGGGGCTGGAGGTCGCGGGTGAGCTCGTGAAGCCGAGCGGCGCCCTGCTGCTCGACCGCAAGCGCGCCTCTTTCAACCCGCTCATCAAGCTGCGCACCGACTTCAACGACGAAATGGATCGGTCGGTGGACCAGATCAAGTAGCGATCACGGGCCCACCGCCGAACCAACGCCGTCTACAGGATTCATCCATGGCCACCTCTGGCAAGCTGGTTCTCTCCTTCGAGGTCTATCGCGGCGACTCCTTCCTCCGTCGGGAGGAGATGTCCGCCGAGAGCGTGACCATCGGTCGCGGCCCCGCGGCGATGCTGCGGGTCGATGACGACGCGCTCTCCGAGCTGCACGCCGTCATCAACGTCAACGAAGACGGCTCCGTGCTCTTCGCCAACCTGGTCGATCCTGCGCGCGCGCTGGTCAACGGTCAGCCCACGAGCAACGTCAACCTGCGCACCGGGGACCAGATCGCGATCGGCCCCATCCGCATCCTCGTCTCCGTCATGGACGAGAGCGCCTTCTCCGAGGAGGAGGCGACCCAGCTCTCCGCCGTCGCCGCCACCGCCACTGCCACCGCGGAGGCCGCGGGTCAGGTGGGCGCCGCCGAGGACGCCCCCACCGAGATGGAGACGGAGGCCGCCGGGGCCGTCTCCGAGGCTGAGGAGGACGCCCTCGTCTTCATGATGCGCTCGTCCGCCGCCACCTCCAGCGGCGCCGCCGACACCCGCAGCGCCAAGGTGCTCGAGGTCGGGCAGGTCTGGGGACAGAGCGTCGTCGACGTCAAGCACTACTCGGCGGGCGGCGAGGCCGTCACGCTCGGCTCCTCCTCGGGTACACGGCTGCGCGTGCTCGACAAGCCGGTCGCCTGGCTCCCCAACGGCTTCCAGAACCTGGACTTCCTCGCCGGCGCCCTCCTGAGCGAGATCTCGGTCGAGTGGCGCAACGAGTTCTACGTCCCCGACGACACCCTCCCCCATGACAACTACGCGCTCTTCTCCTGGGAGGGGAGCCGCTGCGTGGTCAACGTCCACGAGAGCTGGAGAGGCTTCGTGGACCAGGGCGAGGAGCGCAAGTCCATCGAGCAGCTCGTCGCCTCGGGCGCGGCGCGCTCGGCGGGCAAGGGCCTCTGGCAGATCCCCGTCGAGGACGACACCCGCGTGGTGGTCGACATCGGCAACTCGGTCTTCTTCGGGCAGCGCGTCCACCCGGGCCGCCACATCGTCTCCAAGATCACGGAGCGCCTGGACTACCCGCTGCTGGCGGTCATGTCCTTCATCGGCTTCCTGTCGATGCTCTTCGTCATCATCGTGCTCACCACGCCGCCGCGTCCGGACTCGGCGACCAACGAGCTGCCCGACCGCTTCGTCGAGATGCTCCTCGAGAAGCCGGAGATGGAGAAGCCCCTCCCGGACAAGAAGCCGGAGGCCAACCCCGACGCGGGTGAGGGCGCCAAGGCCAAGAAGGAGGAGGGGAAGGTCGGCAAGAAAGACGCCAAGATGAAGCAGGCCAAGGGCAACAAGGTCGAGATGAAGAAGAAGGAGCTGGACAAGGAGGTCGCCGAGAACGCCGGCGTCCTCGGGGCCATGCGCGAAGGCGCGGCCAGCGACGTCTTCGGCAGCGCGGCCCTGAGCTCCGACCTGACCGGCGGTATCGGCGGCCTGATCGGCGCCAAGGGCACCCAGATCGGCTCCGGCGGTCTCGGCGCGCGCGGCTCCGGCCTCGGCGGCGGCGGTACGGCGGAGGGTCTCGGCGGCCTCGGCACCAAGGGTCGCGGCTCGGGCTCGTCCGGCTACGGCTCCGGCGGCGGCAGCTTCGGCGAGAAGGGTGAGGGCGGCATCGGCAAGATCGGCGGTGACCCGATCATCCTCGGCGCCCTCGACAAGTCCCTCATCGACGCCGTCATCAAGCGGAACATGAACCAGATCCGCTACTGCTACCAGCGCGAGCTGACCAAGAACCCGTCGCTCGGCGGCAAGATCACGGTGAAGTTCGTCATCGCGAAGGACGGTTCGGTGTCCAAGGCGGAGACCAAGCAGACCACGATGAACAACTCCGCGGTCGAGGACTGCATCAACGGCCGCTTCATGAAGTTCCAGTTCCCGGAGCCGAAGGGCGGCGGTATCGTCATCGTCTCCTACCCGTTCATCTTCGCGCCGGGTTAATCTCGCCAGCGCCCTGCTGAATCCTCGCACATCGGACAGGTCACGATGAAGTCCCTGAAGCTGCTGCTGCCCGTCCTGCTCGTCACCGCGCCCCTCACCTCGTCCGTCGCCTACGCGCAGGATGAGGAGGTCGAGGAGTCGGCATCGAAGCGTGGGCGGGCCGACGACAAGCCTGTCCGCGAGATCGTCAAGGGTTTCTACGCCCGCGCGAACGTGGGCGGCGCGATGTTCCTCGGGAAGTTCAACGGCTTCGTGAACCCGGGGACCTACTCCTCGCTGGGCGTCGGGCAGGACTTCGTAGACACCGAGTCCATGTCCCTCGCCTGGGAGATCGCCTTCTCCCAGGGCGTCCACAACGGCTGCTACTTCGAGTACCAGGCCCAGGGCGCCTGCCCGGGGAACGCCGCGGGCAGGGCCTCGCCGTACGTGCAGGGGGACGTGCGCACCTACATCCTGGGCGGCGGCCTGGAGGCCTCCTTCTACCCCGCCCGCCGCTTCGGCGTGGGCATCTCGGCCGGCGGTGGCGTGCTCTTCGCGCCGCTGCTGATGGTCGAGGAGTTTTACTACACCGACGTGGTGCAGGACTCCTGGAACGGCGTCGACGGCGGCTTTCACGAGGGGCCGCACCCCATCGTGCATGCGGGCCCCACCTTCGAGTACTACACCAAGCTCTCGCACTTCTCGGTGGGCGCTGACGCGAACGTCTTCTACGCTGTCGGCTTCGATCTCGGCGCTGACTTCACTGGTTATATGAAGTATACCTTCTGACCTGCGTCGTGCTCCGCCCGACGCGGGCACGACGTGGGAGGAAGGATGAGCAAGACGGCCCTGATGGCGACGCTGCTGGTCACGGCATGCACCGGCGTGAAGCCCATCGACACGGACATCGGCAACGACGACTCGGGTGGGACCTCCTTCGGGAGCCTGTACATGGACCCGTCGGAGATCGACTTCGGCGACGTCGCCATCGGCTCGGAGACGACCGCGGACGTCCTCCTCCGCAATGACGGCGCGGACCTGCTGACGGTCACCGACGCGCTCGTCAGCGGGGACAACGTCTTCACGCTGGACACGGCGCTGACCCTCCCCATGGAGCTGGGCGGCGGAGACGAGGTCCTGGTGACCATCTCCTTCGCGCCGGAGAGCGCCGTCTACTACTACGGCAGCTTCCGCGTGGGCGTGAGCTCCGAGGACGGCTACGGCGAGGTCACGCTGACCGGCGCGGGCTCCTCTGGCGGCGAGGGCGAGGGCGAAGGTGAGGGCGAGGGAGAAGGAGAGGGTGGGCTGCAGCTCTCCCAGACCTCCATCGACTTCGGCCGGGTGGACGCGCTCTCTCCGGCGGTGGAGGCCGTGGAGGTCACCAACACGGGCGACACGGACCTGCTCCTCGTGGACGCGCAGAGCACGGACGCCGAGTTCTCGGTCGAGGGCGACGGCTTCTCCCTGCCCGCGCTGCTCTCCGCCGGGCAGACACGCACGCTGGAGGTGACCTACGCGCCCGAGGACGAGGGCACGGACAGCGGGGCCATCGAGATCAGCACGGACGTCGAGGGCGTGTCGGCGACCATCGTGGTGGAGGGGGAGGGCTATTTCTCCTGCACCATCTGCCAGCCCATCCTGGAGGTGGAGACCGGCGGCACCGACGCCTACACGATGTCCTTCTTCTGGCTCATCTCCACGGACGGGCTCTCGGGCACCCAGCCGCTGACCATGAGCAACGCGGGCGACCAGGATCTCGAGATCGACACCGTCACCGTCACCAACGACACGATCTCCACCTGCGGCACCTTCACCTCCGACTGGGAGGGCACCGCGCTGACCCTCGCCCCGGGGGACAGCGCCACGGTGGGCGTGACGTACACGGTCACGGAGAGCTGCCTGGACCTGGGCAGCGAGAGCTTCGACACGAACATGCTCCACATCCTCAGCAACGACCCCTCGGACCCCGACTACGCGATCAAGCTCAACGGCACGGTGCTCTGATCGGAGAGATGAAGCCGGGCTTGCTCGTGCGGGCCCGGCGGGCTACGTGCGGGGGCTCTCTCGAGCCGTAAGCCGGCCCCATCCCGGGTGTCCGTCCAATGCGGAGGAACAATGGCGAACATGCAGATGGGCCTGCTGGCCCGCAAGCTGGGGATGACCCAGCTCTTCGACAAGGATGGCGATCTGGTCCCCGTGACCGTGCTCCAGGTCACCCCCAACGCGGTGCTCCGCGTCAAGAAGACGACGGAGAAGGACGGTTACAGCGCTGTCCAGCTCGGCTTCGGCGTGCGTCGCGCCAGCCGCACCAACAAGGCCCTCGACGGGCACGCGGCGAAGGCCAGCGTCCCGGCTCCCCAGAAGATCCGCGAGCTGCGCGTCCCCGAGGCGGTGGCCGCTCAGTACACGCCCGGCCAGTCGGTCGGCGCAGCTGAGGTCTTCAACGAGGGCGAGCTGGTCGACGTCACCGGCATCAGCAAGGGCCGCGGCTTCGCCGGCGTCATGAAGCGCCACAACTTCCGCGGCTTCATCCGCACCCACGGTACCCACGAGTACTTCCGGCACGGCGGGTCCATCGGCACGCGCCTCACCCCCGGTATGACGCTCAAGGGCGTGCGCATGCCCGGTCACATGGGCTCGAAGCGCACCACCGTCCAGAACATCAAGGTGGCGAAGGTGGACGGCGAGAACAACCTGCTGTTCATCCGCGGCGGCGTCCCCGGCCCCACCGGTACCACCGTGCTGGTGCGCCGCTCCGTGAAGGCCGCCGCGCGCGCCGCGCACAAGGCCGCGAAGGGCAAGTAGCCCCGCCTGGCCTTCGCGCCAGAAGGGCGCCTCGCCGCACACGCGGTGAAGGCGCCCTTCGTGTCTCTGGGATCCTCAGCCGTTCAGGGGCAGGCGCGGCAGGGGATCGGCCACCGCGAACACGCACCCCGTCGCCGCCTGCACCTGCTCCACCGTCAGATCCTCGGCGATCTCGATGAGCGTGAGCCCGCCCTCGAAGCTGAAGACCCCGTAGTCGGTGATCAGCAGGTCGACCACGCCCAGGCCCGTCAGGGGGAGTGTGCAGCGCTCGAGCAGCTTGGGCTCGTTGCCCTTGGCGACGTGGTTCATGGTGACGACCACGCGCCGCGCGCCGCTCACCAGGTCCATGGCGCCGCCCATGCCCTTGACCATGGCGCCGGGGATCATCCAGTTGGCCAGGTCGCCGTCCTGGGAGACCTGCATGGCGCCGAGCACGGTAAGATCGACGTGCCCGCCGCGGATCATGGCGAAGCTGTCCGCCGACGAGAAGATGCTGGCGCCGGGCAGGAAGGTCACCGTCTCCTTGCCCGCGTTGATGAGATCGGGATCGACCTCGTCCTCCGTGGGCCAGGCGCCCATCCCCAGCAGCCCGTTCTCGGACTGGAGGATGACCTCCATGCCGTCCGGGATGTGGTTGGCCACGAGGGTCGGGATGCCGATGCCCAGATTCACGTAGTAGCCGTCGCGCAGCTCCCGGGCCGCGCGCCGCACGATGCCGTCACGGGTGAGGGGCATGGTCGCTCCTTCAGGCCTTGGACCGGGTGGTGCGCTTCTCGATGCGCTTCTCGTAGCTCTGGCCCAGCACGACGCGCTTCACGTAGATGCCGGGCGTGTGGATCTGGTCCGGGTCCAGCGCGCCCGCGGGCACGATCTCCTCGACCTCGGCGATGGTGACGCGCGCGGCGGTGGCCATCATCGGGTTGAAGTTCCGCGCCGTGCGCCGGTAGACCAGGTTGCCGTGGGTGTCGGCCTTCCAGGCCTTCACGATGGCGAAGTCCGCGTGCAGCGCGCGCTCCAGCACGTACATGCGACCGTCGAAGTCCCGGGTCTCCTTGCCCTCCGCCACCAGGGTCCCGTAGCCGGTGGGCGTGAAGAAGGCCGGGATCCCGGCTCCGGCGGCCCGGATCCGCTCGGCCAGCGTCCCCTGCGGGATGAGCTCCACCTCCAGCTCGCCCGAGAGGTACTGCCGCTCGAACTCCTTGTTCTCGCCGACGTAGCTGGAGATCATCTTGCGGACCTGGCGGTTCCGCAGCAGGATGCCCAGCCCGAAGCCGTCCACGCCGGCGTTGTTGGAGATGAAGGTCAGGTCCCGCAGACCCGCCGCGGCGATGGCCGCGATCAGGTGCTCCGGGATGCCGCAGAGCCCGAAGCCGCCCGCCATGATCACGGCGCCGTTCGGGATGTCGGCGACCGCTTGCTGGGCCGATGCCACCACCTTGTCCATGAGGCCCTCCCGGGGGAGGCTTAACCGGCCCCCGTGGCCTACTCCACCCGGTAGTTCGGAGCCTCCTTGGTGATGATCACGTCGTGGACGTGGCTCTCCCGCAGGCCAGACGCCGTGATCCGGCAGAAGCGGGCGGAGCGCTGCATCGTCTGGATGTCCGCGCAGCCCGTGTAGCCCATGGCCGAGCGTAGCCCGCCGACGAGCTGGTGAAGGGTGTCGGCCAGCGGCCCGCGGTGGGGGACGCGGCCCTCGATGCCCTCGGGCACCAGCTTCACCGCCCCCTCCTCCACGTCCTCGTTGTCCTGGAAGTAGCGGTCGCCCGAGCCCGCGCGCATGGCGCCCACCGAGCCCATCCCGCGGTAGACCTTGTACGAGCGCCCCTGGTAGAGCACCAGCTCGCCCGGCGCCTCGTCGGTGCCCGCCAGCAGCGAGCCGACCATCACCGAGTCCGCCCCGGCGGCGATGGCCTTGGCGATGTCGCCGCTGTACTTGATGCCCCCGTCGGCGATGACCGGCACCCCCTGGGCATGCGCGACCTCCGCGCACCAGGAGACCGCCGAGAGCTGGGGCACGCCCACGCCCGCGATGATGCGCGTGGTGCAGATGCTCCCCGGGCCGATGCCCACCTTGACCGCGTCCGCGCCCGCGTCGATGCAGGCGCGCGTGGCGTCGGCGGTGGCGACGTTGCCCACCACCAGCTGCACGCCGGGGTGGCGCGCCCGGATGGCCCGCGTGGCCGCCAGCACCTTCGCGGAGTGGCCGTGGGCGGTGTCGATGAAGAGGGCGTCCACCCCCGCCTCCACCAGCGCGTCGGCCCGCTCGTCCTTGTCCGCGGAGACGCCGATGGCCGCGCCCACCCGCAGGCGCCCGCGGGCGTCCCGGTTGGCGCGCGGGAGCCGGCTTGCCGCCACCACGTCCTTGAAGGTGATCAGCCCGCCCAGCCGCCCGTCCGCCGCCACCACCAGCAGCTTCTCGATCTTGTGGGCCTGCATCAGGTCCTTGGCCGTCTCCAGGCTGGTGCCCGGCGGACAGGTGACCAGGCGCCCGGCCGGGGTCATGACCTCGCGCACCGGCCGCTCCAGGTTGCGCTCGAAGCGCAGGTCGCGGTCGGTCAGGATGCCCACCACCTGCCCGGCCTCGACGACGGGGAGGCCGGAGATCTCGTGCTCCCGCATCAGCGCGCGCGCGTTGCGCAGGGTCGCCGAGGGGCTCAGCGTGACGGGGTCCTCGACCACGCCGGTCATCGCCTTCTTCACCCGCGACACCTGCCGCGCCTGCTCAGCCACGGTCAGGTTCTTGTGGATGACGCCGATCCCGCCCTCGCGCGCCATCGCGATGGCCGTGTCCGCCTCGGTCACGGTGTCCATGGCCGAGCTGAGCAGCGGGATCTTCAGCGGGAGCGCGGACGTCAGCAGCGAGTCCACGCGCACGTCCCGAGGGAGCACGTCCGACGCGGCCGGGAGCAGGAGCACGTCGTCGTAGGTGAGCGCGAGGGGGATTTCGGCAGTGAGCACGGGGCACCTCGGCCCCGGGCTTAGCTGCCGCGAGGCCCGGTCGCAAGGGGGGCTCGCGCGCCTCGCGTCGAGCGCTTAGAATGGCGCCTGTCCGCGGCCTTCGCCTCTCCCGCCGCGTCGAGGTGCCCTTGCAGGCTCTCCAGGTCAACTCCGCCGATGGGACGCCCCTTCACGTCGTCCGTTGGGGTGAAGGGAAGCGCGACGTCCTCATGGTCCACGGGCTCGCCGAGCACGCGGGCCGCTACGCTCACGTCGCCGCGGCCCTGAACCAGGCGGGCTACCGCGCCACCTTCGTCGAGCTGCGCGGGCACGGCGACAGCGGCGGCAAGCGCGGCCACGTCTCCAGCTGGCGCCGCTACGCCGAGGATCTCTGGGCCGCGGGGAAGACGATCGGCGACCAGTACGCCATCGTGGCGCACTCGATGGGCGGGCTCGTGGCGCTGGACGCCGTGCGCGAGCTGCTCGGCCAGCCCGTGCTGGGGCTGGCGCTCTCCAACCCCATGGTGGGCCTCGCCTTCCAGCCGCCGAAGCTCAAGGTGCGGGCCAGCCGGGTGTTGTCCCGGCTGGCGCCCGCGATCAACTTCAAGAACGAGCTCGACGCGAGCAAGATCAGTCGAGACCCGGAGGTCGTGCGCCGCTACGAGGCCGACCCGAAGATCTTCGACACCATCACGCCGCGATGGTTCGTGGAGAGCGTGGACGCGATGGCCCGGGTCAAGGCCGCGGCCCCGCGCATGACCCTGCCCCTGATGATGATGGTGGGTGAGTCCGACGCCATCTGCGACCACCGCGAGATGCTCGCGCTGGCCACGCGCTGGGGCGGGCCGCGGGCGGTCCACCGCTACCCGGCGCTCTACCACGAGCTCTTCAACGAGCCAGAGAAGACGGAGGTCTTCGCCGATCTCACGCGCTGGCTGGACGGCCTGCGCTGGGAGGACGCCGATGCGTGAGCGGGAGCTGGAGGCGCGCCTGATCGAGGTCCTGCGCGAGCGCTCGGTGCGAAAGCAGAAGGTGATCCTCGCCTCCGGGCGGGAGAGCGACTTCTACGTGGACGCGCGGCAGACCACCCTTCACCCCGAGGGCGCCGCCCTCATCGCCGATCTCATCCTCGCCCGCCTGCGGCCAGAGGTGCTGGCGGTGGGCGGCCCGGTCACCGGCGCCGACCCCATCGCCGGGGCGGTCGCCGCGATCTCCTGGGTGCGCGGGCGCCCGGTCCAGGGCTTCATGGTGCGCAAGGAACCCAAGGCCCACGGCATGCGCCAGTGGATCGAGGGGCGGGGCGGCCTGGTCGAGGGCGCCCCCGTCTGCGTGCTGGAGGACACGACCACCACCGGCGGCAGCCTGCTCACCGCCATCGAGCGCGTGGAGGAGGAGGGCCTGCGCGTCGTCCAGTGCATGACCGTGGTGGATCGCCAGGAGGGGGCCGCCGAGCGCCTGGCCGAGCGCGGCTACACGCTGGAGGCCCTCGTCACCCGCGACCGTCTGCTCTGAGGTCCCCATGCTGAGCCCCGCGCACTTCCAGCGCCGCCGCGCCCTGCTGCAGGAGCGGGTGGGCGCCCCCGTCCTCCTCCTGGGCAACGGGGCGCGCTGCCGCAACATCCCCATCAACCACCTGCCCTTCCGGCAGGACAGCACCTTCCTCTACTTCACGGGCGTCGCCGCGCCCGACGCCGCCCTTCTGCTGACGCAGGAGCGCGCGCTGCTCTTCCTGCCCGAGCCGGCGCCCGACGACGGCCTCTGGCACGGCGCGGTCCAGACGCTGGAGGACGAGGCCGCCCGCTACGGCATCGAGGTCCTGCCCGTCACCGAGCTCGAGCGCCACACCGAGCCGCTCCGCGGGCGCCTGCTCAGCCTCGCGGTCCCCGACGAGGCCCGCAACGCGCTCGGCTCCCAGCTCACCGGGCTCCCCCTCCGCTTCGGCCGCGAGCACGGCTCGGACGCGCTCGTGGACGCCGTGATCGCGCTGCGCCGCCGGCTGGGACCCGAGGAGCTCCACGAGATCCGCCGCGCCGCCCACGTCACGGAGGCCGCCCACCGCGCCGCCATGGCCGTGACCGCCCCGGGCCGCCACGAGCGCGAGATCGGCGCCGTCTTCGACGCCGTGATCGCCGCCGCCGGCATGGTCAACGCCTACGACAGCATCGTCACGGTCCGCGGGGAGGTCCTGCACAATTTCCACCGCGTCCACCGCTGCCACGCCGGCGAACTGCTCCTGCTGGACGGCGGAGCGGAGACCGAGACCGGCTACGCCACCGACGTCACCCGCACCTGGCCGGTCAGCGGGGTCTTCACGCTGCGCCAGCGCACCGCCTACGACGCGGTCCTGGCCGCCCAGAAGGCCGCCATCGATCGCGCGCGGGCCGGGGTGCGCTACCGCGAGGTCCACGACACGGCCAGCCTGGTGCTGGCCCGCTTCCTCAAGGACGAGGGGCTGATCACCTGCTCGCCGGAGTCCGCGGTGGAGTCGGGGGTCCACGCCCTCTTCTTCCCGCACGGCGTGGGGCACCTGCTCGGCCTGGACGTGCACGACCTGGAGAACTTCGGCGACCGCGCGGCCTACGCCCCCGGGCGGCGCCGCTCGGAGCAGTTCGGGACGCGCTACCTGCGCCTGGACCTGGACCTGGAGCCCGGCTTCGTCGTCACCATCGAGCCCGGCTTCTACATCGTCCCCGCCGTGCTCTCCGACCCCACCCTGCGCGAGCGCTTCCGCGGGCTGGTGGACCAGGAGGCCGCCGCGGAGTGGGCGGGCTTCGGGGGGATCCGCATCGAGGACGACGTGGCCATCACCGAGGGCGAGCCGGAGGTGCTCACCGCCGGGGTGCCCAAGGAGCCCGAGCTCCTGCAGGACCTCATCGGGGCCAGCCGCGCGCTCACGCTGCCCGAGCTGGAGCCCTGGTAGGCGCGCTCAGAAGCTCTTCTGGAGCACCGTGTCGCCGATGAAGCGAGGGTCCTCCGCCGGGTAGTCCCGCGTGTAGTGGAGCCCGCGGCTCTCGTGGCGGCGCAGCGCGCACTCGATGACCAGCTCCGCCGCCGTCGCCAGATCGCGGAGCTCGATGAGGTCACCCGTCACCTGGAAGTCCCAGTAGTACCGGCGGATCTCCTCCTGCACCAGCTCGATGCGCTTGCGCGCGCGCAGGAGGCGCCGGCTGGTGCGGACGATGCCCACGTAATTCCACATGAAGCGGCGGATCTCGTCCCAGACCTGAGTGATGACCACCTGCTCGTCGGGCTCGGCCGCGCTGCCGGGGTCCCAGGGGGGCAGGTCCGGGGCGTGGTCGAGCTCGGCGCGCCGCGCGATGGCCAGCGCCGCCCCATGATGGGCGTAGGAGGCCGCCTCCAGCAGTGAGTTCGAGGCCAGCCGGTTCGCCCCGTGCAGCCCGGTGCAGGCCGCCTCTCCGATGGCCAGCAGCCCCAGCACGCTGCTCTCCCCGTTCATGTCGGTCTGCACGCCGCCGCAGAGGTAGTGGGCCGCGGGCACCACGGGGATGGGGCGCACGGCCATGTCGATGCCCAGCTCGCGACAGCGGGCGTCGATGTTCGGGAATTTGTGCTCGATCTCCGCCCGGGACAGGTGGGTCATGTCCAGGTAGGCGCAGTCCTCGCCCGTGCGCTTGAGCTCGGCGTCGATGGCGCGGGCCACGATGTCGCGCGGGGCGAGCTCCTTGCGCGGGTCGTAGCGCGCCATGAAGGCCTCACCCTTGCGGCTCCGCAGCACCCCGCCCTCTCCGCGGAGGGCCTCGCTGATGAGGAAGTTCCTCGCGTCCGGGTGGTAGAGGCAGGTGGGGTGGAACTGCACGAACTCCATGTTCGCGACGCGCGCCCCGGCCCGCCAGGCCATGGCGATGCCGTCCCCGGTCGCCGTGTCCGGGTTCGAGGTGTACAGGTAGACCTTGCCCGCCCCGCCCGTACACAGCGCCACCACCGGCGCGGAGACCGTCCAGACCTGGCTCGCCCGCGTGTCCAGCACGTAGGCGCCCAGCACCCGATCCGGCTGGGGCGGGAGCTTCTGCTTGCGGCGAGCCAGCCAGCCCTCGGTGATGAGGTCGATGGCCATGCAGTGCTCGCGGAGCTCGATGTTCGGGCTCGCCCGCACCGCCTCCAGCAGGGCCCGCATGATCTCGGCCCCCGTCATATCCTTGGTGTGCAGGATGCGGCGCGCGGAGTGCCCGCCCTCGCGGTGCAGGTCGTACTCCTCGGGGCGCCGATCCCGACGATCGAAGCTGACGCCCAGCGAGATGAGCTCCTCGACCCGCTCCCGGGCCTCGCGCGCGGTGCGCTCCACCACCTCGCGCCGGCAGAGCCCGGCCCCGGCGATCAGCGTGTCCTCGACGTGGGCCTCCCAGGAGTCCTTGTCGTCCCAGGCGGCGGCGATGCCCCCCTGCGCGTAGCGCGTGCTGCCCTCCTCCGCGTCCCGCTTGGAGAGGACGAGCACGCGGCCGTGTGGCGCCACCTTGAGCGCGAAGAGCAGGCCGGCGAGGCCGCTGCCGATGACGAGGAAGTCACAGCGAAGGTCCATCCGGGGTGTCTATTGCGCGGAGAGCCCGCGCGCAGGTAGTCTCCGCAGGATGAGCTGGCTCCTGCTGCTGATGGCGACGGACATCTACCGGGCGGACCGCCCGGACGGGAGCGTGGTCTTCACGGACTCGCCAACACACAACGGATTTGTTTTAATCGCCTCCGACGGGCCGATCCCGCTGCCGAGCCAGGTCAGCGTGCGGAGCTTCCCCGACCTGGACCGCTGGGACGAGGCGCTGGTGGAGACCGGCAAGCGGGTGGGGGTGGAGCCCGCGCTGCTGAAGGCCGTGGTCCTCGCCGAGAGCGCGATGAACCCGCGCGCCCTCTCCGACAAGGGCGCCATGGGCCTCATGCAGCTCATGCCCGGGACCGCCACGGCGTTGGGCGTGGAGGATCCCTGGGATCCGGCCCAGAACCTGGACGGTGGCGCGCGCTACATCCGCGAGCAGCTCGACCGCTTCGGCGACCTGCGACGGGCGATCGCCGCCTACCACGCGGGCCCCGGCAACGTGACGCGTTATGGAGGAGTCCCCCCGTTCGCCACGACGCGCGCCTACGTGTCCCGGGTGACGGACCTCTACCACTACTTCTCGACCGTGCGCCCGCTCGACCCGGCGAGCGCCCCTGAGGTCAGCCCGTGAACATCAAAGGTCCGGGGTTCTGGAACCTCCCGAACACGCTGACCGTCATCCGCATGCTGCTCGTGCCGGTGATGGTGCTCGTGATGTGGGACGAGCCTACGCCGTTCCAGAACTACCTGAGCTGCTTCATCTTCGTCGCGGCGATGATCACGGACATCGTGGACGGCTATCTCGCGCGCAAGTGGAACCTGGTCAGCCCGGCAGGAGCCTACCTGGACCCCATGGCCGACAAGCTGATGACCGCCACCGTGCTCATCATGCTCATCCCGCTCGGGCGCGTGTCGGCGGCCCTCGTCGCCCTGCTGCTCTGCCGCGAGCTCGCCATCACGGGCTTGCGCGGCATCGCCTCCCAGGAGGGCATCCTGCTGCCCGCGGACACGCTGGGCAAGGTGAAGACCGCGTATCAGTCCACCGGCATCGGGATGCTGCTCTGGCACGAGGACTTCTTCTTCTTCGACGTCCACAGCGCCGGGGTCGTGGTGCTATGGATCGGGACCTTCTTCGCTATCGCCAGCGCCTGGGACTATTTCTGGAAGTTCTTCAAGGCGACGAGCATCAAGATTTAGCTCGCATCTCCTGGGGGCTGTCGAGAGCGGAATTCGGGGGGAACGGATGGTGCTCCTGTACCTGCTCCTCGGCGCCTGCGCGCCGCCGGGTGTCCTGCCCCCTCCGGTCAGCCATGAGCCCGGCTACGTGGGGATAGGCATGAGCGCGGGCGAGACCTACGGGCTGCTCGGCGAGCTCGGCTACGCCGCCCCAAACAACGAGCTCGCGGCGACGACCTCGGTGACGGTCCACCTGGAGCACACCACCGCGCGAAAGCGGACGGTGGCCGCTTATACCAACCTGTCGCTGGTGAACCTTCCCGCGCGCCCCGGCTTCATCAACAACGTACCCGGGCTCACGCCGGGCCTCGTCGGGCGTACCCGGTCGCGCGGCGACGGCGCGTTCCAGTGGTCTCTCGAAGGCGGGATCGGGCTCGGCGTCGCCTGGGTCGGCGTGCCGATGGCGATCGATGTGGGCTCCAAGGGTACGCTGTACACCGCCCCATCCATGGGTGCGATATACCGAGAGTTATTCAGGGTTCCCCTTGGTTATGCCCACCGCCACCCGTCCGGCGGACTGTGGCACATCCAGCTCAGCGCCGGAGCGGGCTGGGTGACCGCGGGCTACTTCAACTCTGACGACGACCCCTTCAAAGACTGGGGCCGGGTGCCCTATCAGCTGAGCTTGAGCGGGGGCTGGGTGTGGCGCCTGTCAGACCCCTCGGACTGAACGGCGTCACCGGGGCCAGCGCCCCGGGATCGGTCCTGCTCCTCGCCCACCCTCGCTCGCCCCTCAGCGCAGCGGCGCCTTGATCACGCCCAGGTCCAGGAAGGCCTCGTCGTTCATCACCACGAAGGGCTGGCTCTGCCGGACGATCCCGCCCTTGCCGTCGTGCTGGAGCGCGACCAGGGTGCCCATGCCGAAGCCCATGGGGCCGCGGCTGTAGTAGTGGGCCTGGAGCTTGTAGGGAAAGGCCCGCGGGCTCACGATGGCGAAGCACTCGGGGCCGTAGCCGGTCGTCACGTCGGCGTAGAGGGAGCCGCCAGAGCCCAGCTCCTTGTGCTCGTAGAAGGCGTGCCCGCCCTTGCCGTCGTAGATGTGGAAGTCCACGTCGTTGGCGTCGGTCTCCCAGGAGAGCACGAAGCGCAGGCTGGGGCTCTGGTCGAGCTGGGCGCCGAGCTTGTAGAGGCGGGTGTAGACCTCGTCGCGGTGGGCGGGCTCGCGGGCGAGCCAGACCGCGGCGATGATGCCCATGTCCTCGCGCAGGATGCGGTCCACGGCGGCGAAGCGCCCGTCGGGGTAGCTGCGGGCCGCGCCGACCTCGATGGCGTCGAAAGCCTCGGCGGGGCGCCCGGCGCTGAGCAGGGCGTAGGCGAGCATGCGGTGGCTGTTGGGGTGGTCGGGGCGCTGGACCACGGCCTCGCGGTAGGTGTCCACCGCGAGCGCCAGCGCGTCCGGCGACCCCAGGCCCTCCAGCCAGTTGCCCGCGGTGCGGCGGATATCGGCCCGCGAGGGGAAGAGATCGATGAGCGAGCCGTAGCAGCGCGCGGCCTGGCGGAGGTCCCCGTTGGCCTGGAAGGCCGCGCCGAGGGCCAGGAGCGCGAGCACGTCGCCGGGGGCCTCGGCGCGCCAGGCGCGGGCGCGGGCCAGGGCCTCGGCCTTCCTCCCGGCGACCAGGAGGTCCATGACCTCCTTGTAGGGGCCGGTCCACGGGTCCACCTTCGCCCGCTCCGACCTGTCCTCGGCGGGCGGGGCGGCGGCCTCACGCCGGGCCGGGGCGGGGCGCGAGGTGGGCGCGTGGCGGCTCGCGGAGGTGGCGCGCGGCGCGGGGCTGGACGCGACGCTGGCGCCCGCGCTGGAGCTCGCCCGGCCGAAGGAGGCTGGGCTCTCCTCCTCCATCAGGCTGTCGTCGCGGTCGGCGGGGGCGGGCGCGTCGTCTGTCTCCTCCTCGCCCTCGGCGCCCCCCTCCATCGCCGCGCCGTCGGCGTAGCCCAGGGACTCGACCATCTTGGCCGCCTCCATGGGCTCGGGCGCCGCGGAGGGCGGCGGGGGCGGGGGCGGAGGCGGCGGGGCGAGGTTGACGCTCGGGGAGGGCTGAGCGCCGGCCACTTCGACGCCGTTGAAGTCGATCTCCGTCTGCCGCCGGTACACCACGGGACCGCTATCCTTCGCCTTTTCGTCCGCCGCGCCGGTCCGCGTCACCGTGGTGGGCGGGGGCGTGGTGACCACCACCGGGCTCCCGGTTCGGCGCCGGTCCACGACCTCGATCCCGGTGGGCCCGACCGTGAGGATGTCGGCCAGCGCGTTGCGGTCGAGCCCGTAGCGGACGTAGTCCTGCTCGGTCTCCAGCACCAGCAGCGCCGTCCAGGGGGAGAGCACGCGGTGGCGGAGGCTGAGCTGGATGGCCTGCTGCTTCATCGCCTCCTGGAGATCCTTGTCGTTGGCGAAGCGCGTGTCCCGCAGCGTGACGAGCCGGTCGATGCGGGCGCGGGTCGAGGCGCGCTCGAGCAGGGGGCGCGAGACCTGGGCGAGCTGCTTGTCGCTGAGCCCGGTGCTGACGCCGTCCAGCTTCACCGAGAAGGGGGCGCGCGCGGGGAGCCCGGCGTAGACCAGGGCCTCGTCCCCCGGCTGCATGGCGTCCAGGGTCTCAGGCCAGGACCACTCCGACCCGGGCACCACGACCTCGATGCCCGAGGCCACGGCCAGCGTCATGCGCCGCCCGACCTCGGCCGCGTCGCTCCCCGAGGGGATGACCACGCCGTCCGAGGCGAGCCCCGCGGTCACCAGCCCCTTCAGCGCGGCGTCGTCGCGGATGCCGCCCACGGCGAGCACGTCCAGGCGCTTCACGCCCACCTCTCCCAGCGCGCTCACGGCGGTCCGCAGCGCGTCGCCCTCGCGCTCACCCGCGGTCGCCACGCCGTCGGTCACGACCAGCACGCGATCGTAGCGCTTCCCCGCGCCCTTCAGGCTGTCCTTGAGCCAGACCATCGCGCCGCCGGGGTCCGAGGCGCCCAGCGCCATCAGATCCTCGAGCTTCTTGGACTCCGCCGCGCCATAAGCCCCGACCTTCCCCGAGAAGATCGGGGTGACGCCC
Organism: uncultured Enterobacterales bacterium; assembly: GCA_964615375.1. Lineage (GTDB taxonomy): Bacteria > Myxococcota_A > UBA796 > UBA796 > CAZKWG01 > CAZKWG01. Next base: position 136,363 of record CAZTOW010000016.1, read on the forward strand.
TGATCGTAGGCCGCCACCGCGAAGGGCCGGTCCGCGCCCAGGCGCCGGGCGAGCTCGTCGGAGAGCTGGTCCACCGCCGCGATCTGCTGGGAGAGCCCGAGCGCCCGCGAGGCGCTCATGTCCACCATCACGTAGAGCCCGCCGACCGGGTCGTCGGAGACCTTGAACTCCGGCTTCACCCGCGCGACGACCAGATCCTCGGCGCGCAGGCCCTGGGCCGCCCCCGGGGCGGGCGTGACGACCAGATCCTGATCAGGCGTCCAGCCCTGCTTCTGCACGCGCAGGACCTCGTACTGGGTGCTCTCGCCGCCCATGTTGCTGGTGGCGCGCCCGGCGCTGGCCCGCGAGACCAGCACGCTCAGGTCCACGCGATCAATGGCCGGCAGCCCCAGCAGCGGGAGCGTGTAGGCGTCCTGGGAGCCCGTGAGCTCCTGCGTGTAGGTGAGGATGATCTCCTTGGTCGCGTTCGCCGGGATGGGGAAGACGCGCGCCGAGAAGGCGTTGCCGGCCTCCTGCTCCAGCAGCGCCGGGTCCTGGCGGCGGTGCAGGAAGTCCTCGTAGATCTGCCGCGCGCGCTGGCGCTCGACCACCTCGCCCTCCTGCCAGGTGTCCCCGACCTTCATGGCGAAGCGGCTGACGGCGCCGCCCTCGGGGAGCGCGATCTGGAAGGTGCCCTCGCGGGTGCGGGCCTCGGGGTTCTGGAAGCTGAGGTGCAGCTCGGTCATCGCCAGCGGCCCCTCGACCACGCCGCGGGCCTCGAGGGCGACGAGGCGGAGCCCGCTGCCGTCGGAGGCGGTCAGGGTGAACGGCGGCGCGGCGGCGGGGATCACAGGGGTGGGAAGGGGTCGCGCCGCGGTCGGCTTCGGGGGCGCCTGGCCGCAGGTCATGAACAGGGAGGGGGCCAGCAGCGCGAGGAAGAGTGAGCGACGCGACATCCGATCTCCAGCGTGACGCGGGGGCAACGTCCCGCGCCGCCAGAGCTTACACCCAGCGCCCGCCTACTCGTCGACGACGTCCTGGAAGAGGTCGGCGATGGCGGCGTGACCGTACTCGTTCGGGTGGATGCAGGTCAGATCGAACCAGAGCTCGGCGTCGTCCCCGCGGTCGCAGCGGGCGTCAGCGCTGTCCCGCCCGTAGCCGTGCCCGCAGAAGGCCTCGTACATGAAGGTCATGTCGGCGCCCGTCTCCACCGCGATGTTCAGGTACTCCTCCTCCATCCAGGCGAGGATGGACGAGAACTCCGGGTCGGCCAGGGCGTCGTCCAGGCCCGCCAGGTCCGCCCCCGGGCAGCTCCCCCAGTCGCCCGTGCCGTCGGTGAACTCGTAGACGTTGGCGAAGACCACGTAGACCGGCGCCCCCCAGTTGGCGGGGTCCTTCAGGTACTCGACGGAGACCCGCAGCTTCTCGGTCATCTCCACGGTCTGGGTATAGAGCTCGTCGATGCTCTTGCCCTCGGTGTAGGCCTCCACGAGGTTGAAGAGGTCGTTCCCGCCCATGGTCATGATGACCAGAGTGGTGCGGTCCCACTCCTCGGTGGGCATGCAGTCGAGGATCTGATCGTTGTCCTCCATCAGATCGTCGGTGCGCGCGCCCCACTTCGCGCAGCTCCAGAAGTCGCCCGAGTTCATCTCGTAGGCGGTGCCCTCGACGATGTCGTACCACTCCCAGGTCCACTCGGGCGCCTCGAGGCCGAACTCCGCGCTGAGGTTCTCGGCCATGACCGAGCGGTAGAAGTCGTTGGGGTCGGTGGGCGGAGAGCCGACCGTGATGGAGTCGCCCACGAAGACCACGCGATCGACGTCGGCGATGTCCTGGTGGTCGGTGCCGGAGCAGTGCGAGCCGAAGGTGGCCCCGGTCGCCTCGTAGTCGGGGTAGGGCTCGCCGGTGTCGCCGTAGTACTCGCCGAAGCAGGTCTCGGCGCTGGCCGGCAGCTCCTCGGCGACGCCGGTGTCGCCAGTGTCGGCGGTCTCGGCGGGGACGGCGCTGTCCGGGTCGGCGCTCTCGGCGCTGCCGCTCTCGCCCGAGCTCGTCTCGGCGGGCGCCGTCTCCCCCGACCCGCTCTCGCCGGTGCCCGTCTCGGTCGCCCCGGACTCGGCGGGGTGGGAGTCGGCGGGCGTCCCGCTCTCCTGGCCCGAGGAGTCTCCGACGATCGGGGTCTCCGAGCTCTTGGGGTCATTGGAGCAGGCGAGCAGGAGGAGGGGGATGGCGGTGCGCATCCTCCAGATCTACCAGAGCGCGACTACGCGAGGGCGAACGCCGGCTCTGAGCACCCCGCCGACGCCGATGGTGACGCGCTCAGCGCGGCTCGACCTCGCCCGCCCGGCCCCCGGCGCGCAGCCAGGCCGCGGTGCGCCGGAGCCCCTCCTCCAGGGAGACCCGGGGCTTCCAGCCGAGGAGCTCGGCGGCCCGGTCGATGCTGGCGTGGGTGAGCGGGACGTCCCCGGGCTGGGCGGGGAGCGCCTCCAGGGCGACCTCCACCCCGGTGGCCTCGCCGACGGCGCGCACCAGGGCGCCCAGCGTCACGGGGCTCCCGCCGCCCACGTTGATGATGGCGAAGGGCTGGGGGCGGTCCAGCGCGGCCAGGATGGCGTCCACGGTGTCGCCGACCCAGGTGTAGTCCCGGCAGGAGTTCAGCTCGCCGAACACGGGCAGCGGCCGCCCCTCCAGCGCGCAGGACAGGAAGCGGGAGATGGCCATGTCCGGGCGCTGACGCGGGCCGTAGACGGTGAAGAAGCGCAGGCAGCAGACCTGGGCGCCCCAGCCGGCGTGCGCGGAGTACGCCAGCAGCTCGCCAGCGCGCTTGGTGGCGGCGTAGGGGCTGAGCGGGCGATCCGCGGCGTCGTCCTCCCGGAAAGGCGGCGTGGACGAGGCCCCGTACACGCTGGACGAGCTGGCGAAGACCACCGGCACCTCGGGGCGAGGGCGCAGGGCGTCGAGCAGGGCCGCCATGCCGCCCACGTTGACCGAGGCGTAGAGCTGAGCGTCCCGCAGGCTGGGGCGCACGCCCGCTCGCGCCGCCAGGTGGGCGACCGCGTCCACGCCCGCCAGCGCGTCCGCGAGCGCCGCGGGATCGCGCTGGTCCCCGCGCACCAGCCGCGCCCGACCCGAGCGGAGGCCCACGACGCCCGCGAGGTTCGCCTCCTTCAAGGCGGGATCGTAGGCGTCGTCGAAGCTGTCCAACACCGTGACCTCGTCCCCGCGGGTCAGCAGCGCGCGGACCAGATGTCCGCCGATGAAGCCCGCGCCGCCGGTGACGAGGACGCGCATGGCTCAGCGCAACGTGCGGAAGGCCTGATAGAGCCGGCTCTGCCGGGACTCCAGCGAGACCTCGCGCCCCTGGATCCACATCCGCCCGATGGGGAAGCGCGGCTGAAGCGGATCGCCGGACACCACGAAGAAGGTGGCCTCCGCCCCCTCCTCCAGCCTGCCCCCGTCGAGGCCGAGGGCCTCCCAGGGGCCGCGGGTGAGGCCGCGGATCGCCGCCTCGTGCGGGAGCCCGTAGGCCACGGCGAGCCCGACATAGGAGGGCAGCGTGCGCGAGAAGTGGACGGCGCCCGTGCGGAAAGAGAGCTTCACCCCAGCCTTGTGGAGCAGGGCGGCGTTCTCGTAGCGGGCCTCCAGGTGCTCGAAGCTGTCGGGCTGGGTGTTCAGCGGCCCCAGGAAGACCGGCACGCCCGCGCTGGCCAGCGCGTCGCGCACCATCCAGGCCTCCGCGCCGCCCAGCAGGACCATCTTGAGCTTCCAGGTCTTCGCCAGGTCCAGCGCGAAGAGGATGTCGTCGGCGCGCTCCGCCTGCACCAGCGCGGTCAGCTTGCCGCGCTTCAGGTCCCGCAGCGCCCGCTTCGCCGGATCCACCTCGCTGTCGGGCTTGACGTCCTTGTCCTTGCCGCCGCCCTCGCCCTCGCCCTTCCCGCCCTTCTTCGCCTTCTTGTCACCCTGATCCTTCGCCTCGTCGGGGAGCTTCGTCTCTTCCAGGATCTCCCGCAGGCGCATCGCGACGCCCATGCGCGAGGCCGGCGCACCGTTCCGGCCGTTGTCCGTGGCGGCGTGCCCCAGGTTGATGCACAGCGCGGCCGGCGCCAGCACCACGGCCTCGTCCACGGTGTCGCCGATCGTGCGGAAGAGCGCGGCCTGGCCGGAGATCAGGCTGTTCGTGTTGGGGTGGACCAGCACCGAGCTGATGCCGTTGGCGCGGGTGACCGGGATCACCTCGGAGCGCACGTTGTAGCCGTCCCGGACGCGCGCGTCGGGGGTCACGGCGTTGGTGCCCTCCTCGTCGTCGTGGGTGCTCTTCTCCAGGTCCACCTCGACGAGGCCCACCCGGCAGCCGGCGTCGGTGAAGCCGGGGCAGACCCAGGCTCCCCCGAGGTCGAGCGCGTCGGCGCCCATCGCGTCCGAGGGCCCGATCTCCACGATCTTCCCGCCCTCCACCCGCAGGCCGTGGCCTTCCAGGCGGCGCCCCTCGTGGGTGAGCACGGTGGCGTTGCGCAGGGTGAGCGCGCCCTCCAGCGCCCGAGCCGGGCGGGGGAGCGCGGCGCCGAGGCCCACGGCGCCCAGGCCGAGCAGCAGCTCGCGACGAGACCACGGACTACGGCCAGACATCGGGCACCCCGTCCTTCGCGCGATCATAGACCAGCACCCCGTCGATCCAGGTGCGCTCGACGAGGGTGTAGACGTCCAGTGGGTGGCGGCTGAACAGCGCGAGATCGGCGTCCTTGCCGACCTCGATGGTCCCCACGCGGCCCTCGACGCCCAGCAGGCGCGCCGGGTTCAGCGTGATCGCCTCCAGCGCGTCCTCCTCGGACATCCCGTAGCGCAGGGTCTTGGCGGCCTCCGTGTACAGGCGCTGCACGCCGTCGGCGGAGTCCGAATGGATGGCGACCGGCACGCCCGCCTCGGTCAGCAGCGTGGCGTTCCAGGGGATGCCGTCGTAGGCCTCCATCTTGAAGCCCCACCAGTCCGCCCAGGTGGCGGCCCCGGTGCCGTGCTTCGCCAACAGGTCGCGCACCTTGTACGCCTCCAGCGCGTGGTGGAAGGTCGTCACCTTGACGCCGAACTCGTCCATCACGCGGTAGATGGCCTCGATGTCATCCGAGCGGTAGCAGTGGACGTTGACCCGGACCTCTCCGTCCAGGATGTCCAGCAGGACCTCCAGATCCGGGTTCGTCATCGGCGGGTCGCGCCAGGTCTGCTTCGCCTTGCGGTAATCCAGCGCCTCCTGGAAGCCCGCACGCAAGGCGGCGACGTTGCCCATGCGCGTGCTCGGCCCGTCCACGTCCTCCTTGTAGACGCGCTTCGGGTTCTCGCCGCAGGCCATCTTCACGGCGCGCGGGGCCCCCTCGAAGAGCATCTCCTCGAAGAGGCGGGTCGGGCGGAGCTTGAGGATGGCGGCCTGCCCGCCGATCAGGTTCGCGCTGCCCGGGAGCACCTGGATGGTGGTGACGCCGCCGGCGCGAGCGCGGGCGAAGGCCGGATCACCCACCCACACGGCGTCCCCCGCCCAGACCCGCGCGGTGATGGGGTCGGTGGCCTCGTTGCCGTCCGAGTGCGCGTTGGCGCCAGGCCAGGGGTAGACGCCCATGTGCGAGTGGAGGTCGATGATGCCGGGCATGAGCCAGCGGCCGGTGGCGTCCACGACCTCCTTCGTGCCGGGCGGCACGGCGAGGCCCTTGCCCACCGCCTCGATCCGGCCCGCCGTGATGAGCACGGTGCCGTCTTCGAGGGGCGGGCCAGAGATGGGGAGCACGGTCGCGTGGACGATGGCGAGGTCCGCCGCCAGCGCGACGCCCAGCAGGCTCCAGAGCATGAGCGCTCCACGGGGCAGGGGGGAGCGCGCAGTCTATCACGCGCCCGATTTGCCGGGGGGCCGGCGCCCGGCTACGCCCCGACCGTGCTCGACCTCGGCTGGCGCCTGCTGCGACCCCTCCTGTTCTCGCTCGACCCCGAGCGCGCGCACCGGCTCGTGCTCCACGGGCTCGGGCTGGCGCCGGGGCTGGCCGCGGCCCTCCTGCGCCCGCTGGCTGGCGCCCCCTCGCCGACCCTGGCGCGCACGGTGGGCGGCCTCCGGCTGGCCGGACCCGTGGGGCTGGCGGCGGGGCTGGACAAGGACGGCCACGCCGTGCAGGTCTGGCCCTCCCTGGGCTTCGGCTTCGTGGAGATCGGCACGGTCACGGCGCACCCCCAGCCGGGCAACCCCCGCCCGCGCCTCTTCCGCCTGCCCGCCGAGCGCGCGCTCATCAACCGCATGGGCTTCAACAACGAGGGGAGCGAGGCCCTCGCGGCCCGCCTCCGCCGCCTGCGGGAGTCGGGGCGCTGGCCCTCCGTGCCGGTGGGCGCGAACATCGGGAAGAGCAAGATCACGCCCCTGGAGGAGGCGCCCGCGGACTACGCGCTGAGCGTGGAGCGACTCAAACCGTGGGTGGACTACCTCACGGTGAACATCTCCTCCCCGAACACGCCGGGGCTGCGCGACCTCCAGCAGACGGACTCCCTGGCCCGGCTCTTGGAGCGGGTGGTCCCCGCGTCAGCGCCGCTGCCGGTCTTCCTCAAGCTCTCGCCAGACAGCGCGGACGAGGACCTGTTCGCCGCGGTGGGCGTGGCCCGTGAGGCCGGCGTCGCGGGGATCATCGCCACGAACACCACGATCACCCGCCCCGGCGACACCGGGCGCACGGGAGAGAGCGGCGGGCTCTCCGGCGCGCCCCTCTGGCCCCTGGCGCGGCGGCGCATCCAGGATGTCCTGCGCGCCGCGGAGGGCAGGCTGCCCGTGATCGGCGTGGGAGGCGTGGAGTCGGCCGCCCAGGTCCAGGAGCTCCTGGACGCGGGCTGCGCGGCCGTGCAGGTGTACACGGCGTTGATCTACCAGGGGCCGGGCCTCATCCGACGCCTGAACAGGGCGCTCCTGGAGGGCTGATGCTGCTCGCGCTGCTGCTGGCCTGCGCGCCCCGAGAGGTGGCCCCCTACCTGCGCGCACCGGCCGCCGAGGCGCCGGTGGAGGCGCCGGCCCCGGTCACCGACCTCCCCTCCGCGATCGCGGCGATCATCGGGCGGGATCCCCTGGCGCGCCACCCGGATCCGCTCCGGCCGGGCGCCTTCGCCGACCTGCCGGGCGGGGAGGCCCTGGAGAGCTGGGCCGGGCAGGCGCGGAGCGTGGGCTCCTGCGAGGAGCCGGCCCTGACCCTGGAGCAGCGCTGGCGCGGGACCGCCGTGGTGGCGCTGGTGCGCGGGGCGGCGCTGGCCTGCCTGGAGGCGCAGCTCCTGAGGGGCGGACAGCCGGACGCGAGCCAGACCCACGCCCTCTTCGCCTGGATCGGGCCGCTCTCCTACGACGACCGCCCCCTGCCCTCTGACGCCCGCGATCCCCTGGCCTGGCTCGGCCCCCTCGACCCCGCGACGGCGCGCCGGATGCTGGTGGCCATCGCCGAGCGGCGGGTGCTGCTGGGCTGGCTGGACGGCCCGGAGATCCCGGTCGGGCCAGTGGCGGCCCTCCTCCGCCCGCCCCTCTACGATCGCCTGCTCTCCGAGCCCGCCGGGGCCCTCATCGACGCCCGCGCCGTCAGCCGCTCCGACCCCGCCCGGGGCGAGGCCGGGCGCGCCCTGCTCTCCGAGGTCACCGCCCTGGCCCTTCAGAAGGTCGCCGCCGATCGCGACGCCGAGCAGGCGCACTGGCGGGAGCGGCGCGCGGAGCTCCAGCGGACGCTCGGTCTCCAGGAGAACCAGGACCCCGTCCGCCACCAGCTCGAGCGCGCCCGGGAGACCCTGGTGGGCGACGCGCGCAGCGACAGGTCCACCGGCCTCGCCCTGGTCGCCCTGAGCGCGGCCCGCCTCACCGGCCCCTGCGAGCCCGGCGCCTGCCGAGACCTGGACCGCACCTCCACCCTGGCCGCCGCCGAGCGCTGGGGCCCGGAGGTCGCCCCGCTCGCCCGCGCCTGGCAGGTCTACGCGCTGAAGAGCGTGACCGACGCCCTGGAGGTCTCGTTGGAGCGCCCCTCCTTCGGCGCGCTCATGCCCGACCTGCTCGACGCCCTGGCCGGCACTGGAGAGGCGCGCTTCCCGGCCGTGATCCTGCGTCGGGGCCTGGCCTCGCCTCAGCTCTTCCTGGACCTCTCGCGCGGCGCGGGCGGGCCGGACCAGATCGACGGGCCCGGCATGCTCCTCAACCTGAAGACGCGCCTGGCCCTGGTCGCCGAGCGCGCGCTTGCCCTCGAGCTGCGCCCCGAGATCGCCGAGCCCATCGAGCGGATCCGCGCCCGCGCGCAGCGCTGACCCCCGGCGAGGCGCCAGGGGCCGCGCCCGCCGCGATCAGGTCCCGCTGCAGGTGTAGGTCACCGTCATCTGGTCGGTGCTGGACTCGCCCATGCAGTCCGTCGCCGTCACCATGACCGTCACCGTCGTGGACGTGGTCTCGCCGTAGGTCGGCGTCACGCCCGAGATGCTCAGCGAGGCGGTCTCGCTGGTCTCGTCGGTGATCGCCACGGTGAGCCCCGTGGTGTAGTCCACGACCTCCCAGCTGTAGGACATCCAGTCGCCGTCGCCGTCCGAAGACCCGCCCGCGGAGAGCGTGATGCTCGCGCCCGCGCAGGCGTCGCAGTCGTAGTAGGCGCCATAGGAGATCGCCTGGCAGGCGTCGGAGTCGGCGTAGCTCTGGTCGGCGCCGGCGCTGGCGACGGGCACGTTGTTGGTCGGGCGCAGCGAGACCGGCACCGTCAGCGAGTCGCCCACGGAGTCCGTGCCGCCGTCGTTGACCGTCAGCGTGAACGTGTAGTCGCCCACCGCGTCCGGGATGAAGGTAGGGCTCATGTCGTCGGACTCGGTGATGTCCGCCGTCGTCGTGGCCGAGCTGGCCGGCGCGCTGGTGAGCTCCCAGGAGTAGCTGGCGATCGTGCCGCCAGCGTCCTGGTCATAGGAGCCCGAGCCGTCCAGGTAGAGCTCATCGCAGGTGTACTGGGTGCTCTTCGACTCGTCGTAGTCGGCGTCGGCGATGGGCATCCACTCCACCTCGCCGTCGCAGTCGTTGTCGACGGTCGGGTCGATCTCCGGCGCGCCGGGGTAGATCGTGTCGTCCCAGTCGTCGCAGTCACCGTCGGACTCGGCGTAGCCGTCGAAGTCGTGGTCGAAGGTGACGCAGACCTCGTTGGTGCCGCCCGGCGAGCCCATGTCGGTCGAGGCGGACCAGGGGTCGGTCGCCTCGCACCAGTAGAGGCCGTCGTCGTTGAGATCGGCGCTGATGTAGTAGGGGTCGAGGGTCAGCGTGGCGCCGTCCGGGTCGGGGAAGGAGCCGCCGCCGTCCCAGCCCACGCCGTCGATGGTCGTGCCGCCCAGCACCAGCGAGAGATCGTCGGACTCGTTGCCCAGCGTGATGCTGTCGTACTCGTAGCTGACGCCCACGCCGCCGTTCTTGGCCATGTCGTCTTCGATGCCGAAGACCATGTACTCGCCGGACGCGATGGTCAGCGTGGAGCCGTCGGCGGGCTCGATGGAGTGCTCGCTCGAGCCGGAGACGATCTTGAGGCCGTTGAGGATCAGGTCGCGGTCGGAGGCGTTGTAGACCTCGAACCACTCGCCGTAGGTGTCGGCCACCGTGCTCGGGTTGTTCATGATCTCGGAGATGATGAGGTCGCCGACGCTCCAGAAGCCGTCGTCCACCGCGCCGTCGCAGTTGTTGTCCACCTCGTCGCCCGAGGTCTCCTCGGCGCCGGGGTTGATGGCGGCGTCGGTGTCGTCGCAGTCGGTCAGCTCGTCGGAGGTGCCGCCGCCGGAGGCCGTGCCGCACTGGGTGTAGCCGTCGCCGTCCGCGTCGTAGCCCTCGTCGATGGAGCCGTCGCCGTCGTTGTCCACGCCGTCGCACTCCTCGGTGCCCACGCAGTCGGCCACGCCGTTGCCGTCCACGTCCGCGAAGTCCTCGTCGGCGACGCCGTCGCCGTCGTTGTCCACGCCGTCGCACTCCTCGGCGTCCACGCAGTCGGCGGTGTCGTCGCCGTCCGCGTCACCAAAACCCTCGTCCACCGTGCCGTTGCAGTTGTCGTCAACCCCGTTGCACTCCTCGTCGCGCCCCGGGTAGACCGTGGGATCGTCGTCGTCGCAGTCTCCGTCGCCCGGGGTGATCCCGTCGTCATCCGCGTCCACGAAGCTCGGCGAGCCCGAGTCCGTGTCCGTGTCCGTGGTGTCGGTGGTGTCCCCGGTCTCGGTCTTGTCGTCCTCGCCCGTGCAACCGACGAGCGCGATGAGCATTCCGAAGACGAGGCCAGAGAAGGAGAGCGAGCGAAGGGACATGATGGAAGCTCCGAGGGCGCAATTCTGTGGCGAGCGCATGTCCGAGAGGGTGGAGGGGGGGATGGCTTTCATCGCAGAGTAGCAGAGGACCGCGTGCACCGGCAACAACGAGATCATCGCGTCTTGTAGGTCGACCTGTGCAGCCATCGCCTTGACAGCCTCCGAGGGCCGGTTAATGGTGTGGCGCTCGACCGACGCGGGAGTAGCTCAGTTGGTAGAGCGCCAGCTTGCCATGCTGGTTGTCGCGGGTTCGAGTCCCGTCTCCCGCTCCATATCTCCGAACGCCGACCCCTGTGGTCGGCGTTCGTCGTTCTGGGGTCCGCGCTTCGCGCGCCCCGCTCACCCGCCCTGCGCGCGCCCGTCCACGAACTCGCGGCCCTTCCAGCGCGCGCGCACCCCGAAGACCGAGCGCAGCAGGATCCACACCAGGATCACGTTCGCCAGCGGGTGCGTCCAGAAGGCCCGCCCGTCCCGCCCGTCCCGTCGCTCGACGCGGTAGCGGAACAGGAGCTGCAACGCCACGATCCCGGCGAGCCAGCCCAGCCAGCCCACCCCCGGCACCCCCCAGCCGAGGCCGAGGCGCGCCAGGAGGCCGAGGCCCAGGGCCAGCGAGGGCACCAGCGTCCCCACGAAGATGAACAGCACCGCCCCGAGCCCGATGACCGGCCGACGCCCCATGCCCTCATAGAGGTTCTTGCCGTAGCCCCGCACGATCTCGGCGAGCGAGCGGTACAGCCGCACCTGGAAGGCCCAGGGCGCCACCCGCAGCCCCACGCGCCCGCCGCGCCGCTTCACGACCTCCGCCAGCCGCACGTCCTCCAGCACCTGGTCGCGGACCGCGCCGTGCCCGCCCGCCGCCTCGTAGAAGGCCCGCTCCACCAGGATGGCCTGCCCGTTGGCGAAGCTCTCCGGGCGGCCCGCCTCGTTGATCCGGTCCAGATCCACCGCCCCGCGGATGAACCAGCCCACCGCCGGGATGACCGCGCGCTCCCAGAAGCTCTCCAGCGCCCAGCTCCCGAACACGCTGATCAGGGCGAGCCCCTCCTCCAGGAGCGCCGCGGCCATGGCCCCCGCCGCGTCGGGGTGCAGGACCACGTCGGCGTCCACGAAGAAGAGCAGCGCTCCCCTCGCCTCCCCCGCCGCCCGCGCGCAGGCCCAGGGCTTCCCCGCCCAGCCCGGCGGAGGCTCGGTCCCCTCCACCACCCGCAGCCGCGGATCCCCGCCGCCCGCCGCCCGCGCCAGCGCGCCCGTGCCGTCGCTGGAGCGGTCGTCCACCACCACCACCTCCAGGCGATCGGGATCCGGCCAGCGGGAGGCCAGCGCGGCGCGCACGCAGCGCTCGATGTTCGCAGCCTCGTCGCGCGCGGGGATGCAGATGCTCAGGGTGGGAGCGTCCTTCGCGGGCGCTCGCGGGCGGAGGGCCCAGCGCTCCCCCCAGCGGGGCACGCCCGCGGCGAGCCCGCCCCACATCAGCGTCAGCAGGCCGAGGTATCCCCCGGCGAAGACGTAGGACCACACGGGATCGTCCCAGCTCGTCACCGCGGCACCAGCTCCCCGCCCCGCACCTCGCAGAGCCCTGAAAGATCCGCGCGCACCCGGCGGAGCAGCGCGTCGCCCCCCGCCGCCACCGCCAGCCCCGGGGGGATCCACCGGCCCGGCGCCACCTGCACGCCCGCGCCCAGCGTGCTCCCCTCCCCCACGCACACGCCCAGCAGACCGAAGGGCGCCTCCACCCGGCTCTCCCCCACGTTCACGCGCACCGGGCCGCCCCAGGCCATGTCCATCAGCACCGCGGTGTGCTTGACCACCGATCGCCGGTCCAGCACCCCGAGCTGCATGATCCCGCCGAAGGCCGCCCCCTCGGCCAGCACGCTGTACTTCACCATGGCCTGCCGCTGCACCAGCACGTTCGGCCCCAGCGAGCAGCCCTCCACCAGCGCCTGGTCCTCCACCACCACCCCGTCGCCCAGGACCGAGGCCCGCACCACCGCCCCCGCCCCGATCCGCACGCCCTCGCCCAGGTGCGCCGCCTCCACCACCGCCGAGGGGTGGATCCGGCACCCGCGCCCCCGCCGCACCACGCGGGAGAGCAGCCGCTCGGGCTGGAGGGAGCGCGCCCGCAGCGCCGCCAGCGCGAGCCGCAGCAGCGCCAGCGCGGGGTTCCTCCCCAGGATCTCCTGCCAGAGGAAGGGCCCGAGCCCCAGCAGGTTCGCCCAGAGCGCCTGGCACCAGTGGCCCATGGGCAGCACCAGCCGGTCGGTCACCGGGAGCCCGACGGCGCGGCCCTCCTGCAGGATGGGCGCGGGCATCAGGCGCTCCTTGGAGGGGAAGATCACGGCCTCCGCCGCCTGGATCCGCGCGGGGCTCGCGGCTCCTCCCGGCGCCAGCCACACCAGCGCGGGCCCCTCCTCCTGCCCCAGGCCCAGCTGCGCCCTCAAGGCCCCCGCCTCCCCGTCCACGCCCCAGCTCAGGTCCTGACCGCGCTCCCGCCCCGCCGCGATCAGGGCCCGGATCGCCTCTGGGCGGGCCAGCACGTCCTCGCGCACCAGCGCGCGCCCCGCGGACGGGTCGTCCCCCTCGGCCAGCGCCGCCCCCGCCCGCGCCAGCGCCTGCTCCTGGTGCCAGCCCAGCGTGCGCCCCAGGCAGGGCAGCCCCCCGGGCGGGCCCGCCAGGCCCTCGGGCGCGCGGAGCGCCGGGAAGCGGCCCCCGCGGATCACCACAGCGCGTAGATCCTCACCATCACGCGCTCCCCCGAGCCGTCCGCGGCGGGCGCCTCTCCCTCGAAGAGGGGATCCATCGCCTCGGCCAGCGCGCGAACCGCCTTGTCGTGCATGTCCGGTCGGGCCCGGCTGTCTTCATGCACCACCAGATAGCGCACCCCCTGCTTGCGCGCCTGCGCCCCCACCCGCGCCCGCAGGCTGGCCGGGTCGCCGCCGGCCGCGTCCAGGAGCGCCTGCCAGATCTTCCGGGAGGCGGCGTTGTTCGGGAAATTCAGCGTGCCGGCCAGCGGGTGCCCGTGGACCGTCTGCTCGTACAGGTAGGAGCGCCCGCCCACCACCGGGAAGTTCATCACCGCCCCCGGCTCGGCCCCGGCCAGCGCCTCCACCGCCGAGGACACCTCGACGCTGGCGGTCGCGGGCAGCTCCGCCACGGGGCTCAGGAGGCGGATCTCCAGCACGACCAGCGCGCAGAAGGCGGCGATCACCCTGCTCGATCGCCCTGCCAGCGCCAGCGCGCCCAGCGCCGAGGCCGCCAGCGCCGCCGCCTGCCCGAGCCGCCAGACCAGGCTGAGCGAGCGAAATCCCGGGAGCCGCTCGAGCAGCAGATAGGGCAAGGGCATGGCCCGATCATCAAGGAAGATCACCGCCATCCCGCCGCTCGCCAGCACCGGCCCCAGCGAGAGCAGCAGGCCCGCCCCCCCCGCCAGCAGCAGCGCCCCGGTCCCCGTCCGGCGCCGCCGCAGGCCCCAGGCGCAGAGCCCGACCAGCGTGAGCCCCAGGTAGGGGCTGTGGACGAAGTCCTCGCCGTAGCGCGAGATCTTGCGGAAGTCCGGGGACCGGTAGTCCCCGGGCCGCACATAGGCCACCGGATCCGCCGGCCCCGTCGTCCTCCGCACCAGCGCCGTCTCACGATCGTCCTTGATCCCCACGAGGTTGTCCGGCGAGGTGGACGCCCGCTGGAAGCCCACCGCCAGCGGGGCCGCCAGCGCCAGGCCCAGCAGCACCGCCCCCGCCCGCGCCCGCAGACCGGAGCCTGACCCTGGTGGCGGCAGCAGGACCAGCGCCCCCGCGAAGAGGAAGGCCACCACGCCCCCGTACCAGGAGCCCAGCGCCGCCAGCGCCAGCGCGCCCCCCGCCAGCAGCGCCCGCCGCCACCCGCCGCTCACCGCCAGGCGCCAGCACATCAGCGCCGCCAGCGCCGCCCAGCCGCCCGCGTAGGACTCGGAATTGCCATTGTGAACGCCGCAGAGCAGCACAGGCGCCGTCGCGTAGGCCACGCCCCCCAGCCAGGCGGCCCGATGACTCCCCTCCCCGGGCGCCAGCCTCTCGATGACCGCCTCCGCCAGCCGGTGCGCCGCGACGCCCGAGAAGCTGAGCTGCCCGAGCACCAGCAGCGTCGCCGCCACCGGGAGCCCCAACGTCAGCACCAGCGGGCTCGCCAGCAACGCCCCCAGCGGGTCCGCCACCGCCAGCGTGCCCCCGTGCGGGTGGTCCAGCAGCGTGGTCGCGTAGGGGAGCTCACCCCGCGAGAGCGCGCGGGCCACGAACCAGATCGACCACAGCCCGTCCCACAGATCCGTGCTGGCCGAGCCCGGGACCGCCGAGCCCAGGCGCGGCGCGGCGGGCCAGGTCGTGGCGACCGCCAGCCCCAGGTAGGCGGGGATCAGGAGCGTGAGCCGGGCGCGCAAGCGACCTCCACCGAGGGCCTAACCCGCGCGGTGGCGACCCCGGGCCTCGCGCGATACGTGTACGTCCCTCGCTGGAGGTCACCATGCTGCGCGCGCTCCCTCTGCTCCTCGCCCTCATCGCCTGCGGGGAGAAGGCCCCGCCCTCCAACGCCGGCACCGCTGCTCCCGAGAGCGGCTCTGCCAAGGTGGCCGGCGCCCCCGGCGACGCCAGCAGCCAGAGCTTCGCCGGCACGCTGGTCGGGCTCGACATCAAGGACTTCTCCTCGGGCGCCTCCGGGGCCACCTTCAAGTACACCTCGCTCAAGTTCGGCGCAGACGGCACCTTCGCCGCCGTCGGCTACGTCGAGATCGCCGACGAGCGGATGGATTGCCAGGAGTCCGGCCCCTGGACGATGGACCCGGCGGAGAGCGCCACGGTCGCGTCCCTGAGCTGGAAGATCGAGAAGACCAACTGCGCCGGGCGCGACGCGGGCACCGAGTACCGCGCGAAGGTAGACCTCTCCGACACCAGCAACCCGCAGTTCTCGATGCGCTAGGCTCGGGCGGCGCGGGTCAGGACGCGCGCGGGCAGAATCGCTCGATAGCCACGTTCGCCGCGCGGTATCCGTCCAGCGCGGCGCTCACGATCCCGCCCGCGTAGCCGGCCCCCTCGCCTACCGGCATCAGGTCGCGCACCGTGGGCGAGCTCATGTCCTCCCCGCGGTGGAAGCGCAGCGGCGCCGTCGTGCGCGTCTCGGGCGCGATGAGCACGCCTTCCGGCCCGGCGAAGCCGTGGATGCGCTCGTCGAAGTGCCGGATCGCCGCGATCATCCCGTCGATGAGCGGGGCGGGCAGCACCTCGCGCAGGTCCGCCGGCGTCACCCCCTGCGTGTAGCTGGTGCGCCCGATCTCCCGGCTCTCCCGGCCCGCCAGCAGATCCTCGACGCGCTGGGCCGGGGCGCGCAGGTCGCAGCCGCCCAGGGTGAAGGCGCGGCGCTCGATGGCGTCCTGGAAGCGCATCCCGGCCAGCGCGTCCTCCCCCGGGTAGTCCGAGGGCAGGACCTCCACGATCACGGCGCTGTTGGCGAACCAGGCGCGCCGCCCCGAGTAGCTCATCCCGTTGACCACCACCCGGCCCGGGTGGTTGCTGGCCGCCACCACCGTCCCCCCCGGGCACATGCAGAAGGTGTGGGCCGCGCGCGCCGTGGCCGGGCGGCTGGTGAGCCGGTAGCTGGCCGGGGGGAGCTCGCCGCGCGGCCCTCCGTAGAGCCCCTCATCGATGATGCGCTGAGGGTGCTCGATGCGCGCGCCGACGTGGATGGGGCGCTGCTCGGCCGAGGCCCCCGCCTCCAGCATCCAGGCCCACACGTCCCGCGCCGAGTGCCCCGCGGCCACGATCACCGGCCCGCCCTTGAGCACCTCGCCGCCCGCCAGCCGCACGCCCACGCAGCGCCGCGCCGCGCCCTCCTCGACGACGAGCCCGTCCACGCGGGCGTGGAAGCGCACCTCCACGCCCAGCTCCCCCAGGCGGGCGCGAAGGCGAGGCAGCAGCTCGCGGATCCGATCCGTGCCCAGGTGGGCCCAGCCTTCCTCCAGGATCTCCGGATCCGCGCCCATGTCCACCAGGCGCCGGAAGATCCAGCCCAGCTCGCCGTCGCGCCGCCGGGTGTAGATCTTCCCGTCGGAGAACGCGCCCGCGCCGCCCTCGCCGAAGACCACGTTCGTCTCCGGGTCCAGCTCGCGGTGGCGCCAGAAGCGCCGCACCGCCTCCGCCCGCTCGTCCACCGGCCCGCCGCGCTCCAGCAGCACCGCCGGCGCCCCGGCCTCCCCCAGGCGCAAGGCGGCGAAGAGCCCCGCGGGTCCCGCGCCAATGACGATGGGGCGCACCCCCGCGGGCCAGCTCGGCCTCGGCGTCGGCGCGAGCCCGGCCGCGTCGAAGCGGGCCTCATCCCGGCTGTTGAAGGCGCGTACCCCGTGCGGTGGGCGAGCGAGGAGCTCCTGCTCCTGCGCCTCGGAGGCCAGCACGACCCGGTAATTCGCCAGCCACAGCGGCGGGCGCCTCCGCCCGTCCACCGAGCGCTTGAGCAGCGTGATCTCGCCCAGGTCTCCAGGGTCGAGCCCGAGCCGCCCGGCGAGCGCGGGGCGAGGATCGCCCTCCTCTCCGGGCCAGGGGATGTTCGTGACCAGCAGCGCCATCCCCGGCCTTTAACGGCTCCGGCCCCGTCTCGCAGCGCCGCCCCGCGCCGGGTGGCCCGACCCCGGAGAGGGCGTTAGCCTCCTGTCCTTCTCAACTGCCGCGCGCCAGGAGGTTTCCCATGGCAATCCGCGTCGCCATCAACGGGTTCGGTCGTATCGGTCGCTGTGTCCTCCGCGCTGGCTGGGACGACCCCGAGATCGAATTCGTCCACATCAACGACCTGACCAGCCCCGAGATGCTGGCCTACCTGCTGACCTATGACTCGGTCCACGGCACCTGGAGCCACTGCGCCAGCGCCGCCGAGGGCGGCCTGCAGATCGGCGACCGCTTCGTGCCGATCAGCGCCGAGCCCGACCCGCTGAAGCTGCCCTGGAAGGGCGTGGACGTGGTGCTGGAGTGCACCGGCCTGTTCACCTCGCGGGAGAAGGCGTCCAAGCACCTGGACGCCGGCGCGGGCCGCGTGATCATCAGCGCCCCGGCCAAGAACGAGGACATCACGGTCTGCATGGGCGTCAACGACGACAAGCTGCTGGCCTCGCACCGCGTCATCTCCAACGCCAGCTGCACGACCAACTGCCTCGCCCCGGTGGCCAAGGTGCTCAACGACACCTTCGGCATCCAGAACGGGCTCATGACCACGGTCCACTCCTACACGATGGACCAGAACCTGCTCGACGCCCCGCACCGCAAGGGCGACTTCCGGCGCGCACGCGCCGCGGCGCTCAGCATGGTGCCGACCTCGACCGGCGCGGCCAAGGCCGTCGGGCTCGTGCTCCCTGAGCTCGCCGGGCGGCTGAACGGCCAGGCCATCCGCGTGCCCACGCCGAACGTCTCGCTGGTGGACCTCGTGTTCACGGCCTCGAAGCCGCTCTCCGTGGACGCCATCAACGCCGCCCTCCGCGAGGCCGCCCAGGGCCCGATGCGGGGCATCCTGGCCGCCTCCGACGCGCCCATCGTGTCCACGGACCTGTGCGGGAACCCCCACTCCTCAATCGCCGACCTGCCGCTGACGCAGGTGAACGGCGGGCTCGGCAAGGTGCTGAGCTGGTACGACAACGAGTGGGGCTTCTCCAACCGGATGCTGGACCTCGTGCGCCGCGTCGCGAAGATGGGCTGAGCCATGAGCATCCCTCGCGTAGACCAGCTCGACCTGCACGGGGACACGGTCCTCGTGCGCGTGGACTTCAACGTCCCGCTGGATGGCGACAAGGTCGCCGACGACACGCGCATCCGCGCCGCCCTGCCCACCATCCGCTACCTGGTGGAGCAGCGCTGCCGCGTCGTGCTGTGCAGCCACCTCGGGCGCCCGAAGGCCCGGCGCGAGGCGAAGTACAGCCTCGAGCCCGCCGCGGCCCGCCTGGCGGAGCTGCTGGAGGGCGGCGAGGTCGTCTTCTCCCCCGACACGGTCGGCGAGAGCGTCGAGCAGCTCGTCCACGACCTGCCCCCGGGCGGCGTGATGATGCTGGAGAACCTGCGCTTCCACCCGGGCGAGGAGGCGGGAGATCCGGCCTTCGCCGCGGAGCTCGCGCGCATGGCCCGGGTCTACGTCAACGACGCCTTCGGCACCATGCACCGCGCGCACGCCTCCATCTCCGGCGTCGTGCAGCTCATGGAGAAGGCGGCGGTGGGCTACCTCGTCTACGAGGAGATCGCCGCGCTCGACCGCGTGCTGAACAACCCGAAGCGGCCCATGGTGGCCGTGCTGGGCGGCGCCAAGGTCTCCGACAAGATGGGCGTCATCGAGAACCTGGCGCGGCGCTGCGACGCCATCCTGGTCGGGGGCGCCATGGCCTACACCTTCCTCTCCGCGCTGGATCGCCCCGTCGGCAAATCCAGGGTGGAGGCGGACAAGCTCCTGCTCGCCCGCCGTCTGCTGGAGCGCTGTGAGGAGCGCGGCACCCGGGTGCTGCTGCCCATCGACCACGTCGTAGCCGAGGCCCTCGAGGAGAGCGCCGAGACGCGGGTGGTGGACAGCATCCCCGAGGGCCTGATGGGCCTGGACATCGGACCGGCGACCGTCGCGGCCTACGCGGCCGAGATCGCGCAGGCCGGCACCGTGTTCTGGAACGGGCCCATGGGCGTCTTCGAGATGGCCCCCTTCGAGGCCGGCACGCGCGGCGTCGCCGAGGCCGTGGCGGCCTCGCCCGGCTACTCGGTGGTCGGCGGCGGCGACTCGGCGGCGGCGGTGGCGAAGTTCGGGCTCGACGACAAGGTCGGCTTCGTGTCCACGGGCGGGGGCGCGAGCCTCGAGTACCTGGAGGGCAAGGAGCTTCCCGGCATCAAGGCCATCCGGGCGCGGAGGGCCTCGTGAGCCGGCGCCCCTACATCGTCGGCAACTGGAAGATGTACAAGACGCCCGCCGAGGCGGACGCCCTGGCGGCCGCGCTGAAGCGTGGGCTCTCCGAGCAGAGCGCGGCCGACGTCGGCGTGGCGCCGCCCGCGATCAGCGTCCCCGCGGTCGTGGCGCGCCTGAAGCACACGGGCGTCCACGTCGCCGGCCAGGACCTGCACCCGGAGAGCGCGGGCGCGTTCACCGGGGCCATCTCCGGCGAGATGCTGCGGGCGGCGGGCTGCACCGACGTCATCGTCGGCCACTCCGAGCGGCGCACCCTGTTCGGGGACGACGACGCCCTCGTGAACCGCAAGGTCCACGCCGCCTTTCGCGCCGGCCTGCTCCCGATCCTCTGTGTCGGCGAGTCGCTCCCCCAGCGTGAGTCAGGCGAGGCCGAAGAGGTGGTCGCCGGTCAGCTCTCGCTCGGCCTCTCTGGCCTGCGCGCCGACCAGGTCGCCTCGCTGAGCATCGCCTATGAGCCGGTCTGGGCCATCGGCACCGGGCGCACCGCGACCCCTGAGCTCGCCGAGGCCATGCACACCTGCGTGCGCGGCTGGCTCAGCGCGCGCTACCCCTCCTATGTGGCGCAGAGCGTGCGTATCCTCTATGGTGGTAGCGTGAAGCCGGCGAACGCCGCCGGCCTGCTCTGCCGACGCGACATCGACGGCCTGCTCGTCGGCGGCGCCAGCCTGGAGGCCGACGGCTTCCTGGCCATCGTCGCGGCGGCGGCCCAGCGCCCGTCTCAACTCTGATTCGCGGGTTCCCAAGATGATCCTCTTCGTCACCATCCTCCACGTCCTCCTCTGCCTGGCGCTGGTGCTGGTCATCCTGCTCCAGCCGGCGAAGGACGGCTCCCAGCTCCTCGGGGGCGGCGTGAACAGCATGTACGGCCCGCGCGGCAACGCGCACCCGCTCGGCCGCGCCACGACCGTGATCGCCGGACTCTTCATGGTGACCAGCATCATCCTGGCCTACGAGAGCACCCAGCAGAAGGGCGACGACGCGGACCAGCAGGACGAGATCAAGAAGCTGGAGGAGGAGAAGGCGCGGCGCGAGGCGGAGACGAAGTCCGCCGAGCCTGAGCCCGCCCCCGCCGTGGAGGTGCCCGCGACCGAGGTCCCGGCAGCCGAGGTCCCCGCCGCCGAGGTCCCCGCCGCCGAGGTCCCCGCCGCTGAGGCCCCCGCGACCGGGGATCCGGCGACCGGAAAGTCTGGCGCTCCCTGAGCGCGGATTTGACAACCCCGGATCGCCGCAATAAGTGTGATGTGCTGCGTGGGTGGCGGAATTGGTAGACGCGCCAGTTTGAGGTGCTGGTGGCCACAAACCTTGGGGGTTCGAGTCCCCCCCCACGCACCACCTGACTCAAAGAGAGCCCGCTTCGGCGGGTTCTTCTCGTTCTGGGATCTCGCCTCTCGAGGCCCCGAGCGTCAGCCGGGCCCCGAGCATCTGCGGGGCCCCGAGCGTCAGCGCCGCTCGGCCTGCGCGAGCTGGTAGGGGCAGGGCTCTGGGCGCGTGCAGTCGCCGTAGATCTC
The DNA here is from genome assembly GCA_964615375.1 of uncultured Enterobacterales bacterium. Lineage (GTDB taxonomy): Bacteria > Myxococcota_A > UBA796 > UBA796 > CAZKWG01 > CAZKWG01. Next base: position 157,083 of record CAZTOW010000016.1, read on the forward strand.
GTGGCGATGGGAGGCCAGGCTGAGCCCGTGCTGGGCCGCCACCAGCGCCTGCCGCTCCTCGATAAGCTCGTCCTCGAACTCGAAGATGTGGCCACACCTGGTGCAGATCAGGTGGTCGTGGTGCTGGTCCACCTGCGCGGGCTCGTAGCGGGTCTGCCCGTCGCTGAAATGGCGCTCCAGGGCCACGCCCGCGTCCAGGAAGAGTCGGAGCGCCCGGTAGACCGTGGCGTAGCCTACCCCCGGCATCTCCCGCTGCACGCGGGTCAGCAGCTCGTCCACCGCGACGTGGTCATCGGACGAGGCAAAGATCTCGAAGATGATCTGCCGCTGGCGCGTCTGCTTCAAGCTGTGGTCGGCCATGTGCTGGTCGAGTCGACGCCGCAACGGAGCGAGCTCAGCCATCCAGACCTCCCAAAACAGCATAGCCCGGAAGGCACGGTTCTCCGAGCCTCCGGGCTGTGAAATTCAAGATCGCTTCAGCTGGCCGAGCTCTGCTCGCCCTGCGCTGCGCTCTCCGCACCAGCGGCGCCCTCATCGGAGGTCTCGACGTCCACAGGCTCACCCGTGGCGCCGACGAGCTCGATGATGGCCATGTCCGCGTTGTCGCCAGAGCGCGCGCCGATCTTCAGGATGCGGGTGTAACCACCCGGGCGCTCCTTGAAGCGATCGGCGTACTCCCCGAAGAGCCGGTTGAGGGCGCTGCGATCCTTCACCCACACCCGGGCGCGCCGGATGTGGTGAAGGCGCTTCAGCTTCGCCTGCGCGAGCTGCTCACCCTCGAGGCCCTGAAGGGCGCTCACCGGGCTCTTCTTGCCCAGCGTGATCACCCGATCGGCGATACGGCGCAGCTCCTTGGCCTTGGACTCCGTGGTGCGGATCCGGCCGTGGAGCAGCAGGGACGTGACCATGTTGCGGTACATGGCCCGCCGATGCGCGCTGGTCCTGCCCAGCTTGCGACCCGACTTGCGATGACGCATCGGATTCTCCTTCGATCAGCGCGCAGAGGACTTGTCAGCGCGGTTCTTCGGGAAATTGTGAAGCTTCATACCGAGGGAGAGCCCCATGTCCTGGAGGATCTCCTTGATCTCGTTGAGCGACTTGCGGCCGAAGTTCTTGGTCTTGAGCATCTCGGCCTCCGTCTTCTCGACGAGCTGCCAGATGTACTCAATGCCGGCGTTCTGCAAGCAGTTCGCCGAGCGGACCGAGAGCTCGAGCTCATCGACACGCTTGAAGAGGCTCTCCGGCCACTCCGTGTCGCCGCCGCCCTCCGAAGCGGACATGGGCTCGTCCTCTTCGGTGAAGTTGATGAAGATCTGGATCTGCTCCTTGAGGATCTTCGCCGCGTAAGCCACGGCGTCCTCCGGCATGACGCTGCCGTCGGTCCAGATCTCCAGGGTCAGCTTGTCGTAGTCCGTGCGGCGACCGACGCGGGCGTTGGTGACCACGTAGCGGACCTTGCGGATGGGGCTGTGCAGCGCGTCCACCGGCAGGGTGCCGATGGGCAGGTCGCCGCGGCCGTCCATGGTGCCCGGGACGTAGCCCTTGCCCATCTCCACCGCCATCTCGGCGATGAAGCGACCGCTCTCGGTGAGCGTCGCGATGGGCAGCGAGGGGTTGAGCACCTCGGCCTCACCGTCGAAGCGGATGTCGCCCGCGGTGACGATCACGGTGCGACCAGGCTCACCGGACTTGTCGATGGAGGCCCGGAGAGCCTCCTGAGCGCGGGTGCGGATGCGCACGCTCTTGAGGTTGAGGATGATGTCCGTCACGTCCTCGACCACACCGGGGATCGAGGAGAACTCGTGCAGCACGCCCTCGATCTTCACCGAGGTGATCGCGGCGCCCTGCAGGCTCGAGAGCAGGATGCGGCGCAGCGCGTTGCCGATCGTGGTGCCGAAGCCACGCTCGAGCGGGCGGATCACGAACTTGCCGTACGTGTCGGAGGAGCGGGGATCCTTGTCCACCCGGCGCGGCTTGATGAGGGTGCGCCAGTTGGCAGCGGTCACTTCAGACATGGCAGGGACTCCAGTCCAGGTTTCTGCCTGCAGGGCCTGCTCAGGCTCATCACCCAGAATGGACACAGGATTCGGGTCCTCCCAGGGAGAGACCCAGGCCCTTCAGGCGCCAGAACGCGGGCGGCACTTGGAAGGTGACACGACCCGCGTTCGGCAGAACTCAACCGAGCAGGAGCCCCACGAGGGGGCTCCAATCACACCCGGCGCCGCTTGGGAGGCCGGCAGCCGTTGTGGGGGATGGGGGTCACATCGCGGATGTGGGTGATCCGCAGGCCGGAGTTCGCGATGGCGCGGAGCGCCGACTCACGACCCGCCCCGGGGCCCTTCACGAACACCCCGGCCGACTTCATCCCGTGCTCCATGGCCTTGCGGGCCGCGTCCTCGGCGACGAGCTGGGCCGCGAAGGGCGTCGACTTGCGCGACCCCTTGAAGCCCTTGACGCCCGCGCTGGACCAGGAGACGGCGTTGCCGGCCGGATCGGTGATCGTGACGATGGTGTTGTTGAACGTGGCCTGGATGTGGACCACGCCCACGGGCACGTTCTTCTTGACGCGGCGCTGAGTGGGCCGACGAGGGTTGGCCATGATCCGCTCCTAACGCTTCTTCGCGACGATGCGCCGCGGCCCCTTGCGGGTGCGGGCGTTGGTGTGGGTACGCTGGCCGCGAACGGGGAGGCCCTTCTTGTGCCGAAGTCCGCGGTAGCAGCCGATGTCGATCAGCCGCTTGATGTTCATGGCGATCTCCTTGCGGAGATCACCCTCGACCTTCTGCGAGCGCTGGATGACCTCGCGGATGGCGGCGACCTCCACCTCGGACAGCTCATGCGTCCGGGTGGCGTGGTCCACGCGCGCCTCGTCGAGGATCCGCTTCGCGGAGCTCCGGCCGATGCCGTAGATGTAGGTCAGCGCAATATCGATGCGCTTGTTCCTGGGGAGATCGACACCTTCGATGCGCGCCATTGGCTAGCCCTGCCGCTGCTTGTGCTTGGGGTTCTCGCAGAGGACACGCACCACACCGCGCCGCCGCACGATTCGGCACTTGTCGCAGATCTTCCTGACCGATGTTCTGACCTTCATGGGGGCTCCTCGCCCTGGGGGAACGAAGCTGGCGGTATTAACTCGTTGCGCTGCTGTCGAAAACCGTAAGAATTTCCGGGCCGGTGGGAGTGATCGCCACCGTATGCTCGAAATGGGCCGCGAAACTACCATCGCAGGTCGCGACCGTCCAGGCATCCTTGAGCAGCTTCGTCTTCCATCCGCCGAGGGTGATCATGGGTTCGATGGCCAGGCACATGCCGGGCTTCAGGAGGTCGCCGGTGTTCGGCTTCCCGTAGTTCGGCACCGAGGGCCGCTCGTGCATGGCACGCCCGATGCCGTGCCCTACAAGCTGCCTGACGATCCCGAACCCGTGGGGTTTCACGGTTGACTCTATCGCGTGGCCGATATCGCCAACCCGCCGCCCCGGACGAGCCTCGGCGATGCCTACATACAGACTTTTCCGCGTGATGTCAAGCAGCTCCTGGTAGCGCGCCGACACCTTGCCCACCGCGACCGTGAAGGCCGAGTCCACGTGGTAGCCGCCAAAGTGCAGCCCCATGTCGATCGACAGGATGTCCCCTTCGCGGATCGGCCGCGTGGACGGGATCCCATGGACCACCTGCTCATTGAAGGAGGCGCAGATGGTCGCCGGGAACGGCACCTTCTCCACCACATAGCCCTTGAAGGAGGGAAAGGCTCCCATCGCCCGGATCCGCTCCTCGGCGATGGCGTCGAGATCCAGCGTCGTCACCCCAGGTGAGATCGCGGCGCGAAGCACCTCGGCCACCTCCGCGAGGCGGCGGCCGTTGTCCCGCATGATGGCGATCTCCCAGGGGGCCTTGAGCTGGATCAAATCGACCTCAGCGCCGCGCCGCGGTGAGCGAGGCCAGGCAGCTCTGGATGTCGCGCTCCACGACCTCGATCTCCTGGTTCCCGTCCAGCGTCGTCACCCCGAAGTGATCTCCGAGCCAGGCGAGCACGGGGGCCGTCTCGCGGTGGTAGGTCTCCAGGCGCGCCCGGATGGTCTCCTCGCGATCGTCGCTGCGCTGCACGACCTCGCCGCCGCAGCGATCACAGACGCCCTCCACCCGCGGGGGGTTGTTGGCGACGTGATAGGTCGCGCCACACCCGAGGCAGGTCCGACGCCCGGAGAGGCGCCCGACGACCACCGCGTCCGGGACATGCAGGCTCAGCACGAGATCGACCTTGCGACCGCGAGCCCGGAGCCACTGCTCCAGCAGCTCAGCCTGACGGACCGTGCGCGGGAACCCGTCGAAGAGGGCTCCCCCAGCGCACTCGTCCTCCTCGAGCCTGCTGGCGACGATGTCGAAGACCACATCATCCGGGACGAGCTCGCCGCGGTTCATGTAGCCCCGGGCGTGCAGCCCGAGCGGCGTACCCTCCTTGAGGTGCCGCCTGAAGATGTCGCCCGTCGATACCTGCGGGATCCCGAGCACGCGCGTGATCAGGGTCGCCTGCGTTCCCTTGCCGGCCCCAGGAGGGCCGAAGAGGATGACGTCCACCTTTGCCTCCCCCTACTGTGCGATGCGCCCGCGACGCCCGCGCACGCGCCCGCTCCGCGAGCTGACGGTGCCGTCATAGTGCCGGGTCAGGAGGTGACCCTCGATCTGGGCCACCGTGTCCAGGCAGACGCCGACCACGATGAGCAGGCCCGTCCCTCCGAAGTAGAAGGGCACGCCGTACTGCGTGACCAGCAGCGTGGGCATGATGCACACGGCGGCCAGATAGATCGCCCCACCCGCGGTGAGCCGGGTCAGGATGCGATCGAGGTACTCCGCGGTCTGCTTGCCGGGCCGGATCCCAGGGATGTAGCCACCCTGCTTGCGCAGGTTCTCCGCCACGTCCACCGGGTTGAACACCACCGCCGTGTAGAAGAACGCGAATACGACGATCAGCGTGACATAGCTCAGGATGTACGTCGGCTTGCCCGGAGCGAGCTCCGCGCCGATGACGTCGAAGAAGCTGAGCCCGAAGGTGCCCAGGGTCGCCGGGAACATGAGCACGGAGGACGCGAAGATCGGCGGGATGACGCCCGAGATGTTCATCTTCAGCGGCAGATGTGTGGCCTGGCCACCGTAGATTCGACGTCCCACGACGCGCTTGGCGTACTGAATCGGGATGCGTCGCTGGCCGCGCTCGACGAACACGATCCCCATCATCACCAGCAGCATCCCAGCGCCGATCAACGAGATCATCAGCGGCGTGATCTCACCGATGGACACCTGACGCCAGGTGTTGACGAGGCCCGCGGGAGCCGCCGCGAGGATGCCGGCCGTGATGATCATCGACGAGCCGTTGCCGATGCCTCGCTCGGTGATCTGCTCCCCGAGCCACATGACGAAGCAGCTGCCCGCCGTCATCGTCATCATCGTCATCAGCCGGAAGCCCCAGCCTCCGTCGATGACGAGATCCGCGCCGCTCATCGTGCGCTGGCTCTCGAGCCCGATCGAGATCGTGAGCGCCTGTACGAGCGCGATCACGATCATCAGGTATCGGGTGTACTGGTTGATCCGGTTTCTGCCCTGCTGTCCCTCGTTCTTCATCCGCTCGATCTGCGGGAGAACGACGCCCAGCACCTGCATGATGATGCTGGCGGAGATGTAGGGCATGATGCCCAGCACGAAGACGCTGAACTGCTCCAGCGCACCGCCGCTGAACATGTCGTAGAGTCCGAGCAGCGTGCCCTGATTGGACTGGAAGAAGTCCGCGAGGGCCAGTCGATCCACGCCGGGCGCGGGGATGAAGATCCCCAGACGGAACACCGCCAGCATTGCGAGCGTGAACAGGATCCGACCACGGAGGTCGGGGGCACGCAGCACCGTGGCGATGGTCTCGTACACTTAGACCCTCTCGGCCGTACCACCGGCGGCGCGGATCTTCTCCTCCGCCGAGGCGGTGAAGCGGGCCGCGCGGATGGTGAGGGCGTGACCGAGCTCGCCGTTGCCGAGCACCTTGATCCCGTCCTTCTCCACCTTCTTGATCACGCCGCGGGCCTTGAGCGTCTCCGCGTCCACCACGTCACCCGCGCTGAAGTGGCGGGCGATGAGATCCAGGCGGACCTCGGTGAAGCAGGCGCCGAAGATGTTGTTGAAGCCGCGCTTCGGGAGCCGGCGATGCAGCGGCATCTGACCACCCTCGAAGCGAGGATGGACGTTGCCACGCGCGCCCTGGCCCTTCGTGCCTCGACCAGAGGTCTTGCCGAGCCCGGAGCCCTCACCGCGGCCCACGCGCGTCCGAGGCTTCGTAGACCCGCGAGCAGGCTTGAGGTTCGAGAGTTCGTTCGCCATTTCCGTCTCCTTGGCGCCTTCGCGCAGGCTCAGCCGTCGACCTCGGTGACGTCGACGAGGTGCAGGACCTGCCGCACCATGCCGCGCACCGCGGGCGTGTTCTCGAGGGTGCGCTCCGCGTGGAGCTTACGCAGCCCCAGGCCCCGGACGGTCGCCTGCTGGCGTTCCGTGGTGCCGATGGTGCTCCGCATGAGCTTGACCTTGAGCTTCGTCATCGCTGTGTCCCTCAGGCGCTGTGGCCTTCGGCGGGGGCCGCCTTAGAGCCCACACCGTAGTTGGCCATGACGTCGTCAAGCTGCTTGCCGAGCCGGATCGCGTACTGCTCTGGAGACTCCAGCCGCAGCAGCGCGTCCATGGTGGCGCGAACGACGTTGTGGGGGTTGTTGCTCCCGACGACCTTCGTGAGCACGTCGTGGAAGCCAGAGGCGTCCAGGAGCGCACGCACGGTGGCGCCGGCGATGACACCCGTACCGGGGTTGGCCGGACGAAGGATGACCTTCGAGGCGCCGAACTCACCGATGACGAAGTGCGGGACCGTGCCGCTGACGATGGGGACCTCGAACATGCTGCTCTTGGCCTTCTCCGTCGCCTTACGGATCGCCTCCGGCACCTCGCCGGCCTTGCCGTGACCGACACCGACGCGTCCATGACCGTCGCCGACGACCACGATGGCCGAGAAGCTGAACCGCCGACCGCCCTTCACCACCTTGGCGACGCGGTTGATGTAGATCGGCTTCTCGATGAGCGTCGTCTCCTCTTCAGGCCGACGTCCGCGGTTCATCTTGCTCACTGAAACCTCCGTCCCGGCTCAGAAGTCCAGACCACCTTCACGGGCGGCGTCGGCGAGAGCCTTCACACGACCATGATACAGGTAGCCGTTGCGGTCGAACACGACCTTCTCGACGCCCGCAGCCTTCGCCTTCTCGGCGAGGAGGGCGCCTACCCGACGCGCCGCGGCCACGTTGCCACGATGCCCCTCCATGTCACGCAGCTCGGGAGAGAGCGTGCTGGCGGCGGCGACCGTGTGCCCGGCCTTGTCGTCGATGACCTGCGCGTAGATGTGCGAGGCGCTGCGGAAGACGCAGAGGCGGTGACGCCCGACTGCGCTTCGCAGCATCTTGCGGATGTGCATCTTGCGGCGCCTGCGCGCCAGGAGCTTCTCGCTGGTCTTCGCCATGGCAAATCCCTCTACTTCTGCGCGGCCTTGCCCGCCTTGAGTCGGACACGTTCGCCCTGGAAGCGAATGCCCTTGCCCTTGTAGCTGTCCGGCGGCCTGAGCCCACGCAGCTCAGCGGCGACCTGACCGACAAGCTCCTTGTCGATCCCCTTCACCGAGAGCTTGGTGTTCTGCTCGACGTCCACCGTGATCCCATTGGGGAACGGGTACACGACCTGGTGGCTGAACCCGAGGTTCAACACGAGGTTGGTGCCCTTCCGCTCCGCCTTGAAGCCGACACCCTGGATCTCGAGCTGGCGGGCGAAGCCCTGGGTCACACCCAGGACCATGTTCGCCACGAGGGCGCGCATCAGGCCGTGATTGGCCCGGATCGTCGCGTCCTCACCCTCGCGCAGCACGTTGAGCACGTCGCCCTCTTGAGCGAACGAGATCCCACGCGCAACGCGGCGCTCGAGCTCACCCTTCGGACCCTTGACCCGGACAGCGCCATCGGTGGCCACAACCGTGACCCCCTTGGGCAGCTTGACGGGCTTCTTTCCAATCCTGGACATGCGAGGCTCTCCCGGTACTTCGGCGTCGGCCGATCACCATACGTGGCAGAGGACTTCGCCGCCGACACCGGCGAGGCGAGCCTGCCGGTCGGTCAGCACACCGCGTGGAGTGGTCAGGATAGCCACCCCGAGGCCGTCACGCACCCAGGGGATCTCATCCTTGCCCACGTAGACCCGCCGGCTCGGGCGGCTGATGCGCCGGAGCCCACGGATAACCCCCTTGCTGGAGGCGTCGTACTTCGGAAAGATCTTGATCTTCCCAAACTCCTCCGCCTGAAGGTCGAGGTAGCCCTCGATGAAGCCCTCGCTCTTGAGGATCTTCACGATCTCCAGCTTGATATTGGACCGCGGGACGATCACGCTGGTGTGTCGCGCCTGCACCGCGTTGCGGATGCGAGTCAGCAGGTCGGCAATGGGGTCGGTCATCGACGATCACCTTCTCGGAGTAGGTTCCGATCCATGCCTACCAGGACGCCTTGGTGACGCCCGGGATCTGGCCCTTGAGGGAGAGGGAACGGAAGCAGATACGGCACATGTCGAACTCGCGGATGTATGCGCGAGGGCGGCCGCACAGCGGGCAACGGTTCTTCGCCCGAGTCGAGAACTTGGGCTTGGCTTTGGCTCTCGCGAGCTGGGACTTCTTCGCCACGGTCCGTCTCCTTGAGTCCTGATGAGCTGCGCTCGCCCCTGATTACTGCCGGAAGGGCATCCCGAGGTAGGTCAGGAGCGCCTTCCCCTCGGCATCAGTGGGGGCGGTGGTCACAAAGGTCACGTTCATGCCGTTGATGCGGGTGACCTTGTCGTAGTGGATCTCAGGAAAGATGATCTGCTCCTGAAGTCCGAAGGAGTAGTTCCCGCGGCCGTCGAAGCCCTTGGGGCTCACACCACGGAAGTCGCGGATGCGCGGGATGGCCACGGACACCAGGCGGTCCAGGAACTCCCACATCCGATCCCCACGGAGCGTCACCATGGCGCCCACCGGCATGCCCTCGCGAAGCTTGAAGTTCGCGATCGAGCGCCGGGCGCGACGGATGACGGCCTTCTGGCCCGAGATCTGCGTCAGCTCATCCGCGGCGGCTTCAAGGATCTTGGCGTTGGAGATCGCCTCCTTGATGCTCGTGTTGAGCACGATCTTCTGGAGACGCGGCACCATCATCACGTTCTTGTACTTGAAGTCCCGCAGCAGACCTGCGATGACCTCTTCGCGGTAGCGCTTCTTCAGACGGGGTTCCATTTCCTCTCCGAACTTCGGGCTGTGGCTCGGGCTCAGTGAGCGAGCTCGCCGCATTCTCAGGCCTTGTCGATCTCCACACCGCTCTTGCGATCGATGCGGACCTTGGTCCCATCCGCCAGGATCTTCCACCCGACCTTGACGGGTCGGCCCTCGGCGGCGCTCCACAGCGCGACATTGGAGACGTGAATGGACGCCTCCTTCTCCACCACGCCACCCGGCCGATCACCCTGAGGCTTGATGTGCCGCTTGACGAGGTTGATCTTCTCCACGATGACACGCCCCTGGTCGGGGAGCACGCGGAGGATCTTGCCGACCTGGCCCTTGTTGCGGCCGGTCGTCACCACCACCATGTCGTCACGCCTGATCTTCAGCTTCGACATCACCGCCTCCAGCGCGACTACAGGACTTCTGGCGCGAGAGAGATGATCTTCATGAACTGCCGATTGCGCAGCTCGCGCGCGACAGGTCCGAAGATACGAGTACCGATGGGCTCACCCTCGGCGTTGATCAGCACGGCCGCGTTCGTGTCGAAGCGGATGTAGCTGCCATCCCGACGACGAATCTCCTTCGCCGTACGAACGACCACGGCCCGGGCGACGGCGCCCTTCTTGACCTTGCCGTTCGGGATGGCCTCCTTCACGCTGGCCACGATGATATCGCCGACCGAGGCATACTTCCGCTTGCTTCCGCCGAGCACCTTGATGCACTTCAGCTTCTTGGCGCCGGAGTTGTCCGCGACCTCGAGCACAGTCTCGGTCTGGATCATGAGGTTCTCCTCTCAGTCACGTTCTCGATGAGGGGACGGCCTGTTCCAGACGCTGTTCACGCGCCGGGAGTGCGACGATCGATCACAACCCAGCGCTTCGTCCGCGACAGCGGGCGCGACTCCTGGATGGTCACGATGTCATCCACGCGACACGCATTGTCCTCGTCGTGGGCCTTGAAGCGCCGACGCTGGCTCACGTACTTCTGGTACTTGGCGTGAAGCACCTTGCGCTCCACCTCGACCACCACCGTCTTCTGCATCTTGTCCGACACCACGCGCCCCGTAAGGGTGCGACGGTTGGACAGGTGCTCGTTTCCAGACCCATTCGCCTCAGTTGTCGCCATGGCGATCACGGCTCTCCAGTCGAAGTTCCCGAAAACATCCACCACCAGTCACGCACAATGCACGCGACGGAAGGGACGAGATGATGACGATGATGCCTGAGGTCTCCCGAAGGATCGGGACGCGTCAGACGGCGTCGGTGACGCCTGGCACCGAGGATCAGGTGCCGATTGAGTGTCCGGCGGAGCCGGCAGAGCAGAGGTCAGCGAACTGACAGCCCAGCGAAGTTATTCGCCGCCCTTGATCTTGTCAAGGAGTCCACGCACGAATCCACGACGACCGGCGGCCGGAGCCTGCTCGGCGTCCCCGCCCTCGTCCGCGCGAACATGACGCCAGGTGCCGCGATGAAGGCCGCGAAGCGCGTCCTTGTCGAGGCCCTGCTCGAGCTCCCGACGGCGCTCGGCCGTACGGGCGCGCGCGATGTCCTTGCGGAGCTTGCCGAGCTTCGAGTTGTCCTCGAGCTGCCCCATCTTCTTGCGGAAGCTGAGGTCCAGGAGCTGACGCTCCAGGTCGAGCTCGCGGTGAACGAGCTTCTCATCCGAGAGCGCGTTGAGCTCAGTGTACTTCATCACAGCACCTCACGGCGCTGCACCACGCGCGTGGCCAGCGGCAGCTTGTGGCCGGCGAGGCGGAAGGCCTCACGCGCGACCTCCTCGGTCACGCCCTCCAGCTCATAGAGGACGCGGCCCGGCCGGATGACCGCGACCCAGTCCTCGGGATTGCCCTTACCTTTACCCATTCGGGTCTCGGCCGGCTTCTTGGTGATGGGCTTGTCAGGGAAGATGCGGATCCAGATCTTTCCGCCGCGCTTCACATGTCGAGTGAGCGCCACGCGCCCCGCCTCGATCTGACGCGAGGAGAGCCGACCACACTCGACGGCCTGCAGCGCCCACTCACCGAAGCTGACGTCGCTGCCCCGGTAGGCGAGGCCCGTCATCCGGCCTTTCTGGCACTTACGAAACTTGACTCGCTTCGGACTCAGCATCGAATTCTCCGTGACGGACCCTGATCAGGCCGCCCGCTCCTCTTCGCCGGGGAGAACCTCCCCCTTGAAGATCCACACCTTTACCCCAATGACGCCGTAGGTGGTCTTCGCCTCGGCAATGCCGAAGTCGATGTCCGCGCGCAGGGTGTGCAACGGCACGCGGCCATCGCGATACCACTCCGTGCGGGACATCTCAGCCCCGCCCAGGCGCCCGGCGCACATCACCTTCACGCCCTTGGCGCCGGCCTTGCGCGCCTGGGTCATGGCCTTCTTCATCGCCCGCCGGAAGCTCACGCGCTTCTCGAGTTGGGCCGCGATGTTCTCGGCGACGAGGATCGCGTCGGTCTCGACCTTGCGGACCTCGATGATGTTGAGGAAGATCTCCGTCGAAGTCATCTTCTGCAGATCGAGCCGGAGGGCGTCGAGCCCGCTGGCGCGCTTGCCGATGATGATCCCGGGCTTGGCCGCGTGGACGTAGACCTTGGCCTTGTTCGCCGCGCGCTCGATCGTGATCTTCGAGATGCCCGCGTGGAACAGCTTCTCCTTGAGGTACTTCCGGATGGCGATATCCTCATGGAGGAACCGCTGGTAGTCCTTCTCCGCGTACCACTTGGAATCCCAGTCGCGGATTACGCCGATGCGGAAGCCGTTGGGATGTACTTTCTGACCCATCTGGTCGCCCCTACTGAACGTCCACTTCGACGGTGATGTGACTGGTCTTCTTGAGCACCTTGGTGGCCATCCCGCGCGCCCGCGGACGGAACCGGCGCAGCGTCGGGCCCTGGTCGACCAGCACCTTGCTCACGATGAGCGCGTCCACGTCCAGCTTCCGGCTGTTCTGCGCGGCGCTGTATTCCGCGTTCGCGATCGCCGATTCAAGCAGGCGCTTGAAGAGCGGCGCAGACTTCTTGCGCGTGAACGTGAGGATCTCCAGCGCTTCGTCCACGCCGCGCCCACGGATGAGATCCGCGACGAGACGAGCCTTGCGAGGGGACACCCGCGCCAGCCGGAGCATAGCCTTGGCTTCCATTTCGAACCTCCAGAGCTCGAACACCTGGTGGCCTGATCGCGTCTCCGCTTCGGCCCCCTGCGGTGGTCTGAGCTATCGAGCCTTGGTCTTCCGGTCCGCCGCGTGTCCGTAGAAGGTGCGGGTAGCGGCGAACTCGCCCAGCTTGTGCCCCACCATGTTCTCGGTCACGTAGACAGGAACGAACTTCTTACCGTTATGAACCGCGAACGTCAACCCGACGAAGTCGGGCATGACCGTCGAGCGGCGACTCCAGGTCTTGATGGTCACGGACCGACCACCCTCGCGGGCAATCGCCACCTTCGCGATCAGGTGCTGGTCGACGAAGGGGCCCTTCTTGACTGAGCGCATACGCTACTCCGACTCACGAACTGGCTAGGGGCTGTTGCGCCGCTTGACGATGAACTTGCCCGACGGCTTCTTCCGCGACCGGGTCTTGTAACCCTTCGTGGGCTTGCCCCAAGGCGTCATGGGATGATTACCCTTGGAGCGGCCCTCGCCACCACCATGGGGATGATCGATGGGATTCATCGCGGTGCCGCGCACCACGGGGCGCTTGCCCATCCAGCGCTTCCGGCCTGCCTTGCCGATGATGATGTTCTCATGGTCCAGATTGCCGACCTGGCCGATGGTGGCCTTGCAGCGCTCATGGATCCGGCGGAGCTCGCCGCTTGGCAGCCGGACGAGGACCCAGTCCCCCTCCTTGGCCATCACCTGGGCGAAGGCGCCCGCGGAGCGGCAGAGCTGCCCACCGCGACCGATGTGCAGCTCGACGTTGTGGACGAAGGTACCGAGCGGGATCGCCCCGAGCCGCAGCGTGTTGCCGGGCAGGATGTCCGCCGAGTCCGACGTGACCACGGTGTCGCCGACCTTGATGTTCAGCGGCGCCAGGATGTACCGGCGCTCACCGTCCTTGTAGTTGACGAGGGCGATACGCGCGGTGCGGTTGGGATCGTACTCCACCGAGGCGATCTTGCCGGCGATGTCGGCCTTGTCCCGAGCGAAGTCGATCAGGCGGTAACGGCGCTTGTGGCCACCACCACGCTGCCAGGCGGTGACCTGGCCCTGATTGTTGCGACCACCGCTGCGACGGAGAGGCTCGACCAGGGCCCGGGTGGGCTCTGAGCGGGTGATCTCCTCGAAGTCCGAGACGCTGAGATAGCGACGCGAAGGAGTAAAGGGCTTGAACTTGCGGGCCATGGCGGCTCCCCTCAGGTCTCGAAGAAGTTGAGGGAGTCACCCTCAGCCAGGCGAACGTACGCCTTCTTCCAGTTGGAGCGCTTCCCCATGAAGCGGCCAAAGCGCTTGGTCTTGCCCCGCATCCGAATGGTGCGGACCTCGAGGACCTTCACGCCGAAGGCGCGCTCGACGGCGCTCTTGATCTCGTGCTTGTTCGCGGTCTCGCCCACCTCGAACGCATAGACGTTCTGGCTGGCCTGGAGCCCGCTGCTCTTCTCGTTGATGAGCGGTCGGATCAGGATGTCATGAAGCTCGGCCATGGCTCACTTCTCCAGCCGAGCGACGATCTGCTCGACGGCGTCGGCGGTCAGGACCAGGTTGCGGTGGCGGAGTACGTCATAGACGTTCAAGCCCTCGACCGGCAGGACCGTGACCTTCTGAAGATTACGAGCGGAGCGGATCACCGTCTCATCCTTCTGCGGGAGGACGAGCAGCATGTCGTCCAGCGCGAAGGTGTTCATGACGTTGACGACGTTCCGGGTCTTGATCTCGGGGAGGTTGAAGGCGTCCACCACCACCAGCGCCTGCTCTCCGCAACGGCGAGAGAGCGCGGAGCGGAGCGCGGCCCGGCGGACCTTCTTCGGGAGATCGATGGCATGCGAGCGCGGGTGCGGCCCGTGGACCACGCCACCGCCACGCCACTGGGGCGAGCGGATCGAGCCCTGACGGGCGCGACCGGTCCCCTTCTGACGCCAGGGCTTGCGGCCACCGCCGGACACCTGCGCGCGACCCTTGACCGCATGCGTGCCCGCGCGACGCGCGGCGAGCTGGTAACGCACCATGTCGTAAAACAGGTGCTCCTTGACGGGGGCTCCGAAGACGGCGTCGCTGAGCTCCAGCGTCCCGACCTTCTCGCGCTGCAGATTGAAAATATCGATGGTAGGCATGTTCCTGGTCTCCTCAGGCAGGTCGCTCAGGTCGACTTGATCTCGACGTGAACGCCAGCGGAGAGGTCGAGCTTCATGAGGGCGTCCACCGTCGACTGGCTCGGCTCGAGGATGTCGAGCAGCCGATGGTGCGTCCGGCGCTCGAACTGCTCACGGGACTTCTTGTCCACGTGAGGACCGCGGAGCACCGTCCAGCGGCTGATGGTGGTTGGGAGAGGGAAGGGTCCGCGGACGTCCACGCCAGTCCGACGAGCGGTCTCGACAATCTCCCGAGCGGAGCGGTCGAGCAGCTTGTGGTCGTAGGCCTTGAGGCGGATACGGATTTTATGAGTCGTGGCCATGGCGAGGTTCCTCTTGGCGCCGCTTATTCGATGATCTTGGCGACGACGCCGGCACCGACGGTGCGGCCGCCCTCGCGGATGG
>CAZTOW010000017.1:0-170479 GCA_964615375.1 uncultured Enterobacterales bacterium
CCGCGATGCCGATGCCGTCCCGCGATGCCGATGCCGTCCCGCGATGCCGATGCCGTCTCGCGATGCCGATGCCGTCCCGCGATGCCGATGCCGTCCCGCGATGCCGATGCCGTCCCGCGATGCCGATGCCGATGCCGATGCCGATGTCGATGTCGATGCCGATGTCAGGCCGCGAAGCGGCCGGTTGTCGATGTCGATGTCGATGTCGATGTCGATGCCGATACCGCTTCCCCCCTCCTTCACCCCCAAACCCCCACCTCCTGACTCACCCCGACCATCCTCCTCCCCGCCGCCGGCACAAACACCCGCACCTGCTCCGCCCACGCGTACGACCGTGCCCTCAACCCCCACCGCGCCGCGAGCTCCTCCATCTGCTCGGCGGTGTACCAGGTCCGCGGGATCTCCCGGACCAGACGCACGAGCCAACGGAAGGCGCCGCTGGCGCGGGGGACCATGTCGGGGTGGATATAGGTCAGCACGACCCGCCGGGGCCCGCCGCGTAGCAGGCCGTCCAACAGCGCCACCAGCGCTTCCCGCGGCAGATAGTGGATCAGGCCCTCCATCACCAGCAGGACCGGCGCCTGGGGGTCCAGCCCGGCCTCCAGCAGGCGGGGGAGCAGGGGCTCGCGGCCGAGCTCGACGCCGACGCGACGGACGCGCGCCTCGTTCACCCGACCGGCGAGCCGCTGCGACTTGCGGGCCAGCAGGGGGGCTCGGTCCACCTCGAACCAGCGGACCTCGGGGTGCGCGCTCCCCAGGCGCTCGGCGCGCATGTCGTAGCCGGCGCCCAGGATGAGGACCTGACGAAAGCCGGCCTCCAGGCCCTCCCGAACCAGCGCGTCCACGCTGGCGTGACGGGCGCCGTGGGCGGTGCGCAGCTCCTCGATCCCGCGGCGAAGGGGCGGCAGGATGTGACGGAAGAGGCGTATCGCCATGACCACGGGGTCCCGCTCCACCAGGTGCGCGGCCCAGGGGTCCTCGACGAGGCGCAGATCGGGGGGGAGACTCAGCTCCTCGCGGCGAAAGAGGGCGTTGACCCCGGCGACCAGTGAGCGCGCCATCAGGGGAGCGTCCGCAGGCGGGGCAGCAGCGCGGGCCCCAGCCAGCGCAGGGGCCAGGGCAGGAGCCGGGTGAACCAGGGGGCGGCCTCGGCCTCCCGACCGGCGGCGTCCAGGGCGCGGGCGATGAAGAAGCAGGCGCGCCGCTCCTGATCGCGGGTCAGGGTCCCCGAGTCCACGGCCGCGCGCAGGTGGGCCACGGGACCGTCCACGTCCTGGCCGGTGACCAGCGCGCTCCAGCTCTCCAGCACGCCGCGGTTCAGGCGCGCCAGCGGGTGCTCGGGCAGGAGCGCCAGCGCGCGAGAGGCGGCCTCGCTGGCCGGCTTGCTGTACTCCATGCCGTCCACGATGGGCTTCGTGGAGAAGGCCGCCGTCACCCGCACCTCGCTCAGCAGGGCCCAGCCCTCGCCGTCGTCGGGGTCCTGGGCCACCCGCGCCTCCAGGAGGCCCAAGGCCAGCGGCAGCTCACCCGCCGCCAGCAGGGCCCGCGCCTTGGCCCGCACGCCCTCGGCGTCCAGGCCCGCCGCCGCCCGGCTCACCTCGTCCGGGCTCGCCCGGCGGATCGCGCTCGGCCGGAGATCCCGCCACCAGCCCCGCCCGCGTCGCTCGGGAGACAGGCTGTTGATCGCCCGGAAGATGGCGAAGCGCTGCGAGACCACCCGCTCCACCAGGTCCGCGCGCGCCCGGAAGGGGGCCAGGGCGCGGTCCACCGCCTCCACCGCCGCGGGCAGCTCGGTGCCCTTCGCCAGCTCGACGCGCGCCGTCTCCAGCAGCGTCGTCAGCAGCCGGCGCAGCAGCTCCAGCCGGGCCTGGATCCTCGCTTCGCCCACGAGCGGCTGACCGTGGCCGGGGATCAGCACCCGCGGGCGCAGGGCGGCGATGCCGTCCAGGTAGCGGAGCCACTCCCCGTCGTCCTGCAGCCCCTCGTCCAGGAAGGGCACGCCCAGCCAGGGGTACTGGTCGGTCGCCACCCCGTCCCCGGCCACCAGCGCGCGCCGCGAGGGCCACCACACCACCGCAGCGTCCGGGGTCTCGCAGCGCCCGAGCTGTCGGATCTCCAGCCGCTCCCCGCCGCTCTCGAGGGTGGTCTCCCCGCGGAAGACCCGGTCGGGCGGGCGCACGGCGGGCACGCCCTGGAGCAGGAGCCCGAACGTGTGGCAGTACTCCACGCGCTCCTGGTCGCGCTCGACGACGAAGCGCGCCGTCTCCTCTGGCGCGACAATCTCGGCTCCAGAGAACGCACTGTTGCCCCCGACGTGGTCACCGTGGTAGTGCGTGTTCACCACCCAGCGCACCGGCCGCGGCGTCACCCGCGCGATCTGCCGCTTCAGGCGCTCGCCCACGGCGGGCGTGGTCTGGGTGTCCACGACCACCACGCCGTCGGGCAGGACCAGCGCCGCAGAGTTGCTGAAGAAGCCGCGGTAGACCCAGACGTCCGGGGCGAGCCGGTGCAGGCGCAGGTCGCCCGTGGTCCCGCCCACCTTGCGCCAGAGCGCGCCAAAGCCGAGCCCGCCGAGGGCAAGCGCCCCGGCGGCGACGAGGAGCCCGCTCATTTCGCGGCGTTCGGCGCGTGCAGCACGTCCCAGGCGAGCGGCTTGGCGGCCTCGAAGGTGGGGACGCGCGCCTGCTCCTCCGGCGTGAGCGCCGCCTTGCGCGTGCCCAGCAGCACGTCGCAGAGCGGCAGCAGGAAGTTGACGTTGGCCGTCATGTCCACGTGGTGGATGTAGTGGTGCCGGTCCAGCCACTGAAACCAGCCCTGGCGCTCCACCCAGCGGCCCTGCGGGTTGTGGATGACCCCGTGCACGTAGGCCAGCAGCACCGAGATCACGGCCAGCGTGACCAGCACCGAGCCCGTGAACGTCGGGTTCGCCGAGAGCAGCCAGGCGGGCAGCACGATGAAGGGCAGCCCGATGACGAAGTGCAGCCCCACCTGCGCCCCGCTGGTCAGCACGCTGTCCAGCAGGTTGTCCGACATCGCCCAGGGCAGGCGCGGCGCGCGGAAGCGCATGAAGGAGTAGGTGGCCTGGCGGAAGTAGCGCTCGGGCGGGAAGAGGGCGAGGTGGTGCCCGCCCACATGGATCTTGAAGATCTCCCGAAATCCCGGCAGCGCCTGATGGTAGAGCACGCCGTGGGTGATCCACTCCCAGAGCGAGATCAGCGGCACCGTGAAGGTGATGCCCAGCAGCATGGCCAGCGCGGGGCTGGCGTGCTCACGGGCGAGCCAGATCTGCAGCGCGCTGAGCAGGGTGAGGAGGAGCAGGCCAGAGGTGACGCGGAGCGGGTTCAGCTTCATGCGGGCGATCGTATCATACCCGTCAATCGTCGCCCTTCCGCCCCGGCTCGTCGAAGATCCAGGTGGCCTCTGCCGGGTTCTGGTCGCTCCAGGTGCGCTCCGCGCCCGTGCCGCCCGAGAGCGCGTTCTCCAGCATGGCCTTGAGCTCCAGCGCCGGTCCCATCTTCGGGTCGTCCTGCAGCACCCGCTGGACGATCTTCATCGCCTCGGTCACCCGGTTCATGCGCGAGAGGCAGTAGGCCTGGTTGTAGCGGGCCAGCGTGGCGAAGGGGTAGGGGCCCGAGCTCCCCAGCAGCAGCCATCGGTAGCGGTCCAGCACCGGGTGGCGCGCCCACAGGGTCTCGCTCTTCTGGAAGGCGGCCAGCCCCCCGCGGAAGTCGCCCGAGCGCGACAGCCGCACGCCCTGGCGGTGATCCCGGCAGAGCAGCTCGCGCACGGCGAGCCGGTAGATCATGAAGACCGCCGCCCCGCCGAGGATGCCGATCTCCGCCCGCGGCGCGAGCATCGCTCCCACCGCGCAGAACAGCAGCAGGGTGCCCAGGCTGACGACGCTGCCGAGCACGCTGGTGGGCCGTTCCGTGGGGACCGATTCCATCCGCCGACCTTACTCCTTCTTCACTCTCCGCTGGAGGGCACCTGGCCGTTCAGGAGGTAGTCCACCACGTCCCGGGCGAAGCTCACGTCGGCGTTGCTGGCGACGTGGGCGCGGGCGCCGGTGTCGTAGACCCAGGCGGCCCCGCCGGCCTCGAGCGCCTCCGCCGTCGCCTCCACCGCGCCCAGCGGCACGCGCGGATCCTGGCTGGACCAGAGGAAGGCCACGCGGTCAGGCTGGTCGTCCTCGGGCACGCTCAGGAAGCTCCAGCTCGCCAGGTCGGCCAGCCCGTCCTCCCCGTAGATGCGCGAGAGCCCCTCCACCTCGGCGGCGAAGGCGTCCTCGTCGGCGGTGTACGCCGAGAGATCATCTGGCGTGCTGTCCAACAGCACCCCCGCCACCGGCGGGAGCTCATCGGAGAGGAGGAGCTCGGTCACCGCGCGCCCGCCCTCGCCGAGGCCGACG
Organism: uncultured Enterobacterales bacterium; assembly: GCA_964615375.1. Taxonomy (GTDB): domain Bacteria; phylum Myxococcota_A; class UBA796; order UBA796; family CAZKWG01; genus CAZKWG01. Next base: position 4,409 of record CAZTOW010000017.1, read on the forward strand.
AGGTAGAGCTGGCTCGTGTCGATGGTGACCGGGATGCTGAAGCCCAGGTCCGCGGCCTTGTTCGCGCTCAGCAGCATCTCGACCATGTCGAGCGCCATCGTGCGGCCCGAGCGCTCGAAGCCGTCCACGGGCGAGTTGTCCTGGGAGCCCGGGTCGTTGTGCCAGAGATCACCCCAGCAGTTGCCCGGGTAGATCTGCACCACGCCCGCGTCGGTCAGCGCGGCCGGCAGGGCGCCCAGGTTCTGCTCCGCGTCGTCGAGCGTGCGCGGCGACAGCATCCCCAGCGTCTCCCAGATCTTGCTCACCGACCAGGAGCGCAGCAGGCGGCTGTCCAGGTAGTAGTGCTCGCCCGCCAGCGGCTGGTCCTCGTCCGGGTCCAGCACGTAGTCGAAGGCGCCCGAGTGGAAGACGATGGCCACGGGCACGTTCTCGGTCTGGCCCTCGCGGTAGACCGCCATGAAGGTGGCGGTCTCCCCATCCGGGCACAACAACCCGGAGTCGAAGCTGGTGATCATCGCGTCCGTCGCCTCGAGCCCGTCCACGCGGTAGGGGACCTCCGACGGGTCCAGCGAGTTCATCTCGTCCAGCTCCTTCCACCAGTAGTTGGAGAAGCAGCCGAAGAATGTGAGCAGAACCGGGATCAAGGGACCTCCGAGCGAGGCGTGCAGGTCTCGTGGAAGGGGAGGGGTGACTCAGGTCGCCCTGCGCGCAGTATATCCCTCGCGAGGGAAGGATGGGACCCGCCGCCCGCGAAGCGCGTTAAGCTGGCCGGGCCGGAGGGCGGAGCGATGCGGACCGGGGGCGGGATGGAGCCAGGGATGGGGCGCAGGATGGAGCACGGAAAGAGGGGCGGCCGATGAGGTGGCGGCTCATCGACACCATCAGCGTGCTCGAGCCCGGCGTGCGCGCCGTGGGGCACCGGCGCTGGGAGCCCGAGGAGGAGCTCTTCCAGGACCACTTCCCCACCTTCCCCGTCGTGCCCGGCGTGCTGATCATGGAGTCCCTGGCGCAGGTGGCGGGCAAGCTCATCGGGCTCACCGTGCGCGAGCAGCGCGGGGACTGGCCCTTCCCCATCCTGACCATGATGGACCGGGTGAAGTTCCGCAAATTCGTCCGCCCCGGCGAGGAGATCGAGCTCATCGCCCGCCTCGGCTCGCTGCGCGACGAGAGCGCCATGGTGGACGTCACGGCGAAGGTCGGTGGCCGCATGGTCTCGCAGGCCGAGCAGTTCTTCGTCTTCAACGCGGTGCCCCTGGCCAACGCCGAGGACCGGGCCGCGGTCGAGGCCGCCGAGCGCGCCGAGCTGCGGCGCCTGTGGGCCGGCTACACGGAGCGCGCATGAGCTCGGACAGGCGGCGGGTGGTCATCACGGGCGTCGGCATGGTCACGCCGCTCGGCCTCGATGTGCGTCAGACCTGGCGCGCCTGCCTGCGCGGGCAGAGCGCGGTCAGGCGGATCCGGCGCTTCGATCCGACCGGATTCCCCGTCACCATCGCCGCGGAGGCTCCCGACCCGGTGGCCGCGGGCGGGCGCACGGTGCCCTACGAGTACGTCTCGGCCGTCCACGACCTGAAGGGTCGGCTCACCTTCGCCGCGGTGACCGAGGCCCTGGCCATGGCTGGCTGGACGCGCGGCGGCGCGCGGGTGGGCGTGTGCGTGGGCAGCGAGGCCGAGCGCCCCTCCCTCGCCGACGTGGCCTGGCGCATGCGCACGGGCATCATGCCCACGGCGCGCGAGCTGCAGCGCCTCTCGCCCAGCACGCCCACGGGGCTCGTCGCCTCCCTCTCCGGCGCCCAGGGGCCGGCGTCCACGGTCTCCACCGCCTGCACGAGCTCGTCGCAGGCCGTGGGCGAGGGGATGCTGCGCATCCGCCGGGGCGAGGTGGACGCGATGATCGTGGGCGGGGTGGACGTGCTCGTCGACCCCATCATGATCTCCGGCTTCGCCCTGCTCGGCGCGCTGTCCTCGCGCAACGACGCGCCGGAGCGCGCCAGCCGGCCCTTCGACCTCGACCGCGACGGCTTCGTGCTGGGCGAGGGGGCGGGCTTCCTGGTGCTGGAGAGCCTGGAGCGGGCCGAGGCCCGGAACGTCGAGCCGCTGGCCGAGCTGAGCGGCTTCGGCTGCTCCTGCAACGCCTACCGCATCACCGACTCGCCGCCGGACGGGCGCGGCGCGGCCCAGGCCATGGAGTGGGCGCTCCAGGACGCGCGGCTGACCCCCGAGGACATCGGCTACATCAACGCGCACGGCACCAGCACGCCGATGAACGACGCGAGCGAGACCGCCGGCATTCACCGCGCCCTCGGCGCGCACAGCCGGAAGATCCCGGTCAGCAGCACGAAGTCCATGATGGGGCACCTCGTCGCCGCCTGCGGCGCGGTGGAGCTCATCCTGTCCATGCTCGCGGTGCGCGAGGGCGTGTTGCCGCCCACGATCAACCTGGACAACCCGGATCCGGCCTGCGATCTGGACCACGTCCGCAACCAGGCCCGCCAGGTCCGGGTCCGGCACGCGCTGACCAACGCCTTCGGCTTCGGCGGCTCCAACGGGAGCCTGGTGGTCTCCGCGCTGTGAGGCCGCTCCGCGAGGTGGTGGTGACGGCCCTGGGTGTGGTGGCCCCGCCCGGCGGCGCCTCGGAGCTCGCCCGCGCCGCGCGAGAGGGGCGATCCTCCCTCGCCCCGCAGGCTGGCCTCTCCGCGCTCCCCGACGCCACCGCCGCCGTGGTCGCGGGCCCCGACCTCCGCCCCTGGCTCAAGCGCCGCAAGGACGCCAAGCTGCTGGCCCGCCCCTCCGAGCTCGCCCTGGCGGCGGCCGGCGCGGCGCTCCAGGGCTTCGCCGGAGACCGGGCCCGCCTGGGCCTCTTCCTCGGCGTGGGGCGCGAGCCCCCCGACACCGGCGAGTCCGAGAGCTGCCTGGCCGCCTCCGAGCGGGAGGGCGCGCTGGACGAGGCGCTGCTGGCGGGCCCCGGGCGCGATCTCTACCCGCCCCTGCTCCCGCTCAAGACCCTCCCCAACATGGCGCTCGCCCACGTCTCGATCAACCTCGACGTCATGGGCGAGAACGGCGCCTGGGCCGGGGGGCGCGAGGCGGGCTGCGTCGCGCTGCACGCGGCCTGGTGGTGTGTGGCCGAGGGCCGACTGGAGGCCGCGCTGGCCGGGGGGGCCGACAGCCTCGTGGACCTGGGCAGCGCCCGCGACCGCCTCCGCGTGGGGGCCGAGGGTCCGCCTGGGGAGGGCGCCGCCTGGCTGCTCCTCGAGTCCGCCGAGCACGCCGCCGACCGCGGCGCCACTGTCCTGGCCGTGCTCTCCCAACCCTCGCCCGAGCCCAGGGATCTCGCCGATCCGGAGCTGGTGGCGCTCCGCGCGGTCGTGGGCGACACCGGGGCCGCCGAGGGGGCGCTGCTGGCCGCGCTTCGGATCGCGCGGAGCGGAGGATGAACCCCAGCTACTGGCGTGAGGCCCTCGCCGCCCACGTCGCCGCCCACCCCTGGATCGTCACCGCGGACATCCTGGCCGGCACGACGAACCCGGCGCGCCTGCTTCAGGAGCTCGGCGCCACGCGGATCCTCTGCGTGGGCGTCATCCGCGGCTCCGGCCCCGTCCCCTCCGACCTCGGCTTCGAGGAGATCCTCATCGATCGCCCGCTCCCGCGGGATCTGATGGGCTCCATCCACGAGGGGAACCGCATCCTCAGCCACCCGCCGCCGGAGGTCCAGGCGCGGGTGGACGCCTTCGACCCGGCCCGCGAGGCGAAGGTGCTGGGGACCTTCCTGGCCCCGGGCGATCCTCAGCTGGGTCGGCCGGTCTTCGGGGCCCGGCGGCCCGCCTGGAACGCGCTGGAGGACAAGGTCGTCATCGACAGCGTCTTCCAGCAGGCCGGGATCCAGGTCGCGCCCTGGCGCGTGGTCCCGGCCGAGCTCGAGGCGCTGCAGGAGGCCGCCCGCGCGCTCGACCGCGGGGAGGGCACCGTCTGGGCCGGCGACGCACGCTCGGGCTTCCACGGCGGGGCCTCGCTGACCTTCTGGGTGCGGAGCCCCGAGGACGCCGCCGCCGCCGCCGAGACCCTGGCCCAGCGCTGCGACCGGGTCCGCGTCACGCCCTTCCTGGAGGGGATCCCCTGCTCCATCCACGGCTGGGTGCTCCCCGAGCGCGTCGCGGTCTTCCGCCCCTGCGAGATGATCGTGCTTCGCCGCCCGCGTCACCCCTACTTCTTCTACAGCCAGGCCGCGACCACCTGGGATCCGCCCGCCTGGGGTCGCGCGCAGATGCGCGAGGTCGGCCGCCGCGCCGGGGCCTGGCTGAGAGACAACGTCGATTTTCGTGGGGTCTTCACCGTGGACGGGGTCATGACCGCCCAGGGCTTCTTCCCCACGGAGCTGAACCCGCGCTTCGGCGCGGCGCTGATGGTGCTGGGGCGCACGCTGCCCGATCTCCCGCTCATCCTGCTGCACCACGCCTCCATCGAGGGCCTGCCCATCGACTGGCGCGCCGAGGAGCTGGAGGCGCTGGTCGTCGGCGAGGCCGATCGCGTCCGCCAGCTCGGCTTCACCGCCATGGCGGCTCGGGAGAGCGCGGAGAGCCGGACCTTCGGGCTGATCCGCGATCCCGACTGGCGGCTCGCGGTGGAGGGTGAGGTCCCCGAGGCCGACGTGCTCATGGGCCCCGGCTTCGCCGGCAGCTTCGTGCGCGTCGTCTTCCGGCCGGGCGTCGCGCGCGCGGGCTCCTCGGCTGCCCCTATCGCAGCCCACGTGCTCGCCATGCTCGACCGGACCATGGACCTGGGTATCGGCCCGCTCTTGCCCGCGCGCGAGCCCGTCTTTTCGGACGAGGGCCCCGCGCCCGCCGAGGTGGGCTCCGCGTGAGGGCCATCCTTTCATGCTAACCTGTGCGCCCGAGAGGGAGACCCTCTCTGAGCCCAGGAGCTGAGGACCCCGTGTCGAGCCGCGAGACCGCCCGGCGCTTCCATTTCATCCGAGAGATCGCGTCCGGCGGCTTCGGCTCGGTGTACCTCGCCAAGGTGATGCACGCCGACGGCTTCTCGCGTCTCGTCGCGATCAAGCTGCTCAAGGCCCAGTGGTCGGACAACGACGACGTCACGCGGCGCATCCGCGACGAGGCCCGGCTGCTCGGGCTGCTGCGCCACCGCAACATCGTGGACGTCATCGACCTGACCTCCATCGACCACCGGACGGCGGTGGTGATGGAGTACCTGGAGGCCGTGGACCTGCGCGCCGTGGCCAACGCGCTCCAGGAGTCGAGCGCGAGGATGCCGGTGCGGGCGGCGGTCGAGGCGGTGGCCTGCGTGGCCAGCGCGCTGGACGCGGCCTACAACCGGCCGCCCATCCCCGGGGACAAGCCGCTGCGCGTGATCCACCGCGACATCAAGCCGAGCAACATCATGGTCGATGAGACCGGGATGATCAAGGTGCTCGACTTCGGCGTCGCGCGCTCGGAGATCGAGAACCGCGAGAGCCACACACAGGAGCTGCAGTTCGGCTCGCTGGACTACATGGCGCCGGAGCGGCTCTTCTTCGAGCCGGAGACCCCGGCCTCGGACGTCTACTCTCTGGGCGCCACCCTCTATGAGGTGCTGGCGCTGGAGAAGCTGGGCAAGGCCAAGGGCAGGCCCGAGAAGCACGTCGCCTTCCTCGAGGATCGCCTGGGCGCGCTGGGTCGGTTCCTGGGACTGGAGGGCGAGGCCTGGACGGTGCTGCACGGCCTCCTGCGCGAGTCCCTGGACTTCGCCCATGAGAAGCGGCCGTCGGCGGCGGACTTCTTCCAGCGGGCGCGCTCGCTCTCCCGCCTGGTCAGCGATGAAGACCTGGGGCAGTGGGCGGAGCGCGTCATCCCGCCCCTGGTCCGCGCCGCCCAGGAGGCCCCGCGCGAGCCGAACCCGCTGGCCGACGTGATCCTGCCCGAGGACTCGGTCGCGCTCACCAAGCTCTCCGCGGCGGACATCGACGCCCTCGTGCAGACCGGGATCCGCAACCTCGGCGCGCCCGTGCAGTCCATCGTCCCGCCGATGGGGCCCTCCATGGGCGACCAGCTCCGGGCCGGCGCGCTCGCCGAGCTCGAGGACTCCATCGCCCGCGGCTTCTCTCCCATCCCGCACACCGGGGCCCCCTCCGGTCGCGGGATGAACTCCAAGATCCCCGAGGCCATGGGCGAGGATCCGCCGACCCGCACCGACGGCGAGCCCACCCTCCGCGGCGGCCTCGCCAACGCCCCGGACGCGCCGGACCTGGAGCCGGACGACTGGACGGAGGCGCCCACGCGCCTCGCCACGATGGAGGAGCCGAAGAAGCCCGTCTCGGACGGGCTCGACGAGCCGACGCTCATGGCGGAGGCGGCGGAGAGCACGGACCTGGGGCCTGAGAGCTCGGTCACCCTGCCCAGCGGCGTCTCCCCGGAGAGCACGCTGCTGGCGGAGCCCGCCTTGGAGGCGGAGGACGTCGGCGTCGTGGTCGATGGCGTGGACGCGCCGGAGCCCGCCGGTCTCGGCGCGGTGGTGATGGAGCGGTCCAACTCCGCCGCGCCCCCGCCCCCGTCGCGCGCCTCGGACGAGCCGCCCCCGCTCCCGGTCTTCCCGCCCATCCCCGCGGGCCCGGTGAACCTGCCCCAGGATCCGCCCGCGCCGACCCGCAGCCGCGGCGCCCCGCCGGCCTTCCCCTCGGTGGGGCCGCCGGCCTTCCCCTCGGTGGTCCAGCCCTCGCCGCTGGCCGCCGCTCCTGGGGCCGCCGCGCCCGCGCCCGCGCCCGCGGCCCGTCCGCCCACGAAGAGCCCCACGGAGGGCTGGTTCGAGGAGTCCGCGCAGCGCCCCGCGCCGCTCGGTCAGGTGGGGATGCTGGACGCGACCACCGCGCGCCTGCCCGATCCTGCCCCTGAGGAGAACGCGCCGAGTATGAGGATCTTCGCCGTCATCGGCGCGGTCGTCGGGCTCCTGGGCGCCGTGGGCGTGGTCGGCCTGGTCTTCGCGCTGGACCTGGGCGGGCTGCGCACCCGCCTGATGAAGGAGCGCGCCCCCGCCGTGGCCACGCCGACGGAGCTCCCCGCGCCGCCCACGCCCGATGTCCTCGCGGAGCAGGCCCCCGCCCGCGCCGGGCCCGCTCTGCGCTTCGTCTCCGAGGCCGCCGGCACCGGCCGCATGAGCGTGGAGTGCACCGGCGGGAAGGGTAACGAGAAGGGCAAGGAGGTCTCCGTCCCCCTGGAGAGCTCCGACCAGTGTCTCGTCACGGCCATCCTCGAGGACCGCTCCAGGTTACGGACCACCGTGACCGGAGCTGTGGCGGGGACCTACCGCTGCTTTGCCGGCGGGAAGGAAGCGTGCGAGCGGGAGTGAATCCGAGACCGGCGACCGAGTGTCGCGCGACGGACGAGGCGGTGGTCGTGACCGGCGCAGGCGTGGTCACGTCCGCGGGCCTGGGTCTGTCCGCGCTCGGGGAGGCCCTGGCCGAGGGGCGCCGCTGCAGCCGGCCGCTCCACGGGGCGCTGCCCGTGTCCGAGGCGGCCGTCGTGGAGCTGCCCCTCCCGGAGCTCTCCGACTTCCCCGACGATCGCAAGGCGCTGCTGGCGCTCGCGGCCCTCGAGGACGCGCTGGCCAGCGCCGGGCTCCAAGCGCCGGGCGCGCTCGCCGGGCCGCGCACCGCCGTCTACCTGGGGACCGGGCTCTCCAGCGTCACTCCGCGCGAGCTCCAGGACGACCTCTTCCCCCACCTGATCACAGACGCGCAGGGGGCCCGGATCTTCGATCGGGCCTCGATGGCGCGCGATCTCGACCCGCGGCATGCGGCGCCCCGGCGTCACCTCCCCGAGCGCGTCACCCACGCCCTCGCGCGGAGGCTGGGCGCGCTCGGCCCCACGGGCACCAGCTTCTCCGCCTGCGCCGCCGCCGCGCAGGCCATCGCCGAGGGCGCGCGGGCGCTGCAGCGCGGGCTGGCCGACGTCGCCGTGGTGGGCGGGCACGACAGCATGATCCACCCGGTGGGGCTGCTCTCCTTCGTGGTGCTGGGGGCGCTGAGCCCCGGGCTGTGCCGCCCCTTCGACCGGCGCCGGGACGGCTTCCTCATCGGCGAGGGCGCCGGGATCTTCGTGCTGGAGCGCCTGGGGGCGGCGCGGGCCCGGGGCGCGGGCGTGTACGCGCGCGTGCTGGGCGCGGGCACCAGCGTGGACGCCTGGAACGTCACCGCCCCCCACCCCGACGGGGCGGGCGCGGAGCTGGCCATGCGCCGGGCGCTGGCCGACGCGGGACTGCGCCCGGAGGACGTGGGCTACGTCAACGCGCACGGGACCGGGACCCCGGTGGGAGACCGGGCCGAGGCGCTGGCCATCCGCCGCGCGCTGGGCCCGGTGCCGGTCTCCTCCATCAAGGGCGCGGTCGGACACACCATCGCCGCCGCCGGCGCGGTGGAGGCCGCCGCGTGCATCGCGGGCTTCGGGCTTGGGATGCTCCCCGGGACGGTGGGGCTCGCGGAGCCGGACCCCGACTGCCCCATCGACGTCCTCCCCGAGCCCGTCCGGCGCGAGGTGGGGGTCATGCTCTCCAATTCCTTTGGTTTCGGGGGGCAGAACGCCTGCCTCGCGCTCGCGCACCCCCTGTGGGAGGGGCCTCGTGCCTGAGCTGGAAATTCAGGGTCGTCCGGTGGTGATCGCAGGCATCGGGCTGCTGTGCCCCGCGGGCGTGGGCGCGCAGGGGGCCATGGGCGGGCGCCCGGGGGAGGTCCCGGGCTTCCGCGCGCACGCCTACATCGAGGACCGCAAGAAGCTGAAGCTGATGGGCCGGGCCGTGCAGCTGGGCGTCTCCGCCATCCGGCTCGCCCTCTCCGAGGCGCCCGGCTGGGAGGAGGTCCCGCCCGAGCGCCGCGCCATGTACATCGGCGCCACGCCTCAGGCGGGAGACGCCGAGGATCTGCGCCCCGCGCTGGAGGCCGCCACGAGCCCCGAGGGGCAGTTCTCGCTCGGCGCCTTCGCCAGCCGGGGCTACCCGCTCATCCACCCGCTGTGGCTGGTCAAGGGGCTCAGCAACAACATCCTGGGCTTCGCCTCGGCGATTCACGACTTCCAGGGCACCAACAGCAACTACTGCGACGACGAGGAGGGGGGCTGGACGGCGGTGGTGGAGGGGGCCCGCGCGGTCGCCGAGGGCAGGGCGGACGTGGCGGTGGCTGGCGGCGCGGACGCGCTGGCTGAGGCCGAGGCCCTCTTCGGCGGGCGGCGCTGCGGGGAGGGCGCGGCCTTCTTCGTGTTTCGCCCGGCGCGTCCGGGAGAGCGGCCCCTGACCCTGGACCGCGAGCGCCTGGACACGGAGGAGGCGCTGCTGGGCTACCTGGGCGCGGCGACCTGGCCTGTGGTGCTGGCCCGCCGGGTTCTGCGCGAACATGGCCTGGCAGGTGCGTGAGCGCGCGCTGCAGGGTACATCTTCGGGCCGAACGCGCGACGCTACCAACAGGAGAGAGGGGACGCCGATGGACCTGCCGAACACCGTGGACGAGAAGATCTGGGCCAAGGTCCGCACGGCCTTCGCCGAGGCGCTGGGGCTCGACGAGGACGAGATCGCCTACGACTCCAAGGTGATCGGGGATCTGGGCGCGGAGAGCCTCGACTTCCTCGACATCGCCTTCCGGCTCGAGCGGGCCTTCGACATCAAGATCCCCCGCGGCGGCATCGAGAAGACCGCGCAGACCAGCATGGGCGACGAGCCCTACGAGGTCGCCGGCGTGCTGACCCCGCTGGCCCTCCAGAAGCTGGCCGACGCCATGCCCGAGATCCCGCGCGAGGAGTTCAAGGAGGGGCTGCGCACCAGCGAGGTGGCGAAGCTCTTCCGCGTGGCGACCTTCTACAACCTGGTCGTCCACCTGATGGCCGAGAAGGCCCAGGGAGCCTGAGCTGGGGCCCCCGCGCTTCGCCTTCCTGGTCCACGCGCTGACGGTCTTCCATCAGCGGGTTCACGGCGTGCGGGCGCTGCGGGCAGGGCTCGCGCTCGGCCATCGGGACGGGACGGACCCGGGGGACGTGGCGCTGGAGTGCCGCCTCGGCCTGGGCGGCGTGGCCGAGGGCGTGATCATCGGCCTGCCGCTGACCCCCGCCCAGATGCTCGGCGATCAGGAGCGGGCGCTGACCCGCATGATGCGGGCCGCGGCCCTGGCTGGGGACGTGAGCGCGATCGGGCTGGGGAGCCTGTGCGCCGTGGTCGCCAGCCGCGGGGAGGCCCTCGCTGAGCGCGTCCCCGTCCCGGTCACCACGGGCGCCGCGGCGACAAGCTGGGCGCTGTGGCGGAACGCGCGGGCCGTGCTGCGCGAGCGGGAGGGGCCGGTGGCCATCATCGGCGCCAGCGGGGCGGTGGGCGGGGCGGTCGCGGCCCTGCTGGCGGAGGAGGGCGTGACCCTGCGCCTCGACCACCCGCGGGCCGCGCGCGGGGTCCCCGGCGCGGTGGCCTGCGCGAGCCCCGCCGAGGCCGCGCAGGGCTGCGCCGTCATCATCGGCGCGGGCCCCACGGGCGCCACCCTGCCCGCCGAGGCCGTGAGCCCGGGGGCCGTGGTCATCGACGTGGCGCTCCCCAACACCATCATCGGGCGTCCCCCGCGCGGCGCGCGCGTGCTGGCGGGCGAGGCGGTCTCCGTCCCCGATGGCTGGTGGCGGGACGGCTGGGGGCTCATCTACCAGATCCTGGCGGGCTACGGCCCCTTCCAGGTCTTCGCCTGCCTGGTGGAGCCCCTGGTGCTCGCCGCCACCGGGCGCGGCGCCTCCTTCGCCCTCGGCCGCAAGGTGGATCCCGCCGTGGTGCGTGAGTTCGGAGAGGCCGCCGAGCGGCTCGGCTTCCGGCCCCGCCTGGCCCGCGGGTGGCTGGAGGTGAGCCCCAGGAGCCTGCCTGGGCGGGCCAGACCGGCGCTCGTCGGTTAAGGGCCCGCCCTATGAGCTCCGATACGGCCCACCCACACGAAGATCCGCTCGCGTCCTTGAGCCCGGAGGAGCGCCGGAAGCGTCTCGCCGCGCTGGCCCTCGGGGCGCTGGGCGTGGTCTATGGCGACATCGGCACCAGCCCGCTCTACGCGCTCCGCGAGTGCGTGAGCGGCCCGCACGGGCTCGAGCCGAACGCCAACAACGTCCTGGGCGTGCTCTCGCTCATCTTCTGGTCGCTCACGATGGTGGTGTCGGTCAAGTACCTCGCCTTCGTGATGCGGGCCGACAACCGGGGAGAGGGCGGGATCCTCGCCCTCCTGGGCCTCGTGCTGCGCGGCGGCAAGCAGCCCGGCGCCGCCCCCATGGGCGGGCTTATCGCGCTCATCCTCTTCGGGGCTGGCCTGCTCTACGGCGAGAGCGCGATCACCCCGGCGATCTCCGTGCTCTCGGCGGTGGAGGGCCTCGCGGTGGCGGCGCCCTCGCTCCACTCCTGGGTGGTGCCGATCACCTGCGGCGTGCTGCTGGCGCTGTTCTCGATCCAGAAGGGCGGGACGGCGAAGGTGGGGGCCCTCTTCGGGCCGGTGATGGTGATCTGGTTCGGCACGCTGGCCGTGCTGGGCGTGGTGAACCTGCTCCACTACCCGGCGGTGCTGGAGGCGATCTCGCCGCTGCACGCGATCTCCTTCTTCCAGGCCAACACCACGCACGGCTTCGTCGCGCTGGGCTCGGTGGTGCTGGCCTTCACCGGGGTGGAGGCGCTCTACGCGGACATGGGCCACTTCGGCCGCTTCCCCATCCGCGCGGCCTGGTTCAGCTTCGTCTTCCCGGCGCTGCTGCTCAACTACTTCGGTCAGGGCGCGCTGCTGCTGGAGCACCCGGAGCTGGCCTCCACCGTCTTCTTCTCGCAGGTGCCCAAGGGCTGGATGACGTATGCGCTGGTGGGGCTGTCCACCGCGGCCACGATCATCGCCTCGCAGGCCCTGATCTCGGGCATCTTCTCGCTCACCAGCCAGGCGGTGCAGCTCGGCTACTTCCCGCGCGTCACGGTGCGCCACACCTCGGCGGCGGCGGAGGGGCAGATCTACAGCCCGGAGATCAACTGGGGGCTCGCCTTCGCCAGCATCGGGCTGGTGCTGGGCTTCAAGAGCTCGGGCGCGCTGGCGGCGGCCTACGGCATCGCCGTGACCGGGACCCTCTGCATCACCTCCATCGCCTTTTTCAACGTCATGGTGAAGCGCTGGGGCTGGCCGATGAGCAAGGCGCTGCCGCTGCTCATCCTCTTCCTGTCCTTCGACGTGCCCTATTTCGCGGCCAACCTCGTGAAGCTCTCCAGCGGCGGCTACATCCCCATCGTCGGCGGCGCGCTGGCGTTCACGGTGATGTTCACCTGGAAGAAGGGGCGCCTCCTGCTGGCCGAGCACTTCTCCCGGCACGCCTGGCCCCTGCCGCGCTTCCACCAGGAGCTGATCGACAACAAGGCCATCCGCGTGCGCGGCGGCTGCGTGGTCATGGCGTCCACGGATCGCTACATCCCGCTCATCCTCACCCACCACGTCCAGCGCATCCACGTGCTGCACGAGACGGTGGTGCTGCTGACCGTCCTGATCGACAGCACGCCTCGCGTGGACGTCGCGCGCCGGGTGGAGGCCACGGAGATGGGCGACGGGCTGTGGCGCCTCATCGTCCACTACGGCTTCATGGAGGAGCCGGACGTGCCCTCGGCCATCGCCCTGGCGATCGAGCGCTTCAAGCTGCCGGTGCGTGCGGACGAGCTCACCTACTTCATCGGGCACGAGACGCTCATCGCCAGCAACGCCGGCCGCATGAAGCGCTGGCAGGAGCTGCTCTTCGCCTTCCTGTCCCGCAACGCGCTGCCGGCGACGGCCTACTTCAAGCTCCCGCCGAACCAGGTGGTCGAGCTCGGCGTCCGCCTGGACCTGTAGCCGAGGTTCAGTGCCCCGCGCTGGCGACGACCTCGTCCAGCACGTCCCAGCGCCCCTCGATCCAGGCGTAGACGTAGTCGGCCTCCGTCTCGGGGGTCGTCCAGTCCCCGGAGGCGGAGCGCGAGCTGCTCCACCCGCTGTAGGAGTGGTACTGGTCGGCCCACTTCCGCCAGGAGCGCGTGGCGGCGGGCTCGATCTCCTCGCGGATGCTCCGGGCCTGCGCCAGGATCACGTCGGGGTCCAGCGGGCCGGCGAGGGCGGTGCGGTAGCGGCTCCACAGCGCATACGAGAGCGCGTCGTCCTGGAGCGAGCGATAGAACAGGTTGTTCGCCCAGGTGAAGTCGTCGTAGGTGTCCACGCTCACCCGGCTGGTCTCCCACTGCTGGCCCCAGGAGGCGTTGAAGTCCCAGGGCAGGAAGCGCCAGGGGTCCTCGCTGTCGGGGTCGTGGTAGAGGATCTGGTTCTTGCCGCCCGAGTCCCAGCCGCCCACGAAGGTCACCAGGATGAACCAGTCGTAGATCTCGTTCTCCACGAAGTGATCGCCGAGCTCGCTGCGGAACTCGCCGTCCGAGGAGGTCGCCGCCCACTCCACGAGCTCGGACAGGTCGTCGTAGGCGCCGTCGTCGCCGTCCTCGGGCTCGCCCATGAATTTCTCGTATCCGGCGTACCAGTATGACTTCGTGCTGCCGTAGACGTCGGTGCTGTAGAAGTTGGCGTTGTGGTCGATACCCTTGAAGGCGTCCCCGTCGTGGGAGAGGTCGCGGTCCTCGTAGAACTCCTCGTCCACGCGCTCCTGGACCTGGTAGAGGCCCCAGTACTCGCCCTCCAGGTAGACCACGGCGGAGAAGGTGCGGATCTCCAGGTTGTCCTCGTCCAGCTGCCCCCAGAGCCAGTAGGTGAGGCGGTTGCGCAGGTAGAAGTTGTCGTCGAAGGTGGTGTGCAGGACCAGCGACTCGGCCTTGCCCCAGCCGTAGTCGTCGTCGTCGAACTTGTCGTCCTCCGAGAAGTCCAGCGTGAACGACTTCTGGGGGTAGTAGTAGCTGCTGGCCCCGCGGTACTGGGCCTCGATGCTGTAGGTGTGGCCCCGGTAGACCAGGGTGGCGGGCGTGTCGTACTCGCTGTTGATGTCGTCGTCGACGTCCAGGTGGAACACGGGCAGCCCGTCCTCCAGCTCGTACTCCTCGGCCTCCACCGCCTCGTTGTCCTCGTCCCAGAAGGCGTCGGAGACCCACAGCGAGAGGTCCAGCCGCGCGCCGTTCGAGGCCTCCGGGTCCAGCCTGTACTCGCCCGCGTCGTTCAGATCGGTCACCCAGGTCAGCGTCCAGGTGCTCGCGTCGAAGACGGCGTCGCGGTTCAGGTCGTCGAGGTTCAGGGTCAGGTCCGTGCGCACCTCGCCCCCGCAGTTGAACTGGAGCGAGACCGTGTCGCCCTCGCCCACGTGGATGGCCCCGCTCACCCCGAGCTCGCAGTCGGGGCCGGGCTCCGCGGTCTCGGCGGTGTGGGCGGTCTCGGCGGTGTGGGCGGTCTCGGCGGTGTGGGCGGTCTCGGCGGTGTGGCCGGTCTCGCCGGTCTCGTCGGGGCTGCCGGTCTCCCCGCTCTCCTGGCGCTGGGTCTCGTTCTTGTCGGTCTCGGGGGGCGTGCAGGCGGGGAGCAGGAGCAGCAGCAGAGCCGGGCGCATGGCGATCCTCCGTGACAACGTTACCCTGTCGCCGCTGGAGCGCGACATGAAGCACGTCTACATCCGCACCTTCGGGTGCCAGATGAACGTCTACGACACCGGGAAGATGCGGGCCTTGCTGGCCAGAGACGGCTATGCACCCACCGAGGACCCGGACGAGGCCGATCTCGTCATCATCAACACCTGCTCGGTGCGCGAGAAACCGGAGCAGAAGCTCCACTCCTTCCTGGGCGACATGCGGCGCATCAAGCGGCGCCGCCCGCTCACCCTGGCCGTGGCGGGCTGCGTGGCGCAGCAGGAGGGCAAGGCGCTCCTGGACCGCTACCCGGACGTGGATCTCGTGATGGGCCCCGACGCCATCCCCCAGATCCGCGCGCTGGTGGCCGCCGCCGCCGAGCGCCGCGTCCTGGACACCGAATTCCTGGACCGCGACGACTACGTCTTCGCCGCGGACCTGGACCCGGACGCCGGCTCCACCGTGGGCGCCTTCGTGACCATCCAGAAGGGCTGCGACAACAAGTGCACCTTCTGCGTGGTGCCCTTCACCCGCGGGCCGGAGCTGAGCCGATCCTCGGCGGAGATCCTCGGCGAGGTGCGCGAGCTCACCGCCCGCGGGGTGCGCGAGATCACCCTGCTGGGGCAGAACGTCAACTCGTATGGGCTCAAGGTCTCGGGCGAGCTCAGCTTCGCCCAGCTCCTCTACGCCGTGGCCGCGGTCCCGGGCGTGGACCGGCTCCGCTACACCACCAGCCACCCGCGCGACATGGGCCCGGACGTGGTGCAGGCCTACCGGGACCTGCCGAACCTGACCAGCCACCTGCACCTGCCCGTGCAGAGCGGCTCGGATCGCGTGCTGCGGCGCATGAAGCGCTTCTACACCCGCGAGGTCTACCTGCGCCTGGTGGACGATCTGCTCTCCGCGCGCCCCGATCTCGCCCTGACGACCGACCTCATCGTCGGCTTCCCCGGCGAGACGGAGGAGGACTTCCGGGAGACCCTCTCGCTCTGCGAGCAGGTGGGCTTCCACAACGCCTTCTCCTTCAAGTACTCCCCGCGCCCGCTGACGGCCGCGCTCAAGCTCGTAGGCAAGGACGAGGTGCCCGAGGACGTGGCCTCCGCCCGGCTCACCGAGCTCCAGGCCCTGCTGCGCCGGCTCGCGCTCCAGCGGAACCGGGAGATCGAGGGGCGCACGGTCTCGGTGCTGGTCGTGGGGCCGAGCGCCCACGACGACGGCGTCATCTGCGGGCGCACCAGCACCAACAAGATGATCAACTTCCCGGGGGAGCCGGGGCTGGTGGGGCGCACTGTAAGCGTCACCGTCACCCGCGCGTTCACCAACTCGCTGCGCGGCGAGCTCGTCGCGAGCGCCTGAGGAGAACCATGAGACGACGCCTGCTCTCCCTGCTCGTGCTGCTCGCGCTCTCCGCGGGCGCCTGCGCGAAGAAGTCCGTGATGTACGCCGAGGCGGACTACGACTACGCGCCCGCCCCGCCGCCTCCGCCACCCGAGCCCGCCCCGATGGACGACGCCGGCTACGAGATGGAGGAGGAGGCCCTCTCCAGGGTCCCCGCCGGGCGCTCCTACCAGACCGCCGTGGCCACCTCCGCGGGGGTCACCAGCGAGGGCGGCTCCAAGGGTGGTCGCGGCGCCCGCGCGGGCGCCCCGGCCCCCGCCTCCCCCGCGCCGGCCCGCACCACCACGACCGGCTCGACCACCAGCCAGGCCCCGCCCCCGGCGGAGAAGGCCCCGCCCGCCGCCGAGCAGCAGAAGCCGGCGAAGCGGATGATCCACTACACCGGCTACGCCCGGCTGCAGGCGACGAAGACCACGGAGCTGCTGGAGCAGGTCGTGACCCTCATCGAGGGCATGGGCGGCCACGTCGAGCAGCTCGCCGGCAACCGCCTGACCGTGCGCGTCCCGGTCGAGCGCTTCGACGAGGCGATGAAGGCGGTGCTGGGGCTCGGCGAGGTGCTGGACAAGGCGATCACGGCCCAGGACGTCACGGACGCCTTCACCGCCGTGGACCTGCGTCTGAAGACCTCCAAGGCCACGCGGGAGCGCCTGGTCGCCCTGCTGGCCCAGGCCAGGAGCGAGAGCGAGAAGCTGGCGCTGCTGGCGCAGATCCGGCGGCTCTCCGAGGAGATCGACGTCATGGAGGGTCAGCTCCGCACGCTGGCCAGCCTGGCCAGCATGTCGCGCATCACGGTGGACGTCGTCGCGCGCCCGGCCTTCGCCTCTCAGGCCCCCGGCCAGGACCCCTTCGGCTTCTCCTGGATCCACCGGCTCTCGCCCTTCCGCCGCGACGTGGCGGCGGCGGCCGAGCTCTCCAAGATGGCCGTGCCGACCGGCTTCGTGGCCTTGGACGAGAAGAAGCACTTCGTCGCCGAGTCGGCGGACGGCGCCTCGATCTGGACGTCGAAGCTGGAGAACGACCCCGCGGGCGACGCCGCCTTCTGGGTGCGCGCCCTCCGCGAGCGCCTCGGCCCCGAGTTCGAGAGCGCCGAGGTCACGACCGAGGGCGGCTACCAGCTCATCCGCTTCGTGAGCGAGTCGGACCCCGCCTGGCGCTACCTCGTCGGCGTGCGCGTGGACGGGGACGACCTCTACCTGGTGGAGGTCTACTACCCCTCCCCGGCGCACGAGGATCGCTACAAGGACGCCGTCCTCGCCGCGATCAAGGGAGGGCAGAGCTGATGATCGCCCTCCTCCTCACCCTCCTGCTCTCGCCCGTGTCCCTGGCCGCCCCCGAGGCCGCGCCGCCCTCGGAGAAGGTCGCGCCTCCGGGGGACTCCCAGGTCCAGGCCAGCCTCGTGCTCAAGGTGGCGCAGCGCGACGCCGCCGCTGACGCGATCATCGCGAAGAACGCCGAGCTCGGCGGCTACTTCTCCACCCTGGCCAGCCAGCAGGTGGTCCTGCGCGTCCCCGTCGCCGCCACCGACACCCTGCTGGGCTACGCCGGCACGCTGGGCGTCGTGGTGCAGAAGGGCTTCTCCCGCTCCGATCGCACGTCCACGCTCAGCGACCTGCGCGCCCGGCTCGCCGCGCGGGAGGACGTGCTCGAGCGCTACTACGAGGTGCTGGGCGGAGCCCACGCCGACGCCGTCGTCACCGTCGAGCGCCAGATCACCAGCCTGATCGACGAGATCGAGCGCTTGGAGGGGCAGATCCGCCTGCTCCAGAACCAGGTGGAGTACGCCACCGTCACCGTCTCCTTCCAGTTCCGCGAGCGCACCGCGCCGCGCCGGGACGGTCAGAGCTCCTTCCCCTGGCTGAACACGCTGAACCTCTCCGACCTGATCGAGGGCTTCCGCGGCGCCATCCCGGCGAAGAAGCTGAAGGGCGTCACCGTCAGCGCCCCCGAGGGCTTCGCCGCCTACGAGAAGCGCCGCCCCTTCCGCGCCGTGAGCCCGGACGGCGTGCTATTCCAGGTGCGCACCGCCGAGCACGAGCCCGAGGCCACCCTCGCCTTCTGGAAGGAGGCCACAAAGAAGCGCATGCTGGACGCCGGCTACACCTTCCAGGCCGAGAGCGACCTCAGCGCTGGCGGCGTCCCCGGCTTCCTGCTGGAGCTCGCCGCCCCCATGGGCGCGGAGGACGACACCTACTGGATCGCGGTCTTCCCGGACGGAGACAGGCTGGTCATCGTCGAGGCGGCCGGGGAGATCACGCGCTTCGCGCCCCGGGCCGAGGCGGTGCGGGCGGCGATCTTGGGGATGGGGATGTGATCTCCGCTGCCGGGCCTCATCGCCTCGGGGCGGGGGCTCGGCGCGCGTGGGGGGGGCGCCAGGGGGGGAGCCGCGATGTGGCGTCGTGAGCGCAGGCGCCATAGAGTGTTCTCTCCCATGTCAGCGAGGATGTTCTCCCGTGAGATCCGACCTGCCGCGTGAGTGGTCCCCTGACGCATTCGACTTCGAGGCGAAGCTCTCCAGGTTCCCTGAACGCGCCGCGGCCGCGATCGCTGGAGACAGGTCGAGATCGCTCTCGACAGTGTATCTGGATGTGAACACAGACCGGTGTAATCACGCTTGCACGTTCTGCGATGGGTACTATCGAGAGCTCTCGGCGTCGTCTCTGCCCTGGGAGCGCCTGGAGCGTCTCGTGGACGAGATGATCGAGGTCGGCGTGCTGGCCGTCGTGATCGCCGGTGATCGGGGGGAGCCGATGCTCCACCCTCGGATCGCGGATCTGCTGGAGCGCCTGACGGGTGGTGGGATCGCCGTGGGGCTGTACACGAACGGCTCGGTGCTCACGGCGCGGGCGCTCAGGGCGCTCCGTGACGTCGCCTGGATCCGGGTGTCTTTGGACGCGGGGACGCCGGAGACACACCAGCGAATACACAACTACCCGTCACATCGGCGGGACTTCGCCAGACTGTTGGACAACGTAGCCGCGCTCTGCGCGGTACACGCCGACGTCGGGCTGTCGTTCGTGCTCGATCCTTTGAACGTCAACGAGATGGAGCTGGCGGCCGAGAGGCTCCTGCCCCTCGGTCCGAGGTTCATCGAGTACAAGCCGAAGTATCTGCCTCAGTACGAGGTGGATGCCGCGTTCGTGATGGAGCACCGGGAGCAGATCCTCTCCGCGCTGACGCGCGCGAGGGCGCGCTGGGGCGAGCGCGTCGTCGTCAACAACCAGGTCCAGGGGCTCCTGGCCGAAGGGCGCGCACCCTCTCTGAGGACCACGCCGCGGCTCTGTCGGACCTCCCGTCTGCGGCTGGTCATCTCCACACACGGTTGTTACACCTGCACGCCGTTTCGAGGCGAGTTGGTACGTCGTCTCGGATCCATTCTCGATCAGACGCTTCAGGAGCTGCTGAGGGCGGCCAGCCCGAGCGGGATCGATGAGCTCCCTTGCGATCGGCTCTGCGCGTACCACCAGCAGAACCAGCGACTTCTTGACCTTGAAGCAGGCGGTGTGTTATCTGCTTGCGCCTCATCGCCACCATCTCGTCAAGACCTCTTCCTCTGAGATCCTCGTGAACCCCGTCGACACCCAGCCTGACTTCCTGGCCCTCGAGCGCGAGGTCCTCGCGCACTGGGACGCAAATCACACGTTCGAGAAGCTCCGCGAGCTGCGGAGAGACGGTCCGCTCTTCAGGTTCGTGGACGGGCCCATCACAGCGAACAACCCGATGGGCGTTCACCACGCCTGGGGGCGCACCCTCAAGGACGTGTTCCTTCGCTACCGGGCCATGCAGGGGTTTCGCGCACGATATCAGAACGGCTTCGACTGTCAGGGTCTGTGGGTCGAGGTCGAGGTGGAGAAGGCGCTCGGCTTCAAGGGCAAGTCGGACATCGAGGCCTTCGGGCTGGCGGAGTTCTCGAAGGCGTGCAGGGACCGGGTGAACACCTTCGCGGGGGTCATCACCGAGCAGTCCCGTCGTCTCGGCCAGTGGATGGACTGGGACGACTCCTACTACACGCACACAGACGCGAACATCGCAGGGATCTGGCACTTCCTGAGGCTCTGTCACGAGCGGGGCTGGCTCTACCAGGGCTCGCTCCCGATGCCATGGTGTACCCGTTGCGGCACGAGCCTCTCCGAGCACGAGATGGCCGCCTCCTACAAAGAGGTGGACCACCTCGCGGTCTGGGCGAGCGTGCCCCTCCTGGATGACCCGAATCGGCGCCTGCTGATCTGGACGACGACGCCCTGGACCCTCGCCGCGAACGTGGCGGCGGCGGTACATCCCGCGCTGGACTATGTCGAGGTCCGGCGTCCGGGAGACTCCTACACGCTCATCCTCGGCGAGGTCGCGGCGAAGCGGCTCGGAAAGGTCGAGCGTGTCGCGAGCTTCAAGGGCCAGGATCTGGTTGGGTTGCGCTATCAGACCTTCTTCGCGGACCTCGAGGCGCAGCGCGCTGGCGGGCACCGGGTCGTCCCGTGGGAGGACGTGACGGCGACCGACGGGACGGGGATCGTACACATCGCCCCTGGATGTGGTCGCGAGGACTACGAGCTCGGTCTGCGTCTGGGGCTGACCCCTATCCGGCCCGTGAACGGCGAGGGGGTGTACGGACCGGAGTTCGGGTTCCTCGCAGGGCGGACCGCGATGACGGTCGCGGAGGACGTGGTCGCCGAGCTCCGGCAGCGGGATCGCCTGCTGGAGGCTGGCCCCCATCGGCACTCGTTCCCGTTCTGCTGGCGGTGCAAGGGTGAGCTCATCTTCCGGCTCGTGGATGAGTGGTTCATCTCCTGCAAGGAGGTGCGTCCGAGCATGATGGCCGCCGCGGAGCAGGTCGCGTGGAAGCCCGACTACATGGGGCGAAGGATGCAGGACTGGTTGTCCAACATGGGCGACTGGTGCATCTCGCGCAAGCGGTACTGGGGCCTGCCCCTGCCCTTCTATCCCTGCCGCAGCTGCGGACACCTCACGGTCATCGGCTCGCGCGAGGAGCTCCGGCGTCGCGCGGTCGATCCGGCCAGGGTCGATGGGTTGACGGAGCTTCATCGACCCTGGGTCGATGAGGTCGCGATCCGCTGTGAGCGGTGCGACGCTCCCGTCTCCAGGGTGACCGAGGTCGGGGACTGCTGGCTCGACGCCGGCATCGTTCCGTACTCGACGCAGGGGTACTTCGAAGGCTCCGACGCCTGGCCCGAGCGGTACCCGGTCGAGTGGGTCTGCGAGATGCGCGAGCAGGTCCGCCTCTGGTATTACTCGATGCTGTTCATGGGCGTCACCATCAGCGGTCGCGCCCCCTACGAGAAGGTGCTCTCGTATGAGCGGGTCGTGAGCGAGGACGGCACGACCTTCTCCAAGACCGGCTTCATGATCCGTTTCGACGAGGCCGTGGATCGTATCGGTGCGGACAGCATGCGATACCTGTTCTGCCAGCAGCCGGTCTCGGCGGAGTGCAGGTTCGGTTACGGCCCTGGGCACATCGCCCAGCGTCGTCTGCTCGGTCTGTGGAACGTGTACGCTTTCTATGTCACCTATGCGCTCATCGATCGTCCGAGGGTCGATCTGCCGCTGGAGTCGCTGCCCCTGGACACCACGGATCGCTGGTTGCTCGCGCGCGTCGAGCGCCTCGTCTCGACGTGCACGAGATCCTTCGACGCCTGGGACACGCCCGCGGTGCTCCGAGAGGTCGAGAGCTTCGTCGATGAGCTCTCCAACTGGTACGTGCGGGTGAATCGACGCCGGTTCTGGCGCAACGAAGATCAGGCGGATCAGCTCGCCGCCTATGGGACGCTCTACTGCGCGCTGAAGTCGGTGATCCTCGTGCTGGCCCCGATCGTCCCGTTCTTCTCGGAGGCCATCTGGCAGAACCTCGTGCGGGGACAGGAGGCTGACGCGCCCGAGTCCGTTCACCACGCACGCTGGCCGTCCGGGCTCGATCGGTGGCGGGATGAGGGGCTGCTCGTGAGGACGGAGGCGGCGCGGGACGTGATCCGGCAGGGGCTCGCGCTCCGAGAGCTCGTCCGGATCCGGACGAGGCAGCCGCTCCCGGCGCTTCATGTGAAGGGCTCGGAGGAGCTGGTCTCGCTGGTGCGTGAGCAGGAGCTCGTCATCAAGACGCAGCTCAACGTCAAGGAGATCGTGTACACGGGGGACTCCGCCGAGTTCGAGGTCGGCACGCTCGTGCTCGACTGGGGGCGCGCCGGTCCCGTGCTGCGCAAGGACGCGGCGAAGGCGAAGGCGCTGCTCGCGGCGCTCGGGCCTGAGGAGATGGCGGAAGCGGTGGCGGCGCACGCGGCGGGAGCGCCCGTGGTCCTCGAAGGGCTGGATGTCGCGCTCGCCCCCGAGCTGCTGGTGCGTCAGAGCGTGCCCGATCCGCGATTCTGCGTGAGCACGGACCAGGGGCGCACGCTCGCGCTGGATCTCACGCTGGACGACGCGCTCGTCGCGGAGGGGTTGGCGCGCGATCTCATCCGCCGCCTTCAGACCTTGCGTAAGGAGTCCGGGCGCGACGTCGCGGATCGGATCCGGGTCTGGCTGCAGCCGGGGAGCGAGCCGCTGGAGCGCGCCCTTCGCGAGCGCGTGGCGGACATCGCCGAAGAGGTGCTGGCCGTGTCGGTGTCCTTCGAGCCCAGGCCGGACGGCGGGGAGGGGGAGGACGTCACGGTCCAGGAGCACCCGTGTCGAGCGTGGATCGGCGATTGAGAGAGCGGACCGCGTGATCCGCGTCCCCTTTCTGCGCCTCGATCGGGAAGCCCGCGCGCAGGAGCCTGAGCTCGTCGAGGCCTTCCGACAGGTCCTCGCGTCCGGGATCTTCCTGCACGGACCGAAGGTTCGCGAGCTCGAGGAGGCGCTCGCGGCGCGCGCGGGCGTGGAGCACGCCATCGGCGTCGGCAGCGGCACACAGGCGCTACAGACGCTGCTCCTGGGGTGCGGGGTCGGGCCGGGCGACGAGGTGATCACCACCCCCGCGACCTACTGGGCGACGAGCTTCGCGATCCAGGCTGTGGGGGCGATCCCGGTCTTCGTGGACGTGGATCCGCACCACTACCTGCTGGACCCGGCGCTCGTCGAGGCGGCGATCACCCCGGCCACGCGCGCGATCCTCGCCGTCCACCTCTATGGGCGCCCGGCGCCGGTCCGTGAGCTCTCGGCCCTGGCGCGACGCCACGGGCTGCACCTCCTGGAGGACGCCGCGCAGGCGATCGGCGCCGAGGTCGATGGGCGGCCGGTGGGCGCCTGGGGAGATGGCGCGATCTACTCTTTCTATCCGACGAAGAACCTCGGCGCCCTGGGAGAGGCGGGCGCCGTGCTGGTGCGGGACGCGACGATCGCCGCGCGCGTCCGGAGCGCTCGCTCGCTGGGCTGGAGCGGTGTCCGGGACTGGTTCGACGGTCCAGGGATCAGCGGGCGGATGGACGAGCTCCAGGCGGCGCTCCTGCTCGTGCGGCTGCGCGCGCTCGATGAGCAGACGGCGCGGCGGAGGGCGCTGGCGGAGCGTTATCGGGCGCGGCTGCCCGCCTCCGTGCTCCTCCCGCCGACTCCCGCGGGGCGGCGGGAGGTCCATCACCTCTTCGTCATCCGGCATCCACGGCGGGACCGGCTGGCAGAGCTCCTCGAGGAGCAGGGGATCGGCACGCTGGTCCACTATCGCACCCCGGCCCACCTTCAGCCCGCGCTCCGCGCGCCCGCCCCGTCGCTCCCGGTCGCCGAGCGCTGGGCCTCGGAGGTGCTGTCCTTGCCTTTGTACCCCGGGCTGGGCGACGATGAGCAGGAGCGGGTCATCGTGGCGCTGGCGCGAAGTCTGGAGGCTCTGTGAGGATCGCCATCAACGGGGCAGGTCGGATCGGGCGGCTCCTCCTCCGGGCGCTCTGGTTACGCGGGAGCTCACCGGTCGTTCACGTCAATGAGCTGAACCCCGACCTGGAGAGCCTCGCCTACCTGCTGCGGCGCGACTCCAGCTATGGGCGCTTCCCCGGCAAGGTGCGGACGAGGGCTGGTGGGCTGGAGATTGAGGGCGAAGAGGGAGACAGCAGCGGCAGAAGGTGGGAGATCGCCGTCAGCGCCACGCCGGAGGTGCGCGACGTGGACTGGCGGTCCAGTCGCGTGGACGCGCTCGTCGAGGCGACCGGCGTGGACGCTCACGCGGCGGCGTGCCACAAGCTGGTCCGGGCAGGGCTGCCCTACGCGCTGGTGACGCAGGACTCCCCGCATGCGTCGCGCTCCCTGGTCTTCGGGCTGTCCGCCCCGCCTCGGGCGCCTCCCCGCGGCGCGGTCGTGTGCGCCTCCACCTGTGACGGGGTCGCCATCGCGCCGGTCCTGTCGCGCCTGAGCGCCCGCTTCGGCGTCCAGCGGGGGCACATCACGACCCTGCACCCCTGGTTGTCCTATCAGAACCTCCTGGATGGGCCGGTGCCCAGCCTCGCGGGCCGCGGCGCCTGGCTGCGGGACTACGCGCTCGGGCGGGCGAGCCCGGGGGCGCTCATCCCGAAGTCCACCAGCGCCGCGAGGGTGGTGGAGGGGCTGGTGCCCGAGCTCCGGGGGCGCCTCGACGCCGTCAGCTTCCGCGTCCCGACCGCCGCGGTCACCTACGCCCAGCTGAACCTGCTGCTCGCGCGCCCCGCGACCCGGGATGAGGTCCTGGAGGCGCTCGGGGAGGCCGCGCCGCTCATCCGCTTCGAGGAAGAGCCCATCGTGTCCACCGACTTGATCGGAGAGCCCGCCGCCTGCGTGGTCGACCTGCGCTTCCTGAGCAGCGACGAACAGGGCTGGTGCAGCCTGATGATCGCCTACGACAACGAGTGGGGCTATGTGCAGCGCCTGGTGGATCTGCTGGCGCTGCTGGGAGAGGAGGTGGGCGCATGAGGCCAGCGCTGCTCATCGGGAGGGGGGGGAGTCGGGGTGTGCCCGGCAAGAACACCATGCCGATCCTCGGCAGGCCGCTCATGACCTACCCGGTCCTGGCCGCGCGGAGCTCGCGGAGCATCGGGGATGTCTACCTGTCTACGGACGACGCGGCGATTCGTCGCGTGGGGGAGGCGCTCGGCTGCCTGAACCTGCATCGCCCTCCGGCGCTGGCGACGGACGGGGCGCTGGTGGAGGACGTGGTCGTGGACGCCTTCGCGCGCATGGAGGCCGCGCAGGGGCACATCGAGATCTTCGTGCTCCTGTTCTGCAACTCCGCGACGATTCGTCCGGGGATCCTGGACGAGGGGATCCGGCGGCTCGAGGAGGACGAGAGTCTGGACAGCGCCGTGACGGTCTCGCCCTACAACGAGTACTCTCCGGTGCGCGCGATGCGCATCGACGCGCGGGAGCGCCTGCAGAGCTATGTGGACGTGGGCGCCATCCCCAACGCCTCCTGCGATCGGGACAGCGCGGAGACCTGCTGGTTCTGTGACTGCTCGGCGTGGGTGCTTCGACGCCGGTGCATGGACCTCTCCAGGGGCCGGGCCCCTTTCCGCTGGATCGGTCAGAGCGTGTACCCGCTCCGACAGTTCGGCGGCCTGGACATCGATCATCCCTATGGCGTCGCGCACACGGAGTGGTGGCTGCGCGCGCACGGCTTCTCGGAGACCGCGACCCCCTATCCGCAGGTCGGGTCGTGAGCGGGCTGCGCTTCGGGATCCTCGATTACCTTGGCGAGACCGGGGTCGAGCGCGAGGTCCTCGGGGACGGGGTGGAGATCACCTGCTTCCGGTGGAGAGCCGGGGAGCCGCTCCCGCTCGAGGTGGTGGAGCAGGACGTGCTGTCGCTCTGGCATCTCGGGCGGCTCACGGGGGAGCTCCTGGCTGGACTTCCCCGGCTGCGCGCCCTGGTTCGGGTCGGCGTAGGCTACGACAACGTGGACGTCGTCGCCGCGGGGGCCGCGGGGGTGCCCGTGGTCAACGTCCCGGACTACGGGGTCGACGACGTCGCGGATCACACCTGGGCGCTGCTCCTTCAGCTCGCGAGACGGCTGCCCCGCTACGAGCGCGCGCTGCGACGCGATCCTCGCGAGGGCTGGGACCCCGATCGCGGCGGACACGGGATGAGGAGGCTGCGCGGGCGCCGCCTGGGCATCGTCGGCTTCGGCAGGATCGGGTCGGCGGTCGCGCGCAGGGGGCAGAGCTTCGGGATGGAGGTGTGCTTCTTTGATCCCTATCTCCCCACCGGGGTCGAGAAGAGCTGGCAGGTGAGCAGGGCCCGGAGCCTGGAGGAGCTGATCCGGCGATCGGACGTGGTGTCTCTGCACACCCCCTCGACGCGCCGGACGCGCGGCCTCATCGACGCGCGCGCGCTGGGTTGGCTCCCACCGGGTGCGCTGCTCCTCAACACGGCGCGGGGTGATCTGGTCGACACGCGCGCGGTTCATGACGCGCTCCGGGCGGGGACGCTCGAGGGCTATGGCGCGGACGTCTGGCCCGACGAGCCGCCGCTGGTCTCGGATCCGCTCGTGAGCGCATGGCGACGCGACGAGGAATGGCTGTCCGGGCGGCTCGTGCTGACCCCCCACTGCGCCTTCCGCTCGGATGACTGCACCGTGGAGCTTCGTCGCAAGGCGGCCTTGCATGTCCTCGACCTCGCGCGGGGTGTCCCCCTCAGAGAGTGCGTGAACCTGCCCCATCTCCTCAACCCACGCTGCCCCGTACACGTGGAGGAGCCCGCATGAGTCAACCTGTCGAGCCTCCCGACAAGCCCGGTCTGGACATCCTCCTCCGACACCTGCGCCCGATCGAGCAGGAGGAGATGGATCGGGACCGGGAGGCGTACCTCGCCGCGATGCGCGATCGCCACCTCGGGCAGACCGTCGTCTGTCTGGGCACCGGGCCGACGCTGGGCTCGCTCGATCTCGACGCGCTCCGCCGTTTCCCTACGTTGGGGTGCAACGGGATCGGCCACGTGTTCCAGCCAGACTATTATGTCATCGCCGATCCGTTCATTTATGGGTTGCACGAGGAGGTCTTCCTCGCCTGCCCCGGTCTGCGGATCCTCTCCAGCTTCACGCACGGGCGCTTCGACCTGCGGCTGTACTATCGGCGGGAGGATCTGATCGGCCTCTCCCGAGACCGCATCTACTCTGCCGACAACACGGGGTATCTCCTGCTGAGCACCGCCTGCGTCATGGGGGCGCGCCGGGTGATCCTCGCCGGCTACGACGGCTATCCGCCCTGGGCGGCGCGGCACCACGCCTACGAGGAGCTCGAGGTAGAGCGGGAGCGGGTCGCCTGGGAGTGGCGTCCTGGCACCGACAAGGAGGCGCTGATGAGAGAGGGCTACACCTTCGCCGCCCGTGAGGCGCCGAAGCTGGGCCTGGAGATCCGCCTGCTCACGCCATCCCATCTCCTGGGCGATCTCTTCCCGAGGATCGAGCTCGACGAGCTGCTGGCGGGCCCATGAGCGACGCGCTGGAGCGGGTGCAGGTCCGAGGGCACCTCTTCCCCGTCTCTCCGCTCCTCGGGCCGCGGGCCGAGATCGTCTACCGATGCTTCCTCGACGCGCTCGCGGTGAAGGGAGACGTCGCCGAGTGTGGCGCCTACGAGGGCGTCACCGCGCTGGGGATGGCGGAGTGGTGCTACAGACACGCGCCCGAGCGCACGGTTCACGTCTTCGACTCCTTCGCTGGCTTCCCCGACCTGATCACGGAAGAGGAGCGGTCCAGGAGCACCTGGGAGGGGCTCGGGCCGGGCCTGTACGCGAGCGCCCTGCCCGCGGTCCTGGCGCGGGCGCGGGAGCTCCCGAACGTCCGGGTCCACGCGGGCGCCTTCTCGGAGACCTTCCCCGCCTTCGAGGGAGCGCTGGCGTTCATCCACTCGGACTCGGATCTCTACGTCTCCACCGTGGAGACCATCGATCTCGCCGCGCGCGCGCTGGTGACGGGAGGAGTGGTGTTGTTCGACGACTATGGGAACCCGAGGCTGCCGGGCGTGCAGCTCGCGGTGGATCGACACCTGGATCCCGACCGCTTTCGAGGTGCGCGGATCCCAGGGACGATCCAGTACCTCGCCACGCGGAGGCCATCGTGAGCCGCGGCGGGGTCGCCGTCCTCGTGCTGGGCTATCGCAGCCGCCCCGATCTGGAGGCGGGCGTGCTGGACAGCGTCCGCCGCGCGGCCGGCGCGATCCAGGACAGGCCCGTGCACCTGGTGTTCCTCGACAACTACTCGAGGGACGGGACGATTCAGTGGATGGAGAGGCACGCGACTGACTTCGATCTCCTGCTGAGCCCGCGGAATCAGCTCTACTGCGGGGGAGTGAACACGCTCCTGCAGTACGCCGCGCGACGCTACGCGCCGGAGCTCCACATCCTGGTCGACGCGGACAATCCGGCCGACGCCGCGGCCTACGCGGCGCTGGTCGAGTTCATGGACGGCCACCCGCAGCACGGGATCGCGCAGCCGCTCGTGCGGTCGCGCGCGGATCCCGAGCGGCTCTACTCCTGTGGGCACCGCTACACCGCGGACGGGTGGTGCAGACCCCTCACGAAGCTCCCGGAAGACCCCTCGGAGCTGCTGGATCTGAGGAGCTGCTCCATCTCCTCGACCATCGTGAGGGCGCGCATGCTCCAGGAGACGGGGCTCCTCGATCCCCGCTATGAGATCTACTACGAGAGCAGCGATCTGTGCTTGCGCGCGCGGGCGCGCGGGTGGCGCTGCGCGTGCGTCGTGGGGGCCGTCGCCTACAACGAGGGCTCGGCGGGCGTCGGGCCGGACGCCATGCACCAGCGATACCACTTCACGCGGAACCGGCTGCTCTTCTGGAGTCTGCACGATCCGGCCGTCTTCGAGGAGGTCGCGGGGGAGGCGCGCGCGCGGCTCGCGACCTTGAACAGGGCGCAGGCGGAGCTCGCCTGGGGGCTCGGGCCGACGGAGGAGGCGGAGCGACAGGGGCTGGAGGACGGGCTGCGCCTCGCGGGGGCCGCCGCGCCGGCGAGCCTGCCCTCGCTCGACGGGTGGAGGAACGGCAGCGCCGTGCTCCTGCATTCGGCGGAGCGCGCGAGCGGCGCCGAGCATGCCGTGACCGCGCGCGTTTGACACGGGGACTGCGCTCCCCTATGCTCCAAGTGCTCTCCTCGTGAATGACACGTCAGGCCCGACGCGCGCCTACGCTGGAGAGGACGAGGTGATGGAATGTCAAGGCATGAACTCGCCGCTACGGCCTTTCAGGCGCTGGCCGAGAAGCTCCAGAGCGCCAGCTTCCGCAAGGCCTTCGACAAGGACCCTGCGCGTGCTCTGGAGAGCGCGGGCATCGACAAGGATCTTCTCGGAGATTCGCAGCTCGACGCGCTCGCCGAGCTGAACCTCCAGGAGCTCGAGCTCCTCGGTCGCCTGAGCGCCCGGGTGGGCAGCGAGCAGGTCGGGCGGGCGGCTGGCCACGCCCGAGACACCAACGGCGGCATCTTCTTCTGAGGAGGGTAGACACCCATGGGCTATTCCAACCTCCCTATCAGCGCCCTGAAGGCCCTCGCGCAGAACCTCGGGCGGGCGAGCTTCCGCAAGGCCTTCGATCAGGACCCCCTGCGGACCCTGGAGAGGGCGGGCATCGACCTCAGCGCGCTCCCCAAGGAGCAGATCGACCTGCTCGCCGAGCTCAGCCTCTCGGAGCTCGAGGTGCTGGGGCGCCTGCAGTCCAAGCTCGGCGACGCGCAGAACATGGCGCGTGACACCAACGGCGGGATCTTCTTCTAAGGCGCCCGGCGCTCGAAGACGGTGTCGAAGGCCTCCGGCTGCCGGAACAGCTTCTCCGTGTAGCGGGCGGCCTCCACCGTGTCCTGGAAGCTGAACTCCCGGGAGACGTGACAGGCGAAGATGCGGTTCTCGGACCAGAAGCCCGTCGCGTGCAGTCGGGCTCCGTGCTCCACCTGGTGTTGGGGGAATTCCCGCTCGAGGGGGGTCCCACCGAAGACGAAGAGTGGGGAGACCGAGACCCAACGGATCAGGTCGGCGTGGGAGAACAGCCAGCCCAAGGTCTCCCGTTGGGTCTTGCGACTCTCCCCAATGTAGAACAGGAGCCCGAGCTTGACCAGCACGTCGCTGGCCTCGCGCGAGCTCTGGACGAGCTCCGACAGGCGCTCGAGGTAGGGACCTGGACGCTGCGTCTTCTTCATCCGGACGAGCTGCTCGGGTGAGCAGGACTCCACGCCCACGAACAGCGCGCGCGCCCCACAGTCGGCGACGAATTTCAGACGTCGGGCGAAGGGGCCGTCCGCTCGGAATTCGCTGGTCCAGCGATAGCCACGCGCCCGCAGGCCCTCCATCAGACGGGTCGCCTCGCGGGGCTGCGCGCCGAAGGTGGACGCCAGCAGCGCGAGCGGCTGCTTCCCGCCGAGAGTGGGGCCCCAGCAGTCCCTGGCGTGATCGACCTCCTGGAGCAGGCGCTCCGCGCTCTTGCCTCGGATGCTGTATTCGTTGGTGAAAGGCGTGATGCAGAACGCGCACCGCGCGAAGCACCCGCGGCTCTCCTCGACATAGGGGAGGAAGGTCGTGAAATTCGGGTAGAGCTCGTAGCGCAGGGGCGGGATCTCCTCCAGCGGCACCTGCCTCGGGTAGCTGCTGGTCCCGCCGCGGGAGCCCAGTCTGCGCCAGGCGATCCCGTGGACCGCCTCCAGCTCCTCCCGCCCTCTCGCGACCTCGAGGAGCTGGCGGCAGACCTCTTCGCCCTCGTAGCGGGCCACGACGTCCGCCTCGGGCACGTCATCCAGGCATCGCTCCGCGAAGGGGCCGACGTGTTGCCCTCCGAGCACGATCATCGCCTCGGGGCAGAGCCGCCTCGCCTCCGCGGCGAGCCTGCGGGCGTGGGGGTAAGCGAAGGCTGTCATGACGCTGATCCCGATGACCAGCGGGCGCTCGCGCGCGAGCAGCGTCGTGAGGGGCGTGAGATCGGGATCGTCGAGGAAGTCGAGGACGCGGACGCGCGCGCCGAGCGCGTCGAGCCAGGTGGCGATGGACAGGATCCCGGCGTTGATGCACCGAACGATGTAGTCGTCCGGCACCCCGATGGTGCCGACCGAGGCGCCGTCCTCACGATGCGTCACCACGTTGGGGTTGAGCAGCAACAGATCGAAGGAGTGCTCACCCATGCCGCTCGCCTTCAGGGGGTCGCGAGGTTCCTCTTGTCTGGGACATGATATCATCCCAAGACACGGGAGGGCGTGACGACGTGCACCTCGCTGAGATCCTCGCCCTCCGCTCGCGCGTCGGGGCTGGGGTGTTCCTGGCGCTGACACGCCGCTGCCCGCTCCACTGCGCGCACTGCTCCACGCGCTCCACTCCTGATGGAGAGCAGGGCGACGACGCGCCGTATCGGCGGCTCGTAGAGTCGTTCTCCGCCGAGGATCGCCCCGAGATCCTGGCGTTGACGGGGGGCGAGCCGACGCTGCGGCCGGCGCTGGCGCTGGATCTCGTTCGGAGAGCGCGCGCGAGCGGCACGCGAAGTTATCTGCTGACGGGCGCCTTTTTTGCCGTCCGCGACACCTGGGCGCCGGACATCGAGCGGGTGGTGAGGGAGGTGGACCACCTCGCCGTCAGCCTGGACCGCTTCCATGAGCTGGAGGTCCCGCGGGAGCGCATCTTCGCCTTGCTGGAGCGCAGGCTGGCGTGGGGCGCGGCGAGCCTTCAAGTGGTGGTGGATGAGGCCGAGGTCTCCTACGCCCGGGAGCTCTGCGGGGAGGTCGTGGAGCGCTTTGGCGGTCGGCTGCCCGTGCTGGTCGGCGCGATCGGGCCCTCCGGGCGCGCGCGGGATTGGATGGAGCGCGCCCCCGCGGCGCAGAGCCTGGATCTCGCCCCCTGCGCCATGGCGGCCTGGCCGGTGGTGGACTTCCAGGGGCGGGTCGTCGCCTGCTGCAACCAGGACGTCGTCGACGGGCCGCCGCCCCCACACCTGCTGCTGGGCTCGGCCCTCGAGCACGGGTGGGGAGCGCTGCGGCGGCGCCTGGAGCAGCGGATCCTGTTGCGCGCGCTGCGCCTCATGGGTCCGCATCACATCGACGCGCGCTGGGGGCGCGGCGCGGAGCTCCCCGCGGGCTATTGCGAGCGCTGTCGGTGCCTCGGGCTGGACAAGACCGCGGAGGAGCGGCTCGAGGCGGAGCTCGCGCGACCGCTCTGGCGCCTGCTGGAGGGGCAGATCCTGGAGGCGCTCGCGGACCCCTCGACGCTCCCGCTCCCGGGCTTCGAGCCCTATGTCACCCTCGGACGCGCGCCATGAGGTGGAGCGACCTGCAGCGCGCCCGAGCGACCCCTCGGCGCTCGGCGCTCCTCTTCCTCACGGACCGCTGTCCGGTGGGCTGCGCGCACTGCTCGGTGGACAGCCGGCCCGAGAGCCCGACCATCCGGGACTTCGCCACCTTCGAGCGGCTGGTCCTTGGCCTCGCCGCCGAGCCTGAGCTCGAGGTCATCGGGATCTCGGGCGGCGAGCCCATGCTCGAGCGGCGCGGGCTCACGCTCGCGATCGAGCGCCTGACCCGCCCCGGACGTTCGCTCGTCCTGTACACCAGCGGCGTCTGGGCGCGCGAGGAGCTCCCGAGTTGGATGGACGCCGCACTCCGAGCTTTCGACACGGTGGTGCTCTCGACAGATCGCTTCCACCGGCCGGGCGTCTCTGTGGAGCGCTGCGCGCTCGCGGCCCGTCACGTCTCCACCCGAGCCCACTGGCTGGTGCTGCAGGTGCTTGACGAGGCGGGCGAGCAGGAGCGGGGGGCGGAGCTGCTGGAGCGGGCCCTGGGCGCGGGTTGGCGCGCCTCCGCCGAGATCGTCGCGGTGAGCCTGCTCCCCTATGGACGCGCCGCGGGGATGATGCCGGCGGCGGGCGCGCTCGCGCTGGGGAGCTGTCCGCCTTGCGACGTGCTGCAGTCGCCGGTCGTCCGTTACGACGGCGTCGTGAGCGCCTGCTGCAACGAGCGGATCTCCATGGGGGAGGGGCCGGAGCGGCTGCGCAGACGAGCGGTTGACGCCGACGGGCTGAGCCGCGCCCTGGCAGAGCTCCGTGAAGATCCGCTGCTGCGCCTCATGGCGGCCTGCGGGCCCGCGGGGGTCGTCGAGCACCCGCGGCTCGCGTCGCTCGCGGAGGCTCCGGTTCAGAGCCTGTGCGAGGCGTGCTGGAGGCTCGCCGAGGTGGCCCCTCCGGCCTCCGATCCCCTCTTCCGGTTGATGGGGCTCTCGATTCCGCCCCCTGGAGGGCACCGATGACGTCCACTGACCACAGCCTGCGCCTGAGGCGTCGGCTCGCGCTCGTCATGCCTGTGCTCCAGCGCGCCGCGGCCGCGTTGTGGGAGCACGAGAATTTCGTGGATATCTATAAAGATTATCTGATCATGATGCACGGGATCGTCCGGGCGAGCGTCCCGCTCATGGAGCGCTGCGCCGCGCTCTGCGCCGGGCGCCCGGACGACGAGGTGTGTCGTGGGCTCCTGCCCTATCTCGAGGAGCACATCCCCGAGGAGCGCGGGCACGAGCGCTGGGTGCAGGGCGACCTCGAGGCGCTCGGGCTCCCCCCGGAGATCGCGGAGGACGCGCTCCCCTCGGTCTCGGTCGCCGCGCTGGTCGGCTCCCAGTACTACTGGATGAGCCACGTTCACCCCTGCGCGTTGTTGGGGTACATCGCCGTCCTGGAGGGTTACCCCGTGAGCCCGGAGCACGTCGAGGGGCTCAAGGCGCGCTCGGGGCTGCCCGCGGGGGCCTTCCGCTCGCTCGAGCTCCACGCGCGCCTGGACCCTGGACATCGGGACGCCTTCGACCACCTCCTCGACGGCCTCCCCCTCGGCGAGCGTCATCGCGCCCTCATCGGCGTGAGCGCGCTCACGACCGTGGAGATGACCGTGAGGGCGATCGATGAGGTCGTCCGCGCGGGCTCGCCATGAGGCGGCACGATCTCCCCATGGTGCTCGTCGTGGGGTGCCCGCGCTCGGGGACCACGCTCATGGGGGCCCTGCTCGGCGCTCACTCCGCGTGCTGGGATGGGGGCGAGAGCTTCCTCTTCCACCGCATGATGACCAGCTGGCCTGCCTCGATCAACCCGAGCCTGTCTCCGCTGGTCCGGACCTTCTTCGACGAGGGGCCCGCCATGGTGGCCGAGATGGTGGCCCGCGAGCTCGCCGCGCGCGACAGATCCATCTGGGTAGACCACACGCCCTTTCACGTCGAGCTCGCCGCCGAGCTCCTCGACCGCTTCCCCAACGCCCGGGTCGTTCACGTGATCCGCGACGGGCGAGCCGTGTGCGCCTCGCTCCGTGATCTCTCTCGGGCCGGTCAGCCCTGGGCCGGAGCGGACGCGCGCGCGCGGGCTCGTCTCTGGCAGGGCTGCGTGGAGGCCGGGCTGGCGCTTCGAGGGCACCCCCGGGTCGCGCAGATCCGGTACGAGGCGCTGGTCTCGGATCCGCCGGGCACGGCGGCGGAGCTCTGTCTGGCCCTCGGCCTCTCCTACGAGGACCAGATGCTCGACGCGCTCACCGTGCCCCACGCGCAGGGGCCGACGCCGCGCGCGCCGCTGGCCCGGCGAGACGCCGAGGGGCGCCTCTGCTTCCAGGCCCCGGGTCCCAG
The DNA here is from genome assembly GCA_964615375.1 of uncultured Enterobacterales bacterium. Taxonomy (GTDB): domain Bacteria; phylum Myxococcota_A; class UBA796; order UBA796; family CAZKWG01; genus CAZKWG01. The sequence continues at coordinate 38,835 of CAZTOW010000017.1, forward strand.
CTGGGATCCATCGCGCTGGACGCGCGGAGAGCATCGGGACTTCATGGCGGAGGCGGGGGGCCTGCTCGCCGCGCTGGGCTATGGCTGAGCGCGCGCGACCTCCCAGTCGGCGAGCGACACCGGCTGACGCCACCAGGTCTCCGCGTCCAGCGCGCCCCCCGGGGCCATGAGGGTCTCTCGGAGGAAGCGTCCGGCTCTCGGCGAGACCAGCGGGACGTCGCCGAGGCGTCGCCGGATCTCGTCACGCGCCTCGCGCGCGAGGACGTACTGCCGAAGCTGGTGGGCCTCCTCCAGGTAGGGCAGCATCACGAAGGCGGGCCTCGTGGTCGGGGGCACGCCGAAGACGCTGCGATGAATGGAGGAGAAGCTCTCCTCGAGGGTCTCCTGCCGATACAGCGCCTCCTCCAGCTGGGCAAACAGACAATTGTAGCGGACGGCCAGGGCGTCGAAGGCGCTCACGCTCTGGCGGTACTCACGGAGATCCTGCGTCAGGGGGCCCGGGAGGGAGGCGCGCAGCCAGCCCGGATCCCATAGCGGGAGCGCCAGCAGGTCCGCCAGGCCCTCGGTGATGGAGAGGTCGTCGGGGAGCCGACGTGTGGTCGCGTCCGTCGCGACGATCGCGCGCATGTGGACGGCGTGACCGAGCTCGTGGAACCATCCGCGGGCTCCCTCGTAGCCGGGCGGGAAATTGCCCTGGAAGCGGACATCGTCGGGGATGGAGACCCCGTAGGCCGATCCTCCGGGGCCGCCCTCGCGCCGGACGACCATGATGCCCTCGAGCTCCGCCTGGAAGCCCATCTCCGACAACGCCAGGCGCGCCAGCGCGTCGACGGCCTCGGGCTCCAGGAAGGATCCGGTCGTGCCGGTCCAGATGGTCGAGATCGCGAGGAAGTCGGCGAGGCCCGGCTCCCGACCGAGCTCGGCGCGTCCTCGCGCGAGGAGCGCGGCCCAGTCGGCCTCGGTGCTGGCGATCTGGGCGCGGCAGATCCCGGCCAGATCCACGTCCTGCGGCCCCGACCGCGGCCCCGGATCAAGGGATGTGCTCACCCGTTGAAGGGCGCGTCCGCGGGCGCGCAGGGACTCGGCGAGGGCCGGGCTCAGATCCGCGATACGGCCCAACGCCGCGGCGCGGGCCTGGGCCTCCGGGGAGGCGTAGAGCGTCCAGAGCGCCTCCATCGGCGGCTCGCCGCCGTCGTCCCCGCGGAGGATCCTCAGGACGGCCTCTGTCGCCTCGAGGAGCGCGGGGTCCTCGGCGAGGCGCATTCGGGAGCGCAGGGCCTGCCAGCGTGCGCTCCGCGCGCGGACCTCGGCGTTGGCGCTCCCCGCGAGCGGCTCGAGCAGGCGATCGATGGTGTCATCCCGCCAGAACGCCGTGAGCGCGCGCTGGGCGCTCTCCACCTCCTCGTCGGAGGCTCCGCCAGAGGTCGCGCGCTCCCAGCGGGCGAGCGCCAGCGCCCGCTCGAGGTCGAGGTAGCGTCGATCGAGCTCATCGAGGCGAGCGAGCTCGATGGGCTCAGGGGGAGCCCGTCCAGGCGCCCGAGCCGCGCAGGCGGAGGCGAGCGCCGCGGCGAGGCAGACCGTGAGCCCCGCTCCTCTCATGCCCCTCATGTACGCACGCTGGAGGCTTCGGTCATCGCGCGCTCGCCCTCCGCGCCACGCCGCGGCGCGCCGCCGGCCCGACGGATAGGATCCGGTGTGATGTCGCTATCTCCATCTGAGCTGGTCGTCGCGTCGGTCTCCGGGAGCGGGGTCGCCGATCGTCTGCAGGACTCGATGGGGGCGGAGCCGTTCAGGACACCGTTGGGCTCGCGTGTGCTGGTCTCCAACCAGCGGCCCGTGTGGGTCGACCGAGCCTGGGTGTGGGCGTCCGCTCCCGGCGAGCGGGAGGAGGCTCTCGGCCCGCTGCTGGATCAGCTGGAGAGAGGGCGCATCTCGCCGGAGGAGATCCCGCCCGCGCTCTCCTCCTCTCGGGGAGGCTTCCTCCTGTGGGCTCGCCCGGGGGATGACGCGCTCCATGGGTGGACCCCCTGGCTCTCCCTTCGGCGCGTCTGGTGGGCGCGGGGCGAGCACATCGAGGTCCTCGGTGGATCCGCCGCCGCCGCGATACGCCTGGTGGGTCGGGCGAAGCTGGCGGATGACGCCTGGCTCCGCTGGATCCTGTTCCAGTCCATCTCTGACCAGGAGAGCTGGTTCGATGACGTGCGCTGCGTCCCCACAGGCCAGATCTTCCGGTGGCGGGCGCGCGGCGAGCCGGAGTGGGATCAGCCGCTGACGCTCCCGGCGGCCTCCGAGAGCTCGCTGGAGCAGGTCCGCGCGTCGGTCCTCACCGCCGTCTCCGAGCAGGTGGGCGCGCCTGAGTCCAGCTTCGTGTACTTCTCTGGAGGGACGGACTCGTCCGTCATGTCGCTCCTGGCCTCGCGGAGGCTGGGGCGTCCGATCCCCGGGCTGACCGCCGCGCTGGACCACGCCACCTTCGAGGCGGCGCGCCGTCAGGCACAGATCGCCTCCCGTCGACTGGACGCGCCTCACAAGGTCGTGTCGAGCGACAGCGTCGCGCTCGCGGAGGCGATCCAGACGCTGTCCGCACGGACCCTTCAGCCGCTCGTAGACTGGTATCCTCTGTATCTGGCGCTCTCCAACCACGCCCGCGCCTCCCATCACGCGACGGGGATTGACGGGGGAGGAGCCAACGCGCTCCTGGGGCGCGCGCTGACACGCTCCGCTCGCCTCACCGAGCGGGTCGCGGCCGCCTCCCGGGCAGGGCAGGAGCCCTCGATCTCCCTGGTCTTCGAGGTCGCCGGTCGTGAAGGGCTCCAGATCTCCGGTCCAGGGGAGGTCGAGCGGGAGCGCTGGCCCGAGCTGATCCTGCAGGCCGCGGCGCACCTCGACGACGAGGAGCATCCTCTCCATGCGCTGAATCAGGGGGATGTCCTGCACCCGCTCCTCGCGCGGACCTGCTTCGGTGAAGAGGCGGTGGCGCGTCAGCTCGCGCGGCGGCGACAGCACGCCACGGCGCGCTTTCGCGGGCGCGACCTCGCCGAGCGTCTCCACATCCAGTACCTCGCGAGCGCCGCCCACTTCTACGGGTCACAGTGCGTGGCCATCGCCGACGCGGTCGGGCTGTCCTGTCGAAAGCCCTGCTTCGACACCAGGGTGGTCCAGGCGGCGCTCGGCCTGCACCCGGAGGTCCGCCTCATCGAGCGGAGCTCGACCCGCCCCGTGATGAACCACCTGCTGCGGGAGGCGGGGTTCGGGGACCTCTGCTTCACGCATGCGGCGCCGTGGTACTCCGACGGGGTCGAGCGTGTCCTCGGGGCCTGGGCGAGGAGCGGACCCCTTCGCCCGCTCCTCGAGGAGATGGACCGACCGCCCTTCGTGGAGCCCGAGGACTTCGAGAAGTGGCGCCGCTTCCCCAACCGCTTCGTGCTGCGATGCCTGATGTTCGACCGCTTCCTGGCCGAGACCCGACGGCTGACGACGCGCTCCTCGCTCACCCCCCCCGCAACAGCCCCATGACCTCCGCCCGCCACGGCTCCGCGTAGACCTCGTTGCTGGTCTTGTCGTTCTTCTCCAGCTCGCGGGCCAGCCCGGCCAACAACAACGGCATGTCCAGGGGGCGGGAGAGGCCGCTGGACCAGGCGCGGGCGCGGATGGCGGCGCCGCGGATGAGGGCGCCGGGGATGGCGAAGCGGCGGGAGAGCAGGCCGAGATCGAGGCGGGTCTCCAGGCTGGGATCGCGATCCACGCCCAGCATGCGGCGCCAGAGCACCAGGCGGGTGCCCTCGTCGGGGACGGGGATGACGACGTAGTCGTCGAAGCGCCGGAAGAAGGCCTCGTCCAGATCCTTGCTGCGGTTGGTGGTGGCGACCAGCACGCCCGAGTAGCGCTCCAGGCGCACCAGCAGGTAGGCCACGACGGTCTTCATGCCGTCGCCGCCCCCCCCGCCGCTCTCGCCGCCGCTCTCGCGCTGGCGGAAGAGGGCCTCGGCCTCGTCCAGGACCAGCACGCAGCCGCCAGCCTCCGCGGCCTCGAAGACCTGACTCAGGAATTTCTCTGTCTCGCCGAGCCACTTCGACAGGATGGCGGAGAGATCCAGGCGCAGCAGGGGGCGGTCCAGGGCCGCCGCCAGCGCCTCGGCGGCCAGCGTCTTGCCGGTGCCGGGCAGGCCGGAGAGCAGGAGGCGATAGCCCGAGCCGCGGCCGGCGAAGCCGGGCTCGCCCGGGAGGACGTCCATGCGGTAGCGCGCGTGCTGCAGGGCCTGGTCGAGCTGGTGGCGCACGACGGGCGGGACCAGCAGATCGTCCCAGCGAACGTCCACCCGCCGGGGGAGGGCCAGATCGCTCTCGGGCATCCCGGTCACGTCCACCGGGGCGCCGGGCCGACCCTCACCGTGCAGGCGCCGGGTGACGCGCTCGTCGAAGAAGCCGGTGTGCTGGCTGCCGTGCAGCGGGACCTCCACCCAGCGCAGGCGCGCCCCGGTGGCCAGGGCGGCGACGCGGGCGATGGCCGGTCCATTGGAGACGAGCACGCGCGGGCCGCGGGCCGAGCGCGCGCGCCAGAAGAGCTCCTCGACCAGCGGGGTGGCGCCGGCCTGCGCGGCCCCGAAGCCGTCCACGATCGCGAAGCCCTGGGCCTGGAGCGAGAGGGCCACCTGCCCGGCCAGACCGGCGGCGCTGATCTGCGGCTCCTCCAGCCGGAGCGGTCGGAGCGCGCCGGGCCCGAAGCGCTGGCGCAGCTCCCACAGGAGCCCCTCCCGGCTGGCGCCGTGCCAGAGCTCCCAGGGGCCCTCCTCCTCGAGGGCAGGGGGCGGTCCCGACGGGGCGAGCTCGGTCGGCGCCAGATCCAGCCCCACCCGCCCGGCGTGGGTCAGCCGCAGCGCGGCGCTCCCCGGCACCCGCGGATCGCTCGGGCTCTGGCCCACCACCTGCACCAGGCCCCAGCCCACCAGCCCGCGCACGGCCCGCTCCAGCGCCTCGCGCGGCACGGAGCCCTCACCCAAAGCCAGCATCCGACGCCAGGAGAGGACGCCGCGCCGCTGAGCCTCGTCCGCCGACTGGTGCTCGTCGGCGAGCTGGCTGTCGATGTCCAGCGCCGCCAGCAGGGTCAGCACGCCCTCCGCGGACGGGTCCAGCGCGAGCACCCCGACGAGGCGCCGCGCCCGCTCGACCTGATCCTGACTCATCGGGCGCTCCTGGTGGGACTCCGGCCATCCTGAGTGCAGCCCCGACGGGGCGCAACGCTCCCGCCGAGAGGGTGCGTCTGGCGCCTATCCTCGCGAGTGCGATCCCGGGTTTCTGTACAGGGGTGTGGCGCGCGATCCGAGCTGACTTAGATAAAAAAGGGCTTGTGAGCTTCCGATCGCCGGTCTAGATAGGAATTGGAGGGAGCCACATGGCGGTGCTCGAACGCTTCTCGGATCGGGAGCCCGACTACTGGCGAAAGCGCCACCAGCCCTCGCGGGAGCACGGCGCGCTCCTGGAGGCTCGCCGCACGGCCGGGCGCGAGCACGTCCCCACCAGCGGGATCGGGAAGATCCCGCCGCGGGGCGGCTCTTCAGGGGGCTAGGTGACCTAGTCGCAGAAGGGCCCGGACTCGGTGACGGCGTTGTTGTCGTCATCGCACTCGGCGACCGCGCCGGTCCCGGTCCCGTCGTCGTCGGCCTCCAGCCAGAGGGCGTCCGTCTCGCGGGCCGTGTCCGCGCTGACCTCGAACTCCAGCACCTCGCTGGTCTTCCCCGAGGGCGTCTCCTCTCGCGTCGCCTTGACGCTGGCCAGCAACTTCTCGCCGCCCACGATGGCGTAGAGCGCCACCTGGGTCCCGGCGGGCAGGGCCTCCTCCGAGCGGTTGCGGATGCGCCCGGCCACGTAGAGCACGCCGGCCTCGCAGTCGTCCTCGCAGACGCCGAGGATCTCGCTCTCCAGGTCCATCACGAGCTCGGTGCCGGGCGCGCGGTCCAGGGCCGAGTGCCAGGAGTTGTAGGTGGTGAAGTTCGGAACCGCGGTCTCGGGCACGCTCAGATCGTCGTTGATGTTGGTGATGCTGTAGCCGTGCTGGTTCCAGACCGGACGGGCCGGGGCCCAGCTCTCGTCCTCATCCCCGTAGACGGAGAGCGCCGAGTCGTAAAGGACGTGCGCGACCACGATCTCCGCCTGGCTGTCGCCGTCCACGTCGGCGATGACCGGGTAGTCGTACATGGTGTCCGAGGCGTGCTTGGTCGAGTAGAACTTCAGCGCGCCGGTCGCCCCGTCGTAGGCGGCCATCTCCACCTCGTCGATGTAGACCACCTCCGGCTGCCCGTCGCCCTCGAAGTCGAAGATGGAGGCGCCGCTGGCCCCGCTCAGGTCGGTGACCCGGGCGGTCCAGAGGATGGAGCCGTCCCGGTTGTAGACCACCAGCTTGTTGCCGCCGGCCACGATGATCTCGGGCTCGCCGTCCAGGTCGATGTCGTCGATCGCCGGGGGCGAGACGATGTTGGCCGTGGTCAGGGTCTCCGGGCCCCAGAGGATGCTGCCGTCCGTGTCCACCGCGCGCACGGTGTTGCCGGTGACCGCGACGAACTCACCCTGCTCGTCGTCGTCGAGGTTCGCCACGCCGACCATGCCGTCGTTCTCGGAGGCGTCATACCAGAGGGTCTCGCCGTCCGGCGAGTACATGGCGTTGCCCGTGATGACCTCCTCCACCCCATCCAGATCCAGGTCGGCCACGGCGGCGATGGAGGCCTCGTCCAGGGTGAGCTCGCCGAAGGCCACCTGGCCCATGCTCCCGCGCCCGTACTCGCCGATGCCCCGCGTGCTGCCGTCGGCGTTGAGGATGACGCGCCCCGCGTTGATCTCGGGAGATCCGTCGTGATCCATGTCCGAGACGCTGATCGCGGCGGCGTAGTCGAAGTCGTCGCCCACGAAGTGCTCGCTCTCCCAGATCTCGTCGCCGTCGGCGCTGTAGGCGACCATCGTGTAGTCGCCCGTGCCGAGCATGGAGTTCGCGTACTCGCGGACCACCACGATCTCGGGCGAGCCGTCGTCGTCGAGGTCGGCGAGGGCCGGGGCCGCGGCGTAGCCGATGTCGGCCTCCACCTCCCACAGCGTGCCGGAGCCGTCGCCGTGGGCCACGATCAGCGTCCCGTTCCCGAAGAGGCTGGTCACGCTCGCGATGATCTCGGGCATCCCGTCCAGGTCCACGTCGCCCACCGCGACGGTGGCGCGGGAGTTCAGGCCCTCGCCCAGCTCCCACTCGACGATGGGGGTGAAGGTCCCGTCGCCGAAGTTGCAGGAGTCGGACAGCCCGCAGTCCTCGACGTCGAAGCTCCAGCTCGGGCAGGTGCGGTCGGGGTCGGGCCCGCCGGAGTCGTCCCCGCCCCAGAATCCGGTGTCCCAGCTGTCGCCAGAGCTGACCTTGTCCTTGTCGCGGAAGTCGTACTCCAGGCAGCCGGACAGCAGGGCGAGGGCGAGGGCGAGGACGGTGCGCATGGGGCCTCCCTGGGGCGCGAGGGCTTCGTGGCAGGGAGGCCGTATAACCTGGGATCGCGCGCTTCGTCGCGTCCTTACTTGCCGATGGCCTTCTGCCACGTCGGGCGGCCGCTCACGCGCGCCCACCAGGCGGCGATGTTGGGGCGCTCGCTGATCACGTCGCCCATGCCGAAGTCCTGGAGGTACTGCAGGTAGGGGGCGTAGGTGACCTCGGCCAGGGAGAACTCGCCCGCCAGGTAGTCCTTGCCCACCAGCCCCTGCTCGACCACGTCCAGCGCCCGCGCCGCGCCCGCCTTGCCCGCCGCGACCACCTCGGCGTCGGGGGCCTTGCCCGCCATGCTGGAGTACCAGATGTTCATGATGGCCTTCATGGCCGGCGGCGAGACATAGGAGGACTCGACGCTGATCCACTGCTCCATGCGGCCCCGGGCCTGGAGGTCGGACGGGGTCAGGCTCTGACCGGCCAGACGCGCGTCCAGGTAGCGGATGATGGCGCGCGACTCGTAGATGCGGAAGTCGCCGTCGTCCAGCACGGGCACCACGCCGAAGGGCTGGCGCGCCAGGTGCTCGGGGCTCTTCTGCTCGGCCTTGGCGAAATCGACCAGGACGAAGTCGTAGGCGGCGCCCTTCTCGTTCAGGGTGAACAGGACCTTGCGGGTGCAGGTGCTGGCGGGGTGTCCGTAGACCTTCATGGATGGCTCCAGGGTGCGGGTGCGGGCCAAGGGTAGCGCGCTGGGGGGCGGCGTCAACGTGGGAAGCGCCCTGGGCCACCGCGCACAGTTCAGGTGTGTCTTTCCGCACACCTCCAGGGGCAAATTGCCGCTTTCATCGCCGGCACGCTCCTTGCTAATACTGGTATCTATGACTCCAAATATCGACCCCGCCCGCCAGGCCCGCGACATCCTCGACACCCACCACGCGCTCCTGAAGCGCGAGCTGCCGCGCCTGGAGGCGGCGTTCAAGGAAGCGCCGCTCGGGCTGCGCCAGCCCTTCGAGCGCCTGTGCCGGACCATGGAGTCGCACCTGATGAAGGAGGAGCAGATCCTCTTCCCCGCCATCTTCGAGCTGTGCGAGCGTGGCGAGATGGTGGGCTGCGGGCTCTACGGACCCATCCGGCAGATGGAGCACGAGCACGAGGAGATCCGGGCCATCGAGGCCGAGCTCCGCGGCGCGGCCCGGCACGCGGGGGCGCTGGAGCGGGATCTGGTGGCCCTGCTGGACGATCTGGCGGAGCACGCGCGCAAGGAGGACGAGGAGCTCTTCCCCGCGGCGCTCACGGCCATGGAGGCCCACTCCGAGCGCGCCGCGCCCCCGCCCGCGGAGGACGACGACGACGACGAGCTGGAGCGGATCCAGCCCCTCCCCGCCGCCCGGGAGCAGACCTGGTCGGAGGCCCAGGTGGCGGTGGCCGCCGAGACGGCCCGTCGCCCGCCCCCGCGCGAGACCCTGCGCCGCACGCGCGGCGTCTGCCCGGAGTGCCACAAGGAGGTGCGGGCGGAGGTCGTCGTGCGCGACGGCGAGGTCTACCTGGAGAAGCACTGCGAGGATCACGGCATCGACGCCCAGCTCCTGAGCCGCAGCCCTGACTACTGGGCGAAGCTGGACCGCTTCTACTTCCAGGTGAACCAGCGCTCCTACCCGCAGCGCGACTTCATCGTGCGCATGACCGAGCGCTGCAACCTGGCCTGCCCGATCTGCCTGGCCAAGGCCAACACCGAGGACACGCCCGACCTCGACCTCAGCGGGCTGGAGACCCTGCTGAGCGAGCGCCGGGGCATCAAGATCGACCTCATGGCCGCCGAGCCCACCCTGCGCCCGGACCTGGAGGACTGGGTCCGCAAGGTCAAGGCGAGCGGGAACATCGCCGCGCTCCACACCAACGGGCTGAAGCTGGCCAACCGCGAGTACGCCCGCAAGATGAAGGAGGCGGGCGTCGACGAGGTCTTCTTGCAGTTCGACGGGATGGACGACCAGGCCAACACCGCCCTGCGCGGGCGCCCGCTGCTCAAGGCGCGGAAGGCGGCCCTGGCCAACCTGCGCGAGCTGGGCATCGCCACCAGCCTCATCGTGGTCATCGCCCGCGAGCTGAACGAGGCGCAGGTGGGCGAGACCTTCCGCATGGCGCTGGAGCCGGAGAACGACCACATCCGCGAGGTCTTCTTCCTCGGCCTGCGCATGCTGGGCAGCGCGCGCTACTCGGGGCGCTTCGTCGATCAGGCGCTCATGCCCGATGAGCTCATCGATCTGCTCGTCGCCCAGGAGCCGCGCATCACCCGCGACGACGTGCGCGACTTCAACATGATCTACTTCGCCATGCTGTCGGCGTTCCAGGTCAAGAAGTGCCTGTACGTCCAGCACTACATGGTCGCGCGGGACGGGCACGGCGGCTACACGCCGGTCTCCGACATCCTGGACCTGGGCGCGCTGGCGCGGGCGGGCGAGCGCTACGCCGCGCGCATGGAGACCCACCCCACCCTGGCCCGCGCCGAGCTGGGCGGCAGCCTGATCCGCCAGGGCCTGCGCCCCAGCGCGCTCCGCCACGCCACGGACCTCGTCAAGCTCGAGCAGCTCTTCGAGAAGGGCATGAACCTGGGTCAGGTGCCCTCGCGCTTCCTGCTGCTCGGCTTCATCACGGCCTGCGACCCACACAATTACGACGCGCAGGTGGCGATCAACTGCGGCAAGGGCGAGCTGTCCACCGACGGCGGCTTCACCGAGTGCAGCGCGGCGGCCAACGTGCGCCGCGAGGCCCGCTTCGACGCCAGCGACCGCGATCCGGGCCGCCCCTTCAAGGCACCCGAGCCGGGGGCCTGAGCCGGGGGCCTGAGCGCCCCGGTCAGCGGAGCTTCGGGATGTGTCTTTTCGCACACTCTGAACGTGCGAGCGCGCTCAGCTCCGGGCGACCATGCTCCAGGCGGCGCCCACCGTCAGGATGAGCACGCCCATGCCCGCCAGCAGGGCCTGGAGCCAGAACGAGTACCCGATGAGCGCCATCTGCACGCCCATCCAGAAGGTGAGCACGATCCCGCACAGCATCACGAGCTCGGGCGAGCGGGGCGAGCGAACCACCACCGCCGCGCTCACGCTCAGGGGCAGCACGCCGTTGGCCAGGAAGAGCACGACGCCGGGGATCTCGAAATTGGCGAAGGGGCTGCCGGACAGCAGGGTCAGCGACATCTGCATGCTCGTGCCCGTGGGGTCGCGGGCGAGCTGGCTGCCGCCATAGAGGCCGGAGAGGGAGAGCGGGACCAGCAGTCCGAGCGAGAGGATGGCCAGGGCCATCCCCATGCGACCGCCGGGCACCTCGCGCGGGTGGGGCGGGTTGACGCCGGGGGTGCTGGGGCCGACGATCTCGCTCTGCTCGATGGGCTTGGACGACATGGGGGGGCTCCTCGGACAGGGAGGGGGCAGAGGTCTGCAAAGGGCGTGCCATGACCTCCCGACCCCCTCGCGATATGTCGGGGCCATGTCGGGCTCCCCCCACCCCCCGAAGCTCGCCGAGGGCGACGCGCAGGCCGTCGCCGAGGCCTTCCTGCGGGACTGGGGCGTCGCGCTGCACACCTACGGGGTCCCGGCGCACCGGCTGGAGGCGTCCCTGTCCGAGCTCGCGGCGCGGCTGGGGGTGGAGGCGCAGTTCCTGTCCACGCCGACCTCGCTGATGTGCGCGTTCGGGGCGGCGGGAGAGCAGCGGGTGACGCTGGAGCGGCTCACCCCGGGGAGCTCGGACCTGGGGCGGCTCAGCGCGCTGGACGCGCTCGGCCAGGCGGTGCTGGCGGGCGAGCGCTCGGTGGGGGAGGGGAGGGCGCGGCTCGTGGAGCTGCTGGCGGCGCCGCCGCCCTTCGGGCGCCTGTGGGCGACGCTGGCCTACAGCGGATCCTCGGCGGCGGCGGCTTATTTCCTGGGGGGCGCGCCGGTCTCCATCGCCGCGGCGACCCTGGCCGGGCTGCTGGTGGGGGTGGTGGCGGCGCTGGCCCGGAGCCCGGAGGCGGGTCGGGTGGTGGTGCCGCTGGGCGGCCTGCTGGCGGCGCTGGTGGCGGCGCTGGCGGCGCGGGAGGGGGCCTCCATCGCGGTGGTCACGCTGGCGGGCGTGCTGGTGCTGCTGCCGGGGCTCTCGATCACGGTGGGGATGACCGAGCTGGCGACGGGCAACCTCGTCTCGGGCACGGCGCGGCTGGCGGGGGCGGTGGCGACGCTGCTGCAGCTCGCCTTCGGGATCGCGGTGGGGCGCTACGCGGCGGAGTGGCTCCCCCCGGCGGCGCGGGCGCTGCGGGCCAGCCTGCCGGCGGCGCTGGACATCCCGGCGCTGGCGCTGATGGTGCTGACGCTGGTGGTGCTGCTGCAGGCGCGCTGGCGGGATCTGGGCTGGGTGGGCCTGGGGACCGTGACCGGCTGGCTGGGCGCGCGGCTGGTCTCCGAGCTCATCGGGCCGGACCTGACGCCCTTCTTCGGGGCCTTCGCCGTCACCGTTGTGGCGAACCTCGCCGCCCGCCTCGCGCGCAAGCCGTCCTCTCTCGTCGCCGTCCCCGGGCTGCTGACGCTGGTGCCGGGCAGCCTCGGGCTGCGCGGGATGACCACCATGCTGGACGACGCGATCAAGGGGGTGGAGCTGCTCTTTCAGACCGGCTTCGTCGCCGTGGGCCTGGTCGCGGGCGTGCTGGTGGCCCACGTCGTCGTCGCCCCGCGCCGGAGCCTGTGAGGCGCGCCGGCCTGTCGTAGAATGCCCGTGAGGACGCCCATGCCCGAGACCCTGGAGATCAAGATCGAGATCGCGGACATCACCGAGGTGGCCGCCGACGTCGTCGCCCTGAAGTACGCGCGCTCCTTTCACGGCGCGGATCTGGCCGTGGCGAAGCGCATGCTGGAGGGGGGCGCCGCGGTGGAGGAGCTGGAGCCGGAGGTGGGCGAGCGGCGCCTGGTGCCGGCCCGCGGGCGGCTGGGCGCGCGGTCGGTGCTGATGGTGGGCACGCCCTCGCTGGGGCAGTTCCGCTACGCCGCGATTCGGGACTTCTCCGCGGGCGTGCTGCGCTTCCTGGCGAAGGAGGCCCCGGACACGGCCTCGCTGGCGATGACCATCCACGGTCCGGGCTACGGGCTGGACGAGGGGGAGGCGCTGCTCAGCCAGGTGAGCGGCTACCTGGACGCGCTCCAGGAGGGGGCGCTGCCGCGCGCGCTCTCCCGGGTGGTCGTGGTGGAGAAGCGCGAGGCGCGGGCCTTCAAGCTCTGGCAGGCGCTGGAGCGGCAGCTGGGGGCGAGGCCGGACGTGGAGCGGGCCGGGGAGTGGACCCTGCGCCTCCAGCGGTCCCGGCCGGCGCGCGCCGAGGCGAGCCCGATCGTCGCCGCCGCCCCGAGCTCGCCCCTGGTCGGCGCGGTCTCCGAGGCCAAGCCGCACGCCTTCGTGGCCATGCCCTTCTCGCGGCAGATGGACGACGTCTACTACTTCGGCATCGAGCAGCCGGTGCACGCGATGGGCCTGCTGTGCGAGCGCGTGGACCAGGCCTCCTTCTCCGGCCACATCCTCGACCAGATCCGCGAGCGCATCGACACCGCGGCGGTGGTCATCGCCGACCTGACCACGGCCAACCCGAACGTCTACCTGGAGGTGGGCTATGCCTGGGGACGCGGGCGGCCGACCATCCTGCTGGTGCAGGACGTCAAGGACCTGCGCTTCGACGTGCAGAGCCAGCGCTGCCTGGTCTATGACCGCATCATCGACCTGACGCGGCTCCTGACCAACGAGCTCCAGCGCTTCCAGAGCCGCGGGATCATCCGGCTGGGCTGATCACAGCGCGGCCCAGGACCAGCCGCCGATCACGTCGGTGCACTGGATGTCCTCGCCCCAGCGCACGGCGTGGAGGGCGTGGGCGGTCAGCGGGCGGCCGTCCACCGTGATCTCCGCGGAGCCCACGGGGGTGATGACCACGTCCTCGTCGGCCTCGAAGCGCATGGCGTAGCCGTAGCGCATGCCGCAGCCCTCCACGTCCTCCTGGCCCACCCGCTCGTCGAGCTTGACCGGGAGCTCGGCCACGTCGGGGTCCTCGTGGTCAGCGAAGGCGCCCACCAGGAGGCCGTCCCGGCGCACCGTCAGCGCGTAGCCCTCGGAGAAGTAGCCGAGATCCGCCAGGAAGCTCAGCGAGACCGGGTCGCCCACGTGCAGGTCCATCTCGGCGGGGATGGTCTCGCCCGCCTCGTCGCGCAGCCGGTAGCCGACGTGCCAGGTCGTGCCCTCGGCGTCGGCCACATCCAGGACGCGCTCCATCCCGGCGCAGGGCTGGTCCTCGGGGACCTCGTCCCCCGGCCCGTGCAGCAGGACCTCTCCCTCGATCTCGGCGGTGTAGCCGGTGTCCTGGGCCAGCTCGTCCAGGGTCAGGTCATCGGCGCCGAGGCAGAGGAAGACGTCACCCTCTTCGAAGCCGGTGGGCAGGGGACAGCCTCCCAGGCTGAGCAGGGGGAGGGACAGGACGGTGAGAAGGGCGGCTCTCATGACAACCTCCTCGATACGAGGAAGATAGGCACGGCAGGCCGAGAGAGGAGGGGCCGCGGGGCTCGCGGGCAGCATTTAGAATCGTTTGCATTTTAGAACGATTCCAGATATTGGGTGGGGGACCGGCATCCCGCCGGCGCGCATCTCGGAGCACACATGCCTTCCCTGAAGGGTACGAAGACCCACGAGAACCTCAAGGCCGCCTTCGCCGGTGAGTCCCAGGCCAACCGTCGCTACCTGTACTTCGCGAAGGTGGCCGACGTCGAGGGCCACCCGGACGTCGCGGGCCTGTTCCGCGACACCGCCGAGGGCGAGACCGGCCACGCCCACGGCCACCTGGACTACCTGAAGGAGGTTGGCGATCCCGCCACGGGCCTGCCCATCGGCAGCACCGAGGAGAACCTGGCCGCCGCCGTCGCGGGCGAGACCTACGAGTACACCGACATGTACCCGGGCATGGCCGCCACCGCGCGCCAGGAGGGCTTCGAGAACATCGCGAGCTGGTTCGAGACCCTGGCCAAGGCCGAGAAGTCGCACGCCGGCCGCTTCAAGAAGGGCCTGGACAGCATCGCCTGAGCCGAGTGAGCGTCCCTGCGGTCGAGGAAGGAGGCAGCCGATGGCCATCGTCGTCCCTGGTCCGCGCGATCCGGTCTACTGGTCGCGTGAGGCGCTGATCGCCGAGGAGAAGCGGGTCTTCGAGATCTGCAACGGCTGTCGGCTGTGCTTCAACCTCTGCCCGAGCTTCCCGGCGCTGTTCGGCGCCGTGGACGCCCTGGACACCTCCGTCGAGCGGGCGCCCTCCGCGCCCGCGGAGGTGGACGCGCTCGGCAACCACGCCCACGTCACGGGTGGGGGAGCCCACGCCGCCGAAGAGCAGGCCGACATCCTCGGTCAGCACGAGGCGCTCCAGAAGATCCCCCTCTCGGTACATCAGGAGGTGGTGGATCTTTGCTACCAATGCAAGCTCTGTGACCCTATCTGCCCCTACACCCCGCCGCACGAGTTCGCGGTGGACTTCCCCCGCCTGATGCTGCGCCACAAGGCCATCGACGCGAAGGAGAAGGGGGTGAAGCTCCAGGATCGCGTGCTGGGCGACCCGGACATGATCGGGAAGCTGGGCACGCTGGTGCCCTACGTCGCCAATCTTGGCGCGAAGCTCAAGCCCAACCGCGTGCTCATGGAGGCGGTGGCGGGGATCCACCGCGATCGGCAGCTCCCGAGCTTCGCCGATCAGACCTTCCTCTCCTGGTTCCGCCAGCGCCACCCCACGCAGCCCAGCCCCGCCGAGGTCAAGGGGCCCAAGGTCGTGCTCTTCTACACCTGCTCCGTGCAGTGGAACGAGCCGCAGGTGGGGCGGGCCGCGGTCGAGGTGCTGGAGCACAACGGCGTCACCGTGTTCTGCCCGGAGATGCGCTGCTGCGGGATGCCCGCCCTGGACGGCGGGGACGTGCCGCGGGCGACCTCCTGGGCCCAGCACAACCTGAAGCTGCTCGAGCCCTACGTGGACGCGGGCTGTGAGGTGGTGAGCCCGGGGCCCACCTGCTCGTACATGATCAAGCGGGAGTGGCACGACTACACGGGCAGCGACGCGGCGAAGAAGGTCTCGGGCAAGGCCTGGGATCTCATGGAGTACCTCTTCGATCTGCGCAAGAAGGGCCGCCTGCGCGAGGACTACACGACGGAGGTGGGCGGCGTGGGCTACCACCTGCCCTGCCACCTGAAGGTGCAGAAGATCGGCTTCCGAAGCCGTGACATCCTGAAGAAGCTCCCCGGCGCCAAGGTCACGCTGGTCGACAAGTGCTCCTGCATGGACGGCACCTGGGGCATGAAGAAGGAGTATTACGAGCTCAGCAAGAAGGGAGCGGCGCCGCTGCTGGACGGGCTGGCGAGCTCGGGCGCGGAGACCTACGCATCCGACTGCCTCATCGCCAAGCTGCAGATCGAGGAGAACAGCGGCAAGAAGGTGCAACACCCCATCGAGATCATGTGGCGGGCCTACGGCGGCACGCTCGAGCGCCCCCTGGCGCCGATGCCGCCCGTCGAGCCGCCGCCCGCGGAGGGAGCATGAGCTACGCCCTGACCCTCGCCGACGTCCCGCCGCCCGCGGAGGCGGCCCGGCTCCGCCCCGCGCTGGAGCGCGCCGTCCTGGACGCCAAGCGCATCCGCCGCCTCGCGCTGGGACCCAGCATGACCCTGCTCTTCGAGAACCGGCTCACCTGCCTGTGGCAGGTCCGCGAGATGGTGCGCGTCGAGCACATCACGGACGCGGACGCCGTACAGCACGAGCTCGACACCTACAACGCGCTGCTGCCCACGGCCGGTGAGCTCTCGGCCACCCTGCTCCTCGAGTACCCCGACCCGGTCGAGCGGGCGCAGATGGTGACGCGCCTCGTGGGGCTGCACGAGCACCTCCACCTGATCCTCGGAGAGCGCCGCGTCGCGGTCCGCTTCGACGGAGAGCAGCTCAGCGAGGCGCGGATCTCCTCGGTGCAGTTCCTGCGGATCCCGCTCTCGGCGGACGAGCTGGGCGCGCTGCGCGATCTCTCGAGCCCTGTCCTGCTGGAATGCTCCCATCCGGCCTACCCGCACCGCGCGGTGTTGCCGCTGGTGCTGAGAGCGGCGATCCTGGAGGACATGGGCGAGGCGGGAGGTGCGGCGTGAACATCCAGGAGGTGGAGGCGCGGCTGCGCGAGCGCGGCTGCTCGATGACGGCGCAGCGGCGGGCCATCCTGCGCTGGCTGGACGGCAACCTGAGCCACCCCACGGCGGCGGACGTCTTCGAGGCGATCACCCGGGACTTTCCGATGGCCAGCCGCGCGACGGTGTACAACACGCTCTCGCTGCTCGAGGAGATCGGCGCCGTGCGCGTGCTCTACGACGGGCCGCGGGAGGCGCGCTTCGATCCCAACACCGACCACCACCACCACCGCGTCTGCCCCCGCTGCGGCGCCATCGAGGACGTGGAGGCCTCGGCGGTGGACGTGAGGCTGAACGGCCAGCCGGCCAGGGGCGTCGTGCGTTTTGAGGCGGTGTGCGGATTCTGCAGCGTCAGGGCCTGAGTACCTCGCGTCGGAGATCGCGTTATCTTTTCTCGGACTCATGAGCAGCTCCAGCTCGTACACGGCTCCTGAGGCGGCGCGCGCGCTGGTGTGTCTGCGCGATCCGTCAGGGCGGGAGCATGTCCTCGGTCAGGGGGACCTCATCGGGCGGCTCTGGACAGCGGCGCTGCCGGTCAATGATCCGCGGGTCTCTGAGGCGCACGCCATGGTCAGCCTCCGCGGGGGCGAGCTGTGGCTGCTGGCCCTGCGGCGGCGCTTCGCGCTCGGCGGCCAGCCCATGGGGGAGCTCCGTCTGGAGCAGGGGCAGGTGATCTATCTGGCGGACGATCTCGCGCTCGAGGTGCTCACGGTCGAGCTGCCCACCTGGGTTCTGGGCGTCGAGCTCCCGCTGCACCCGCCGGTGGTGCTCCCCGCGCTCTGCTCGGTCAGGACGGCGCCGGAGCCCAGGCTCTATGCGCGCTTCGAGCCGGACGCGCCCTGTCACATCTGGAGCGACGGCGAGCGCTGGATGCTCTCCCTGCGCGGGGCGCGCCGCTCGATCTCGGTGGGAGACCAGTGGGTGCTGGACGGGATCCCGATGCGTGCTGTGGCGATGCCGCTCTCGGGCTCGCCGCACACGCGCGCGGCGGGGGGCGTGGACCCGGTCCTGCGCATCATCGCGGCCTTCGACACCGTGACGATCCAGCGCGGCGAGGAGTCGGCCTTCGTCATCGGCGGCGTGCTGGCGCGCATCCTCTCGGAGCTCTGCGCGCTGGGCGGGCCGGCGAGCTGGGAGGTGGTGGCCCGGGAGGTCTGGCCGGAGGAGGTGGACACGCCGACCCTCCGCGGGCGCTGGGACGTCGCGCTCTCCCGGCTGCGGGCTCGGCTGCGCGCTCTGCGCGTGCGCCCGGACCTGGTGAGCGCCGATCATGCGGGGCAGGTGCAGATCGTCCTGCGCGAAGGGGACGTGCTCGAGGACCACACGTGAGCACGAGCGACTGGGACGCGCTCTCCGGGCGCAGCGTCTCGGGATTGAGCGCGGGGGGCATGGACCTCCCGAGCTCGGACGCGGAGGTCCCGGTCGATCTGCAGGTGCGCTACGAGCGGGAGGCCCTGCTCGGCTCGGGCGGGATGGGCAGGGTCTACCTCGCGCAGGACGCGCTGCTCGGGCGGGCGGTGGCGCTGAAGGAGGCGGGGGGCGGGACGGGCAGCGTGGACGCGCTGGCGCGGGAGGCGCGGCTCACCGCCGGGCTGGAGCACCCCGGGATCGTGACGGTGCACGACGCCGGCAAGACGCAGGACGGGCGGACCTTCTACACGATGCGCCTGGTGCGGGGGCGCGCGCTGTCGGAGATCCTCCGCGAGAACCCGGACGTCCACGAGCGGATCCGCCTGCTGCGCCACTTCCTCGCCGCCTGTCACGCGGTGGCCTACGCTCACAGCCTGGGCGTGATCCACCGCGACCTGAAGCCCTCCAACCTCATGGTCGGGGCCTTCGGCGAGACGCAGGTGGTGGACTGGGGGCTGGCCTGCAGGGTGGGCGACGAGCCGGGTCCGCCAGGGCTGGGGACCCCCTCCTACCTGAGCCCCGAGGCGGCGGACGGCGCGGCGCCGAGCCCGAGGGCCGACGTCTGGGGGCTCGGCGCCGTGCTCTACGAGCTGCTCTGCGGGCAGGCTCCCTGGGGCCGGGGCCCGGAAGAGGAGGTGCTGCGCCGCGTGCGGTCCAGCTCGCCGCCCTCGGTCCTGGCCCGCGCGCCCTGGATCGCGCCAGATCTGGCGGCCATCGCCGAGCGCGCGCTGTCCCGCGATCCTCAGGCCCGCTACGCGGACGCCGGCGCGCTGGCCGAGGACGTGGAGGCCTGGCTGGACGGTCGGCCGGTGGGCGCTTACCGCTACAGCCGGGTGGAGCTGCTGCAGCGGGCCGCGCGGGCCTGGCGCGTGCCGATGCTCGTGGCGGGCGTGGCGCTGGCGGTGCTGATCGCGCTGACCGCGCTGGGGGTGCGCAGCCTCGCCCAGGAGCGCTCGAGCGCGGTGGCCTCGGCGGAGGTCGCCCAGGACGCGCTGCACAGCGCGGATCTCCGGCTCTCCAGCGCGCTGGCCAGCCAGGCCATCGTGGCGGCCAAGGACGGCGCGCGACCGCTGGCGCAGGTGCTGGCCTCGGAGGCGTTGCGGCTCGGGGAGTCGCCGGAGGCGCGCGGCGTGCTGGCCTCGGCCTTCGAGCAGCCCTCGCCGACCCTCCAGTACACCTGGACCCTGCCCCCCTGCCGCTTCGTGAGGCTGGTGGGCCCGCGCGACCAGGTCTGCGCCACCGAAGACGAGGTCGTGCGCATCGCCGACGGGCGCACGCTCTGGCGCGTGCCCATGGTCGCCATCGAGCTGAAGCGCTCCGAGCACGAGGTGCTGGCGCGCGGGCCCCACCACTCCACGCTCATCGATCTCAAGACCGGCTACCGCTCGGCGGAGCTGGAGTGCTGCTGGAACAGCACGGTCCTGAGCGATCGGGTGATCCTCGAGCCGCTCCAGAGCTCCATCCATCCGCCGATTCTCTTCGATCGGGCCTGGGTGCGCGACTGGGCGCCCTGCGGCGAGGGGCGGATCACGCTGGTCAGCGGGCTCGTCCCCGGCACGGACGAGGTGATGCGGGTCTGCGAGGACGGCGAGCTGGTGAGGGGAGAGGTGCGTGAGCCTCCCGCCTGGCGCTCCCGGCGGCGCTTCGCGGAGCTCCTGGGTGAGCTCCACCCCGTGCTGCTGGTGGTGAACGAGGCGGCGGACGCCGTGGTCGTCGGGGGCACGGGGGGGCGGCTGACCCGCGTGAACCTGAAGACGCTGGCCGTGGTCGAGCAGATCCCGACCCAGAGCGATCTGCCGCTGATCATGCGCTACTCGCCGCGCGGGGACTTCCTGGCGGTGCTCGGGGAGCGGGGGGATGTCCACCTCTACTGTGGCTACTCGCTGACGCCGGTGGGCGAGCTCCCGCTGCGGGACGTGCGGGACATCCGCTTCACCGAGGACGGGGCGCTGCTGGCGCTGACCCAGGACGAGGGCAGCGCCTGGGAGCTGTCCAGCCGGAGGGACACGTCCACGCTGCGCTCGCCCACGGGGGTCACCGGGGTCGCGTTCTCGTCGGATGGCGCCCTGCTGGCCTCCTCGCACGGGGCTGGCCACGTCAGGCTGTGGGACGCGGACACCGGCGAGGTGCTGCACCAGGTCCAGCTCGGGCCGGGGACCGTGAAGTCCATCACCTTCGAGGTGAATCAGCGCTCCGCGCTGGCGGCCTACGTGGTGGAGGCGGGATCCCGACCGCCCGCGGGGATCTACCGCGTCGCGCCGGGGCGCCCGGCGGAGTATCTCCGCGACGGCTCCGCCCGGCGTGTGGTCCAGCTTCGCGGCGGTCGCACCCTGATGGCCAACTGGGGAATCCGGCTGCTGCTCACGGATCCCGCCATCACCGGGCAGTCGGCGGCCGAAGGCTGCCCGGAGCAGCAGTACAAGAACGTGGCGGGCTCGCCCGGTGGAGACTTCGCCGCGCTGATCGGCCTGGACGGCGGCGTGTTCCCGTTCTCCGCGCACGATCTCCGCTGCCTCCCGCCCATCGCGGGGAGGGACGCCTCGAGCGCCGACATCTCGGCGGACGGGCAGGCGCTGGTGCTGGGCCTGCCCAGCGCGGTGGCGGTGGTCGATCTCGATGGGAACGAGCGCTGGCGGACCTATCACCCACCCCCGGCCCCGCTGGACGTGGCGCTCTCGCCCGACGGGCGCTGGGTCGCGGCGGGGGGGGCGGATCACAACGCGCGGGTCTGGGACGCGCGCACCGGGGTGCTGCGCGCGGTGCTCCCGGGGCACGAGGAGCGCGTCAGCTCCGTGGAGTTCAGCCCGGACAGCCTGCGCCTCGCCTCGGGGAGCTGGGACGGGAGCCTGCGCGTCTGGTCGCTGGAGGCGCTGGACGCGGAGCCCGAGGCGCTGCTCGAGGACGCGCGGGTCCGGTGGAACCTCGATCCCGCGGGGGCGCTGCAGCAGCTCGCGCGCTGAGGGGCGCGAGAGGGAGGGTGGATGAGGAGGCTCCTCGTTGGCGCGACGCTGCTGGCCTGCTCCTGCCAGCCGGTGAAGGTGCTCACGGAGACCGGCGGGGAGGGCGTCCCGGAGGGTGAGCACAGCGGTGGCGAGGCCCACGAGACCGGGGAGATCGGGGAGACCGGGGAGACCGGAGAGGCTGGCTGCCCGGCCCTCGCCGTGGAGGAGGCGCCGCCGCCGGCGCAGCTCGTGGGGGCGCTGGACCCGCTCAGGGTCCGGGTGGAGGACGCAGACGGGCTCTGGCTGAGCGCGGAGGCCGTCGAGGGCGGCGTGGCGCTGGGCGGGGTGGTCGAGGTCGAGGTCTCGGAGGGCCTGGCGACCTTCGACGCGCTGGAGGCCCTGGGCCCGGGGCTCCTGGAGATCGACATCTCGGTAGAGGGCTGCGCGCCCGGTCTGCGCGTGGGGCCGCTGGTGGTCGGCGAGCAGATGCGCTTCGAGCCTGCCTTCCTGCCCGGCGCGCGCGTCGGCGTGGAGTACCTGGAGCTCGGGCCCTGGGAGGCGGTGGAGCCGGGCGGGCTCCCGCCGGGGCTCACGCTGGAGGGGGGCTGGCTCGCCGGGGTGCCCGAGGCCGAGGGCGCCTACGTCTTCGAGGCCGCCGCGCGCGAGGGCTCGGACGTGGTGCGCTACGGCGCGCAGCTCCCGGTCTTCCCCAGCGACGACGCGCTGGCCGATCCGCCCGCCGAGCCCTCGGAGCCCGGCCCCTACACGACGGCCAGCCTCGAGCTCTCCATCTCCGAGATCAGCACCAGCCGCGGCACCGCCCGCGACGTCGCGGTGCGCGTGGCCTTCCCTGAGGGCGGCGCCGGCCCCTTCCCGCTGGTGGTCTTCCACCACGCCGCCCACAGCCCCTCCGAGATCTACGACGACTACACGGAGCTGCACGATCACTGGGCCAGCCACGGCTATGTGGTGGCCAGCGTGGACGGGAGCAGCCTGGTCAGCGCGTCGCAGAGCTGGCAGAACCTGACGGACATGAGCTCGTTCCAGCTGGCCACGATGGAGCGCCTCCTGGACGAGAGCGAGGACGAGACCAGCGCGCTGGCCGGGCAGGTGGACCCGGACCTCGTGTTCGTGGCCGGGCACTCCCGCGGCGGCGGGGCGAGCCTGATCTCCCTCTGGCGCGAGCCCTCCCTGGCCGGCGCGATCTGCTTCGCGCAGGTGAGCCCGCTGCAGACCCCGTCCCAGGACTGGGAGGACCCGGACGGCAACGGCGACCGCCCCTTCCCCGTCCGCCCCGTCCTGATCCTGGCGGCGGGCGATGACCTGGACGAGCCCTGGCCGCTCCCGCAGTCCGCCTATGACCAGACCCTGGGGCCCGCGGCCCTGGTCACGCTGCACGGCACCAACCATGAGTGGACCTACGACGCGGGCACCTCCGGCTCGGTGACCAGCCCCTCCGACATCTCCTGGGAGGAGCGCCACGCGCTCGACCAGGCCTGGTCCACCGCCTTCCTGGAGCGCTTCGCCCGCGCCGATCTGCGCTGGGAGAGCTCGCTCTTCGCCGAGCCCGCGCTCAGCTCCGACCTGAGCGCGCGCGGGATCAGCGTGACCTCGCGGCGCCACCTGGACGGGGCCCTGGACATCGACGACTTCAGCGGGGACGAGGACGAGAACCTGCTGGGCGGGGAGAACGCGGGCGCCTCCTGGACGACGGACGAGAACGCCGCGCCGTACACCGACGGGCTCACCGCGGCCGGGCGCGGCGCCGAGCAGATCGCGCGCATCGACGCCTGGACCCCCGCCCGCCGCCTGGGCTGGGACACCGAGGACGCGACCCTGCGCTTCGCCCTCGCCCCGGACGGGGAGCCCGCGGACCTCGGCCCCTACCGCGCGCTCACCCTGCGCCTCTCCGCCCCCTGCGATCCGCCGCCGGGGGACTGCGAGGAGGTCGCGCCCCCGCTGAGCGTGGCGCTGATCGACGCCGAGGGGGCGGAGATCGAGCTGGACGCCGCCGACGGCCTGGGCGCGCTGGGCGTGGTGGGTCGCCACTGGAGCCAGCTCATCCTGCCCCTGGACGACTTCGCGCCGCTGGACCTCTCGCGGGTGGTCGCGGTGGAGCTGCGCGCGGCGGCGGCGACCCCTCCCGACGACGAGGTGTGGGTGGACGACCTGCGCCTGGAGTAGATAGGCTTAGAAGCCGATCTTCGAGGCCAGGCTGAGGTCCACGTGCCGCCAGGTCTCCGCGAGCGAGAGCGCGTGGAGGTGCCGGTCCACGCCGCGGAAGACGACGTGCAGCGCCCCGTCGCGTCCCCCGGCCAGCGCGATGGGATCGGAGGCCGCGCGGACCGAGCAGCCCGCCAGCTGCGAGATGTCCTGGTCCTTCCAGCTCGTGCCCTCGCCCATGAGGCCGTGGATCTCCCCGTCCAGGCTGCGCCAGGCGATGAAGATGGCGCCCTCGCTCAGGCAGGCGGTGGGGCGGCCGGTGGCGGCGACGGCGTGGCTGACCGCGCTGAGGTCCACCGGGTTCCAGCTGTCGGCCTCGTGCACCAGCAGGCAGATGTGGCCGAGCGCGCCGCGATAGACCAGGGCGAGCAGCCCGGTCTCCAGGTTGGAGACCACCACCGGATCGCTGGCCGCGACCGGCGCGTGCGCGCTGAAGCCCAGGTCGTCGTGCCGCCAGACCTGCCCGTTGAAGGCGAGGACGTGCAGGTGCCCGTCGGCGCCGCGGAAGACGATGGCCTGATCGCCGTTGGCGCGCACGTAGACCGCGGGGTCGCCGAGCGCGTTCGGGGCCCCGGCCGCGGACAGGGTGACGTCGCGGTGGTGGTGGCGCCCGTGGTGGTGCCAGATCTCGTGGATGTGGCCGTCGCGCCCGCGCCAGGCGATGTGGGCGCTCCCGTCCGTGCCCCGCACCCAGGCGGCCGGGTTGCCCGCGGCCGGCGGCGCGCCCGCGGCGGCGCTGAGATCCGTGTGGCGCCAGCCCCCGAGCAGGGAGAGCTCGTGCAGGTGATCGTCCATCCCGCGATAGAGCAGGTGCTGGGCGTGATCGGGCGCGTCGATCAGGCACACCGGGTCGCCCACCGCCGCCACGGGCAGCGCGCGCTCCGGCCCCCGCGAGAGGTGGTGCAGATCCTGGTGGGTCCAGCCCGAGCCGTCGTAGCGCACCTGGTGGAGGTGGCGGCCCTCGCTGCGGAAATGGATCTGCGGCGAGCGGTCCACCGACCACACGCAGCCGGCCAGCGCGCCCTCCGGGGTGATCTCCGCCTGGATCTCGCCGGTCAGCGTGTAGCTGCCCTCGCGTGAGCCCGCGGCGGCGGCCCAGCGGGAGGTGAAGGTGCGGTAGGGGCGCGCCTCCAGCTCGTCGATGTTCCAGGCCTCGCAGCGCACGCCGACCAGCGCGTCCCCGCCGAGCACGTAGCGGGAGAGCTGCTCGCGGATGTCCTGGGCGCCGGCGAAGGTGAGCGTGGGCGGCGTGCCCTCGGTGGGGGGCGGCGGGGTGAGCGCGAAGGCCTGGAGCTGCGTCTCGTTCAGCACGCCCTTGAAGCGGTCGCGCAGGAGCTGCTCGAAGCTGGTGGCGAAGCGGGCGTACTCCTTGACGATCGTGGCGTGGGCCGGGAAGATCTCCTCCTCCAGCAGGGCCACGAAGAAGCCGACCCGGGTGATCTCGTTGCTCAGCAGGCCGCCGCTGTCCAGCTCGAAGACCACCCGCCCCAGCGGGCCCGGGATCGTGATGGTCTCGCCCGCGCGCCAGGCCCCGCCCAGGTTGCGGTGGGCGCCGTCCGGGGCGACCAGCCAGACGGGATCCTCGGCCAGCGCGGACGGGGGCTCGCTCAGATGACGCAGCGTGCGCGCGTCCAGCCGGAAGAAGAGCGGCCAGAGGAAGGGCTCGGCCCGACCAAGGCGATCCCCCTCGCTCTCCACCTGAATGCTCTGAAGCCAGATTCGCGCCCGCATGGACACCCCCGTCCTGAGTTCCTATTCGCCTCGGGCCCGCCGCACAAGCTCGCCCGCCCGCGCGGTGGTGGCGCGCGAGCGTGGGGCCCGCCGCTCGGATAGAGGGCTCCGATGGGGACGCCGGGCGGCGCCCCTCCCTCTCACGCTGGAGACCCCGTGGCCAATCCGACCGTCATCTTCGACACCTCCGAGGGCATCATCGAGGCGGAGCTCTTTCAGGACAGCATGCCGATCACGGCGGGCAACTTCATGAAGATCGCCGAGACCGGCTTCTACGACGGTCTGCACTTCCACCGCGTGATCCCCAGCTTCATGCTCCAGTTCGGCTGCAAGTACAGCAAGAACCCCTCCGATCCGCGCTGCGGCACCGGCGACTCGCCCTTCGGCAACGTGGCCGACGAGTTCCCCCCCAACGCGAAGTTCTCCAACGAGCCGGGCACGCTGTCGATGGCGAACACCGGCCGCCCCAACTCCGGCGGCTCGCAGTTCTTCATCAACACCGTCCACAACTCCTTCCTGGACTGGTGGGACACCCGCACCCCCAGCAAGCACCCCGTCTTCGGCCGCGTGACCCGCGGGATGGACGTGGTCAAGAAGATCGAGGCCCTCGGCAGCCGCTCGGGCGCGCTGTCCAAGCCGGTGAAGATGAACAAGGTCACGATCGTCCGCGCCTGAAAGACCGGCGCGCGCCTCCGGCGAGCAGGTCGGAGGGAGCGGCGTTATCATGAGGGTGGAGACCTGATCCTCATGAGCCGCACTCTCCTCCTCCCGCTCGCCCTGCTCGTGGCTTGCACCGACGCCGACAAGGTCCCCGAGCAGCAGGACACGGTGGACACCAGCCCCCCCGAGCTCATGGACGAGGACGGGGACGGCTACTACACCGACGAGGACTGCGACGACGACGACGCGCAGACCCACCCGGGGGCCACCGAGCTCTGCGACAGCGTGGACAACGACTGCGACGCGGAGATTGACGAGGGGGTCGAGCGCACCTGGTACGTCGACGCCGACGGGGACGGCTTCGGCGACGACGCGAACACCACGAGCGCCTGCAGCGCGCCCGAGGGCACCGTGCCCAACGGCAACGACTGCGACGACGCCGACGACAGCGCCTACCCGGGCGGGAACGAGACCTGTGACGGGGTGGACAACGACTGCAACGGCGAGATCGACGAGGACGGCAACAGCACCTGGTACGTGGACGATGACGGCGACGGCTACGGCGACCCCGAGCTCTCCCGCGAGGCCTGCGAGCAGCCCGAGGGCTACGTCGCCAACGGAGACGACTGCGACGACGCGCTGGTGGACGTGAACCCCGACGGCGCGGAGGCGTGCAACGGCTACGACGACGACTGCGACGGCGAGACCGACGAGGACGGCGCCGCCGACTTCACGACCTACTACCAGGATCGCGACGAGGACGGCTACGGCGACCCCGCCCGCACGGCCGAGAGCTGCGCCGCCCCCGACGGCTACGTGGAGGACAACACCGACTGCGACGACCTCTCCGCGGACAGCTACCCCGGCGCCACCGAGATCTGCGACGACGCCGACAACGACTGCGACGGCGATACGGACGAGGACGGCCTGGGCGGGCCGAGCTGGTACGCCGACGAGGACGAGGACGGCTACGGCGACCCGGCCACCGCCCTCTCCGCCTGCGAGGCCCCCGACGGCTGGACCCTGGACTTCGAGGACTGCGACGACACCGACGCGGGCGTCCACCCGGGCGCCGACGAGACCTGCGACGAGGTGGACCAGGACTGCGACGGCGAGACCGACGAGTCCGCCACCGACGCGCTGGCCTGGTACGAGGACGACGATGACGACGGCTACGGGGACGTGGACGCGCTGACGCTCTCCTGCGAGGCCCCCGCGGGCCACGTCAGCGACCGCACCGACTGCGACGACGCGGACGACGCCATCAACCCCGCGGCCGACGAGATCTGCGACGCGGTGGACAACGACTGCGACGGCGAGACGGACGAGGACAGCGCTGCGGACGCCGCCACCTGGTACGCCGACTACGACGGCGACGGCTATGGCGACCCCGATCGCGCCACGGCCGCCTGCGAGGCCCCCGCCGACTACGTCGACGACGACACCGACTGCGACGACAGCGACGCCGACTCGCACCCGGGCGGCGTGGAGGTCTGCGACGACGCCAACAACGACTGCGACGACCGCACGGACGAGGGCGCCATCGACGCGGGCACCTGGTACACGGACGCGGACGACGACGGCTTCGGCGACCGCGACGACTCCGGCACCCGGGCCTGCGACGCCCCCGCGGGCATGGTGGACGACGACACCGACTGCGACGACGCCTGCGACACCTGCTACCCGGGCAGCACCGAGGTCTGCGACGGGTCGGACAACGACTGCGACGAGAGCGTGGACGAGGCCGGGGCCTTCGGCGAGAGCTCCTTCTACCCCGACGGCGACGGCGACGGCTACGGCGAGATCGGCGGCGTGGCGGTGGAGGGCTGCGACGCGCCCTCGGGCTATGCCACGGACGACACGGACTGCGACGACGCGGACGCCGACATCAACCCGGGCGAGACCGAGACCTGCGACGGCACGGACAACGACTGCTCGGGCGACGAGGTGGGGATCGTCACCTTCACGAACAGCGGCGGCACGAAGTCCGACGTCTCCAGCACCTGGGGCGCGGGCAGCAGCGACTCGGCTGCCTCGCTGACGCTGTCCAGCTCGGGCACCTACGCCATCTGCCCGGGGACATACTACGTCTCGGTGACCTCCAGCGGCACCACGGTGACGCTGAACGGGCCCTACGGATCGGACGAGACCATCCTGTCCGGCGGCGGCAGCAAGCGCACGGCGTACACGACGAAGGCGCTCACGCTCTCCGGGCTCACGCTGGAGGACGGCTACACCTCCACCGGCTACGGCGGGAACCTCTACAGCACCGGCACGCTCAGCCTGAGCGACGTGGTGCTGCAGCGCGGCAGCTCCTCGCGCGGCGGCAACCTCTACGTGGGCGGCGGCACGGCCACGCTGGACGCGGTGGAGATCAAGGGCGGCAGCGCCACCAGCGGCGGCGGCGTCTACGTCACGGCGGCGACCCTGGACGGCGACACGGTCTTCCTGGAGGACAACGAGGCCACCAACGGCGGCGGGCTCTATCTGTCCGGCTCGAGCGCGGAGGTGACCCTGGCCGACAGCCTGGTCTCGGGCGGGAACGCCACCACCTCCGGCGGCGGCGCCTACCTCGTCAGCGGCGGCACGCTGACCGTGACCGGGACGGAGATCACCGAGAACAGCGCGGGCAGCTACGGCGGCGGCGTCTACCTGAGCGCGTCCAGCTTCGCGATGAGCTCCGGCTCCAACGTGGACGGGAACACCAGCTCGCTGCTGGGCGGCGGTCTGTACCTGACCGGGGGGGCCGACGTGAGCTGCTCGGGCAGCTCCAGCACCACCGCGGGCGTGTGGGGCAACACCGCGCTGCTGGGCGGCGGGGCCTACATGAGCACGTCCGACACCATCAGCAGCACCACCTGTGACTGGACCGGCACCACCGACAACACGCTGTACGACATCGTGATCGTCATCTACTACTACACGAAGGGCAACAACGCGACCTTCACCTGCACTGGATCGGGGTGCTGAGCGCGGCGGGGCGGGGCGGGATAGGTTGAACAGACTGGGGGTGTTCCATGCGTAGACTCGTCTTCCTGCCGCTGCTCGCCGCCTGCGAGCTCGAGCCCAAGGTCACGACCACCACGATCACGGACGAGGGCACGGTCTGCCTGAACGACGCGGGCCAGGTGGAGGTCACCTTCCCCGGCTGCCTCTCGTCCAGCTGCGACACGCTGGTCAGCGCCACATGCACCGCCACGCTGGAGGGCGATCAGCTGGTCGTCCACGGCGAGGCGGTCATCGAGAGCGAGGGCGAGGAGTGTACGGCCGACTGCGGGATCATCCAGGCGACCTGCGAGATGCCGCTGATCGAGGACCCCGAGACGGTGGTGTTCCTTTACGCGGGCGTGGAGACGCCCCTGGACGCGGTCTGCGAGGGGTTCTGATCGCCCTCCTGCGTTAAGATGCGGCTCCCCCCCACGCGGGAGACCGCGATGAACGACGCCAGGAGCGGCCACGCCGCGCTCAACCTGCCCGCGCTGGGCCTGTCCCTGCGCGTGCTGTTCACAGGCTACCTGCTGGTGGTCAGTCTCGGGCTGATCACCAGCGGTCTACAGATCCTGTTCACCCACGGCATGGCCGACGGTCAGCTCGGGCTCTCCGTAGACGACGTGGTCTACAGCTACTACGGCGACCGCGGCGGCAGCCGGCTGGAGGTCAAGCTCGACGGGACCATGAAGGACAAGGCCGACGTGGCCGAGCGCGCGGCGATCGTGCGCTGGGTGGAGCAGGGCTCGACCCGCGAGCAGTGGGACGCCGAGATCAAGCCCATCTTCGACAAGAACTGCGTGCGCTGCCACGGCGCCATCCCCGGGCTGGCCGACTTCCGCACCTACGAGGGGGTCAAACCCAAAGCGGAGGTGGACATGGGCGCCAGCGTGCAGGACCTGACGCGGGTGAGCCACATCCACCTCTTCGGCATTGCCTTCATCTTCTTCTTCGTGTGCCTGATCTTCAGCCTGTCGGTGGGCGTGCCGCGGCTGCTCAAGGCCACCGCGATCGGCTTCCCCTTCCTGTTCCTGTGCGTGGACATCTCGGCCTGGTGGCTCACCCACTGGTGGCCCTCGTTTGCCTGGGCCACCATTGTGGGTGGAATCGGCTACAACCTGGCCGCGGCCTTCATGATCCTGACCTCGCTCTACCAGATGTGGATACTGCCGCGCCGCGGGGTCCACCCTCAGGCGAACGCCTGGCTGGAGGAGTGAACGACTTCAGCGCAGCTCGTGCGAGACCAGGGTCACCAGGGTGTGGTCCTCCGTGTCGCCGCTGAGCTCCCACATCATCACGCCGCCCAGCTCGTTGTCGTCCACGAACGCCAGCTTCGCGGCGACCGACTCCTCGTCGTCGTAGGTGATGAAGACGCCCGCGTCCGCGCTGTACAGCCAGGGGGACTGGGTGGTGCTGCTGTAGTGCCGCTCGTAGCTCGCGTCCGTGAGGTAGCTCTCCACGATGTCCTGGTAGTCGAAGGCCCCCGCCTCCCAGGTGCCGAGCCAGGTCGAGCCCGCCGCCTGGTAGAGCCCGTCGTCCGTGGCGCCCACGCTGCCCCAGCCGCGCCCGTAGAGGGGCACGCCGATCACGATCTTCTCGGGCGGCACTCCGCCGTCCAGGTAGGCGCGCACCGTAGCCTGGACGTTGTAGGTCTCAGCGTGCTCGGAGGGCGAGGCCGGGTCGTAGCTCAGCGGCGACAGGAAGCCGGTCGTGGTGTCCCAGCCGCCCGCGTAGTCGTAGGTCATCACGTTCATCCAGTCCAGGTAGGGGTGGATGGCCGCGAGGTCGAAGTTCACGATCTTGTCGTCGCCCGCGGGCGCCGCGATGGTCAGCAGCAGGTCGGGGTCGGTGGCGTCCATCTCCGCGCGGATCGCCGCGAGCAGCAGCGTGTAGTTCTCCGTGTCGTCCGGCGCCCCGTCGTAGAGCCCGCCCGAGACCGGGTACTCCCAGTCGATGTCCAGCCCGTCGAAGCCGTAGGTCCGCGCGAAGTCCACGCACGAGCTGGCCATCCGCGCGCGGCCCGCCTCCGTGCTGGCCACGCTGGAGAAGTTGCCCGAGAGCGTCCAGCCGCCCACGCTCAGCAGCACCTTCAGCCCCGGGTGGCTCTCCTTGAGCGCGCGCATGGCCGCGTAGGTCCCGCCGTCCCGCTCCAGCGCCGCCCAGGAGTCGTAGACCTCGCAGTCGCCCTCGCTGCTGAGGTCGGCGAAGGCGTAGTTGATGTGGGTCAGCTTGTCCGCCGGGATGTCGGCGACCTGGTAGTCCCGGTCGTAGATGGACCACTCCGTGTAGTAGGCGATCACGAGGCGCAGCACGCTCTCGCTCTCGTCGTCGCCGATGGGGTCGTCGTCCAGGGGGTCCTCGCCCGTGTCGGTGTCGCCGCCCGGGTCCGTGTCGGTGTCCGAGTCCACGTCGGTGTCCGTGTCCGGCTCGGCCGTGTCGGTGTCGCTGTCGGCCACGCAGAGGTCACCCTCCAGGTGGGTGCCGGGGCCGCAGGCCACGCCTTTGTCGGTGGTGCAGGAGAGGAGCGCGAGCGCGAGCAGGGACATCGGACCTCCGGCGTGGAGCATAGATCGGGGGAGCGCGCCTGGCCACGTCTGGCTGGACCGGCGCCGCGAGCGGGGTAGACAGCCGCAACCCACCGCTGGAGCCTCACCATGAAGAACGTCCACATCGTCGGTCTGTCCGGGAGCCTGCGCCAGGGCTCCTACAACTCCGGGTTGCTGCGCGCCGCGGGCGAGCTGCTGCCCGAGGGCGCCACGCTGGAGGTCCTGGACTGGCGGGCGCTGCCCGTCTACGACGCCGACCTGGATTCCGGGGGCGCGCCCGAGGTCGTCGCCGCCTTCCGCGAGCGCCTGCTGGCCGCCGACGCCCTGCTCTTCGCCACCCCGGAGTACAACTACTCCATCCCCGGCGGGCTGAAGAACGCGATCGACTGGGCCTCCCGCGGCAAGCCCCAGCCCATGGACGGCAAGCCCGCCGCGATCATGGGCGCCAGCATGGGGATGCTGGGCACGGCCCGCGCGCAGTACCACCTGCGGCAGGTGGGCGTGTACCTGAACCTCCGCTTCCTCAACAAGCCCGAGGTGATGGTGGGCGCGGCGCACACGAAGTTCGACGCGGAGGGCCGGCTGACGGACGAGCTGGCGCGCAAGCTGATCGGGCAGCTCCTGACGGGCCTGGTGGCGGAGGCGCGGCGGGGCTGACCTCGAGGCTTGGCAGGGCGCGGCCCCGGGGCGACGCTTGTGGTGTATCGTCCTCTTGGAGGACGTCATGCCGCCCCGACTCAACGCCCGACATCGTGCCACGGACAACTTTCGATTGCGCCTGCTGGCTTCGCTCGGGTTGAGCGGCGCGGCGACCTGTGTGCCGGCCAAGGAGCCCATCCCGGAGGAGGTCTCGGACACAGGTTGGGACTCGGGTGACTGCGAGGAGCCTACCTACACGGCGACGATCAATCTCGAGACGGACGACGTTGATCTGGACTACGACGGGGTCCAGGACGCTCTCGACGTCTGCCCGACCGATCCGGGTGAGATGATGGCGCTGATCTACGAGAATGAGGACCTTCCCTGCTGGTACGGCCTCGATCAGGTGGACTTCGTGAGCCAGGAAGGCCCGGTCTGCACGTACGCTTACACCTGCGACAACTGCTGCGGCTACGGACGGCCCTTGTTGGATCAGCACGGCGACGTCGTGCAGGCCGACACCCGACGCTCGGAAGCCTGGACCAGGGCCGCCACCCGGCCTGAGCTGGGCGAGCTGAAGCCCGAGGAGCGCGCGGCGCTCGCGGCGTACTGGCGGAAGAACGCCTGCTCCGAGCACTCCTCCGTCGCCGGCTTTCATCGCTTCGCCCTCGACCTCCTCGCCCACGGCGCGCCTCCGGAGCTGCTCGCGGGCGCACAGCGGGCCGCCTCCCAGGAGCTCCGCCACGCGATCGATGCGTTCTCCCTCGTCTCCGCCTACCTGGGGGAGCCCACGGGCCCGGCCGCGCTCGAGCTCGGTGGCTCCGCGCCGGTCGCGCGCTCGCTGGCCGAGCTCGCCGCCTGGACCGCCCGGGACGGCGCCATCGGGGAGACGCTGGCCGCCTTCCTCGCCGAGCGGGCCCTGGATGGCGCCACCGACCCCGCCGTGCGGCGCGTGCTCGAGCGGGTCGTCGCGGACGAGAAGGAGCATGCCGAGCTGGCCTGGTTGACCCTGCGCTGGGCGATCGAGACCGGAGGCGAGGAGGTCCGCGATGCCGTCCGAGCGGTCTTCGCCAGCCTCCGTCTGCCCGAGGCGGAGCCCCTGTCGTGGTCCCCTCTCCTGGGAGCTCACGGCCTGTCCTCTCCGGCGGCCGTGAACCGTGCCGCGCGCGATGTCGTCACGCGCGTGATCCTCCCCGTCGCCCGCGCCCTTCTCGCCGAGCAGGCCCTCGCGGCCTAGGATGTCCTCGACAGGTTACCTCTCGCAGATGCGCCGCTTCAACATCTCCGGCCCCTGCGACCCCGCGGATCACTACATGGTCCCCGCCGAGTCGCGCATCCCCGAGCTCGAGCCCCTGCTGGCGAATAAAGCGTACTTTGTCGTACACGCCCCTCGGCAGTCGGGGAAGACGACGGCCATGCGCGCGCTGGCCTCGCGGCTCACGCGGGAGGGGCGCTACGCTGCCCTCCACTTCTCCTGCGAGGCGGCCCGAGCGTTCTCGGACAATGTGTCCGCGGCGGAGCACCGGATCTGGCTCGCCATTCAGGCGGGAGCGGAGCAGCGGCTCCCCGAGGCGCTCCGGCCGCCCGCCCTTCAGGACGCGCCGGCCGGCGGGCTGCTCACGGTACAGCTCAAGCTGTGGGCGGAGCGTTGCCCGCGCCCCCTGGTGCTCATCTTCGACGAGATCGACGCGCTGGAGGGGAACGCGCTCAAGAGCGTGCTCTCACAGCTCCGCGAGAGCTTCCCCGAGCGCCCTCATCGCTTCCCCTCCACGGTCATCCTCTGCGGGATGAAGGACGTTCGCGACTACAAGTTCGCCAGCGGCGGCGGCCCCGTCAGCGCGGGTTCATCGAGCCCGTTCAACATCAAGGAGAAGTCGCTCCGTCTCCCGAGCTTCACGGAGACCGAACTGCACGACCTCTACGCCCAACACACCGCGGACACCGGCCAGATCTTCACGAAGGAGGCCCTGGCGAGGGCCTGGTATTACACCGAGGGCCAGCCCTGGCTGACCAACGCCCTCGCCCGCGAGGTGGTGGAGGAGATCCGGGTGCCTCCGACGGAGCCCATCACCGAGGGCCACATCGAGGAGGCCCGGGAGCGCCTCATCCTCGCGCGCGCGACGCACATCGACAGCCTTCTGGCGCGGCTGTCGGAGGATCGGGTCCGCCGGGTCCTGGAGCCGCTGATCGGGGGGGGCTTCGTGCTGGGCGGCACCTCAGACGAGGACGTCGAGTACCTGCGCGACCTCGGGCTGCTGGCGCGTACGATGCCATTGCGCATCGCGAACCCCATCTACCGCGAGGTCATCGTGCGGGTCCTGGCGCAGACCGCGGAGCAGAACCTGCCCGAGCTGCGCGGTCGTTACACCCTCGCCGACGGGCGGCTCGACATGGGCGCGCTGCTGGCCGACTTCCTCGACTTCTGGCGCCAGCACGGAGACCTGCTCGCCGACGGCATGCCCTACCACGAGGTCGCGCCCCACCTGGTGCTGATGGGCTGGTTGCAAAAAGTAGTCAATGGGTCGAAGGGTCCAGTGGACCCTTCGACGGGTGTGCGAGGCGCGGGAGCGCCGGTCCCCGAAGGGGACGCATACCCCGGAGGCGGGAGACTGGAGCGCGAGGTCGGTGTGGGTCGCGGGCGCGTGGACCTGCTCCTGGCCTGGCCCATCCGCCGGCCCGGGGAGCCCGTCCAGTGGCAGCGCGAGGTCGTCGAGATCAAGGTCTGGCGCGACCGGCGCCCAGATCCGCTCGCCGAGGGGCTGGCGCAGATCGACGAGTACCTGGCGCGGCTCGGGCTGGGCGAGGGGACGCTGGCGCTCTTCGATCGCCGAGCGGGCGCCGAGCCGCTGCCCGAACGGGCGACGCTGGAGAGCGCCCAGAGCCCGGGCGGGCGGGCCATCCGGGTCCTGCGCGGCTGATGACACCCCGCGCGCCGTGATTATCCTCCCTCCCTGGGGCACCACCGCGCCCGGGGAGAGGGGGGCCGATGAGCACATTTCCCGCGCGCGTCACGCTGGGTCGCAGCGCGCTCCAGGTCTGTCCGCTGGCCGTCTCGGGCGGCTACGGCGTGGACGAGCGCTCCTTGCTGCGCGCCTTCGACCGGGGTGTCAATTACTGGTATCACGGATCCTTCTTTCGCCCCGGGATGACCGCTGCGGTGCGGGAGATCGTGGGCTCGGGCCGGCGCGATCAGCTCGTCGTGGTGCTGCAGAGCTACATGCGCTGGGGCTGGTACCTGGAGCGCCGGGTCGAGCGCGAGCTGCGCCAGCTCAAGCTGGACCACGCCGAGGTGCTGTTGCTGGGCTGGTACAACCAGGGAATCCCCGAGTTCATCCTGGACCGCGCCGTGAAGCTCCGGGAGCGGGGGCTGGTGCGCCACCTCGCCGTCTCCAGCCACGACCGGCCGAGCTTCGTCCGCTACGCCCAGGACCCGCGCCTGGACATCCTGCACGTCCGCTACAACGCCGCCCACCCCGGCGCCGAGCAGGACGTCTTCCCGCACCTGCCCGCCGAGGGCCGTCCGGGCCTGGTGGCCTACACCGCCACCGCCTGGGGCAAGCTGCTGGATCCGGCGAAGGCGCCGCCCGGAGAGGCTCCCCTGCGCGCGCGCGACTGCTACCGCTTCGCGCTGACCAACCCGAACATCCAGGTGTGCATGACGGGCCCCCGCGACGCGAGCCAGATGGACGAGGCCCTCGCCGCCCTGGACGCGGGGCCGCTCTCCGCCGAGGAGGAGGCGCGGGCGCGGCGGATCGGGGCGCTGGCCCACGGGTGAGGGGGCCACGGGTGACTGGTCGAGCGCTCATCGGCGATTATCCTCTCATTGTGACCAGAGCCCGCGAGGCGGGCGAGGCCGCGGGGTGTGCCCGCGGCGAGGTCTCGAGGGGGTAGGATGATCGTTCACTGGGTGGTGCTGGCCGACGCCAGCCGCGCGCGCATCTGCAGGTCGGATGAGCTGATCACGAACCTCGAGGAGGTGGACGACATGGTCCATCCCCAGAGCCGGATGCACGCCGGAGAGCTGCTCTCCGATGATCGCGGGCGGATGAGGAACATGGCCGGCGTGGGCACGGCGATGGACGCGCACACGGATCCGGCCGACGTCGAGCAGGGGCGCTTCGCGGCCGAGCTGGCCCGCGCGCTGCTGCACGGGCTGGAGCAGGGTCGCTACGAGCGCCTGGTGATCGCCGCGCCGCCGCGCTTCCTCGGGATGCTGCGCGGGGAGCTCTCGCCGCGCGTCCGCAGCGCCGTCGTGGGCGAGATTCACCATGACTACGTCCACACGCCGCTCCATCAGGTGGGCGCGCTGGTCGCCGCGCAGCTTCAGAAGGCCTGACTCAGAAAGGCTGACAGCGTTGGCCTCGCGGCCTGTATGATCGGGGATCCCACGGAGGTCCCCGATGCCCGCTCTCGCCACGCGCCTGCTCACCGGCTGCGGTCTGCTCGCCCTCGCCGCGCCCGCCGCTCGGGCCTCGACCTGGTCCGATCCCGACCTGCCCTGGTGCGAGAC
Organism: uncultured Enterobacterales bacterium; assembly: GCA_964615375.1. Classification (GTDB taxonomy): domain Bacteria; phylum Myxococcota_A; class UBA796; order UBA796; family CAZKWG01; genus CAZKWG01. The sequence continues at coordinate 75,128 of CAZTOW010000017.1, forward strand.
GGCCACCGCCCCGGACGCCCCGGAGGTCACGGTCGATGAGACCTGCGAGTCGGACATCCCGGTCGGGACCATCGACCCCGGCATCAAGTGGCAGTGGAGCTCCAACGCCACGCACTCGGGCTACGACGAGCTGATGATGACGCCGGTGGTGGGCAACCTGACCGACGACGACGGGGACGGCGACATCGACGAGGACGACGTGCCCGAGGTGGTGGTCAACGCCTATACGGGTACGTCGTATTCCACTTATGGCGCGCTGGTGGCGGTGAGCGGGGACGACGGGAGCCAGGTCTTCTCCGTGCGGTCCGTGAGCTACAAGGGGAGCACCTACTACATCGGCGCGTCGGCGGGCGTGGCGCTGGGCGACCTGGAGGGGGACGGCAGCCCGGACATCTGCACGCTGGGCTACGGCGCCGCCACCCTCATCTGCCTGGAGAACGACGGGACGGTCAAGTGGGTGTCCTCGGCCTCCACCTTCAACTATGACGCGCCCGCCATCCACGACCTGGACAACGACGGGCAGGCGGAGGTCATCGTCGGCGGGCGGGCCTACGACACGGACGGGACGCTGTTGTGGAGCGGCTCGGGCTACTTCTGCTACGGCGTGAACATGGACGACGACGACAACCTGGAGGTGATGTGCGGGGCCCGCGCCTACGACACCGACGGGACGCTGCTGTGGCTCGGCTCGGGGAGCTGGACGGCGGCGGGGGACTTCGACGGCGACGGCAAGGCGGAGTTCGGCAGCGTGGGCAGCGGCAAGGTCTACCTGCTGGACGACGACGGCACGACGCTGTGGTCCCGGTCGGTCTACAGCCCGGGGGGCTACACGACCGGCGGCGGGCCGCCCACGGTGGCCGACTTCGACGGCGACGGCGAGCTGGAGCTGGCCGCGGCCGGGGCGGACGCCTACACCGTCTATGACACGGACGGATCCGTGCTGTGGTACGCCACCATCGTCGACACGTCCAGCCGCGTGACGGGAAGCTCGGTCTTCGACTTCGACGCCGACGGCGCGGCGGACGTGGTGTACGCGGACCACTACACGCTCTACGTGTTCGATGGGGCGACCGGGGACATCAAATACAGCAACGGCGACCACGCCTCGGGCACCCTCTACGAGTACCCGGTCATCGCCGACGTGGACAACGACGGCTCCAGCGACATCGTCGTGGCCAGCACCGACATGTGGTGGGAGACCTGGAACGGGCTCTCGGTCATCTCCGACGAGAGCTGGCAGCCCTCTCGCCCGGTCTGGAACCAGCACGCCTACAGCATCACCAACGTGAACGACGATCTCAGCATCCCAGAGATCGTGGAGGAGAACTGGCTCTCCTACAACAACTTCCGCACGGCCGCGCCCAACTGGGGCAACTCCAACTGGCTCTCGGACCTGGAGCTGGGCGAGGCGGAGCTGTGCTACGCGGCGTGCACGAGCCCGGCGGTCGAGGTCTGGGTGCCCGCGGGCAACGCGGGCCTGGCCGACGCCGAGAGCTACACCCTCCTGTTCTCGCGGGAGGACGGGGCGGAGGTGCGGACGGTGACCGGGGCGCTGGTCTCGGGCGAGGGCGCCGTGCTGGGCCCCTACAGCTTCACCGAGGACGAGTGGGGGGACGGTGCCTTGCTGGTGACGATCTCCGCGGGCGAGGACCCGGGCGAGTGTGACGAGACGGACAACAGCGTGGACCTGGGCGACTGGCCCTACCCCAGCCTGGACGGGGACGGCGACGGGCACGCCGCCGACGACTGCGGGGGCGACGACTGCGACGACGCGGACGGGACGACCTGGACCGGGGCGGACGAGCTGGCCGACGACGTGGACAACGACTGCGACGGCCTCGCCGACGACGGGCTGGACGTGGACGAGGACGGGCTGATCACGGAGGACGAGCTGGAGCTGGGCACGGACCCGAAGGACGACGACTCGGACGACGACGGGATGATGGACAGCACGGAGCAGGAGGCGGGCACGGATCCGCTCTCTGCGGACACGGATGGGGACGGGATCCAGGACGGGACGGAGAGCGGGCTCACCGAGCCGGAGGGTGAAGACACGGACGCGGGCGCGTTCGTGCCGGATGAGGATCCGTTCACCATCTCCGACCCGACGGACGCGGACAGCGACGAGGACGGGCTGGCCGACGGCACGGAGGACGCCGACCGGGACGGGGCCCAGGACGCGGACGAGACGGACGCGGTGAGCTCGGACTCGGACGGGGACGGGCTGATGGACGGGACGGAGAGCGGGCTCATGGAGCCGGAGAGCGAGGACACCGACTGGTCGGTCTTCGTGCCCGACGCCGACCCGGAGAGCACCACCGATCCGTTGGATGACGACACGGACGACGACGGGCTGTCGGATGGATCCGAAGACACGAACCAGAACGGATCGGCGGGCGGGACGGAGACGGACCCGAACGACACGGACACGGACGGAGACGGGATCCAGGACGGGACGGAGAGCGGGCTCAGCGAGCCGGAGGGCGAGGACACGGACGCGGGTGTGTTCGTGCCCGACGAGGATCCGGGCACCAGCACCGATCCGCTGAACCCGGACACCGACGGCGGCGGGCGCGAGGACGGGGACGAGGACGCTGACCACGACGGGGCCTTGGACGAGGGGGAGTGCGACCCGAACGATCCGAGCGACGATGAGACCTGCGGGGAGCAGCCCGACACCGGGGACACGGGCGGCGGGGACACGGGCGGGGAGACGGCGAGCCCGGACACGGGCGAGACGGGGGAGGAGACCGGCGGCGGTGGGGAGACGGGCGGGATCGACACGTCGGCGCCCGAGGAGGTGGACGGCTGGAGCGGGTACTACAAGGGTGGGTGTGGGTGCAGCGCGGCGCCGCGGGAGGGGCTCGGCGGGGCGGTGCTGGTCCTGGCGGCGCTGGGGCTGGTCCGGCGGCGGCGGGGGTGAGGGTGCGGGGTGACCGATCCACCACACTATGTAGACCTCCACCCCACCCCGCGTGACGTGGCCGGTGGAGGTGCGACATGGAACTCGGAAAGATCCTGAGCGAAGCCGAAGCCCGCTTCGCCCTTGCGGCGGCCGCGTCCAGCGGATTTCCGCGTCGACCCTGGGCGCGATCCCAGGGTCTGGCCCCGCGCTCGCTGAACGCTTGGCGGCTGAACCTCAACCGCCGGGGGCAGGACCGTCGCCGCCAGGGCTCGTCGCCCCACGCGCTGCGCCTGGTCGAGTTGCTGCCGCTTGGTCCCACGCCGCCGCAGGTGTGCTACACGCTGGAGGTGGAGGGGATTCGCCTGGAAGTCGGAGACGACTTCGCCGAGGACACGCTCCGCCGGCCGCTCGGCGCGCTGCGAGGATGCTGACCCTCCCACCGTCGGTGCGGGTCTTCCTGGCGGTCGAGCCCGTGGACAGGCGCGGGAGCTTTGATGCGCTGGCAGGGCGGGTGCGGGCGCTGGGGCTGGACCCGACGGACGGGCACCTCTCCCTCTTCCTGTCGAGGCGGGGAAACCTAGTGAAATGCCTCTACTTCTTCGACCGCTCGGGTTGGGTGGTCTGGCAGAAACGGCTGCTGCGCGGCTCCTTTGAGCGGCCGACGGTTCCGGCGGGGACGACCCGGCTGCGCCTGGACGCCTCGGCGTTGAACGCCCTGTTGGAGGGGGGCCGGCTGCGCGCGCCGCGCCGGCGGGGGTACCGGCGGGAGATGGAGGACTGAGAAGTTGACGTTGGTCGATCTCTATCTGGAGAGGGGATCGACAGGATCGAGGCGGAGAGTGTTGATGGCCCCATGGTCGTCTCCGCCGAGCTCTACGCCACCGCCCTCGCAGAGAACGCGGCCCAGCGCCGTGAGCTCGCCGAGGTCAAGGCGCTGCTGGCCGCCAGCAACGCGCAGATCGCCACGCTGACAGCCGAGATCGGGAAGCTCAGCGTGGCGGTGGCGCGGTCCAACGAGCGCATCGCCGAGCTGGCTGCCGCCGCCGGTCGAGGCAAGCGCTAGCCGGCCTCTCCCGCGTCCCCTGCGCCGCCCGTACCCCCGCCCACACTGTCCGAGGAGCAACGCAGCACCTTCGAGGATCGTCCCCAACCCCCCGTGCTGCCCGAGCGCGAGAAACCCGCACCCAAAGCCCGTCGTCCCCTAGCGCGGGCTCCGCCCGCATCCCATGGAGGCGCTGCCCCCGCTTGCGCAAGAGCGCCCTCGCCACCGCTCGGGTGCTCCCGCGAAAGCTCCCCCGACGGCTCGCTCACCGCTCGCCGGGCGGCTCCGCCGCCGTGCTCCCCCTGAAATTCGTGTCGCCAGACGATGAAATCCGGCTGTAGTAGATCAATAAATTACACGCGGTTTCTCCTGGAGAAACAAGAGCTCCCAGGGTAGATCACCTGTGTTCTGTCGGAGCCCCAATGCCCCCGTTGATCCTACTTCTCACCCATCTCGCCGTCGCCGAGGACAGAGACATCGTCCGCACCGAGACTCTCCCCCACACGGGCGGCCGTCGCGTCGCCCTGGTCATCGGCGTCGAGGACTACCGGAACGGGATTCCTCAGCTGGCCTACGCGGTCGACGACGCCCAGGCGATGGCCCGCGCGCTGATCGAGAGTGGCTCCTTCCTTCCTCAGGATGTCATCGTCCTGACCTCATCGTCGCCCGACCCCACGCTGCTGCCCACCCGGGTCCACATCCTGGAGCAGCTGGAGCGGCTTCAGCATCAAGAGGGAGTGGATCTGGCCCTGGTATATTTCTCCGGCCATGGCAGCGCCGAGGACGTAGGCGGCCAACGCGAGAACTACATCTTCCCCCAGGACACGTCCATGTCGGTGCTGGAGGACTCAGGCCTGAAGATAAGCACCCTGCTTGCCATGACAGAGGCCATCCCCGCCAGCGCCCGGCTGGTCCTGCTGGACGCGTGCCGCAACGATCCCAACGCGAAGTCCGTCTCCAACGCCAGCGGAGGATTTATGCAAGAGCGGTACAATCTCGAAGGGACGGTGGCCCTGTTCGGCGTGCCATTTGGCCAGACCGCGCAAGAGGTCGAGGGGCTGGGGCACGGCGCCTTCACGGCGTTCCTCGTCGAAGGCCTGGAGGGCCACGCCGATGGTTACGGCGGGGCGCCAGACGGGGTGGTCAGCGTGCAGGAGGTCTACCGATACGCGCGGGATCACCTGGCCGAGCTCCCCCGGGACGGCGGGCCACAGGAGCCGACCTTTGCCGGAGAGTGGCGTGGCGACGATCTCGCCATCGTGAATGTGCGGGGGCACGAGCCGGTGACCTGCCCGGCGCGTCAGAGGGATCTGGACGCAGCCCAGGACGACGCCTTCCAGCAGTGCGCGAACCCCGATCGGATGCGGTTTCTCGCCGCAGCCACCCGCGCCCGCGCCACGCTCGCCTGCCTGGAGGAGCCGCTGACTGCGGAGCTCGACATCCGAGACCACCAGCTTGGCGCGCTCTACCACCTGGAGCTGCACGACCTCGACACCGCGGCGCGCGAGCTACGTGCGGGAATATGGACCGGGCAGCAGGCCCACGCGCCGTTGGATCTGCCGGAGGGCTGCTTGGTGGACGGAGCGCTGCGGCAGCAGGCGGAGCAGGTCCCCGTCGGATCGATAGAGATCCCGCGCGCGCCGCCGGAAGGGCGTGTGCGCGTCGCTGGGCTCAAGAGCGCGACCATGCCGGGTGGGGTGCCGGTCAACCTGCAGGTGTACTGGGGCTATGCGCGCGCGGAGCCCCCAAAGGCGTGGGGCGGCACGGGCCCACTACCGGTGCTCTCCGACGCGGTCAAGCCAGACATCGCGCTGGAGCGACAACGCGCCACGCGGCTGATGCTGGGGGCGGGAGGTGTCGGTGTGGCCGGGATCGGTGTAGCAATGGTCGGCAGGGTGATGCGGGCCGGCTGGCAGGACCAGTGGGAAGCCATCCACGCCGATCCGCCGGACGACCAGGACGCGGCCATCGCGGCCCAGGACCAGCTGCGGGTGAGGATCAACGCGGTCGGCGCGGGGGCCGTGGCCCTGGAAGGTATCGCCATCGGGCTAGGCGTGTGGGCATTGACGGTGCGTTTCTGATGGGGAGGTGTGGGATGATGGTGTTCTTGCTGGTCTTCCTGGGGGGGTGCTTCATCAGCGCAAAGGTCGACGAACGGCTCCGAGATGGAGATGGAGACGGGGTCGGGATCGAAGCGGACTGTGACGACTGGGATTCGGACAACTACCCAGGCGCAGATGAGCGCTGCGATGGGCAGGACAACAACTGCGACGGCAGCATCGATGAAGCGCAATCGGTCGATGCTGGCATCTGGTATGAGGATGCGGACCGCGATGGGTATGGCAACGAGTATGCCCCAGTCCAGGCCTGCGCGGCCCCTACGGACTACAGGGCGGACAAGACGGACTGCGACGACACAGATTTCAGCATCAACCCAGGCTCCGCAGAGATCTGCGATAACGTCGATAACAATTGTGATTCTATAGTCGACGAATCAGGAGCGTTGGACGAGACAATCTGGTACCTGGATCAGGATGGAGATGGCTATGGCGATCAAAATGACGCTGGCACCCTCTCCTGCGCCCATCCAGCCGATACGACATCAGACAACTCAGACTGCGATGACTCAAACGAAGCGATCAATCCAGGTGCAGTGGAGTACTGTGATGGCAACGATAATGACTGCGATGGCGCAGAAGAAGGCATCGTGAGCCTGGAGAAAACCACAGGAGCGTGGTCGAGCCTGACGTCCACCTGGGCCGCAGGCGACCTGGGCTCGCCGGTCTCCGTGACTCTGGACCAGTCGGGTACGGTATGGGTCTGTCCTGGAAGCTACTACGTCACCATCGAGGCAAGCGCATCGTGGCTGGTGATTCGTAGCCCAGATGGCCAAGACTACGCCGTGCTGAGTGGCGGTGGGGCAAGTCGAGTGATCCACAGTAGCGGAGATTTGACATTGGAGAATCTTGATATTGTGGATGGTACCACTTCTGAGTTTGGTGGTGTCCTTTACTCGTCGGGCATTCTGATGATCAAGAACAGTTTAATCGGGGGCGGATCAGCTTACAAAGGAGGTAACCTGTATTGCAACGGGTGCAGCCTCACGGTGGACACCGTAACCTTTCAAGGGGGCCATGCCGAATATGGCGGCGGTATCTACAACTACCATGGGAACTTCGATGCAATTGCGTTGACACTATCGGACAACTCGGCGATAGATGGAGGCGGATACTTCGGAAAGTCAGACAATACAACTATTCAATCCAGTACCATCTCTGGCAATGGGGCGATCTCTTCAGGTGGCGGCGTGTATCTGAGTGGCAGCACGTTCACCATGAGCGATACCACGATCGAGGGCAATGAAGTGGGATCGTACGGAGCAGGTGCCTCCCTCTATGACGGCAGCACGTACACCATGAGCTCATCCAATATCCAGGGAAATATTGCAGGCCTGATTGGCGGTGGGCTCTATCTCGAGGGATCGTCGGATGCGATATGTACTGGGACAAGTGAGTCCACTTTCGGGATATGGGGAAACCAGGCACTGGCGGGCGGCGGAGCCTTTCTTGGAAGCTCCAGCGACACGCTCGAGAGCATCACCTGTGATTGGACCGGTACAACCGACAATGATCTCTACGACATCATATTAGCAAGCACCATCTATTACACATTTAGCGACAACGAGAGTTTTTTGTGTGCGTCTGGCCTGTGCGACTGAGGTGGAAACGGTGACACTTGCGCATCACGCTCACCCCATAGCAAAGCTCATATCGGCAGGGTGGTAGAGCTCCCATTCCATGAGTAGGCACGACAGGTTCGCGCATACTCATGGAATGGGAGCTTCTCCAGTATTACTTATACTTTCCTTGGCGCAGCCAAGGGGATATGGCAGGCTACTCCGTCTCCTCCGCCGGCGACATCGACCTGGACGGCCTCCCCGACCTCCTCATCGGCTCCCCTTACGACGACGAAGCGGGTACAGACGCCGGCGCCGCCTACCTCATCCTCGGCGGCGGCGTCTTCTTCGACGGCACCTACGGCCCCTGACCCGTCCCTACCACCCCACCGGCATCCGGTACACCGAGCTCGAGCTCACCGCGTAGAGCCAGCTCCCGTCGGACGAGAAGCTGAGCCGCTTCAGGCCGCGGTTGGGGAGCCCGTGGTCGTCGTCGGCGAAGCCCACCTCGGCTACGCTGGCGCCGCCGTCCTCGCTCCACAGCATCCACTCCGGGTTGTAGTAGTCAGTGCCCGGGGTGGTGCCCAGCGCGGCGCCCACGACGGTCTTGTCGGTGGGGTCCACGACGATGTCCAGGATCTGGTCACGCTTGAGCGCGAGATCGTAGCGCGAGCCCGAGCTGTACAGGCCCTCGCCCGTCCAGACCACGTCCCAGGCGTCCACGCTGCATCCGTCGGCGTCGCAGCTCGGCTCGGCGGAGAGCAGGACGGGGTAGCCGCTGTAGGTCACGCCGACGACCAGGCGGGCCTCACCGGAGGCCGCGTCCTGGGCCAGCGCCACCGAGTACCCGTAGCGCAGCGGATCCTTCCCCGTGGTCAGGGTGGTGCTACCGTAGTCGTAATAGGCCCGGACCTCCAAGGTCTGGCAGGAGAGATCGCTGAGCCGGATCACGACGAGGCCGCCGATGCGGTGGTCCTCGTTGACGGCGAAGACGTAGCCCGGGAGCAGATCGGCGTCGTAGGCCAGATCCGAGAAGCTGTCGGCGTCGGTGATGTCGGCACAGACCTGGCTCCACTGGCTGCCGGCGGTGGCCTCGCGATCCCAGGCCCACACGCCGTCGGAGGTGGCGGCCAGCAGATCCGTGTCCAACCCATCGCTGGCCGGGATGGCGACCATGCGATTGTACTCCATGCGGCTGCGCGGCGAGCCCGTGTACAGACCGTTCAGGTCGCTGAGCGCGGTGGAGCCGGCCAGCGCTGAATCGGTCGTGTAGCCGAAGCCGCCGATGATCTCCCAGTCCGTGCCCGAGCCCGCCAGCACCTGGCTGCCCGTGGTCAGCGAGGTGACGAAGTTCCCGGCGTAGACCGTGCCAGACTCGCTGTCGTAGGCCAGCGCCCGCACCTCGTCCTTGCGCAGGTCCACGGGGTCGTCCGACCAGTTGGGCGTCCAGTGGTACGCGGCGAGGTTCACGTACTGAAGCTGACCCTCCACCTCCTCCGCCCGGAAGAGGCCGCCGTCGCTGACGCCCACGTACAGATAGTCGCCCGCGTCCACCACCTCCCAGGCCACCGCGTCGTCCAGGCCCGTGCCCGCCCAGAGGGTCATGCCGTCCTCGTCTCCGAGGTATTCGCTGCCCAGGTGCTCGAACTCATAGCGTCCGTCCGTGCTGTCCCAGCTCCCCTGCAGGATCCCCCGGTGCCCGAACATCAGCGCCGGCCAGCCCTCCGCGCGGGTGTCCCAGTCCACCAGCAGGCGCGAGACCTCCGCCGAGGAGGTGCCGGAGATTGCCAGCTCCTGCCCGCCCTCGAAGCGATCCGTCCAGTCGCTGGCCGTCGAGTCGGTGAGCCAGGTCCAGGCGCTCCCGTCGTAGGCGTAGAGCCCCGCCCCCGCGCCCATGCCGCTCGCCAGCAGGAGCGGGCCCTCGCTGGTGTCGGGCGAGGCGTCCACGTCCGAGAAGAAGCTGATCTTCAGGTCCGAGTTGCGCTCCGAGGTGGTGGCGTCGCAGCGGTACACCCGGTCGGTGAGCAGGGGCGTGGCGTCGGGATCCGTGCCCGGCGCGCCGTTGGAGCTCAGGAGCCAGCGCCAGGTCTGACCGCCGTCCTCGCTGGCGTAGATCCCGCCCCGGTAGTACTCCAGATCCGAGTCTACAAAATAATCCCCGTCCACCAGGTCCGAGCAGTCCGCGTGCCCGTCCTCAGCGTGGCCGCGATCCCACACGGCGGCGTACAGCGTCTCGACGCCATCGACGGTGGCCAGCGAGAGCCCGCGCAGGTTCGGGTGGTCCTCGTAGCCGGGGGCGGGCCAGCCGGTCTCCGGGTCCAACAGGAAGCGGACCTTGGCGTTGCTCTGCACGGGCAGGCACCAGGCGCCCACCGTGCTGCCGTCCTCGTAGTCCGAGCAGCTCGCGGTCGCAGAGGTCCAGGTGACGCCCAGATCGTCCGAGCTCCGGGCGTTGTCGGCGCTGCCCAGCTCCTCCCAGCGCATCTCGGGGTGGCCGTCCCCGTCGGCGTCGGTGGTGCTGTCGGCGTCCTGGCTGTGGTAGAGGCCGCGGTCGGTGGCGACCCAGACCTCGCCCGCGTCGTCGGGGTTCACCAGGATGGAGAAGACGGAGCCCGCCCCGTCGAAGGGGGTGGCGACGAAGTCGGCGATGGGCTCGCTCAGCCGCAGCGCGGGGGCGAAGGTCTTGCCCCCGTCCGAGGAGCGGAAGACCTTCCAGCGCTCGAAGCGCTGCAGGCTGGCGGGGTCCTTGGCGCTCTGGGCCAGGTTGATCTGAGCGTTGGCCGCCGACGCCGCCCAGACGAAGCTGGGGTCGGAGGGGGCGACGGCCAGCGTGAACACGGTGAGCGCGTGCTGGGAGCCGTGGTAGGGCGCGAGCTTGGACATGACCGTGCTGCTGGGCAGCTCGTCGCCCAGGTCCAGCCCGGCGACGGGGCTCCAGCCGGTGAGCTCGTCCGCGCTCAGCCCGTCGGAGCTGTCCATGTCGGCGCTCACGAAGATCCCGGAGTCTCCGCCCACGACCAGCCGGGTGGTCTCCGCGTCACCCTCGGTCTCCGTGACGAAGCGCACCGTCCAGGAGCCGAGGCTGGGCATGTCCCGCGTGACGTTGGTCCAGCTCTCCCCGCCGTCCACGCTGAGGAAGACGCCGCCCACGTCCGATCCGGCCGCCAGCACGTCGGGGAGCGTGGGGTGGCGATCGTAGTCGGTCACGCGCCCCATGCTGCCCATGCCGACGTAGACGAAGTCGTCCAGGCTCACCGTAGACAGGGAGCCTCGATGTCGGGTGTCCTGTTCTGTCCACGTCCGCGGGTTCGCGCAGCCGCCCAGCAGCCCGACGAGGAGGAGGCTCGCTGAACCTGGGTTCTGCCCCTTGACCTGCCGCATCGCCCACCCCTCGAAGGAAGAGAGAGAATCTACACAATGGCCTGTCGAAGTCAAGGCGCGTGGCGCGTTCTTGACGAATGTAAAATCGGATTTCTCCGCTTGTCGGGAGCGGCGCCGAGCGTAGAATATCCTCTTCCAACTTCGAGGGGGGATCGCATGCTGCCGTTTCTGGCCATCCTGGCGACCGGCGCGCATGCCGCGACGCTGAGCGTGGGGCCCACCGGGACCTACGCCTCGCTCGCAGAGGCGGTGGACGCGGCGATCTCGGGCGACACGCTCTCCCTGGAGGCGGGCGAGCACGCGGGCTGCGTGGACCTGGGCGGGAAGAGCCTCACGCTTCAGGGCGCCGCGGGCTCCGCGGCGACGATCGTGGACGCGGGCGGGCTCTGCGAGGACGCGCTCTACGCGGGGGCGGGCGAGGCGCTGGTCATCTCCGGGCTCACGGTGCGCAACGCGGGCGGGCGCGGGCTGCGGATCGAGGGCGGGGCCAGCCTGGTCGCTGCCGATCTGGTGGTGGATGGATCGGGGGCCAGCGACCTGAACGGCGGCGGCCTCTACGTGGACGGCGGCTCGGTGGCGCTCACGGGCAGTCGGCTGAGCGGGAACACCGGGGCCCTCGGCGGCAACCTCTACGCCACGGGCGGGGCCAGCCTCACGATCACGGACAGCGCGGTGGAGCTGGGCGTGGCGACGAGCGGGGGTGGAATCTACGCCGCCACCGACGGCGCGGGCGTGAGCGTCGCGCTGGACGGGGCCAGCGTGTCCCAGAACCAGGCCAGCTCGGCGGGGGCCGGGATCTTCCTGGACAAGCAGAGCGTGCTCCAGAGCGCGGGCAGCAGCTTCGACGCCAACGTGGGCGTGTCTACGCACGGGGTGGCCATCTACACCCGCGCCGACGTGACGCTGGTGAGCGTGGACGACACCTTCACCGACAACGCCGCCAGCGACCGGGCGAGCGGCTACTGTGGCGGCGCCATCTACCTGGGCGCGCGGGGCAGCCTGGACCTGAGCGGCGGCTTGTTCTCGGGCAACGCCGCTTATGAGGGCGGGGCGATCTTCCAGCAGACCGGCGGCGCGCTCACCCTCTACGACGTGGTGTTCCAGGAGAACAGCTCGTATGAGGACGGCGGCGCCGTCCACCTGGTCGATGACGCGACCCTCAGCCTGGACGCGGTGGATTTCCTGGACAACGAGGCGGAGTACGGGACGGGCGGGGCGCTCGTGATGCACGACGTGGGCGAGCTCGACGCGACGGACGTGCGCTTCGAGGGCAACACGTCAGCGGAGGACGCGGGCGCGGTCTACCTGGACTACGCGGTCAACGCCAGCTTCCTGCGGACAGCGTTCACGGACAACACGGCGCGCGACGGGGACGGCGGGGCCCTGCGCCACGGCTTCTACGGCGCGCTGCTGGTGCAGTCGTCCAGCTTCGAGGGCAACACGGCGCGGGATCTGGGCGGGGCCGTGGCCCTGGACTACCTGGCGGCGGAGTCGGTCTTTCAGGACACGACGTTCACCGACAACACCAGCGAGCTGGGCGACGGCGGGGCGATCTACGCGGAGGACTACGGGGACCTGTCGCTCACGGACGTGAATGTGAGCGGGAGCGTGGCCCGATACGACGGCGGCGGCGTCTACGTCGCGCTGTGGGGTGACCTCTCGGTGGACGGCGTGACGATGAGCGACAACACCGCCGAGCTGGGGCACGGGGGCGGGCTCTACGTGGCGCCCGCGACGAGCTCGGCCTTCGACGCGACGATCACGGGCTCCAGCTTCCTGGGCAACGCCGCGGGGCGGCACGGGGGCGGGGTCTACAGCTACGGGACGAAGACGATCGCGCTGGACGAGGTGACGCTCAACTACAACGCGGCCGACGGGGACGGGCCGGGCGTGTACCACGGCGGCGGCCTGTATCTGTATCTGTCCAAGACGGTCTCGGTGACGCGATCCATGTTCTGCGCCAACACGGCGGCCAACGGCGGCGGCGTCTTCGTGGGGCAGGTGAGCTCGGGCGCGGAGAACACCTGGACCAACAACCGCTTCGTGGAGAACACGGCGTCTGGCCTGGGCGGCGGGGCCTACTTCGGCAACAGCAAGGTGCAGAGCTTCGCGTACAACGCGGTACTAGGTAATCTAGCCTCCAGCGGCGGCGGCGTGTACGCGCGGGGGAGCTCGGGCACCTACGCCGACAACATCTTCGCCTGGACCCAGGGGGGCGGCGGCCTGTACGGCGGGGACAGCGCCACGGCGGCGGCGGTGTCCCTGAGCTACAGCGACTGGTACACGAACACCAGCGCCGACGTCGGCGGGACGTTTTCGCTGACGCTGGGCAGCGGCGGGAACATCGGAGAGGATCCGGGCTTCACCTCCTACACGATGGACGGCGACTGCGACAACGACCAGCTCTGGCTGAGCGAGAGCTCGGCGCTGGTGGACGCGGGGAGTACGAGCGCGCTGGACCCGGACGGGAGCACGTCCGACATCGGGCCCTACGGCGGACCGGACGCGCTGGCGCCGGACGCCGACGGCGACGGGCACGGGCTCGACGACTGGGGCGGGGACGACTGCGACGACGCGGACGCGGGCGTGTACCCCGGCGCGGCGGAGCTCTGCGACGACCAGGACCAGGACTGCGACGGGGCGGTGGACGAGGACGCGGTGGACGCGCGCTCCTGGTACGTGGACGAGGACGGGGACGCCCACGGCGCGGGCGGGCTCCAGACCGGCTGCGACCTGCCGGCGAGCTGGGCGGACCTGGGTGACGACTGCGACGACGCGGACGCCAGCGTGTACCCGGGGGCCAGCGAGGTGAACGCGGACGGCCTCGACCAGGACTGCGACGGGCTCGACCGCCTGGGGGCCGCCGATCTGGCCTACGGGGACCTGCTGGTCAGCGAGCTCATGGCCGACCCGACGAAGGTGGAGGACGCGGTCGGCGAGTGGTTCGAGATCGCCAACCTGACGGAGAGCCAGGTGGACCTGCACGGGCTGGTGGTCTCCGACGACGACACGGACACCTACACCGTACCCGCCACGCTGCTGGTGGCGCCGGGCGAGACGGCGCTCTTCGCCGTGCGCGCGGAGAGCTCCCGGAACGGCGGGCTGCCCACCCCGGACCACGTCTGGACGCGCAGCCTGTTCCGATTCGACAACGCGCGCGACGAGATCATCCTGTCCTATGGGAGCCTGGTCTTCGACCGGGTGGCCTGGGGCACGGGCCGCGAGCTGACGGTCCACGCGGGGGCGGCGCTCTCCCTGGACCCGGAGCGCATGGACCCGGACCTGGACGACCTCGGCTACGCCTGGTGCTCGCCCACGGTCTCCTATGGGCTGGGCGACCTGGGCTCGCCCGACGCGGAGAACGAGAGCTGCGGCGTCCTGCCGCTCAGCCCCGAGGACCTGACGGCGGGCGAGCTCTTCGTCACCGAGATCATGGTGAACCCGTCCAAGGTCGATGACGCCCTGGGCGAGTGGTTCGAGATCGCCAACGTGAGCGGGCTGCCGGTGGACCTGGCCGGGCTCGTGCTGGCGGACGAGGGCACGGATCACCTGACGCTGACCAGCTCGCTGGTGGTGGAGTCCGGGGGCCTGGCGGTACTAGCGGTCAAGTCCAGCGCAGCTGTCAACGGCGGGAACACGGCCGTCGATCTGGCCTATGCGCGCGCCACCTTCCGCTTCGACGACGGGGCCGACGAGATCCTGCTGAAGAACGCCGCGGGCACGGTGCTGGACCGCGTGGCCTGGACGACGAGCTGGGGCGTGCCGAGCGGGGCCGCCCTCGCCCTGGACGCGGGGGCCTGGGACGCCACCTCCAATGACAGCGCGGAGAGCTGGTGCGCGCCGGGCCTGAGCTACGGGCTCGGGGATCTGGGCTCGCCGGGGTCGGAGAACGAGGTCTGCGCGCTGGACGAGGACGGGGACGGCGCGAGCGTGGACGAGGACTGCGACGACGCGGACGCCAGCGTGTACCCGGGCGCTGCTGAGGTGGAGGGGGACGGGCTGGACCAGGACTGCGACGGCTACGATCAGCTGGGGCTGGACATGCTGGTCGAGGGCGATCTGGTGCTGTCCGAGGTGATGGTCAACCCGAAGATGGTGGACGACTCCGTCGGCGAGTGGTTCGAGGTCTACAACGCCACCGAGCTCACGGTGGACCTGGGCGGGCTCGTGCTGAGCGACCTGGGGACGGACACGACGACCGTGAGCGGAGCGGTCCAGGTCCTGCCCGGCGAGTACGCGCTGTTCGCGGTGAAGTCGTCCGCGGCGATCAACGGCGGCCTGCCCACCGTGGACTACGTCTGGACGCGCACCCCCTTCCGATTCGACAACGGCCCCGACGAGATCGTGCTCTCCTACGGCGGGCTCACCTTCGACAGCCTGTCCTACGGGCCGGCGATCGGCCTGCTGGCCTCGGACGGGGCCTCGATCTCCGTGGACCCCTCGGCGCTGGACGCGACCCTGAACGACGATCCGGGCGCCTGGTGCGCGGGCTCGGCCAGCTACGGGCTCGGGGACCTGGGCACTCCGGGGGTGGAGAACAGCGTGTGCCCGTGAGGTCGAAGCCAGCCTACATCGCCATGTAGGCGAAGTAGGCGACCGGCGTGTCCCAGGCCGCGTGCAGGGCCAGGACCAGGCCCGTGTACCAGGCGACCTCCAGGGCCAGGCGCGCCCAGCGCAGGGTGGGGTGGGCCCCCATGCGCTCCCAGAGCCCGATCAGCGCGCGTACCATGCGGCTCCTCTCGGCCAGGCGCGCAGGATCCAGGACCCCACCAGCACCCAGCTCATGGTCAGGGCCCAGCCGATCGGGCGCAGGCGGGGGCTCAACGTGCGGGGGGCGAGGCGGTACCACAGCCCGAGGCCCAGCGCGTGCCAGGCCCCCCAGGCCACGTAGGCCACGGTCAGCTCGTGCCACATGGCGAAGGCCGCCATGCCCAGGACGGCGGAGAGGCGGCCGTTGCGCGTCTTCGCCAGCAGCGGCACGTAGACATAGGCCCGACACCACTCGGAGACGGTCATGTGCCAGGCGCGCCAGAAGCTGGGGAGATCGGTCTTCGTCAGCGGGGAGTCGAAATTCTCGGGGACGCGCTGCCCGGCCACCAGCCCGAGGCCGATGGCGACGGAGGAGAGGCCGGAGAAGGTCAGGTACAGGGTGAGCAGGCCGATCAGCGCGGCGCTCAGCCCGTCGGGGAGCCAGGACAGGTGCGCCGGGAGGATGGTCCCCACCAGCAGAAAGGAGAGCAGCACCACGGTCGCGTAGCCGTGCAGCACCCGACGCAGGCCGCGGGCGGCGTCGTGATCGTCCCAGCGGCGGCGGCGCTCCCAGCGCAGCCAGTCGTCGAAGCGCTGCACCGGGCCCACCAGCACCGTGGGGAAGTAGAGCAGCCAGGCCAGGACCTCGCGCGGGCCGTGCTCGGGGAGGGCGCCCCGGCCGCGCTCGACGAGGTAGTGGATGAGGCGCAGCACCAGGAAGCCGAAGCCCGCGGGGGCCAGCACCATGCCCGTCGTGTCCGCGCGGCGCAGGACGCGCTCGATGAAGAGGGCCGCGGCGACGGCCAGGATCCCGGAGAGGACCGCCCACCGCCGGCCGCTCCTGCCCAGGGCCCAGGCCGCCAGCCCGGCGGCGAGCTGCGCGCCCAGCGCCCGCGGGTCCCAGCTGGCCAGGAAGAGGAGCCCCAGCCCGTCGCGGGCGTAAGGCCAGACCGCCCGGGGCGCGAAGCGGGCGCATGCCAGGAACAGCAGGGCGATGGCCAGGAAGAGGTGCTCGAGCTGCGCCATCAGCCCGGCTCCGGCAGCGCGCGCAGCTCCGCCGCCAGCCAGGCGCGGAAGCGGGCGGCGCCCGCGGGGGCGAGGTGCCGCCCGTCGGTGAAGAGCGCGTCCGGCCAGGGCTCCCCGTCGCCCAGCAGCTCGAAGCCCGCGGCCCGGACGCGCGCGTAGCCCGCTCGCCGATCGGCCTGCCACGCCGGCCCCAGGGTGGCGATCACGCTCTCGGAGAAGGGGACCTCCACCGCGAGGCGGCGGCAGCGCTCGAAGACGGAGAAGATCCGGACGGCGCGGGCGAGGGTCTGGCCGTCGGTCTCCATGTGGCGGAGGCGCTCGATGGGGTCGGGGGCCTGCGCCCGCCGGCCGCCGGGCAGGAGGAGATCCACCTCCACGACCAGGACGGTGGGGCGGAGCGGCTCGAGCATCTCCCGCTTGCGCTCCAGCGAGAGGACGTTCATGCTCGGGCCCCCGATCAGGAGCGCCTCGTGGTCTCCCCAGCCGGCGTCGTCCAGCATCTCGCGGGCATGCGGCGGGTAGCGGAGGACCTGCTCCAGGCGGGAGTTCCCGACGAAGAGCACGGCCGGGCCGTCTCCCTTCCGGGTGGCCCTGGGGAAGGGCGCCCCCGCGCCGGGGCGGCGCTCGGAGAAGGGGTCCCAGCTCACGGTCCAGCCCGTGAGCGCGGCGACCAGCATCAGGAGCAGGCTCGCGAGCTTCCAGGGGAGCATCGGCGAGATCTCCTCAGCCACCGCGACGCGCCTCGATAGCCAGGGTGGCGTCGCCCAGCGTGCGCAGGCGCAGCAGCTCAGCCGGCGCGATCTCCAGGTCGAAGGCGCGCTCCAGCGCGGCGATCAGGTCCAGGTGCGCCAGCGAGTCCCAGCCGGGCAGCTCACCCGCGCGGGAGCTCAGGCTGAGGCGGGAGACGGGCACGCGCAGCACCCGGGCCGCCACCTCCAGGACGCGCTCGGGGACCTCGCCGTCGCGGGTGGGCGCCGGGGCCTCGCCCTCGGGGGGCTCGGGCAGGGCCGGCAGCCGCAGGACCGGGCGCCCGGTGAGCTCGGCGACGCGGGAGAGCGTGCGCTCCGGGGGCAGCGGGCCGGCGACCAGGAAGCGCTGGAAGGCGCGACCGCCGAAGACCTCGCCGAGATCCTGGCCGGATCGCAGGAGGAGCGTGAGCAGGGGCGCGGTGAGCACCAGGTGGGTGGCGGACTCGCGCCAGGCGGTGTCCACGACGGCGCCCAGATCCATCCCCGCCGCCTCGACCCGGATCAGGGTGGCGCCGAGCTGGTGCGCCAGGACGGGACCAGGCAGCAGGCCCTCGGCGTGGTGGAGCGGCAGGAGGTCCAGGATCCGCGCCCCGGCGTCCAGCCCGGCCGCCCGCGCCATCGCCTCCGCCCCGGCCCTCAGCTGCCCTGTGCTCCAGGTCCTCAGCCCCTCGAGCCCGCGCCCCGGATCCACCCAGAGTTGTAGGTCTCCCCCCTCGGAGAGGGCAGGGTCGGGCGCGGCGGGGGCGAGGCCGACCAGACAGCCGGGGAAGCTCTCCACGGCGGCCTTGCGCCCGATCAGCCACTGCCAGGCGCTCGGGCGGGCGTTCACCCCGATCTCCCGCCGCGCGACCGCGGGGGGGAGGGGCCAGCCTCGGGCCGGCTCCGGGTCCAACAGCAGGAGCCCGGCGTCGGCGAGCAGGGGCGCCACGGCGTCGGCGGGGGCCTCCGGGTCCAGCACGCGGACCCGGCGACCGGCCCGAAGCCCACCGAGCGCGGCCCGGATCAGGGCGCCGTCGCGCCGCGTGGCGACGACCACGGTCCCGGGCGAGGCGGCGCTCAGCAGGGCCTGGACGCAGCCGATCTCGGCCTCCAGGCGCGCGGCGTCCAGGCGCTCCACCCCCGTCAGGTTCACAGCCCCTCCTCCAGGCGCGCGGTGGCGAGGCGCGTGGCGCCGACCAGATCCACCTTGCCGCCCAGCAGCCGCGGCAGGCTGGGCAGGGTCAGCCAGGCGGTGGGGAGCGCGTGCTGGGGCAGCTCGCGGGCCATGGCCGCCCGCAGCGCGGCGAGCCGAGGCTCCCCGAGGTCGTCGCCCTCCAGCAGCGCGACGATCTGGTCCTCCCGGCGGGGGAGCTCGACGGCGACCACCGCGACCTCCGCGCCCAGGATCTGGCGGATCAGCGCCTCCAGCTCGTCCAGCAGCACCTTCTCCCCGCACTGGCGGACGTGCAGTCGCTGGGCGCGCCCGCGGATGTGCAGGAAGCCCTCGGCGTCCAGGCTGCCCAGGTCTCCGGGGCGGACCCAGCCCAGGCCCTCGTCGTACAGGACGCCGCCGCCGTGGACGTAGCCCAGCATCGGCGGGTCGGCTCCCAGGGCGACCTCCCCGGAGACGCCCGGCGGGACGGGCGCGCCGTCGGGACCCAGGACGCGCACGGCGACCAGCGGGCGCCCGACGCCCCCGTCGACGTAGCCGGAGGGCTCGGCCCGCCCGCAGGAGACGGTGCCGGCGGTCTCGGTGGCGCCGTAGGTGGTGAACACGCGGACGCCGAAGGTGCGGGCCAGGCGCAGGCGCTCGTCGGGAGCCAGCCCGCCGCCGCCGGTCACCAGCGCGCGCAGCCGGGGCGGCAGGAGCGGGAGGAAGCGCTCGGGCGCGGCCAGCAGGGCGCGGGCCAGGCGCGGGCCGGTGTGGATGGCGGTCACGTCGGCGGCGGCGCACTGCCGGAGGATCCCGGCGACGTGCTCGGTCGCCCCGAAGAGCGCCGTCGCGGAGCCGTCCAGCGCGGGTCCCAGCAGGGACAGGCGCAGCCCCGTCACCGTGTGGAGCAGGCTGCCCACGGCGTGCCGATCGGTGGGTCTGGACTCCGTGGCGTCGATGAGCCGCTGCGTGCCCGCGGTCAGCGAGCCGTGGGAGTGGATCACGCCCTTGGCGGGCCCGGTGCTGCCCGAGGAGAAGAGGATCAGCGCCTCCGCCGTCGGCGCCACCGCGTCGGGTGTGGGGGCGGGCTCCAGCTCGGCCAGCGCCCCGAGCAGCGCCTCCCCCAGCGGGACGGCGTCCTCCACCGCGGCCCCCAGCACGCGCCGGGCGCCCGTGGCTCGCGCCGCCTCGGTGACGCGGGCCGGCGGGGTCTCCGGGTGGAGGATCGCGGGCACCATCCCGGCCAGCATCGCGGCGTTCACCAGGATGAAGTTCTCGATCTCCGGGATGCCCGGCAGCACGAAGCGATCTCCCGGCCGCAGCCCCACCTCGTCCAGCCAGTGGATCGCGCGCCGCAGGAGCAGATCGAGCTCGCCCACGGTGAAGGCGCTGCCGTCTCGCGCGTCCAAGAGGAAGGCGCGGTCGGGGTCCTGGGCCAGGGCGCGCCCCCAGGCGGCCGACAAGGTCCGGGGCGCGTCACTCTCAGTGTGCTGTGTGCTCATCCTGGGAAGGCACTGATATCATGTTTGGGCATGAACCTGAAGCTGGAAGACCTGGAAGCTACTCTTCTCGACCCGAATCTCGCGGTAGCTGGAGCGCGGGTGGTGGAGCGGTCAGGGGTGTGCTACCGCGCACACCCGATCCCCCTGCCGCAGCTCAACCTCGTCCAGCGCGTCGCGGTCTCGCTCGCGGAGCTCCCGGCCCTGCTGGATGAGGTGGACCAGTCCCACGCCGCCGCGCGCTCCCGCTGGGAGCTCGTCGCGGAGGGGGGCCCGGTCCAGGCCGCGCTCCGCGCGCGGGGCTACGAGGAGCCTGTCCGCTACGAGGTGCTCGGCTGCGAGGTGGCCGCCCTCGATGCGCGCGCGGGGGAGGGCCTCGTCGCCCGCTGCGCGACGGATCCCGACTCCGTGAGGGCCTACGCGGACCTGATCTGCGCCTCCCGCGGGCACGCGCCCTTCCCGGCGGACCGGCCCTGGGAGCTGATCCTGGGCGAGCGGAGCCCCCACCGCCTCCTCCTGGTCGAGGAGGAGGGGAGGGCCGTCGCGGCGGGGGCGATCCTGCTCGATCTGGCGCGGGGCGTCGGCTTCCTCTGGGGAGGAGGCACCATCCCCGAGGCGCGCGGCCGGGGCTCCTACCGCGCCGCGCTGCTGGCCCGCATTGCCCTCGCCCGGGAGCTCGGGCTGCGCGCGCTCTTCATCTACGGGAGGTCCGACACCACCGCGCCGGTGCTGCGGCGGCACGGCTTCCGGGCCCTGGGGGAGGTCTGGCTGGCCGAGCGTCCGCTGCGCGCCCCTCAGGGCTGAGGGGCCTCCGCGGGGCGCCGAGCGCCGGTGATCGTCCGCTCCGAGGTCGGCAGCAGGGGCGCCTGGCTGCGCAGGGGCGGGAGCGGGACGCGGTCAGGGCGCTGCGGGGTGGGGCGGAGCAGCTCCGAGCCAGGCCAGATCCACCGGCCGCGCTCCAGGCGCAGGAGCTCGACGCGCACGCTCCAGGGTCGCGGGGCGGGCACGATGAGCTCGACGGAGTCGTGAGCGTCGTCGTCGGCGCGCGCGGGCAGGGCCAGCGCCAGGACGGCGAGCAGGGTGACCAGCATGGGTCCTCGGGGGGGCGCTCACGGGTGGGCGCCGCACAGACAACCTAAGGCGGGCCGCGGGCCGGGTCTCGCGACAAGCGGACAAATTATGGTCTTTCTGGCGGGCCTGCAACGCCGATTCTCTCGGGCTCAGCGCTCGTCGCGGTCCTCGGCGTCCAGGCCGCCCAGGAGCAGGAGGGTCTCGCGCTCGGTGAGATCCGGGGGCGGGCCCTCGTAGCCGAAGGGGAGGATCGTCGCGTCCACCTCGCCGGTCCCCTCGTGCGTCAGCTGCGCGTCCGGGGCGAGGGTGCGCTCGTCGTGCAGGGCGGGGTTGTAGACCGGCAGCGCGCTGGTGCGCCCTCGGGCCAGCAGATCGTCCACCGCCTCGATCACGCGGCTGTCCCGGGCCAGCGCCATGTGGGGCACCTTGGCGACGTGCAGGCGGCGGGCGGCGGGCAGGGCGGCGGGCCAGGCGGAGCCCGTCACGACGCGGCCATCTCCCGGCCCGGTGGCCGAGACCATGGGCACGCCGTCCTTGCCGAGGGCCCAGGCGGAGGGCGTCTGGTAGCTGGCGCAGCCGATGGACCAGGCGCGGGCCAGCATCGGGCTGGTCCAGAGGCTGTCGGTCAGGGCGCGGGCGGCGTCCAGGTGCCGCTGGGAGGGGCGGCCCACGGTGGGCCAGAGCTCGGCGCGGTAGAGCTGCTCACCCTGGGGGGCGGCGCCCAGCAGCCCGGGGCGGGGCATGAGCTGGAGCAGCCCGGGGAAGCCCGCCGCCGCGGACTGGAAGGCGGACATCGGCGCGTGCGAGAGCGTGGAGAGGTTGCTCATCCGCGAGTCCTTGCCCGTGAGCGCCTCCAGCACGGCCAGGCTGCCCCCGATGGGGCTGCCCAACAGGATGGTCGTCTCCACCCAGGCCTCGAAGTCGGTCCAGTGGCGCGCCGCCAGCGTCGCGGCCAGGACCCCGCCCATGGAGTGGGCCACCAGCGCGATCCGGCGCGCCCCCTTGGACTGGATCCGCGCCAGCTCTGCGTGCAGCGCGTCCGCCGAGCGGGTGAGGCTCAGGCGCCAGTCGTAGGGGAAGGAGCGCACGCTGTAGCCGGCCTTCGTCAGCAGGCGCTCCATCCGGCCATAGAAGGGCCGGACCGGGCTGTCCGGCCAGAGGCGCGGCGTCGATCCGTCCTCCTGCTCCCGCGGCTCGAGCGTGATCAGCCGCGGCAGCGTGGGATCGAAGACGCTGGACGCGCTGATCCAGATCCGCCGCTTCCCGCCGCGCTCGCTCAGGTTCGAGCCCATCAGGCCCGGCAGCAGCACGACCTCGAGACCTCTCCTGCCCATGAGACGCTCCGCTCCGCGGAGGGGAGTGTATCCCGTCGAGGCGGGGGCGCGGGGCCGCGGCGATGCTCAGCGACCCAGGACCTCGATGACCAGCCGGGCGGCCTCCGCCCCCGAGTTCTGCTGCTGGCCGGTCACCAGGCGGCCGTCGCGCACGGCGAAGGCGCGGAAGGCCTGGTCCACCACGAAGTTGGTCCCCTCGATCTTCCGGGCCTCCGTCTCGATCCAGAAGGGCTGGATGCGGCGGCCCACGAAGCCGTCGGCGTAGCGCTCCTCGGCGTCGGCGAAGCCCGTCCAGGTCTTGCCCGCCACCAGCAGCTCGCCGCTGGACAGGCGCGTGCGCAGCAGCACGCAGGTCGCGTGGCAGACGATCCCCACCACCTTGCCCGCCTCGTAGAAGCGGGCGACCAGGGCGTGCAGGGGCTCGTGGTCGATGAAGGTGACCATCGGCGACTGGCCGCCGGCCAGGAAGATCGCGTCATAGTCCTCCGGCCGCGCCCCCGCGATGCTGGGCGTGTCCTGGAGGAGGGCGGCGTGAGCGGGGGACCTCTTGAAGCCCAGCGAGAGGATGTCGTGGGCCGAGTAGCCGCTCCCGTCCTCCGGGTCGGAGTAGCTGTCGGCCTGCACCGCTCCGCCGTCCGGGCTGCGGATCTCCACCTCGTAGCCGGCCTCGGTGAACGCCCAGTAGGGGTGGACCAGCTCGGCCCACCAGAAGCCCACCGGCCAGCCGGTGGTGGGGCTGAGGCCGGGGTTGGCCACGACGAAGAGGACGCGCTTGGGACGGGAGGGGTTCGAGACGTTGGCGTTGGCGCTCATGGCAGGTTCTCCGGGGTTGGTGAGAGGAAGCTACGCCCCGGAGTGATGGGAATCAAATCGAACGTGCTCAGTAATAAGATGCAGGATATCGAACAGTGATGAACCTCGCCGCCGTCGATCTGAACCTGCTCGTCTCCCTCGATCTGCTGCTGGAGCATCGCTCCGTGCGCGCCGCGGCGCGGGCGGCGGGCCTCACCCCCTCGGCGATGAGCCACACGCTCGGGCGCCTGCGGTCCCTGCTGGGGGACGAGCTGCTGGTCCGAGCGGGCTCGGAGATGGTGCGCACCGCCCGCGCCGAGGCGCTGGTGGGCCCGGTCCGCGACGCCCTCGCCGCCGTGCGCAGCGCGCTCGCCCCCCGGGCCCCCTTCGAGCCCGCGGCCTGCACCCGGAGCTTCCGGGTCGTCTGCACCGACCACGTCTCCACCGTGCTCCTGCCCCGCGTCGCCTCCCTGCTGCGCGCGGCGGCCCCCGGCGCCTCTCTGCACGAGCGCCCCCTGCTGCCCACGGTGATGGAGGAGCTGCGGGCGGGGGAGGTGGACCTGGCCATCGGCATCTTCCCCGAGGCCCCCCCGGAGATGCGCGCGCGGCGCCTGTTCACCGACGGCTTCGTCACCGTCTGCCGGCCGGAGCACCCCCGCCTCGGTCCGCCGCGGAAAGGGGAGGGGACGCTGACCCTGGAGCGCTTCCTGGAGGAGGGCCACCTGCTCGTCGCGCCCCGGGGCACGCCGCTGGGGACCATCGACGCCCTGCTGGCCGAGCGCGGCCTCAGCCGCCGGATCGTCCGCACCGTCCCCCACTTCCTGTCCGCGCTCTGGCAGGTGGGCAACGACGACCTGCTGTTGACCGTCTCCCGGCGCCTGGTCGCCGCCGTGGCCGAGCGGCTCCCCCTGCGCGTCCACCCCACCCCCCTCCCGGTGGAGGACTACGCCCTCTCCGCGCTCTGGCACCCGCGCCTGGACCAGGAGCCGGAGGACGCCTGGTTCCGCGGGCTGATCGCCGGGGCTGCCGGGGAGCTGGGGTGAGGGGACACGGGGCTCAGCAGAGACGATGTGTGGGCAGCTTGAAGTTCATGCTGGCGCCTGCCGGGACCAGGCCACCTCGCCAAGACGCGAACCCCGGCCGCGCCTTGGCGCTCTCTTGCTGGTCGGCAGCTCACAGTCGGGCGGTTCTGGGGGTTCGTGTACTGGTTGGCATGTCAACGTCCGACTGCTGTCGCTGTCTCTCCGCCATCACGAGCGAAGCGCGGTTTTCTAACGCGCCCCGCTCGTGATGGCTCCTCTATGCCGATTCTGGCTCGCACGAGGTTGTTGTTGGCGTCGCGATGTCCTGGAGCCAGCTCGCAGGCTCTGCTGAACGCATATATGACCTCTTCAGCTCACCCCGACGATACCACCCGCGAACAGCAAGATGCACAGATCTAAGCTGACTATCCAAGCGGGGCCTCCCGTCGCGAGGAGGTAGATCAAGTGACCGTTCGAGGTCATGAAGATCAAGGTGAATAGATTAGTGGGTGGAATTCGTGAGCCAGGCATCAATCTCCCATTCCATGAGTATGCACTATGGGTTCGTGCATTTCGAGAAGGCAGGTTGAACCGCCAAGGCGCCATGGACGCCAAGGCCCGATGCAATGCAATCTCCAGGCAGCCCCAGACTGATCGGCGCGCAATAGATGGTGGCCGCGCCCCTCGCGACAGCACCCCAGTGGCAAGGAGCGAGGATGTGCAGACGCTTGAAGTCTCGGGGGGCTGCTACTCTGCCGCTGCGGATACTCTTGTCAGGCCCTGCAGTATCAATGCCAGGATCCGGCGGCCATCTCGCGCCTCGAGGAGCTCGAGGTTCTCCTCGTCGTTGAGCCCATTGGCCAGCGCACCAGCGAGCCCACGCCGTTGTCCAACGTCAGCGATCTCCCTTGCGACGTCTTCTCGCGTGTCGAAGGGCAGGCCAAGACTTGCCGCCAGCTCCCGCGCGTCGTCGTAGGCTGGTCGCTTCTCCTTCCCTATCGTCACCGTCGCTCGCGCTCGCACCTCGGTCATTACGGGCTCATCGGTCTCCTGGCCATTGAGAAGAAGGTCGGCGACAACTCGGGCGGCGCCTCCCAAGCCGCCCAGGAGATAGAGAGGCGCCCCCACGCAGAGGGAGGAATAGGCCTCTTCCACGAGACCCGGCAGCCAGCCCATGCTGGCCGTTGGACCGCCTACCAGAACGCGCGGCCGCAGGACCTCTCCTGGCTGGAGCGGACCGTCCCGCCCTCCCGGTCGAATGGTCCACCGGCGCATCGTGCGCAGGCCCAGGCCCACCGCCAACAGGCGAGGCACACTGTCTATCGTGGGAAAGGTGCCGGGCGGCCATGGCTCGTAGGCGAGCGCACCCAGCGCAGGTTGGGGGGCCCGCTCCAAGGTAGCCAGTCGACCGAAGAGGTTGAGCTCTGGGTCTGAGTAGGAGAGGTGCAGCGGCCACGGGGGCTGGTTGACCACCGGCGCCTCCCAGGACCGTCCGACCTGCTGGGCGAGCTCTCCATATCTACGTACCACGTCGAAGAGCCTGAGCACGAAGTTGGATGGGCCGCTGGAGGTGTAGTTGACCAGTCCGCCATAAAAGATACGCATCCCGGCCACGAGGACGCCGAGGTGGATCTCATCGGTGATGGTGTCGACGTGGTGCCCCACCAGCCCCCGTGCGCGAAGTGCGGCCTCCCCCGGTGACGAGACGCTGACCACCACCTCGTGTACCCTGGCGGGGACACCAGCGCGCGCGATCCGACCCAGCGGGGTCACCAGGTCACAGCTTGACAGCCCAGCGAGCAGCGTCCGCTCCTCATCCGGGAGGGGGGGATCCGGGTACACGAAGGTGCGGCTGGCTGGATTGGCGGCGACATCGAGCGCCTCGGGCGCATTTCCAAGGTGGACAGTTCGAGGGTCGGTTGGCTCCCCCAGCGCGCGCCGCTCGAAACGGGTCCGTAGCGCCGCCATCAGGACTGCGGTGAACACGCGGGCGCGGTCGGCGATCACGGCGTTCGACTCCTCCTGGGTCGGCATGCGACCTTGGGCCGGGATGGGGGCGCGCCAGCGCACCCACATGGTGTTGCCCGAGTACGGGAAGGCCCGGGGGGACTCCTGCTCCAGCGCGTCCACGACGACGACGGCACGCCCATGGCGTTTGGCGGTGAGGAGCTCGAAGCGACACCAGGGCCTGGCGCTCCAGGTGTCCGTCCACACCACAAGCAGCACATCCGAGCTCTTGACCTCCCCTTCGAGCCGTAGCGCGAAGTCCTCTCCTGGTCCTATTTTTGCGGAGTCGAAGAAGCGTTCGACGGCGTGCTCCTCCAGGGCCGTGAGCATCTGCCGGACCGGGTGGGTCTCTGCGGGCGCGAGGTCAGCCTTGGCGTGGCTCAGGAACACCTGGATCGGCACCTGGAGCCGACCTGCGGGGAGAGGCACCGGCAGCGGCCGATCGGACAGCAGGTAGAGAGCCCGGATGCTGATGTGCTGGAGGATGAACTCCAGAGGCGCCTCGGCTGGGACGATTGGGATGTTCACGGTAGGGGACCCGGGTACGACCTCTACTCCCTCCCGGTCGACCCTCAGGGGCACTACGGAGCGCCGCCTTGGATTCGCCTCGGCGTCGTGCAGCGCCTGGGCCAGGTGCGCCCCCCAGGCATCTGCAGTCCCTCCCTCGACGCGTCGAGCCATACGCGCGTCGAGGAGGTACACGAGCAGCGTCGTCTCTGATCCCGTCTCCCAGCAGGTCTCGAGGGGTGGCGGCCCCCCACCGGGCAAAGCCGGCGCGAACCAGGTCGGGATCCTCAGCTCCTGCGTCGCGGGCGCACCATAGAGACGGCGGAGGATCTGGACGACCAGGGGGGCGGAGCCTGCTGAGGCGCCTGTGGGCAGGTTGGCCACAGGAGATTCCGGATGGAAGAGAATCACGATGTGGAGCGGGCTGCGCATTCGGGCCTCTGAAGGGCGCTGGTGGGCCGGAGGAGCATATCGGGCGGCAACGACAGGTTCATCCTCTCGCTGTTCAGCAGCTGCGGGAGCGCCACCTGATGGATGGGCTCCTGCTACCCTTCCAGCTCCAGCTCGAGCTCGCGGCACGGCGCCTGTGAGCGTGCGCATGTTGTACTTCGATCACAGGACTCGCCTGATGACCGCTGAGAAGGGACTGAAGAAGCGGGAGCTGGCGGGGCCATGGAGGGTAGGCTCGCTGCTGGCGTACTCCAGAGAGGAGCGTGACCAGCTTGGCGCTGTGCAAGCGCTCATGAACGGCCATCTCAACCTGGAGGCCCCCCACGTCCGCTCTGTATCGCGACGTTCGGACCGCCAGGGAGTGGCAGGTCCCATGGTGTGAAGGCGCTTCGCGAGATGGCTGAGGAGGAGCGGAGAGGCGCGATCTCCCTGCCGTGGTACGAGATCAACATCACCCAGATGAACTCTAGGGTCGAGCTGTCGGAGGCGCTGAATTCCGTCGTAGGGAGCATGCCCAAGGCCAGCGTGCCCTTCATCCTCTTCGACGAATTCGACGCGGCGCTCGGGGGCGCCGAGTCGGGTTGGTTGAGCTGGTTTCTCGCGCCCAGGCAGGACGGGACCTTTCGGGTGGGCGGTGCGCCTACCGAGCTCAAGCGCGCCGTCTACGTATTCGCGGGAGGTACGGCCGAGTCGCTGGCGGATCTTGGACGTTCGGTGGAGCCATCACGAGCGGGGCGTGTTAACCCTCCATGTCGTCCCGACTTCCATGCCCATGAAAGGCGCCGGAGGCGCCCGTCGAGCGGGGGCAGCGCCCCCACTTTCTGGATAGGAAGACGCGTCTTGGCGACCCAAGGATGTCGACATCGCCGCTCTGGAGTCCGAGTTGAGAGCCAATCCTGCGGCTCTCAGGCGCGTAGGGTGGCCAGATCTTCCGCTGACAATCTCGGATGCTGTCGGGTACTTGCAGGCATTCGCCATTGGGGGGCCTCGTTGGCCTGACGATGGGCTGAGCATTGGAGAGAATCGGGCCTTGTTCGCGACGGCGAGTCCAGACGAGGCATGCGGGCTGGTGAGGGCGGGGTTGGTGAGGAGGTTCAGGGAGGGGCGGGCGAAGGTGGGCCACCACGGGACGGGCGCTCACCCTGGATTCCTCTGGCCTGGCGCGCTCGAATGACGCTCAGCTCATCCTAGCTCGCCGAGCCCACGCAGGACCAGGCCCACGATCTCGGCGAGGTAGGGCGTGGTAAACAGCCTCCGGTTCTCCTCCAGGCTCAGCCCGTTCCGCAGCCCTGCCACGCCGTGGCGGGCGAGCTCGTCGATGAGACCGGCGTCCAGGTCCGCGAACGCGGCAGGTCGAGCGCCCTGGAGGCCCTCGATGATCGCTGCAGTGCAGCCTCCAAAGGCGCCGATCAGGTAGAGCGGCTTGCGGGAGCGCAGGGTGAGCAGGGCCTCCTCGAGCACACCCGGCATGCTGCCCTTCCACCCCTGGGTTCTTCCTCCCAGGAGCAGCCGAGCGTCGGTGTCATCGGCCATCTCCTCGCGCATGAGCGTCAATGCGGCGGCCTGTGCGCCGGCACGAGAGGCGTCGTTGATGGAGACCTCGCCGGGCTCGAGCCCATACGGCGTGACGCGGCGGACCCGCACATCTGGTCGGAGCGCGCGCTCCTCCTCGGCGTTCAGCGCGAGGTGATACGGCCAGGCCAGGTACCAGCGCAGGTGCGGCCGTCGGGCCTCGACCTCGTCTTCCCGAAGGCGCTGGCCGTGTGCGGCAGCCAGGTCACGAAAGAGCAAGGAGAACCCTCCTGCGCGCAGATCGCCGCCATAGGCGAGGGTGGCGCCGGCGTTCAGCAGGTAGCGCGAGAGCTCCACGAGCGCGTCCTGGAGGTGGACCGACCCAGGTGCGCCAGGCGAGGGCTCCTCACTCTCAGAGATGGACACGGCCACGCGCAAGCCAGAGCGAATCGTGGCGAAGCTGGCCGGTGTGCGCACATCGCGGCCCGCCGCGGCGAGCAGCTCCCGCTCCACCCGCGCGATGGGCGGATCCGGGTACACGATCAGGGTGTGGTCTGCTGGCTCGTCAACGAAGCTCATGAGCTCCGGTGGCCCGTGGCAGAGCTGGGCCGTCGAAGGTAGCCAACCCGAGGACCGAAGCGAATTCAGATGGTGCTCGGCGTGTTCGTGGCGAAGAACCTCCAGGAGAACGGTCTCCATCACGAGGAGCAGGTCCACCACGTCCGCCTCTTTTAGCCTCACGGTCGGCACATTCCCCAGGTAGGGGAAGCTCCGCGCCTCACCGCGCTGCCTCCGATCCACCACAACGACGGGTCTGCGCGCTCGCTTGGCACGGAGAAGCGCGTCCTGGCAGGCGACACGTGATCCTGCCGCGTCACCATGCACCGCGACGAGCACCGACCGACCGAGGTCCTTCCAGGATTGTGGGTCTGGATGCTGCCCCAGATCGCGGAGCTCCGTGAACGCATGCAGTGGGGTTTCGTCCTCGACCAGTCGCATCAGGCTCGTGGACAGCGTGTCGCCGCTCTCGTCGGCCCGGCTGAGCAGGAGCACCAACCGCTCCGCGGAGGTGGCCTCGGTCTCGAACATCCCATCCACGATGCGCGGCTGGTCGCGAAGCTGCCTGGAGAGCTCGTGGGTGAGCCATAGGCTGAGGACGGAGTCCCGGTGTGCTTCGGGTTCGTCGTAGAGGCGCAGGAACTCGCGACCTCGGAGCTCGGGGGCCAGCCTCAGTCCTTCCCGGCTCGCCGTGACGGGGTGGATTCGCCAGCCCGGCCGCTGGGCGGACCGCCGGGCAAGCGCGGAGGCCCAGCCAGCCCACGCCTCGTCAGCGACCATCTCCCTGTCCACGAGCACGACGACCGCCACACGCTCGGCGCGCTCCAGCGAGGCCACCGCGAGCTCTCCCTCATCTCCGGGGTGGGTGCAGAAGAACACCGGAATTCCGAGCCCTGGCTCGAGCGGTGTCTGCGGATTTCGAGACCACCGGTCGTGGAGCAGCCGCGCGCTGCGCGCTCCCTCCGCGTTACGCTCGTGCCAGACGATGACCACCACCAGCGGGGGACCCCAGGTCGCGCCGATGGCGGGACGGGCTGGCGCAGGGGCGGCGGAGGCGGCGTCGGGTGCGGCGAGCCGTCGAGCCTGCCACTGCCGCTGAGCGGCGTCGATCTCATCGCTTCGGCGTTCGCGGGCCTTGCGCAACAGGTCGAAGAAGCCGTCATCGATGAGCCCTCGCCGCTGTAGGGTCAGGAGAGCCTGAAAATGGACGTCTTGCTCTGTGGCACCGGTCCCTGGAAGTGCTGCCAGGAGGGATCCGTCGTCGAGCTCCAGCAGGAAATATCGGAGCTCCTGGGCTGTAAAGAGCTGAACGAGGAGGTCGAGGAGGTGTCGTTCGCACGAGGCCATGGGGGCTCCAGAAAAATCGACTTGGAACAGAGTGGTTTACATGACTGGCACACTCGCGCAACCAGGGAGCTCCTCCCATCTCGCCGCTTCAGGGGTAGGTTGTGCCTGGTGATACAGGTGACGCACTGGCGGGTCGCTCGTCTGTGCGTTGTCTTGAAGAGACAGTAGGGTCCGGCCGCAGGCGACCGCCGCCCCAGTCCATGGAGTCGAGCGTCTGCGCGTCGAGCAGAAGCCTGGCCCAGAGTCTCCGATCGAGAAGGCCAGGCTCGAAGGCGTCTGACTCGAGGCACACTACACCCAGCACCTGCCTCTCAGCGTTCTCCAAACCACCGACAGGTACGCACAGGAGCTGGGCGGGCCTGGTCTGTGGGTCGAACGCACAGTCGCTCATCGGTCGACCTGTCTTCCCTACAGGAGCGCGGTATCTGGCGGGCGACGGGGAGTTGTCGTCCTGTGAAGATTGCTGATCCCAGTACACGACCGACTTGTCGGTGAACGCGCACGGTCACCTTTGAAGTCCTCTCCGATGCTTTGGGTCGATCGTGCGTCACGAGCTCCATGATTGGCGCCAGCCCTCAACTTTGTGATCGCCCCGGAGGGGAGATGAGTTCGCCACGTGCTTCGGGCTACCTGCCCGAGGGGCGCGGGGCCTGACGGCGCGAGAGAGGGCGTACTGGTAACGAGCTCGGGGTTGGGAGGCAGCGGCGAATCTGGTTGACTTCGTGAGCATGGGGCACGTGAAGGAGGGCCTCGCGGCAGGGGCCGCGGCGAGGCCCACCCGCGAGACGCCGCGGGTGGGTGATGGCGGTTCCACGTCTACGGTGGTCAACTGGGTACATACCGCATGGTGCGGCTCATCGGGACAAGGTCCTGGAGTTCATGAGGAAGGGACTTCACACCAGGATACAGACGGCCAATCCACTGCAGGAGGCTCGTCTGGTCGGGCAAAATGGTAGAGATCTGGATGTACTCCGGGAGGTCCGTCACGCCGGGTAGGACGAGGTAGGCCGTGCGTTGGTAGGGACCATCCGCGGGCAAGAGCGACGCGCCCGAAGACTTCTCGGTCGCGCGAGAGTAGCCGATCTCGTATGGCACCCACCATGATCCGCGCGTCTTCGGAGTGATGATCCCCAGAAGGTGGGTCGAGCGCTCGATCCCTCGCTCGATGGCGCCTACGACGCGGGCTGCATCTCCGGCGGCTGTGGCTGCCTGGAGCTGGTCGTCTGCAGCGTCGAGGTAGTAGTCTACGCCACAGTAATCGAAGGCAAGGGCGACCCGATAAGCGATATCCTTGTCGGACGAGCGGTGCGACAGGAACACGCAGGTGCCGCTGCCCGACCTCATCGAGCGGCCGCCGATGTTGAAAAGGTTCCTGCTCACCAGGCGGCCTCCTTAACGTCAGATTCGAAGCTAACATGCTGAGCGGCACTCGCACAGCAGGTCCTGACCAGCGCTGAACAGCCCGACGCTGCGGGATGGAGACTCCCGCGGAGAGAGGTCCGCGCGACAAGGCCGGTCGTCAGGAGCTTCTACCCCCACGGCTCGGCAGGCGCCACCGGGCGGTGGTGACCTGCAGCGCGCGCAGCCGCAGTCGGACCGGCAAGCCCAGCGCGAGCCTCAAGGCTGTCCGTCTCAGATAGCTCCGACCTGAGGTGTGCAGGCGGCCGTCACGGTCGAGACGGTCAAGGGCTTGACGTGCCGCCGTGTCGTGACCGGTGACCGTGGCCCAGGCGGCCTCCGTGATGAGGTAGTGCGGTCGTACCTGGGCAGCCAGCAGGCCGTCCCCGGCCGCTCCCTCGGCAAACCAGGGCGCGACACGATCCAGCCGAGCCCGCGCCTGCTCGTGCTTCCCCTGCTGCAGGTCGACCTGCGCCTGCTTGATCTCTGCCTGCAATACGTGGAGCTGTTGGGAGGGCAGGCCCTTCAGGAGATCGCCGCTCAGCTGGAAGTGGTGTCGGGCCGTCTCGAGGTCGCCTGAACGCTGCGCCCAGGTACCCCACTCCCGATGAGCCTGGGCGGTCTTCTCTCTGCGCAGGAGCGGATGTCGAATCGCCGTGAACACCGCCAGCGCTCGGTCGAGCTCTGTTACCCCTTCGCCTCGCCCCAGCTCGCGTGCCCCGAGCGCAAGGCGGTTGTGGAGCTCACCAAGGAAGGCGAGATCATCGTCGGTCAGGTCGCCAGGCTCGTAAGGGCTGCCCAGGTGAGGTGCGGGCCAGCCAGCCTGGTGGAGCAGCCGGAGCGCAGCCTGGGTCGTCGACACCATGTCCCGCCACTCTCGTCGGGTCAGGTGCAGGCCCGCCAGAGCGTCCAACAGGCGCGCGCGAGGAAGTGGGTTGTCGGGGGCGGTCGCGATCTGCCAGGTGGCCAGGTCGGCCAGATCACGCCCGATCTCATCGGGCGTCTCGGAGCGCGCCCCCCAGAGCACCAGCCGCCGGAGCGCCTCGAGCTGTGCCGGGCCAGGCGGCGGCGCGGGCCCTGGCCCGCTGAAACGGTGGAGAAGCTGCGCTCGCAGCACGAGATCACCCTCGATACGCCATTGTCGGAGGTCGATGGCCTGGTAGGCCGCCAGCTCGGTCCTGGCGATCTCGAGCTCGTCGATGAGCAGAGGGATGATCTCGATGTCGGGCTCGCGAGCCAGGGCCGCTCTCAGCTCGCGCTGGCACCAATCGGATCGAGCCCAGGCCGGAGAGAGCGCGGCGATGAAGAGATCACAGCTGGCGATCTGGCGCATGATCTCCTCTGGAAAGCGTGCGCCTGCGTCCAGACGCTCGTCCATCCAAAGTTGTACCTCGGAAGCTCCCAGGCTGAACATTGTCTCGAAGAAGCCAGCAAAGTCGGCATCCTCACGGCTGTAGTTCAAGAACGCACGGGTCATGTCTGCCTCTCCTGAGATCTTACCTCGAGTGGCAGGCCAGGGAAGATTCCTGATCCCCTCCTCGTCCTCACGGGCGGGCGGACCGGCCCTGGGCGCGGCTCCGGTTGCAGGTCCTCGAGGGTGTTCCACCTTCCATCGCAGCGCCCTCGTCAACGCATGGCCCGTCTGCGCCGACTGCGCGCAGAGATCCCGGCATGCCCGCCTGGCTGCGCTGCTCGTCGCGTTGACGCCATTGAGGGTGGCTTGGGCGCGGTCAGCGCAGGCGCGCCCAGTAGCTCTCGAGCTGACCGAGCTCCTCGTCGCTGAACTTCGACAGGAACTCCTGGCACACCAGGGCGACGTGGGCCTCCGCCGCGGCGAAGAAGTGCGCGCGCCCCGCTCATGATGGCTCCTCGTCAAGCGCCGAATCGCGCGATCCGTCCTGGTCGACCGACATCTGCGCTCCCTGAGGCGTCACCACTGATCGCGCAGGGCCTCGCTCGCGCCGTCGATCCAGTCCAGCAGCCGCTCGCGCTCCGCGTCGAGCTCGCCGGTCTCGCAGGAGCCTCGCGGGTCGTGCCGGGCGCCCTCCTCGGTCCGCGCGGCGTAGACCTCCAGGCGCTCGCGCAGAGAGGCGGCGTCCAGGGCGGAGCTCACCTCGTCCACCACCTCGGCGTGTCGGGACCGGCAGTCGGCGTCCTGCAGGCAGAGCTCGGCGAGCTTGCCCATCGGTTCGGACCAGACCTCGTCGTCCACGTCGAGGAGGAAGGTGCCGTCCATGTCCCAACGCGACAGGACCATGGGGCCCTCGGGCGGGAACCAGGCGCGGTAGTTGTTGCGATGCGACACGTAGCCGTCGTCGTCACCCAGCCACTGCTCGACCGCCCAGACGCGGTGGAGGCTGTCCATGTCCACCCGGGCTTGTAGCGTCTCGGTGACGATCCCCCGGTCCTGGGAGGCCTGCAGGGCCTCGGAGACCGCCGAGACGTCGGCCCAGCCCACCGGATCGCCCACGTCGAGGTCGAACAGATCGTCCCGGCCCTCGCCGAAGTCGAGGAAGATCACGACCATGGCGATCTTCGCGTAGGTGGCGTCGTAGAGGTTGCCCTCGTCGGTGCCCTGCACGCGCTCGAGCCACCGCGCGTCCTGGGTCTCCACCACGGACATGATCCCGTAGTCTTCGCCGTTGACGAAGAGCTGGGCGAGCCCGGTGCGGCTCGACGGCACGCCGGCGGCCTCGAAGGCGGAGAAGCCCGCCGCGTCCCGCAGGTAGGCGCCGTCGGGGCCGAAGTTGTTGAGAGACAGCGAGCGCAGCCCGTGGAAGTCCTGTCCGCCCACGAATTCGTTGAAGTCGATCTCCCACTTGGGTTTGGCGTCGAATCGCTGAAAGGACCCGAGCCCGCCGCGCAGGCGCACGCCGACGTCCGATACGCGCTCCCCGTCGATCTCCACGGTGGCGCGGACCTTGTTGCGCGGCTGGGTGAAGGGGCGCTCGGCCTGGAGGATGCGGATCGCGTCCTCGTCCAAGGTGAGGTCGAGACGGTTGACGCGCTCCCAGGAGAACAGGAAGGCGAGATCCTCGTCGTGCTCGACGGGCGCGTCGAAGACGTCGACGCCCTCGCCGCAGGGCGCGCGGACGCAGCCGGGGACGGTCAGCAGGAGGGCCGCTAAAGCCAGGGGTGGAGCGCGCACGGGTCGGAGCTCCTTCAGGTTGGTGGCGCGGTGCGGGCGCCGAGCCTGCGCGTCAGGGTGAGCTCGCCCAGGGCCTGCCGCCAGGCCTCGGGGCCCTCGGAGCCCGCCCGGAAGCCGCCGACGCCCCGCGCGTAGACCCCCAGCTCCCAGCGTCGGCCAAGGTGGAGGTCCAGGCCCAGGCGGGCGCTGAGGCCGAAGCATCCGGCCGGCACCCAACGGAGCTGCTCGTCGATGACCCGGGCGTCCCGACCCCACTCGAGATCGAGCCCGGGGGCGACGGCGAGGTCCAGGCGGGGGGTGAGCGGGCGGCGCAGGTGGGCGAGGGTCGTGAGCCCCAGCCGGGGCTGGGAGGTGAGCAGGCTGGAGGCGAGGAGCTGCTCCCAGTCCACCAGGACGTCGAGATTCCAGGGCCGGTCGGGCACGTCCACGCGCAGCTCGAGGGCGAGCAGCTCCCCGGCGGCGATGGGGGTCTGAGGGTAGACGTCGACACCGAAGCCGATCAGGCCCCCGACGGCGAGCCCGCCCGCCTGCGCGCGGGCGCCGAGGCACAGCGCGAGCGCCGCCACGATCAGGCGGGACCAGAGAGCGCGGGGGGGCATGCTCGGGGCTCCGAAGAGGGGCGCTCTGCCTAACCTCAGCCCCGCAGGACCCGCACGCGGACGCCGGCCTCTCCCGCCTCCAGGCGCGCCTGCCCCCCGATGGGCAGGGTGAGGTGGGGCGTGGTGTGGCCGAAGTCCAGCCCGGCCACGATGGGCAGGCCGGCGAGCTGTGGCATGTCCTGGAGGATGTGCCGGAGCAGCTCGGGCGTCATGCCGAAGCCGGGCTGGAAGCGCCCGATCACCAGGCCGCGGATTCCCTGGGCGTCCGGCTGCTGGAGGACGCCCTGCAGCATGCGGGCGAAGGTCGGAGGCCCGACCACGGCCTCGATGAAGAGCAGGGCGCCGTTCAGGTCCGGCTTGTAGGGCGTGCCCATCAGCAGGTGGAAGGTGCTGAGGTTCGCGCCGACGATCTGGCCCTCGGCCTCGCCAGGCTGGATCACCCAGGGCCCCGGGTTGGGGTGGAAGGTGCGCGCGTCCTGGTCGAGGAACCAGGGGTCGTCCGACCAGGTGGGGCTGACGGGCAGATCGTAAGGTCCCTCCTCGAAGAGGGCGCGGCGGAAGGCGGTGAGCGTGAACTCCAGCCCGTCGCGCATGCCAAACGTGGAGAAGTGCGGGCCCGACCAGCTCACCATGTCCGCGCGGGCCAGCATGGCGTCCTGCAGCGCGCTGATGTCGGAGTAGCCGCACAGCACCTTCGGGTTGGCGCGGATCAACTGCCAGTCGATGTCCGGCAGCAGGCCGTTGGCGTTGAAGCCGCCGATGACGGTGAGGATTGCCGCCACGCCGGGGTCGGCGAAGGCCTCATGGAGGTCGTCGAGCCGCCCGGCCCGCGGGGCGTTGTCCAGCGGGTAGTGGCCGCGCAGGTGGCGCCCGAACTCCACCCTCAGCCCGAGCTCCTCCAGGCGCTGGATGGCCAGGGCCGTGCTCTGAGGGCCGATGGGCGAGCCCTCCTCGATGCAGGTGAGCGTGCGGCTCGGCGCGATCACGCGGACGCGGTCACCGGGGCGCAGGCGGCGGGGGAGGGTGGGGAGGGGCGTGGTCATGGGGGGAGCCTAACCGCGGGGCGCGGGACGCGGGGCGCCCGGCGGGGCCGGGCTGTCCGTGATATGCGAGAAGCAAAGGGGGAACTGTTCATGACGCGACTCTCCGACGCTCCCGTCGAGGTCCGCCGCGGCGCCCTTCGCTTCGCCGCCCGGGAGGTCTTCGGCGTCTTCTTCATCGCCGCCCTGCTGCTGGGCGTCTCCCAGCGCGTGGACTGGCTCGGCGCCTGGTGCCTGATCGGCGTGTACGCGGTCTGGGTCGGGGCCACGCTCGCGCTGCTGCTCCCCCGCGATCCAGCCCTGCTGGCCGAGCGGGCGAAGCGCAGCACCGGACCGTACACCGCCGACACGATCGCGCTCGCGGTCTTCGGCGTCGCCGTGATGGGCCGGCTCATCCTCCCCGCGCTGGAGGTGCGCGCGGGCGGGTCGGGCAGCTTCGGGCCGCTGGCGATGGCGGTGGGGGTGCTGCTCTGCGCGGCGGGCTACGGGCTGGTGCTCTGGGCGATGATGGCCAACACCTTCTTCGCCAAGGTGCTGCGCATGCAGACCGAGCGCGACCACCACGTCGTCACCGGCGGCCCCTACCGCTACGTTCGGCACCCGGGCTACCTCGGCGCCATCCTCTTCGAGCTGGGGACGCCCTTGGTGCTCGGCTCGCGCTGGGCCCTGCTGCCCGTGCTGGTCGGGTCGCTGGCGATGCTGATTCGCACGGGCATGGAGGACCGCGTGCTCCAGCGGGAGCTGCCCGGCTACGCCGACTACGCCGCGCGGACACGCTGGCGTCTGCTGCCGGGAGTGTACTGAGGCGTGTGATGGATCGCTGGTGTCCTCTTTGCGCCAGGCGGCGCGCTCACCAGGCGCAGAGGGCCATGCCCACGGAGTCAGCGGGGGTCATGACGAACTGCGTCCTCCCCGCCGCGAGCTGCTGGTTCATCCACTCCGCCATCGGCGAGACGAACAGATCGCTCTGCCTGGCGACGTTGACCACCGCCGGGACCTTCTCGGGCTTGATGGCGGCGGTGCAGATCGCGGTCTTCGGGGCCTGGGCCAGCGCCGGGCGGTCAACGATGGCGATCGTGGTGGCGGTGAGGAGGGCGGTCGCGATGACAGCGATGACGAGCCGGGTGTCGAGCATTGGGTACTCCATGAGCATGGGGAAGCCTCATGGATCTACCATGGCGCGGTCCTTCAGGAGCAAGACCCCGGGTCGGAGGGCCCGACCCGGGGTCACTATATGATCTAGCCTACTCGAGGATCTGGTTGTTCGACGCGTCGCAGTTGTCGAAGCTCTGGTTGATGAGCGTGGCGGTGGTGTTCACGTCGCCGATGCCCGCGCCGTAGACGCGCAGGACGGTGCGGTCGCCGCCCAGCACGGTGTTGGCGAGGTCGAGGAACTCGAGCACCGTCAGCCCGGCGAAGGCGCCGCTGCCGATGGTCGCGTCGCCGAGCGGCATCTCGTTCTCGGCGGGGAAGAAGCCCGCGTCCGAGAAGTCGACGTTGAGCTGCAGCGCGAGGACCTGGCCGGCGAGCACGCCCGCGGTGGTCGAGAGCGGATCGACGTAGTTGCGCGTGAACATCTTGGGCGTGCCGGTCGAGGGCAGGAAGTCCTCGACCGCCCCGGCGTCCGTGAACAGGGCCGTGTACGTGCCGCCGATGAGGGCGCCCG
Organism: uncultured Enterobacterales bacterium; assembly: GCA_964615375.1. Classification (GTDB taxonomy): domain Bacteria; phylum Myxococcota_A; class UBA796; order UBA796; family CAZKWG01; genus CAZKWG01. The sequence goes on from CAZTOW010000017.1 coordinate 113,738, forward strand.
ACGGGTAGACCGTCGAGAAGTACAGGTCGCGCCAGGTGCCGGGGTTGTTGCCGTTGGCCGGGGCGCCCCAGCCGCCCTGCGTCACCGTGCAGAGCCCCATGAGGTCGCAGGTGTCGCCGAGCCCGTCGCCGTCCGCGTCCGCCTGATCGGCGTTGGCCGCGTCGGGGCAGTTGTCGCAGGCGTCGCCCACGCCGTCGCCGTCGCTGTCCGTACCGCCCACATTGGAGATGGTCGGGCAGTTGTCGACGTCGCCGCAGATCCCGTCACCGTCCGCGTCGTTGTCGGCGTCCAGGGGGCAGTCGTCGCAGGCGTCGCCGATGCCGTCCATGTCGGCGTCCGCCTGGTCGGCGTTCGCGTCCACGGGGCAGTTGTCGACGTCGCCGCACACGCCGTCGTCATCGACGTCGTTGGCGCTGTCCGCGTCGCACTCGTCACAGGCGTCGCCCAGCCCGTCGCCGTCGGTGTCGAGCTGGTCGGCGTTGAAGGCCACGGGGCAGTTGTCGACGTCGCCGCAGACGCCGTCGCCGTCCGCGTCGTTGGCCGCGTCCGCCGGGCAGACGTCGCAGAGGTCGCCGAGGCCGTCACCGTCGGTGTCGGTCTGCTCGGGGTCGTAGTCCTCGGGGCAGACGTCGGTGTCACCGCAGACGCCGTCCTCGTCCGCGTCGTCGTTCGGGTCGAGCGGGCACTGGTCGCAGGCGTCGCCCGTCCCGTCGAGGTCGCTGTCCACCTGGGACGTGTTGGCGTCGTCGGGGCAGTTGTCCTCGTCGCCGCAGACACCGTCCTCGTCCGCGTCGTTGTCCGGATCCAGCGGGCAGACGTCGCAGGCGTCGCCGGTCCCGTCCAGATCGGCGTCGCTCTGGTCGGCGTTCACGTCGTCGGGGCAGTTGTCCTCGTCGCCGCAGACGCCGTCCTCGTCGATGTCGTCGTCGGGGTCGAGCGGGCAGACGTCGCAGGCGTCACCCGCGCCGTCGAAGTCCGAGTCGTCCTGGTCGGCGTTCGGGTCATCGGGGCAGTTGTCCTCGTCGCCGCAGACCGTGTCCTCGTCGATGTCGTTGTCGGCGTCGAAGGGGCACTCGTCGCAGGTGTCGCCGATGCCGTCGAAGTCGGTGTCGTCCTGGTCGGCGTTGGCGTCGTCGGGGCAGTTGTCCTCGTCGCCGCAGACGCCGTCCTCGTCCACGTCGTCCTCGGGGTCGAGCGGGCAGACGTCGCAGGCGTCGCCGCCGCCGTCGCTGTCGGCGTCGGTCTGGTCGGCGTTCGGGTCATCGGGGCAGTTGTCCACGTCGCCGCAGACGCCGTCACCGTCGATGTCGTTGTCGTAGTCGTAGGGGCACTCGTCGCAGGCGTCGCCGATGCCGTCGAAGTCCCAGTCCGACTGATCGACGTTGAAGTCGTCGGGGCAGTTGTCCGTGTCGCCGCAGACGCTGTCGCCGTCGCTGTCGTTGTCCGGGTCGAGCGGGCAGACGTCGCAGGCGTCGCCGGCCCCGTCGCCGTCGGCGTCACCCTGGTCGGCGTTGTCCGTGGTCGGGCAGTTGTCGACGTCGCCACAGACGCCGTCGCCGTCGCTGTCATTGTCGGCGTCCAGCGGGCAGATGTCGCAGTCGTCGCCGATGCCGTCGCTGTCGGCGTCCGCCTGGTCCACGTTGGCGTCCGACGGGCAGTTGTCGACGTCGCCGCAGACGCCGTCGCCGTCCAGATCGTTGTCCGCGTCCTCCGGGCACTCGTCGCAGTCGTCGCCGAGCCCGTCGCCGTCCGAGTCGGACTGGTCGGGGTTGAGGATCTCGGGGCAGTTGTCGGTGTCGCCGCAGACGCCGTCGCCGTCCAGGTCATCGTCGGGGTCGAGCGGACAGACATCGCAGGCGTCGCCCGCGCCGTCGCCGTCCGAGTCCGTCTGCGCGCCGTTGGCGTCGTCGGGGCAGTTGTCGGTGTCGCCGCAGACGCCGTCGCCGTCGCTGTCGTTGTCGGCGTCCAGCGGGCACTCGTCGCAGGCGTCGCCGAGGCCGTCACCGTCGGTGTCCGTCTGGTCTGCGTTGTCGTCGTCCACGCAGTTGTCGTCCACGTCGCAGACGCCGTCGAAGTCGGAGTCCAGGCAGACGCTGTCGATGTTCGCGTCGTTGTCGTCGTCGTAGGTGTTGCCCGCGTCGTCCTCGCCGGTCACCACCGCGATGTTGGTGAACAGGCCCTCGGCGTCGATGGCCAGGTCCACGAAGGCGACGCCCGAGGCCGTCTCACCGGCCGCGAGATCGTCGATCTCCCCGTCCCCGTCGAGGTCGGCGAGGCCGGTGTCCAGGACGACCACGAAGTCGTCGGAGGGATCGGAGGGGGTCGCGTTGTCATCGACCAGATCGACGTTCAGCAGGTCCTCGGTGCCGTCGTTGCTCACCTCGTAGCAGTACTGGACGGTGTCACCCCCGGTGACCTCCAGCAGCTCCACGCCTGGGCAGGTCCCGGTCTCGGTGGTGACGGTCTTGCGCAGGCGGGGGAAGGGCTCGCCCGTGCCGCTCAGGTCATCGATCCGCTTCAGCGGGATGGTCTGGGAGCCCGCCCCGGGGACGCTGTCGGGCACGCTCTCCGAGCAGGTGGTGTCGGTGACCGTGATCGCCTCGAGGATGCCCTGGAGGTTGCCGGTGGGCGTGCTGTAGGGCTCGCAGCCGATCTCCGCGTCCACGCGCACGATGACGGTCTCGCCGGCCTCGAGGTCGGTCAGCGTCAGCGAGCCGTAGAGGTCTCCCTCGTTGTAGAGGCCGTCGAAAGGCACGAACTCCTCGTAGAAGAGGGTCGCCGTGCTGCCGCCGTCGTCGAAGATGCCCGCGTCGATGCCGCCCGCGCCCTCGCCGGAGGAGGTGCCCGCGTCCGTGCCGAAGCTGTCCGTGCCCGGGGTCACGCCGTAGTTGACCTTGACGTTCTCGTCGATGATGTCCACGAAGGCCACGCCGGACTGCCCGGTGGTGTCCGCCGTCAGCACCAGGTCGATCTCGATCTCCTGGGTCCCGCAGGCGTCGGCCTCGACCGGGACCTCGACGAGGAAGGTGACGATGTCGCCGCAGGCGTAGTTCGCGCTCTCCAGCTCCTCGCGGATGTCGTCGTTGCTCGCCCCGTCGTTGAAGGCGCCGCCTCCGATGTCGTGGTCATAGGTGTCGTGATGCGCGCCGGCCCAGTTGATATTGGCGAAATCGCCACCGGACGCCAGCACGTAGCTGGGGATGAGCATGGCCAGACAGGCCAGCGCTCGAACAGACAGACTCCGCGCCGTGAGCTTGAGCCGCTTCTTGGAATCCCCGCGGGGCGCGGAGGGTTGAAAACGAGGGAGACGAAGCTTTGACATACACGCTCCTCCAGGCTGTTGGACACAAGACCTCTCCCAGCCCGCCCGAGAGATGTCGGGCCAGCGCGGGGGAGATCGTGTCACTTAAGTACGCTGGAGCCCTTGGAGACGTGACAGCAGATATACCAGGATTTGAAGGATTTTGTGTATGAGGCTTTACATGGGCCAAGTTGGTCGGGTGTACGGAGCGGGTGGCACCGGACGATGCATAATGGGGCATGCATGTCTGGCACCGCTCGCCACACCCCTGGCGCGCTTCAGTCGACGCTCGCGCCCGTGTCCTCGATGCTGTCCTCGCATCGAAGCGCTTCCACGCTCATGGCCGCGCGGACGCAGATGCGCTCGGTGTGCGCGTTCAGGTTCCAGCGCTCCACCATGGACACGTAGAGGCCATCATCGTCGTCGATCCTCAGGTTCAGGTAGACCGAGGAGCCCTCCGCGAGGGGCGCGATCCCCATCGTGTCCACGCTCAGCGCGTAATCCAGGCTCACCGAGCCCAGCCGCCCGACATCGCTGGTCTCCTCGGCCAGCCACGCGCCCTCGTAGGAGAGCGCCAGCCGCGCGTCCGCGCTCGCCACGGTCGTCGAGACCACGAGCTCCAGCGATGGACCGGCACATTCGTCGGCGGGGCCGTAAGTGATGAGGGTGGCATCTCCAGGTGAGGTGGTGATGCTGAGGTTGGTGGAGGTGGCGTCGTCCCAGAAGAGCTCGGTTTCGAAGGTCCCGATCGCCCACCCGAAGAGATCTTCAGGGCTGACGCCGTCTTTGATGTCCTCCGTCCAGCCCGTCGAGGATCTCACGGGGTCCTCATAGTTACAGAGATCACCTGAGTCGGAGGAAGAATCTGAATCCTTGACCTCGGAGGGGGGGGTGCAGCTCAGGACGAGTGGGAAGAGAACCTGGTACCCCAATTGCCTCGTGTAGATCATGATGCGCTCCTGATGCCAATCTAACTACGCCGGATGGCGGAGCAGGGGCAGTGTATGAACTCTTTGCGATATGCGATCGATCCAGGCGGGGCGTGGAGGCGGTGGCGCAACTCACGCGATCTGGGCACGGGGCGGGGCGAACAGGGAATGGGGTGGAACAGGTGCCAGTGGCAGGAACAGGTGCCAGGTATCTTGATCACCGGTCAGGTGCCAGGTATCTTGATCACCGGTCGGGTGCGGTCGGGTGCGGTCGGGTGCCAGGTATCTTGATCACCGGTCAGGTGCCAGGTAGCTTGGTCAATGCTGCCGCTCCTCAACCATCGGGAGGGCCTCGAGGCACGTCTCGCCACGCTACAAGCGCGATGATCGCAGATCCAGGCTGACTCACCCGCCATCGCACGCACCCATGGTACGGATGAGCGTGGGGGGATGGCTGTCCGACGCAGTCCTGGGCGTTGATTGAGGACTATGACGGCGCCGAAGGCCGCGCCCGGGAATGAAGTTGAACCACAGAGAACGGAGCACTCAGAGCTCGACGCGTCCATGTAATCGTACATTCACTGGCGTCTTTCCCGCGCAGATGGTCTCTGTGTGCTCCCTCTCTCTGTGGTTCCATCTCCTCGACGACCTTCACGGATCGCCGAATTCCACTCACGTAACGGATGGCTCGGCCGGTGATCAAGATACCTGGCACCTGACCGGTGATCAAGATACCTGGCACCTGGTCCTGATCCTCCCGGGTGCCTCCCGCCACCCGCCCGTGATCGAAACGCCACGCTCCCGTCACAGCCCTGATCAGGTGTCCGGGTCTCCCGCTCGGGCTCCGGCGTCACCCGCTCGTCCTGGTGGAGGTCCCGTGCTTCGTCTGATCCTGCTCGCGCTGCTCGGGGCATGTGGTGGCAACAAGTACGCGGACGCGGACGGAGACGGCGTCACCTCGACGGAGGACTGCAACGACGCGGACGCAGCGACCTACCCCGGCGCGGAAGAGGTCTGGTACGACGGGGTGGATCAGGACTGCGACGGCAGCGACGACGATCAGGACGCGGACGGCTACGCGCTCTCCGTGGACTGCGACGACGAGGACCCGGCGACCTACCCGGGAGCCTCCGACTGGGAGGACGACGGGATCGACTCGGACTGCGACGGGCGCGACGGGACGGGCTCGTCATCGGCCATGGACGCCGACGCCGATGGCTTCGCCGCCGAGGTGGACTGCGACGACGCGGACGCCAACGTGCACCCGGGCGCGGCCGAGGTCTGGTACGACGGCACCGACCAGGACTGCGACGGCGACGACGACGACCAGGACGGCGACGGCTACCTGCTGGCCGAGGACTGCGATGACACGAACCCGGGCGCCTACCCCGACGCGGGCGAGGTCCCGCTGGACGGCGTGGACCAGGACTGCGACGGCGAGGACGCCACCCTGGAGTCGAGCGCGGACGACGCGGACGGCGACGGCGTGCTGGCCGCGCTGGACTGCGACGACGAGGACGCCACCGTCCACCCCGGCGCGGACGAGGTCTGGTACGACGGCACGGATCAGGACTGCGACGGCAACGACGACGACCAGGACGTGGACGGCTACGCCGAGGCTGACGACTGCGACGACATGGACCCCACGGTCTACCCCGGCGCCGGTGAGGTGACGGGCGACGGCGTAGACCAGGACTGCGACGGGGCTGACGAGAGCTCGGGCTGGGTGGACGCGGACGGGGACGGCGTGAGCGCCACGGCGGACTGCGACGACGAGGACGCCAGCGTGTACCCGGGCGCCAGCGAGGTCTGGTACGACGGCACCGACCAGGACTGCGACGGCAACGACGACGACCAGGACGAGGACGGCTCGGTCGAGGCCGCCGACTGCGACGACACGGACCCCACGGTCTACCCCGGCGCCGGTGAGGTGCCCGGCGACGCCGTGGACCAGGACTGCGACGGCGCGGACGAGGCCCTCGTGGACCCGGACGACGTGGACGAGGACGGCTACGCCTACGACGTGGACTGCGACGACCACGACGCCTCGGTCCACCCGGGGGCCAGCGAGGTCTGGTACGACGGCACCGACCAGGACTGTGACGGTTACGACGACGACCAGGACCTGGACGGCTACCTGGAGGCCGAGGATTGCGACGACACGGACGACACCATCTTCCCCGGCGCGACCGAGGTGCTCTCGGACAGCAAGGACCAGGACTGCGACGGCTACGACACCAAGAAGCTCTCCGGGATCGCCAGCGGCAACCTCGTGATCTCGGAGATCATGAACAACCCGGACGTCTCTGACGACAGCTACGGGGAGTGGTTCGAGATCTACAACGCCACCAGCAACCCGGTGGACCTGGAGGGTCTGGTGGTGACCGCCACGGTCAGCGTCCAGACGTTTACCGTTGAGGGTAGCCTGGTCATCCAACCCAAGGGCTACCTGGTGTTCGTGCGCGACAGCGACACGGCGGTCAACGGGGACGTGCCCTATGACTACGACTACCCCTCGGACTTCTCGCTGGACAACGACGCCGAGGAGCTGACGATCTCCTACAGCACCACCACGTTTGACGAGGTCGCCTACGACGACACGAACTTCTTCCCGGACGATGGCGGCTACGCCATGAGCCTGGACGACAGCTACATCGACGCGACGAAGAACGACCAGGGGCAGTACTGGTGTGACGCCACGAGCACCTACGGGGACGGGGACTTCGGCACCCCGGGCTCGGCCAACGACGCCTGCTCGGGCATGACGGACAGCGACGGTGACGGCTGGGTGTCCGCGCACGACTGCAACGACAGCAAGTCCAGCACCTACCCCGGCGCGACCGAGACCGCGCGCGACGGGACGGACTCCGACTGTGACGACGCGGACGGCCTCTCCACCAGCCTGCGCTCCGGCGAATTCCTGATCACGGAGATCATGCAGAATCCGGACATCGTCTCCGACAGCGAGGGCGAGTGGTTCGAGATCTACAACACCACCAGCTACTCCTGGAACCTGGCCGGGCTGACCGTGCGCGACTCGGCAGGCACCGAGACGTTCACCGTCGAGGACGATCTGATCGTCACCAGCAAGACCTACGTGATCTTCGCCGTCGAGTCGGACGACACGCTGAATGGCGGCGTCACGGGCGTGGACTACGACTACCCGGGCAGCTCCTTCGGGCTGGGGAACGGATCGGACGACATCTACCTCTACAACGGCACGACCCTGGTGGACGGCGTCGCCTGGGACAACGGCGACACCTTCCCCGATCCCACCGGCGCCAGCATGAGCCTGCGCTCGACCGGCTTCGACGTGACGCGCAACAACACGGGCTCCTACTGGTGCACGTCGACCAGCCGCATCGGCGGCGTGACGGGCAACGATCGCGGGACCCCCGGGGCCACCAACGACGGCTGCTGAGCCCGACCGCCCAGCGCCTCAGCGCCAGGCGAGGTTCAGCGCCGTCATGCCCGCCGCGTAGCCCGCCGGATCATAGGAGGTCTGAACCGGCAGGTAGAAGCCCGCCGGAACGTCCTCGGCCGTGAAGCCCACGTAGGCCAGCACGCGCCCCTCGGGCGTCACCGCGGCGTCCGCCCCGGTCAGCAGGCCCAGGTCCTCGCCGGGCGCGTCCGCGTCCCAGGACAGGTCCGGCGCGTCCAGGTCCACCGACCAGTCTGCCCCGTCGGGGCTGGTCGCCCGGAAGAAGCCGCTCGCGTTGTTGAAGGCGACAGGCTGATCGTCGGAGGCGCCGTCCGTGTCCGAGGTCATCCACAGCTCCCACTGGCAGCGCTCGGCGTCCCAGAGCACGGAGGGCTGGCTGCCCCCTGTGGTCGGTGAACCGGGATCCCGCAGCAGCGCGCTGAGCGGCGCGTCGGCGTCCACCGTCCAGTGGATCGCGTCCTCGGAGCTGGCGTGCGCGATGCCGTAGGCGTCCACCACCGAGCACCCGCTGGAGCAGCCGAAGCTGGAGAACCACAGGTGCCAGACCCCGTCGTGAAACACGATCTCCGGGTCGGCCAACACGCCCGCGTCGCTGTCCGGGTAGACGTCCGAGAAGGTCAGGGCGAGCCCCGCCTCGCCGTGGGGGGACTCGCCCGCGGAGAGCCGGGTGAAGGTCTCGCCGTCCTCCGAGAAGGCCACGCCGATGGCGTACTCGGCGAAGGCCTGCCCGCTCAGGAGCCCGTTCGCCCCGGAGTAGACCATCACCGTGGTCCCCGCCATGTCCCCGCTGTCGGCGGTGGCGACCGAGGGCGTCTCCGTGTTCTCGTGGTCCCAGGCGTCCTCGTCCTCGGCCACCGACAGGGCATGGGTCTCCGAGACCGTCCAGGTCACGCCGTCCGGGCTCGTCGCCCGCCGGATCGCCTGGGTGAGCTCGCCGGAGAAGCTCTCGCCGTGGGGCGCGTGGTAGTACACCACCAGCTCGGACGCCTCATCGTCCCAGCGCAGATCGGGGTCGGCGATGAGCCAGTCCGTCTCACCGTCCACCTCGAGCCCCGGCAGCAGCACCGGGTTGTGCGCCTCGCGGGTCAGCGCTCCGGTGTCTTCGAGACATCCGCCCGAGTCCTCCTCTGTCTTGTCCCCGGCGCAGCCGAGCGCCCCCACCAGCAGCAGACCACGACCCCGGTCGAACATCCCCCCTCCTCCGCGTTGACGTGCAGGAAGTATAGATCGGCGCCAGCAGCAGATCTCTCCCGGATCAGGGATCAGGTGCCAGGTAGATCAGGTGCCAGGTATCTTGATCACCGGTCAGGTGCCAGGTATCTTGATCACCGGTCAGGTGCCAGGTATCTTGATCATCGGCCGAGCCGTCCGTTGCGTGAATGAAGCTCGGCGATCCGTGAAGGTCGTCGAGGAGATGGAACCACAGAGAGAGGGAGCACACAGAGACCGGCTGCGCGGGAAAGACGCCAGTGAATGTACGAAATCTCAGACGCGTCGAGCTCTGAGTGCTCCGTTCTCTGTGGTTCATCTTCATTCTCGGGCGCGGCCCTCGGCGCCGTCATAGTCCTCAATCAACGCCCAGGACTGCGTCGGCAGCCATCCCCCCACGCTCATCCGTACCTTGGGTGCGTGCGATGCCGGGAGAGTCAGCTTCGAGCTGCGATGATCCCGCCCGTAGCGTGGCGAGACCTGCCTCGAGGCCTCCCCGATGGTTGAAGAGCGGCAGCATTGATCAAGATACCTGGCACCAGACCTGTGATCAAGATACCTGGCACCAGACCCCTGGCACCAGACCGATCAAGATACCTGGCCCCAGACCCCCCTCCACCGCAGAGGAGAGGGAACCGCCAAGACGCAAAGAGCGCCAAGAGAAAGCCCTCCTTGGCGGCCTTGGCGCCTTGGCGGTTCCACTCCTCCAATGCCACATCCTGATCACCCGGAGTAGGAATTCTCCCCGTCCGGCTGCGTCCCCATTTGCTAAATTTCTAGCACTATGCTAAACCCTTAGCATGACCTCCACGCCCCTCAGCCGCCGCGAGCGCGAGATCCTCGACATCCTCTACACCGCCGACGGGCTCACCGGCGCGGAGGTGCAGGAGCGCCTGCAGGACCCGCCCAGCTACTCCGCGGTGCGGGCGCTGCTGCGCATCCTCGAGGAGAAAGGCCACGTCCACCACGAGGAGAGGGGGCCGCGCTACGTCTGGTTCCCGGTCGTGTCCCGGGCGAGGGCGCGGCGGACGGCCCTGAAGGCGCTGGTGGACACCTTCTTCGGCGGGTCGGCGGAGGAGGCCATGGCCGCGCTCATCGACGCCTCCCGCGAGGAGCTGGGCGAGGCCGAGCTCGACCGGCTGGCCGGGCTCATTCAATCGGCGAAGCAGGAGGGGCGATGATCGACGCGATGCTCCCGAGCCCAGAGACCACGACGCGGCTGATCCTCCTCGGGCTGGAGGCGACCTTGATCCTGGGGATCGCCTGGATGGCGACCGCGCTGCTGCGGCGGGCCTCGGCCGCGGCGCGACACCTGGCCTGGGCCCTCGGCGTGGTCGGCGCCCTGCTCCTGCCGGTCCTGAGCGCGCTCGCGCCAAGGCTGGCGCTCTGGGAGAGCTCCCTGGGTGCCCCCACATTCGGCGCGCGCCTCTCCCCCCTTCAGGTCGCGCCCGACGCGGTCGCCGAGGCGTCCTGGCTTCCTGGGCTCCTCCTGCTGTGGGCCGCGGGGACGCTGTGGGTGGGCCTCCGCGTCCTGCGCGGCCACCTCGCGGCGCGCCGGCTGTGGACGGCCGCCCGCCCCGTCGCCTCGGAGGCCTGGGCCTCCGCGCAGCACCTCGTCGCCAGCACGGTAGGGGTGTCCAGAAATATTGAGCTCAAACAATCCGCGAGCGTCGCCTCGCCGATGACCCTCGGCCTGCTCCACCCCCGGGTGCTCCTGCCGACGCAGACGGAGGGCTGGTCCCCCGAGCGCCGCGAGGCCGTGCTCACGCATGAGCTCGGGCACGTCCGCCGCCGCGACACGCTGGTTCAGCTCGGCGCCCAGCTCGCCTGCGCCCTGTACTGGTGGAGCCCGCTCGCCTGGCTGGCCGCCTCCCGACTCCGGGTCGAGCGCGAGCACGCCTGCGACGATCTCGTGCTGCGCGCCGGCTTCCGACCCTCCAGCTACGCCGCCGATCTGCTGGAGGTGGCCCGTCGCGTCTCGCGGGCCGCGCCCGCCCAGGCGGTCTGCATGGCCGATCCCTCGGGGGTGGAGGCGCGCCTCCGCCGCGTGCTGGACCCCTCCGTGCCCCGTCAGCGCCCGAGCGCCCGGGTCCGCGGGGCGGCGGTCGTCGCCACCCTCGGCCTCGTCGGCGCCCTGGCGGCCAGCGCGACCCCTCCCGCGGCGACCCCTCCCGCCCCGACCTCCGCGCTCCGCCTGGGCACGCCCTGGGTGCAGGAGCTCGCCGTCGAGGGTCAGACGCCTCCCCCGGCCCTGATGGAGGCCCGCCCGCTCGATCTGCTGGAGGTCCAGGCCGAGCTCCGCCGCCACATGGGCGACCTGGAGCGCTGTTACGATCGGCGCCGCCAGGCCCGCCCGGGGCTGTCCGGGCAGGTGGTCATGCACTGGTCCATCCTGGAGAACGGTCAGGTGGGCGAGCAGTGCATCACCGAGGACGGCGTGGGCGACCCCGAGCTCCTGGAGTGCGTCAACGCGCTGATCCGCGCGAGCCGCTTCCTCCCCGTGAGCGACGGCCCGGTGGACATCACCCTGCCCTTCCTGTTCGGCCAGCCCGCCTGAGACCCGCCCGGACGCCTCAGCCCTCGCGGTGCGCCCGCTCCCAGGCCTCCGTCCGCTCGGCCGCGTTGGCCCGGATGTTGGACCAGAAGAGCTCGTACTCGATGGGGTGGTAGTTCCCTTCGCCCAGGATGTGGTCGAGGAGGCGGCTGGGGAGATCGCGCGGCGCCTTCCCGTAGAGCCGGACCCGCAGCGTGCCGTCCTCGCAGGCGGCGTCGGCCAGGCCGGGCCGCGGGGAGGGGTCGGGGCTCTGGAGGAAGACCGCGCCCAGGTTGGCCGAGGCCGGCATGGGTCCGCCCTCGCCCACGCCCGAGAGCGGGTTGGTGCAGACCCGGTGTTCACCCGCGGGGAACTGGATCTGGACGCCGGTGTGGTTCTCGGGGCTGCGCGCGTTCCAGGCGATGACGCAGCCGACGTCCCGCGGGCCCGCGCAGGCGGGGACGTCCGGGGCCGCGCGGGCGAGGCCCTCGTGGGTGACGCCGCTCCCGATGATCCAGGCGGCGACCAGCTCGTCGCGCAGCGGGGTGCCTGAGATGCGGCGGGCCAGCAGGCGCTCGGCGAGGGCCGCCCCCTGGCTGTGTCCGGCCACGAGGAAGGGCCGCCCGGCCGTGCGGCGAGCGAGGAAGGCCGTGAACGCCCGGTCGATGTCGGTGTAGGCCAGCGCGATCGCCGCCTCGCCGTCGGGGGAGGGCGTCTGGAAGGCGGTCCCGGTCGCCTGGCGGTAGCGGGGGGCGAAGATCGCGCCGATCCCGTTGAAGGCCGAGGCCTGGATGAGCACGCCCCCCCGGTCGGTTGCGGCGGCCAGCTTCGGGTCGTCGGCGGGGGCGTTCCACTCGGGCTTCACCGCCGAGGTGGAGTGGATGAAGAAGACGTCCACGCGGGCCTCGGCCGGGGCCACCGCGCTCAGGCCGGGCGGGACGCGGTCGCCGAGATCCTGCACCTCGGGCAGGGCGCTCCAGACCGCGGGCGAGGCGTAGTCTGGCGGGGGCGGCGCGACCGCCTCGGCGAAGGGGCCCTTCGGCGTGATCGAGCGGACAAGCCAGGCGCTGAGGCCCCCGGCCCGCGCGATGGGCGCGACGACGCCGAGCGTCGCGAGCGCGGCCAGGGTGAGCGAGATCGTCCAAGCACGTCGGGTCATGCCGCCACCCCCTGTCGAGGCACGAAGCCGAAGGCCAGCACCTCTCGTAGATCCGCCAGCGCCGTCTCGAAGCCGGCCTCGTCCACCTTCCCCGCCCGGCGCAGCGCGATGAGCCCGTGGGTGGAGGCCCACAGCACCGCGCCCAGCCGATCGGGGGGGAGGGTGGAGAGCCCCGCGGCCCGCGCCTCGCCCAGCGGGCCCTCGGCGAGGGCGGCGTAGCGCGCGGCGGCGGCCCGGTGCTCCTCGCTGCGGCCGTGGGCCTCGAAGATGAGGTCGTAGAGCGCCGGGTGCGCGAAGGCGAAGTCCAGGTAGGCCTGGCCCAGCGCCCGGACCCGCCCTGCGAGGTCGGGGGCGGCGGCCACGGCCGCCTCACAGCCGTCGGAGAGCCGGTGGAGGGCGGCGGCGCGCACGGCGTCCAGCAGCGCCTCCTTGTCGGCGAAGTAGCTGTAGGGTGTGCTCCGGCTCATCCCCGCCTCGGCGGCCACGCGCCGCAGCGAAGCGGCCTCCCGCCCCTCCGTCTGCACCAGCGTGAGCGCGACCTCGACCAGGCGGGCGCGCGTCGCGGCGAGCTCCGCGGGGCTCAGGCTCCGACCTTGCATGGCACCTCCATCCCAAGCCTATCGAACTTTCTGACGGTGTCAAATTCATGGACCGTCAGCGTGTCCCAGACTGGGTTAGGTCCATCCCCGAGACACAAGGAGAAGTGATGCCCCTGACCATCGAAGAGCTCTCCCCTGGGACCGGCGCGGAGGCCGTCGCCGGCAAGCAGGTGAGCGTGCACTACACAGGCTGGCTGACCGGCGGCCAGATGTTCGACTCGTCGCGGTCCCGCGGGCGTCCCTTCACCTTCGCCCTGGGCGCGGGCCAGGTCATCGCCGGCTGGGACCAGGGGGTCGCGGGGATGAAGGTGGGCGGCAAGCGCAGGCTGACCATCCCGCCGGAGCTGGGCTACGGGGCGCGCGGCGCGGGCGGCGTGATCCCGCCCAACGCCACGCTGATCTTCGAGGTCGAGCTGCTCGGTGTAGGCTGATCGGGAGACCTCGTCGCCGGAGCTCCCCACCATGCGGACAGGCACCCTCCTCTGCCTCGCGCTGACGGTCGCCGCCTGTGAGCCCACGGGCGGGAAGCCCTCCCCGAAGCCCACGGAGGGGGACAGCTCCGCGGCGGAGGAGAGCTCGCCCCCAGAGGACAGCTCGCCCCCAGAGGACAGCGCGCCGGCCGACAGCGGCGCCGCCCTGGAGCAGGTCCCCGGCAACAGCGCCGACGAGCTCGATCCCTCCAGCGCCGTCTTCGACCCCGACGCCATCCACGACATCCGGCTGACGCTGGACGAGGCCGACTGGTCGGACATCTCGGGCAGCCCCTCGGCCGAGAACTGGCACACCGCCGACTTCACCTGGGACGACGAGACGGTGACCCAGGTGGGGGTGCGCGCCTTCGGCTACAGCAGCCACGTCGCGGGCAAGCCGCCGCTGAAGATCGACTTCGACCACGTCGTCGAGGGCCAGGAGTGGCGCGACCTGGAGTCGCTCAAGCTGCGGAACGCCTACTACGACGCCAGCTTCATGCACGACGCGCTGGAGCCCTGGATGCTGCGGGCGGTGGGCGTGCCGGCCTCGCGCACGGGCTGGGCGCGCGTGTGGGCGAACGGCGAGCTGGTCGGCTTCTACACGGTGATGGAGCCCATCGACGACCGCTTCCTGCGGGCGAACTTCGGCAACGACGACGGGCCGCTCTACAGCATCGACGGGATCCGCGGCCACGGCCTCATGCCGCTGGACGACGCGCTGGCCTACTTCCAATACAACACGAGCGTGACGGGCGACGGGAGCGATCTGGAGGATCTGACCCGCATCGTGGCGGAGGGCAGCGACGAGGAGCTGGCGGCGGTCCTGGACCTGGACAGCTTCTTCGACGAGTCCATCGTGCGCACGCTGGCCGGCAGCCAGGACAGCTTCTCGGCCGACGGCAACAACTTCTACCTGTACAACGACCCCGGCGTGGACGCCGACCCGGACGACCTGCACGGCACCTGGCGCGTCATCTCCTGGGACTTCAACTTCGACTTCTCCGCGTTCGGCATCAGCGCCGCCCTGGGGGTGGAGCCGGCCCAGCCCTGGGCGACCAGCGACTACGCCTACGACCCCTACACGGGGGTGCCCTACGTGGACGTGCTGATGCAGCGGCAGATCGCCGGCGGGCGCGACGTGGACGCGCGCGTGGAGGAGCTCATGACCGGGCCGCTGGCCTGGGCGGATCTCTCGGCGCGCGTCGAGCGCTGGCAGGAGCTCATCGCCGCCGACGTCGCCGCCGACCCCCTGGGCGGCGAGGAGCGCTTCCGGCAGGGCGTGGCCAACGACCTGCTCTATCTGCACATGCGCTGGACCAACGCGCTGGGGGTGGAGGTGGCGGAGTGCGCGGCGCTGGAGGACGGCGCCGTGCCGGCCAGCGGGCTCGAGCCGACCGGGACGGTGGGCTGGGCCGAGCTCACGGTGGACGGCTGGCTGTGGAACGGTGGCTGCCTCTACACCTCGGAGCCCTGCGTCGGCTTCGACATCGTGGCGCAGCACTACTGCACCGGGCTGTACGCGCATGCGCCCAGCGACGTCACCATCACCATCCCCGAGGGCAGAGGCACGCTCCGCGGCGCCGTGGGGCTTCAGAACTTCGGGGAGGACTGCTCCAACGGCGTGCGCTTCTCGGTGGAGCAGGACGGCGAGGTGCTGTGGACCAGCGGCGTGCTCAGCTCCTACAGCGAGGCGGAGGACCTGGGAGACATCCCCGTGTCCGCGGGGACGGTGCGGCTCCAGGCCGATCCGATGGGCGACTACAGCTGCGACACCGCGAGCTGGGTGGACCTGCGCGCGGTTCCCTGAGGGGGCCTGGGTCGCTGGACCGTCTCCCCTCGCGTGCGCTACGCTCGCCGTGGAGGGTGCCCGTGCCCGCTCACGCCCGCGTCTACGTCGTGTCGGACCTGCACCTGGGCGGCGTGCCGGGGGAGGGCGGAGATCGGGGCTTCCGACTGCTGACCCAGCCCGAGGTGCTCGCTGACTTCATCCGCGCGCTGGCGTGCCCCGCGGACGGCGTGCGGAACGAGCTGGTGATCAACGGGGACTTCGTGGACTTCCTGTCCGAGCGCCGCCCGGGGGAGGCGTGGCAGGCCCTGCGCACCGACCCCGCGGACGCGCTGGACCTCTTCCGGGGGGTCCTGGCGCGCCCGGGGGACGGCGCGGTCTTCGCCGCCCTCCGCGCGCTGACCGCCGCCGGCCAGACCCTGACCATCCTGCTGGGCAACCACGACGTCGAGCTCTCCTACCCGCGGGTCCGGGAGGCGCTGCTGGACGCGGTCGGCCCGGCGCGCTTCGTCTACGACAACGAGGCGCTCCGCCGGGGTGACGCCGTCATCGAGCACGGCAACCGCTATGACCGCTTCAACCAGGTCGATCACGACGCGCTCCGCCGGGCGCGCTCGCTGATGAGCCGCGGGCTGGACCGCGAGGCGGCCGAGCAGCTCGTGGCGCCGCCGGGGAGCCGGCTGGTGGCGCGGGTGATGAACCCGCTCAAGGAGCGCTTCGCCTTCATCGACCTGCTCAAGCCGGAGGGCGGCAGCGTCGTCCCCACCCTGCTGGCCCTGGACCCGGGCGTGCGCGGCGAGCTGCTGGCCGCGGTGCAGGCCCTGGCCCCCGCCGCGCGGCACGGGATCGGCGAGGGCGGGCAGCCCAGCTTCGCGGGGGACATCTCGTATCGGGGCGCGCTCGAGGATCGGGATCCGCTGGACGCGCTCCTGGAGAGCCGCCTGGGCGCCGAGGGGGCCGACCGCTTCAAGCGCCAGACGGCGCCCCAGGACAGCTTCGGGCAGGACATCTCCTTCCGCGAGACCGCGAGCTGGTACGGGGGCTTCGCCCGCCTGCTGAACCCGCTGGGCCCGGACGCGCCGGACGAGCGCCTGGGGCCCTTGCTCAGCGCCCTGCGATCCCTGTGGTCCGACCAGAGCTTCTCGCGGACGGTGGAGACCGATCCCGTCTACCTGGACGGCGCCGCCGCCATCGTCCGGGGCGGCGCGCGGCTGGTGGTCTTCGGCCACACGCACCTGCCCAAGGACCTCCTCCTGCCCGACGGGGGGCGCTACATCAACACCGGCACCTGGGCCGAGCGCATCCGGCTGCCCGACGCGCTCTTCGGCCCCGACGAGGCGCGAGCCGCCGACGTGCTGCGGACCTTCCTCGCGGATCTCTCCGAGGGTCGGCTGAGCCAGCACGTGAGCTTCGAGCCCACCTTCGCGCGGCTGGAGCTGGAGGAGGAGGCGGGCGAGACGCGGGTGGTGGACGCCTCGCTGCGGGTGTGGGGCGTGGATGCGGCCTGAGCAGCGCGCCGCCATCTGCCGGATCGAGGTCGGGGGCAGCGTCGGCACGGGCGCGCTGGTGGGGCCGGGGCTGGTGCTCACCGCCCTGCACGTCGTGGCCGAGCGGCACGGGGAGGTGGTCCCGATCCCGGGGAAGATCGCGCTGATCTTCCCCGAGGGCGTGGTCGAGGGCGAGCTGATCCCGGGGCGCTGGGACCCGAGCCAGGACTGGGCGCTGATCCGCTGCCGGACCGAGCCGAGGGCCAGCCCGCTGCCGCTCGGCGCGCTGGGCAGGTCTGGCGTGGAGTTCCTGACGCGCGGCTTCCCCGAGGCGCAGCCGCAGGACGGCATGGTCATGGCCGGGACGGTCCGTGACCACGCCGGCCAGTACCTGGGCGTCTCCGCCCTGCAGCTCTTCTGCGAGGAGGCCGCGGCGGGCATGGGCGCGCCGGTCCGCGGCCTCTCGGGCGCGCCGGTGCTGGTGGGGGACGCGCTGGTGGGCGTGATGCGCTCCAGCCTGATGAAGGAGGGCCGGAACGTCGCGGGCACGCTGTATGCATGCCCGGCGCAGCTCGTGGCCGAGGTGACCCGGGACCTGCTGCCCTGGCCGGACCCCTGCCTGGGCCTCCCCGGGCTCCCCGCGAGGATGTTCGACGCCCTGCCCCGGGAGCCCTACCGCAACCTGGCGCCCTACGGCCTCGCCGAGGCCGCGCTGCTGGCGGGGCGCTGCCGCGAGATCCGCGCCCTGCTGAGCCTGATCGAGGGGCCCGGCGCCCCGGTGCGCGTGATCCACGGGCCCACGGGGGTCGGGAAGTCCAGCCTCCTTCAGGCGGGGCTGCTGCCGCGCCTCCGGGGCCAGCACCGCTACGCGCGCCGCGGCGCAGGCGGCCTCCTGGGCGATCTGCGGGCGCTTCTGGGCTGCGCCGAAGGGCAGGAGATCGCGGCCTGGAGGGCGCTGGAGGCGGAGGGTCCGCTCCACGTCATCCTGGATCAGGTGGAGGAGGCCTGGACCCACCCGCTCCCCGGCGCGAACGAGCTCGGCGACCTGCTGGCGGCCCTCGCCCCCGGGCTGACGGGCCCGGAGCGGCCGGCGGGCCGGCTGATCCTCTCGCTGCGCAAGGAGTGGCTGCCGGACCTGGTTCAGCGGCTCCACGGCTGGCAGGGGCTCGCCTGGGACGACTACAGCGTCTCCAGCCTGGACCGCGCCGCGATCATCGAGGTGGTGGAGTCCATCCCCCAGAACGATACCTTGCGGGCGCGCTACCGGCTGGAGGTCGAGCCCGGGCTGGGCGCCCGGATCGCCGATGACCTGGGCTCGGACGCGGACAGCCCGGTGGCGCCGCTGCTCCAGATCCTGCTGACGCGCCTGTGGGCGGGCGCCGCGCCGGACGCCGACGGGGTGCGCCACTTCACGCTCGACGCCTATGCCCGCCTCCGCCGGGGGGGCCTCCACCTTTGGGACTTCGTGGAGCGCCAGCTCGCCGAGCTGGAGCGGCGGGACCCGGACGCGGCGCGGACGGGGCTGGCCCTGGACCTGCTGGTCTTCCACGTCGGACCTCAGCTCACGGCGCTGAGCCGCTCTCCGGCGGAGCTGCTCCAGGCTTACCACTCGCTGGCGAGCGCCACCGCGATCCGACCCGAGGTCGCTCGCGCGCTGGGGCACGCCCGCGAGCTCTACCTGCTGGCGGACTGCCCGGACGGGGGCACGCGGCTGGCCCACGACACGCTGGCGCCGGTGGTGAAGGCGGCATGCGAGCGCTCGCTCGCCCCGGGTCAGCGGGCTCGGGCCCTGCTGGAGGGGCTGGCCCACGTCCCCGACGCCGTGCTGGATCGGGCGGAGCTGCGGGTGATCGACCAGGGCGCCGCCGGGATGCGCACGCGGAGCCCCGAGGAGGACGCGCGGGTCGCCGAGGCTCGTGCGCAGATCCATGGCGAGCAACGCTCGAAATGGCTGGGTGCGGGCATCGGGGCCGCCCTGGTGTTTGGGCTGGTGTGGGCGCTGATCTCGGCCCTGAGCGAGACCCAGGCGCGCGTGCTCGTGGAGCTGCAGCGTCAGGCTGAGCAGGCCAGGGCGGACGCCTCGGAGCGCCTCCAACGATCGACCGAGGCCCGCGCCGCCTTTCAGCGCGCGGTCACGCTCCAGGAGGACCTCGATCCGATCGCGCTGACCTGGGCCTCCTACGCGCTGGACACGGCGGCGCCCGACGATCCGATGCGGGCCACCTACGCCGCGGCGGTCATCGGGCTGGCCCTCGCCGCGCCTGCGCGCACCGTCCCTCTCCGCTACTCCGGAGCGGTCGCTCTGAGCCCCGACGGCGACGGGCTGGCCTGCGCTCGTGAGGGACAGGTCGAGCTGTGGAGCGGGGTGGTGGATGGGATCCCCTCGGCGGTGAGTCGGGTCGCCCTGAGCGGAACCTCGCCCCACGTCCAGCTCGACTTCTCCGAGGACGGTGGGCGGCTGGGCGTGGCGCTCGATCCGCCCGCGCCGCCCCTGGTCTGCGACACGCCCAGGCTCTCGGCGTGCGTCCCGGGGGAGGCTGTCCAGGAGGACCGGTCCGCCCGGATCCAGCTCGGGATCTACGACGGCATCTACGCGGGCGAGATCGAGGACGCCGCGGTCGCCGCCGACGCCGGCCGATATCTGCTGGTGTCGGGAGGCGCGGTGGTCGAGCTCGACCGCCTGCGACGGACCCTGGTGGGGCAGCGACGCCTGCGGACCTACGAGATGGTGCTTCGGCTCCAGGCCGACGAGGGCTGGTTCGGCACCTTCGACGGGTTCCTCCTGGGGCGCCCGTCAGAGCTCCGCATCTGGCCCGCCGCGGTCTCCGACGAGCCCGGCCGGGGCGCGCTCCCTCCCAACATCGTCCGCATCGGCGATGCGCCCGTGATGTGTGGGGACGGGAGGCACCGCGCGCACCTGCCTCGTTACGACAGCCTGACCCTGGAGGGCCCACAGATCCAGCCCCTCACCTTCCGCGACCTCCAATCGCCCTTGCCGCGGGTCCTCCTGGAGGCCTGCCGCGTGGCCACGCAGATCGAGGTCACCGGCGGGCGAGGTCTCGACGACGCCGGTGAGGGCCCCGGGCTCCACCTGAGCCTGCCAGGGGGCCTCGAGCTGCGCCTGGAGGGCGAGCTGGAGCTTCGCCTGGGAGAGGCGCGCTGGTGGTTGCAGGCCCCGAGAGGCGAGACGCACGGCTCGAAGGTCGCGGTCGCGCTCCACCCGGGCGGCGAGCTCCTGGCGCGCTCCAAGGTCGAGGTGATGTCGATCTTCCTCGACAACGGCGTCCCCGAGCCCGACGCCGTCCAGGTCTACTCCACGCGCACCGGCGACCCGGTCACCGGGCCCCTCTGGACGCCCGCGCCCGTCTCTTCGCTGCGGTTCACCCCGGACGGCCTGAGCCTTCAGATCGGGGACGAGCAGGGCCGGGTCCGCGTGGTGCCGGTGCTGTCGGCGGATCCGGCGGCGCTCTCGGGCCTCGGCCCGGAGCTGACCGGCTACCGGGTCCAGAATGGCGGGCTGGAGCCGGTGGACGACGGCCGCCTGCTCAGCCCCTCGTTCGCGTTCCTGTCCCGGTTGCAGGGCGCCACCGACCCAGCCCTCCAGGCGATCTACCGCCACTTCAGCGCGCACCTGAGCCCCGGGCTCTCGATCGAGGAGGCCGCGCGGGCCGAGTCCTCCGCCGAGGGCTCGGCCCGGGGCCTCTGCCAGGTCCCGCCCGGGTGAGCCCCCTCAGCCCTTGAAGGTCATCAGGGGTCGCATCCGGGCGACCACCCCCACCATGCCGGCGCGGACCTGCGCGTCGATCACGGCGGAGATGGGCTTGTAGCCGGCGGGGGCCTCCTCGATCACGCGCTCCTCGCGCAGCGTGTGGCACTCCACCCCGCCCAGACCGAGCTGGTCTCGGCTCAGGTGCCCCATCTCCTGGCGGGGCCGCGAGCGGCCGGCGCCGTGGGAGGCGGAGCTCAGGAAGCGCGGCTGGCCGCGGCCCACCAGGAGGTAGGACGAGCTGCCCATGGACCCCGGGATCAGCAGGGCCTGACCGGGGTGCGCGGGCGTGGCGCCCTTGCGGGCGACGATGTCGTCCCCCTCGCGCAGCGTGATGTTGTGCGGCACGTCGGCGACCAGCGGGGAGCTGACCTGGCCGAAGACCTCGTCGAGGCGGGTGCGGAAGAGCTCGGCCAGCAGCGCGCGGTTCGCCCATCCGTAGTTCGCCGCGGCGGCCTCGGCCCGGAGGTAGGCCAGGGCCAGCTCCGGCTCGGCGGACAGGGAGATGGGGAAGATGCGGCTGTCGGGGTAGCGCTGATCGGCGGGCCAGGCGGCCCGGGCGCGGTCGGCCCAGAGGGTGCCGACGGCGCGCCCCACGTCGCGGGAGCCGGAGTGGATCATGAGGGCGATCTGGCCGACCTTGACGCCGAGGCGCCAGGCCTCGGCGCGGTCCACGATCTCCTCGACCACCTGCAGCTCTACGAAGTGGTTGCCGCGGCCCACGGTGGCCAGCCCGTCCTCGCGCACCACCTCGGACTGGAGCAGGGAGGCCGGGACGACGCTCGGATCCCCGTCCGGGAGCGCCCCGCCCAGGTAGACCCGGTCGATCTCCTCGCGGAGACGGTCCAGATCCACCCGGCGCAGGCGGCCCAGCGGGCGCTGGCGCGCGCCCAGCTCCAGGCCGGGCAGGCCCTCGCGCAGCAGGCCCTCGAAGGCGGGGCCGGTCAGCGCGATGTCCCGCTCGCCGAGCAGGTAGTCGCGCCGCAGGCGGCCGACCAGCTCGGCCTTGCGGGAGAGCAGGCGATCCAGGCTGAGGTCCGTGACGTGCAGGCGCATGCCACAGTTGATGTCCCCGCCCACGAGGCCGGGGGTGACGATGGCGCGGCTGCGGGCGACGGTGCCGATGGGCACGCCGCCATCCCCCGGATGGAAGTCCGGGGTGGCGCAGACGCAGGACAGGCGGCCGCCGTCCGGATGCTGGAGGGCGGCGATCTGGGCGAGCTGGGTGGCGGCCTTGGCCTCCAGGGGCAGCTCGTCGGAGAGCAGCACCTCGGCGGCGGGGCCGTCGGGATCGGAGCGCAGACGGATCGTGTACACGCCGTCCGCGTGCGTGACGTCCAGGCCCTCGCGCGCGAGGGCGCGAATGAGCCGGGGGAGCCGCGCCGAAGCGCGGCCCTGAAGCGTGGCAGGCATGGGAGCACCTGACTCAGATTCCAGGCACACGAACCCTGTGAGGGTCGGGCCTGAGATTGGGGTGAGTGAAGAGGACCGGGTTCAGCAGCCGCGGTGTCTCTGGCGCTCGTGCCCGCCACGTATCCAGTCTGTCCGTGCGCGCAAGCGGGGCGGTCGCGGGCCCCGCCCTCCTGGGAGCGCTAACTTTCTGACGCTGTCAATTACTTCGCGACGAGCCCCGGCGCCCTGCTCCCCTCGGCCGTCTTCGCCAGGAAGCCGCGCAGGTGGGCCTTCCCCTGGAAGCCGACCTGCATGGCCGTGACCTGGCCGCGGTGGAAGGCCAGCAGCGTGGGCAGCCCGCGGACGTTGTAGCGGGTCGTGAGCTCCAGCGCGCGGTCGGCGTCGACGTGCTCGACGGTGACGCCGGGGAACTCGGGGCCGAGCTCCACGAGCGCCTTCTCCAGCGCGCGGCAGGGCGGGCACCAGTCGGACGAGAAGTCGACGAGCACGGGGGTGTCGCGCTCGAGCACGAGGCGGGAGAAGGTGGCGGTGTCGGTGATGGGCATGAGGCCTCCAGGGTTCAGCCCGAGGTGCCAGCCAGCTCCCCGACTGTGTCAGGCTTCCGCGCGCCCGGCCCGAGGGCCTCGGCCTCCAGCTCCTCGCGCACGCTCCGACGCGCCCGCTTCAGGCGCGAGCGCACGGCGTCGGCCGTGATGCCCAGCTCATCCGCGATCTCCGGGCCGGTCCAGCCCTCCGCCGACATCAGCAGCACGACGCGGTCGGTGCGGTTCAGGCGGGCGAGGCCCTGGGAGAGCCGCTCGCCCAGCTCGCGGTCCGCCGCCTGGGCCTCCGGGCTGGCGCAGGCGCAGGGGAGCTCGAGCTCCGCGTCGTGGAGGCTGGGGTCGTTGGCCATCCCGCGGTTCAGGCGCCCACAGCTCCGCGAGACCAGGGTGGCCAGCCAGGCCAGCGGATCCCGCACCCCCGCCCAGCGCGCGCGCACGCGGCCCGCCTCCAGGAGGGCCTGCTGCACGGCGTCGTCGACGTCGTCCGGCCGCCGGCAGCTCCGCCGCGCCACGGCCACGAGGCGGTGCCCGTAGCAGGTGGTCAGGTGGTCGAGCGCGGCGATGTCGCCGCTGTGCATCAGCCGGAGGAGGGCGTCGGAGCTGCAGGTGGGGGCGTGCATGTCTCAGGAGTACCACCGAGGCGGGGGAGTGTGTCAGGGGTCATGCGGGGTGGGCGCGGGGACGAGGGCGTGAGCCTGATGTCGACAGGTTGCGCGTCTGAGTTTGATTGAGAACGTTGCGCTGTTTGCTGGACCCATCGAGCGTCGTGCTTAGCTTGTTCCTGCTGCTGACGAGAGGTCGGCAGCACAGGCGGTCACGCCGCCTGAAGGGAGGCGGTCATGCTGCGCAATCTGCTCCCTGTCTTCGTGTTCGCGATCCCGGTCGAGGCCGCAGGGGCGGGCGCCGTCGTGCGCGAGGAGTACATCAGCGATCACCACTGTGAGGAGGGCTATGTCCCGAGGCCCGGGGGAGGGGAGGGCGTCTGGGTCACCCACTGCGCCGACATGGAGGGTCTCCACCGCTGGATCGTGACCCCGTCGGGCAACGAGATCCACACCTTCTTCGGCGACTTCGGCTGGGCGGACTATGACATGGACGGCGAGCTGATCAGTTGGATGGAGGAGGACGCGCGGGAGTTCTCGCTGTTCAAGGACGACAGCGGGTTGTGGTTCCTGCACCACGCCGACATCGAACGTTGTGTCGAGACGCCGTGGGGCTTCGGGCTGTACTACACGCTGCGCGACCACATCGTGGGTGGGGAGCTTCAGTTCCGCGTCGAGGTGGGCGGCGAGGTCGAGAGCTGCGAGGGCTGGTGAGCGCTCCTGGAGATCGCGCGCTGCGGTCCGAGGAAGCAGCGCGGTCTCTCGCCGTGGCTGGTGATTCAGCGCAGAGGACGCCGAGTTCGCAGAGGACGCAGAGGCTCGGGCGCGCTCGGCGTGAGCGGGATCGCGGCGGGCTTCGACGGTGGTGGTGCGCGGCGCGTCCAGTGGGCGGACGTTTGGGGGGCGCTTCGGCCTGGATTTCCTGGGAGGCGGTGCCCGCGGCGACACCCGAGCTGCTGTGGTTCCACGGGCCGCCTGGGGTGCGGGATGGGTAGAGGCTCGCCCGGGGCGGGCTGCAGTTGCGGTGCGGATTGAGACTGGCTCTTCGCGCTCTCGAGTCAGACGATCGGGCCCGTTGAGGGCGAAGAGACGTCGCTCCCGTCTTTGTTCTTGAGAAGCTGCTCAGCGCTGTAGGACTTGCGATGCCCGAAACTTTCGACGCTACCGCCGTCCTTCGCCGTCTCTGAGAACGCGGCTTTGCCGTTAAGCTTGTACGAGAGCGCCTTCATCATGGCGGTCCAGCTCTCGTCCTGCAGGTCTCTTCCGTACTCGTTATCGGTGACCCATTTCCCAGCTCGGTCGAAGCCTCGGGTGTAGAATCGGTATTTCCCATTCTTCAGTTTCTCGATGCCGAACTTCCGATTGCCCGCGACCGGATGCTCACCGCCCAGATGGAGGTCGGTCATGGTCGAGAAGGTCGCTGAGTTCTTGTCCATCTTCGAGTTCACGACGTCACCGTTGTCCGGCCCCCAGATGTCGATATCGTATACATCCCCTTGCGCCGGCGCGGTGTTCTTCAGCGGATTGCGCTCCTTGTCCACCCTGGTGAAGCTGTTGCAGTCATCGAAGGTCTGGGCTGCCTTCTTCCAATCCTCGTAGTTGGCGTGCCCCTTGTCGTTCTCCCCAGGCGCGACGAAGCTGTCTGGATCCATGAGGAAGGCCTGCAAGAGATCCTCTTCCGTCATCCCCTCGGGCAGCTTGTCGAAGTCAATGGCGTACTCATCGAAATTGTAGTTCCCATGTCCACTGTCGTACGCATTCGTTACGGACTGGCCACGCTCCTTCTGCAGCTTTGGGTTGAGTTCGCTCTCGACCGTCGTCTTCATCAACTCGTGGTAGTCTTCGGAGACGATGTCGGAGAACATCCCGCTGTTGCTGTTGTCGCGAAGCTGATTGTCCGCGCTTGGCTCCTTCTTGCGTTGGAGGCCTGGACTGCCCGAGGCACCGCGTGGGAGCTCGCTCAACAGTCCTGCAGCGGACTGCCCCCGAGCGACGCGCTCGGCGACCATGTCCGCGTGGCGCTCGAGCTCAGGGCTCTCCGCGCTGAGCCCATGTGCCTGCTGGACGACGTGGGCCGCCTCGTGGGCCTCCGTCTTCAGGTCCATCGCGCCGCCGTCGAGGATGTGGTCCCCGAAGGTGGCCGCTCTGGCCCCGAGCCGGGCGCTGGCCTCCCGCGCTTCAGTCCCCCGGTGAACGCGAACCTCCTCGAGCCCATGGTCTGGGCCGAAGCTCTCGGAGATCTGCCGATGATGCCGCAGTGGCTGGGACGAGGTCTGCGCGCCGCCGCCGTGCGCTTCGGCGTCCTGGGCGTCGCGCCCTGAGAGCCGCAGGAGATCGCCGATGGCGGCGTTGCCCATATCCGATTGTGAGAGGAGAGCGCGTACTGGGGAGAGCGGTACGTCAGCGTCCTTATAGGAAGAGGGAGACGCCTCGGGCGCCTGGGGTGGGAGGAGATCCATCGCTGGCTCATGCTGGCGGCGCGACCTGCTGATCTTTGACGACATCGTGATGTGCTCCAGAGGGCGGAGACGAGTCTGGAGCCCTCCAGGAGCATTGGCGTCAACGTGGGCATCTGTGATACGACGTGGGCGCTTACGTCCCGACACAGCCTGCCTGGCCCTACTCTCCGATCTCGGTGATCCACCGGGCCAGGGCGGGCACCCGGATCCGGCCCTCGGGGGTGAGGACGCCGCGGCGCTGGAGCCAGCGCTGGTCGGGGCGGGGCACGGGGAGCGCCTCGCCCTCGGCCAGCCGGCGCAGCAGGGCCTGGCGCTCCGGGCCGCAGTCGCCGAAGGTGAAGCGGAAGAAGGCGGAGCCCGAGGCGAAGACCTCGTCCTGGATCGCGTCCACGTCGGCGGGCTCGGCGGCGCGGCGGCCGGTGGCGTCCAGGCGCAGGACCAGGAGCTGGCCGTAGAGCTGCGTCAGGTATGGCTGGCCGTCGGTGCGGCGCCAGACCTCCAGGGCGACGGCCTCGGGGATGGTGCCGGGCGGGAAGTCGTCCGAGGGTCGGGTCAGCAGCCCGAGGGTGGTGGGCTGGTCCAGGTGCTCCACCCGCAGCTCGATGGCGCCGATGAGGTGGTCGGACCACATCAGGTCCAGCTCATCGAAGGGCGCGACGCCGCTCACCAGCAGGTGGACGGCGCGCCGGTGCTGGGTGATCCCGCGCAGCAGGCCCATGAGCCGCAGCAGCTCGGCGCGGTCGCCGGGGAAGAGCGTCTCCAGGCGCTCGAACTCGTCGACGCACAGCAGGACGTGGTGGCCGGCGGCGGCGCGCTCCAGCGCGTCCAGCCAGGCGGAGGCGGCCTCGAAGGCGGGCCCGGCGGGGAGCTCGGGCACGGCGAAGCGGCGGTCGCGCCGGGCGGCCTCGCGGGCCTGCCGGGCGATGGCCTCGAAGAAGGCGCGCGGGCTGGAGGTGGGGTTGTCCTGCAGATCGACGAAGACCACCAGCGCGTCGGGCAGCAGCGCGGGCAGCATGCGCAGCAGCGAGGTCTTGCCGCAGCGGCGGGGGCCGAGCAGGACCAGGGCGCCGCGCCGGCGGGGGTCGCCGAGCAGGGCGCCCAGGCGGCGGACCAGGGCCTCGCGCCCGCGGAAGGTCTCCGCCCCCTCCTCCGGCGTGAGCGGGCGCCCGGCGCGGAAGGGGTTGGGGAGCACGGTGGCGGCGGCGGCGGCGAGGGCGGCGGCCTGATGGTCGAGCTGGGCGCGGAGGGCGGGGATCACGGGATCGAGGAGTCGGGCCTCCTCGCTGGCGGCGGCGAGCAGGGCGTTCTCCGCGCTGACCAGACGGTCGCGGGCGCGCTGGAGCTGCTGGAGGCGCTGGCGGGGGTCCAGGTGGACCTGGGCGGCCTGGGCGTAGCGGCCGACCTCGCGGAGGGCGAGCAGGAGGGGGGAGGCGGCCTCCACGCCGGGGAGCCAGGGGCCGGAGAGCTCGGCGATGGCGCCCCAGTCGCCGGCCTGGGCCAGGCGCTCCAGGCTGCGGGCCTGGAGGCGGAGCAGGGCGCGTCGGCCGGTCTTGCGTTGGCCGGGGGCGATGGCGCAGGCGTCCAGGACCTCGCGGGTGAGGGCGGGCTGGGCGTCGGCGCAGAGCAGGATGTGGTCGGCCAGGAAGGGGTGGGGGAGGTAGCTGAGATCGTGGTGGAGGACGGGGGCGAGGTGGAGGGTGGGGCGGCCAGAGCGGGCGAGGGCGTAGGCGAGGAACTGGGCGGGGAGCTCGAGGAGGAGGAAGGGGAGTCTGAAATACAAGGGGATGAAGGTCATGCCGACGCTCACGCCGATGACCATGCCGAAGGGCATGCTGATGAGCACGCCGAATAACATGCCTTCGAACACGCTTCGGGCCACAACACCCTCTAGGCCTCTAGACTCGTCGGCGGCCACACCTCCCGGCACGCCTCCAGCTACACCGGCGCCTCCGCTGGCAGCCACGCCGACGGCTACGCCGACACCTACGCCGGCGGCTACGCCTCCGGTAGCGCCGAAGGCCACACCTGCGGCCACGCTTATGGCAATGCTAGAGGCCACGCCTCTGGCCAGACCTCCGGGCAAGCCTAGAGTCACGCCGAAGCTTGTCCCGTAGGTCACACCTCCGGCCACCTTACCCCAGTCCATGGGCACACCCAAGGCCCACAGAACGCCGGCAAGCAGGAACGCCGACAGGTTGCCCAGCACCAGCAGCAGGACCATCCGCCCCA
Source organism: uncultured Enterobacterales bacterium (assembly GCA_964615375.1). Lineage (GTDB taxonomy): Bacteria > Myxococcota_A > UBA796 > UBA796 > CAZKWG01 > CAZKWG01. The sequence continues at coordinate 141,664 of CAZTOW010000017.1, forward strand.
GGTAGGCTCTCGACACACCCCCCGCTCGCCACAACGTCCACGGCCGCGCGTTGGGTTCTACCCCCAGATTCTTCAGCCGCCGATGCAATCTTACCGGCTTCATGAAGAGCCACCACCCCAGCTCCAGCACCCCCGGCAGCTCCCCGCTCACGGTCGCCCCACCCCCAGCCACCAGCGCAGGATCTCCCCGAAGGCCCGCCCCTCCTCGTCCACCAGCCCGCGCCAGCGCAGCCGGGCGTAGCCGCTCCGCTCCCCGGCCCCCACGCGCTCCAGCTCGCTCCGCTCGCGCGTCGACAGGTGCCTCCACAGCTCGCGAAACCTCGCCGAGGCCGCGTCCTGGTACGGGTCCAGCGCCTCCTCGGCCGAGCCCGCCTCCAGGATCAGCCGCCCGTACAACTGCAGGTGGTACGGGTGGCGCCCCGCCCAGCGCCCGAGCTGCTCCCGCGCCGGCTCCGAGAGCAGCCCCGCCGACCAGCCCAGGATCTGCTCCGCCCCGCCGGGCTCCAGCAGGCCGAGGCGGAGGAGGTGCAGGGTGTTGCCGAAGGGTGAGGTCCGGTCCCGGTCCTGGTAGACCTGGTCCAGCTCGCTGGCCGTGGCCAGCACCAGCAGCACGCGGCCGTCCATGCCGCGCATCCGCTCCCAGAAGCGGTAGTCCAGCCGCTGGAGCGGCGTCTCGGCCTCGTCCAGCAGCAGGACCGGGGGCGGGCCCGCGTTGGCCCGGGCCCAGCCGGAGAGCGCGTCGGCCGCGGCGTCGGCGCCCTCGGGCCCCGGCCGCCCGGCGACGGCGCGCAGCAGCTCGGGCAGGCTGGAGCCCTCGGGCCCCTGGCCGCTCAGCAGGCAGGCGGTCCGCCCGCTCTCTCGCAGCCGCCGCGCCCAGGTCTCGAGCGTCGAGCTCTTGCCGATGCGCCGGTCGCCCACCAGCGAGACCCCCTGCCCGCGGGCCAGCGCCCCCTCCAGGGCCGCCAGCGTCCGCGCTCGCCCGACGTAGCGGGGCGGCAGGGCGGGGCGGCGCTCGTCGTAGGGGCTGGCGGGCTCCTGTCCGGCCGGCAGCTCGGGCAGCTCCACCCCCCAGCGCCCGGCCACCTCACGGATCCGCCCCGCCTGCCCGGGGCGCTCGCGGACCAGGGCCCGGAAGAGGCCCGCGTCCACGGCGCGCTCCCGCTCCAGCAGGGAGACGGCCTCGGAGATCAGGTACTGCGGGCTGGCGATCTTCCCGGGCAGACCCTGAGAGACGACCGCGCCGCGCTCCAGCCCGTGGACCAGCGCGCGCATGGCGTCGGCGTCCAGGAGCTCCAGGAGCAGCGCCTCCAGCGCCTGGCGGGGGGAGGGGAGGGCGGGGCGAGGGGTAGGGGTCGAGGGGCTCAGGATCGCTCCTCCAAGGGCAAGGCGCGATCCTATCACGGCGCGACCCCTCGGGTCCTGGCGTGGTCCGCGCGGCGTGAGGGCGCACACCGGGGCGTGCGCTGGTCCATCGATGGTCACGGACGGTCGTGGATTCAACCCATTTAAAGATGCTTGTATGAAAATGTTGCCAGATATGCATGATCTGGCTACAAATCGTGCGTATGCTCACCAGGGATCCCAGCGCCCTCGCCCATCTGCCCGCGTCGTTCACCCACGCCGACGCGCTGGCTCGGGGACTCTCGGATCGTGCTCTTCGGGAGCTCATCGACGACCATACGCTCGTTCGTCTGGGTCGAGGCCTCTATCGGCGGGCGGACGCGCCGCCGGTGGACGAGGAGCTGGTCGAGATCGCCCTGCGCGCGCCAGCGGCGACGCTCTGCCTCGTCACCGCGCTGGCGCGCCATGAGCTGACGGACCAGATCCCCGATGCGGTCGATGTCGCCATCCCTCGAGGGGCGCGGCCGCCGCGCGCGCCCAGCTCGGCGCGTTGGCACCGTTTCGATGAGGCGACCTTCGCGCTCGGGCGTCAGGAGATCCTGGTGGATGATGGCGTGACCATGGGTCTCTATGACGCCGAGCGCTGCATCGTCGACGCCTTTCGCCTCCGCCACCTGGAGGGCGAGGAGCTGGCGATCGAGGCGCTTCGCCGCTGGCTGCGCAGGCCGGGATCGGTCCCCTCGATCCTCCTCGTGAAGGCCCGCGCGTTCCCCAGGGCTGAGCCCTCGCTGCGCGCCGCGCTGAGGATCCTCCTGTGAGTCGTCGCCAAGACGCGACCCCCGGTCGCGCCTTGGCGCTTTCTTACTGGTCGATAGCTCACAGTCGGGCGATTTTGGGGGTTCGATACTTCATTGACCTGTCAACGCCCGACTGCTGTCGCTATCTCCTCGCCCTCACGTTCGGAGCGCGTTTTTCTAACGCGCCCCGCCCGTGATGGCTCCCCGTCACGACACCATCGCGGGAGCCCGCTACCTCGCGCTGCGCGCGCTGGCCCGCGCTCAGGGGCGCCCGACCGCCGAGCTGCTCCAGCTCTACGCGCTGGAGGGTTTCCTGACGCGCCTCGCGTGTTCACCACACCGGCGACGCTTCGTGTTGAAAGGCGGCGTGCTGCTGGCCGCCCTGGACGCCCGGCGCCCGACGCGGGAAGTGGATCTGCTCGCGCTGCAGACGCCCGACGAGATCGAGGCTGTGCGCGAGCTGGTCGGAGAGGTAGCGCTCCTGCAGCTCGACGATGGCCTCGAGCTCGAGCTGGGCCCGGCTGAGGCCATCCGCGAAGGCGACGCATACGCGGGTGTACGGGTGAGCTTGCGCGGTCGCCTGGCCTCGGCGCGGCTGGTCTTCCACGTCGATGTGAACGTGGGCGATCCCGTCTGGCCGGCGCCCACTCTCGTCGCGGTCTCCAGGCTGCTCTCTCCAGAGCCTCTGTCGCTCTCGGGCTACCCCATCGCAATGGTCCTCGCCGAGAAGATCGTCACGGCCCTCCAACGTGGGACCGCCAACACCCGCTGGCGCGACTTCGCCGATCTCTACGTCCTGGCTCACCGTCACGTGATCGTCGGCGCCGAGCTTCAACGGGCGGTGGAGGAGGTCGCGGCGTACCGGGTCGTGCCGCTCCTACCTCTCGAGGGGGTGCTGATGGGCTTCGACGCGCTGGGGCAGTCGCGTTGGGCCGCATGGCGGCGCAGACACGGGCTGGGAGAGCGCCTCCCCGAGCCGTTCGTGGAGGTGTTGGACCTCGTGCTGCACATGGCGTCGCCTGTGCTGGCTCGCGGTGCCGGCGGGATCGTCTGGCGCCCCGAGACGCGGCGTTGGGAGGCTGCTCCTGACATGGAGGGCGCGCGCGAGCGGGGGTAGAGGATCGGGTCGTCGCGGCGGGACGGTTGGGATCCGGCCCGCCGCGCGACGCTCTCGGCCTACAGCTCGATGTAGCCCGAGACGCTCACGAGGGGCTTGTAGGTGAAGCCGCCCAGCTCCTCCCAGCCGGTCCAGTCGAAGGGTACGTCCGTGGCGTAGCTCCAGAACTCGCTCTCGACGCGCTCGGGCTCGGCGGTGCTGATGGTGAGGCAGGCGATGTCGGGCCAGGCCCCAGGGTGCTCGATGGCCACGAACAGGGACTCGCCTTGCTTCACGAGCAGCGGGTCGTCGAGCAGGATCTCGAACAGGACCACGGGGTCCATCGCGCCGGGCTGGCCGGGGATGATCAGCGACAGATCGGGCTGGGCGTTGTTGGGGGGCACCAGCTCGGAGCTGACGTAGAGGTTGACGATCCGGTCGTCGGAGACGGTGCAGTGGATCCCAGACTTGGTGCTGTTGGGCGCCGAGAACGTGATCTCCCGGACGGAGAAGTCGAGCGCCGGGGTGAAGCGGACCGCGGAGAACTGGCCCTCCTCGCCAGGATCGGGGTGCCAGCGGTCCAGCGTGCCGATGTCCTCGGGCTTGATGTTGTCCATGCGCTGCGGGATCGCGATCTGGGATCCTCCGGCCAGACGGTACATGGAGTAGCGCATCTCGTCCAGGATGGTGCTCTGGTAGGCGCCAGCGGCGGAAGAGACGAACAGCGCGGCGATGATCAGGTTCTTTCTCATGCTTGCCTCCTTTCGTGCCCGCTGGGGAGGAGTGCAAGCGGCGTGCCAGGACTGTCTATTGTATCGAATACAGATCAAGGCCAAGAATGTTGAGTCGACAGGATGCGCGCGCAGCTCGCGCGCGCAGCGCGCGCATGCCGACTGGACAGGGCGCCTCTGGCGAGCCATGAGATCCTCCCCCCGAGGTTCCGCCATGCACCCCGCCCTCCTGTACGGCACCGCCTGGAAGGAAGAGAGCACCGCCTCCTGCGTGCGCGCGGCGCTGGACGCCGGCTTTCGCGGCATCGACACCGCCAACCAGCGGCGGCACTACCACGAGGCCGGCGTCGGCGAGGCGCTGGAGCCCTTCCTCCAGCGCCACGGCCGCGAGTCCCTCTGGATCCAGACCAAGTTCACTTACGCGCGCGGCCAGGACCATCGGCTGCCCTACGATCCCGGGGCGCGGCCCGCGGTCCAGGTGCGCCAGTCGCTGGCGAGCTCGCTGGAGCACCTCGGCGTGGGCTGGCTGGACAGCCTGCTGCTGCACGGGCCGGAGACGCACCCTGGCCTCACGCCGACCGACTGGGAGGTGTGGCGGACCCTCGAAGAGCTGCAGCAGGAGGGCCTGACGCGCGCCATCGGCGTGAGCAACATCGACCCGGACCAGCTCCGCCTCCTGCTGGACAACGCGCGGGTCCCGCCGGCCTTCGTGCAGAACCGCTGCTACGCCAGCCGGGGCTGGGACGCCGCGGTGCGCCAGATCTGCCGGGAGGCCGGCGTCACCTACCAGGGCTTCTCGCTGCTGACGGCCAACCGGACCCTCTGGAACCACCGGGACGTCGCCGCCATCGCGCGACGCCTGGGCGCCACGCCGGCGCAGGTGCTCCTCCGATTCAGCATGACCCTGGACATCCTGCCGATCACGGGGACCACGGACCCCCACCACATGGCCCAGGACCTGGTCGTCCCAGGCCTGGAGCTCAGCGAGGAGGACGTGCGGACGATCCTGGCCCGCTCCGCCCCCTGATCGCGGCGGGCGCCCGCCCACTCAAGGCGCGTACAGCCCCGCCGCCTGCAGCTGCGCGATCATCTCCTCCGTCCGGTAGGGGAAGAACTCGTCCATCAGGCGGTCGTACTCCTCCTGCCACTCGACGTCCCGGGTGTAGGGCGTGGTGCGGTAGGTGTCGCCCCAGCGGGCGGACTCGGCCAGCAGGGCCTCGTAGATCTCGTCGGCGCGCGCCTGATATCGGGCGGCGGCGGCCTCCGGGGTGAGCGCCCCGCTCCCGGTCAGGTGCATGGCGGCGCGCTCGGCGTAGCGGGCGCGGAAGTCCTCGTTCTCCCGAAGCCGGGCGTAGACGTGGGAGATCGCGCCGTCCACGTCGATCTCGACGTTGGTGTCGTCCGTGGCCTCCCAGAGGCTGTACTCCATGTCCCACACGAAGAAGCGGAAGAGCTCGCCGTCGGCGCGGCGCCGGATCCCCCGCATGTTGTTGTGGTAGAAGCAGCAGGGGCCGTCGCGGTTCACCGTGTACTGGTGGATGAGCATGTAGTCGATGAGGTCGTCGAGGTCCAACATGGCCTCGACCGCGGCCAGCCCGGCGTCCGTCGAGAGGTCCTCGTCGGCCAGCGCCAGCAGCGTGTTGTAAGCCTCCAGGGTGCCGTCCACCGCCTCGTTGGTGACGGTGCGCCGGTTGATCGCGTCGTACTCGTCGTTATCCCCGCCCAGGTACTCCTCGCCGAAGCCGGCCTCGGGCCGCTCCACCGGGTTGTACAGGCCCCAGTACAGTCCATTCAAGTACAAATGAACATAGGTGGCGTGGCCGTCCAGCTTGCCCATGTCCCGCGCCGTGTCGCGGGCGAAGGCGTCGTGCAGGTACTGGGCGTTGGCGGGGTCGCGGAAGTCCAGCCAGGTCTTGCTGCCGCCCGCCCGCAGGACCACGCTGTCGAAGCGCTCGACGGGAGCGTCGGCGAAGAGCGGGTACTCCAGCTTGGTGACCCCGTAGTCCCGGGAGAACTCCAGGCGGAAGGAGTGTTTGAGCGTGGACGAGTGGTATCGCCAGCCGTAGCCGTGGACGCGCAGCCCGCAGTCCTCCTGGAAGCCCGTGCTGCCGTCCTCCAGGATGAGCTCGACGGAGACGGGGCGCTCCCAGGCCTCGCCGCGCTCGGCGCTGTTCTCGTAGAGGCCGTCCGGGCCCATGAGGTGGTCGAGGTCGGTCACGATGGAGAGGGTGGGGATCGCGCGCAGCGCCTCCAGCATCGCCTCGGGGTCGGCGTCCACGACCTCCGCGTCCATCTCATAGTCGGCGGTGTAGGCCGCTTCGCTCACGCCGTCCCAGGTGGCGGGCCAGCCCTCGGGGTCGGCGGGCTGGCGGATCACGTCGTCCAGGAACAGGTAGGTGTGGGTGGCGACCTCGCTGTCGGCCCAGTCGTCGGCGAAGGCGGCGGCGCGCAGCAGGGCGGTGGTCGTGAGCGTGAGCGTGACCTCGGGCGCCGTGTGGGCGTCGCCGGGCTCGACCACGGTCCCGTTGTCCAGGGAGGGCGCGCTGCCGTCGGTCGTGTAGACCAGGGTGGCGCCCGCCTCGGCCCGGATGGTCACCTCGGTGGAGCCCTCGTAGAAGCCGCGGGGCGGGTCGAGCTCGGGCTCGGCCAGCAGGCCCTTGACCCCGGCCCCGTTGGGCTCGCCGGGGGTGGGGTCGGCGAAGTACGCCGGGTCCCCGGTCGTGATGACCTCGCCGGTCAGCGTGGCGCCCAGCAGCAGATCGTCCGAGTCCTCCGGGTGGTTCAGCGCGACGAGGGCCAGCGTGGCGTCGCCCTCGGGCAGCAGGCGCGGGTCGAGGGCGAAGGTCTCCGAGGTGTCGCCGTCGTGGGTGGCCGTGGCGACGCCGTCTCCCGCGTTGGCCTCAGCGACCATCTCACCGCCCAGGTACGCCTGAAAGCCGTCGTCGTAAGCCACCTCCAGCGTGAGCCGGGTCGGCGCCTCGCCCGCGTCCACCGGGGCGCGCACCCAGGCCGGCGCGCTGGCGATCTCCGTCTCGATCTCGGCCTCGTAGGGCGAGGCCAGCGTGCCGGTGACCACCAGCTCGGCCAGCGACATCCACTCGCTGCGGTAGGAGGTCACCGCCGTCTTGGAGACCCGCACGTACTGGCCGATCACGCCGTCGTCCACGGGCAGCTCCACCAGGGAGCCGGGGCTGGTGGGCGTGTCGCCCTCGGCGACGGGGTTGACGGTCTCGCTGGTCCAGAGGGCGGCGCCGTCCGCGTCCTCGATGGTGACGACGATGTTGTAGAGACGCTCCGCGCAGCAGTCGGCGCGGTTCAACAGGTCGATCTCGGAGATGGCGAAGTCGCTCCCCAGGTCCACCAGCAGCCAGGGCGCGGTGTCGCCGTCGCCGGTGTGGCTGAAGGTGCCGGGCTCACCGTCCACGGCCTGGGCGCCGGTGTAGCCGTATCCGTCGGTGGACTGGGTCGTCGTCTTGTCCAGCGCCGCGTTCTCGGGGGTGGCGCTGGTGGCGCCGCCGTCGAAGCCGACCGGGAGGGTGACCGCGGTCCAGGTGGCGTCATCGTAGTCCTCGGCCGCCCAGCCCTCCTGCTCGGTCAGGCTCAGCCGCGCCGGCGAGCCGTCCTGCAGCAGCACCTCGGTCTCCACCGCCTGGGCGAGGCCCCAGCTCCTGTCCTCGCCGAGGGCAGGGTAGGTGAGGGCGTGCGCGACCGAGCCGTCCGGGCGGGAGAGGGTCACGGTCTCGCCGCCCGAGTTGAGCTGGAAGGCCGTGTGCAGCTCGCCCTCCGGGCCGTCGGCGCCCTTGTCGGAGGCGAAGACCAGCAGGTACTCTCCGCCCAGGAGGGTCCGCTCCTCGAACACGTAGGTCTCACCGGACTCGTCGGCCAGGCTCCACCCGGCCAGCGCCACGGGGTCGGGGCCCGGGTTGTAGAGCTCGATCCAGTCCGGCGTGTCGCCGTCGCCGTCCTCCAGCGTGTCGAGGTTGTCGCACATCAGCTCGGAGATCCAGAGCGCCGTGTCGTCCGCGGGGGCGGCCGAGTCGTCGATCTCCTCGATGGGCGTCGAGTCTTCGGGCTGGGTGTCCTGGGACGGCGCGCTCTCATCGGGGAGCCCGCTCTTGTCCGAGCCGTCGTCCGAGCAGGAGAGGAGCAGGCTCCAGAGCAGCGCGCGCATCGGGGGAGTATAGCACCCCCGGGCGGCGCCCCAGGTGCCCCAGCCCCAGCGCGAGGGTGACGAGCGCGGCCGCGAAGGCGAAGGTGGCGCGCATGCCCGCGGCCACGTCGCCCGCGGGTGCCTGGGCGACGTCCGCGTCTCCCGAGGCGGCGGCGAACACGGCGCCCAGGAGGGAGGCGCCGGTGACGAGCCCGAGGTTGCGCGAGAGCGTGAGCAGCCCCGACACCAGACCCCGGCGGTCGGGGCTCAGCGCGCCCACGACGCCGGTGTTGTTGGCCGCCTGGAAGAGGGCGTAGCCGCTGGTGAGGAGGACGATGGGGGCGATGTAGCCGGGGGTGCCGAGCCGCTCGGGCGTCACCGCGAGGATCGCGGCGCCGGCCGCCATCCCGACGAGTCCGGCCAGGGTCGCGCGGCGGGCGCCGAGCTGATCCACCAGCCTGCCGGCCGGCACCCCGGTCAGCGCGGCGGCGAGGGGACCGGCCGCCATCACCAGCCCCACGCTCCCCGTCGCCAGGCCGAGCCCGCGCGAGAGGTAGAAGGGCCCCACCACCAGCGTCGCCATCAGCACGGTGGCGGCCAGCATGCTCATCGCCAGGCTCGCGCCGAGGGCCCGGTCCCGGAGCAGGTCCAGGGGGAGCCACGGGGAGCCCGCCCGCGGCGCCTCCACCGGGTCTCCGGCCGGGAGGGAGCGGCACGCCAGCAGGAGGGCCAGGAGGCCGAGGGGCACCTGGACCAGGAAGATGGCGCGCCACCCGAGCTGCGAGGTCAGCGCGCCCCCGATCGAGGGGCCGAGGGCCGTGCCGAGGGCGGAGGTCGTGCCCAGCAGCCCCATGGCGCTGCCCGTGCGCCCCTTCGGGGAGAGGTCGGCGACGAAGGCGAGCGTCAGCGCCATCAGGACGGCCGCCCCCACGCCCTGCGCGAGGCGCGCGAGGAGGAGGAGCCCGAGCGACGGGGCGAGGCCGCTCATCGCCGCCGCCCCCACGAACAGGAGCAGGCCGCCCACCAGCACGCGCCGGCGCCCGTAGCGGTCGCCCAGGCGGCCCGCGCCGACGATCGCGGCCGTGACGCCGAGCTGGTAACTCACGACGACCCCCTGCACCTCCTGGAAGGAGGCGCCGAGCTCCCGGGCCAGCGTCGGCAGCGCCACGTTGGCGACGCTGGTGCCCAGGGAGGACAGCAGCATGGCGAGGCCGAGGCCGCCGAGGGCCTCCCGGGTGGAGGGGGCGGGGGAGGACCGGGCCGGCAGCGTCTGGATCCTGGCGTTCATGTTCGCACCTCGTGGAGATGCCTGGGATGTACCGCTCGCCCACACATGGCGGTAGACGCACGGGACGCACGCCACTCGTGCGTCTGACGCCATGTCTGGATACGCTGCGCGCATGGACCGCCCCGACCTCAACCTGCTCCTCGCGCTCGACGTGCTGCTCTCGGAGGAGACGGTGGCCGGCGCGGCCCGGCGGCTTCAGCTCAGCCCGTCCGCGATGAGCCGCACCCTGGCGCGCCTGCGCGAGGCGACGGGCGATCCGCTGCTGGTGCGCGCGGGCCGGGAGATGGTCCCCTCGCCGAGGGCGCTCGAGCTCCGCGAGCGGCTCGGGGAGCTGGTGCGGGAGGCGGAGGCCATGCTCCGCCCCGCTGAGACCCTCCGCCTCGACACGCTCGAGCGCACCTTCACCCTCCGCACCAGCGAGGGCTTCGTGGAGACCTTCGGCCCGGCCCTGCTCGACCGGGCGCGGCGGGAGGCCCCGCGGGTCTCGCTGCGCTTCGTGCAGAAGCCGGACAAGGACAGCGCCCCCCTCCGCGAGGGCGCGGCCGACCTGGAGACCGGGGTGGTCGGGCGGCGCACCGGGCCCGAGCTGCGGGCGCAGGCTCTGTTCCGGGACAGGCACGTCGGCGTCGTCCGCGAGGGACACGCCCTCAGCCAGGGCGAGGTGACGATGGAGCGCTTCGCCGCCTGCGAGCACATCGGCGTCTCCCACAGCGGCGAGGAGCGGGGTCCGGTGGAGCGGGCCGTGGAGGCCGCGGGCGGAGTGCGGCGGGTCACCGTGCAGGTCGACGGCTTCGCGCGGGCCCTCGCGCTGGCGCGGGCCACCGACAGGGTCGCCGCCGTGCCCGACCGCCTCACGCGCGGCCTTCAGGCGGGGACGGTCCGCTTCCGGCTGCCCTTCCCGATGCCCGAGTTCACGCTCTCGCTGCTGTGGCACCCGCGCATGGACGCCGACGCCGGGCATCGGTGGCTGCGCGGCTGCGTCCGCGAGGTGTGCGCCGAGGAGGGGTGGTCTGGCGCTTGTCGGTCTGGTGATTTGATGATGTGATGCGCTTCATGTCCGCGCGCGAAGGTAGCCCGAAGATCCCGCTCGACGAGCACCCCACCGTGCGGGCGGCGCGGGCTCGCCCGCCGCTCGACCCCCAGCCGCTGACCCAGGAGATCGTGCGGGCGCTGGCGCGCGAGGCGGGCGCGGACGACGCGGCGCTGGTCTCGCTCGATCACCCGGACCTCGCCGAGGAGGTCCCCTACGTGACCCAGGCCCTCCCGGGGGCCCGCTCGCTGGTGGCGCTGGTGGCGCGCATGCACCCCGACGACGTGCGCAGCCCGGCGCGCAGCGTGGCCAACACCGAGTTTCATCGCGCGGCCCACGCGATCAACGACGTGTCCCACCGGGTCGCGGTCGCGCTGTCCGCCCGCGGCCACCGCGCGATCAACCCCGCCATGGCCTTCCCGCTGGAGATGGCCTCCTTCCCCGGCCGCGTCTGGGTCGTCTCCCACAAGAAGGTCGCGGTCGCCGCGCAGCTCGGGCGCATGGGGATCCACCGGAACGTGATCCACCCACGCTTTGGATCCTTCGTGGTGCTGGGCACGGTGATCACCACCGCCGAGGCGCTGGACGCCCCCCCGCCGCTCTCCTTCGATCCCTGCCTGGACTGTAGGCTCTGCGTGGCGGCCTGCCCGGTCGGCGCCATCGTGGCGGGCGGGGACTTCCGGTTCTCCGCCTGCTTCGACCACAACTACCGAGAGTTCATGTCCGGCTTCGCCGACTTCATGGAGGAGGTGGCCGACAGCCGGGACCGACAGGAGCTGCGCGAGCGCGTGTCACAGCCCGAGACCGTCTCGATGTGGCAGAGCCTCGCCTACGAGCCGAACTACAAGGCCGCCTACTGCATCGCGGTCTGCCCCGCGGGCGAGGAGGTGATCCCGACCTTCCTGCGCAGCAAGGGCGAGCACATGAACACCGTGGTGAGGCCGCTCCTGGACCGGGAGGAGACCGTCTACGTCGTGCCCGGATCGGACGCCGAGGCCCACGTACAGAAGCGCTTCCCGCACAAGACGGTGAAGCGGGTCCGGTCGAGCCTGCGGCCGAACGACGCGACCTCCTTCTTCAGCGTGCTGCCGCTCACCTTCCAGCGCGGGCCCGCCCGGGGATGGGCGGCGACCTTCCACTTCCAGCTCACGGCCGACCCGCCCATCGAGGCGACGGTGCGCATCGACGACGGGACCCTGAAGGTCGACACGGGGCTGGTGGGCACCCCCGACGTGACCGTGCGCTGCGCGGCCAGCGTGTGGTACGACGTCGCTACGGGCAAGCGCAACCCCGTCTTGGCGGTGCTCACGGGCCGGATGAAGATCAAGGGCGACCGCTCGCTGCTGGACAGGTTCTCGGCGTGTTTTCCGCGGGGGTGAGGGGGGCTCCGGCCCTGAGCCTCACTCGGCGTGGCACCGCACGTTGACGACGGGCTCCTGATCGGCCTCCTCCGCCCAGGCGACGCACACCTTCCCCTCCAGGAAGCCGACGGCCGGATCGTAGGAGTAGGCCGGGCTGTTCGACACGCCCGTCGCGGCGTTCGAGCCCGCGATCCCACGCCACTGTCCGCCGCTCCGCGTGTGGAGCTGCACCTCGCCGTCCTCGGTGACCGTGGCGAGATAGGGCGTGCCGGTCGGAGACAGGGCGAGGTAGGGCTGTCGAGCGTCCTTCGGGAGCCCGGCGTCGTGCTCGTCCCAGCGTGATCCCGTCCACTCGGCGACGCGGAGGTGGAAGCGGAGCTGGGGCTCCTGCTCCACGATCACCCAGGCGGCCATCAGGCGCCCGTCCCCCAGCGGGAGCAGGTCGTCCGGCGCGTCGAGATCATCGTGGGCGGGGATGGCGGCCCAACCCGCGGCGCCTCGGACCCAGAACGCTCCGTCCAGGCTGAGGACGGCCTCCGGACCGCCGAAGAGCCAGGGCTCGTCCCAGGCCTCCCCGGGTATGGGCGGCGTCGACTCGCGCGTCCAGACGCCGTCGGCGTGGCGCCAGATCTGCCAGTCGTCGGGTGGCTGTGGCGCGAGCTCGTCCACCACGCCCCCGGACCGGGGGTGGAGGGCGATGAGCACGCTGCCGTCGGCGAGCTCCGCCATCGCGGCGGGGACGCACGGCCTTCCCGAGGCGGCGCCGCAGGTGCTCGCGTCCGCGCCGCTCACCTCCGGCAGCGTGATGGTGTGGAGGAGGCCCTCGCGCGCCTGCAGGAGGGTCGCGGTCACCCGCCCGGCGCCCCAGAAGGTGTCCCAGGTCGAGCCGACGTCGACGCTCAGGTGCGTGTTCCCCGAGCGCACGCCGAAGCTGCCTCTCACCGTCAAGGGCCGATCCTGGACCCAGGCCCTGCCGCTCCAGCGTGCGCCCGCGAGGCGCTGGGCGCCGTCGGGGCTCTCGACCCACACGAGCCGCCCGTCGGGCTCGAAGCGGAGGTCGTCCACGCCGCTCTCGGGGTCTCCCAGCGCTGTGCCCGGAGACGGCTCCCCGTCGAGGCCCCACCAGCGCTCGCCCGTCCAGCGCAGCACCGACAGGTCGTCCCCCGCCGAGTAGAACGCTCCTGCCAGGGAGGTCACGAGCGTAGGCTGGGCGGTGGGGAGGAGGGCCACCGTGGTTTCCAGGGAGCACGAGTGCCCCACGCGCAGTGGATCTCTGCCCAGCGGGTCCCACAGGAAGAGGCGCCTCTGAGAGACCTGGAGGCGATTGAACTCGCACCCGTAGTGCGTGCCCATGTCGGCGGGCCAGACCTCCAGGGAGTAGGCGTCCCCCCGAGGTGATCCGCTCACGCGCACAGAGTGCGAGTCATCCCGGACCGGGATCCAGTCCCAGCCCGCGGGCGCCTCGATGAGGTAGTGGTCGAGGGAGGGGTTGGCTGGGACGGGCGTGGCCGACCACGCGACCCGCCCCCACTGGCCCGTGACCGCGACCTGCCGCCGCCCCTCCACCGAGGGGGTGATCTCCAGCGCCCGGCCATCCGTGACGGTGCGCGCCCACGCGCCGAGGGCTGAGCCATCGGCGTGATACACGATCTTGTCTCCGGTCTCGTATTCCTGATCGATGAGGTACACCCGCGCCGTCTCGCCGAGCAGCACGACCGCCAGATCCCGCGCATCCGCGGTCGGCGTCGGGGCCTCCTCGACCTCCCAGCGCCCGTCGCGCCAGCGCGCCAGCCCAGCCAGGCGGCCGTCCGCCCGAAGCCAGGCGAGGATCGGCTGGTCGGCGGGATCGGTGGTCATCGAGAGCCTGAATCTCTGCTCCTCCGGGTCAGCGCGCGGGGTGAGCACCAGGGGTGGCAGGTCCTCCCAGCGGTCGCCGATGCGGGCGCGCACCGTCAGCTCCACGCTCGCGTCCGGCAGCGCGCGCGCCGCGGCGACCAGGATCCGGTCCTCATGGGCGACGGCGGCAGCGAACCCGAGGATGGGTCCCTCGATGACGCGGGCGTCGCGCCAGGTGTGGGTCCTCCGCTCGGTCACTGGCCCCAGCTCGCTGCGCCCGAGCGGGAGCCAGCCGGGATCCTCCGCGTTCGCGGGCGGGAGGAGCGTCAGGACCAGTAAGAGCGGCGACATCGTCCCCAGTGTATCAAGCCGGCCACAGCTGGGTGGTGGTGTTCGCCCGGGTGCCGGACGAGCCCGCGCAGGTCTGAGCGCGCCGCGGCGCCGGCCCGATCTCAGGTCAGGACGGGCACGATCTCCAGCTTCTCGGGCTCCCGCGGGAGGTAGCGCGGGGCGTGGTGGCGCATGCAGGCGGCGAGCGCGTCGAGGAGCTCGGACCGCCAGTGCTGGGCCTGGCCGACCACGCTGACCTCGCGCGTGGGCACCGAGCCGCGGAAGGGGCGCACCTGCCGGCGCCGGACCTCGTTGGGCAGCGTGCTGGCGTAGCTCTCGGGGATGAGCGTGCAGCCGCCCACCCGGTCCACCAGCCCGCGGAGGGTCTCGAAATTGCCGGCCTCGAAGTGGACGCCCCCCAGGATGCGCCGACGATGCACCCCGCACAGGTGCACCACCTGGTTGCGGAAGCAGTGCCCGTCCTCCAGCAGCCAGAGGTCGTCGCGGGCGATGTCGGCGACCTCGATCTCCTCCGACTGCAGCAGGGACGAGGAGGCGTGGGCGTACCCGTAGAAGGAGTCGTAGAACACGACCCGCTTCTCCAGGCTGGCCTCGGCCAGGGGCGTCACCATCAGCGCGGCGTCCAGGCGCATGGCCTGGAGCTCCACGAGGATCTCGGAGGTCGTCCGCTCCACGACCGTGAGATCGGCGTCCGGGTACGAGGCGGCGAAGGCGGGGAGGAACCAGGGCACGACCGTGGAGGCCAGCGTGGGGATGATGCCGAGGCTGACCCGGCCCGTGAGCGGGTGCAGGCCCTCGGCGGAGGCGACGAGGCGGGCGTGCGCTGCCACCACCTCCTGGGCGAGGCGGATGATGCGCTCCCCGTGCTCCGTCGCGATGATCGGCTTGGCGCGCCGATCGAAGAGGACCACCCCCAGATCGCTCTCCAGCTTCGCGATCTGGGCGCTGAGCGTCGCCTGCGAGACGTGACAGCTCGTGGCCGCCCGACCGAAGTGGCCCGTGCGGTAGACCGCGACGACGTACTCGAGCTGGGTGATCGACGGCATGCTGGGATCCTAACGCTTTTCCCCGGAGAGACCGCGCGGCCCTTACTCCACCAGCGTCCCGCCCTCGACGAGGGCCGCGTAGCGGTAGCCGAAGCCCAGGTCCACGTCCCGACGCAGGGTGCCGCGGAAGGCGACCCACTGCCCTGGGACGACCCCCTGCTGGGTCTGGACGGTGAGATCGTGGGTCCCCGCGTCCGGGTCCCCCGTCCCGTCCTGGAGGTGGACCCAGACCGAGCCCACGGCGCTGGTCGCCTTGACCACCCGCCCGAAGACGAGGATCTCGGTGCCATCACGCTGCGCGAGCTCGGCGTAGGCCTGTCCGACGCCCAGGGCGCCGGGGGGCGCTCGCCGGGCGACGACGCGGCGCGCGGTCTCGGCGTCGACCACCCGGACGTGGGCGATGTCGACCACCTCGGGGACGCTCCGCGAGATCTCCGGGATCTCCACGTCCGTCCGCGCCGTGCCCCGGCCCAGCAGGACGTGATCGCCGACCTTCGCCGCGACCTTCGGCACCTGGACCCAGGTGCTGAGCTCGCCCTGCTGCACCCGCAGGAGCTGGTGCTCTCCCCGGTCCACCACCTCCGCGACGGTGGTGGGCGCGTTGTTCGCCCAGCCGCCGGGGGGCGCGTCCGTGGACGCCTGGCTGGCACAGCCGAGCGTCGAGAGGGCGGCGAGGAGCCCGCAGAACCGAATCCAGGTGTAGCCAGGCATGGGGTCCCTCAGCGCTGGAGGTCGAAGCGGTCGGCCAGCATCACCCTGGTCCACGCCGAGATGAAGTCCGCCTGGAACTTCACCGGGTCATAGGCGTAGACCTCGCAGATCGCGCGGAGCTCGGAGTTCGACCCGAAGACGAGATCGACCTCCGTGGCCGTCCAGCGCACCTGGCCGTCCGGGCCCGCGCCCTCGAAGGTCCCGTCCCCCTTCGGGGTCCAGCGGGTCGAATGGTCAAGCAGGTTGACGAAAAAGTCATTGGAGAGGGTCCCCGGCCTGTCCGTAAAGACGCCGTGCTTCGCGCCGCCGCTGTTGGCGTCCAGCACGCGCAGCCCGCCCACCAGCGCCGTCATCTCCGCCGGGGTGAGGCCCAGCAGCGCGGCCTTGTCGATCAGGGCGTCCGAGGGGCGACGGTTCACCTCCGCGGTGTAGTAGTTGCGGAAGCCGTCCGCCTTCGGCTCGAGGAAGGCGTAGGAGGTGGGGTCCGTCTGCTCGGCGCTCGCGTCGTTGCGACCGGGCGTGAACGGCACCGCCGCCTTGGAGCCGCCCGCCGCCGCGGCCTGCTCGACGCCCACCGCGCCGGCCAGCACGATCAGGTCGGCCAGCGAGACCTTCTTGCCGCCGCTCGCGGAGGCGTTGAAGGCCGACTGCACGCCCTCCAGCTTCGCCAGCGTGGCCTTCAGCTCGGCCGGGTCGTTGACCTTCCAGCTCGCCGCGGGCTCGAGGCGGATCCGAGCGCCGTTGGCGCCGCCGCGCATGTCCGAGCTCCGGTACGTGGACGCCGAGGCCCAGGCGACGCGCACCAGCTGCGACGGGCTCAGCCCGGTCGCCGCGATGTCGGCCTTCAGCCTGGACACGTCCGCCGCCCCGACCAGCGTGTAGTCGATCGCCGGGATTGGATCCTGCCAGAGGAAGGTCTCGCTCGGCACCTCCGGCCCCAGGTAGCGGGTCTTCGGCCCCAGGTCGCGGTGGGTCAGCTTGAACCAGGCCCGCGCGAACTCCGCGGCGAAGGCCTCCGGGTCGTCCTTGAAGCGCGTGGAGATGGCGTCGTAGGCCGGATCCTGCCGGAGTGAGAGGTCGGTCGTGAGCATCATCGGGGCGTGGCGCTTCGTCGGGTCGTGGGCGTCGGGCACCAGATCGGCGCCCTTGCCGTCCTTGGGCTTCCACTGCGTCGCGCCGGCCGGGCTCTTCGTCTTCTCCCAGTCGAACCCGTACAGGAACGTGAAGTACTGCCCGCTCCACTTGTCCGGGGACGCGGTCCACGCGCCCTCCAGGCCGCTCGTGGTCGTGTCGGCCCCCTTCCCCGTGCCGCAGGTGTTCAGCCAGCCGAGGCCCTGCGCCTCCACCGCCCCCGCCGCGGGCTCCACGCCGACGCAGCTCCCCGGGGCGTGCGCGCCGTGCGCCTTGCCGAAGGTGTGGCCGCCCGCGATCAGCGCCACCGTCTCTGCGTCGTTCATCCCCATGCGGGCGAAGGTCTCGCGGATGTCGGCCGCCGCGGACACCGGGTCGCCGTTGCCGTTGGGGCCCTCCGGGTTCACGTAGATGAGCCCCATCTGCACCGCCGCCAGCGGCTTCTCCAGCTCCCGCTCGCCGTGGAAGCGCTCGTCGGCGAGGAACTTCTGCTCCGGCCCCCAGTAGACCAGATCGGCCTCCCAGTCGTCGACGCGACCCCCGGCGAAGCCCAGCGTCTTGAAGCCCCCCTGCTCCATCGCGACGTTCCCGGCCAGGATCATGAGGTCGGCCCAGGAGACGCTGTCGCCGTACTTCTGCTTGACCGGCCAGAGCAGCCGCCGCGCCTTGTCCAGGTTCGCGTTGTCCGGCCAGCTGTTCAGCGGCTCGAAGCGGATCTGTCCGCCGTCGGAGCCGCCTCGCCCGTCCAGGGCGCGGTAGGTCCCCGCGCTGTGCCAGGCCAGGCGGATGAACAGCGGGCCGTAGGTGCCGTAGTCGGCGGGCCACCAGTCCTGCGAGGTCGTCATCACCTGGGCGATGTCCGCCTTCAGGGCCGGGAGGTCCAGCTTCGCGAACCTCTCCGCGTAGTCGTGGTCCGGGCCATAGGGGTTCCCCGCCTCGTTGCGCCGCAGCGGCGACAGGTCCACCTGGTTGGGCCACCAGGCGCGGTTGTCGCGGAGCGAGCCGGCGATCTCCGCGGGCTTCTTCGCTGAGGCCTCCGGTGCGGCCTCTGCCGCGGGCTTCGCGGGCGCCTCCTCTGGTCTGGGGGTCGAGGGCTGGCAGGCGAGCAGGGTGAGCAGGACGGTCGCCTGCGGGACCCGATGAAGGATGCGCAGCGAGGAGACGTTGTCCATCTTGGTTCTCCGGGGTTGAACGGTTGCCTGAGGAATGTAGGACCGCCGTGTCTCCTTGAGAAACGCGAAATTTCTATGGCGCGATAGAGAGAAGCGAACGGGAGGCTGGGGCCTCAAGCTCGGGAGTGGACCAGCAAGGCCCTCACCCGCCGCAGCGGCACGCGATCGATCGGCTTGCCGTCGACGCTGCTGTACCGTGTGATGTACAGCTCTGCGCGGTCGTAGACCGACAGCTCTACTGGGACCCCGTGCAGGTCGAAGTGGTAGTGTACGAAGCGGCGGAAGACGCCGTCCTTCATCCGCTCGTGCTCGAGCCGCTCGATCTCGTAGCCGGCGTCACGCAGCGCGTCCTCCAGCCGATCCTCGCGCGTGCAGAACAGTTGGATGTCCACGTCGCTGTTGCGGTGGATCTTGCCCGAGGCGACCGATCCGATCAGCCGCGGGGATCGCGCCCCGCCAGGTCCCAGCGCCGCAGGGCCTCCAGGTCGCGGAGCCGGGCGGTCCCCCGCCACTTTCGTCGCGTCGCTCCCGGTTCGCGGAGCAGGTCCAGAGTCCAGGCCGTTGCCTCGAGGCAGGCAGGGTTGTAGGTTGCGGGGAGGAGGCGCGATGGCCGGCTTCGACTGCGAGCTTCACGGACCACAGTTCGCCATACCCATGTGCGAGCACCTGGAGGCCGCCGTCGAGCGCCGGGAGTCGCTCGCGGCCTATCTTCAGTACCCGACGGCCGTCGCGCTCTGTGACGCCTGCGTCAGGCGGCGCGACGTGCCTGACCCCTGGGCGGCGGCTTCCTCTCTGGTCTGTTGCGCGTGTCTGCTGGAGTGGGAGGCGCGGACGGGCAATCAATTCGCGCGGCGCTGTCGGAGGGCGCGGAACGAGTACCCCCCGGGGTTCTCGCCTCCGCCCGATTTCGTCGCGCCGGAGGGGGCCATTCGCGTCAGCGATGCGACCTTCTGGCTGTCCGATGAGTGGCGGGTCGTGACGCGCACGGGGGCGTGGCGCCTCTCCGAGTATCCACAGGGCTTCTGGTGCGCCTTGAACCTGCCCTGGCCGCGCGTCTGCGACGTGCTGAGTGTCCCCGGGGGCGCGCCCTTCCCCATCGCGGAGGTGGTCGACTCCGCCCTGGTCGATGCGGGTCTCCACACCCTGAGCCGCGTGGGGGACTACATCCTGGCGGGCTTCCCGGTGTCCCCGGAAAGGCGGGAGGCGATTCTGCGCGCGCTCGACCAGTACCCGCCCCGCCTCCCGATGCGCGCGGCGGTCCGGGCGGCCCTGGGCGCCCCGCCAGACTGAGCGCTCGCGGGCAGAGCGGAGGGCGTGCGTCCGTGTGGCTGAGGGGGGCGGAGAGGATGCTCGCGTTCGAGGCTGCATGTTCGTAGTGCCGCCAGGCGCGGCGGCCCATTGACGGCCCCGTAATACGACCGCATGATGACTATATGGAATGTCTCTCCCTCTCCCTTCCCGAAGACCTCGCCGCTCGCATCCGCGACGCCGCTCATGCCGACGGGTCAACCCTCTCGGCGTGGCTTGCGCGGGCCGCCGAGTCGCGCCTCCTCCTCCGCAACGCATCTCAGGCCATCGCCGACTGCGAGCGTGAGCACGGGGAGATCACCGAGGCTGAGCTGGCCGCGGTGGAGCGTCAATGGCGGGAGTGACCCTCGACACCGGCGCGCTCATCGCAGCGAGCCGTGACGACCGCCGGTTCCGGGTCTGGTGGAAGTGGCTGACGTCGAAGGGGTTGGTCGCCTCGGTGCCGTCGCCCGTCGTGGCACAGGCATGGCGTGGCCCTCGCGATGTGCGGCTCGCGAGCGTCCTCGGTGGGTGTCGGGAGGTGACGCTCGACGCGAGCGGATCGAGGCGTCCCGGGGAGCTCTGTGCCCGCGCTGCGACGGCCGACGTCGTGGATGCGTTTGTGGTTCGTGGCGCCGCGGATCGCAACGAGGACGTGCTCACGACCGACCCGGACGACCTCCACGTCCTGGCGGCCCATGCCCCCAGGGATCGGCAGGATTCGGACGCTCGACCAGGTCGGCCCGTCGAGGTGAGGCGGTCAGACGCCATGCTTTACGCGGCCGGGTTCGCGATGTTGCTGCTCCCGGCGTGTGGGGCGACCGCGGTCGAGGAACCGCCGTCCGTCCGGGCCACCCCCGATCCGGTGGTGCAACGGCCCGCGGAGCTCCCGCCCCCGGCACCCGAGCCGACGGACCTCTGTACCAACGACGGCTGGTGCCGGCCGTTCGTGGCGATGGTGATCGACACGGTCGCCGCCACCGCCGAGGCGGTCGCAGTCGGGACCGAGGCGGGCACAGTTGCGCTCTGGGCAGATGGTCGCTGGCGGGGTGGTTTCCTGGAGCGGCCGGGCGTCGAGGTCCGCGCGGTCGAGCGCGTCGAAGGAGGTGTCCGGGTCGTGACTTGTCGAGAGAGCGCATGCGAGGGCCGGACCTGGACCGCGGAGGGACTCTCCGACCCCTCCGCCGAGCAGAGCCCTCCGGTCCCGCCCAGCACCACCCAACAGAGCGGTGCATGGCGGGTCGAGTACTCCACGCTCGTCCGCGACGGAGACCCGCCCATACGCTTGAGCCCCGCGACAGCGCTAGGCGGCAAGGTCTGCGCGCGGGCGTTCGGCGTCCTCGGTGACGCCGAGCACCCCTTCGCGCTCTGCACCCACCACACGCGGCGGTCGCTCCACCACGTCGTGGGGAAGCGACTGGTGACGTTGGTAGAACCCTGGGACACGACGTGGGCGCCGCTGCCAGCGATGGTCCTCGAAGGAGCGGGCTGCGCCCCGTGCCTGGCGACGCACCAAGGCATCCTCGTTCGCGGGGCCGACGCCTGGACGGTGCTCCCGATGCTCCAGCCGCAGCTGGCGTCCCCGCGGATCGACGACGATCGGAGCGCGCGGTCACCAGGGTGGTACACGACCCCAACGCTCAAGCTCGCTGTCGACGTGGGTAGGATCTACGCGGCGGGCGCCGACGGAGCTACCGCGGCCTGGGACGGGGCAGCGTGGACTCCTGCCTCCTATGCCGGTCCGTGGGCGCGGGAGGTGCGGGGTACCGAAGCGGGAGATTCGCGGGTGTTCTACGCGACGCAGCACTCCCTGCTCGCCGTCGGGGGCGCAGGCGGTTTCGCCTGGCGTCCGTGGCGGAGTTTCCTGCCGGCGCAGCCGTCAAAGGATGTCCTCGTCCAGGTGCATGGCGTTGCGTCTGGCGACGTCCTGAACGTGCGCGCGGGCCCCAACGCGGCGTCGACCGTCCTCGGGACCCTCGCACCGGACGCGCGGTGCCTATCGACCCTCGCCGTCGAGGCCCCCCGCGAAGCGCCAGGCTGGCGCGCGGTGGAGCTCGCGGATGGCACACGCGGCTGGGTCTCGTCTCGCTACGTCGTGCCCGACCAGGACTGCGACCGGGCAGAGCCATGACCGGATTCGAACCAGGAAACGCCCGTTGAACCTGACTTGAGCGAGGTGGGTCGGAGTCGAGCCTTCCACCTTCGAGCCACGAAAAAGGAAGAAGGCCCGCCGAATCTCGCGATTCTGACGGGCCTCCACAACGTGGTCGGCCTGCGTGGACGTAACTCGAACTTCTTCCGGCGCGCCCGACCTGGAGGTCAGGGAGGCGATGGCGGGGGTTCGGGGCGTCCTGGCTGGCTGATCGAGACGTTCTACCCGTAGACGCCGTAGGGTTCAGAAGTGGCCGGGCCACCAACCTGCGCGTCTGGACGGGCAGCGCGGAGTACCGGGAACCCGAGCTCCAACGTCTCCTCGAGGTGGGGCGGTAGACGCCCCCCAGACTTGGAGGTAGTCTCCAGCACGAAGTATAGGAGCACCCATGCGCCTCGCGACCACGATCTTTGCTCTGGTGCTCCACACCGGCTGCAACCAGGACGGCGGCCTCAACGTCGTGCGTCGGGACGCTGACTCCGACGGCTACGACCAGTCCGTGGACTGCGACGACGCGCACGCCACCGTGAACCCCGACGCGACCGAGGTCTGCGACGGCCTCGACAACGACTGCGATCGGGAGATCGACGAAGACGCCGCCGACGCCACGACCTTTCACCCGGACGCGGATGAGGACGGCTACGGCGACGCCGAGACCTCGGAGACCTCCTGCGAGGCCCCCGAGGGCGCCACGACCGACGCCACCGACTGCGACGACGCCGACCCCACCGCCTTCCCCGGCGCGACCGAGACCTGCGACGGCCTCGACGACGACTGCGACGGCCAGGTGGACGAGGGCGCCTCCAATGGAGGCCGATGGTACGCCGACGAGGACGGGGATACCTACGGCGACCCGGCGGTCTCCTCGGAGAGCTGCGACGGCGCCGAGGGCTACGTAGCCGACGGCTCTGACTGCGACGACACGGACGCCGGGATCAACCCGGACTCTCCGGAGATCTGCGATGACATTGACCAGGACTGCGACGAGCTCGTGGACGAGGATGCCACGGACGCTCCCGCCTGGTACCCCGATGCCGATCTCGACACCTACGGCGATCCCGCCGCCCCGACCGAGGCCTGCGAGGCCCCGACCGGCCACGTCGCGGACGCCACCGACTGCGATGACACGGACGCTGCGATCAACCCTGCCTCTCCGGAGATCTGCTCCGACGGCGACGAGGACTGCGACGGCCTCCTGAACGACGAGGACCCCGACGTCGCCGACCCCTCTCCATGGTACACAGACGCCGACGAGGACACCTACGGGGACCTGGGCGCCGTCACGGAAGCCTGCACGGCCCCCGACGGCGCCGTCGCGGACGCTACGGACTGCGACGACGCCGACGCCAGCATCAGCCCCGCGGCGGACGAAGCCTGTGGCGACGGCATAGACCAGGACTGCAGCGGGCGCGACGCCACCTGCAGGGACGAGGGCCCCTGGTCTGCGGACGGGGCCGACGCGATGGTCTACGGCTTGGAGAGCTCCGATCGCTTCGGAATGCATTTCGACGTGGGGGACTTCGATGGGGATGGCCTGCCAGACCTCGTCGCCGGCGCCTACCAGGACGACACGGTGGACACCGATCAGGGCATGGTCTACCTCTACAAGCTCCCGCTGGCGGACGGTGAGGCCCTGGCCACGGACGACGCCTTCGCGCGTGTGCTCCCGACCACCGACCGGCCCTATGTCGGCATCCAGCAGTGGGCGCTCG
This sequence comes from uncultured Enterobacterales bacterium, assembly GCA_964615375.1. Taxonomy (GTDB): domain Bacteria; phylum Myxococcota_A; class UBA796; order UBA796; family CAZKWG01; genus CAZKWG01. The sequence goes on from CAZTOW010000017.1 coordinate 164,856, forward strand.
GCGACGTCGACGAAGACGGCTACGAGGACCTCGGCATCGACCGGCAGAAGGTCTTCTCCGGCACCCATGTGCTCTACGGCCCCCTCACCGGGGACCACAGCACTGACGAGGGAGATTTCGCGCTCGAATGCCAGGATGGGCTCGGCATGTCCCCCTGGGACGACGACGGGACGGGCGCCTGGGCCTGCGCCTGCAACCTCACGCGATCCTGGCGGACCAACGGCGAGACCACCGTATGGGCGGCCGACGGCACGGAGCTGGCCAGCATCCTAGGGAACAGCGAGGATGACCAACTCGGCATCGACGCCGCGGGCGGCGAGGACATGGACGGCGACGGCATCGCGGACCTCTGGGTCGGCTCCGGCGTGGCTGACGACTTCGGCGAATGGGCAGGTGCGGCCTATCTTTTCCTCGGTCCAGTGAGCGGCGATCTCGGACCGGACGACGCGGACGCCTCCCTGCATGGCGAGGAGGACACGCTCTTCGGCCTTTACCTGACCACCATCGACGACCTGGACGGGGACGGGCTGCCTGGGCTCGCGGCCAGCTCCAACCAGGAGGGCAGGAGCGGCACCTCCCACGGGACGGCCTGGGTCTTCGACGGAGACCGCGCCGTCGGGGACGACACGGGTGACGCAGTGGCCACCCTGGTCGGCAGCGGCAGCGACGGGGTCGGGGTCTACGAGGTCGCGACCGGGGACTACGACGGCGATGAGGTCGTCGACCTGGTCGCCGGGGCCACGGGCAACGACGACGTCGCCACCAACGCCGGGCTGGTGTACGTCGCCTACGGTCCCGTCTCGGGCAGCATAGACCTGGCCTCCGAGGCGGGCCTGGAGATCCGGGGCGTCAGCACCAACGACATGGTGGGCTGGCAGGTGGACATGCCGGGTGATCTCGACGGCGACGGCGCCAGCGAGCTTCTCTTCACCGCTGGCTACGGCGACGGCGGGGACGACACGAACCAGGGGGCGATCTACCTCTACTACGGCGGGTTCTAACCCACCGCCCTCGCAGGCCTGTCCTCTTCCTTGTCGAGAACCCGTGGTTCCGCGGCGAGGCCGCCATCCCCACCTTCGAGGTGGACGAGCTGTTGGGGACCAGGCCCCGCGCCTTGTCCTATCGCAAGAAGGGCTGGGATTTCTCCGATCTTTACACGGTCGGTCTGCGAGACGGTGTCCGTCTGGACCGTATCGCGGCGGTCTTCACCTTCTATCTCTCGCAGCAGGGTCTTGTCGTCCACAAGGCGGACGTAGAGGCGAACCTGGTCGCGAAGCCCAGGGACCGCGCGCTTCGGGCAGACATCGGGCCGCTGCTGGCACCCGGCGTTCAGCACGATGTCGATGAGGCCTGTACGTGAGCCCTGGAGGAGCTGCTGGCTCACCTGGACGGAACGGCTGTCGGGGGAGTGACTATACTCGAACCCGAAGAGTGGGCTTTGGTCGGGCTCCATGCAGAACGCGGACGTGGTCCATTGGACGGGTACCAAAGAAAAAACCTCGAAGAACCGTGAGGTCTTCGAGGTTTAGACAGTGGTCGGGGTGACTGGATTCGAACCAGCGACCCGCTGCTCCCAAAGCGCACTGGAGATCTTGATCCAGCACATAAGCACCTGTTCTGACTGCCTTTCTGCGTTCCTTGCCGGTGCGTCGAAGCTGTTGGATGACGGGGGGTGTGGGCACATTCCTGGTCACACCGATCTGGCTCGCGCCATCCAAGCCGCGGGTCAGGAGGGGCTCGCCTGATGGGGTCTGAGATCCGAACCTGGGCCGAGCTCATGCAACGGGTCTGCGCTGGCGTGGGCCTCCGGGCCTATGAGCTCCCGACGCGCGCGGTGGGGGGCGCGTTGCGCGACTACTGCTGGCGTGCTGCCAAGGTGAGGGTTGCGGTGCGCCTCGGAGACCCGCGCCACCATTCCTACTTTGAGGTGCGCCCCTGCAATCGGAGAGCCGGGTTTGGCCTGACCGACCTGAATCGCCTGCGCAACGTCCTGGGGCTGCACGCTGTTCGTGCGCTCTTCGATCAGAGCGGGACGCCGATAATAGAGCATGTATGGGCAGACCCCTGGCAGCAGAGCCTACCCTCACCTGCCGATGAAGGTGACCTGAGGGTGCCCATCCTGGTCCCGCCCGCGCACGAGGAGCTGGTGCGCGAGCTGGTGCGCGAGGTCGTCGAGCGGGCTCGGCCGGGCACCTTCCCCGAGGCGAGCGCCCGCCGGCAGGAGGAGGAGCGCGCGCGGGCCTGGCTGACCCGGAATGCGGCCAGGCTGCGCGCCTGCGCGGCGGTGCTGGGCCGGGACGCGGTGATTCAGGTCCTGGGGCGCTGATGCGACCATACTCCGAGGCGATGTAGGATGATCTCGCGCGGCCCTCACATTCCACCCCGTGCCCGCCATCTCCTCCTTGAGGTCCCTTTGACGCCCCACGACGCACCCGCCCGGCGAGAGTCCCTCCTCTACGATCTCCTGATGGCCCGCTTCGGCACCGAGCAGGCGGCCCGCGAGGAGCTGCGCCGCGCGCTCCGCGGCTGGCCGGGCTGCCAGGACCTGGAGACCGTGCTGCCGACCGCGCTGACCAGCCCCGCCCATCAGGTCCAGGCGCTGGTCGACGCGCTCGCGGCGCGTGCGATCCCGGATCGGGCCTTCTTCGCCCAGATCGAGCGCGACCGCGTGGGGTCGCAGGCCCAGGTGCGGGAGCTCGCCGGGGCCTGGGGTGTAACGCTGGGCGCTCCCCTGCCCCCGCACCGCGCGCCGGCGAGCCTGCCGCCGGGTACGGCCTTCCACCCTGAGCACTACATCTCCTGGGGGAGGCCCGAGCGCCGCGCGCTCCGGCAGCTCCGCCACCCGGGCGCGCCAGTGGTGGTCTGCGGGCCGCCCCGCGTGGGCAAGACCTGGCTGCTCCAGTGGCTGCTCGCCGAGCTGCGGGCCCAGGGCGTGAGGGTACACACCCTCAACCTGGACGACACCACCGCCGCTGACCGCCAGGACTACGCCGCCTTCCTGCGCTGGTTCACCGCCGCCCTGCTCCCCGAGCGATCCTCAGACGAGATCGCGGCGCTCTGGGCGGGGGCGGTGAACCTCAACATCCGCTTCAGCGAGGTGCTGAAGACCCAGGTGCTCCGCGACGAGGGCGCGACGGTCGCCCTGGCCATCGACCGCGCCGACCGGATCCGGCTCCAGCCCTACAACGACGACTTCTACGGCATGCTCCGCGCCCGCGCCCGCGACGGCGCCAGCGCCCCCTGGGACCGGCTGCGCCTGCTCATCGCGCTCTCCGGCTCGCCCCACGAGATGGCCGGGGATCCAAACTCCTCGGTGTTCTACGGCCTCTCGCACCCCGAGTCCCTGCTGGGCTTCGAGAAGGAGCAGGTTCTGAGCCTGATGGAGCAGTACGCGCTCCCCTCGGGCAGCGTCACCGTGGAGGAGCTGATGGGCCTGCCCGACCGTCGGCCCTTCCGCCTGCGCGAGGCGCTCTTCGAGCGCACCCTGGACGAGGCCGACGATGCGCCCTGAGCGCGCGCTCACCTACCAGGCGGGAGGCGACCTCCGCGCCACCTCGCTCTACGCCCATCGGCCCGCCGACGACGAGTTGCTGCGCCACCTGCGCGCCGGGGCGCTGGCCTGGGTGCTGGCGCCGCGCCAGATCGGCAAGTCCAGCCTCGCCCGCCGCACCGCCGCCCGCCTGCGCGAGCGCGGGCACCCCACCGTCCATGTGGACCTCAACGTGTTCGGGGCGAAGACCGCCGAGCTCGGGCCCTGGGTCTACGGCCTCTGCACCACCATCGGCGAGGGGCTGGGGCGCACCGAGGCCGAGGTGCGCACCTTCTGGGACGCCCAGGAGCGCTACGGGCCCGTCCACCGCCTGGTGCGCTTCCTGGAGCACCTGCGCCCGGCGCCCGGCCAGCCCGCCCTGGTGATCTTCCTCGACGAGATCGACGCGCTGATGTCTGTGGCGTTCGACCGCGACGACCTCTTCGCCGCGCTGCGAGCCGTGGCGACCTCGGGCGAGGGCCTCGCGCTCTGCCTGCTCGGCGTGGCCGCGCCCCGCGACCTCATCGCCGACGAGACCCGCACGCCCTTCAACGTGGGCCGGGAGATCCGGCTGGTGGACCTGAGCCGGGCGGAGCTGGACGACCTGGCCCCCGGCCTCGCGGTCCATGAAGTCGCGCCGGGGCCCTGGCTGGACGCCGTGTACGGGTGGACCTCGGGACACCCCTACATGACCCAGGCCGTGCTGCACGAGCTGACGGAGATCTGGGAGGAGGAGGACGACGGGGAGCGTGGTCCGCCGCAGGCCAGCGTCGACGCGGTCGTGGCGCGCCTGTTCCTGCGGGCCGGGCGCACGCTGGAGGCGAACCTGTCCTACGCCGAGAAGCGCGTGGACGCGACACCCGAGCCGCTGCGGAGCCGGGTGCTCCAGCTCTACGGGCGGCTGCTGCGCGGGGAGCGCGTGGGGGCGCGGGGAGACGATCCCGAGCAGCAGGCGCTCCGGCTGGCGGGCCTGGCGGCCGAGCGCATGAGCGAGGACGGGCTGGTGCTGGGGGTGCGGAACGGTGTGTTCGCGCGGATCTTCGACGACGCCTGGCTGGCGGAGAAGCAGGCGCAGGGGGACTTTTTCCGGGACCTGCGGGCGTGGCAGGCCGCGGGGAGATCGCCGGACTTCCTGCCGCGCGGGGCGGCGCTGGCGGCGCTGAGCGCCTGGGTCGGCGAGCACCGGGACGCGGTGGGTGCGGAGGGCTGGGCCTTCCTGGACGCGGCGCGGCAGGTGGAGGCAGAGGGGAGGCTCGTGGCGGCGGAGGCGCGGCGGAGCCGGATGCTGCGCGGGTTTGTGGGGGTGCTGGGGGTGCTGGGGCTGGTGCTGGGGGTGGTCGCGTGGTTGGCCTGGAGCACGGCTGGCGACAAGGCGGCGGCGCTGACGAAGTTGGAGCGCGCGAATGGAGATCTGGAGGAGGTACAGCGGGCAAAGGCAGAGACGGAGCGAAAGGCGTCAGACCTCGAAGGGCGGGCGCGGGACGCAGAGGACAGATTCCAGGACGCTAAGGCGGCCACGACGGAGGCTGAACGGAAGGCGTCGGAGTTCGAGGAGCGGGCACGAGACATCGAGCGCAGATTGCAGAGCGCCGAGGCGAACGTGGCCGGCGCGCAGCGGGAGGCCCAGGCGTTCGAGGCGACCGCGCAGCAGGCGAGGGATGAGCAGAAGCAGGCAAGGCTGGAGATCGCGAACCTACGCGCCGAAGCCGTCCCGCTGCTGATCGCGCAGCGCGGCCCCGAGGCCGCCTTGGAGACTGCGATCGGGATCGCGAGAGCCGCGCCGGAGCGCTGGTGGCGCGAGGAGGCGTGGGCCCACGCGGTCAGCCAGGCGGTCGTCGCGGGTCAGGGGACGCGCGCCCTGCGCGGACATGAGGGCCTGGTGTTGTCCGCGTCGTTCTCGTCGGACGGACAGCGGGTGGTCACGGCCGGATTCGACCGCACCGCGCGCCTCTGGGACGCGGCCACCGGCGCCGAGCTCCGCGCCCTGCGCGGACATGAGGGAGGGGTGTTGTCCGCGTCGTTCTCGTCGGACGGACAGCAGGTGGTCACGGCCGGAGACGACGGCACCGCGCGCCTCTGGGACGCGGCCACCGGC
>CAZTOW010000018.1:0-163310 GCA_964615375.1 uncultured Enterobacterales bacterium
ACGGACGGACGGACGGACGGACGGACGGACGGACGGACGGACGGACGGACGGACGTGGGAACATCATGACACCTCCTGTACGTGTGAGACATCGTGTCACAAGCCCCAGGGGACTGCAAGGCCCTCCTCGAGATAATCTATCGACTACTATACAATATGCCTGCAAGCTCACCTCCCCACAGCCTCGACTGCCTGGCGACTCACCCGATCGCCTCTCCGCCCGCCTGCACCGCAGCCGCGCCGACCGCCCGCTCCCGCCGCTCGAGCTCTCCGCCGTCGCCAGCGCCCTGACCCTGCACCTGCCCGAGGGCGCCCTGGACGACCGCCCGCTGACCGCCGCCGACCTGGAGGAGGAGGCCGAGGCCCTGGCGGCGGCGGGCTTCGAGCTCCGGGTGCGGGAGGGGTGAGGGGACGCGGGGGGAGGGGAAGACCTACCCCCCCAGCCGCCGCAACAGCTCCCCCTGCGCCGACCTCGCGTCCGCACCCTCCACCCCCACGCGCCGCCAGCCCCCGTCCGGGCCCAGCGCCCAGCTCTGGGCGTTGTCTTGGAGGTACAGCTCCAGCTCGTCCAGCAGGCGCTCGTTCAGCGTTGGATCCAACACAGGGAAGCAGAGCTCCACGCGCCGCATCAGGTTGCGTCCGCGCCAGTCGGCGCTGCTGCACCAGGTCACCCGCTCGCCACCGGCGTGGAAGTGGTAGACGCGGGCGTGCTCCAGGAAGCGGCCGACGATGCCGCGGACGCGGATGTTCTCGCTGACCCCGGGCACGCCGGGGCGCAGGCAGCAGATCCCGCGCACCACCAGGTCGATGGGCACGCCGGCCTGGCTGGCCCGGTACAGGGCCTGGATCAGCGAGGGCTCGGTGAGGCCGTTGACCTTGGCGATGACGCGCGAGGGCCTCCCGGCGCGCGCCTCCGCGGCCTCGCGCTCGATGGCCTGCAAGAGCCCGCTGTGCAGCGTGAACGGCGACTGGAGAAGATGTCGCATGCGCGCGGGGCGCCCGAGGCCCGTGAGCTGAAGGAAGAAGGCGTGGACGTCCTCGCCAATCTCGGGGTTCGCGGTCAGCAGGCTGAGGTCGGTGTAGGTCCTGGTGTTGCGCAGGTGGTAGTTGCCCGTGCCCAGGTGGACGTAGCGGCACAGCCGCCCCTCCTCGCGCCGGACGATCAGCAGGCACTTCGCGTGGCACTTGTAGTCGACGATGCCGTAGGCCACGCTGGCGCCGGCCTCCATCAGGCGCGTGGCCAGCTTGATGTTCTCGGCCTCGTCGAAGCGCGCGCGGATCTCGACCACCGCCGTCACCGCCTTGCCCCGCTGCGCCGCCAGGATGAGCGCGTCCACCAGGGGCGAGCTGGCCCCCGTGCGGTAGAGCGTCATCTTGATGGCCAGCACCTCGGGGTCGTCGGCCGCCTGGGCGAGCAGCTCGACCACGGGGGCGAAGCTCTGGTAGGGGTGGTGCAGCAGCACGTCCCCCCGCCGCAGGCGCTCGAAGAGGTCCTCGCCCTCCGCCAGGTCCTCGGGGCGGCCCGGCTCGAAGGGCTGGTACTTCAGGTCGGGGCGGTCCACGGCCTCGCAGAGGGTGGCGAGGCGGTGCAGGTTCACCGGCCCGCCCACCCGGTAGAGATCCTCGCGGCCCAGCTCGAAGTGGTGCAGCAGCAGGTCGATGAGGTGCTCCGGGCAGTCGTCGGCCACCTCCAGCCGCACGGCCTCGCCGAAGTTGCGCCGCGGCAGCTCCTCCTGGAGCGCGGTCAGCAGGTCGTCGGCCTCGTCCTCGTCCACCCAGAGGTCGGCGTCGCGGGTGACGCGGAACTGGTGGGCCGAGAGCACGCGCATGCCGGGGAAGAGCTGGTCCATGTGGGCGTGGATGATGCTGGAGATCATCACGAAGTCGCGCATGCCGCTGTCCGCGGCGGGGATCTCCAGCGTGCGGGGCAGGAAGCGCGGCACCTGCACCACCGCCACCCCGCTGTCCCGGGCGAAGGCGTCCTCTCCCTCCAGCAGCACGATGAAGCACAGGCTCTTGTTCTGCACGTTGGGGAAGGGGTGGGCCGGGTCCAGCCCCACGGGCGAGAGCACGGGGAGGGCCTGCTCGAAGAAGGTCTGCTCCACCCAGGCGCGCTGGCGCTCGTCCCAGGCGGCGCGCTTGAGCAGCCGGATCCCGTGCTGCTCGAGCGCGGGCAGGATCTCCTCGTTCAAGGTCGTGTACTGCTGGTCCACCAGGGCGTGGGCGTCCACGCTGACCGCATGCAGCGCCTCCTCGGGGGAGAGCCCGTCGGCCCGCCCGTGGGGGCCCTCGGCGAGGGCGCGGCGCAGCCCCGCCACGCGGATCTCGAAGAACTCATCGAGGTTGCTGCTGAAGATCGTGAGAAAGCGCAGGCGCTCCAGCAGCGGCACGCGGCGGTCCAGGGCCTGGTTCAGCACGCGCCGGTTGAAGGCCAGCAGCGAGAGCTCGCGGTGGATGTACCAGGCGGGGTCCTGCAGGTCGAAGGGCGCCTCGGGCATGGCTCGTCCTCGGGGAGAGAGGATAGCCTGTTCCATCCTCCTGAGGATCCGGTCATGGACCTGTTGCTCATCCGACACGCGATCGCCGAAGACCCGCACCCCGATCTCCCCGACTTCGATCGCGCCGTGACCCGACGCGGGCGGAAGCGCTTCCGCGGCGTGGTGCAGGGCCTCGCCGAGCTGGGCCTGCGCCTGGATCTCGTGCTGCACAGCCCACTCCGCCGCGCCGTGCAGACCGCCGAGTACCTGACCCCCATCCTGGACGGGCGCCCGCAGGAGACCGAGCTCCTGGCCCGGCCGCCCGGGGACGAGCTGCTGGCCCTGCTGACAAAGCACGCCGACCGGCGGCTCGCCCTCGTGGGCCACGAGCCCTGGATGGGCGAGCTCACCGCCTGGCTGATCACGGGCCGCATGAACGCGGGCGAGAACCTGCCCTTCCGCAAGGGCGGCGTCGCCTGGCTGGAGGGCGACCCCTCCCCCGGCGCCATGGCGGTCCACGCCTTCCTGCCGCCCAGCGTGCTGCGGGCGGTGGCGGCGGCGCGCTGATCTGGTCTACTGCTTGGGCTGCGCGCAGACCACGCGGACCTGGACCGGGGTCCAGATGCCGCCGGTGAACCAGTAGGCCAGCAGGCCCACCCCGCCCACCTGGGACTTGATGCGGGCCACGGGGCGATCTCCGCAGAAGTCGGAGAGGTTCACGCTGCCCGGGGAGACCAGGCCCCAGAAGAAGGTGTGCTGCCACTCGGTGTGGACGTCGCCGCGCGCGGGGGTCTCGTCGGCGGCGACGATCTTGGTGGTGTAGCAGCCCGCGGAGAGGACCAGGGCCATGGCGAGGATCATGAGTCTGTGCATAGGGTACTCCTTTCAGAACCGGCCCCCATTATCACGCGCCGCGCGATAGAGGATCCTATGAACCCGAGGACGCTGGAAGCGCTCGACTGGCCCCTGGTGCTGGAGGCGCTGGCCCGCCACGCCCGCACGCTCCGCGGGATGGAGGCCGCTCGGCAGCCCGACTTCGCCGACAGCGCCGACGACGTCCTCGCCCGCTACGAGGCCGTCGCCGAGGTCTGGCTGCTGGAGCGGGAGGAGCAGAAGATCCCCTGCGGGTCCGTGACCGACGTGCGGCCCGCGCTGCTGGCGGCGGCGCGCGGCGAGGTGCTGGAGGCCCCCGATCTGGTCGGCGTCGCCTCCTGCGTGCGCGCGCTGCTGGCCCTGCGCGCGGCCATCCTCGCCCGCGCGGACGAGGCCCCCCGGCTCACCACGCTGGTCGCGCCCATCCGGGTGGACCCCGAGCTCGCCGCCGGCCTGGAGCGCAGCTTCGACGCCGATGGTTCGCTCTCCAGCGCCGCCTGGCCCACGCTGGGTGAGCTCCGCCGCCGGGCCGAGCAGCTCCGCGGTCGCATCCTGCGCACGCTGGACGAGCTCCTGCGGGAGGACGGGCTGGGCGCGGTGCTTCAGGACCGCTTCGTCACCGAGCGCGAGGGCCGCTACGTGCTGCCCGTCAAGGCCAGCCACCGCAAGGGCCTGGGCATCGTCCACGGGCGCAGCCAGAGCGGCGAGACCTTCTACGTGGAGCCTGCGGAGGTCGTCGAGCTCACCAACGATCTGCGCGAGGTGGAGGCGGACATCGCCCGGGAGACGCGCCGCATCCTGGCCGAGCTCTCGCGCCGGGTGGCTGAGGGCGCGCCGGACATCGACGCCGGCATGGACGCCGCGCTGGACGTGGACCTGGCCGTGGCGCGGGCCAGCTTCGGGCGCGCCCTGGACGGCGTGCTGCCGCGGCTGGGGGAGGAGGGGGTGCTGCGGCTCACGGCGGCGCGCCACCCGGTCCTGGCGATCCGCGGCGTCCCTGTTGTGTCAAACGATTTTGTTTTGGACGCTCGCCGTCCGGCCGTGGTGCTGACCGGCCCCAACACGGGCGGCAAGACGGTGGCGCTCAAGACGCTGGGCCTGGCCGCCCTCTTCGCCCGCGCCGGGCTCCCGCTGCCGGCGGGGGAGGACAGCCGGGTGGACCTGTTTGACGAGGTCTGGGCGGACATCGGCGATCGGCAGACCATCTCGGGCGACATCTCCACCTTCTCCGGCCACCTGCTGGCGATCCGCAGCGTGCTGGAGCGCGCCGGGCCACGGAGCCTGGTGCTGCTGGACGAGGTGGCGGCGGGCACCGACCCCGCCCAGGGCGCCGCGCTGGCCCGCGCCGTGCTGGAGCGCGTGGTCGATCAGGGCGCGCGGGTGGCGGTCACGACCCACTTCGGCGAGCTGAAGGCGCTGGGCTGGTCGGACGCGCGCTTCATCGTCTCTGCCATGCGCATCGACGGCGGGCGGCCCACTTACCGGGTCGAGCCCGGGGTCGCGGGGGACTCGCATGCCCTCGCCATCGCCGAGCGCCTCGGGCTCCCCGACGACGTGCTCGCCCGCGCCCGCGCCCTGCTCAGCCCCACCTCCCGCGCGCTCTCCGACCTGCTCGTCGCGCTGGAGGGCGAGCGCGAGCACGGGCGTCGTCGCGCCGAGGCGCTCGATGAGGCCGAGGCCAGCCTGCGCGCCCGGATCCGCGCCCAGGAGGCCCGCGAGGCCGCGCTGGAGACCCGTGAGCGCGAGGTGCGCCGCCGCATGACCCAGGAATTCCAGGACCGGCTGCGCCAGCGCGAGCGCGAGCTCAAGGCCATGATCGCCGCGCTTCAGGAGAACCCCTCCCTGCGCCTGGCCGGCACCACGCTCGACGCCGTGCGCGCCGCCCAGCGCGAGACCACCCTCCCCGAGCCCCCGCCCCCTCCGCCCGAGCCCGTACAGATCGCCCCCGGCGACAAGGTGGAGCTGCGCCAGCTCGGCCAGCGCGGCGTCGTGCGCAGCGTGGACGGAGATCGCCTGGAGGTGGAGTGCGGGCGCATGATCCTGCGCGTGCGCCGCGAGGAGGTGGAGCCTGTCAAGGCCCGGGGCGCGCGGACGAAGGCCCCCGAGCCGCCACGCAAGGTGGGTCAGGCTCGCGTCACGCCCTCCGCCCCCGCCCCCGAGCGCTTCCAGACCACCCTGCGCCTGCCGTCCAACACCTGTGACCTGCGCGGCAAGCGCGTGGAGGAGGCGCTGGAGCTGGTCGATCTGTTCCTGGCGCGGCTGGTGGGACGCGGGGAACTGACCGGGTGGATCCTGCACGGTCACGGGACGGGGGCGATCAAGACCGCGGTGCGGGACTGGCTGCCGAGCTGTCCCACGGTGGCGCGGTGGCGGCCGGCGGACGCGGACGAGGGCGGGGACGCGTTTACGGTGGTGGAGGTTCGCTGACACCCGCCTCCGCGAGCCGCACGCCGATGCGCCGCGGGACGCTCTCTCCAGGCCCGACCCCGAAGCGCCCTCCCAGCCGCTCGCCGCAGGTGGGGCAGCGCCCGTCGGGCCCCAGCGCCCAGGCGCGCACCGAGAGCCCGTCCCGCTCGATCAGCGCGGCCCCGCAGCCGGCGCAGGCCACGCGCTCCCCGTCGGGGACCGGGGCGCAGGGCGTGTAGACGTGGCGCAGCCCCTCGTCCAGGGCGATGCGGCGGGCCCGCGCCAGCGCGCTCAGCGGGGTGGAGGGGAGGCTCATCTTGTAGTCGGGGTAGTAGGCGGTGAAGTGCAGCGGCACCCACGCGCCCAGCCGCTCGCGGACGAAGGTGGAGAGGGCCCGCAGCTCGCGCTCCCCGTCGTTCTCCCCGGGGATGAGCAGGACCACGACCTCCAGCCAGACGGAGCTCTCGCGGGCCAGGTGCTCGAGCGTCTCCAGCACAGGTTGGAGCTGGCCGCCGCAGACGCGCCGGTAGAAGCCCTCGTCGAAGCCCTTGAGGTCCACCGAGGCGGCGTCCATCCCAGCGAAGAACTCGGGCCGGGCCTCCGCCGAGATGTACCCGGCGGTCTTGGCCACGGCGGCCAGCCCCCGCGCGCGCGCGGCGCTCGCGACGTCCATCGCGAACTCGGCCCACATGACCGGATCGTTGAAGGTGAACGCCACCGCCTCACAGCGCAGCCGCGCCGCCGCGTCAGCGATCTGCTCCGGGCTGGCGGTGTCCAGCAGGCGCGACAGCTCGTCGGCCCGGGCGATGTCCCAGTTCTGACAGTACCGGCAGGCCAGGTTGCAGCCCACCGTGCCGAAGGCGAGGATCCGCGCCCCGGGCAGGAAGTGGTACAGAGGCGTGGACTCCATGGGGTCCAGGCAGAATCCGGACGAGCGCCCATAGTCGGTGAGCGCCATGCCCTGGTCGGTGCCCATCCGCGAGAAGCAGAAGGCGCGCTGACCCGGGCGCACCAGACAGGCGCGGGGGCAGAGGGTGCAGGCGATCCGCTCCCCCTCCCAACGCCACCAGCGCGCCCGCGGAGCGTCGATCAGCAGGACTCCAGCGCGTCCAGGGAGGTGAATTCGTCGCCCGCCTTGGGCCCGCGCCCCATGTCGGAGGAGCGCTTGTTGGCGAACATCTGGACCGCCTCGCCGCCGCTGGAGGCGATGGGGTCGGAGAGGCCAAGGTCCGGCTCGGCCAGCGGATCCGCCATCTCGGCGGCGGCGACGGCGCGCTCGGCGCTCTCCAGCTCAGCGGTCTGCTGCGTATCCTGATGATCGAGGCTCAGATCGGGCATGGGGGCTCCACGGTGCGGGGGGTGAACACATGTACGGATGTTCGGATGAGGATAGGGCTGGGTCGGGCCGAATGTCAATCCTCCGCCCGGCCCGCGAGAGCCTCCCGCTCTTCCACCTGATGAAGCTCGATTTTCAGTAGCTCACCACCAGCCACGAGGCCATGCGATTGTACGAGGACCCCGTGTACTCCGCGCCATCGAAGAGGTTGTAGAACTCAAACGTGTTCTCCCCGCCGATGACGACCTGATCGGTGATGTCCGTCACGACCGTCGGGACCTCCTTGCCCGGGCACCAGCCGGCGCGCCCGTACCACCAGGTGCCGTACTGGTTGGGGATGGTGCCCTCCGCCACCTGATCGCGGCAGCCATAGGTGGTCTCCGACTCGGGGAAGCTGCGGACCACGGCGTTGGCGTCGTCACCGTTGATGACGAAGTAGTGGCCCATGTCGCAGAACTCGCCGCAGTTGTTGGAGTCCGAGCCGTGGCCGGAGATGACCGTGGCCAGCTCCACCTTGACCGCGTCGGCGGGGATCTCCAGCGTGACGGGCTCGTAGAGCGCGTTCGAGCCCTCGTAGATCCAGCCGCCGCCGAAGAGCGCGGTGGTCTCCTGGGGCCGGGCCTCCTTGCCCTGGTTGGAGAGCCGGAGGTCCAGGGTGAGCTCGTAAGGGCCGCTGGTCTCAAAGCGGAGCTTGTAGTCGCCGCCCCTGGACAGGTGCGGGAGCACGGGGCTCACGTCGTGGACCCAGCGGCCCTCGCGGTGGTAGGTGGTGATCCAGCGCCCGATCTCGGTGTCGCATGCGCAGGCCAGATCACCGTAGCCCGTGCCCTCGCTGTTGCAGGTGTAGCTGGCCGACCGCGTCTCGCCGGTGGGGGAGTCGCAGCTCCCGGTGAGCGTGTCGGCGGGGATGGCCGCGACATAGCCCTCGCAGGTGCCGGTGCTCCCGTCCTCGGCCAGGCAGTCCGCGTCCGCCCGGCAGCTCGCCCCCTCGCCGGGGCCCGCGGCGCAGACGCCCAGGGTCTCGGCCACGTAGGGCTGGCAGGGGGTCTCCGTGTAGGGGTTGTCGTCCACGGGCAGATCGCAGGCCCAGAGGTAGGCCATGTAGTCCCAGGCGGGGCAGTCGCCGTACTCGCCGTCGCCCACGCAGGCCATGGTCAGGTCGAGCGTGAGCGTGTCATAGGCGGCCATCTCCGCGGGATCGGGGAGGGTCAGCTCGGTGGTCACGCTGCCGGAGCAGACGTCGCCGTCGAAGACGCGGATGGTGTCCGCCCCCTCCAGCGCCATGGCGTCGGCCCGCTCCGCCTCGAAGTTGTAGTAGACGGGCTCCCAGGACACGTAGGAGATGTTGGGCTCGAACCAGCCGCGCGAGGAGTCGTAACGGCGGGGGTCGGCGAAGCTCCCAATATAACGAATCCGCTGAAAGCGATCGACGCCCACGCCCCATCCCGGACTGGTAAGCGTCTCGCCCAGCCAGCCGGGCTGCTCGCGGTCGCGGCCCAGCACGTAGTGGATGCGCGGCTCCCACCAGGCGGCGTCCTCCTCCTCCATGTCGGCCAGCGCGCCCTCGACGCCGGCGCGGATCATGGCGAGAGACTCCGCCTGGCTCTCCTCGCTGCGCTCGCTGGCCAGGAAGAGGAGCTGGGTGTTGCGCGGCAGGTCGTCGAAGATGTTCTTCGTGTCGCGATCCTGCTCCCACAGGTCCTCGTCCCAGCCCTGGGCCTGATTCGGCTGGGAGGGGATGAACAGGTAGACGTCGCACCCGGTCCAGGCCTCGGAGAACGTCCAGTCGCCGTCCTCCGTGCTGAGCGTGAGATCGGCGGCCACCGCGCCCAGCGCGGCCGAGTCCTCGGCGTCCTGCCAGGGTTGAACGGAGAGCCCGAGCTCCGAGCAGAGCTCCGGGTTCAGGCCGCCCGTCTCGCCGCTCTCGCCGCTCTCGTTGCTGTCCTGGCTGTCGGCGGTCTCGTCGGGGAGCTCCGAGTCGGGGGGAGGGGACTCGTCCCCGGTCTCCGAAGGTTCGAGGCCCTTGTCGGCGGGATCGCAGCCGAGGGTGAGCAGGCAGAGACAGGCGAGGGGAGCGGCGCGCATGGGGGGACCTCCGGGTGGAGGGACCCTAACCCCGTCCAGGCGTTCATGGATCAGGGTCCGCCGCCCCCGCCGCCGCCCGCGCCCCCGCCGCCCGTGTTGGAGCCCTGGAGCACGTAGCCCTGGCCGAAGGAGTCGCTGGGCTGACCGCGAAAACATCCGAGGATGTACGGGAAGGAGAAGGTGGCGCGGTAGGCGTAGCCGTCAGGGCCCTCGTAGCCGTTGCATCGGTCCAGCGTGACGGCCTCGTCCGGCTCGGGGAGCGCCTGCACCTCGTGGGTGCACCAGCCGTAGTCGCGCACCACGCAGCGGCGGTCCACCACCGGCCCCGTGTCCGACGCGAAGGTCTCCAGCGCGCACACCATCCGGCAGCTGTCGCTGTCCGGGTCCGCGCAGCAGTCGCTGTCCGCGGCGCAGCTCTGGCCCTCCGCGTCGAGCACGCCGTCGGCGTCCTCCTCGGCGCCGTCCTCCTGGCCCCAGCGGGAGAGCCCGGCGTAGACCCAGGCGGTCTGCGCCCGCCGCACGTCGGCACAGGAGCCGTCCTCGGCCCGGTCCACGCACACGCAAGGGCCCTGGATGGGGTAGCCGTCGTAAGCCCAGCCGATGATCCCGCTCTCCTCCTCGCAGCTGGGCGTGATCAGGCTCGCCAGGTCCCAGGCCTCCCAGATGGCGGCATAGTCGGTGTCCGGGACGCGCTCCTCGGCCTCGAAGCAGGCCTCGTTCAGCGCGTGCTGGTGGCCGTGGAAGCCGCAGGCGTCCAGCGCGGGCCCGTCGCCGCCGTAGCTGGAGGAGTAGAACTCCGGGTAGTAGAACAGGGGCGAGCCCCAGGGGTCCGGGTCGGCGGCCTCGTTGGGCCCGAAGGCGGGCGGGCCGCCCACGCTGAGCCCGATGGCGCCGGTGCAGGAGAGCTGGGCGTAGACCTCGCCGTCCTCGGTGAGCGCGCCCGAGGCGGTGGTGCCGCAGAAGCCCGAGGGCTCCGTGGTGGTGCCGGTGGTGGGGGCCAGGACCAGCTGGTTGTAGGCGTCCACGCAGCCGTCCAGCGTGTCGATGTCGGTGGCGCCCTCGTCGCTCGGCCCGGTGGGCGAGAGCGGCAGGCGGTGGATGTACTGGTCGTCCTCGTCGAGCTCGCGCACGGTCAGGCTGCTCCAGTCCCAGTGGGGGAGGGCGTTGGTGGCGATGTAGGCGTAGGTGTCGTCACAGCGGAGCTGCAGACAGGGGTGACCCTCCGAGCCCTGCCCGGCGTCGATGACGACCCCGGACAGATCCAGCAGGCTCTGCTTCAGGGCGGCGGCGGAGTCCCCGCAGGCGCCGACCTCGCCCGCGTCGGGGTAGACCTCGGAGAGCTGGTCCCAGGCCGAGGTGCAGGCGTTGTCCGGGGAGGCGGTGTCCGGGGAGGCGGTGTCGGAGGAGGCGGTGTCGGCGCTGTCCTGGGGAGACGTCGAGTCGTCCGTACCCGTCTTGTCGGCGCTGGTGTCGCATGCGAGGAGGAGGAGGAGATGCATGGGGGGGCTCCGGTGGCGGCTTCAGGGGGTGGTCTCGAGGGTCGTGTGCTGACCGAGGTTGGCCAGCACGCTGAGCCCGGCGGATGCGCCGGTGTCCGTGGACAGATCGACGCCGTCCAGCAGGTGGCTCGGGTCGCGGGTGAGCGTCAGCACCGCGCTCTCCCCGGACGGGGCCCGCTCCCAGGGCAGCGAGGTGGCCCAGGCGAGGGTGCTCTCCAGCGTAAAGGGCTGCGCCTCCCCGTCGCCCAGGCGCCAGGTCCCCTCGAGCCAGAGGGAGACCTCGCCCGCCTCCGCGCCCAGCACCCAGTAGACGCCGCAGCCCTGGGAGGCGTCGAACTCCGCCGAGGTCTCGCGGGCGCCGAGCGCGTCCAGGCCCTCCACCACGAGCCCGCCGCTGGAGCCCTCGAGGTCCACGCTCGCGTGATCCGCCCGCCGCGCGCCCTGCAGGCAGCTGAGCAGCGAGGTGGACCAGGTGCTCAGCGCGCCGTCCTGGACCGTGACCGCGTAGCCCAGATCGGTGACCAGCGAGAACCCGCCCTCCGGCAGCGCCTCCACCCCGGAGAGGTCCCAGTCCAGGACGTAGCTCAGCCCCGGCGCCGCCTCGGATTCAGGCTCCCCGCCGGTCTCTTCGCCCGCCTGCGCGCAGCCGGCGAGCAGGCACAGCGCCACACCCAGGCACCCCGAGCCCATCGCGTCCTCCTCCCAGGAGCTTGGACACGCGGGGCGCGAGGGCGGGCAAGATCAGGCGCTGAGGTGAGGGGACAGCCAGCGCTGGAGCTCGGCGAGCGGGCGCGCCCCCGTCACGCTGTCCACGGGCCTGCCGCCCTTGTACAGGTGCAGGGCCGGGATCCCGCGGACGCCGAGCCCGCTGGCCAGGCGCTGGTCGTGGTCGGTGTCGATCTTGATGACCATGAGCCGCCCGGCGTGCTGGCGCCCGAGCTGCTGGAGGGCCGGGACCAGGGCCCGGCACGGCCCGCACCAGTCGGCGTAGAAGTCCACCAGGACTGGGACCGGGCTCTGCTGGATCAGCCGCTCCGCCTGGTCGTCGTCCAGGTGCTGTGGCGCCCCGCTCAGGTCCAGCGCGGCCTGGCAGCGCCCGCACTTCGGGTGCTCGGACAGACGCGCGGCGGGCAGACGGTTGACGCCGCCACAGGAGGGGCAGCGGAAGTGTCGGAGATCGTCCACGAGGCCTCCGGGTGACGGGATCGAGGTAGGCACCTCGCCCCTGGAGGGCAAGGGGACATGCCCGCCACCCCCGCGTTATACTCCCGCCACAGAAGGGGGAATCCATGTCCGAGAGCGTGCGTCCCGCCAGCGCGGGCGACATCTCACCTCGGCTCAGCCAGCACGGGGTGGAGGAGCACACCATGAGCGAGCGCTCCGAAGCGGCACAGCTCTCCAAGGACGTCGCCGTGCGCGACATCATCACGCGCCTCAACCATGAGGGCGGGATCGGGGCGCTGACGGAGACGCTGGAGGCGATCCTGGCGGGCTCCTCGCCGGACGACGCGGCGGCGCTGCGCAAGGCGCTGGTGGGCGAGGGCGAGGACGGGAAGCTCCCGGTGAGCCCGGACGACGAGCTGGCCGAGGACTGGCGGGAGGGCGGATACCCCTACAAGAACCTGATGTCCCGCAAGAACTACGAGAAGCAGAAGTACCACCTGCAGGTGGAGCTGCTGAAGCTCCAGGCCTGGGTGAAGGAGACGGGGCAGCGGGTCGTCATCCTCTTCGAGGGCCGCGACGCGGCGGGCAAGGGGGGCGCGATCAAGCGCTTCATGGAGCACCTGAACCCCCGCGGCGCGCGGGTGGTCGCGCTGGAGAAGCCCACGGAGAGCGAGCGCGGGCAGTGGTACTTCCAGCGCTACGTGCAGCACCTCCCCACCCGCGGGGAGATCGTGCTGTTTGACCGCTCCTGGTACAACCGGGCGGGGGTCGAGCGGGTGATGGGCTTCTGCACGGACGACGAGTACTCGGAGTTCATGCGCCAGGCGCCCGAATTCGAGCGAAACCTCGTGCGCAGCGGCATCCACCTGTTCAAGTTCTGGTTCTCGGTGAGCCGCAAGGAGCAGCGCCGCCGCTTCAAGGAGCGCGAGAAGCACCCGCTGAAGCAGTGGAAGCTGAGCCCCATCGACAAGGCCTCGCTGGACAAGTGGGACGAGTACACCAAGGCGAAGGAGGCCATGTTCTTCTACACGGACACGGCGGACGCGCCCTGGACCGTCATCAAGAGCGACTGCAAGAAGCGCGCGCGGCTCAACGCCATGCGCTACGTGCTGCACAGACTCCCCTACGCGCGCAAGGATCTGCACCGGATCGGCCCGGTGGACGCGCTGCTGGTCGGGCGGGCGCACATCGTCTACGAGCTGGGCGAGAAGGGCACGCACATCATCCCTTGACCGCGTGCTAAGGTCCGAAGATGTCCAACACGCTCCCTGGTCCTCGCTCCGCCTTCGGGCTCACGTTGCGCTACCTGTTCGACCCGCTGACCTGCATGGTCCCGCTGGTCCGGCGCTATGGCCCGCGCTTCCTGGTGCCGGGCGATCCCCCCATGGCCTTCATCGGGGATCCAGAGGGGATCAAGGCGGTCTACACGGCGGACCCGGACAGCATGGAGCCGCTGCGCAGCGACTTCGGCGAGCTGCTGGTGGGGCGCTCGCTCATCCTCCAGTCGGGGGCGAAGCACCGGCGCGGGCGCAAGCTGATGGGCCCCGCCTTCCTGGGCCAGCGCATGCGGGCGCACGGGCCGGCGATCCGCGCGGCGACGCTGCGCCACACCGCGGGCTGGACGGCGGGCTCCAAGGTGAAGGTCTTCGACGCGGCTCAGCGCGTCTCGCTCGACGTGATCCTGAGCGCGGTCTTCGGGGTGAGCGCGCCGGAGCGCATGGCCCGGCTGGGCGAGCTGCTGCTGGACGTGAGCGGCCGGATCTCGCCCCTGATCGCGCTCTTCCCCTTCCTTCGTCGGGAGTTCGGGGGATTCGGGCCCTTCGCGCGCTTCGTCCGCAAGCGCGCCGCCCTCTACGCCGAGATGAACGACCTGCTGGCCAGCGCCCGCGCCGGGCAGCCCGCGGACGACGTGCTCTCCGCGCTGGTGCACGCCCGGGACGAAGACGGGCGCCCCCTGGACGACGAGGAGCTGCGGGACCAGCTCGTGCTCCTGACCCTGGCCGGGCACGAGACCACGGCGGTCGCGCTCTCCTGGGCCGTTTACGCCCTGCACCGCCCCGAGAACAGGGCCGCGCTCGACCGGCTACGCGCGGAGCTCGCCCCGCTGGGGCCCGAGCCCGACCTGGACGCGATCACCCGCCTGCCCTGGCTGGACGCCGTGATCCAGGAGACCCTGCGCCGCTGGCCAGGCGCCCCGGCCCCCAGCCCCCGGCGCCTGCTGGCCCCGCTGGATCTGGGGGGCGGCGTGGTGCTGCCCGAGGGGACGGCGGTGGCGGTGGGCATCGGGATGGTCCACTTCCGCGAGGACATCTACCCCGATCCGCTGAGCTTCCGGCCGGAGCGCCACCTGGACCGGCGCTTCAGCCCCTACGAGCTCGTGCCCTTCGGGGGCGGGGCCCGGCGCTGCCTGGGCGCCCCGCTGGCCATCCACGAGCTGAAGATCGCGCTGGCGACGCTGATCGCGCGCTTCGAGCTGCGCCTGGCCTCGAGCCGGCCCGAGGGGGGCGCCGTCCGCGGGCCCAACGTGGGCCCCAGCCGCGGGGTGCGCGTGATCGTGGATCGCGTGATCGCGTAGCGACGATTCGTAGATCGCTCACACCTTGCCGAGGGCCACGTACCAGCCGAGGGCCAGCACCTCGCGCATGGCGCCCCGGGCCCGCACCGAGGGGGAGGGCGTGCTGCCCACCGCGCGCACCTCGGGGAAGAAGCGGCGGAAGACGCGCTCGGCCCGCAGGGTGTGGTAGCCGTCGGTGACCAGCAGGATCCGGGCGGCGGGCAGGCCCTCGCGCCCCATCTGCTCGGCGGCGAAGCGGGCGTTCTCCTCGGTGGAGGTCGAGCCCTCCTCCAGCACGATGGCCTCCTCGGGGAGCCCGAGCCCGCGCGCGTAGTCCGCGGCGGCGCGGGCCTCGGTGGGCGCGTTCTCGCCGAGCCCCCCGGTGAAGACCACCCGCGGGGCCCGGCCCTCCTGCCAGAGCTTCACCCCCAGGCGAGCCCGGCGCTGCAGGGCCAGGCTGGGGACACCGCCCGGATCCACGCGACAGCCGGCGACGACGATGGCGTCCCAGCTCCCCTCGGGCGGGGGCGCGCGCCCCCGCAGATCGAGGGCCACCGCCGCCCCCACCCACGCCACCAGCCCCAGCATCACCCAGCCCATGAGCCGCATCCCGCCTCCGACCTGTGTGATGGGGAGGCATGCAAGACCTGTGCTAACCCCCGAACAGGACCCGGTCCACCCGCCGGGACAGGTGCGGGGGCAGGGTGGGCAGGGTGCAGGTCTGCTCGCCCTCGGGCTCGGGGGTGTCCTCCAGCGGCCAGATGGACACGGTGCGCTCGTCGAAGGCGGGATCCCCCAGCGCGTCCTTCAGGAGCGGGCGGAGCTCGCTCGACCCGGCGCGGTCATCGTGCAGGACCACGCCGACGATGCCGTTGTCCCGGAGCTTCACGACGTCCTTGCGGATGCAGGCGATCTCCTCGTCGGTGGGAGCGGGGTAGGCGGACCTCGGCGTGGCGTTGGGGTCCAGGGAGCCGCCGCGCAGGGAGACGCCGACCACCTCGCGCACCACGGCGAGGCGGCTGAGCGTGCTGGAGCGCAGCGTGCCGTCCATCACGCCCAGCGGGGTGGCGGTGACCGGGCGCCCGTGGGCGAGGTGCCAGAGCAGGTAGTGGCCGCGCTCCTCGGGACCGCCTCCGGTGCGCAGCGGGATGTCGACGGGGAGCTGGAGGATGGCGCCCTCCGGCAGGATCTCCAGCCCGCGGATCAGCTCCTCGGGCGGGGTGGCGTTGAACCAGGGGCGGACGGGCGACCAGCGCACGGGGTAGGTGGCCTGGTCCAGCAGCAGGGCCCCCAGCAACACCAGCGCGAAGTTCCGCGCGGCCCCGGCGCTCATCCGAGCCGTGATCGCGGCATAGGTCACGGCCACCGCCACTCCCGCGGGCAGGGAGGCCAGCACGGCGATGCGCGACCAGGTCCGCATGGCGCGGAGCGGCGGGATGAGATCCAGCAGGTAGTACCCGGAGAACGGGCTCGCCAGGTGGGCGGTGCTCTCGTCCAGGGGCGCCTCGCTCCAGACCAGGAAGGGCCCGGGCCCGAAGCTGAGCAGCCACAGCGCCAGGAGCGCCCAGATCGCGCGGCGCGGGCGGAGCAGGACGCCCAGGAGGCCCACGGCGACGGCCACGACCCCGATGTAGGCGGGCTGGTCCATCCAGCGGTTGACCACGTCCATGGTCTGGGCGCGGAAGAGCACGGGCAGCGCGTCGGTGGGGAAGGTCAGCGGCGTGACCTCCATGCCCATGTTGATCATGACGCTGCCCTTGTCCGGCGGGAAGCGCACGAGGGCCCAGGCGGCGGGGAGCACGCAGAGCACGCCCACGACCGCCACCAGGAGCAGGCGCCAGAGGGCCTCCTTCCAGCGGATGCCCCAGGCCAGCCAGATCGCCACGGGGATCTCGGCCAGGCCCAGGAAGACCGCCAGGTACCAGCCGCCGAGGGCTGAGGCCCCCAGCACGAGCCCGGCCAGCAGGCCCACCCACAGGGGAGGCGCCTCGCCCCGCTCGCCCTCCAGCCCGACCGGGGCCCTCAGCCAGCGGTGGAGCAGGGCGAGGTGGAGCGGGTAGAGCACGGCGGGGAGGTACTCGGTGCGCCCGGCGAAGGGCACGTAGAGCATGTAGGGGCTCAGGCAGAAGACCGCGGCCATCAGCGCCGAGGCCCAGGGGAGGGCGGGGACGTCGCCGATGACGCGCTGCGCGAGCTTCCAGCAGCCCCAGGCGCCGATCGCCACCGCGCCCAGGTGCAGGGCGTTCCAGGCCACGGTCGCGCCCAGGGCTCCTCCGCCGAAGAGCAGGTAGACCGGGAGGAACAGGACCATGTTGATGGGGTCCATCAGGTGGGCCTGGAAGTGGTCGGGGAAGCCGACCTCCGCCATGCGCACCAGGGGCCCGCTCTCCAGGATGTTGCGCGCCACCGCCCAGAGTCCGAACAGGTGGCCCGGCGCCTCCGAGGCCCCGCTGCCGATCGCCGCCCGGAAGGGGTTGAGCAGGGCCGTCCCGCCCATGGCGAGCACACCCAGCGCGCCGACCAGCAGGGTCGGGAGCCAGGGGCGCCGGGAGGCGGGGAGCGCGTCCATCGGGATGTTCGACATGGTCTGCCTGCGCGGAGCCTAGCACGCGCGCGACCGTGGGCCGCGCTCCTGGGCGGTCGGGCGCGGGACGGGTTAGGGCCGATGCGAGGATCGACGCGGGGGCTAGACCGAAGAGGTTCTCACGCGCACGGGACACGTCGCCCGCGAGGCTCGCGGCGCGCGCACCGAGGAAGCGACATGGTGGACCGAGAGAAGTTCCTGGCCCTGCTGGAGGCCAACCACAGCTACCCCATGGACTACCGGGTCCAGGTGATCCTGCGCCAGGACGAGGCGCTCATCGCCGGGGTGCTCACGGTGCTGGCCGAGCAGGTCGGGCTCCCGCACCTGGAGGACCGGCACGTCCGCGTGCCCTCCAGCAAGGGGAGCTGGGTCTCCCTGCGCGTCGATCTGCCCGTGTCGGCGCCCGCCGACGTCCTCGCCATCTACGAGCGCCTCGGTCAGATCGAGGGGCTGAAGACGTGGTTCTGATGTCCTCGGCGCCCGCTCGCCCGCACGTGCTCAAGGACGTCTTCGACCTCTCCAAGCCCCGGCTGAGCAGCCTGGTGCTGGTGACGGGCGGGGGCGGGCTCCTGCTCTCGGGGCACCCGGTGGACGCCCGGCTGGCGCTGCTCACGCTCACGGGGCTCACGCTGGTCGTGGGGGCGGCGAACGCGCTCAACAACTACTTCGAGCGCGACACGGACCGGCTGATGGCGCGCACGGCCAACCGCGCGCTGCCAGCCGGGCGCCTGCACCCGCGGGTGGCGCTGATCATGGGCGCGCTGGTGGCGCCGCTGGCGGTGGCCCTGCTGGCCTGGGGGGCGAACCCGCTCTCGGGGATGCTGGCGGCCCTGGCCTACGCGCTCTACGCCTTCGTCTACACGCCGATGAAGCGGCGCTCACACCACAACGTGCTGGTGGGCGCGGTGCCGGGGGCCATGCCGCCCCTGATCGGCTGGGCGGCGGCCTCGGGCGCGCTGGAGCCGGGGGGCATCGCCCTCTTCGCGCTGATGTTCATCTGGCAGGTCCCGCACTCCATCGCCATTCAGCTCTACCGGAAGGAGGAGTACGCCGCCGCCGGGATGCGCATGGTCCCCCTGGCCATCGGCGAGCTCCGGGCGCGTCAGCACGCCATCGGCTGGTCCTTCGCCCTGCTGCTGGCCTCGCTCGCGCTGGTGCCGGCGGGGGTGGGCGGGACGATCACGGCCGTCGGCGCGGGGATCCTGGGCCTGGGCTTCTTCCTGCGCACCCTGCGCCCGGTGGAGCCGCAGGGCTACCCGCGCTGGGGGCGGAGGGTCTTCCTGGACTCGCTGGTGTACCTGACGACGCTGATGGGCGTGCTCGCCCTCGATCGGGCGCTCTTGTGAGGTCGCCCGCCGCCGTCCTCCGCGTCCTGGTCGGGCTGGTCGCCCTCGCCCTGACCATCGCCGGCGGGCTGGCCATGCGCCGGGGACCGCCGCTGCCCGACTACGGGCCCATGCCCACGTTCTCGCTGACCGACCAGGCCGGATCCACCCTGAAGAGCGAGTCGCTGCGCGGATCCGTGGTGGTGGTGGACTTCATCTTCACCTCCTGCCCGGACGTCTGCCCGGCCCTGAGCGCGGCCCTGGCCAACGTGGGCGCGAAGACCGCGGACACCGAGCTGCCGGTGCGCCTGTTGAGCGTGAGCGTGGACCCCGAGCGCGACACGCCTGAGGTGCTGGCCGGCTACGCGCGGCGCTGGCAGGCCGATCCCGCCCGCTGGAGCTTCGTCACCGGGCCGCCCGAGGACGTGCGCGCCACGGTGCACGGCTTCGCCCAGCTCGCCGAGCGGGTGCCGGCGGGCACGGGCAAGCCCGAGGACTACAACGTGGCGCACGGGGAGAGCTTCCTGCTCTACGACGCCGACGGCGTCCTGCGCGGCATCTACGGATCCAAGGGCGACGAGCTGACGCGGCTTGTGACGGACGCGCGACGGCTGGCTGACGACTGAGCGTCGAGGCGCGGTAGACTCCGGGTACCCCCTCGGAGCCGCCATGCAGATCGACTTCCACCACGGGACCACCTACGTCCTGGCCCGGCTCGCCGGCATGCCGCGCCCGCAAGCGGAGATCGTCGCCTGCGCGGCCCAGTACGTGGACGACGCCACCAACGGAGGTCCGCTGCGCTTCGAGAACGGCGCGCTCTACGACCGCATCGCGTCCGCCCACCGGATGCTGGACTACCGGAACTTCAAGACCCTGGCCAACCACAAGGTCTGGGTGCCCTACCACTTCCTGCCGGGGAACGGGGGGCTGGAGGCGGGGAAGATCCCGCAGGGGAAGTACGTGGACCGCCTGGTCTGCACGCCGGGGAGCCCGGTGGCCGAGGAGCTGGTGCGCGGCGCCATCCTGGGCCGGAGCGCGCCCTACGCCCTGCACCGCCTGGGCATCGTGATGCACGTCTACGCCGACACCTGGGCCCACCAGGGCTTCGCCGGGGTCAACGACGACATCAACGAGGTCCACGAGGTCACGGGCCCGGACGGCAAGCCCGACCAGGACATCAAGAACCGGCTGCTCAACTACTTCATCGGCGAGGCGATGCCACTGGGCCACGGGGCGGCGCTGTCCTACCCGGACCTGCCCTGGCTGAGCTGGGGCTACACCAACGGCCGAGGGAAGCCGGTCCACCGCGACAACACGGCGATCTACCTGGAGGCCAGCGAGCGCGTGCTGGTGGCGCTGCGCCGCTACGTGGCGGGCAACCCCGACGCCCGCGTGCAGGGCCTCTCCCCCCGAGACCGCGACGCGCTCCACACCCTCTTCGTGCAGTGCCGCGACCGCGACGGGGAGCTCCGCCACAAGGTCTGGCTGGACGCCATCGCCGACGGGACCTTCAGCTTCGGGCGGGACGCCGGGCTGCGCTACATCCCCAAGGGCCCCGGCTCCTGGAAGCACGCCGCCGTCAGCACCACCAAGGACAAGGACGACGACGGCGAGCTCTTCCCTTACCGGCCCACCTTCCTGCAGAGCGACTGGAAGCGCTTCCACGACGCGAGCCAGGTCTTCCGCCTGGACCTGCTGGTCCACATCCTGCCGCGATTCGGGATCGTGGCGGCCTGACGGGTTAGACCTCTCGTTGGGAGGTCTCATGCATCCTCAGCTTCTGCTCGGTTGGGTCCTCGGGTGCGGCGCGGGCGACAAGGCGCGCTCGGGCGAGGTGGGCGAGGACGGCGAGAGCGGGGCCCCGGAGAGCGGCGACCCGGACAGCGGGGGCGGCGAGACCGGCGCGGGCGAGACCGGAGACAGCGGCGCCCCCGAGAGCGGCGTCCCGGACAGCGGGGGCGGCGAGACCGGCGCGGGCGAGACCGGAGACAGCGGCGAGGACGGCTGCGAGGAGGGCGGCTTCTCCGGAGCGCCGCTGGACCTCTGGGACCTCGACACCCTCCAGGACGCCAGCACGCTCGACCTGGAGGTCCTGGACAGGACCACGACCTGGGAGGGCATCACCGAGGTCGAGGTCTGGAAGGTGCGCTACACCTCCTACCAGTCCGAAGGGTGTGTGATTTCGCCCATCCGCATCACGGCCTACCTCGCCCGCCCCACGGGCGAGAGCGGCGATATCCCCGGGCTGATCGTCGCGCACGGGCTCGGGGGCGAGGCCACGGAGGGCAGCGCCAGCACGCCGGCCGCCCAGTTCGGGGTCGTGGCGCTCGCGTTCTCCGGCCCCGGCCAGGGGGAGAGCGAGGGGACGGGCTCCGAGCCGGACCACCTCTTCGACACCGTGGACGACCCGCGCGACTCCTGGTTCTGGGAGCACGCCGTGGCCGCCATCCGCGGGCTCACCCTGCTGGAGAGCCTGGACGGGGTGGACGCGGACCTCCTGGCGATGACGGGCTACTCGGCGGGCTCGCTCATCACCTACCTGGTCAACGGGGTGGACGACCGCCTGGACGCCGCCGTGCCGATCTCCGCCTCCGGCTACCTGGACATGGCGGCGCGGGCCACGCCCCAGCCGGGCTGGGAGGTGGACCTGCTGGAGGCGATGAGCCCGCCGCGCACGGTGGACGACCCGGAGTGGTCGGGCTTCGTCAACTTCCTGGACCCGGCCAACTACCTGGCGACGGCCCACGGGGCGACCTACATCATCAACGGGGCCCAGGACGAGTTCTTCCCCATCACCAGCACGGCGGCGACCTTCGCCGATCTCCAGACCACGGGCGGGGACCACCGCATCCTGCACATCCAGGACTACGACCACGGCTGGTTCGCCCTCTTCTCCAGCGAGGAGGCGACAGAGCTGGCCGAGCAGGGCCTCCAGTACTGGCTGGGCGGGCGGCTGGGACTGGACCCCGACCTGGACGAGGTCGCCCCCATGCCCGAGGTGTTCTCCGTCGAGCCCTGGACCTGCTACGACGCCGATCTCTGGCTGGTCTGGAGCTGCTCGCTGGTGGCGGCGCGGCTGGACGGGAGCACGAGCTACGACGTGGACGAGGTCGTGTTCCGCTTCAGCCCGGACGGGCTCGCCTACGCGAGCTGGAACCTCCAGTACGACGAGGATCTGGACCTGTGGTGGGCGGAGGTGGGCAGCCTGGATGGGACGCTCTACGACGAGACCAACCTGGTCTGGTTCGTCACCTTCGCCTTCCAGGACGGCCCGCTGGGGCAGGCGTTCACCCTGTCGAGCGTGGCGAACATCCCCGACGGCTTCTCGCCCCTCATCCTCCCCATCGCGGGTGAGCTGCCCTGAACGGGGTACCGGGAGAGGCCCCGACGGGATATGGATGACTGTGTCTGAACCAGCAGGCCAGGCCCGCGAACCGCGCTCGACCGTGCTCACGCTGGGTCCGGTCACGGTCGACACGCTGCGCCGCGTGGCCACCACGCCCGAGGGCGAGCACAGCCTCTCCCAGCTCGAGGTGGACCTGCTGGGCTTCCTCGCCGCCCGTGAGGGGCGGGACGTCTCCCGCGAGGAGCTGCTGAGGCAGGTCTGGGGGCACGCCCGGGTGGGCGAGACGCGCGCCGTGGACATGGCGGTGATGCGCCTGCGCAAGAAGCTCGAGCCTTATGGCCGGATCATCCTGGCCACCCGCGGGGGTGGCTACCGCATCGCCCCGCCCGAGGATCGCCCCGCCGATCCGCCGCCCGTCCCCGCCCGCCGCCTCACCAACCTGAGCCGGGCCAGCGGGTCGATCTTCGGCCGCGAGGCGCTGCTCCGCCTGCTCTCCGGCGAGCTGGTCGAGGGCGAGCGCCTGCTCTGCCTGGAGGGGCCGCCCGCGGTGGGGAAGACGCGGCTGGCCCGCGAGCTCGCCCTGTGGGAGCTGGGCGGCGGGCGCTGGGGAGGCGGGGTCTTCCTGGTCGAGCTGGCCGAGGCCCGGGATCTTCACGGGATCGGGCTGGGGGTGGCCGAG
Source organism: uncultured Enterobacterales bacterium (assembly GCA_964615375.1). Lineage (GTDB taxonomy): Bacteria > Myxococcota_A > UBA796 > UBA796 > CAZKWG01 > CAZKWG01. The sequence continues at coordinate 22,329 of CAZTOW010000018.1, forward strand.
GCGATGGACCTGGACACCGGCGGCCAGCCCGACGCCGCCGCGGCCATCGACGCCATCGGGCGTGCCCTCGCCGCGCGCGGGCCGGTGCTCCTGGTGCTGGACCGGGCCGAGCACCTGCGGGACGCGGTGGCGGCGGCCTTGAAGGTCTGGCGGCGGCGCTCGCCGGAGCTGGCCGTGGTGATCACGACCCAGGCGCGCCTGCAGCTCGGGGACGAGCGCATCGTGATGGTGCCGGCCCTGGACGCGGAGGGCGCCGTGGCCCTCTTCCGGGACCGCGCCTCGCGGGCCGGGGCCCCGCCGCCCACCGCCGAGGAGGAGCCGGTCCTGCGCGAGATCGTTCGCACCCTGGACGGCATCCCGCTCTCCATCGAGCTCGTCGCGGCGCGGGCGCGCGGGCTCACCGCCTGGGAGCTGCTGGACCGGCTGAACCCCGGCCTGGTGAGCGTGGGGCCGGGAGGGCTCACCTTCGGGCTGCGTGAGGCGCTCTCCTGGTCCTGGGGGCTGCTGGGCGAGTCCGAGCAGCGTGCGCTGTCGGCGCTCACGGTCTTCGGGGGCGACTTCTCGCGGGACGCCGCGCGCGCGGTGATCGGCGAGGACGCGGATCTGCTGCTGGAGGCGCTGCTGGATCGCAGCCTCCTGCTTCGGCGGGACGAGGGGGCGCGGCGGGTGGCCCGCTTCTCGCTGCTGGGCGCGCTGCGTCGCTTCGCCGCCCGGCGCATGGACGCGGCCCAGGGCGAGGCCGCGCGCCGACGCCACGCGGAGTTCTTCGTGGCGCTCTCGCGACGGATGCTGGAGGAGCGCGGCCGGGTCGGGGCGCGGGCGGCCGTGGACGCGCTGGCCGCCGAGGCCAGCAGCCTGCGCGACGCCGCCGGCTGGCTCTCCCGCCGCTCGGAGCCGGAGGGGGCCTGGATCTGGATCGCCCTGTCGGAGGTCCACGCGGTCCACGGGGCCCTGGACCTGCGGCTGGACGCGCTGACGCGGGCGGTTCAGGCCGCGCGCGGCTCCGCCCCGATCCTGGCGGAGGCCCTGCGCTCACGCTCCCTGGCGCGGGGCCAGGAGGGGCGGGAGGATCTGGCCCTGGCGGACCTGGAGGAGGCCCTGGCCGCCCTCGACGGGCTGCCCCCCAGCCCGGCGCGCGCCTGGGTCCTGGCCCGCCGGGCCGATCTGGAGCGCGCCCAGGGTCGGATCGCCGAGCGGGCGATCTGGCTGGAGCGCGCGGCGGAGGAGGCGGAGGCCGTGGGAGAGCAGCGGCTCGCCCTGGCCATGCGCGCGGCCTGGAGCTCGGTCCGCCCCGTGGCCGAACAGAACATGGAGCTCGCCCCCCACGCCCTGGCCACGCAACGCGACGCCTACCACCGCCTGCGCGGGGACGGGGAGCTCGCGCTGGCCTGGACGGCGCTGGGGAGCCTGCTCTCCAGCCTGGACACCAGCGGGGACTACGCCGAGGGCCTGCGCCTGCGCCGCGAGGCCCAGGCCGACGCCGCCCGCCACCGGCTGCCCGAGATGGACTCCTACTGGGCCATGCAGCTGGGGATCGGCCTGCTCCGCGCGCACGAATTCGACCAGGCCGCGGATCAGCTGGCCGCCGTCCTGGCCGCCGCGCCCCCGGGGGTGGTCCGCTCCCGCGAGCTCTACGCCCGCACCTACCTCTGCACGGCCCTCCTCCACCTGCGCCGCTACGACGAAGCCCGCGCCCAGATCCTCCGCGTCCAGGAGCACGGCGCCCAGCCCGGACAGCTGGCCTGGGCGAACCTCGCCCGCGGGAGCCTCGTCCACATCGCCCTCGACGAGGGGCGGCCCGATCTGGCGCTGGCGCTGCTGAGCGCCTCTGACCCGCAGGAGGGCAACGCCGAGGAGGTCCATCGGAGGTTCGCCTTCTTCCTGAGCATGGCGCAGGGGATGGTCGGCGACTGGGAGGCCTGCGACCTCACCCACAGCGCGTCCACGGCGCCGGTCATCTCCGCCGAGCTCCGCCTCAGCACCTGGACCTGGGGCCTCGCCGCCGCCCTGGCCCGCGGCGACGGGCCCGCCATCGCCGAGCGCCGCGCCCGAATCCAGCAGATGCTGGCCCGCGTCACCCTGCCCGACCAGGCCCGTTGGCGGGAGCTGCTGGCCGACCTGGAGCACCGGGACCCCACACAGGCCGCCCCGATCGCCGACGGCGCGCCGCTCCCCGACGGGCGGGCGAGCTCGACCTACCTGCGCCTCGCCGCCCGCGCGGTGGTGGCGCTCAGCGCTCCAACACCACCACCGCCGCCGCCGTCTCTCCGTCATGGGTGAGGGAGAGGTGCGCGCGGAGGTCGCCGGCCAGCTCCAGCATCCGGCCGCGCAGGTGGAGCGCGGGGCGCCCGTAGCCGTCGGAGAGAATTTCTATCTCTGACAGGTCGACGGAGCCCAACAGGGGCGCCTGCCCGAAGCGCGCCCCGGACCACGCCTTGACGAAGGCCTCCTTGGCCGCGTAGCGGGCGGCCAGGTGGCGGGCGGGGTCTCTGTCCGGGCGATCGCGGGCGGCGCGGCGCTCGGGCTCGGTGAACACGGACTCCAGGAAGGTGGAGCCGGGCCGGGCGAGCTGCTCGCGGAAGCCCGGCAGGTCCACGATGTCCAGGCCCAGGCCCACGATCATCGACGTTCCACGTGGTAGACGCCGCCCGCGCCCAGCCGGGCCGCCGGGTCGGTGAGCAGGGCGATCTCCGCCACCGCCTGCGCCTCGCTCCCGTCCGCCCCGGGCAGCCGGCGCGCGCTTCTACGCGCGTAGGGCGCCGAGATCCCCTGCATGGCCCGCGCCCAGCCCAGCCGACCCTCCTCCCGGCGCTCCCGCGCCGCCCGCGTCCAGGCCGCGCGCCGATCCTCGGGGATCGCCGCCAGGAAGGCGTCGGGGTGCAGCAGCAGGCAGACCGCGCTGACGTGCCCGAAGCCCAGACTGGTCAGGAGGCCCGCGCGCATGGGCAGGGCGGGACCGGGCCGCAGCGTCTGGTCGCTGAAGGCCAGCGTGTCGAAGGGCCGCATCGCCGGGTCCACGCTCTCCAGGTTCGGGTTGCCGGGGACCACGCCCGCCTCCAGGGCCTGGAGGAGCCCGATGGCCTGCCAGGCGGCCGATCCACCCTTGGCATGACCCGTGATCGCCTTCTGGGAGACGGCGAACAGCGGGTTGCCCGGGGTGCGGCCCAGGGCGCGCTGCAGCTCATGGTGGAGCCGGTTCTCGTTCAGGTCATTGGCCAGCGTGCTCGTGTCGTGCTTGTAGACCAGCGCGACGTCGTCCGCGGTGAGCCCCCAGCGACCCAGCGCCTGCCCGAGCGGGCTCTGCCGCCCGCCCAGCGCCGCCGCCATCGCCCCCAGCCCCGGGGCGGGGATGGAGCGGTGCAGCCCGTCCCCGAAGGTCCCGGCGTAGGCCAGCACCCCCAGCACCGGCAGCCCCATCTCCAGCGCCACGCTCCCCCGGCACAGCAGCAGGGTGCCGCCGCCGTGGGCCTCGACGAAGCCGTGGCGGCGCCGATCGTTGGGGCGGGACATGGCCCGCGGGCTCACGCCCATGGCCGCCATCTCGTCCGAGCTGGCCGTGGCCGCCATGTCGTGGAAGCCCAGCGCGCCCTCGAAGCCGATGTCGTCATAGCCGCCGGCCACGGCGAAGTCCGCCTTGCCCAGCAGGATGCGGTCCATGCCCTCCTCGAGGCTCAGCGCCGCCGTGGCGCAGGCCCCCACCGGGTGGGACATGGACCCATAGGAGCCCACGAAGCTCTGGACGACGTGGGCGGCCGTGACGTTGATCAGCGTCTCCTGGAGCACGTCCAGCTTGCGCGGGCCGTCCAGCAGCGCGTCCCGGTAGAGGCGCCGCAGGCTGCTGGCCCCGCCCAGCCCGCTGCCCTGCGTGTTCGCCACCCGCGCGGGGTGGAGCCAGCGCATCAGCTCCTCGGGGCTGAGGCCGGCGCTGAGGAAGGCGTCGGCGGTGGCCGCGAGGTTCATGAGCGCCACGCGGTCCACCTCGCCGGCCAGCTCCTGGGGCACGCCGTAGCGGGTCAGGTCCAGGCCGGTGGGCAGGGTGCCGGCGACGGCGCGATCGATGCGGATCACGCGCGGGACGCGGATCTCCGAGCCCTTCTTGCGGGTCACCACGTAGCCGCCGGAGGCGTCCTCGGCGATGACCGTGCGCTCCGGGTCGGCGGCCAGGAAGCTCTGGGCCTCCGCGCGCGTGCTGACGGTGAAGCTGAAGTCGCGGTCCAGCCAGGCCGTGGCCAGCGCGGGGACGCGCCCGGGGTCGTAGGAGGCGACCTCCGGCTCGATCCAGCGGATCCCGGCGGCCCGCGTGACGCGCTCGCGGTAGCGCTCGCCCAGCTCACGCTCCGGCACCACCTCGCCCGTCTCCGCGTCCACCCAGCTCCCGTCGCGCTCGGCGCGCACCATGCCGCAGAGCCAGGCCAGCTCCAGCACGCCGGCCGCGCTCAGCCGCTCCTCCACCTCGATCTCGAAGCGGGTGCGCGCGCTGCCCCAGGGGCCCAGCTCGCCGGCCCCGACCACCACCACCACCTGATCCAGCGGCAGGGTGACCTCGTGCCAGGGCACCCGCTCGCGCTCGGGCGCGGGGGCGGGGCACTCGGGCAGGGGCTGGACCAGGGCGGGGGCGGGCTCGGCGCGGCCCAGCAGGCGAGCCTCCCGCTCCTGGAGCTCGGCGCGGCGGCGGGCCTGGCTGGCGCTCTCGGCGAGCTCGGCGCGGATCTTCCCGACCAGGCCGCGCAGATCGGGGACGCGATCGAAGCCGGCGCTCAGATCGACGCGGATGGGCCGACCGGCCGCGGCGGCGCCCAGCTCCGACCCGCAGAGGGCGGCGATGAGGAGCCCCATCTCCGCGGCGGAGAAGGTGCGGATCCCGGCGCGGGCCTCCAGGGCCGGGGCCAGGACGTTGTTGGCGTCCATCAGCCCGGTCCCGCGCACCCAGCCGATGCGGGCGCCCAGCAGCGCGGCGCCGGAGCCCCAGCTCTCGCGCTCGCTGGCGACCTTCTCCAGCAGCACCTCCAGGGCCGCCTTGGTCTCGGCGTAGGCCCCGTCGCCCCCGAAGGCCCCGTGGTTGGGCGAGAGCGGCAGGACCACCTGGCAGGGGCGACCGCCCTTGCGACGGCGCGCGACCGCGGCGATCAGGGCCTCCACCCCCAGCACCTGCACGCGGAGGGCGGCGGCGGCGCGCGAGGGATCCTGGCCCAGGCTGCCCGCCTCCTTCAGCGCTGCGAAGGGCAGCATCAGGTCGGGGACCAGCCCCCGCTCCGCCAGCCAGCCGGTGAGCGCCTCCAGATCGCGCAGCGAGCCCTGGTTGCAGGGCAGGACGTGCAGCTCCGCCCCCGGCGCCGCGCTCTCCTGGAACACGCGCCGGTAGAAGGCCAGCCGCCCCTCATCCAGGGTCGACGTGGTCAGCACCACCCGCGCCCCGCCCCAGAGGAGCTGCCGCGCGACCTCCAGCGCGATGGAGCCCGGGCTCGCCCCGGTCACCAGCGCCACCCGGCCGGCGGCGTCCAGCGGGCGCTCCCCCAGCCGGGCGAAGGCGGCGCGCACGGCGGCGGTGTCCGGCCCGGCCGAGACCAGCGGCGCGATCTCCCGCAGCCAGCCCTGCAGGCCGACCGGATCGGGGCGCTCCTGGTAGACCCCGCTGGCCTCCAGGTGGGGGCGCGTAGGCCGCACGGCCAGCGGCGGGCGGCTCTCGACGAGGCTGAAGAGCTGCTCGGCCAGGGCCCTGTCTCCACGCGCGGCGGCGATCCCGGCGTACCAGGAGGCCGTCTCCCGCAGGACGGGGTCTCCGGCGTGGCGCCCGAGGCGCAGCAGCTCGGCGCCCAGCCCGGCCCGGTCCCCGTTCGAGGCCCGGAAGACCAGGCGGGCGAGGTCCCGGCGCGCGCATGCCCAGGAGGAGTCGAATACGACGTGCCGACGCGCGTCGAAGAGGGGTTGGATCAGCGAGAGGTAGGCCTCGCCGTGCTCCTGGACCAGGGCCTCCAGGCGCGCGGCGGCCTCGTCCTCGCGGGGGAGCGGGCGCAGGCCGGGGCGCGCGATCTGCTGCCCCGTGCCCTCCGCCAGGGCCTCCGCCGCGCGGGCCAGGGCGCTGTCCGGCCCCAGCAGGCGCGCGCTCAGGGCGTTGAGCGCCGCCGGATCGGCCGACGGGCCGCTGGCCGCCTGATCGCGGCGGGCGAGGCTGATCCCGCGCCCCTTCGCCACCGCCTGCGCGAGCTCGTCCACCAGGGTCTGGGCGGCGGCCCGGCTCTCCGGCGCCCCCGCGACGCTGCCCAGCGGACCACCGCGCGCCGAGCTGCCCTCGCGCCCGGCCAGCGCCAGCTCCAGGATCACGGCCTCGGTCCAGCCGGCCCCCAGGCCCCAGCGCTCGCTGAGCCAGCCGGCGATCTCCTTGCGGCTGACCCCGTGCCGCCCCAGCAGGCGCTTCAGCGCGTCATCGCCCGCCGCCATCAGCACCCGCCCGGGGCCCTGGTAGCGGCTCGCCTTCGCCGAGAGATCGGCCAGCAGGGCCGAGAGCGCGCGCTCGTGCGCCCCGTCCAGGCCGCCCACCCCGAGCTCCGCCCCCAGGTCCAGCAGGGCCTGGTTGCGGCGGGAGGACACCCCGTCGAAGAGCTCCTCGATGGTCTCGGACTCGCGGATCTGCTCCGGGCGCAGCTTCGCCTGCAGGGCCAGAAGCGCGCGCACGGCCTCGGCCACGCTCAGCGGGCGATCGGCGATCGGGGCCGCGGCGCTCGCGGCGGGCGCAGGCGCGGGCGCGGCGGCGGGCGCGGGCACAGGCGCGGGCGAGGCCACGGCGGGCTCCTCCTTCCCCGGCGCGGCCGGCTCCGGCTCGTCCTGGCCGAGGAGCGCGAGGCGGTCCACCTCCGCGTGCAGCATCCGGGGCGGCGCGGCCAGCCCCAGCCCGGAGAGGGTGAGGCGACCCATGTTGGTGAGCACCGGCGAGGTCCCCGGCCCGATCTCCAGCACCTGCTCCACCCCGAGCCCGCCCGTGGCCCGCGGGCTCATCATCAGCTCCTGGGTCTCGATCCAGCGCACGGGCGAGCAGAACTGCCAGGCCAGCAGCTCCATCAACAGCTGGCGGGCGAGGCTCTGCTCGTCCAGGCCCACCGTCCCGTCCAGGGCCTGGTGGAGCTCGGTGCTGTCGGTCCGCTCGGCCACCGCGCGCACGAAGTCCGGCTCCAGCGAGAACGGCAGCGCCACGAGGTTCGGCACGTAGCGGCCCACCAGCCGCAGGTAGGGCAGGTCGGGCGTGAGCACCTGGGCCAGCACCTCGCGGAAGGGGCGGGCGCCGTGGCGCAGCACCTCGGAGTGGAAGGGCACGTCGATGCCCGGGACCTCCTGCCAGGGGACGCGGCGCGGGTCGCGGGCGCGGTCGGTGAGCGCGGCGACCAGGGCGTCGATGGCGGCGCGCTGACCCGTGACCGCGTACTGCTTGCCGCGGACGTTGTAGTTCACGATCTGGAGGAAGGAGCCGGTCTCCTCGCGCACGCGGGCCACCAGGGCCTCCGCGGCCGCGTGGTCCAGCCGGGCCAGCTGAGGCCGGATCACGCCCATGCGGTAGCCGCTCTCCCCGCGCGCGTCGCGGGGCACGAGCCCGTGCATGGTGAGCCCGCGCGCCCAGACCGCGCGCACGACGGTGCGGAGCGGCAGCACGCCGAAGAGGGCGCCCAGCGCGTTGTACTCGCCCAGGCTGTGGCCCGCGCCCAGCAGGGTCGGGTCCTCGGCGTCGGGCAGGGCCCCCGCCTCGCGGAGCTCGGCCACCTGCGCGTTGGCCAGCACCGCCAGCGCGACCTGGGTGAAGGCCGTGAGGTTCAGCACGCCCTCGGGGTGCAGGAAGCGCGCGCCGTCCGCCTGGATCTCGGGCGGGTTCTCGCGCACGACGCCCAGGATGGAGAAGCCCAGATCGGCGCGGGTGATGCGGTCGGCCTCTGCCCAGACGGCGGCGGCGGCGGGCGAGCGGGCCATGGCCTCCATGCCCATGCCCTGGCGCTGCACGCCCTGGCCGGGGAAGACCGCGGCGGTGCGCGGGGGGCGGAGCCAGGCGCGGGCCTGGAGCACGGGCACGGCGGCGTCGCCGCGCAGGGCGGAGGTGGTGGCCTCCAGCACGACGCGACCGCGGTCCAGCCCGACCCGGGAGCTCTCCACCCGCAGGGCCTCGCCGGGCAGCACCGGGGCCAGGAAGCGGGCGCTCATCCGGCTCACCCGCCGCGGGTCGAGGGCGCCGGCCGTGCGCGCCGCCGTCCACATCCCGTGGACGATGGGGCCGTCCAGGCCCGCCAGGCGCGCCGCGCTCACCGAGCGGTGGATGGGGTTCAGGTCGCCGGAGACCTCGGCGAAGGTGTCCAGGCGGCCGGGCGCCCGCAGCTCCACCGGGGGCAGGGCCCGGGTCGGCGTGGCCCGCTCCCCCGGGGTCGGGGCGCCCAGGAGCTCGAGCAGGGCGCGCAGCGGGTGGCGCTCCAGGTCAGCGCGGAGATCGAGGTTCACCCGCCCCAGGACCTGATTGCTGCGTTGCAGCAAACCCTCGGCCCGGAAGCGCGACAGGCCCTCGCGCGGGCGCTCCTCGCTCAGGGTGGCGTGGAGCTCCAGGGGGCCGGGGCCGGCCTCGCGGCTGAGCGAGACCCAGCGGTGGGAGACCAGGAAGGCCAGCTCGGCGGGGCCTGGGATCTCCAGCGTGGCGTGGATCTCCTCCCGGGTGCGCAGGGTGTGGGTGGAGCGGTCGTAGCGCTCGCTGCCCCCGGCGCGCAGGAAGAAGCGGGAGCGCACGGTGGCGATCCGCCGCGATCCCTGGGTCAGCTCGGCGGCCACGCTGACGGTGCGCCCGCTGTCGGCGTCCTCCACGCGGGTGAGCACGGCGCGGCTGCTGAGCGGCTCGCCCTCGGGCGGCGGCCAGGCCGGGCCCGCCTCCACCTCGTTGTCCAGGTGGACCAGGCGCAGCAGCCCCCCGGCGAGCTCATCCGCGCACAGCGTGCGGAAGATGGCGCCGAAGCAGAGCGAGAACGCCAGGTTGAGCGGGGTCTCCCACGGGTCGGAGCCGGTCAGGGCGGCGTAGGCCCGGCGGCGGTCCGGCTCCAGCATCACAGGCTGCTCGGCCGGCTCGAAGAGGGCGACGGCGCCGCCCTCCGCGCCGACGAGGGCGCTCAGGTAGTGGCGGCGCAGGGCCTCGCGCTCGCGGGCGGGGTCGAGGGTGAAGGCGAGCCCGCCGTCGGCGTGGTGGTGGACCCCGATCTCCAGCGTGAGTGGATCCAGCGCCTGCCCCTCCAGCGAGGGGACCAGGAGCTCCAGGCGGATCGTCTCGCCCTCGGACACGAGGCGCACGGCCTCGCGGTCACCGTCGGCGGGGTGCCAGGTGAGCTGGGCCATCCGGCCGTCGGGCCCGGGATCGGCGCGCAGGGAGGCGCCGAGCTCCGCCAGCAGCAGGGCGCGCACCGGGTTGGGGACGCTACGCGCGCCGAGGAAGAGGCGATCGGCGCCCAGCAGGGCCATCAGCGGCCCGCTCCAGGCGCGGGAGAGCACGTCCAGCCAGGCGACGGGGCTGGCCGGGCGCTCGCGGACGCGGAGGATCAGGCCGGCGCCGGAGGGCTCGGAGCTGATCTCGCGGGGGAGGGTAGGGACGCGCGGGCGGTGGCCGTTGGGGGCGTCCAGGCTGGCGAACAGGGCGTCGCGGAAGCGGCCGAGAAGGTCGGCGACCGGCTCGTCGGCGCGCGTGATCCCGCCCACGGCCTCGGGCCCGGGGATGATCAGCACCTGGTCGGCGCTGTAGCGGGGATCCTGCGCCTGCCACAGGGAGTCGGCCTTGTACCAGCGGCGCACGTCCTGGTCGATGACCGGCACGAAGTTCACGGGCTTGCCCGGCCGGGCGCAGACGCGCTCGACGAACCAGCGGGCGTCGGCGGGGCTCACGCGGCGGCGGGCGAGGCCGGGGTGGCGGGCCAGGAGGGCCTCCAGCAGACCCCAGGGCTCGTCCAGGGCGACGAGCGCGGCGTCCAGCACGCTCGGCCCGGGCTGCGCGGCGATTCGCGCCTCCGCCCGGCGGATCAGGTCGGCGACGCGCTCGCGGTAGCTGCGGTCGGGCCAGGGTCCGTCGTCCTCGGATCCGGAGCGCCCGATGGCCATGAGCGTGATCGCGCGGCTCAGGAGCTCGGCCCAGGTCATGCGATCGACGTCGCCGAAGTAGGGCTTCGCCGTGCGGCTCAGCGCCTCGATGATCTCCGGGCGGCGCGCCGCGACCTGTTTCGCGTCCCCCGCGACCTCGTCCAGCAGGCGCCCGGCCCGCGCGGCGCTGTTCTCCAGGTAGTGGATGTCGGCGCCGAGCTGGCTGCGACCGGAGGTCACGCCGCCCTCCACCGCGCCCGAGTGGACCCAGGAGGGGGTGCCGGCGGCGTCCACCAGGGCCTGCTTGACGGCGGGGCTGGCCGTGGCCTCCTTGCAGGCCATGGCCAGGGTGCCCAGGAACACCGCGTCCACGGGCATGGGCAGGGCGCCGTGCCGCAGCGCCCAGCGCCCGGTCAGCAGCTCCGTGGCCCGCGCCTCGTCGCGCACGCCGCCGCCCACGCAGAGGACGACGTTGGGCAGCTCGGACAGGCGGCCGTAGCTGTCCAGCAGCAGCCCCTCCAGATCCTCCCAGGAGTGGTGACCGCCGGCCTTGCCCCCCTCGATCTGCACGAAGAGGGTGTGGTGCGGCGCGGCCTCGGCGATCTTCGCCACCTGCTCGATCTGGGCCAGCGTGCCCGGCTTGAAGCCGTTCCAGCGCATCCCGAGCCCGCGCAGCTCGTCGAGCAGGGCCACCGCCTCGGCCACCTCGGGCACGCCCGCGCTGACGATGACGCCGCCGATGGGCATCCCGGCGCGGCGGGCGCGCTGCACGAGGGCGCCGCGGCCCAGGTGCAGGCCCCACAGGTAGGGGTCCAGGAAGAGGGCGTTGAACACGACCTCCCGGCCGGGCTCCAGCAGGGAGGCCAGGCGCTCCAGCCGCTGCTGGAAGAGGGCCTCGGTGACCTGCCCGCCGCCGGCCCATTCCGCCCAGTAGCCGGCGTTGGCCGCGGCGGCGACGATGGCGGGGTCCACCGTGGTCGGGGTCATGCCGGGCAGCAGGATGGGCGGCATCCCCGTCGCCTCGACGAAGCGGTTCATCAGCCGCGGCTCACCCTCGGGCCCGTGGAAGAGGAAGGGGGCCCGGTCCGCCCAGCGCACGGGCGGGCGAGGCTCCGGCGTGCCCTCGGTGAAGAGCACGCGCAGGTCCGGGGCCGGCTCCGCCCCGATGGAGAGCGCCAGCACGCGCGCCCCCGTCCCCCGCAGGTTGGAGCGCGAGAGCCGGGCCACCCCGTCCCCCGGCCCCACGTCCAGCACCCAGTCTACGCCGCGCGCCGCGGCCGTCACGGCCTCCGTCCAGCGCACCGGCTGGAGGTACTGCGCCCGCATCAGCGCGTCCGTCAGGTCCTCCACCTTGTCCCAGCGGCTCCCGTCCACCGGCGAGCACACCGGGACCAGCAGGGCGCGGGCGTCCACGCGGAAGCCGAGCTCCGCCACCACCTCGCGCATGGCCTCGAAGCCCTGGCTCATGTGCGAGGAGTGGAAGGGCCCGCCCACCGCCAGGCTCTCCCAGGTGAAGCTGAGGGGGCGACCGCCGCGGCGGCCCTCCTTGCGCGCGGCCAGCTCGGACGCGCTCTGTGCGCTCAGGGCCTCGCGGACGCGGGCCAGGGCGCGGGGGGAGCCGCTCAGCACGTTGCGGGTGCGCGTGTTCTCCAGGGTGAGCGCCAGGGCGTCCTCGGGCCCGAGGCTCGCGCCGACGCGGGCGAGCACGGCCATCAGGCGCTCGCGATCCGGGCCGGAGATCGCCGCCATGCAGGTCTCCTCGCCCTGCCGCACGGCGCCGCCGTAGGAGCGGGCCATGGTCAGACCCTGCCAGACCATCCAGTCCAGGAACTGCACGAAGCGATCCACGGACACGCGCCCGCCCCGGCTCTCGGCGACCAGGACGGCGGGCATGATCCCCTGAGAGTGCCCGGTCAACGCGCGGATGGCGCCGCGCTCGTAGGCCGCGCCCAGCCCCTCCTGCACCAGCGCCTGGTGCCGGGCAACCTGACAGACGAAGATGAGGGGGTTGGAGATCGCCGTGCTCTGAAGCCAGCTCTCCTCGGGTCGGCTTCCCTCGTCCTCCAGCCAGCGCGTCAGGGCGAAGCCGCGCTCGTAGAGCCCGCTCCAGCGGAGCTCCCGCGACTGCGTCCAGCGGGTCACGCGCTCCTCGGCCGCGCGCAGGAGAGGGCGGAGGCTCGCGTGGTCGCGCCAGATGGCGGCCAGCTCGGCAAGCACAGGCATCCCCTGACCGGCGAAGGTCACGGCCGCGGTGGTCTCGCCGCGGGCCAGCCGCCCGGCCAGCGAGCGGGCGCCGGGGGCCAGGTGGGGGGAGGGCGCCGGGGACGGGGAGGGCGCCAGGGAGGGGGCGAGCGAGGGGGGGGTGGCTTGCATGGGGTCCTCGGGGGCTAAACTGACTGGTCGGTCTAGTCCTGGACGAAAGAAGAGCCGACCCATGGGTCGGCGCTCGGGACACTGTACTGACTGGTCGGTCTAGGTGTGCGGCGTGACTGTAGCCGACCGGAGGCCGACGCGCCACCCGCCCGATCAGCTCGCGGCGGAGCCCCCCTTCCGCTCGGCGGCCTGGCGGAAGGCGTCCCCGACCAGGCGCACGACCCGGCGCATCGTGGCCGGGGTGTCCAGGTTGCTGGGGTCGGAGAGGTCCTGCATGATCAGCCCGGCGAAGGCGCCGAAGATGGCGGCGGCGGTGGCCTGGAGCTCCTCCTCCGAGAGGCGCGGCGTGGTCACGGGGCGGAGGATCTCGGCGATGGCGGTGCGCGCCCGGCGGTAGAAGCGCGCCAGCGAGGCGCGGATCTCCTCGTCCTTGCGCGCCTGCGTGTTGAACTCCAGCCACAGAGGCACGATCTGGCGCCCGCGGGCGGTCTCGCGCTCCAGGGCCTGGGAGATGGCGCTCACGTAGTCGGGCTCGTGCACGCTGGCCTCGAACTGCTCGTGGAGCTCGTCCATGACCTCGCGGGCCCAGGTGTCCAGGATGTCGATGAAGACCTCCTGTTTAGAGGCGTAGCTCCAGTAGAAGCTGCCCTTGGACACGCCCGCGGCGGCGCAGATGTCGTCCACGGTGGTCTCGTGGTAGCCGCCCTTCTGGAAGCAGCGGTACGCGGCCTTGCGGATCTCTTCGCGGCGGAGCTCGCCGCGGGTTCGGGCTTGAGGGCTCATGCGTCGGGATCGAGCCCGAGGGCGCGGAGCTTCGCCGCCAGGGCCTCGGCGCGGGCGCGCTCCTTCTGGGCAGCCTCCGCCGCGGATTTCGCCTGGGCGACCGCGGACTTCGCCACCGCGCGCGCGGCCTCGGCCTCCTCGCGCCCGGTCTGGACCAGGCCCCCGTCCGGCGTGTACCAACGGAGGAAGAGGCGTCGCTCGCCGCTCAGCGTCTCCATCTCGGTCGGCACCAGGCGCAGGCCCAGCACGGCGCTGGTGATCCCGCCGTCCTCGTCCGGGCGCATGGTCAGGTAGAGGTGGCGCCGATGATCGAGCTCGTAGCCCTCGAAGCGCCCGTCCACCACGTCGTAGAGGTAATACTCGGAGACGTGCAGCGTCCGCGCGTAGACCTGCATCTTGGGGCCGCGATCGTTCTCCTCCGTGCTCGGCGAGAGCAGCTCGATGACGACGTCCGGGCTGCGCCCCTCGTTCCAGCACACCCAGGAGCGGCGCTGCCGACGCACCGTGTCCAGCACGATCATGACGTCCGGGCCGAGGAAGTCGTTGTTCTTGATCTGATGCGCGCTGAAGTAGAGCGGCAGGTTGCCGGCCACGCAGACGTCCGGTCGGTCGGCCCAGTGCGCGTCCAGGGTGTCCACCAGGAGGTCCATCTGCAGGCGGTGATCCATCGACTCCATGGGCATCCCGTCGTCGGTGGGCAGCGCGTCCTCACCCGGCAGCGGCTCCTCGATCTCGAGAGGTCTGGCCTTCACGCGCACCTCCACGCTGGAGTGTAACCTGGGCGAAGGGCCCGCTCACCCGGCCATCGGGCTCGGGAGCACGGTGAGCAGGGCCAGCAGGCCGGTCGCCAGCAGCCAGAGGCAGGCCAGCAGGGCGCAGTACAGGAAGAAGCTGTTGAGCGGGCTGCGCTTCGGCCGCTCCGACTGTTCGTCCAGGCGCAACAATCCTCCGAACCAGGCGATGATTGTCCCCACACCGGGGCGCCGGACCAGGCCCAGCGCGCCCCCGCAGAGCGCGGCCAGCGCCGCCAGGCTCGGGCTGCTGAGCTTCGCCGTCGCGATCAGCGTGAGGATCCCGATCACGGCCCAGGTCCCCGCCTGGAAGCGCGGGGGGCCCAGCAGGAGGGGGAGCTCGCGGGTCGCCCAGGCCCGGGCCACGCCGAGGGCCAGGCCCACGCCCAGCAGGAGGGCCAGGGTCCCGGCCAGCCAGCGCTGCACGTAGCCCACGCTCAGCGTGACCGGCTGGTCGGCGCCGATCCAGTACTGCTGCCAGTGGAGCTCCATCCCGCCCTCCGGGATCTCCACCTGCACCGGGGTAGAGGCCCCGCCCAGGTCCATGGGGGCGACCTCGTTGTTGTCGGCGTAGCCCCCGGTGGCGGGCTGGTACCAGACCCCGCTGCCGGCGTGGCTCTGGGGCTCCACGTCCCCCCACAGGCGGGTGTAGACGTTGCGGCCCGGCACGCGCAGGGTCCAGGCCAGCGAGGAGATGGGCATGTCCAGGCTGGGGAGGGCCTGGGCCCGCCAGCCGAAGAGCCCGAGCGCGTCGCCCTGGGACTCCAGCACGACGACGAGGGTGAACGCGACCGGCCGATCCCCGCCGCCTGAGCGCTTGAGCGGGAAGAGCACGGCGCCGTCGGCCCCCTGGCTGGGGATCACGGGCTCACCGTCCAGGGAGGCGGTGCGCACGCGGCTGCCCTCGGGGAGGTGCATGCTCAGCGAGTGGCGCTGGCGGTTGCGGAGCGTGACGCGCAGCTCGGTCAGCGCGGTGCCCTCCAGCGAGAGGGCGGAGATGGCCTCCACCTTGTCGATGGACCCGCTCAGCGGCTCCTTCTCGGGCATGGCGGTGGCGCTGAGCTGCACGGTGGTGGCGGGGTCCAGGACGCGCCAGGCCATCAGCGGCGGGCTGACGGCGCTCTCCACGATGGCGTAGGGGAGCTGGCGCACGTCCACGGGCAGGGCGGCGCCGGCGTCCTCGGAGCGCAGCAGCAGGTTGCCGTTGACCTCCGCCGCCAGCCAGCCGTACTGACGCTCGACGTCCAGGCCGCGGGGCAGGGGGACGCCGAAGCGGGCGCCGCTCTCGGGCAGGGCGCGGCGCAGGCGCAGGGAGAGCTCGAAGCCGTTGCGGATGGGGTAGGCGGTCTCGCCGCGCAGGATCTGGCCGCCCTCGGCCGGCTCCAGGCTGTGGCGGAAGGCGCCCTCGGCCTCGGCGCTGACCAGGGTCCAGCCCTCGGGCAGGAAGACCCGGAACTCCCGGACCCCCGCGTAGAGGATGTTGTAGCGGAAGACCGAGAACAGCTCGAGCGCGTCCTCGCCCAGCGAGACGAGGTTCAGGCTCTCGGCGTAGACCCGGGCGGACTGGCTCTCGTCCTCCTGCAGATCGCGGTAGCCGACCAGGTGGACGCGGGAGCTGCTCTGAAGATCGGCGTCCAACCGCGTGCTCTGCGCGTCCGAGCGGACCGTGGCCCGCACCGTGTTGCGCAGGCGGGGCTCGAGGCCGGGCACCGGGAAGACGGCGCTGAAGCGGGTCACCGGGGTCTTGGGGGCCAGGAAGTCGTACTCCAGGCTGCCGCGCGGACCCTTGGGCGGCACCAGCACGTCCACGGAGAGCTCGACCTCGCCGCTCTGCTGGGTGACCCAGACGTGGTAGCCCTCGCGGACGGAGAGGGCCACGGGCTGGCCGCCGGCCTGAGCGCGGACGATGACGACCTCCTCGCCGATGACCGGGACCACCTTCCAGCGCCCGGCCCCGCTGAGCGTGACACCCAGGCGCAGGTTCAGGGAGAGCACGCCGCCCTGCGCGGCCCCGCTGTAGAGGGAGGCGCCCAGCACCACCGGGTTGGCCGGCGCGGCCTGCTCGACGCGGTCCTGAAGCGCGGCGCGCACGGACTCGTAGCGATCGAGGGGGATCTCCACCTGGGAGCCGGGCGGGGTGGGGGCCAGGGCGGGCGTGGTCGTCGCGGGCGCGGCCTGGGCCGGCGGCGCGGGCCGAGGAGCCTGGTTGCCTTCCACATAGCCCAGGTTCGAGGTCATGATGCTCTCGAACTGCTGCTCGGCCGCCTGGTCCGCCGCGTCCCCCTCCCAGCCGCCCGCGTGGGCCGGGGGCGCGAACAGCAGGGCCAGGGCCGCCATCGGCGCGGCCAGGCGTCGGGCGCTGCGGCGCAGCCCCAGCAGGAGGGCGAGCGCGAAGGTGGAGAGCAGGGCAGGGGAGGTGGCCACCAGCCAGAGCGCCCAGCCGGCCGCGCCGACCAGGACCACGTCCCGCCAGCGGGCCTGCCGCCAGAGCCCACGCAGCGAGGGCGGGCTCTGGAGCGTCGCGATCAGCCAGCCCCGCCCGGCGCGCTGGTACAGGTCCCAGGCCAGGGCCAGGTCCACGCCCCACAGGAGCCGGCGGTGGACGCCGGGGATCACCTGGGCCACCAGCAGCAGGGCCGCGGCGCCGACCAGCAGGGGCATGCGCCGATCTCCCCGCAGCGCGCGCAGCGTCAGCAGGATCGCGCCCAGCAGCCCGCCCCAGCGCAGCGCGGGGACGGCGTCGCGATCCACCCAGTAGAAGTGGATCTCGCCCGTCTCCTGGCCGGGCAGCAGGCGCTGGAAGGCGTAGCGCTCGCCGGTGAAGGGGAAGCTGCTCAGCACCTCGCTGGCCCCGGCCTTGGACCGGGACTCCGAGAGGTAGAGCCCGCGGCGCTTGGAGAGGATGCTCTCGTAGCCCGCGTCCGAGCCGCTGTAGCCGCTGAGGCCGTCGTAGTCGCCGCCGCCGGCCCAGGCCTCCCGCGAGCCCAGCGCGCCGCCCAGGAAGTAGAGCAGGCGGCGGACCGGGTCATAGCGCAGGTTGGAGGTCTGGGTCAGGTTGCCATGGAAGCCGAAGGGCAGCACCGCGTCGGGCAGGTAGACGTGCCAGGTGGTGGAGACCACGTCCACGTCCAGGGCCGGCAGGCTGAGCCCGCGCCCGCCCAGCCAGCCCAGCGGGTCGCTGGCGCGCTTGTAGGCCAGCTCCACGATGAAGCTGCTCTCCGGCGTGCTGTCCGTGACCGGGATCTTCAGGACCTGCCCCGGCTCCAGGTCCATGTCGCTGGCGAGCTGGTCGCGGTTGGCGTCGAGGATCTCCATCCAGAAGCCGGGCCGCGTGTCGTAGAGCGCGGCGATGCCCGACAGGGTCTCGCCCTCGGCCACGACGTGCTGGCGGCCCGAGCCGGGGCTGAGCCGCTCGCTCTGCTGGAGCGGGAAGAGCAGGCGCTCCACCCCGCCCTCGTCGGAGACCGCCGGGCGCACCGGCCGCCCGTCGATGCGGGCGTGGGTGAGCGTGAAGCCCGCGGGCAGCGTGACGCCCAGGTACTGCCGCGTGCTGTTGCGCAGGCGCAGGCGCAGCTTGCCCACCTCGGTGCCGTCCTCGATGAGCAGCGTGCTGGCCTGCACGTCGTCGATGATCGTGCTGGTCAGCTCGAGCGAGGCCTGGCGCTGCACCGTGAGCGCGAGGCTGGGCGGGCCGTTCAGCGAGAAGCCCAGCAGCAGCGGGCGCCCGGCGAGCTCCTGGAGCTCCGGCGGCAGGTCCCGCGCGTCCAGGGCCTCGAGCCCCTCGGTCTGCTCGACCTTGACCTCCAGGCCCGCCGGCCCCTGCACGCCCACGGTCCCGCGCGGCGCCACGCCCTCGGCCACCAGCGGCAGCGGCATGCGCAGCGCCAGCGTGGCCTCCATGTCCATGGGGAACTGGAACTGTACGCGGACGGTGGTCTGATCCGTCACGACGTAGCGGGTCAGCACGGTGAGCCGCCCGCCCTGCTCGCCGCCCTCCGGGGCGGGGGAGCTGTACCACTGGAGCACCGCGTCGCCGGTGACGTCCAGCACCTCCAGGCCGCGGGGGATGGAGAGCTCGAAGCGGTCGGCCTCGCCCTCGCTCACCTGGAATTCCACGCTGGAGACGCCCTGGACCAGCGCCTCCTGCAGCGTGAAGACCGTGGTGCTCTCCGCCTCGGTCTTCGCCGCGCCGACGGGCTGGTCGGGGGAGAGGCGCTTCCAGGACAGATCGAGGGCGGCGCGCCCGTCGAGCTGCCCCAGGATCCGCGTCCCCCCGGCCTCCTCACGCGCGGCTACCAGCGCCCCGCGGGCCAGGCTGGCGTCCACGTCCCGCTCGGGCAGCCAGATGGAGAGGGCGACCGGCCCCGCGGGCGGCAGGTTCAGCGAGAGCTGGCGGCGGAAGCGGTCCTCCTCCCGGCCCTGGAAGAAGCGGACCTCCACCGTGTGGACGCCCGGCACAGAGACAGCCACCGTATATTGCTGACCGTCCAGGAGCAGGCTGGTCTGTTTGCCGTCCAGCAGCACGCTCGCCACCGAGCAGTCCGAACCGATGACCGGCACGCGCTCGCCCTCGCGGCCCGGCGGCACCAGCAGGCGGGCGCGCAGGGTCCCGCTGAAGACGCCGCGCTGGAAGCTGCCCTCCACCGCGCGATCCAGGTGGAGCACCTGCTCCGGGGCGGGCGCCATCGCCTCCTCCTCGGCGAGCTGGTCGAGCATGGCCTCCCAGCGCTCCAGCGGCAGCGTGACGCCGCCGTCCTGGGCGAGGGCAGGGGAGGGGAGGAGCAGCCAGAGCGCGACGAGGAGCAGACGAGCGAGCATGGGCCATCCTAGCAGGCTTCGCCACCGTATCTCGGGCCCGCCGGACGGGGAGGGGGAGTTACGAAGGCGTTACGCGCAGGCGCACTGGTCTGCCTCGACCTCGAGGAACGCTCAGCGGCACATCAGGAGCAGGCGGGTCGTCGTGTCGGCGAGCACGTCGATCTCCCAGCTCTCGGCGACCTCGGTGCCCGGACCGAGGCTGCAGGACCACTCCTCGCCGGCGTCTACGGTCAGCGTGGCGGTGCCGGGCTCGACGTTGACGAAGTAGATCGCGGTCCCGCTGCTGCCGCCGCCGATGGTCGTGTCCCCGGGCGTGAGCCCGCCGGCCACGGTGCCGCTGGTGGCCAGCGTGACCTCCGCGTCCAAGCTGATGCTGATGGTCGCGCCGGGCAGCTCCTCACGGTCGGGGCCGCCGTCGTCTCCGTACTGGTAGGAGGTGATGTCCACGACCAGATGGCCCTTGGCCGCGTCGAAGGTGGTCCCCACGGCGTCCTGGTTGGCGTAGTACTGGCGCTGGGTGAAGTCCGGCCAGGTGAGGTCCACCTGGAAGACCTCGCGCAGGTCGGGGTAGCCGTCGATGCTGGCGGTAGCGACGGTGGTGCGGTTGTAGGGGAGGTCGAACTCCACCTCTCCGTCGTCGTCGGTGGTGGCCGTGGCGCCCGCGTCGGTGGTGAAGGTGACGCCCGCCAGCCCGTCGTGGGAGGTGTAGTCCTCGATGGTGAGGGCGTAGACCAGGCCGGAGGGGCCGGTGTCGCCGGTCTCCTGGGGCTGGCCGGTCTCCTCGGAGCCCGTGTCACCGGTCTCCGGGGTCCCGGTCTCCTTCTGCTCGTCCTTGTCGGCGCAGGCGCTGAGGCTCAGCAACAGCATCCAGGGGCTGGCTCGCATGGCTCCTCCTCACTCGGGTCGAGGGGAGTGTACCACGCTGCTCAGCCGCCCCCGCCACCCACGAGCCCGCTGAAGCGCCCCCGCTGCACGAGGGCTCGCGCGACGGCCTCGCCGGCCGATCCGTAGAGCGTCCAGCGCATGTCCGCTGCGGGGATCTCGATCTTGTGGCCCTTGATGAAGAGCAGGGACTGCTCTCCCGCGTAGACGAGCTCGCTCCAGGGGATGCAGGGGATCCCCCACCACCAGGGCGGTCGGAAGAGGCCGTTGGGAGCCAGGTGCAGCCCGCGCTCCCCGACCCGCACCGTGAGCGCGTTGTTGAAGCGCACCATCCAGGGCCCGCGACCGGACGCGAGGGGCGTGGAGAAGCCCAGCACGTCGTCCGCCACGGGCGGGAAGCGGCGGAGCAGCCGGGGGTGGCCGGCCATCCAGGCCAGCAGGGAGCAGACCCCCATCCAGAAGAGGGGCGCGGCGAGGAACCAGAAGAGGACGAAGGCGGTCGGTGCGTCCATGGGCATCGATCAACGCTCTACCACGAAGGCGGTCGGCGTGGACAGGCCCTCCAGGGCCGCGTCCGTGCACGGCGCCCCGTTCACCGTCCCGCAGTCCACCCGGATCCGGCCCTGTCCGCCGTCTCCGCCGGGCCGGTCGACCGCGTCCTCGCCGTCGCCGCCGGTGGCCCGGATGGCGCCCTCGACCAGGCTCATCGTCTCGGCCTGGATCCACAGGCTCCCGCCCGCCCCGCCGCCCGCGCCGTAGGTCCAGCTCCCGGACGCCCAGGCGGTGCCGTCCTCGCCGCTGGCCAGGATCGCGCCTTCTCCCTCGGCGACAAGCGCGCCGGCCTCCAGCAGCAGGACGCCGCCGCCCGCGCCGCCCGGCCCCGAGGCGCCGCCCAGGTTCACCAGCCCGCCGCCGCCGGAGCCCAGGTACAAGGCCGAGAGGCTCTCGTCGCCGTAGGTCTCGCCCGCCTGGGGCGCCGTGGCCGTGCCGTTCCAGGACACGCCGTCCGTCGCCCCGCCCGCGTGCTCGCCGCCCGCGCCGCCGATGTTGCAGCCGCCCCCGCCCAGGTTCGCGGCCCAGGCGCCGTTGGCCTCGTTGTAGCCCTCGGTGCTGGACGCGCCGCCGATGCCCTCGCCCTCCAGGCTCTCGCCCTGGTAGCCGTCGAGGTTGTAGGAGGCGCCCGTCGCGCCCCCCGCGTAGCCCAGGCCCGCCGCGGAGAGCGCGCCTCCGTCCTCGATGGTCAGCGTGCCGGTGACGCGCAGGGCCAGCACGCCGCCGGTCTCGCCGTCCCAGGCCGCCGCCGTGAGCGTCGCGCCAGCGCGGATGACCACGTCCTCGTAGACGGGCACCCGCTGGAGCGACACCTTCCAGCCCGAGAGATCGGCGTCCAGGCCGAGCTCCGGCGCGTCGGCGAGGGTGACGAGCGCACCGTCCACGGCGACGACCTCGGCGAGCGCGTAGGCCCCGACCGCCGCGTGCTCGCCCGCGCTCCCCTGGAGCACGAGGATCAGCGCCTCGTCGCCCGCCGCGAGCCCGACCGCCTCCTCGGCCAGCTCGACCTCGACCCCGTCCAGGCGCGTGACGGAGAAGGCCACGATGTCCGGCTGATCCCGGTCGCAGGACCCATTCGTCGAGAGGTCGCCCCAGCCGCTCACGTCCAGGTCTCCGCCCTCGCCCAGGCACTCCACCGGGAGGTAGGGCTGGAGCTCCGCCGGGCGCGCCTCGAGCCAGTCGCGGATGCAGGTGAGCTGCGTCTGGAGCTGCTCCACCGAGTACCCGGCCTTGGGGTCCAGGGCGACATAGGGCTCGACCAGCGCGCCCCAGGCGTCGATCTGCTCGAGGATGTCCGAGCGCTGCAGCGCGCGCACCGCCCCGCCCAGGGCCTCGTAGAGCTCGCTCTTGCAGGTCTCGTCGTCCCAGCAGCGCCGGATCAGCAGCCCGCCGTCGAAGTCCTCGGGGACGCGGCCCGAGGTCCCGCAGGAGCCCGCGGAGTAACGCGAGGAGCCGAAGACCGAGTTCATGGACGCCGGGATCAGCGACCATCGCTCGGCGTCCGCCTGGTGGTACAGGTAGACGTTGCCCATGTAGCCGGCGTAGTGGTCGTAGGCGTCGATCAGGATCTCCGTGGCCATGTGGCCGGAGATCTCCTCCCAGTCCACGGCGCCCTCGATGGTCTCCCGCCACTCCGCGTCGGGCGTGTCCGTGGCCAGCGCGCACAGCGCCTCGAGGTCGGCGCGCTCGTCCGCGCTCCCCACCTCGTCCTGCTCCCAGCAGTCGCAGCGCGGGCTGCCGCCGTCGTCGAGGTCACAGGGCCAGGCGATGGAGGAGGACTCATACAGGCTGCCCTCGTCGTCGTCCGGCCACCAGCGCTTCACCAGCACGTCGTCCTTCTTCTCGACCAGCGTATACAACCCGTAGTCGATGTCGTTGACGCGCAGCCAGGCGAAGCCCGTGCGCGAGGCCGGCTGGCCCGCGTCGCGGAAGATCCGGTAGGCGATGGCCTCAGAGACGAAGGCCGGGTCCTCCACCTCGCTGACCAGGTCCACCGCCTCCAGGTCGTCGTAGCGCTGGCCGTCCACGTAGTGGTCGAAGCTGACGCGGATGCTGGGCTTGCCGGTGATCGGCTGGAAGGAGGACCAGCCCTTCAGCCGCACGCCCACGGAGAGGCTGGTGGTCCCGTCGGAGAAGGTGCCCTCGACGTAGGTCTTCGGGTCGACCAGCAGGCTGTCCCAGGCGTCGTCGTCCAGCGTGAGGGAGAGCTGGTGGACGAGGTCATCGCGGAACAGGGACTCGCCGGGCTCGTAGGAGCTGCCGGGGACGAGCTCGATATCCGGCTCGGAGGCAGTCTCTTCGGCGCTCCCGGTCTCGGGGGAGGGGAGGCCGGTCTCAGCGGAGGGGAGGCCGGGCGTGGTGTCCGGGGCTCCCTTGGGGGCTGGCGCACAGGCCAGCACCAGGGCGAGGGCTCCAGTCGGTCCGACTACCAGCTCGCGCCCCCGGCCCCGCCATAAGCCCCCTGATCCGCCACGCTCCCGTCCTCGTCCAGCGTGCTGGGATCCCCCGCGTCCACCGACGGCGAGCCCTCCCGCAGACTCCAGTCGTCGTTGGTGGGGTCCCCGTCGTCCGTGACCGAGGCGAACATGGGGTCGGCCGTGATGTTGCCGTTGCTCCCCGTGGGATCCGTGCCTCCGGTGACGCGGCCACCGCCGCAGTCATAGAGGTCGTTGTAGGTCGCGTACAGCGAGGCGCTGTCGGCCAGGTTCACGCAGGCCCCGGTGTCCGATCCGTACAGGATGCTGTTCTGCATCGTGATCCCGCCGCTGCCGCCCGCGGAGATGAGCCCGCCGGTGGGCGCGTCGTCCTCGGCCAGCGTGACCTGGGAGAGGCTCAGGCTGCCGTTCTCCAGCCACACGCTGCCGCCCTCGCTGCTGGCGTCGTTCCAGGCCGAGATGAGGTAGGAGAGCGAGAGCGCGCCCCCGTCCACCGCCATCGCGGCGCCCTCGGTGGCCGTGTTGCCGTAGAGCCAGCTCCGCGTCACCTCCAGCTGGCTGTTCTCGTCGAGGTAGATGCCGCCGCCGGTGTCCGCGAAATTCGACGAGATGACGCTGTCCGACAGGCTCACCGCCCCGTCCAGCAGGCAGAGCGCGCCGCCGAAGGAGGCCACGTACCAGGTGTCGTAGCCGGAGGTCGTGGTGGACGCCTCGCTGAGCGTGTTGGCCGTCAGGATGAGGTCGCTGAGCGTGGGGGCCGCGCCGCTGACGTAGACGCCGCCGCCGCAGTAGGAGGTGGTGTACTCGTTGCAGGTGGTCCGCGAGCCGCAGGAGTAGGAGTAGGTGGAGCTGGCCGTCTCCCCGGCGCCGCCCGTGACCGTGAACCCGCTCAGCGATGCGTCGGCGCTCTCGGCGGTGGCGAAGGTCACCGCGGGGGTCCCCAGGCCGGTGGCGTCGATGATCGTGGTCTCCGCGCCCTGCACGCCCACCACCGAGATGTTCTTGCCCGTGAAGTCGATGGCCTCAGCGTAGGTGCCCGGGAAGACGATCACGCAGAGATCGGCGTTGTCGATGCCGTCCTGGATGCTGACCCAGGGGAAGGCCAGCGTGCCCGCCGTCAGCCCGGTCGCGCTGATGTCCACGACCTGAGGCTCGGTGGCGTCCTCGTCGTCGCAGTCCAGGGGCAGGCTCGCGCCGCTGCAGGCCAGGGAGAGCTCGCCCATGCGGCCGATCCCGTCACCGTCCGCGTCCGGGTAGTACCAGTCGCCCTCGGTCGCGCTGTCGTCCACGACGCCGTTGCAGTCGTTGTCGATCTCGTCGCAGACCTCCTCAGCCCCGGGGTTGATGCTGGGGTTGGTCTCGTCGCAGTCCCCCTCGTGGCTGCCGTAGCCCTCCGGCTGCAGGCAGGCGACCAGGATGGAGTCCGTGCTGCCGTAGTCGTCGCCGTCGACGTCGTAGTAGTACTGACTCATGGTGTCGCGATCGAGGTAGGAGTCGTCCTCGTCGGTGTAGTCGTTGCAGTCGTTGTCGAGCCCGTCGCAGACCTCGTCCGCGCCCGGGTTGACGTCCGGGTTGGCGTCGTCGCAGTCCTCCGACGACAGGTAGCCGTCCCCGTCGGCGTCGGTGACCGAGGGCCCGGTCTCCCCCCAGCCGGAGTCATCGCCAGACTCGGTCGATCCCGGCCCGGCACCTGGCTTGTCGCCCCCGCAGCCCACGCCGAGCCCCAGCAGCAGCACCAGCTCCCATCGACGAGCGCTCATTCACGATCCTCCGCGAGCCACGCAGGTTCTGAGCATACCACAGCGCGCGGGGGAGCGAGAAGGAAAAAGGGCCCCGAAGGGCCCCTGCGTGACGATGACGCGCTCGAGACGTGTCGCATGCGACACGTCGCTACGTTCTGCTACGGAGCCCAGACGCCCAGGGGACCGCCGAAGGCGCCCTGATCGTTGGCCGTGCCGTCCATGTCGTTGTAGACGGAGTCGGGGTTGCCCGCGTCCACCGAGGGCGAGCTCGAGGACAGGTGCCAGTCGTCGTTGAAGGCGTCGCCGTCGTCGGAGACGTCCTCGAACTGGGGATCGGCGGAGATGTTGCCGTCCGCGCCCGTCAGGTCGCTCACGCCGTTGTAGTTCGTGGCGTTCCCGTAGACGTTGCTGTAGGAGCTGGCGTAGCCGCCGCCCGAGGCGACCAGCACGCCGGCGCCCGTGGCCGCGCCGTAGTTGATGCCGTTGAAGAAGTAGACCTGGCCCTCGGCGCCGACCGAGACGTTGCCGCCGCCGCTGGAGTCGTTGGCGCCCAGGGTGACGTTGATCAGGTTGGCCTCACCCGAGGAGGCCAGCACGCCGCCGCCATCGCCGTCGGCCTCGTTCCAGGTCAGCAGCAGGTTCATCGCCATGAGCGTGCCGCCGTCCAGCGCGATGCCGGCGCCGTCGCCCGCGGCGTTCTGGTTGATGTAGGCCTGCGAGATGTCCAGCACGGAGTCCTCGTCCGCGTAGACCGCGCCGCCCAGGCCGCCGTAGTTGGCGAAGAGCTTGACGCCGCGCACGGTCGGAGAGGCGTTGACGAGGCAGAGCCCGCCGCCGAAGGAGCTGACGTAGTAGGTGTCGCCGCCCGAGGTCGTGGTGGAGGACTCGGGGAGGGCGTTGCCCAGGATCGCCAGGTTGGTCAGCGTGGGGGAGGACCCGCTGATGTACACACCGCCGCCGCAGTAGGTGGAGATGTAGTCGTAGCAGGTGTCGCCCGAGCCGCAGCCGTAGCTGGCCGAGCTGCTGGTCAGGTAGCCCTCACCGCCGGTGAGCGTGAAGCCCTCCAGCCGGGCCTCCTCGCCCTCGCCGCCGTCGAAGGTGGCGGCCGGGCTGCCGGTGCCGCTGGCGTCGATGGTCGTGGCCCCGGCGCCCTCGACGCCGAGGACCGAGATGTCCTTGCCCGTGAAGTCGATGGCCTCATCGTAGGTGCCGGCGTAGACCACCACGCATTTGTCCGCGGCGTCGATGCCGTCCTGGATGGCCTTCCAGGGGCGGTCCAGCGAGCCGTCCGAGCTGCCCGAGAAGCTGATGTCCACGACCTGGGGCTCGTCCGCGTCGCGGTCGTCGCAGTCCAGGGTGTTGTCCACGGTGCCGCCGTCGCAGCTCAGCTCGGCGCCGTCGGGGTCGCCGAAGCCGTCGCCGTCCGAGTCCGAGGTGACCCACTCGGCGTCCACCGCGTCCTCGTCCACGTCATCGTCGCAGTCGTTGTCCTTGTCGTCGCAGTACTCGGGGGCGCCGGGGTAGACGCTGTCGTCGGTGTCGTCGCAGTCGCGGGAGCTGTCGTAGCCGTCGCCGTCGACGTCCACCTCACCCTCGCCCTCGCCTTCACCCTCGCCTTCGCCCTCACCCTCGCCTTCACCCTCACCCTCACCCTCACCCTCACCCTCGCCCTCACCCTCACCCTCGCCTTCGCCCTCACCCTCACCTTCGCCCTCACCCTCACCTTCACCCTCGCCCTCACCGCCCTTGTCGTCGCCAGGGCAGGCGGAGAGCGTGAGACCGAAGGCCAGGAGGGAGATTGGAAGGAAGGAATTCAGGAAGGTAGGAGTGGTTCTCATGCGTCACCATGTGTTGAGCGGTTCAGTTGGGGCGCACAATTAACGGAGCGGCCCCCGAACGTCTACAGAGATCTGAGCGGAAACCCGTTTGAGGCTCAATCCCGCCGCGCGCGGAGGGTCGCGGCGTGGCGGGCGGCACCCAGCAGGGCCGTCTCCTGATCCAGCGCCACTCGTAGCGGGACGCGCTCCAGGATGGGCCTGTAACGCCCCTTGTCCAGGAAGGACTCCAAGAAGGGGCCCGCGCGGAGGAGCTCGAGGTTGCGCGCCGCCACCCCTCCGGCCACGGTCAGACCCCCGCGCGCCAACGTCAAGAGGGCGAGGTTCCCGGCGACCGCCCCGTAGGCGCTGAAGAACATCCGCATCGCCTCCGCGCAGAGCGCGTCCATGCTGGCGTTCGCGGCGATCACGGCTGCGGCGTGCTCGCCCTGGCGCTCGGGAGGGATGGCGTCGAGCTCCGCCCGGATCCGCGGGTCCTCGGCGACGCGCTCGACCTCGCGGAGAAAGCGGTAGATGCTGCCGATCCCGGGGCCGGAGACCACGCGCTCGGCGCTCACCCGGCCCCCGATCTCGGCGCGGAGGAAGCCGAGGAGCCGGTGCTCCCGCTCGTCGCGCGGGGCGAAGTCCACGTGTCCACCCTCGGATGGCATGGGCACGGGCCCGGCAGGGGCGGGGAGCAGGGCGGTCATGCCGAGCCCGGTGCCCGCGGCGATCACGGCGTGGGCGGCGCTCGGGTCCTCCTCCCCCTCCTGCAGCGTGACGAGCGCGCTCGGAGGCAGCATCGCCACGCCCAGCGCGGTGGCCACCAGGTCGTTGAGCAGGGCCACCGGCCCCAGCCCCAGCGCCCGGGAGAGCGCGTCGCCGTCCACCTCATCCCAGGCCAGGTTGGGGGTGCGGGTGCGATTGTGGGCCACCGGGCCCGCGATCCCGAAGGCGGCGGCCTCCACCGGCTCGGGGGTGGCGCCCAGGAACGCGCGCAGCGCCTCGGCCAGGCTCCCGTAGTCCGCGCTGCGCAGGCTCGCCCCGCGCGCCCGCCGGAGCCCCCCGGCGCCGACCTCGAAGAGGGCGAGGTTGGTCTTGGTCCCGCCGATGTCCCCAGCCAGGATCATGGAGCGCTCTCCGTCTTCGCCGCGCCCTCCGCGCCGTCCTCGTCCCCCTCGTCCTCCTCGGGCAGGGGCAGGAGGTTGCGCAGGCGCGTGTCCCCGGGGGGCACGTTGGCGCGCAGGCCGTGGGTGACCTCGGTGTTGCCGAGCGTCTTCTGATCCTGCTCGAAGCCCTCCTCCGCGCAGGGGCGCCCCCCGCCCCAGGGGGCGTAGATGTTCACGCGGGCGTCCTCATAGACCGGATCCCCGAGGCCGCGGGTGAGGAGCTGCCGCATCCGGCGCAGGCGCGCCCGCACGGCGTTGTCGGCGAGGCCGGGCATGTTGGGGGGCGGGTTGAAGGCGTCGCGCTGCAGCACCACGTAACGATAGCCGAGCGCTCCCACGGCCGCCTTGTCCGCCTCTGTCCAGGTGTCGATCTCGTCTCCCTCGGATCGCGCCAGCGAGAGCAGACCCGCCACGAAGGTGTTGTCCTCCCGGAGGGCGACGGCCTCCTTCGGCGCGAAGAGCTCGTTGTTCTCCAGCATCCCGCCCAGGATGGGCCGCTCGTGGACCGTCTGCCAGTACAGATGGGCCTGCGTCCAGGAGAAGGGCAGCTCGATGATCGCCCCGGGCTCGCCCTCGGCCAGGCAGCGGTAGCCCGCGGGCACCGTGGCGTCCCAGGTGGGGAAGGGGGCCAGGTTCCCCAGGTGCAGGTGCCATCCCCAGGCCGCGACCCCCAGCGTCGCCACCACCGCCTGCATGCGCCGCCCGATCTGCCCCATCCATGTGAGCGCCATGACCACGCAGAGCCCGTAGATCAGGTTCGTGTAGACGTAGGCGCGCGAAGGCCACCAGAGGCGGCGGAGGAAGGAGACGTTCTCCACGAGGAACACGTAGGGCGGGTTGGGGACCCAGGCGTCCCCGATCAGCAGCACCGGCCCCATGGCCAGCACCGTGCAGATCGCCACGATGGCGAAGGCGGGCCCGCGGGCGAGCCGACCGGGCCGCAGCAGCGTGGCGACGGCGGCGAGCATGGCGACCCACGAGGTGAAGACCCCCTGCGGCAGGTACTGGAGCTCCTCCGGGTCCGTCCCCGCCAGGAAGCCCGACATCCCCCGGAGCGGCTGCCAGAGGAAGAGGCCGATGCCCCCGCCCTCCTGGGTCTGCGGCCGGATGGCGCCCTCGCCCCAGCCCGAGACGTCCAGGAGTCCGGGCACCTCCCCGGACTGGCTGGCCTGGAGCAGGCTCCAGGTCGCCGGCAGGGTGAGGGCCAGGGAGACCAGCGCGATGAGGGCGTGGCGGGCCAGGATCTCGTGCCGCCTCCCCGCGCCCTCGGGGGGCGAGGCCACGCGCCAGAGGCCCGCCGCGAGCGCCGCCATGCCGCCGAAGAAGGCGTAGAACCAGTACTGGTAGCCCGTCAACGCCAGGAAGACCCCCGCCAGCAGGGGCGCGCGCAGGCCCGGACGGCTGCCCACGCGCCAGAGCTCGCGCAGGAACAGCGTCGGGAGGAGCAGGATCGCCTGGGTCGGCCGCCCCTCCGCCACCTCGGAGAGCACGAAGGGCGAGAGCGTGACCAGCCCCGCGCCGATCATCGCCGCGTTCCGGTCCTCGGTGAAGTCCATGGCCAGCCGGTAGAAGGCGAACGCGCTCGCCAGCAGGCCCGCGATGACGAAGAGGTTGTAGCCCAGCACCGACCCCAGCAGCGCCCGGAAGGGCACCGCCAGGATCGCGTCCAGCACGTTGGCGCCCGTGTGCAGGTAGATGTCCTTGCCGTAGGGGAAGAACATCAGGTCGGAGTGGCCGAATCCCTCGCCCGTGCGGAGCTGGTGCTCAGCGAACCAGTAGAACCACTGCGTGCCGTAGTGGTCCACGTACTCGATGCCCAGGAAGCGCGTGGCCAGCGTGGTCAGGGTCCCCAGGAAGAGGGCGGCGACCAGGGCGCCCACCACCAGCGCGCCCAGGCGCGTGTCTCGCTGCTCGCTCACTCGCGACCTCGACGCCGCACCGGGCCCTCCTGGCCCGGCCGGATGCGCTTGATCAGCTCCTCTTCGGGGGGCTCGGCCCCCTTGAGCTGATCGGGGGTAGGGGGCTGCCCGGCCATCAGCCGCTGCCCCGCGCGGGGGAGCAGCTCCGGATGGGCGAGGTAGCCGCGCGGCGTGAGCCAGAGGAAGGTGCAGCCCGGGCCCACCTGCTGCGTCCAGACCGGCTCCAGCTTGGAGCGATCCATCAGCTCTTCCAGGTTCTTCTGCGAGCGCGGCCAGCGGAAGCGCCAGCCCTGGTCGCGCTCCCCGCAGTGGTACTCCGCCAGCGCCTCGACCCGCTGGCTCACCGGCAGGGGCTCGTCGCGCACCGTGTAGAGCCGCACCCGCGTCTCGCCGGAGAGGAAGAGCTCCAGATAGCCGGGCTCCTCACCATAGGGGGCGAACAGCCCCTGGTCGGCCACCACCGTGCAGCGCTGGGGCGGCGTCTCCTCCCCGCAGGTGGCGTCCACCAGCGCGCGGATCTCGGTCTCCCCGAAGCCCACCAGCGGGCGGTAGGCGCTGAGCACGTGGGGGTCGATGGGGATCTCCCGGAAGCCCGGGGTGGTGCGGAGCCAGGAGCCCTGCGCCGGCGGATCCATCCACTGGAAGCCCCAGAAGGGCAGGAAGGCGACCACCGCGAGCCCGCCGCCCGTCACCGGCGCCACCCGCGCGAAGCCCGCCGCCGCCAGCAGCGCGAGCGCCGGGCACATCAAGGTGTAGTTGTCGAGCCCGGCCTTGGACACGAGCCACAGCCCGAGCGAGATCAGCACCACCCCGCCGCAGAGGGCGAGCAGGGTGGGCGCCGGATCGGGGAGGCGCGGGACCGTGCGATCCCGCCGCGCCCGGACCAGCGCCAGCCCCCCGGCCACCAGCCCCCCGAGGGCCACGAGGCCCGGCAGGAAGCCCAGCAGCATCTGGAGCTGCATCCCCAGCTCTGGCAGCAGCGCGTCGTAGCGGTCGCGCGCCATCGCCTTGAGCTTCAGGTAGTCCCCCAGCACGGCCAGGGGCACCAGCGCCGCCAGCAGCCACAGGACCCCCAGGATCACCAGCGGACGCCGCGATCCCCCGGGGCCCACCCGCCAGGCCCGCAGCCCCAGCATGAGCGCCAGCGCCCCCACCCACACCAGCCCCGAGGGCCGGAGCGTCAGGGCCAGCGCCCCCAGCGCCCCCACCCCGGCCAGCGTTCGCCGGCGGGAGAAGCCCGGATCCTCCACCCACACGCTCAGGGCCGCGAGCACCAGCGCCGCCTCCGGCACATGGATCCAGCCCGTGCGCCCCGAGAGCACGACCCCCGGCATCGCCCCGCAGAGGCCCACCGCCACCAGGGCGCCCAGGTCCCCGCCCAGGTGCCGCCCCAGGCGGCCCACGCCGACGAGCAGGAGCAGCACCCAGACCACCCCCAACAGCGCGAAGCTGTCCTGGCCCCGCCCGAAGAGCGCGAGCGCCGAAGCCATCAGGAG
Source organism: uncultured Enterobacterales bacterium (assembly GCA_964615375.1). GTDB lineage: Bacteria > Myxococcota_A > UBA796 > UBA796 > CAZKWG01 > CAZKWG01. The sequence continues at coordinate 53,183 of CAZTOW010000018.1, forward strand.
GTGCAGCCAGCCCGTGGGCTGCGTGATCGTGTGGGCCCACTCGCCCGCCGTGCCCGGGCTGTGACCCAGGAGCAGATCGAAGGCGTGGGGCACGCCCGCGTAGTACATCCCCAGATCCCCGGGCACGCGATCATCGGTGATCACGAAGCGAACGTGGGCGTGGACCACGAGCGCGATCAGCGCCCAGGTCAGGGCCCGCGTGGGGTCGATTCGGAAGGCTGGCCCGGGGGTCTGGATGGTGGACTCCTGGCGGTCGGCCTTTGTAGCCGACTCCCGCCCGATCCGCCAGCGAGGCCCCCCACGGGCGCGGGATCGACGGGCCGGGCCGGGCGGGGTAGCCTGCCCTCGGAGGTCCGCTTGAGCGACTACTACAAGGCCGAACATCTCCCCCGCTTCGGCCAGATCGGCGAGGGAAGCCCCGAGCTGGCGCGCCGGTTCTTCGACTGGTACAACGCCGTCTTCGCCGAGGGCGCGCTGAGCGCCCGGGAGAAGAGCCTGATCGCGCTCGCCGTGGCCCACACCGTCCAGTGCCCCTACTGCATCGACGCCTACAGCGCCGACTGCCTCGCCAAGGGCTCCGATCTGGAGCAGATGACGGAGGCCCTGCACGTCGCCGCCGCCATCCGCGGGGGAGCCAGCCTGGTCCACGGCGTCCAGATGCTGGACCACGTCCACAAGCACGGGATGTGAGCGTGGACGCCGAGATCACGCAGGTCGAGACCCCCGAGCTGGACCCGAGCCCGCGCGCCACCCGCTCCCTCTTCTCCCGAGCCCTGCCCCTGGCCAGCCCGGCGGCGCAGCTCGCGGCCCTGGCCGAGGCGGGCCCGGAGCTCGACTTCCAGCGCGCGCTGGCCGAGGCGGGCTGGGCGGAGGGGCTCCCCGTGGGGCCGCTGGGCGTCCTTCAGATCAACGTGGGCAAGCGCTGCAACATGAGCTGCCGGCACTGCCACGTCGACGCCGGGCCGGACCGCGACGAGCAGATGAGCTGGGAGACCATGGCCCGCGCCCTCTCCCTGCTGGATCGCGTGCCCTCCCTGCACACCGTGGACATCACCGGCGGGGCGCCGGAGCTCAACCCCCACTTCCGCGCGCTGGTGCAGGCGGCGGTGGACGCCGGCCGGCACGTCATCGACCGCTGCAACCTGACCGTGCTCCTGCTGCCGCGCTTCGCCGATCTGCCCCACTGGCTGGGCGAGCGCGGGGTGGAGCTGGTCTGCTCGCTCCCGCACCCCCGGGCCCGCAACACCGACGCCCAGCGAGGGGAGGGGACCCACGCCCGCTCCATGGAGGCGATGCGCCTGCTCAACGCCGCCGGCTACGGCAGGGGCGACCCGAGGCGCCGGCTCACGCTCATGCACAACCCGGCGGGCGCCTGGCTCCCCGGGGCCCAGCAGGCGCTGGAGCGCGAGTGGCGGGACGAGCTCTCCCGGCGCGAGGGCGTGAGCTTCGACCGCGTGATCGCGCTCAACAACATGCCCATCTCCCGCTTCCTCCTGTGGTTGCAGGAGAGCGGCAACACAGCCTCCTACCTGGAGCGGCTGCGGAGCGGCTTCAACCCCGGCGCCATCGCCGGCCTCATGTGCCGGGACACGCTCTCGGTGGGCTGGGACGGCCGGCTCTACGACTGCGACTTCAACCAGATGTTGGAGATCGAGGCCGGGGTAGGGGAGCGCCCCGCCCACCTCGATGCGCTGGACGAGGCCGGGCTGCGCGCGCTGCTGGGCCGGCGCGTGCGCACCGACAGACACTGCTTCGGCTGCACCGCGGGCGCCGGGAGCTCCTGCGGGGGCGCGACCGCGACTTGACACCCGGGTAGCCTCCCCTTAGACCATCCTCCTCTTTCACAGCGTCGCGCGCGAAGGTGCCTGCCGGCACGCTCCATCGGGGAGCGGTCTGCGGGTGAAACGGGAAGCCGGGGTCGCCTCTTCAGGAGGCGACGAACCGGCGCGGCCCCCGCCACTGTGTCTGGGGACGCTCGCCGCACATCGTCACTGGGGCTCCAGCCCTGGGAAGACGCGGCAGGAGCGGTCGATCCAGGAGCCAGGAGACCGGCCTTCGCGTGAGCTGTCGCGTTCCTCGGGGCGAGGATCCGCATCGGGTCCTTCGCCGGGCACGGTTCGATCTCCCCTGGCGGAGGTCTCCCGTGCGCACCCTGATCCTCGCCTCGCTGATCCTGTCCCTCCTCGCCTGCGGCGGGGAGAAGGCTGACGACACCGGCGAGCCCGCCGAGACCGGTGAGTCGGGCGAGCCCGTGGACACCGGCCCGGACCCCTTCGCCGACGTCATCCTCTCCTTCGAGCCCGGGGAGGGCGCGGGCTTCGGGCAGGAGAGCCTCCCCGACGTCGTGCTGGGCTCGCCTGAGGGCGGGGGAGAGCAGGGCGGCCTCGACGTGCTCTCGCTGGGTCGGGAGGGCCTCATCGAGCTCGCCTTCGACGACATCGAGGCCGTGGACGGCGAGGGGCCGGACCTGCTGGTCTTCGAGAACCCCTTCCCCGGCTGGACCGAGGCCGGGATCGTGAGCGCGAGCGAGGACGGCGAGACCTGGCTCACCTGGAGCTGCGACCCGCTCAGCGAGGGGGCGCCCGGCTGCGCGGGCCAGGGCCTGGTCTACGCCACCAGCGCCAACGGCGTCGACGCCACCGACCCCGACGCCGCCGGTGGTGACGCCTTCGATCTGGCCGATCTCGGCCTCGCCCGCGCCCGCTACGTCCGCGTCCAGGACGCGGGCCAGAGCAGCTACGACGGCGTCGCCGGCGGCTTCGACCTGGACGCGCTCGCCGTGGTCAACGGCGAGGCCATCTCCGAGTGACCCCACACAAGAAGCTGGCCGGGCAGCCCCGGCCCTGGAGGAGACCATGAAGACCCTGTTCACCGTGTTCGCCCTGCTCAGCCTCGTCGCCTGCAAGGACAAGGGTGGCTCCGACTCCGGCGGCGCCGAGGAGACCGGCGAGATCAGCCAGGAGACCGGCAACGCCGACGAGCTCGCCATCGTCGGCACGTACACCGACAACTGGGGCGGCACCCACGAGATCACGAGCGACCAGTGGGTGCAGGGCGACTCCACCTACGCCATCGAGAGCTTCAACAACGTCGACATGCATGCCATCGCCCTGAACGGCAGCGGCAACGCCTACAACCCGGACCTGTACAGCCGCTTCGACTGGACCTGGGACAGCAGCGACCAGCTCTGGTACTGCCAGACGGCCTACGCCGCCGCCACCGCCGAGGAGGCCGAGGCCACCGCCGCCGCCGATCCCGCGGACCCCTCCACCACGGGTTGTGGCGGCTTCTCCTGGACCCAGCTCATCCCGAGCTGAGCCCTGGGGTCCCGGCCCCGGACACGTTATCCCCTGGGGGATGTCCCACCTCCTGCTCCAGACCGTCGGTCGCACCCCGCTCGTCGAGCTCAAACGGCTGAACCCGAAGCCGGGGGTGCGTCTCTTCGCCAAGCTGGAGGGGCAGAACCCCAGCGGGAGCATCAAGGACCGCGTGGCCATGGCCATGGTGGACGAGCTGGAGGAGCGCCACGGGCTCCGCCCCGGGGCCACCCTGGTCGAGGCCAGCACGGGGAACACCGCCATCGCCCTGGCCATGGTCGCCCGGCAGCGCGGTTATGAGCTGAAGGTCGTCATCCCCTGCGGCGTGGTGCCCAGCATCGCCGACATCCTGCAGCTCTACGGGGTGGAGATCATCTGGGTGCGCCCGAAGGCCGGGATGGGCGGGGCCATCGAGGAGGCCCAGCGCCTGGCCGAGCAGAACGGCTGGTTCGCCGTGCGCCAGTTCAGCAACCCCGTCAACACCGAGACGCACTACCGCACCACCGGGGCGGAGCTGGCCCGCGCGCTGCCGCGGGTGGACGTGCTGGTGGCGGGCATCGGCACCGGCGGGACGCTGATGGGCGTGGGGCGCCGCCTGCGCGAGCTCAACCCCAGCGTGAAGCTGATCGGCGTGGAGCCGCGCCTCGGCGAGTGCCTCCAGGGACTGCGCAGCCTGGAGGAGGGCTATCGCCCGCCCCTGCTGGAGCTGGACCTGCTGGACGGACGCTTCCTGGTGGGCAGCGACAAAGCCATCGAGTGCGCCCAGCGCATCATCCGCGAGGAGGGCATCATGGCCGGGGTCTCCTCGGGCGCCGTGCTCTACGCCGCGCTGCGGATCGCCGAGCGCATCGAGCGCGCCAACATCGCGCTCATGTTCTCCGACGGGGGCTGGAAGTACCTGCCCGCGCGGCCCTGGGACGCCGCGAGAGCGGGGGACGCCAACCTCGACGAGACCCACTGGTGGTGAGGCGATGAGCAGCCTGATCCTGTACCTTGGCCTGATCGCGGTGACCGCGCTGGAGCGCCTCGTCGAGGTGCGCGTGAGCCTGCGCAACGCCGCCTGGAGCTTCGCCCGCGGCGGGACGGAGCACGGCCGCGAGCACTACCCCTTCATGGTGGTGCTCCACACCGGCTTCCTGGTGGGCTGCGCGCTCGAGGTCTGGCTGCTGGATCGCCCCTTCCTCCCCTGGCTCGGCTGGCCGATGCTGGCCATCGCCCTGGGCTGTCAGGGGCTGCGCTGGTGGGTGATCCGCACCCTCGGCCCGCGCTGGAACACGCGGGTGATCATCGTCCCGGGGCTCCCCCGCATCGTCGATGGGCCCTTCCGTTGGCTCAATCACCCAAACTATCTGGCGGTCGTGTTGGAGGGGATCGCGCTCCCGCTGATCCATTCGGCGTGGATCACGGCCGTCACGTTCACGGCCTTGAACGCGGCGCTGCTGGCCGTGCGCATCCGCGTGGAGGAGCGCGCGCTGGCCGAGATGGTGAAGACGAACAAAGCCATGGAGTGACGCGGAGACTCGAGGGATCGCGCCCGCGGCGCCGCGGAGGGGGCGCTTCCCTCGGCCCCCCGCCAGGCCTATACTAATTCCATGTGGTTACTCCTCTCCCTCCTCGACCTCTACGCCTGCACCGATGGCACGAACGGCGACCGTCGCTTCCGCGACACAGGGGGGCTCAGCGCAGACGAGCACGTCCCCGTCGTGATCGTCGGCGGCGGCGTGAGCGGGCTCGCCGTTGGGACCCGGCTCGAGGAGGCCCTGATCCTGGAGGGCTCCGACAAGGTGGGCGGTCGCGCCATCCTGGCCGGCGGGCTCATGTTCTTCGCGGACTACCCCGAGCAGACCGCGCTGGGCGAGGAGGACAGCCTCGACGAGGTCCGCGAGGACTGGGTCGCCTACACCGGCGAGGAGCCCACGGAGGCGACGGAGCTCTGGCTGGAGGACCTCGACGACATCTACGACGGGGTGACGGCCCTGGGGCTGGACTTCACCCAGGTCTTCGCCGACCCCATCCTGCACAAGCACCGGCTGGCGATGGTGCGCGGCGGCGGCTCGGGTCTGGCGGAGCGCCTGGCGACGAGCCTGCCCGAGGGCGTGGAGACCCGGCTCGAGACCTGGGTGGACGACATCTGGATGCAGTCGGGGCGCGTCCTCGGCGTGGTGCTCTCGGACGGCACGGTCATCGGGGCAGACGTCACCGTGATCGCCAGCGGCGGCTTCGCCGGGAGCGTGAGCTGGGTGGGCCAGCTCGAGGAGGTGGCCGATCTGGAGTATGGGGCCTGGGGCGAGGCCGGCGACGGCGGCGCCACCGGGTCCGCCCTGGACTGGGCGCAGGAGCACGGCTGGGCGACCCGCGACCTGGACAAGATGGGCTGGTTCCGCAACAGCATGGCCTTCCCCGGCGCCGACGGCCGCCCCTTCAAGATGGTCTTCAACGAGGTGGTGCCCTGGGTGTGGGTGAACCAGGACGGCGAGCGCTTCGTGGACGAGTCCTACACCGGCAGCGTGAACCTCTCGACGCCCTGGCGAGAGCAGGAGGCGATCTGGGGCCTGACCACGGAGGCCGCGCTGGAGAGCCACGTCCTCCCCGAGCAGCAGCCCTACCTGAAGAAGGGGCTCGCCGCGGGGGAGGTGCTCTTCTGCGACTCCGGGCGCTCGGACCTCACGGCCCGCGCCGGCCTGGACCTGGAGACCCTGGAGGCCACGCTGGCCGAGATCGCCGCCGCGCGCGCGTCGGGCGAGACGGACAGCTTCGGGCGCGACGGGGCCAGCTTCACGGACTACGAGAGCGGCGCCCTGTGCGCCTTCAAGCCCGGGATCCAGGCCCAGAAGGGCTTCGGCGGCCTGGACGTGGACACCCGCGGCCGCGTGCTGGACGCCGACGGCGACCACATCCCCGGGCTCTACGCGGTGGGCGAGGCCGCGGGGATGGCGATCCCCGGCATGGGCGGCTTGTCCGGATTCGACGGGGCGCTCAGCGCGGTGCTGTGGTCCGGGTGGCGGGTGGGGGACGAGCTGGCCGACGACTAGATTACCTAGTCACGGCGACCCGCCCTGCTCCATCGCCATCTTCATCAGCGCGCGGGCGCCCTCGGGGTCCAGGCCATCGGGGGGAGGGTTGGCGCCCAGGCTGAAGCCCAGCAGCTCCCACCACACCGCGAGATCGAACCACACCGCCCGCGGGGCGCCGTCGGCCTCGCAGCGCAGCTCCAGCAGGTCGAAGACCCCCCGCTCGTCGTGGATCAGGCTCTGCTGGACCAGGGTGTAGCCGCTCTCTCCCTGGGGGCCGCAGGCCAGGCGCCCGAGGAAGAAGTACTCGTCGCTGGCCAGGAGCACGCTGATCGCGCGGTCGGGGCTCGCGCCCACGGCGGGGTCCTCGCGGGCGTCCTCCGCCGCGACCGCCAGCTCGGCCAGGCTCACCCGGTGGCGGAGCGTGGCGCCGACCTCGTCCCCCCCCAGCTCGACCAGCCGCGACGCGACGACGAAGTCGCGCAGATCCTCGATCTCTCCGGCGCGTTCACCCAGCTGCGCGCGGGCCGAGGCCCGGTACCAGTAGGCCAGAGCCCGCTCCTGGGGCGTAAGCGCCGGATCCTCCAGCGCGCGGCCGAGGGTGGCCTCCGCGGCGCGCCAGTCCTGCGCCTGGAGGGAGGGGAGCACCTCGCGGAGCCAGGCGGGGAGCTCCGGCTGGGCCTCGCTGGCGGCGGGGGCGGGCGGCGGGGGCGCGCCCGCGTCCGCGGGGGGCGCGTGACGACAGCCGAGCAGGAGCGCGAAGACGAGGACGATCATCGGCGACGCCTTAACGCCCCCGCGAGGACCAGGAGGCTCAGGAGCCCCGCCTCGACGCCCGAGCGACCGCCCGAGGACGCGCACCCGCAGCCGCCCTTGTCCGCGCCGGGCCCGCTGTCGGGGGCGCCGCTCTCACCGGGGCTGTCCCCGCTGTCCGGCTGGCCGGTCTCCTCGCCCGATCCCGTCTCGCCGCTCCCGGTCTCGGCCCCGGTCTCGGCGCCCCCGGTCTCGGCCCCCGTCTCGCCCGTGTCGGGGAGGGGCAGGCAGTCCTCGCCGTAGCCCGGAGCTCCTGGATAGAATTCGGCGTCCTCGTCGTCGCAGTCGGTGGCGAGGGGCCAGCCGTCCCCGTCCTGGTCGTCATCCACCGTGGATGGATCGCAGTCGTTGTCTACGCCGTCGTACCAGCGCTCCTCGGCGCCAGGGTGGACCGCGGCGTCGGCGTCGTCACAGTCGTCGCCCCCGGTGGCCTCGCCGTCGTAGCCGTCCAGGTCCACGTCCTCCTCGTCGTCGCAGACCTCGTCCTCATCGGCGTCCTCGCAGCAGCGGGCGAGGGAGGCGTCCAGCGAGAGCGTCTCGTCCGGGTCGATGTCGGCCGTGGACGCGATGACCGGGGCGGTCTCCCGGTAGATGAGCGTGTTGACGCTGTCGGCGTGCAGGCGACCCTCGACGCTCATGGTCTCGCGCGCCGTGATCGTGTTGGTCCCCAGCAGATCGTCCGCGCGCAGGAAAGCGTCGGGGCCGATGGAGACGTCGCAGCCCTGCAGCGTGATGTCGCCGCCGTAGCCGCCGCTCCCGGCGGTCACCACCAGCGAGCCCTCCACGGTCAAGGCCCCGGACTCGCTGCTCAGGTCGATGTTCCCGCCGTCGCCCTCGCCCCCGGCGTCCGCGTTGACGCTCCCGCTGAGCAGCAGGTCGCCCTCCGCCGAGAGCGTGACGCTCCCGCCGCCGTAGTCGAAGCCGGTGACGTCCAGGTCGCCGGAGACCTCCAGATCTCCCCGCGCGCTCAGGTCGATGCTCCCGCCGCCGCCCTCGCTGCCAGACGTGCTGGCGGCCAGGTCCCCGCTGATGACGATGTCCCCCACCGCGCCGAATTCGAGGGCGCCGCCGCTCCCGTCGCGCGAGGCCCCGTTGGCGTAGAGGGTGCCGCCCACGGTCATGGCGCCGCCCGCGGACAGGACCAGGGTGCCGCCCTCGCCGCCCCAGCCGTCCAGCCCGGCGTCCCCGTTGGCGCGGACGCTGGCCTCGGTGCTGAGATCGGCGCCCGCGCTGACCTCCAGCCAGCCGCCCCAGCCCGCGTCTCCGCCGCCGCTGAGCCCGAGGTCCACCGCGCCGATCTCCACGGTGGTCCCGCCGGTGAGCGAGATCCCGCCCCCGTCCATGGTCCCGCCGTCCACGTCGATGTTCCCGCCGATCACCAGCGCGCCCACCGCCACCAGCTCCACGCCGCCGCCGAAGCCCTCCGATCCGCTGGTCGCGTCGAGGGTGCAGGCGGTCTCCAGATCCACCCCCGCTTGTACCCAGATCTCCCCGCCGCTGGCGTCCGAGCTCGTGCCCTGCGCGTCCAGGCAGGACCCGTCCAGCAGCACGCTGCCCCCGGCGTCGATGCTGATGCTGCCCCCGTCGCCCGCGCCGTTGACCGAGATGTGGCCTTCTGAGCTCAGGTCTCCCGTGAGCTCGATCGTGATCGTGCCCCCCGTGGCCCCGGAGCTTCCCTCGGAGAGGAGGTCGGCCCCGCTCTCCAGGGTCAGCGCGCCGGCCACGAGGCTGAAGTCGCCGCCGTCGCCGTCCAGACGCGCGTCGCCGGTGAAGACTACGTCCCGGTCGCCGAAGTCGAAGCTGCACCCGTCGGCGACGGTGTAGCTGTCGTCCACCGTGCAGGGGTCGTCGGAGGCGTCGCAGAGATCGTCGGCGGTGCAGGCGGCCGTGGCCGCGAACGCCGCGCCCCCGGGCAGGCACGCGAGCGCGCCGGCGCCGAGGGCGAGGAGGAGCCGGGGACAACGAGGGGGCATGGGGATCCCTCCAGTTGTCCCTCAGCGTATCACGGGCTCGGCGGAGCCGCGGGGGCTTCGGCGGCGGGGGCCTCGGCGGGCGGCGGGGCCTGGACGTGGGCCGGGGCGGACTCGCCGAGCACCGTCACGCTGCGCGCGGCGGGCGGCAGGTAGCTGTCCAGCTTGCCGATGTACCAGCCGAACGCGATGCCCAGCAGGACGACCAGGGTGGCCCAGAGCCACCAGGGCTTCTTCTTCTCGGCGAAGGGATCGGCCAGGTCGCGGTGGGCGCCCGCGGGCAGCTCGGCCACGCTGGTGAACGAGCGCCCCAGCGGCACGTTGACCCGGGTGAGCACGTTGACCGCCCAGCCGTTGGCGTCGAGGATGGGGCCGATGTTGCGCTGGCGCAGCTTGAGCCAGGCGATGGCCATGGACGGCCCGCTGATGAGCAGGAGCAGCGCGATCACGCCGAGCGGCATCCAGATCCCAAGGCCCAGGAAGCTCTGGAGGAGGGCGCCGAGGGCCGCGGTGATGCCGCCCACCGCGACGCCCAGGGCGGCCACCACGCCGATGTCCATCTTCTTCGGGGGCTCCGCCGTGACCGGCTTGCCCTCCGCGCTCGACTGGATCCCGGTGTTGATGGCGACCACGCGCTCATCGGCCTTGGCGGCCGAGGCGGCGGCGCGGGCGTTGATCATCTCCTCGACGGCGCGCAGCACCTTCTTGTAGGGCGACCAGAAGGCCTGACGGACGCTGATCGGGTTGTCCACGATGCGGGTGACCACCGCGTCCCAGTCGGCGCCGGTGCGGTCGTAGAAGACGCCGTTCCGGCCTACCATCAGGTTGTCCGTGTCGCCGTCGGTCACCGCCGCCACGACGCTGCGCTTCTGCCCCTTGGCGTTGCGCAGATCGCAGTAGACCAGGTAGGCCTTGGACAGGGGCGCGAGGCTGGCGTGCTTGCCGGCGTCGTTGACCTCCACACAGAGCTGGCAGGCGCGCTGGTCGAGGTAGAGCGTGCCGACCTGGAAGATGGCGGGGCCCCTGCGGCCGTAGAAGTCGCGGAAGCTCACGAAGTTGTTGGCCAGCGCCATGAGGTCGCGGCAGAGGCGAGCCAGCTTCTCCACCGACTGCAGGGCCTCGGCCCGGGGAGCCTCGGCGGCGTCCTCGGCGATGACGGCCGCGATGCGCGCCTTGTGGTCGCCGCTCAGCAGCGCGCGGGCGCGGTCCTCGCCGAGGCCCTCGACGCTGGCCCCCGCCTTGGCGGCGAGCCAGGCCCCGTGGGCCGCCAGGCGGGCGCGCAGCGCGCTCCAGTCCTCGAAGCTCAGCGTCTCGCGGTCGCCCAGCAGGGGAGCCACGGCCTGCGCGCGGAAGGCGGCGACCGCGGCGGCCCAGGCGGGGTTCACGCCCGCGCCCAGGGGCAGGGGCTGGCCGAGCTGCACCAGGGCGAGCGGCAGGCCCTTGAGCTCCGAGGCGTCCCCGGAGATGACGGCCTTGGCGATGGCGGCGTAGGAGGCCTCGTCGGCGTTCAGCGGGGCGAGCGCGCGGGCGTCGAAGCCGGCGACGCGGACGCGGGCGAACCAGTCGTCCACCTTGGTCGCCACCGCGTCCGTCGCCGCCCAGGCCGCCGCCGTGGCGTCCCCCAGCGGGAGCACCGCCTCGCCCTTGCCCGCGTCTCTCCAGGCCACGAAGGCGGCGAGCTCGCCATAGACGGCGTCCAGGCTCGCCGCGTCCAGCCCGGGGTCCCCGCAGCGGTCCTTGGGCGCCCCGGCGACGCAGCCCACCAGATCGGTCACCGCCGCGCGCAGCCCCTCGTCGGCCACGGTCGCGGCCGGCACCACGCCGTCCCCGTTCCGGGTGAGCTTGTTGAAGCTCTCGATGGCGGCCACGGCGTCCTCCACCGAGATGGCCTGCGCGCCCGCCTTGCCCACGCTGGTCAGCATGGCGCCCGCGCTCTGAAAGACCTTCTCGCCCTCGGCGTTCTTGCGGTTGATGGCCGAGAGCGGGAGCTCGGCGCTGCGGCGCGCGAGCTGCTCGGGGTCGCTGAGCAGCGCCCCGGCCCACTTCGCCGCGGCGATGAGCTCCAGCGCCTTGACGCGCCCGTCCCCGTCCGTGTCGATGAGCGACAGCGTGCGTTTGTCGAACTCCAGGCCGCTCACCGGACAGGCGAGCGCGACCCACAGCTTCTGGTCCAGCATGTCCAGGGCCAGCAGGTCCGCGCCCGTGGTGAGGTTGACCTGATCGACGCCGCCCGCGCGGAAGAAATTCCAGGTGTGTCCGCTCATGCTCTTGACCTCCCCGCCCCGCGGGTGTGCGGCGCGCTCGACCTTCATCTATTCGTTTGAGCTCGGCTCGCGCTCTTTCAGCGCTCGAAGGATGAAAGATCGCTCGCCGAGAGGCCCGCGCCGATCGCCCGGTTCACCTCGGGGGTGTAGTGGCCACCTGGGCGAAATCGCCCACCTTCGGGGATCGCCCGGACCCAGCCCGTGGCGTCCTCCACCCAGAGACCATGGCTCAGAAGCCAGCGCTGAAGGGGGGAGGAGGGCGCGGGCTCGCCGCGCTCGAGGGCGGCCAGGTCAGATGCGGTGGGGAGCATCAGCACCAGGAGGCGCTGCCCACGCGCCTGGATCTCGGCGTCCCAGCGGGCGAGGAGCTCGGCGGTGGCGCGAAAGGCCGGGCTCTGCGCGTCCAGCGCCCCCTCGCCCGGCAGGCAGGGGAGGGGAGGGGAGAGGCGCAGCCTGGAGAGGCGCAGCAGGCGGGCGAGCCCGAGGCCGTCCAGCGCTCCCTGGTGAGGTCCGGCCTCGAAGCAGGGGTCTCCCGCGCCGAGCCGCGCCAGCGTCGGCCCCGGGTCCTCCAGCAGGAGGCGCAGATCCTCGGGGCGCGGCAGCGGGTTCGGCCGAATCTCCAGGCCCGCCTCGGTGAGCCGCGCCGCCGGACGGGGGAGGGCGAGGGCGGTGCTGGGGTCCAGGAAGGGCGGGAAGTGGTTCGGGGTCCGCGGCAGATCAGCGCTCACCAGGCCGAAGATCACGAGGTCCGCCGGCTCGCGATCGGCCAGGGCCCGCCAGCGCAGCATGGCCTGGACCGGCGAGTAGCCGGGCACGCCCAGGTTCAGGACCGCCAGATCGGGGGCCTCGGCCAGGGCGGCGGGCCAGCTCTGGGCGTCCTCCACCTCGTCGCCGTGGGTGAAGGAGTCCCCCAGGGCCAGGACCCGCCGGACGCCGGGCGCGGGGGGCTCGGGCGCGGGCATGCGCGCCCCCTCGGCCGTGGCGTGGTAGAGGCCAGCGGCGCCGCCCGGGGCGATGGTCCAGCCGAGCTGCAGATCGTGGGCGGTGTAGCGCGCCTCCCCGGAGAGGAGCGTCTGGAGGGCCTCGCGCTGGGGAGCGCTCAGCGACCGGGTGGGCAGGGGCTCGAAGCGGACTCCCACGCGCGCCAGGAGGGCCAGCGCCCCGTGGGCGGCGAGCTCGGCCAGGGCGAGGGCCAGCAGGATCCGCGGCCAGCGCCCCCCGCTCACGGCCGGGTCTGGCCCAGCAGCTCGGACTTGAGCCCGGTGTCCCGGGCCACGGCGCGGGCGCGATCTGCCGCGTCGGCGTCGTCGAGGGCCAGGGCCTGATGGTGCAGCACCCACCAGGCGTCCTGGTGGTGCTCGCGCCGCAGGGCGTCGGCGTAGGCGGCGGAGAAGAGCTCGCGGGCGCGCTCGGGGCGGCGCGCGGCGACGGCCTGCCAGGCGTTGGCGGCGAGCACCCGGGGGGTCCAGCGCGGCGAGAGCCGGGTCAGCACGCGGGCGCGGCGGCGGAGCAGCCAGCTGAACGCCAGCCCCCCGCGCCCGGCGCGCCGGGACATGGCGTCGGCGATGAGCAACGAGGCGAAGCGGGCCTGCGTGTAGTCGATGAGCAGCCCCGCGCGGTCGCAGACCTCGTCGCAGCGGCGCAGCTCGACGACGGCCTCCTCCCAGCGCCCCTCCTCCAGCAGCAGGTCCGCCAGGAAGCGGCGGGCGAAGGCCTCGTTCGCGTCGGTGAGCGCGCGGCTCTCCTCCGCCCAGGCCCGGGTGTGCTCCAGCGCGCTGGCCAGGTCTCCCCGGCTCCAGCGGATCACCGCGTCGTTCCCCCGGGCCCAGGCGGCGGCCCGGCGCTCGCCCGTGGCCTGGACCAGGGCGGAGAGGCGCTCGTTCAGGCGCGCGAGCTGCTCCACCCGGCCGAGGTGGAAGGCGCAGACCGAAGGGAGGGTGGTGGCGAGGGCCGCCAGGTAGGGATCGCCCGCCAGCAGCAGGCGCTCGGCGGCGTCCACCCCGTCGGCAAAGGCCTGGATGGTGTCGCCGCTGAGCGAGCGCGAGATGCCGCGGTGCAGCAGGACCACGGCAGCGCCGACGGGATCGGCGTCCTCGCGCACGGTCTCCAGGAGCTGGCGCTCCGTGCGGGCGGCGCGGTCCCACTGTGCGAAAGCGCACATCCAGATGAGCTCCACGGCGCGGGCGCGCGGGTCATCGGGGGCGGCGCGCCACCAGGCGCGGTGGATGCGGATCAGCGGGCGGTGGTCCACGCAGAAGTAGAGATCGTAGAGGTGCTCGTAGAGGCGGCCGATGCGCGGGTTGGGGCGCGCGCGCAGCGGGCGACGGAGCAGCATCTCCAGCGCGGACAGGATGTCCTCGACGCGGCCCAGCAGCCCCTCGCGGAGCGGCACGCCCAGCTCGGCCACGGTGCGCTTGTAGCTGGCCAGGGCCGGGAGGTTCTCGCCGTGCCGGAAGGACAGCTCCGCCTCCGCCTCGGACAGGTCCGCGGGGGCCACGCCCTCCAGGCCACGCAGGCGGGCCAGCGCGCGCTCCGCCTCGGCCATGTCCCGGGCCAGCATCGCGATGCGGAAGTGCCGCAGCACGCGCGCCGGGGTGGGCGGGCGCGGGTCGGCGGCCAGCAGCTCGAGGGCCTCCGCCGGATCCAGTCGAATGAACAGGGCGATGGCGCCGTCCAATACCTCGGCGAGGCGCGCGCCGTCCCCGCCGCGCATGGCCCAGCGCGCCACGAGCACGGGCTGATCGTCGGCGTCCAGGCGGCGGGCCGCGTCCACCAGCCAGCCGGAGAGCTGCGCGGCGCCCGGCGCGTCGTCGCTGGGCAGCGGCACGACCTCCGTCCCCGTCCAGCGCGCCAGCCCGGCCAGCTCCGCCTCCAGGGCCGCGCCCTCGATCTCCGCCGCCTCCCGGCCTACCGCCCGCGCCAGCAGCGGCCCCAGCGGCAGCTCCAGCGCCCGCGCCCGCGCCACCAGCTCCGCCGTGGCCTCGCTGACGCGCTCCGGGGCGGGCTCCGCGGCGGCGCGCGCCCGGGTCTCGATCTCCAGCGGCATCCCGTGGGGCGCGTGCGGCAGGGCGTCCCCGATGAGGGTGAGCCGACCGGCGGCGACGAGGCCGCCCAGGAAGCGGCGCGAGGATCCGTCCACGCGGTCCAGCCCGCTGGCCAGCACCAGCAGGGGGCGGGGGACGGACTCCAGCAGACGGCGCAGCGCGACGCCCAGGCGCTCGGCGTCCGGTCGACGACCGGCGGAGGCCCCGGGGGGCGCCGTGATCCAGGTGCGGGTGGCGGGCTCGGCGGCGGTGAGCGCGCTGCCCAGCGGCCCGAGATCCTGGTCGATGGTCGCGAGCTGGTGCGCGTGCAGGCCGTGGGGCGCGTTGGCCGCCAGCGCCAGCGCCCCGGACATGGGGCGGTCGGGCGTCCCCCAGGAGGATCGCACCCACAGCGTGTTGCCGTTCTCGGCGCGCCAGGCCCGGTCCAGCGCCTCCAGGAGCGGCTGGGTGTCCTGGGTCTCGCCCACCAGCGCGAGCGAGCGCCCCTCCCGCGCCATCGCCAGCAGCTCGCTCACCCGCTGGGGGTTGGCCTGGGCAGCGGGGGGCCGGGGGCGGGGGAGGGCGTCGATGCCGCGCTGGAGCAGGGTGATCGCCAGCCAGCCCGAGCGCGCGTCGGCCAGCCGCCCCGTGAGCCCGGCATGCACCAGGCGCTGGAGGCGCGCGTCCATCAGCGGCGGGAAGTCGCCCAGATCCGACTCCTCCGCCCACTGCAGCACGGAGAGCGGGTAGGGGCGCCGCCCGGCCAGCATCTCGTAGATGGAGACCCAGGCGGCGAAGCAGTCGGTCAGCGCGTCGGGGACCCCGCCCTTGTAGAGCCGCGGGTGCATGTAGGCCGGGGTCCCCGGGAACATGCCCTCGGCCCCGCCGAAGACGTGGTGCAGGCGCGCCCGCCCGAAGTCGATGATGCGGACGGTCTCGCCGCTGAGCAGCAGGTTGTCCGGCTTGACGTCCCCGTGGCTCATGCCCGCCCGGTGCATGGCGTCCAGCCCGGCGAAGACCTGGCGCCCGAAGGCCAGGGCCTCGGCGTGCGGCCCGCCGCCCTTCGCCAGCCAGGCCCGCAGGTTGGCGCCGTCCACCAGCTCCAGGGCGAGGTAGGGGTGGCCGTCGTGGACCCCCGCGTCCTTGAGCTCGATGAGGTTCGGGTGGCTGGTGCCCACCGAGATGGCAGCCTCGCGGCGGAATTCCGTCGAGGAGACCGGCGAGGGCGGGAAGATCTTGAGGGCGACCTCGCCCCCGGCCTGCAGATCGGCGGCCCGGAACACCTGCGCGGCCCCGCCTCCGCCGAGGGGTCCCTCGACGCGGAAGCGGCCGGCGATCATGGTCTCCGCTGGGATCAGGCCTGCCTCCTCCTCTCGGGAGCCGCCTCGCCCACGGGCGTCCCCGGACGGGCGAGGGGGTCGAGGCCGTGGTACCAGCTGGCGGGGGGCAGCACGGGCACCATGTCGGGGGCGCCGGAGGGCACGGGATCTCCGCCGACCTCGGCGTAGACGCCGCGGGCCGCGCGCATCCCCGAGAGGCAGGCGCCCTCCATGCAGATCACGTCCAGGCCGTTGCGCGTCCAGTCCCCGGCCGGAAAGACCCGGGGCGCGCCGGGAAGCGGGGTCCCGCTGACGTGGCGGTGGGGCCAGAGCCCCACGCCCGGGCTGAAGATGCGGTTGCGCGCCTTGGCGTTGATCATCACCACGTAGCGGATCTGATCCTTGAGGGCGTCGGGCGGCATGAGGATGTCGTCCACCGTGACCGAGCGCGGATCGAGCAGGGCCGCGTAGCGGGCGAGCTGGCGAACGGCCCGCGCACCGAGGGCCTGGACCTGGGCGAGCTGGCGCAGGAACTGCCAGCACATCCAGCGGGAGGCCACGAACCATCCCTGCATGGCCTCCCCGCTCTGGGCGTGCTGGGCCGTCCAGCTCCCGCTGGCCCGACGGTCCTTCCAGCCGCTGTCGTCGTGGGGCCAGGGCCGCGGGTCCTGGCGGGCCATGAATTCCGGGCGGGACATGCGGTCGGCGACGGCGCGCTTGACCTCCTCGGGCCAGCCCCAGGCGTCGTCGCGGGTCATGCAGGCGTAGAGATCCTCGAAGCCCCCGCAGCTCTCCAGGACGGAGCCGGCGAATTTCCCGTCCCCGAAGGGGTCCTCGGCGCGGTAGGCCTCCTCCGACCACAGGCCCTGACTGTAGTCCGCCAGCAGACAGAACCCGCCCTCCAGGCCGGTGATCGAGGAGACCGCCAGGCCGGCGGCGGCGCACTCGCTGTACTGGATGCGCTCGCGGGTCCAGACGAGGATCTCCAGCGTGGCGTTGTTGGCGTCCAGCAGCGGGGCCAGGGAGGCGCGGGCCTCGGGGAAGTGGCGCGCGGGCAGCAGCTCGCGCAGGATGGGCGCGGGGACCGCGGGGATCACGGCGTCCACCCTGGTCTCCCGCGGATCGGCGGGCGGGGGCATGGCCGGGTCGGAGACCATCGTGTGCGGGAAGCTGAGATCGCCGCCCGCGCTGTCCGGGGTCCGCGGCCCGCTACCGAAGGCGTGGCCGAGCCAGTCTCCGTAGACCACGCGCACGCCGTCCGGTTCCGGGTGGAGCTCATGCGCGCGCCCCTGGACGATCTCCAGCTCGACGCTGTCGGCGTTCTTCTCCGCGTCCGCGCGCAGCCGCTCCCACATCCGCACCCACAGGCGCTGGATGCGGGCCCCGTCGGGGGTCCAGGCCCGCGCCGAGCGGGGAGAGGTGAAGACGAAGGCCAGCGAGCGCATGCTCTGGGCCGCGTCGAAGGAGTAGGGCGAGGTGAAGGTGGCGTCCGGCCCGAAGCGCAGGTGCAGGGTGCGCCCGACCGGGTACTCGCCGCTGGCGATGCGCAGGAGGGCGCCGGGGAGGGCCCGCAGGACGCGCTCGGTCTCGCGCATCACCAGCAGCGCGTCGCTGAGCTCGTCCTCCAGGGAGTCGGGGATGAAGGCGCGGGCCCAGTCGCGGAGACCGCCGTCGCCGCCGCTCTCGAGCTGCGCCTCCAGGAGCCAGGCCCGGGACCGCACCTCGTGGATGAGCTGGCGGAGCGGCTCGCGCTCGATGAGCTCCTGCACCTGGCGGGCCCAGGAGACCACCTCACCCTCGATGTAGTCGGAGTACTCCACGTCCCACAGCGGGCGCTCGACGCCGTCCACCTCGAGCGTGGCGCGCTCGGGGTCGGTGGTGCGCGCCTTCAGGCTCGCCACGATGAGCGTGAGCCGCATCTCCAGGTCCACCTCGTGGGCGTAGAAGAGATCGGCGAAGAAGAGCGGGTGGATCCCGGCGAAGGTCGCGGCGACGATGTCGCCCATGAGCTGCACGATGGGGCGGGCGAAGAGCTCGCCCACGGGGGTCGCCAGCAGGCGGTAGAGGGCGCGGGTGGCCGGACGGGTGGCGGTCTCCGGGCGCTCGGGGTCGGAGAGGCCCATCAGCGCGATGCCCGGCCCGCCCGGGGAGGGGTCGTCCACGTTGCCCTGGAAGATGGCGATCAGGCTCGATCCGCCGCGGGGGCGCAGCAGCCCGCCGTCCAGGGGCGGGGAGGGCTCGTCGGGGGCGCCGTCGCCCAGCATGCGCCGCAGGTTCGGGTAGGCCCAGAGCACGTGGTAGCCGTGCGGGACCACGCCCTTCTGCGGCATCATCGGGCCGTAGAAGATGGGGCGACCGAAGCCGCGGGGATCGGTGAGCCCCTCGAAGCTGCGGCTCATGGCCTTGCCGCCGAGACCGCTGCCGTCCGCGTGATAGTCGAGGGTCAACGAGGCGATCAGCAGGATCTTGAGGCGCCCGGTGGGCTGGCCGGACGCGCGCCGGGCCTCCCACAGCTCGATGAGGTGGCGGGCCGTGCAGAGGCCCGCGACGCCCGCCCCCACGACGGCGACCTTGAGATCCATGCTTTCCCCCCTCAGTCTCGGGCGCGCCGCCGGGTGAGCAGCGCCGCCAGCGCCAGGAAGAGCGGGGGCAGGGCCGCCGCCGGCCGCGCGCTGGAGCAGCGGCAGACATGACCCTCCGGCCAGCTCGTCTCGTCGGAGCATGGAGCCAGCTCACCGGGGCTGCCGTAGTTGCAGTCGCCGGGCCCGGCCTCGCAGAACTCCTGGGAGAAGCCCGCCTCGCACCAGCTCTCCTGCTCGTCGTTCTCCGTGGCCGGATCGGACGCGCCCTCCGGGTAGTAGCTCAGGCTGTGGCCGGAGCGGACCCCCTGGGCGGTGGTGTCGTAGGAGAACATGTCCACGATCACCTCGTCCAGATCGGCGCTCGGGCACACGAGCTCGATGTACTCGGTCTGGCCGTCGGTGAAGGAGAGCGATCCGTAGGAGAGCTCGTCCCAGAGGCAGCCGTCGCCGCCCGCCGTGTCCGCCGTCGAGGTGTCCTCCACGCCCTCCAGGATGCAGCCGTTCTTGGCGAAGACCTGCACCTCTCCCGGGTCCAGCGTGACCGCCACGCCGTCCGCGGCCAGCGTGTAGACCTGCTCGCCGGTGCGCATCCCGGCCTCGTCCTGCCGGTAGCGGCCCAGCGTGCAGAGGCTCAGCTCCACGCTGCGATCGGTGTTGCTGGCGATCTCCAGCCACTCGCTGGTCCCGGCGGGGCTGACCATGATCTCGGTGAAGACCACCTCGCCGCTCGCCGGCCAGTCGAGCTGCGGGCAGCTCCCGGCGCGGCCCGGGGTGGCGGCGAGGGTGGTGACCTCCACCGTGCCGTCCTCGTCCGCGGGGTGGGTGTAGGTCCAGATGTTCTCGTCGCCCGTGGGCACGCACCAGCGGCTCAGATCGTCGTTGCCGTCGGCGGTCTCGAAGCTGGGGTGGAGGTTGACCGAGCAGCCGCCGTCCGGGCAGGTCGCGGCCTCCTCGTCGAAGGCGGACATGGACATCGGGGCCTCGTCCACCACCGCGTCGCCGCAGACCAGGCGGACGTTCCACTCACAGCTGTTGTCCACGCAGTCGGGGAGGGCGAGGTCGTTGTAGGACCACACCCAGCTCGCCGTGGTGGTGCCGCCGTCGGCGGCCACCCAGGTGATGCCGGCGGCCACCTCGTCCGAGGAGCCGCGGGCCAGGACGACGTGCTCACCACCCGGGGCCTGCACGTCGGCGTCCAGATCGTCGTTGATCGTGAGCGACTTGTAGACCGTGCCCTCCGGGTAGGCGATCTCCAGCGTGCAACCTTGCAGGTTGCAGGAGCCGCCGTCCACCATGCCCAGCACCTCGATCCACTCGTCGTTGTATCCACTGTCCTTGGGCGCGGGCATGAACTCGGTGAGGATGGCCTGGCCCTCGGCGCAGGCGTCCGGGGACAGCTCCACCTCGGTGCCCGTGTCGGTGTCCGTGTCGGTGTCCGTGTCGGTGTCCGTGTCCGTGTCGCCCTCGACCGCGGCCAGGCGGCCCTCGGCCAGGGGGGTGCCCAGGGTCAGGGCCTCGCGGGCGTCGATGTAGCTCGCGTCGGAGGGGGGCAGGCCCCAGCTCCCGAAGTCGGTGGCGTCGGCGTTGTCGGAGTCAGCCTCCTTCGCCGGATCGAGCTGCAGCGCGCAGCCGCCGGTCGCGCCCACCTCGCCCATGAGATCGTCGCAGCGCCCGTCGAAGGCGCCCCAGTCGAAGGTCACGGTGTCCACGACCACGCTGTCGCAGTTGAGCGTGAGCTCGTCGTCCCCGTCGTTGGCGAAGGTGAGGGTCTTGTAGCGGTAGGAGACGGGCGCGGCGCAGGTGCTCAGGCTGTCGATGCAGTCCAGGCCCGTGGTCGAGCTCACGTCCTTGTTCATCACGACGCGCCCGCCCGGCTCGAGGAGCACGCTCTCCTCAATGGTGTGCGTCTGGGAGCTGCCCGTGCCCGTGGAGTCGAGCACGCAGCCCGCCAGCTCCAGGGTGCGGTCCGAGGTGTTGCGCAGCTCGAACCACTCGTCGTACTGCTCGGCCGGGGCCGGCATGATCTCGGTGATGACGATCTCGCCCTCGGCCATGCGCGGCCCGCTGTCCCCGCCGCCGGTGTCGCCCGTGTCGGGCAGCGGCGCGGGGGCGCGCGCGGCGCGCGAGGATCCGACCCGGGAGAGCGCGTCGAGGCCGGCGCGCGCGGCGTCGCACCCGCCGAGGAGGAGGCCCAGAGCCAGGAAAAGTGTCGTCGGGTTTCGCATCAGAACCTCAGCTCCGCGCTGGCCCAGAGGGCCCCGTAGGGTTTCTCGCGGACGATCTCGGTCTCGAGCGCGCTCTCGTCCACCACGCAGGTGCCGTCCAGCACGGGCGAGCCGCCCGCCTCGCAGCTCTCGTCCCATTCGCTGGCCTCGTCCACCAGATCGCGCCCGATGGTGCCGCGAACTGCCACCTTGACGCGCTTCGGCAGCTTCTGCTCGACCTGCAGGTAGCTCTCCACCTGCCGGTCCCCCAGGCTCCCGTAGATGTCGTCGTCGCGGTAACGCACGCGCAGGGTGAGCGCCGTGTCGTCGATGGGCGTATAGCGGACCTTCATCCAGGTGTACTGCCCGATCTGGAACCAGGGCACGCAGGGCCCGCCGTCATCGGGGTAGAGCAGGCCGGCGTCCTCGTAGGTGCGCCGGTAGAAGGCCGTGATCGAGGTGCGCGGCACCTTGTCCACGTCCACCTGCACGCCCACGTCGTTGCGCGCGCCCGCCCGATCGACGGGGTCGAGCGCCTCGTCCGTCGTGGTGTCGGTCGTCAGGTCCTCGCCGAGCGAGTCCCCCAGGTACTCGTCGTCGTAAGAGCCCCCGTATACCCGCGTCCGATCGTTGACGGCGAGGTTGCGGTTCCGGTGCTGGGCGTAGAGCACCACGTCCAGGTCCCGGACCGGCGACCAGGCGGCGCGCCCGTAGAGGTCGGCGTTCCACACGCCCGCGCTGATGTTCTGCCAGACGTCCACCGAGCCGCGGAGCCCCACCTGCTTCATGGGGCGGCTCTCCACCTTCACGCGGGCGCCCTGCTCGTCCTGGTCGCGCTGGCCGCGGTACTCGTCGGCGTTGGCCTGGCCGCGCGCGTAGGGGTTGTCGAAGTCGGTGGCGTAGCGGCGGAGGGTGGCTTCTACCTCCGTCTTCGGCCAGGAGAGCACGCCCTGGACCATGGCGCCGTTGCCGCCACCCACGCTGTGGGCGAGCTCCGCCGCCAGATCGACGTGGCCCACGCCCCAGGTGCCGTTGAGCCCCAGCGCCCCGTAGGTGGGCTCGCTCGGCCAGCCGTCGCGCAGGGCGAAGGCGTACTCCTCGTCCATCCCCGCGATCAGGGTCCGGTCCTGGCGCGCCGCGTAGCCGGTGAACCCGAGCTGCGTGCGGTCGTCCAGGCGCAGCGTGAGGTTCGCGCCCGCCAGATCCTCGCGCCAGGCGTTGGGTATCGTCACGTAGCCCACGCGCTGCCCGTCCAGGTAGACGCGCGGGGAGTCCAGATCTTCGACATAAGGGTCGAGCGCCTCGCCCCCGGTCATGCCCATGTCGTACTGGTAGACGTCGCCGCGCGACGAGGAGACGAAGGCCGTGCCGTCCACGCTCAGCGGCCCGAGCGGGAGGTTGAAGCCGCGCACGCCCGCGCCGAAGAGGCGGCGGGGCGCGTCGAAGTCCTCGGTGCCGCTCACGCTCAGGTCCGGGTAGAGCCCGTGGGGTCGCGAGCGCTGGGTGCGATCGAAGGTGAGGCCGAGCCCGAAGCCGGCGGTGTAGGTGCCGACCACGGCGTCCATGCGCACGCGGTGGGCGGCGGCGTAGATGCGCCCCAGCTCGCCCACGACGCCGTAGTTGACGTAGAGGTCGCGGAGCTCCGGGTCATAGGACACGCCGCGGACGTCCTGCTTGAGCAGGCCGAGCATGCCGACCTCGAGCCAGCGCCAGGCCTCCACCTCCCCGCCGATGTAGCTCGCGGGGAAGGGTCCGTAACCCAGCTGCTCGACGGTGTGCGTGCGCTCCGGGTTGTCGTCCTCGTCCAGGGGCTCGACCGGCTCCAGCGTCAGCGAGGTGCGCGCCTTCATCCGGCCGCGCACGGGGATCTCGTCGATCTCCAGCTTCTTCGGGGGCCGCGCCTCCACGAAGGGCCGGATCTGCTCCAGCAGGTCCTCGTTGAAGCCGTCCACCTGCGCCAGCGCGTCCACGTTGGCGAAGGGCCCGTTCTCCTTGCGGAAGGCGAGGAGCGCGTCCACCCGGTCCAGCGTGAGCCCCGGCAGATCGTAGAGGTCCGAGCGCCGGGCCCGGTTGATGTCCACCGGGTTGTTGAGCAGCTCGAGCAGGGTCTCGAAGTCGGCGTCCTCGAGGAGCCCGTCCTCGTAGAGCGCGCGGAGATCCTCCTCGCCCCGCACGATCACGGGCGTGGCGTAGACGCGGGCCTGCGCGGTCCCCCACGCCGAGAGGGTCGCGAGCGCGAGCAGCGCGACGGGGCTACTCCTGGGCGCGCGCCCAGAGTTCCTGGAAGGCGTCATCGTAGACCCTGGCGAGGTTGGGGTCGGCGAGCACGACGAGGTTCTCGTCGTTGGCCTCGTTCGCGGAGCGCGTGTAGTTGTAAGAGCCGGTCAGCACGGTCCGCGCGTCGATGACCATGAACTTGTGGTGCATGATCCCGCCCCCGAAGCCGTCGGCGGTGCGCACGTCCACGCCGGCCTCCCGGAGGCTGGTGAGCACGCCCCGCTGCTCGGAGAGGGTGCCCTCCTGCTCGGCGTCCATCACCAGGCGCACCTCGACCCCGCGGCTCGCGGCGTCGATCAGCGCGTTCTGGACGTTCTCCGCGGTGAACGTGTAGATCGCGACGTCCACGGTCGCGCCGGCGGCGTCCAGCTCAGCCGCGACCACGCTCTCCAGGTCACCGCTGGCCGAGAAGAAGGCCTGGCTGGACGTGCAACCTCCCCCGAAGGGGAGCGCGGAGTACGCCGCGGCGAAGCACACGTAACGCCAGGAGGCCATGAATGAGCCTTCGGGTGGGAGGGAGGCAGCGAGCGGCGGCTGCGAACCCGCTCAGGGTAGCCTCTCGGCCGCGCCCTGGCAAGGTCGCGCGCCTCCCTCCTCAGAGCCCGATCGCCTCGAAGAGACGCCACATCAACGCGCTCATCAGCGCGCACATCGGGATGGTCAGCACCCAGGCGCCCAGAATGCGGTAGGTCACGCCCCACGAGACGGCGGAGAGCCGCGTGGTCGAGCCCGCGCCCATGATCGCCGAGGTGATGCAGTGCGTGGTCGAGGTCGGCAGGCCGAGGTGGCTGGCGATCTGGAGCACCACCGCGGCGCCCGTCTCCGCGCAGAAGCCGTGGATGGGGCGGAGCTTGAAGATCTTGGAGCCCATGGTGTGGATGATGCGCCAGCCGCCCGCGGCGGTGCCCAGGCCCATGGCCAGGGCGCAGGAGACCACCACCCAGAGCGGGACCGGGAACTTGGCCGTCGCGTCGAAGCTCTCGAAGGCGGGGAAGATGCTGGAGGAGAGGGTCGCGCGCTCCTCAGGGCTGAGCACGCTCGAGTAGGAGACCAGGGCCATGGTGATGACGCCCATGGTCTTCTGCGCGTCGTTGGTGCCGTGGGAGAAGGCCATGAAGCCCGCGCTGACGATCTGCAATCGTCGGAAGACGCGGTTGATCTTCGCCACCGGGATCCGGCGCACGATCCAGTAGACCGCGATCATCAGGATGAAGGCCGCGAAGAACCCGAAGAAGGGGCTCACGATCAGCGCGGCCACCACCTTCTCCACGCCCGCCATCTTGATGTGCGTGTAGTCCAGGCCCACCACGCCCGCGCCCACCAGCCCGCCCACGAGCGCATGCGAGCTGGACGAGGGGATGCCGAAGTACCAGGTGAACAGGTTCCAGAAGATGGCGCCGCAGAGGGCGGCGAGCACGATCTGCTGGGTGACCAGGCTGGGATCGAGGAGATCCTTGCCGATGGTGGAGGCGACCGCGGTGCCGGCGAAGGCGCCGCCGACATTCAGGATCGCGGCGAAGATGACGGCCGTGCGCGCGCGCATGACGCCGGTGGAGACGACCGTGGCGATGGCGTTGGCGGTGTCGTGGAAGCCGTTGATGAAGTCGAAGATCAGGGCGACCAGGACGACGAGGATCAGCAGCGTGAGCGTCGTCATGGATCAACCGTTCTTGATGAGGATGGCTTCCAGCGAGGTGCCCACGGAGGCGCACCGATCGACCGCGTCCTCCAGGCCCTCCAGGAACTCCTTGTGCTTGATGAGCGTGATCGCGTCCTTCTCGTTGGCGAAGAGGTCGCCGAGGCGCAGACGGAAGATGACGTCGGCCTCGTGCTCCAGGTAGTGGAGCGACTGCACGATGGCGCGGATGCGCTCGGGCTCCTTGTTGTTGCGGAGCAGCGTGATCCCCTCGGAGAACTGCTGGGTGGCCTTGATGAGGATGGTGGCCATCTCCTGCGTGCCCGCCGGCAGCGAGTCCATGCGGTGGACCGTCAGGTGGTTGGCCGTGGCCGAGATGAAGTCGGAGACGTTCTCGATGGCGCCGGTGAGGTGGTAGAGGTCCTCGCGGTCGAGCGGGGTGACGAAGGTGCGGTTCAGCGCGTCCGCCATCTCCTTCTTGGCCTTGTCGCCGGCGTGCTCGGCCTCGCGGATGCGCTCGACGAGGACGATCTGCCCCTCGTGCCCGCGGGCCTGGGCGAGCTGCCCGAACAGCTCCGCCGCCTCCACCGCCGAGCGCGCGGCGGCGTCCAGGTAGTCGAAGAAACGGCCTTCCTCAGGGAGAAACCAGCGAATCGCGTTCTGAATCCAGCTCATGTGCACCGCCCTCGAGACTCGGCCCGCGGAGGTGACGCGGGCGTGACAGGGCAGTGACTATCCGGGGGCAGAACGATCGGCCCGTCATTCACGAATTCGACAGCTCGAGGACGGCGGGGGCTTCCAGCGTGGGGAGCAGGCCGTGATCGCGTCGAGGGCGACAGCGCCGTCCTGGCCCGCGCGCACGCAGCCTTCGCGCCTCAGCAGCTCGGCGTCGCGCTCCAGCGCGGCCCGGCACGCCGCCTCCACCGCGTCGCGGATCTCGGCCTCGCGCCGGTCCAGCACCGCCACCGCCGCCAGCGCCTCGCGGTGATCGGCGGCCAGGCGGTTGGCCCGCCCCTGCAGCGCGGCCACGTAGCGGAGGATGGCGCTGCGATCCCGCGGGTCGAGCGCGTCCGAGGGCTGCCAGGAGGGGAGGGGGATGGTGAGCTCGTAGCGGAGCGACGCGCCCGCGGCGAGCTCGTTGGAGCCGCAGCGATAGCAGAGGCCGAGGTCGGAGAGCCGCGGCTGGGCGGGCTGGAGATCTCGCGTGGCCTCACGCCAGCGCGCGTCGATCTCGTCCACCGAGAGCCCCTCGAGCGGCACCTCCAGCTCCGTCACCGTGAGCTCGAGCCCGCCCGCGGGGCAGCGATCCCCGCACTCCGGGGGTGGCGCGAGCATGTCCTCCTCCGCCAGGGCCGAGCCCGCGAGGAGGAGGATCAGGGGAGCCAGCGCGCGCGCGCGAGCCTCGAACATTCACCCCTCGGTGCCGATGAACCGGTAGCCTACACGATTCACCGTCTGG
This sequence comes from uncultured Enterobacterales bacterium, assembly GCA_964615375.1. Taxonomy (GTDB): domain Bacteria; phylum Myxococcota_A; class UBA796; order UBA796; family CAZKWG01; genus CAZKWG01. The sequence goes on from CAZTOW010000018.1 coordinate 79,058, forward strand.
ATGAAGCGGGGCTGCGCGGCCTGGTCGCGCAGCTTGATGCGCAGATTGCCGATGTGCGTATCGACCGTCCGGCTCTCCACCCCCGGGCGGAAGCCCCACACGCGGACCAGCAGCTCCTCCCGCTCCAGGAGGCGCCCGCGGTTGTCGATCAGGTACAGCAGCAGGTCGCGCTCCATGCGCGTCAGGCGATCGCTGCTCCCGTCGTCCCGCCGGAGCTCGAAATTGTCCAGGTCGATCTCCAGGTCCTCGTAACGGTAGACCGTGCGCGCCGGCACGCGCCGCAGCAGCGCTTCCACCCGCGCCCGCAGCTCCAGCAGCGAGAACGGTTTGGTCATGTAGTCGTCCGCGCCCAACGCGAAGCCCGTCAGCTTGTCGTGCTCGGTCGCGCGGCCGGTGAGGAAGAGGATGGGGCGGTCGAAGCGCTGATCTCGGAGCGCCTTGCAGATCTCGTACCCGCTCAGCGCGTCCAGGCCGGAGGGCCCCTCGTCCAGCATCACGTCCATCACCACCACCGAGGGTGTGTAACGTTGCACGAGGTCCAGGGCCTCGGCGCCCGTGCGGGCCGTGAGCACGTCGTACCCAATGCTACGGAAATACTTGCCCAGATCCTTGAGGAGCTCCGACTCATCCTCAACGAACAGAATTCGGCGCATGGGATCCTCCCTGTGCTTCTGGCCCCGGACCGTCCAGCGTGCCCGGACGATCAGAAAGTACCAGAGGCCACCGAGAGCCGCGAGCGCCTGTCAGGGATGTTCACGAAGCCTTGACGGCTGCAAGCGGCTCTTGACAAGGTATCTACCTCTCGTCAAGAACTCCTCACGAGCTCAGTCGCCGCCGTCCTCGGACTCCTCACGGGTGACCAGGACCACGCGCTCAACGCCCTCGATCTCGGAGAGCTCGCGGATCAGATCCTCGATGCGGGAGTCTCTCTTCATCATCACGCGGTGGCGATAGGAGAAGGCCTCGCCGAAGCGCTGCGCGTGGGCCTCCTCCAGGCTGCGGCGCTCGATGTGCTTGTCCAGCGCGGCGCTGACCTTCTGCTCGACGCCCTCGTAGGAGGCGGTGTCCACGCGCAGCAGGTGGACGTCGCCGCGCGGGACGCCCATCGGGATCACCTGCAGGGCGAGGACCACCAGCGAGATCACGGCCGTCCCGGCGACGGCGACGTGCCAGGCGAAGACCCCGCAGCCGATCCCCGCCGCCAGCGACAGGAACACGAAGGAGATGTCCCAGGAGGTGCGGACCCGCGTGCGGAAGCGGATGATGGAGAGCGCGCCCACCAGGCTGAAGGCGCGGGCGAGGTTGTTGCCGATGACCATCATCACCATGGCGCTGATCATCGGCAGCACCACCAGCGAGCGCTGCAGCGCGATGGAGGCGATCTGCGAGGTCTGGGAGATCCGGTAGAGCCCGGCCACGACCAGCCCCAGCACCGCCGAGAGCAGCAGCGCGCGCAGCACCTCGTCCATGCTGAGGTTGATGGCCAGGAACGAGGTCTCCAGCATGGTGTCGTTCACTGCGCTGTCCCCCGGGTCACCCAGCCGGACACCCCCGGCTGCAGGGCGCCGTCCGCGTTGTCGATGGTGGCGGCCATCCAGAAGATCTGCTGGCCGTTGAGCGGCAGCGCCTCCTCGGAGATCGCGATGATCTTCGCCTGGAAGTCGCGATCCGCCACGGCCCGGGTGCGGAAGCGCAGGGTGTGGCCTACCTGCGCCTCACCCCGGCTGTGCTGCGGGAGCGGGATGCGCAGGACCACCGGATCCGTGTCCTGCACGCGCAGGACGGTGGTGTCGCCGCTGAGCTCCAGCACCTGCCCCAGCGAGAGCACCCCGTCGATGGGGGCGCTCAGCACGGTCTGGGAGAGCCGGGCCCGCATGGCGTCGAGTCGCGCCTCGATCGCGCTGAGCTCGGCGTCCATGGCGGCGATCTCCTCAGGCCGGGCGCTGGCCCGGATCTCGGCCAGGCGCGCCGCGGCCAGCTCGGCCTCCAGGGCCTGCACCCGCTCGTTGAGGGCGGCGCTCTCCAGCTCCGCCGAGGACCCCGCCCCCTGGGCCACGAGCTGCTCGGCCCGCGAGCGCTCCGGGCGCGCCCCGTCGGCCATGGCTCGGGCGACGGCGAGGGCCTTGCGCGCGCTCTCCACCGCCTCGGGTCGGGCGCCCGCCACCAGCAGGTCCCGCCGCGCCTTCACCACCGCCCGCTCGGCCTCCAGGGTGCGCGCCTGCTCCTCCAGCAGGGTCGATCGCATCTGGGCCAGCGGCTGACCGGCCTGCACGCGGGTCCCGCTCTGCAGCCCGGGCGCGATCTCCAGGGAGACCGGGTCGTTGCGCTCGAAGACCACCGAGCGCTGCGAGACCAGCCCGTGGCCCAGCGCGACGCGCCCGTCCTCCACCACCCAGGCGTAGCGGCCAGGCTCGACCCCGCTGAGGCGGAAGGTCTGCTCGGCCACCACCAGCGCGGGCCACTCATCCGCCTTCCCCGCCTGTACCCAGAGCGCGAGGCCGGCGAGACCAGCGAGAGAGAGCAGCCCTATCGAGGTGCGGAGCGGAGAAGGTTTCATCGTCAGCGGGGGTCCTGCGGCAGCACGGATCCGATCATCATAATCAGGACGCGCCCACCTCGCAGGGCCTAGTGTCGAAGCACCCGCGCAACCTGCCCTTCATCCGCCAGATCTACGATGATGGGGTGTTCGGGGAAGCTGCCGTCGGCCGCGCGGAGCACCTGCGTGCGGGGGCGATCGAAGGTCCCCGGGGTGCGCACGCCGCTGATGACCATCACCACCCGGCCGTCCGTGAGCTGCAGGCGCGTGCCGGGCGGGAAGCGGCCGAGCTGGTTGACCATGACCTGGAAGATCACCGGGTCGTAGCGGGAGGGGACGTGGCGGGCCATGCGCGCCAGGGCCTCGGCGGGGGAGACGCCGGGCGGACCGCCACCCTCGGGCCGGTAGGCGCGGACGAGGTTGTCGTAGTCCTCGGCCACGCGGATGATGCGGGCGAACAGGCAGGGGCGCGCGTGCGCGTCGGCGTTGTCCCGGTGGTGCTCCAGGACGGCCAGGGCGCGGCGCACCTTGGCCTCGCTCCATCCGCGCTGGTGCAGCAGCATGCGGGCCCCGGCAGCGGGGTGGCGCTCGAAGGGCGGCGCGTAGCCCTCCTCCGCGGGGCGACCGGGCGCGGCCTTGATCGCCCCCTCACGCGCCGCGTAGCCCACGTCGTGAAAGAGCGCGCAGAGCCCGAGATCCTGGAGCTCGGCCTCCCCGAGCTCCAGCGCGCGGCCGATGAGCAGGGCGAGCTGGCAGACCTTCCAGCTGTGGATGGCGTGGGGGGTGGTGCGCTCGGGCTCCTCCAGCAGCCCCTCGGCCCCCGCCCCGGCGTCCAGGAGCCCGGTCACCAGGCGCCGCGCGGGGAGCGCGTTCTGCAGGCGGTCGGCGGAGAGCGCGTCCCAGAACTCCTCGACCACGCTCACGGCGCGCTCGGTCAGGCGGGCGGTCTCCTGGTGGACGTCGGAGACCTGCTCGTCGGTGGTCTTGTAGCGAAAGACGCCTTGAAGGTCCACCTTCTGGTCCACGCCCTCGCGCTGGAGCAGCTCGATGAGGTGCGTGCGCGGGTGGTCCGGGTGGCTCTTCGCGGCGAAGCAGGCGATCAGGGCCTTGACCTCGCCGGGCTGGATGGGCTCGTGGAAGCTCAGCCCGCCCACGTTGTGGCGGCGCAGCTCGCTGTCCAGGGCGCGCCGGTCATCGGTGGCCTTGTCCATGCGGATGCGGATCTCGTTGATGTAGACCTGATCCTCCACCATGACCAGGTGGACCACGCCCAGCAGGTCGAGCAGGCGGGAGACGTAGCCGGAGAAGTCGCGGCAGGGCTGCTCGAAGGCCTGGTTCGTGAGCTCGTGCGTCCGGGTGAGGCGCAGCAGGCCGTTCAGCAGCTTGACGAAGAGCTCGCCCTCCTCGCGCACCTTGCGCCGGACCTGCGGATCTTCGCCGACGGCGGCGATGGACAGGGCGCGCCCGAGGCGCTCCTGGGCGACGACCAGATCATCCATGCCGCCCCTCCCGCTGTCGGCGCCGCGTGAGCGCCGCCAGCACCAGCCGCCGAAGATCCTCGTCCCCGCGGTTCATCAGGTTTCGCAGCGTGGTCTCCGCGCTCAGCTCCGGCAGCAGCGCGAGCCCGAAGACAGCGACGGCCTGCGTGAGGCGCACGGCGCCGCTCGACGTGAGGCGGGAGAGCAGGCTGGGCGGCTTGAGCCACTCCTGGAAGAGCTCGCGACTCTGCTCCGCGTTGACGCGCACCATGACCGCGGCCATGGCCTCGGCCTCCCCGGGCTCGAAGGCCTTGCCGGCCCGATCGCGCACGGCGGAGACCAGCCGGTCGAAGCTCTCGTGGTCGCGCAGGCGGCTGTACTGCGCCGTGGCCTCCGCGCGGACCTCCTTGTCAGGCGAGGAGAGCAGCGGCAGCAGCATGGCGGCGGCCGAGGATCCCAGCGGCAGGCCCGCCAGGATGCGCAGCCCCGCCCGGTGGGCCTGGGGCTCCTCGCGGCCGAGCAGCTCGAGCGCGGCGGGGTAGGCGCGGTCGCGGAGCTCGGCGATGATGATGGGGATGAGCGCGTCGGTGGCCCCCAGGCTCCCCACGCTCAGGCGGGAGAGCACCGCGTCGGGGGCGACCGAGACCAGGGGGCGGAGGAGGTGGACGACCAGGGCCTTCTGGTCGGCGTCCTGACTGGCGTCCAGGCGCGCCAGGAGCCAGGTCAGCGCCCGCTCGCGGTAGAGGGGCAGCAGCACCCGCTCCAGGCGCGGATCTCCGCCGCCCGCCACCAGCATCTCCAGCGCCCGCTCGAAGAGGCCGGGCTCGGCCATCAGCTCGGCGGGGGTGGAGAGGTTGGAGCGCGAGGGGAGCCGCCCCAGCAACACGAGGAGCTGCGCGAGCGAGGCCATGTCGGCGTCGATGAGCAGGTAGTCGCGGACCTCCTTGGCGAAGGGCAGCACGTCCTCGGTCTCGGTGGGATCCGTGGGATCGCGCACCACGTCCACCATCTCGTCCAGCAGGCGGAGGCTGAGCGCGGTGGTCGTCGAAGGGCCGCTCTCCTCGCGGAGGCCCAACAGGAGGGCCTGGGGGATGGGCCGGTACTGGAGCAGGGCGGGGCCCTCGAAGGCGGGGAGGGGGAGATCCCAGTCGCGGGGCGCCTCGACGTGGTTGTGGACGATGGCCACGGGCTTCGCGCCGGGGAGCTGCTGCTCGGGCATCTCCTCGTCGGGCACGTAGCCCTCGATCGCGTCCACCACGATGTGCTCGAAGCCCGCCTTGTGCAGCATCGTCACGGCGTCCTCTTCCGCCGTGTTCGCGCCCACCGTGCGCAGCGAGAGGATCTCGAGGAAGCGGAGCAGCTCCTCCCAGCTCACCTCCGCGCCGATGGTGAGCTTGCGCACGCCGTCGCGGAAGATGCGGAAGGCCAGCGAGCGCTCGCGGTCCCGCTCCACGTAGACGACGGTGCCCTCCATCACCATCTCGAAGGGCCGCACGTCCAGGACCATCGTGCCCCAGGCCGTGAGCGCGGCCGAGAATTTCTCGCGGACGAGGCCCAGGAACTTCAGGATGGCGTCGTTCTTCGAGTCGTAGAGCACGAAGCTGCGGCAGGTCTTGTGCAGCGCCAGGAGCGCGTCGGCCACCGCCTGCGTGCGCTCCGAGTCGCCGAGCCTTGGCCCCTCTTCCTGCAGATCCTCGAGGCCGAGCGCGGCGCCCTCCGCCTCGTGCCGAGTGGGGTCCGCTTCCCTGGCCGTGAGCGCCGACATCAAGAAGACTCTAACACGCGGCGAACACCGGGGTTCTGTTCAGGTCAATCAACCCCGAGACTGTCGGCCTCGATGGCGTACATCCTTGCCATCCACCAGGAAGATGACCTGCTCGGCGAGGTTGGTCGCGTGGTCGCCGATGCGCTCCAGGTGCTTGGCGACGTTCTGAACACGCACGCAGCGGTCGCCGTGCGGCCCTCCCCGCCCGAGCTCGGCGAGCATGTCGCGGAAGAGCTGGTGGTAGAGGTCGTCCACCCCGTCGTCCAGGCGCAGGACCTGACGCGCGCGCTCGGCGTCGCCGTTGACGAAGGCGTCCAGGGCGATGTGGACCATGGCCTGCACGCTCTCGCCGAGGCGGGCCACCTCGGGCATGGGGCTCGGGTCCTGGGCCTCGTCGCTCTCCTGCACCCGGCGCGCGATGCCGGTGGCCAGGTCCCCCATGCGCTCCAGGTCCGTGACCGCCTTGAAGGCGAAGGCCACGAAGCGCAGGTCGGAGCCCACGGGCTGGCGGCGCGCCATGATCCGCAGACAGCGCTCGTCCACGTCGAGCTCGTCCTCGTCCACCGCCTCATCCAGCTCCACCGTCTGGAGGGCCAGCGCGGAGTCGTGGCTCACCGCGGCGCGGATCGCGCGGTCCAGCATGTCCTCGATGCGCGCGCCCATGGCGAGCAGGCGCTGACGCAGCGCGTTCAGCTCGCCCTCGAACTCCCGATCGGTGTGCGTGCGGGCCATGGCTCCTCCGATCCTACCCGAACTTGCCGGTGATGTAATCCTCCGTGCGCGAGTCGGAGGGTCGGGTGAAGATCTTCTCCGTCTCTCCTACCTCGATCAGGTCGCCGAGGAGGAAGAAGGCGGTGCGGTCGGAGACCCGCGCGGCCTGCTGCATGCTGTGCGTGACGATGATGATGGTGTAGCGCTCGCGCAGCTCGTGGATGAGATCCTCGACGCGCGCGGTGGCGATGGGGTCGAGGGCCGAGCAGGGCTCGTCCATCAGCAGCACCTCGGGGTCCACCGCCAGCGCGCGGGCGATGCACAGGCGCTGCTGCTGGCCGCCGCTGAGGCTGCCGCCAGGGGCGTCGAGGCGGTCGCGGACCTCCGTCCACAGCGCCGCCTGCTGGAGCGAGCGCTCCAGGATCTCGTCGGCGCGCCCGCGCTCCAGCCGCCCCGTGAGGCGCAGGCCCGCCAGCACGTTGTCCCGGATCGACATCGTGGGGAAGGGGTTGGGCTTCTGGAAGACCATCCCCACCCGGCGGCGCAGCAGCACGGGGTCCACGTCCGGCGCGTAGACGTCCTCGCCGTCCAGCGTGACCGCGCCCTTTACCCAGGCCCCGGGCACCAGCTCGTGCATGCGGTTGAGCACGCGGATGAAGGTGGACTTTCCGCAGCCGGAGGGGCCGATGATGGCCGTCACGCGCCGGTCCTGGAGCTCCAGGTCCACCCCGTGCAGCACCTCGACCCCGCCGAAGCCCGCGCGGAGCTGCTTCGCGATCATCCGTGGGACGGTGTTCTCCATGCCTCACCAGGTAACGCGGCGCTGAAGCCGGTTGCGCAGCACGATGGCGCCTGCGTTCATGACCACCAGCAGCACCAGCAGCACCACGATGGCCGCCGCCGCGTTGGTGGCGAAGCCCGCCTGCGGGCGGCTGACCCAGTTGAAGATCTGGATGGGCAGGGCGGTGAACGGGCTCTGCGGCCCGTCGGGCAGGAAGGTGACGAAGGCCAGCGCGCCCACCACCACCAGCGGGGCCGTCTCCCCCATGGCGCGGGAGACGCTCAGGATCGCGCCCGTCAGGATCCCCGGGACCGCCATCGGCAGCACCACCTGGCGGACCACCTGCCAGGGCGTCGCGCCCAGCGCGTAGGCGCCCTCGCGCAGCGTGTCGGGCACGGTGCGCAGCGCCTCGCGCGTGGCCGTGATGATCACCGGCAGCACCAGCAGGGCCAGGGTGCAGGCGCCGGCCAGCAGGCTGCGCTCCATCGAGAGCGCCCGCACGAAGACCTCCAGCCCCAGGAGGCCGTAGATCACGCTGGGCACGCCCGCCAGGTTCGCGATGTTCACCTCGATGAAGGTCGCCAGCCGCGAGGTCCAGGCGCTGCGCCCCTCCCGCGCGTACTCCTCCAGGAAGATGGCCGCCCCCACGCCGATGGGCACCGCGATCACCGCGGTCATGGCCACCAGCAGGGCGCTGCCCACGAGGCCGGGGAGGATGCCCGCCTCCTCCCACTTGCGCGAGGGGAAGCCCCGCAGGAACTCGAGGTCGATGCGCCCCAGCCCGTCCACGAGCACCCCGCCCATCAGCAGGGCCAGGGCCAGGAGCGGCAGGGCCACCGCCGCCTTGCACAGGAGCGAGAACGCGGCCTCCAGGCGCCGGGAGCGGATCCGATCCGCCGGGCTCACGGTCAGCGACCGCTTCATCCCGCCCTCCGCGCGCCCTTCGCCAGGCGCTGTCCGAGCACGTTCATGAAGAAGGTGAAGATGAACAGCGTGGTGCCCACCGCGAAGATCGTCCGATACTCCAGCGTCCCCGCGGGCGTGTCCCCCATGCTGACCTTGACGATGTAGGCGGTCATCGTCTCCACCGGCACCCGCGGGTCCAGGGTGAGGCGCGGCTGCTGACCGGCGGCGATGGCCACGATCATCGTCTCCCCGATGGCGCGGGAGACGGCCAGGAGCAGCGCGGCCAGGATGCCCGAGCGCGCCGCGGGCAGCACCACGCGGAACAGGGTGGCCAGCTTCCCCGCGCCCAGCGCGTAGGCCCCCTCCCGCAGGCTGCGCGGCACCGCGTAGATGGCGTCCTCCGAGAGCGAGCACACGATGGGCATGATCATGATCCCCATCACCACCCCGGGGCCGAGCGCGTTGAAGCCCGAGAGCTCGGGCACGAAGCGCTGGAGCAGGGGGGTGACGGTGACCAGGGCGAAGTAGCCGTAGACCACGGTGGGCACGCCCGCCAGGAGCTCCAGGATCGGCTTCAGGGTGCGCCGCATGCGCTCGGAGGCGAGCTCAGAGAGGTAGATCGCCGCCAGCAGCCCCAGCGGCATGGCCAGGGCCATGGCCACCGCGCTGGTCAGCAGCGTGCCCGAGAGCAGCGGCCAGATGCCGAAGCGCTTGGTGGCGAAGAGCGGCGTCCACTCGGTGTCCGTCAGGAAGTCCACCAACGGGACCGTCTGGAAGAACGCGATGGCCTGCCGCAGCAGCACCCAGAGGATGCCCGCCGTGGTCAGGACCGAGACGGCCCCGCAGAGCAGCAGGCCCAGCGAGAGCCCACGCTCCCACAGGGGGGTCGCGGGGGCGGCGCCGCCGAGCCGCGTGGAGGCCCCGGCCATCGCCCGCTCCTACTTCGTGCCCGCGGCGGGGGCGGCGCCCTCGGCCGGAGCTGCGCCCTCCGCTGGGGTCGCGGGCGCGGCCGGCGCTCCACCCTCGGCCGCCAGGAGCTGCTCCAGCGAGAGCCCGACCTGCGAGCCGCCCTGGAAGACCGAGCCCGTCTTGCGCTCCTCGAAGCGCTTCACCGCGAGCGTGTACGCGGTGTCCGGCAGGGAGACGTAGCCGACCTCTCCCACCAGCGCGCGCCCCTCGTTCAGGGTGAAGGCGATGAACTTCTGGACCTCGGCGCGCTCGGCGGCCTTCGTGGACACGTAGATGAAGAGCGGGCGCGAGAGCGGCTGGTAGGTCCCGTCGCGGACCGTCTGTACCGTGGGCGAGATGGGCCCCGCGCCGTTCTCCGCCTTCCCGTCCTCGATCGGCACCGCCTTGAGCTTGCCCGCGTTCTCCTCGAGGTAGGCGAGCCCGAAGAAGCCCAGCGCGCTCTTGTCGCTGGAGATGCCCTGCACGAGCACGTTGTCGTCCTCGCTCGAGGTGTAGTCGCCGCGGCTGGAGTGCTCCTTGCCCGTGATCGCCTGCGTGAAGTAGTCGTAGGTCCCCGAGTCCACGCCCGCGCCGAAGAGGTGCAGCTCCTGGTCGGGCCAGCCGGCACGGACCTGGCTCCACTTCGTGACCTTGCCCTGGGCCTCGGGCTCCCAGATGGCCTTGAGCTCGGCCACCGTCATGGAGTCCACCCAGCTCGCCTCGGGGTGGACGACCACGGCGATGCCGTCGTAGGCCACGGGGAGCTCGATGAAGTCCACCCCGGCCGCCTTGCAGGCGTCGATCTCGCTCTGCTTGATGGGCCGGCTGGCGTTGGAGATGGCGATCTCGCCGGCGCAGAACTTCTTGAAGCCGCCGCCGGTGCCGCTGGTCCCCACCGTGACGCGCTGGCCCGGGTTCGCCTTCTGGAACTCCTCGGCCACCGCCTCGGCGATGGGGAAGACCGTGCTGGAGCCGTCCAGCGCGATGGGCTCGGCGGCGGGCGCGGGGGCCTCGGCGGGGTTCTCGGTGGCAGGCTTCGGAGGCTCACCACCACAGGCGGCGAGGGCGAGCAGAGCAGGCAGCGAGCGGAGCTTCATCGGACCCTCCTGATGGGACCCTGAAGCTATCGACGCACTGTGACGGGCCTGTGTCAGCCGGGTGACGTCTCGGCCGAGCCCTGTCCGGCGCGCGCCATCGCCGCGTCCCGCCGCGCAGGCAGGGTGAACCAGAAGACCGATCCCGTCGGAGCCCCCGGCTCCATGCCGACCCTGCCCCCCATGGCCTCCACCAGGTGCTTGACGATGGCCAGGCCCAGCCCCGTCCCGCCCAGCTCGCGCGAGCGCCCCGAGTCCACGCGGTAGAAGCGCTCGAACAGGCGCTCCCGGTGCTGCGGGGCGATGCCCGGCCCGTCGTCCTGGACCTCCACCCGCACCAGCTCGCCCTGCGCCCGCGCGCTCACGGTCAGGTGGCCGCCCTCGGGCGTGTACTTCACGGCGTTCTCCAGCAGGTTCAGCAGGACGTGCTCCAGGGCGCGCGTGTCGGCGAAGACCAGCAGATCTTCCGCGATCTCCTGGGACACCGTCTGACCCTTCGCCGACGCGCGGGGCTCCACCGCCAGGCAGGCCGCCCCGACCTCCACCGCCAGATCGAGCTCCTCGGCGCTCAGCTCCACGCGCCCGGCCTCGATGCGCGAGAGCGAGAGCATGTCCTCGATGAGGGCGCCGAGCCGCTCGGCGTGGCGCAGGATCGCGGCCACGAAGGAGGCGGCCTCCGCCGGATCCTCCAGCGCGCCCTGGGCCAGGGCCTCGGCCGAGGCGCGGATGGTGGCGACGGGGGTGCGGATCTCGTGTGACACGTTCGCCACGAAGTCCCGGCGAGCCGTCTCCAGGCGGCGGAGCTCGGTGACGTCGCGCAGCACGAAGACGCAGCCGCCGCCCGCCTGGGGCGTGGCCGTGGCCAGCACGCGGGAGAGGCGGAGCTGCCCGCCGTCCGGGCTGGGGGAGCGGATCTCCAGCTCGGTGCTCCCCGCATGGCCCAGCAGCGCGTCCGCGGCGAGCTCGGCCATGCGCGAGGCCCGCGTCAGCTCGAAGAGCGTGGCCCCCAGCGGGCTCCGGCGCGCCCCCAGCAGGGTCGTGGCCGCCGGGTTCGCCAGGGTCACCCGGCCGTCCGAGCCCAGGGCCAGCACCCCGTCGCGCATCCCGCCCAGCACCGCCATCAGCCGCACCCGCTCACCCTGCAGGGCGGCCGAGGCCGTGGCGAGGTCCGCCGTCTGCTGGTCGAGCGCCTGCGTCATGCGCAGGATCTCGTCCCGGTCCACCGAGGAGCTCTCCGCCGCGCGGGCCAGGCGGCGCAGGCGGGTCAGCAGCGCGAGCAGGTCCCGCGAGAGCACGCGCAGCCCCAGCGCCGCCACCGCCACCGCCACCAGGCTGGCGGGGACCGAGGCCACCAGCACGTCGGCGAGGGTGAGGGCAGGGGAGGCGGGCGGCGCGCCCCGGAGCCTCAGCCAGAGGATCTGCGTCCCCTCGAAGGCCAGCACGGCGGCCAGCAGGACGCCGAGGATCCGGCTCCAGAGGCCGCTGAGCCTCACTCGATCTCCGGGTCGCGCGCCCCGGGCTGGGAGGCGAAGCGGTAGCCCACGCCGCGCACGGTCTCCACGTAGTCCTCCACCGCGCCCAGCTTTTGACGCAGGCGTTTGACATGGGTGTCAACGGTCCGCGTGGTGATGGAGGCCTGCATGCCCCAGACGTCCTCCAGGAGGCGCTCACGCGACTGCACGCGCCCGCGGCGCTCCCAGAGCGTCGCCAGCAGGCGGAACTCCAGCGCGGTGAGCACGATCTCGGCGTCGTCCACCCACACGCGGTGCGCGGCCGGATCGAAGCGCAGGCGACCGAAGCGCACCATCTCGTCGGGCTCCGCCCCGGGGGCGTTGCGGCGCAGCACGGCCCGCACCCGCAGGACGAGCTCGCGGGTGCTGAAGGGCTTGACCACATAGTCGTCGGCCCCGACCTCGAAGCCCACCACCCGGTCGATCTCCTCGCCCTTGGCGGTGAGCATGACGACGGGGACGCGGGCGGTCTCCGGCGCGCTCTTGAGGCGGCGGCAGACCTCCGTGCCGGAGATGTCGGGCAGCATGAGGTCCAGGAGGATGAGATCCGGGACGGGGCTGACGTGCGCGGCGGCGAGGGCCTCGCGGCCGTCACGGGCGGCGCGGACCTGGAAGCCCTCCCGCTTGAAGCTGAACTCCAGGGCCTTCAGGAGATCGGCCTCGTCATCGACGATGAGGATGGTGGTGTTCAAGGGTCCCCTCGGGAGGCGGCCTCGACCGCCCCGAAGAAGTGGGCGAAGGTCTGGACCAGATCGATCGCGTCGCGCACCGCGTGGAGCCCGGGATCCGTGTCCCCGTGGGTCAGCAGCGTGGTGATGACGAGGCGGCTGGGGACGCCGCGCTCGCGCAGGAGGCGGTGCAGCTCGCGAGACTCCTGAGGAGGGACTACCCTGTCCGTGGCGCCGTGCACGAGCGCGACCGGCATGGACAGGCGCGGCGCGGCCACCGCGGGGCTGAGCACGCGGAAGATGTCGCAGGCGCCGGCCTCGATGATCGCGCGGCCCAGGCTGCGCTGGTAGGCGGCGTCGTCGCGGAGGCGCTCAGTGAGCGCGCGATCCTCGGCCCCGAGGGCGGCGAGCGCGTCCGGGAAGCGGAGCGCCTCGTCCCGGACGTTCAGGTCGGAGATGCAGGCGTCCAGCGCCGCCTCCACCGCCGGGCGCGGGCCCAGCACGGCCCCCATGAAGTTCCGCAGGAAGATGAGGCGGGCGTAGTTGTCGCTCTCGTCGTCCTCCACGATCCAGCGCACCCATTCGAGCCCGTGGGCGAAGGTGCCCAGCGCGCAGAGCCCGGAGACCCGGCCCTCCAGCCGAGGCGTGGCCGCGGCGATGAGGCAGAGGGCGGCCGAGTAGGAGACGCTGAACACGCCCACCCGACCCTCTGGCGAGAGCGCCGGATCCTCCGCCACCGCGGCGATGGCCCCCGCCACCTGCTCCATGCCCTCGGCCGAGACCCGCACGCTGGCCAGGTCCGGGATCAGCGGCGCGACCACCCGGAAGCCCGCCCCCGCCAGCACGCGGCAGGCGCGCATCTGGCGCTGGTCGCGGTGGGCGCGGAAGGTCATCCCGTGGACGAAGACGAGGGTCCCCCGCGGGCGCCCGGGGGGCTCGTACACGTCCGCGGGCGGCGATCCAGGCGCGCCCTCCAGCGTGATCTCCCGCTGCGGCGCCTCCCAGACCGGCCCGATGGTGCTGCCCTTGATGAAGCGCAGGGCCGTGATTCCGCCGGCCATCCTCCCTCCCGCGCCCCCCTTAATCGGCGCCACGCTCCGCGCGAGGCGTGACGCCAGAACGTCACCGGGCCGCCATGGGACGCGCGTCGAGAAACCGGCTATGCGGGCTGCGCATACCCCCCTGCCCGGAGCCCTCCCATGGACCTCCGCCCGCCGGCGCAGCCTCCCGCCTCGCCGCCCCCCGCCTCGCCCACGCCTCCGCCTGCCGCCTCCCCCGCCGAGATCGCCGCGCCGTTGCCCGTGGAGCTGCGCGCCGCCGAGCTCGCCGCGCTCCGTCCCGAGCAGGTCCTCGTCGAGAACGGCCCCTACGCCATCCTGCGCCTTCGCGGCGCGGAGTGCCCGAGCCTGCTGCACGAGGTCGGGCGCCAGCGCGAGCAGACCTTCCGGGCCGCGGGCGAGGGCACGGGCAAGGCCCTGGACCTGGACGAGTTCGACGACTGGTACGACCACCTCGTCGCGGTGAACCGCGAGACCAGCGCCGTGCTGGGGGCCTATCGCGTGGGACGCTCCGACGAGATCCTGGAGGCCCGCGGGCCCGCCGGGCTCTACACCAGCACCCTGTTCCGCTACTCCGACGAGATCCTCACCGAGATGAGCCCCTTCCTGGAGCTCGGCCGCTCCTTCGTCTGCCAGGACCAGCAGCGGGTGGGCTACGTCCTGATGCTGCTGTGGAAGGGCATCGGCCAGTACGTGCTGCGCGAGCCCCGCTACCGCCGGCTGGTGGGGCCGGTCAGCATCGACCGCAAGTACAAGCCCGCCTCGCTCCAGCTCATGGTGGGCTACCTGAGCGCCCACTTCCTGCGCCGGGAGGCGGCGCATCACGTCGCCGCCCGCGTGCCCTACGACCCCCAGGACGCCGACGCCATCGCCCGGCTGGCGGAGGGCGCGGGCCTGCAGGACACCGACGCCCTGGCCCGCGTGGTGGACGACATCGAGGAGGGGCGCGGCATCCCCGTGCTGGTGCGGCAGTACCTGAAGCTCGGCTCGGAGGTGCTGGGCTTCAACGTGGACCCGGACTTCTCGGACGTGGTGGACGCGCTGATGCTCCTGGACCTCGACCGGGTGGACGACATGCGGCTCGCCTTCTTCATGGGCAAGGACGCGGCCCAGGATTTCCGGGCCAGCGGGCACCCGGCCCCGGCGGCGCGCGGCGACGCGATGGGATAGGGGTCCAGGAATCGACTACGGGGGTTTCATGATCGACCAGAGCGCCCTCCGCGCCCAGCTTCAGCGCCGCCTCCTCGAGCTCGCCCGGCGACACGACCGGATCGAGGCCCACATCGTCCGCGACGAGGCGCTCCCCAGTGACTTCGACGAGCAGATGTCGGAGCACGAGATGGCCGAGGTGATCGACCGCCTCGACGAGAGCACGCGCGCCGAGATCGCGGCGGTGCGGCGCGCCATCGGGCGCATCGACGAGGGCAGCTTCGGCGTGTGCGACAGCTGCGGTGAGGCCATCGGCGACGGGCGCCTCAGCGTCCTGCCCACGGCGACCCGCTGCGTCGACTGCGCGGACCAGGGGCCCTGAGCCGTGCTGCTCGGCCTGGGCTTGCTGCTGCCGGTCGCGCTGGCGCACCGCCCAGGCCTGTCCTACGGCGACCTCGAGCCTGACCGCGTCTCGCTGACCTTCTCCCGCGAGGAGCTCGCCGCGCGCTTCCCGGCCGACCGGGTGGAGGAGGCCCGGGATCTGCTGGCGGCGGCCACCCTCGACCAGCTGCGGATCAGCGTGGGCGGGCAGCCCTGCGTGGTCGGCGCGCCCGAGATCGCCCAGGTCAGCGGCGGGGAGACCGCCGCGGGGGCGGACCCGGCGGCCCTGGACGGGGTGCGGCTCAGCGCGCCGCTCTCCTGCCCGGGGAGCGGGGAGGGGAGCTATGAGGCCGGCTTCCTGAGCACCATGGAAGCCGGTCACCGCCACCTGCTGACCTTTCGGGGCGAGCCCGTGGCGGTGCTGGACCGGGACAACGCCTCGGCCAGCTTCCAGGGCCCCTCCCACCCGGGCGAGGTGGCGCTGCGCTTCCTCAAGCTCGGCGTGGAGCACATCCTCACCGGCTACGACCACCTCCTGTTCCTGCTCGGGCTGCTGCTGGTCGCCGATCGCCTGCGCGCCATGCTGCTGGTCGTGACCGGGTTCACGCTGGCCCACTCGATCACGCTCTCCGCCGCGGCGCTGGATCTGGTCACGCTCTCGCCCGCGCTGGTGGAGCCGGCCATCGCCGCCACCATCATCTTCGTGGGCGTGGAGAACCTGTGGCGCCCCTCGGCGCGGCGGCGGATGGCGCTGACCTTCGCCCTCGGCCTCATCCACGGCTTCGGCTTCGCCGGGCTGCTGCGCGAGATCGGGCTCCCGCACGACGCGCTGGTCACAGCGCTGCTGTGCTTCAACGGGGGCGTGGAGCTGGGGCAGGCGGCGATCGTGGCCCTGGCCCTGCCCCTGCTGCTCTGGCTGCGGCGATTCCCCGCCTGGGAGCGCCGCGGCGTGCCGGCGCTCTCCATCGGCGTGGCCCTGGCCGGGCTCTGGTGGCTGCTTCAGCGCACCGTCCTGGCCTGATCGGTCAGGGCAGCTCGCCCGCCACCGCCTGCTGGGCGGTGTACCACTCGGCGGTCCAGCCCAGCGCCTCGAGCTCGGGCTGCAGGCGGCTGCGGTCGCCCACCAGCACCCACAGGCGCGGCCCGGCGGGGTCCAGGGAGGCGGCCGAGGCGCGCTTCGCGGTCTCGACGTCCAGGGCCTGGACGGCCTCCAGGCGGGCGCGCGAGCCCTCCACGCTGTCGCCCTGCTCCAGGAGCGCGTAGTACCAGCCCTTCGCCGAGTCGGAGGTGGCCAGGCGCTGGTTCCAGGTCTGGACCTGATCCGTGCCCGCCGCTGCCAGCTCGTCCGCGCTGAGCCCGCCCTCCTGCAGCTCCTTGAGCTCGGCCATGATCTCGCCCACGGCCTCCGCGGTGTTCTCCGCGGCCACGTCCACGCCGAAGTCCCAGATCCCGTAGGCCGGGGCGGGGAAGTAGCGGCCGTAGGCGCCGTAGGTCCAGCCCTTCTCCTCGCGCAGGTTCTCGTTCAGGCGGCTCATGAAGGTGCCGCCCAGCGCGAAGTGCGAGGCCTGGAAGCCGGGGCGATCGGCGCTGCTGGCCGCGGGGGCGGGCACGCGCAGGCGCACGGAGACCTGCACCTGGCCGGGGACGTCCACGGCCACCACCCGGCCCTTCGCCGGAGGCGTGAAGGGGAGGGGAGCGGGCCGCTCGCCGGGCTTCCCCACGCCGGCGAGGGTCTGGCGCAGGCGACCCTCCAGCTCGGACCAGGGGGCGCCGCTCACGACCAGCACGGTGGCGGGGGCCTCGCCGAGGAGCTTCGCGTGGACCTCCTGGAGGTCGGCGGGGCTCAGCGCCTCCCAGCCCTCCAGGTCCGGGCGCCGCCCGTAGGCCACGTCCGCGGGGAACCAGGCGTAGTCCCGCGCCAGCCGCGCGATCATGCCCGGATCGGTGGGCCAGATGCTCCGGTAGTTCAGGAGCGTGTCCCGCTTGTGGAGCTTCAGCTCGTCCTTGGGGAAGGCCGGGGTCAGGAGCGCCTCGCGCAGCAGGGCGAGCCCCTCGTCCAGGCGCTCGGGCGGGACGGCCAGCGAGACCGTCGTGTCCCGCAGGCTCATCGACCCGTAGAGCTCGGCGTCCAGCAGCGTGAGCTTCTCCTCGAGCGCGCTGGGGTCCGTGCTCTCCGTGGCCACGCCGAGCAGGTCGGCCAGGGCGCCGCAGGCGGGGGCCGGGGCGCCGCACAGGGCCACGCTCCCGCGGTGGAGCATGACGGCGACCTGCACCTTGCGCAGGCCCTCCACCTGGACGTGGGCCACGTTGAGGCCGTCCCAGAGGGCGTGCAGCTCGGGCGAGGGCAGGGGGAGCGGGGCGGCCGAACGCACCGCGGGGGGCGCGCTCCGATCGGGGCCGGCGGGCGCGGGGGGCGCCGCTGGAGAGGGGAGCGCCTGAGGCGGATCCTCCACCAGGGTCCGGGCCAGGGCGGGCTGCGAGAACACGGCGAGCAGGAGGGCGATCATCTCAGCTCCACGAGGCTGGCGCCGGGGAGGGCGCCGCCCTGACCCTGCGGGACGACGGAGAGGCTGACGCGGCGGTCCGCGCTCAGCCAGCGCTCGGCGGCGGCCACGACGTCGGCGCTGGTGACGCTCTGCCAGCGCTCCCAGACCTCCACCATGCAGCCGGGGCGACCGGTGTAGGCCTGGCAGTCGGCCAGCCAGGTGGCGCGGCCTTCGGGCTCCTCGAGCTGGTCCTGGAGCTGGCTCGCGCGGGCCACGCGGGCGCGGGCGAGCTCCTGCTCCGTGGGCGGGTGGGCGATGAGATCGGCGATCTCGGCTTCGATCTTCTTCGTCACCTTCTTGAGCTTGGACTTCGGGACCGTGGCCGAGACGATGATCGGGCCCCCGAGATCCCCCGAGTAGAAGCCCGCCCAGACCTCGGTGGCCAGCCCGGTGTCGTAGTAGAGCGCGTCGTCCAGGCGCGTGCCGCGTCCGCCGGAGAGCACCGCCGTCAGGATGTCGAGGGCCGCCTCATCCTTGGTGAAGCGCTGGGGCCCCGGCCAGGTGAGGTAGATCGTCCAGTCCTCGACCGCGTCCTCCAGGTAGGTGTCCACGCGGCGCGGGGGGAGCTCGATCATGGGCGTGCGCTGCGAGGCCGCGCCCTTGTCGGGGACGTCGGAGAACCAGCGCCCGGCGAGGGCCTGGGCGTCGGCCACGGCGAGGTTGCCCACCAGCGCCAGCACGCCGTTCCGCGTCCGGTAGTGGGACTCCCAGAAGGCGCGGGTGGAGTCCAGCGAGAAGGCCCGGATGTCGGCCTCCGTGCCGATGACCGGGCTGTGGTAGGGGTGCCCCTCCGGGTAGAGCACGGTCATCAGCGCGTCCCAGTCCCGCCCGTGCGGCTCGGCGTAGCCCTGGGCGCGCTCGCGCAGCACGACGTCCTGCTGGTTCTTCAGGTTCTCCGCCGTGAGCCCGCCGCCCAGGAAGCCCATCCGGTCGGACTCCAGGAAGAGCGCGAGCTCGGACGCCCCCGACGGGAAGGTCATGTGGTAGGCGGTCTCGTCATTGCTGGTCCAGGCGTTGTTGTCCCCGCCCGCGGCCGTCAGCCAGGTGTCGAAGGCGTTCTGCGGGACGTGCGCCGAGCCCTCGAACATCAGGTGCTCGAAGAGGTGGGCGCAGCCGCCCTGGCCCGGGCCCTCGTCGCGCGAGCCGACCCCATACTTCAGGTGAAGGGCGACGAGGTCCGTGCGCCGCTGCTCCTCGACGACCAGGGTGAGGCCGTTGGGCAGCGTGGTCACGACCGCGTCGGTCCGCAGGAGCGCGGGCGCCTGATCGGCGGCGAGCGCGGCGGCGGCGAGGAGAAGGAGCACAGTCACCTCCAGGATCCGGTCCCTGGCGTCTAACTGGTTAGGCTCCCCCACGCGCGAAGGAGTCGGCATGCAGGGCTGGCAGGTGGCGTTGATCGTGGCTCTCGGCCTGTGGGTGCTCGTGGAGAGCAAGACCAGCCGCCCGGACGGGCGTCTGCTGAAGACCCACCCGTTCCGAAGGCTCATGTTCTACATCATGCCCTCGCGGGCGGAGTCCATCGTCTTCATCGACGCGGACGTGCGCGCCGAGAAGCTCATGCAGTACCTGAAGGAGGTCCGGCCGCACCTCGAGGTCGACGTGAGCCACCTGGCCGTGGCCGCCGCCTCCATCGCCATCGCCGAGAACCCGCGCATGAACCGCTTCGTGTCAGGACGGCGTTTATACCAGCGCTTCTCGCGCACCATCACGTTCTCTGTGAAGCGCAAGAAGCTGGACCGCAAGGCCGCGCTGTCCATGATCAAGATGACCATGCCCGACGGGGAGAGCTTCCGGCAGTTCTGCGCGCGGGTGAACGAGCAGATCGGCGTGGAGCGCTCGGGCACGAAGACGGCGGCGGACAAGGAGTACGATCTCTTCAACCTGCTGCCGCGCCCGGTGCTGCTGGCGGCGGTGCCCGTGCTGAAGCTCATGGACTACTGGAACCTCCTGCCCGCCTTCTTCATCCAGGGGGACGGGCTGTACACGGGCATGTTCATCGCCAACCTGGGCAGCATCTCCATGCCCGCGGGCTACCACCACCTCTACGAGTGGGGGAACTGCCCCTTCTTCCTGATGGTGGGCCGGGTCGAGGATCGCGTGGTGGTGGAGGACGGGGCGCCGGTGGTGCGCCGGATCCTGCCGGTGCGCATCACCTTCGACGAGCGCATCGACGACGGGCTGGCGGGCTCGCACGGCATCGCCGCCTTCAAGCGCGTGCTGGAGGACCCGGCCCGCTACCTGGGCTGCACCGCCGCCGACGGCAGCGACGACCGCCCCATGTGGCCGCGCCCGGGGGTGGAGCGCGAGGGGGTGGAGGTCGAGGCGGAGGACGTGGTCTAAGCCCCGCGCCCCGCGATCAGCGCCTCCAGCTCGGCGATCCGCCCCTCGAGCTTCGCCGCCCCGGCGAGCGATCCCTCCCGTCGAGCCTCCTCCAGCGCCCGCTGGAGGGCCGCCCGCTCCACCGCCAGCAGGGCGAGCCAGCCCGCCGGCCGCCGCGCCCTCAAGAGCGGCCCCCAGCGCAGATCGGGCGCGTCGGGGACCCAGGGTCCGGGCTCCAGGACCACGATCACGTAGAGGCGACCGGCGTCCTCCACGACCTCCTCGTCGATGGGCCTCCAGCCGGCGCGGGCGGCCCAGGCGCGCACCCGCTCGGGCTCCAGGTTCGGCTGCGCCACGATCCGGCTCACGGAACCCGGAGCCCCCGGGCGTGTCAGAGGGTGATCCAGCGCGCCCGCGATGGTGGCCCCGCCCAGGCCCGCCAGCGTGATCGTGTGGGCCTCCCCGGGCTCCAGCGCGCTGAGCCCTCGCGAACGGCGCGCCACGAAGCCCCGCTCCGGGTCGAGGCCCAGCGCCGCGGCGTGCAGGACCGCGCGCGCCAGAGGAGCCTCCGCGCGATCGAGCGCGAAGGCTCGCGGCACCTTGCCGGAGAGCAGGAGCTGAATAGGGAGAAGGCCATGATCGGTCCCGATGTCGGCCATCGGGAGCGCGGGGGGCACGCGGTCGGCGACCGCGCGCAGGCGTGGGGGGAGTCGGATCATTCCGTGACCCTCGGGTGCGCCAGGAGTAACATCAAGTTGAAAGGGTCAGGGAGGAGCGGGGGTGCAAGGGACCGGGGCGGATCAGGAGCGCGCGGCGGCGACGGGGCGACGGCTCGGGCCCTTCTCCCTGGAGGAGGTCATCGGCCGGGGCGCCAGCGGAGAGGTCTGGCGCGGCCTGCACCAGGACCAGGGCCTGCCCGTGGCGATCAAGGTGCTGAACGCCACGCGCGGCCATGATCCCCAGCTCCTGGAGAGCTTCCGCAACGAGGTCCGGGCCGTGGCCGGGCTGGACCACCCGAGCATCATCGCCGTGCTCGATCACGGCGTGCTCCCGGCTGAGCTCGGCGAGATCGGCCCGCAGGGGGCGCCCTACCTCGTCATGGAGCTGGCCACGGGCGGCTCGCTGAAGAGCCACTGCGGGCGGGTGAGCTGGGACGAGGCCCACGAGGTGCTGGCCGAGCTGCTCAGCGCGCTCGCCCACGCCCACGCCCGCGGCGTCATCCACCGCGACATCAAGCCGGGGAACGTGCTGCTGGGCGGGCTGCGGCCGGGCATCAAGCTGACCGACTTCGGCCTCGCCCAGCTCTTCGAGGTCGGCGGCAACGGCCAGGACGACATCGCCGGCACCCCGGCCTACATGGCGCCGGAGCAGTTCCTGGGCCACATGCGCGATCTGGGGCCCTGGACCGACCTCTACGCGATCGGGTGCTTCACGTGGGCGCTGGTCTGCGGGTCCCCGCCCTTCGGTCGGCAGAGCCCGCTGGAGGCGCGGCGCGGCCACCTCTACCGACCGCTCCCGGCCCTGGAGCCGGTGGTCGCGGTGCCCGCGGGCCTGGAGGACTGGCTGCACCGCCTCCTGGAGAAGGACCCGGGCCGCCGCTTCCGCCGCGCCGCGGACGCGCTCTGGGCGCTCAGCAGCCTGGGCGCGCCGGTCATCCAGCCCACCCGCAGCAGCGACGAGTCCCCCGACGAGAGCCCCACGGTGCTGGGCACCCACGGCTCCAACACCACGCTCGCCCGCAGCCTCAGCACCTCGGGCCGCCGGCCTCGCAACGCGGACACCACGCTGTCCGGGCGCTTCGACGCCGGCGGGCGCACCTGGAAGGACGGCCAGGGCGAGGCCTGGACCCTCACGGGCGAGCAGATCCCCTCGGACCTGGACGAGGAGACCTCGGCCATCGTGCTGCTCCAGCACGCCCTCCACAACACCCGCCCCCCGCCGCCGCAGGACTGGCGCCGCGAGGGGGAGGGCGAGCGCCCGGTCTGGATGGGGCTGGGGGCCGTGGGGCTCCACCTCTTCGGCGTGCGCAGCGTGCCGATGATCGGGCGCGGAGCGGAGCGCGACCAGCTGTGGTCGACCCTGCTCGCGGTCTGCCGGGAGGAGCGCCCAGGGGCGGTGATCCTGGTCGGCCCCGCGGGCTGCGGCAAGACGCGCCTGGCCGAGTGGCTCTGTGAGCGCGCCCACGAGGCCGGCGCCGCCGACGTCTTCCGCGCCCTGCACAGCCCGCACGGCGGCCCCAGCCACGGCCTCGCCGCCATGCTCGCCCGCGCCCTGCGCACCCAGGGCCTCGGCCCCGAGGAGACCACCCGCCGCGTCCAGCTCTCGCTGGCGATGCAGGGGATCTCGGATCCGGTGGAGGTGGCGACGGTGGCCACCCTGCTCCAGGGGACCGGGGAGTCAGGGACCGAGGGCGCGCTGCCCCCGGGCGCCGTGCGCTTCTCCAGCCCCATCGAGCGCTACACGGTCCTGCGCCGATTCCTGGTGCGCAGCGCCACCATCCGGCCCGCGCTGGTCTGGCTGGACGACGTGGCCTGGGGCCTGGACGCGCTGCGCTTCGCCGCGAGCGTGCTGGACGACCCGGACAGCGAGCGCTCCCCCATCCTCTTCGTGATGACCGCCCGGGAGGAGGCCCTGCCCGAGCACCCGATGGAGGCTGAGCAGCTCGGGCTCCTCGAGCGCCGCCCCGACGTCCAGCGCCTGCAGGTCGGGCCGCTGGAGCCCGCGCACCACCGGGCGCTGGTCGAGTCGCTGCTGGGGCTGGAGGGCGATCTGGCCGCGCGCGTCGAGGAGCGCACCGCGGGCAACCCTCTCTTCGCCGTGCAGCTCATCGGCGACTGGGTGGAGCGCGGCCTGCTCATCCCCGGCCCCGGGGGATTCCAGCTCCGCGACGGCGCCTCCATGCCGCTGCCCGAGGATCTCGCGCACGTCTGGCAGGAGCGCGTGGAGCGCCTGCTTCAGGACCAGCCGGCGTCGCAGATCGCCCGCGAGGCCCTGGAGCTCGCCGCCACCCTCGGCCAGGACGTGGACCCCGCCGAGTGGGAGGCCTGCTGCCGGGAGGCCGGGCTCGAGGCGCCCTGGCCCCTCATCGACACCCTGGTCTCCCTGCGCCTGGCCCGCCCCGCCGAGGGCGGCGTCCGCGTGGGCTTCAGCTTCGTCCACGGGATGCTCCGGGAGAGCCTGCTGGCCCACGCCCAGGCCGCCGGGCGCCTTCAGTCCCACCACCGCTTCGCCGCCGCCGCCCTGATGAGCCTGCGCGAGAGCGAGCCCTGGATCAGCCTCGCCGAGCGCGTCGGGCGCCACCTCCTGGAGGGCGGCGACCCCGAGGGCGCGCTGACCCCGCTCCTGGAGGCCGCCACGCGGCGCATCTCCGGCGGCGACTACCGGCAGGCGGAGGTCCTGCTCCTGGAGCGCCAGCAGGCGCTGAAGCTGGCCTTGCTCGCTCCCTCTGACCCGCGCAACGGAGAAGGCGAGATCCCGCTCTCCCGGGCCCTGCACCACCAGGGGCGCTTCAGCGAGGCCGAGGAGCGCGCGCGACTCCTCGTGCCCCTGGCGGCGCGCTACGGCTGGGCGGAGCTCGGGCGCCTGGGCCGCTTCACCATCGCCCACCTCACCCGCATGCGGGGGCTCTACGCTGAGGCCATGGCCGAGCAGGAGCGCCTGGAGCCGGAGGCGCGGGCCGCGGGAGATCACGAGCTGCTGCTGAAGGTCCTCAAGGAGAAAGGCCGCATCCGGCTGGACCAGGGCGACCTGCTGGCCGCGGCGAGCTGCTTCCAGGAGGCCTACCGCATCTCGCTGACCCTCTCCTCCATCGAGCTCGAGGCCCTCTGCCTGCGCGACCTCTCCAACCTGCACCTGCGGGCGGGGCGCCACTCGCTGGCCCTGCAGCACATGAAGGCCGCGCGCGCCCGCTTCGCCCGCTCGGGCAACCGCTGGGGCATCGCCGACGCCTTCAACATGCTGGGGGAGGTGGATCGCGAGCAGGGGCGCCTGGATCGCGCCGAGGCGCGATACCGTGAGTCCATCGAGCGCTTCTCCGCGATCGGCTCCTTCGACGTCATCATCCCCCGCTTGAACCTCGCCAACGTGCTGCTGCTCCAGGGCCAGCTGAGCGAGGTCCCCCCGCTGCTGCTGGGCTGCGTGGCCTTCGCCCGACGGCTCCAGAGCCGCAACCTGGAGGCCATGGCCCGCGGGCTGCTGCTGGTCTACTCGGCCACCGCCCACGACTGGACCGCCTGGGCCCGAGACTGGGCGGCCCTGGAGGCCCTGCTGGCCGAGGCCGACTGCGTGGAGGTGGATCTGGCCGCCAGCCTGGAGCTCGCCGGCCAGCGCGCCGCCGGGAGCGGGGCCCACGCCGTCGCGCTCGCCGCCATCCGCCTCGCCGCCACCTGCTGGTCGGCCCTGCGCCGACCCGAGGACGCCGCCCGCGCGAACGCGCTCCTGGACGTGCTTCTCGCCGAGGGCTCGCCTTGATCCGAGCCGGGCCCTTCCTCCTGGAGAGACCTCTGGGGCGCGGCGGGATGGGCGAGGTCTGGCGAGGGGTCCACGAGCTCCAGGGCCTCGCCGTCGCGGTCAAGGTGCTGACCAGCCACGCCGCGCAGGATCCCTTCTTCCTCTCGGCCTTCCGCAACGAGGTGCGCGCCGCCGCCGCGCTCAACCACCCGAACGTGGCGGCCGTCTACGACTATGGCCAGCTGCCCGAGGAGACCGAGCGCCAGAGCGCCGGGCGCCTGCGGGCGGGCAGCCCCTACCTCGTGATGGAGCTCGCCGAGCACGGCAGCCTGGAGCGCCACCTGGGCCGCCTGCCCTGGGAGGCCGTGCGCGTCCTGCTGCTCTGCCTGCTGGACGCCCTGGCCCACGCCCACGCCCGCGGCGTGGTCCACCGGGACCTGAAGCCGGGCAACGCGCTCCTGGCGGGGAGCTGGTCGGACGTCAAGCTCACCGACTTCGGGCTGGCCCACCCCTACGCCAGCGGGCGGGCCATCCGCGACGACGAGGGCGCCGTGGGGACCCCGGCCTACATGGCGCCCGAGCAGTTCGAGAGCGCCTGGCGCGACTATGGGCCGTGGACGGACCTTTATGGACTAGGTTGCCTAGCATACGCCCTGGTCTCCGGGGAGCCCCCTTTCGGCACCCGACCCCCGACGCACCGCGCGATGGCCGCCCACCTCCTGCTGCCCGCGCCTACGCTGAACCCGCGCTGCGACGTCCCCGAGGGCTTCGAGGGCTGGCTGCACGCGCTCCTGGAGAAGGACCCGGCCCGCCGCTTCCAGCGGGCGGCGGACGCGGCCTGGGCCCTCATGCAGCTCGGCGCGCCCCTGGCGCGGGTCCTGGGCGAGGACGAGGATCCCAGCCTGCGCGGCCTGCCGGGCGAGGGCGGGGACACCTCGCCGCTGGGGATGCTCACGCCCCGGCCTGTCGATCCGCCGACCACGCGCCCGCTGGCGCCCACCACGCGGGGCAACCCGACCCAGCCGCTGCCCCCGCGCACCGAGCCGCTCTCCCCGCCCAGCACCCGCCCCCTCTCCGAGCGGCCGAGCCCGCTGGACGTCCCCGATCCCATCCACCTCCAGCCCCTGGAGCCCCGGCCCTTCGAGGAGCCCCTCCTGCGGCTCCCTCCCATGCCCGCCACCTGGCGGCGCGGCGGACACGAGGCCGGGCCCGCGCTCGCCGTGCCCCTGCTGCGCGGCGCGGGCCTGGGGCTGCTGAGCCTGCGGGTGCTGGACATCGTCGGCCGGGAGGTGGAGCGCGACCTGCTCTGGGAGACGCTGGCCCGGGTGCGCCGCATGGGCCGGGCGCGGGCGGTGGTGCTGATCGGCCCCACGGGCACGGGCAAGAGCCGGATGGCCGAGTGGCTCTGCGAGCGCGCGCACGAGCTCGGCGCCGCCAACATGCTCAAGGCCGAGCACAGCCCCGAGCCCGCCCCCGGCGAGGGCGTGGTGGCCATGGTCTCCCGCGCGCTGCGCACCAACGGCATGTCCCGCCAGGGGGTGAGCGCCCGCGTGGCCCGCGCCCTCTCCCGCTGGCGCGAGGGGGACGCCGAGGTCGAGGCCCTCACCGACCTGCTCGCCCCCTCCGTGCTCTCGGCGAACCAGGAGCCCGCGGGAGACCGCCTCGTCGTCCTGCGCCGCTTCCTCGAGTCCACCGCGCGCGAGCGCCCGGTCGTGGTGTGGCTGGAGGACATCCACTGGAGCGCCGAGGCGGTGGAGTTCGCCCACCAGCTCCTCGAGGCCCAGGCCTTCTCGCCCTCGGCCGTGCTGCTGCTGGCCACCGTGCGCGAGGACGCCCTCGCCGAGCGCCCCGAGATCGCCGCCTCCCTCGACGCGCTGATGGCCCGCCCGGACGTGCGGCGTCTCCAGGTCGCGCCCCTCCCCAGCGAGGCCAGCCTCGGGCTCATCCGCGATCAGCTCGGGCTGGAGGCGGGGCTGGCCGGGCAGGTGGAGGGGCACGTCGCCGGCAGCCCGCGCTTCGCGGTGGAGCTGGTCGGCGACTGGGCGCAGCGGGGGCTCCTGGTCCACGGGGACCGTGGCTACCGCCTCGCCGACGGCCACAGCATCGATCTGCCCGACGACCTCTACGCCGTCTGGGACGCGCGGGTGGAGCGCCTGCTGGCCGGTCGGGACGACGGCGGGAAGGCGGCGCTGGAGCTCGCGGCCGTGCTGGGGCTGGAGGTGGACGGCGCGGAGTGGCGCGAGGCCTGCGCGCTGGCCGGGCTCCAGCCCCCCTGGGACCTCGTGGAGACCCTGCTGGGCTGGCGCCTGGCCCGCTCCGAGCCGCCGGGGCCCTGGGCGGGCTTCTCCTTCGCCAGCAGCCTGCTCCGCGAGACCCTGATCCGCCGCGCGCGGGAGGCCGGGCGCTGGCGCGAGCACCACCACATCGCCGCCCGCCTGTTGATGGCCGCCATCCACCGCGAGGGCCGCCCGCGCCCCGGCCAGACCGAGCGCCTGGGGCGCCACCTCGTCCACGCCGGCCACCCCGAGTCGGGCATCGCCCCGCTGCTCTCCGCCGCCGAGGAGCGCTTCGAGGCCGGCGAGCTGCACCGCTGCGCCGCGCTGCTGGAGGAGCGCGACCGGGCCATCGCCACCCTCGGCCTGCGCGAGGACGACGCCAGGGTCTGCGAGGGCTGGGTGCTGTGGAGCCGCTGCGCGCTGGAGCAGGGCAAGGGTGATCTGGCCGCCGCCTGGGCCGCCCGCGCCGACGAGGCCGCCAGCCAGAACGGCTGGCCGGAGCTCCGGGCCAAGGCGCTGTGGAGCTGCGCCCGCATCGCCTCCCGCATCGGCGACAACCACGAGGCCGTCACCCTCCTGGAGGACGCCAAGCGCTGGGCCGCCGCGTCCGGGGACACCGTGCTCCTGGCCAGCTGCCGCCGCGGCCAGGCCGAGGTGCTGCTGGAGCTCGGCCTGCTGGACGAGGCGGCCGACGGCTTCGATCGCGCGGCCGAGGAACACGAGGCCAGCGGCGATCCCAGCGAGGTGGCCCGCTGCTGGATCGGCCTCGGGAACGTGGCCATCCGCGCGGGAGATCCGGCCCGCGCCCGCGGCTTCGCCCTGCGCGCCCTCGGCGCCCTGCACGGCCGCGGGATCCGCTGGCGCGAGGCCGACGCCCTCCTGCTGCTGGGCGACGTGGCCTGGCAGGAGGGGGACGCCGAGTCCGCCGAGGCCTGGTGGGGGCAGGCGCTGTCGCTGCACCGCGCGCTCCAGACCCGGCACGTCCCGCTCATCGAGTCGCGCATGGCGCTGGGCGATCTGAGCCGCGGGCGCTTCGAGGAGGCCCGCCGCGTGCTGGAGTCCACGCTGACCATCCTGGAGCGTCGCGGGCAACGCGGGATGGCCAGCGCGGTACACGCCTGGCTCCTGCCGTGCTACGCGGCGAACGCGGAGTGGTCCTCCTTCGATCGCCACCTGGCCATCGCGGCGGACATGCTCCAGGAGAACGGTCAGGTGGACGTGTTCATCGCGCGGACCGCGACGCTGGGTGGGGACATCGCGTACACGGCGGGTCAGCAGGGGCGGGCGCGCATGGCCTGGTCGCTGGCGCTGGAGCAGTGGCTGGTGCTCGGCTGGCGCGACGAGATCCGCTCGCTGAAGCACCTGCTCCGTGAAGAGCCCAGCCACCTCGAGGATCGCGGACTGTGAGCCTCATCCCTCTCGGCCCCTTCGACCTCATCGAGCCCATCGGCCGCGGCGGCATGGGCGAGGTCTGGCGTGGGCTGCACCGGGCGCAGCAGGTCCCCGTGGCGATCAAGGTGCTGACCGCCCGGGGCATGCGGCGCAGCTTCTTCCTCGTGGCCTTCCGCAACGAGGTGCGCGCGATGGCGGGCCTGGACCACCCGGGCATCGCGCTGGTCTTCGACCACGGCGAGGTCTCGGAGGCGGCGGCGGACCAGTCCGAGGGCGCGCTGATGGCCGGCAGCCCCTTCCTGGCGATGGAGCTGGCCCACGGCGGCACGCTGAGCCCCTGGTGCGGGCGCCTCGCCTGGATGGAGGTGCGCAAGGTGCTGCTGGCGCTGCTGGACGCGCTGGCGCACGCCCACGCCCGCGGGGTGATCCACCGCGACCTCAAGCCGGCCAACGTGCTGATCTGCACCGACGAGGACCTGCGACCGGGGATCAAGCTGGCCGACTTCGGCCTCGCCCACCTGCTGGACCTCGGGGACCGCACGGCCGCCCGCGGGCCCACCGCGGGGACCCCGCACTACATGGCGCCCGAGCAGGTGCAGGGTCGGCGCCGGGACTACGGGCCCTGGACGGACCTGTACTCGCTGGGCCGGCTGGCGCTGGCGCTGGTCTGGTCCAACCCGGCCCCCGCGCCGGGCAAGGACAGCCAGGGCACAGCGCTGCCGCTGGGCTTCGACGCGTGGGTGTCCCGACTTCTTCAACCGCAGCCCGAAGATCGCTTCCAGCGGGCCGCGGACGCCGCGCTGGCCTTGATGGAGCTGGGCGATCCGCCCGCGGAGGCGGTGGACGGCCGCGAGCGCCCCGCGCTGCAGCTCGGCATCGCCGCGGAGACCTTCGCGCTGACGGGCGTGGAGAGCTCGCTGGTGGGCCGGAACAGCGGCGGGCCGATCACCGACGTGGGGCTGAGCCCGATCTCGCCCAGCCCCCTGACGCCCGTGACCCCCGTGACCCCCGTGACGCCGCTCAGCTCGCCCTCGCACACGCCCGATGAGCACCTCGGCGAGACGAACACGGCCCAGACCGTGCTCCAGATCGCCACGGGCGAGGTCGAGCCCTCCGAGCGCCGTGTCCCGCCCACCCCCGCCAGCTGGCGCCGCCCCCAGGCCCAGCCCGCCCCCATGCGCCTGGTGGGCGCCGGGCTGGGCATCTACGGCCTCCGGGCGATCCCCCTGGTCGATCGCGAGCCGGAGCGCGACGTGCTCTGGGAGGCCATGTCCGGGGTCCGGCAGCACGGGCGGGCCGCCGCCGTGGTGCTCACCGGACCGGCGGGGGCGGGGAAGAGCCGGCTCGCCGAGTGGCTCTGTGAGCGTTCGCACGAGGTGGGGACCAGCACGCCCATCCGGGTCACGCACGCCCCGCTGGCGGGCCCCGGCGACGGGATCGCCTCGGCGATCGGCCGCTTCCTGCGCTGCGCCGACCTCGAGCGCGCCAAGGTGCTCCAGCGCCTGGAGGTCCTCCTGCGCCGCCAGGGGGTCCGCGACCAGGAGGAGTGGCACGCGCTGACCGAGCTCATCTGCCCCGCCATGCCCTCCGACCTGGAGCCCGGGGTGCAGGCCATCCAGTTCAGCGGCCCCGTCGAGCGCTGGGCGCTGATCCGCCGCGCGCTGGAGCGGGCCAGCGCGGAGCGGCCGACCCTGCTGTGGATGGACGACGTGCAGTGGGGCCTGGACTCGGTGCTCTTCGCCGAGCACATGCTGGCGGTCCAGGACGAACACCCCCTGCCCGTGCTGATGGTGCTCACCGCGCGCGACGAGGCCCTGGCCGAGCGACCCTCGGAGGCCGACGCGCTCGAGCAGCTCCTGGCGCACCCGCAGGCGCGGCGCCTGCCCGTGTCCCTGCTGGAGCCGGAGGCGCACGCCGCCCTCGTGCGCGGCCTGCTGGGTCTCCAGGGCGAGCTGGCCGCCAGCGTGGAGGCGCGCACGGCGGGCAACCCGATGTTCGCCGTACAGCTGGTGGGCGACTGGGTCCACCGTGGGTTGTTGGAGCCCTCCGAGACCGGCTTCAAGCTGAAGCCCGGCGCGCGGGCCGACCTGCCGGACCTGCTGCACAAGGTCTGGGCAGGGCGCGTGGAGTCGGTGCTGCGCGGGCGCCCGGCCTCGCAGGGCGTCTCGCTGGAGCTGGCGGCCGTGCTGGGGCAGGAGGTCGTCGCCGCCGAGTGGAGCGCCGCCTGCGCGCTGGAGGGCATCACCCCCGCCTACGAGCTGGTGGACGAGCTCCTGGAGCAGCGCCTGGCCCGCGCGCCGGAGGATCGGCCGGATCTGGGCTGGTCCTTCGCCCACGGCATGATCCGGGAGAGCCTGGAGCGTCGGGCGCGCGACGGCGGGCGGTGGTGGGCGCACCAGCGCGCCGCCTCCACCATGCTCAAGCGCCGCCTGCAGGGCGCCGAGGGCGGAGTGGGCCGCGATCGCGTGGGCCGCCTCCAGGAGCGCCTGGGGCGCCACCTCCTGGCGGCCGGCGACCTGGAGGACGCGCTGGAGCCCCTGCTGATCGGGGCGCACGAGCGCTTCTCTTCGGGGGATTACGCGCACAGCGCCATGCTGCTCTCCGAGTGGGATCGCGCGGTGGACGGCCTCGAGCTGAGGCCAGGCGATCCCCGGCGCGCCGAGGGCCTGCTGCTCCGGTGCAGCCTGAGCCGCGTCGCGGGGCGCCTGGAGGAGGCGCGGCGCTACATCGTCCAGGTCCAGGAGATCGCCGAGCGGGCCGGCCTCCCGCGCGTGGCGGCCCTGGCCCTCCTGGAGCAGGGGAAGGTGGCCTGGAACAGCGCCGACACCGTGGAGGCGATCCGCTCGCTCCAGGCCTGCGAGCAGATCGCCGGGCGCCTGGGAGACCGCGGCCTGCGCGGGCGGGCCAGGCTGGATCTGGGCAACCTCCTGCGCTGGCGTGGCGAGCGCGCCCAGGCGGCGAGCTGGCTGCGGCTGGCCGTGGAGGACATGGAGAGCTGCCAGGACGCGATCATGCTGGCCTACTGTCAGCTCGGCCTGGGGGAGGTCGCCCGGACCGGGGGCCAGCTGGAGGAGGCCAAGCGGGAGCTGGAGCGCGCCTACGCCGGCTTCGAGCGCATGGGCTCTCGCCGCGGCATGGCGGACTGCCTGAACACGCTCGGGGAGATCGAGCGGGCCAGCGGCGATCTGGAGCGCGCCGAGGAGCGATATCGCGCCTCGCTGGCGCATTTCCGCGCCCTGGAGGTGCCGGCCGCCTTCGCGCCGGAGAGCAACCTGGCCCTGCTCCTGATCCTGCGCGAGCGCTACGCCGAGGCGCGGCGCATCGTGGAGTCGATCCTGCCCGTGGTGGAGCGCGGCGGCCGACAGGTCTACCGCGGATACCTGCACGCCTACCTGCTGCCCTGCACGGCGGCGGCGGGGGACTGGCCGGACTTCACGCGCCACCTGAACGCCGCGCGCGAGGCGCTGGTGGAGACGCGGCTCGTGGACGCAGACATCGCGGAGATCGCCAGGCTCGCCGCCGATCTCTGCCTGCACGCGGACCAGCGGGGGCACGCGCGCGCCGCCTGGGAGCTCGCGCTGGACCAGTGGCAGAAGGTAGGCCGTACCGCCGAAGCCGCCGCGGCGCGGCGCGCCCTGAGGAGCCTGCGTTGACCCCGGAAGAGCTGCAGATCGCCATCCGCCTGGGCGTGGCCGCCCTGGGTGGGCTCATGGTCGGCATCGAGCGCGAGTGGTCCGGCGCGAAGGACGGCCACCCCCAGCGCTTCGCCGGCGTGCGGACCTTCCTCCTCCTGGCCCTGATCGGCGGCATCGCCGCGACCTTCCAGGAGCTCGGCCACATCGGCGCGGGCGTGACCCTGCTGGCGGCCACCGGGCTGCTGTGTGTGGTGGCCTATGGGCTGCGCGCGCTGCGCGGGGAGATCGAGAGCACCACGGAGGTCGCCGCGGTGCTGACGGTGGGCGGCGGCTTCGTGGCGGGCCTGGGGCTCCTGCACGTCAGCATCGCCGTCTTCGCCGCGACCGCGCTGGTGCTGGTGGAGAAGGGGACGCTCCACGGGCTGGTGCAGCGCATCCCCTCGGAGACCCTGGAGGCGGCGGCGCGCTTCGCCGTGCTCTCGCTGGTCATCCTCCCGCTCCTGCCCCAGGGACCCTATGGCCCGGAGCCGGGCTTCAGGCCCCAGGAGATCTGGGCCCTGGTCCTCATCTTCTCGGGGCTCAGCTTCGCGGGCTACATGGCGCTGCGCGTGGTGGGCCCACACCGGGGCTACGGGGTGGCGGGGCTGCTGGGCGGCCTCATCTCGTCCACCGCGGTGACGCTGACCTACGCGCGCCAGAGCCGGGAGAAGGAGAGCCTGGGCAGCGCGCTCGCGCTGGGCGTGCTGGGAGCCAACTGCGTGATGTACCTGCGCGTGCTCACGGTCTCCAGCCTGCTCAGCCGCACGCTGGGCCTCCACCTGCTGCCGCTGCTCGCGCTGCCCTTCGTGGTGGGGCTGCTCACCACGGCCCTGGTCTACCGGCTGCAGGGGCGGAACAGCTCGGAGGTCGAGCTCCCGAAGAGCCCGCTCGGGCTCACGAGCTCGCTCCAGATGGCGGTGCTCTTCCAGCTCGTGCTCTACGGCGTCTACTACGCGCGCGAGCTCTTCGGGAACGCCGGGCTCCTGGCCACCGCGGCCCTGCTCGGGCTCACCAACGTGGACGCGCTGACCATCTCCATGGTCAAGATGGCCGCGTCGGGCAGCGCTTATGAGCTCGCGGCCCGCGCGCTGTGCGTCGGGGTGCTCTCCAACACGCTCCTGAAGCTCACGCTGACCGTGCTGGTGGGCAAGGGCGCCTTCCGCCGGACCGTGGCGGGAGGGCTCGCCGGGCTGGCCGTGTCCGGCGCGCTCGCCCTCGTCCTGATCTGAGCTTCACTCCTCCAGGGCGGAGAGGAAGATGGCCTGGAGCTCCGCGTAGTTCTCGGGATCGGCGAGGCTGTTCTCCGAGAGGTTGTAGACGGCGACGATCTCGTTGCGCGGGCCGAGCACGTAGACGTCCCGCCAGGTGACGCCCCAGGCGCCCCAGACCCCGGTCTCGGCGTCGTCCTGCAGGATGGGCAGGTCGGTCACGGCCGCCAGGTCGGGGAGCCCGTCCTCTTCACCCATGGCGTTGACGTGGTGGATCTGGAGCGGCAGCTCCGGGTGCTCCAGGGCGAGCTCGTCCAGCATCTCGTCGAGGTGGCCAGCCTGGCCACGGCAGTAGCTTCACGTCGCGTGCGTGAAGTACCAGCCGGAGACCTGCTCCAGGTAGTCGCGCGGGGAGACGCGCTCACCGTAGCGGGCAGAGCCCGGGTTCAGGTCCGCCAGCTCGAAGTCGGGCGGCGCGTCCTCCGAGACGGAGGGCTCGAAGCCGGTGTGTGGCTCGCCGGTCTCGCCGCTGTCCGCGCCGCCGGTCTCCCCGCTGTGCGCGAGCCCGGTCTCGCCAGCGGTCTCGCCAGCGGTCTCCGCGCTGTCGGTGGCCCCGGTCTCTCCGGCGGAGTCGACGTTCCAGCCGCCCGTGTGCTGCTTGGACCAGTCCCCCTCACAGGCGACGACGAGCAGCAGGGGGGTCATCCGGGCGAGGGGCATGGTTCACCTCGCCCGGATCATAGCCCATCGGCGCCCGCGCGCTACGGCGCCCGCTCACTGCCCAGCGCGCCCGAGGCCAGGCTCGGCGTGTCCCAGGACATCCCCGCCGCGCCGCTGCTCATCATGACGGTGGCGCCGGGGTAGTCGTCCTCGTCCAGCCAGCCGCCCTGATCGACCAGATCGCCGAGCGCGAAGCCGTCCAGGCTAAGCCCGGTGAGCGACCCCACGTTCATGAGCAGCGGGATGCCGGTGAAGGTGAAGGGGTCGGTCACGATGCCGCTGCCGAGCGTGTGGAAGCTGAGGGCGCCCGAGCGGATCTGGAAGGGATCCGTCACGATGCCCAGCCCCTCGATGAGGACGATGCGGATGGGGATCAGCCCGAAGGGGTCCGTGACGACGCCCGATCCTTCGGCGACCGAGAGGAGCACGTAGCTCCCCGCGCAGTCGTCGCCGCAGTAGCTCTCGTCCAGCCCGTAGTCGCTGAGATCGAAGGTGATGTCGCTGACCTCGGCGATGGGCTC
The DNA here is from genome assembly GCA_964615375.1 of uncultured Enterobacterales bacterium. GTDB lineage: Bacteria > Myxococcota_A > UBA796 > UBA796 > CAZKWG01 > CAZKWG01. Next base: position 113,149 of record CAZTOW010000018.1, read on the forward strand.
CAGCAGGCCGGGGGTCATGAGCACAGCCTCGGGCCGCAGGGCCGAGCCGACCGCGCCGTTCACCACGGTGTAGCCCGCGGCGACGTTGCCCAGCGTGCTGTCGGAGCCCTCGTCCCAGGAGATCCCGATGGGCGTGTCGAGGAGCATCCCCTCCGCGTCCATCACCTCGGCGGCCAGCAGCATCGCGGCGTTGACGAAGACCACGCCGTTCGGCCGATCCGTGGTGAGCCAGCCCTTGTTCTTGGCCCGCTTGGAGTAGGCGGCGTCCGCCGAAGCGCCCCAGGCCAGCGCGTCGTCGGTGGTGGCCTTGCGGCTGCTCAGCGTGACGGTGCAGACGCCCGTGCTGTCGGTCTTGCACTTCCAGGAGCTCGCCCCGTCGGAGCCCCACCAGGAGCCGACGACGTGGACGTCGCTGGCGGCCTCGCCGTCATCGTCCACCACCGAGACCCGCAGGGAGGGCTGGAGCTTCTTGCTGGAGGCGCGCTTGATGAAGGGGAGCAGCGCGACGTGGTAGCTCATCTCCGTGTCCACGGCGTCCCCGCCGTCCAGCGCGACGTCCACCGCGCCCTGCACGTTCAGGTCCCCCGCCCCGATGCCGGAGTAGTAGGGGAAGCCGCCGTGCGCGTCCGAGCCGGCCGCGAGCGCCCGGGTCATGCGGCCCAGGTCGGTCTCGCCCGCCGCCAGCAGCCACACCAGCGAGCCGCTGACCAGGGCCGTGGACTGGCTGGTGCCCGCGTAGAACCACAGCCCGAGATCCGTGGGATCGTCCGGGTTGATGGTCTCGGCCAGGATGCCGTCCACGTAGCCGTCCCCGTCCAGATCGTCCTCGAGGTTCCCGCCGGGGGCCAGCAGGTCCACCGTGGGCGAGGTGTTGCCGTAGGAGGTGGTGGTGAGCTCGCCGTCGTCGCCCAGCTGGCTCGCGCCGACCGAGATGACCAGCGGGCTGGCGGCCGGGTAGAGCGCGGCCTGGGCCCCGTCGTTGCCCGCCGCCGCGACCATCAGCACGCCCGCGTCGTTGGCCTGCTGGAGCGCGTCGCGAAGCGCGGCGCTGGGCGCGTAGCCCTCGGTGAAGCACAGGCTCATGTTGATGATGTCGGCGCCGTTCTCCACCGCGTAGACGATGGCGTCCACGAGGTCCGCCTCGCTGCCCGAGTTGGCCGCGTCCAGCACTTTCACCGGCATGATCTGGACGCCCGGCGCCACCCCCAGCACCAGGCCGGAGCTGGCGATCAGGCTGGTGATGTGCGTGCCGTGCTGGTGATCGTCGTTCGGGTGGTCATCGCCGTTGACGAAGTCCTTGGGCGCGACGAAGCTCACCTCTTCGAGGGAGGAGGCCTGGGCGTAGCTCACCCCGGTGAGCTCGTCCGTGTAGTCCTCGTAGGCGACCCCGGTGTCCAGCACCGCCACGGTGAACGCGCTCGGGTCGCAGTCCCCGCACTCCAGGCTGCGCGCCGAGATCGCGTCGAGGTGCCACTGGTAGTCCTCATACGAGCGGTCCCCGCTGTCCCCCGAGGCGCGCGCCGATCCGGCCCCCGTCCCGTAGACGAAGCCCGAGCGATCCGCGGTGGCGACGCGCGCGTCCGCGCGCAGCGCGTCGAGGATCTCCGCCACCTCCTGCCCGGGGGCGAGGCGCAGGGGTACATAGCCGCTGGGGCCGGGGGCGCGGCGCAGGGTCAGGCCGTGATCTGCGGCGATGGAGGCGATGGACTGCCCACCCATCGTCGAGACGATCACCTCGTCCGAACGCCACACGGGGCGCGTGGACTCCGCGACCTGCTCCTCGGCGAGATCGGTCGCCGGAGCGCGCGGCGGTGGGCCGTGGCTCTCGAGGACGCTCGCGGAGATGTCGCGAAGAACGGGCGCTCTGGTGCCGTTGCTGTCTGAGGCGAGGTGCAGCGTGACCAGCGCGAGCAGGGCGGTTGAGGTCGAGATGCTGCGTCGCAGGGTGTTCATATGGGCTCCTTCACATCGCTCCTGCCCTATGATATAAATAGAAATTTTTCTTTGTGCGACCTTCCCACAACAATCTGAAAGAATCCAAATTTTGAAGGAAGCAGGAGATGAATTCCGACTGCGCCGCCTGCACGGGCATGAGGTTATAATCATGTCGGCTGTGCGCGGCGCGCCACGGCGCCCTTAGGACCGCGCAGGAGAGGCTGGCGTGCCGCTCTCGGTCATCCCCTTCGGACCCTACGATCTGCGCGTCCCCATCGGTCGGGGCGGCATGGGGGAGGTCTGGAGGGCGACCCACCGCCAGCGCGGCGCGCCGGTGGCCGTCAAGCTGATGCGCGCCGCGACGGCCAGCCGACCGGAGCTGGTGGCCTGTTTTCATCGCGAGGTGCGCGCAGCGGCGGCGCTGAACCACCCGCACATCGCGCCCGTGCTGGACGCCGGCGAGGTCGGTCGGGACTTCGAGGCGCGCTCGTCGGGGCGCTTCAAGGCGGGGAGCCCCTTCCTGGTCACGGAGCTCGCCTTCGGATCGCTGGCGGGCTCGCCCCCGCCGGTGGCCTGGGCCGAGGTCCGCCCCATCGTCCTCGCGCTGCTCTCGGCCCTGGCCCACGCCCACGCCCGCGGGGTCACCCACCGGGATCTGAAGCCGGGGAACGTGCTCCTGGCCGCGCCGCCCGAGGCCACCACCCCTGACGCGCTGCCGCTGGGGGTGGGCACGCTCACGGGGCAGAAGGCGGCGCACGTGCTCCTGGCCGACTTCGGGCTGGCCTGGACGGCCAAGGACGGCCGCAGCGAGGTGGACACGGCCTCAGGCACGCCCGCCTACATGGCGCCCGAGCAGCTCGACGGGCGCTGGCGCGACATCGGCCCCTGGACGGACGTCTACGGGCTCGGCTGCCTGGTGTGGTGGCTGGTCGCCGGGCGGACGCCGCTCCAGCCGCGCAATTTCGAGCAGGCCCTCCTGCACCAGCACCGGATGTTGCCGCCCCTGCGCCCGCTCTTCGCCACCCCGGACGGGCTGGAGAGCTGGCTGCTGCGCATGGTGGCGCGCGATCCCGGGGCCCGCTTCCAGACCGCCGCCGACGCGCTCTGGGCGCTCCAGAGCCTGCCCGAGCTGGACGGCAGCGCCCGCAGCGAGGACAGGGCGCGACCCCTCGACCCCGACATCACGCTCCCCCTGCGCGAGCCCGGCGCGCGCCAGGTCTCGGCCCTGGACAGCGTCCAGATCGTGCTGCCCTTCGTGCGCCGCCCCCCGCCCATGCCGCCCACCTGGCGGGGGATCACGCCGACCCGCGGCAAGCTCCCGGTGCTCTCCGACGGGCTCAGCCTCTTCGGCATCCGGCCCCCGCCCATGCAGGGCCGGGAGGTCCTGCGCGATCTGCTCTGGCAGGAGCTTCGGGCGGTGCACGCGGAGCGCCGGGCGCGGGCGGTGGTCCTGGGCGGGCTCCCGGGGACGGGCAAGAGCCGGCTCGCGCGCTGGCTGGTCGAGACGGCCACCGAGGTCGGCGCGGCCGAGCCGCTCTGCGCGAGCTTCGGCGGCAGGGGAGGGGAGGGGGGCCTGGCGGAGCTGGTGCGCCAGACGCTCGGGTGCGCCGGCCTGGCGGGCGAACCGCTCCAGGCCCGCGTGGAGACCTGGCTGATGCGCCACGGGCTCCAGGATCCGGTCGCGACGCGGGCGCTCTCGCGGCTCGCCAGCCAGGCCCCGAGCGGGCTCGGAGATCGCGAGGTCTTCGAGGCCGTCCGCGCGCTGGTCAGCCTGCTCGGCCGGCTGCGCCCCGTGATCCTGTGGCTGGACGACGCCCACGCCTGCCCGCTGGGCCTCGCGCTGACGGAGCACCTGCTGGCGACGGGGGGCAGCCTGCCCGTGCTGATGGTCCTCACGACGCGCCACGGCAGCGAGCGCGAGGGCCAGGCCGCCTCCCGGCTGAGATCGCTGCTGGGCGCGCCGCTGGTGCGCTCGCTGGAGGTGGGGCAGCTGCCCGTCGGCGACCACCGCGAGCTGGTGCGGGCCCTCCTGCCCCTGGACCCCGACCTCAGCGCGCGCGTCGAGGAGCGCACCAGCGGGAACCCCGGCTTCGCCTCGGCGCTCCTGGCCGCGCTGGCCCAGGCGGGGATGCTCAGCCTGGGGGAGCAGGGCCTGGAGCTGAGGCCCGAGGCCGAGCTCGTCCCGGCGGAGCTGCTCGGGCTGCTCGAGCCAGAGCTGGGCCGCCTCCTGGGCGATGTCAGCGAGGACGAGCGCGACGCCCTGGTGCTGGCGGCGCTCTTCGGCGAGACGGTGGACACCCGCACCTGGGAGGGGGCCTGCGCCGTCGCCGGGCTGCCCGTGCCCGAGGCGCGCCTGCGGCGCCTGCAGTCCGCCGGGCTCGTGCGCGCGCTGGCGGGCCACCGCCCCTCCTTCTCCTTCGCCCACCCCCTGGTCCGGGAGTATCTGGAGCGCGCCGCCCAGACCGCGGGACGGCTCCAGGCCCTGCACCGCGCCTGCGCCGAGGTCTTCCTCAGCGGGCGGGCCACCACCAGCGCGGCCCGCCTGGAGCGACACCTCTTCGCCGCCATGGAGCCGCTGGCCGTCATCGACCGGCTCGACCAGGCCACGGGGCTCTCGCTGCGCGATCCGCTCCCGGAGGCGCTCGCCCTGGTCCGGCTGCGGGAGCGCGCGCTGGACGAGGCCGGCGTGCGTCGGTCGGACAGCCGCTGGGGGGCGCTGTGGCTGGAGCGCGCCCGGCTGCTCCTCGCCGCCTGCGCCCCCGAAGAGGCGGCGATCCAGGCCCTGAGCGCGGAGGAGGCTGCCTCGCGTCACGGCTGGCGCGCCGTCGAGCTGGGGGCGCGGATGGCCCGCGGGCGAGCCGCCCTGCTGCGGGGTCATCTGGACCTGGCACAGTCCCTGCTCGCAGACACCCTGGCCGACTGTGGGGAGCCCGGGCTGATGGGCCTGGAGCTGGAGCTGCGCCTGGCCCTGAGCGGCCTGGCGCTGCGGCGAAGGGAGCTCGACCGGGCGAACGCCGAACTGGACCACGCGCGGCGGCTGGGCTCCGCGCGTCGGAGCGGGGCGGGCCTGAGCCTGCTGGCCTGCGCCCTCGGCTACCTGCAGGGCCTGGTGTACCTGGAGGGGGAGAACCTGGAGGCGGCGCGCGGCGCGCTGCGCGAGGCCATGGGCGGCTTCCACGCCCACGGCCCCTCCGGGCGCCTCGGCGAGGCGCGCTGCCTGTCCGGGCTGGGGACCATCGCGCGGATGGAGGGCCTGCATGCGCGGGCGGAGCGCCGGATGCTCCAGGCCATCACCCTCTCGGAGATCGCCGGCTCCGCGCAGGCCCTCATCGACGTGATCCCCCTGGCCATCCTCTCGCTGCAGGTCGGCGACCCCTGGAAGGCCCGGCTCCGGGCCGGCGGCGCGCTGGAGCACCTGGAGCGCCTCGGCCTGGAGGCGGAGGCCGCGCTGGCCCGCCTCACGCTCTCCGTGGCCGCGCTGGAGTCCGGAGATCAGGAGGGCTGGCAGCGCGCTCAGGTCGAACCGCTCGCCTTCTTCGACAGCCACCGCTGGAGCTCCGTGGACCTGAGATGGTTGCTGAGCCGCGCGGAGGCGCGCGCGCGCGCGGAGCCGTCGGCCATCGTGGATCAGGGGCGGCCACGGACCCTCGTCGCGAGGTAGAATCGAGGGATGTCGCAGACGCGCTCGGATCGCCTGACCTCGAGCCCGCTCACCTCTCTCGGCCCCTACGAGCTCGAACGTCCCCTGGGGCGTGGCGGGATGGGGGAGGTGTGGCGCGCCACGCACCGCGCCCAGCGGGTGTCGGTGGCGATCAAGGTGCTGACCGGCGACCGGACGCGGGAGGAGCGCTTCCGGAGGGCGCTGCGCGCGGAGATCCGCGCCGTCGCCGCGCTGAACCACCCCAACATCGCGCGGATCTACGACCACGGAGAGGTCCCGGAGGGCGCGGCGGCCACGCTGCCCCCGCCCTTCGTCGCCCACGCCCCCTACCTCGTGCTGGAGCTCGTGGAGGGCGGCTCGCTGCGAGGGCTCTGCGGGCAGCTGAGCTGGGACGCCATCCGCTGGGTGCTCCAGTCGCTCCTGGAGGCCCTCGCCCACGCCCACGCCCGCGGCGTGGTCCACCGCGACCTCAAGCCGGAGAACGTGCTCCTGGGCCGGCGATCCGGCAGCATCAAGCTGACGGACTTCGGGCTGGCCGTCCCCTTCGAGACGCCTCAGGAGGCCAGGAATTTCGGTCGCTTCGCCGGCACGCCCGCCTACATGGCGCCCGAGCAGGTCGAGGGGCGCTGGCGCGACTACGGGCCCTGGACCGATCTCTACGGGCTCGGCTGCCTGGCCTTCTCCCTGGCCACGGGGCAGCCGCCCTTCGTGGGCGGAGGGATGCTGGACGTGCTCAACGCCCACGTCGGGCGCCCCGTGCCGCCCATGGTCGCCCGCAGCCCGCTGCCCCAGGGCTTCGAGAGCTGGGTCATGGCGCTCCTGGAGAAGGACCCGACGAACCGCCCTCAGCTCGCGGCCGACGCGCTCCGCGCGCTCCAGGCCCTCGCCGCCCAGGAGACCGCCGGCGGCATGGCCCCCGCCGAGCTCTTCGCCGCCGAGCCCTCGGGCGCGTCCACCCAGGAGGACAGCTCCGGGACCGGAGGGCTCCAGACCAGCGGGGACGCCCCGCGGCCGCCCCCCCTGGAGGCCGCGCCGCGCTCGAGCCACGTCCACCGGTCCTGGTCCTCCACCTGGAGCGACACCTGGGGCCTCCTCCATGTGCAGGAGGAGGAGGTGGGGACGCCCGTGACCAGCGGCGCCCTGAGCGACGAGGGCCCGACGGCGCGGGTGCGGGTCGGGCCGCCGCCCAGCACCCCGCAGACCTGGCGTCGAAACGCCCCTTACCCGACGATCACCGGGGCCGACCTGCTCTCGCTGCGCGGCGTGGGGCTGGGGCTGTTCGGCCTGCGCATCCTGCCGATCGTCGGGCGGGAGTCCGAGCGTGACGCGCTGTGGGCCTCCCTCGTCGAGGTCTCCCGCGGTGGCGCGGCGCGGGCCGTGGTCCTGCACGGCCAGGAGGGCATCGGCAAGAGCCGCCTGGCCGTCTGGCTGTGCGAGCGGGCCGAGGAGATCGGCGCGGCCACCTCGCTGCGCGCGCTCTTCACCCACGGCGCGGGCGCCACCGAGGGCTTCTCGGCGATGCTCGCCCGCCTCTTCCGCAGCGTCGGCCTCTCCCGCGAGGAGGTCCTCGGGCGCGTGCGCGAGTCGCTGCGCCGGGACGGGGTGCGCGACCCCGACGAGATCAACGCGCTCACCGAGCTCATCCGCCCGGCGACCCCCGAGGACATCCAGGCCGGCGCGCGCCCCATCCGCTTCGGCAGCCCGCTGGAGCGCCACGCCCTGCTCCGCCGCGCCCTGGAGCGCGTCGCCGCCGGTCGCCCGCTGATCGTCTGGCTGGACGGCGCCGAGCACAGCCCGGACGCCCTGGCCTGGACCCGCCACCTGCTCGACGCCCAGGAGTGGGAGCCGAGCCCCATCCTGGTGGTCCTGACCTGCGCGGACACGCCCACCGGCGCCCTGAGCCCCGAGCTGAGCGGCCTGCTGGCGCTCCCCGAGGTCTCCCAGGTCCCGCTGGGGCCGCTGAGCCCCATGGCCCAGGGCCTGCTGGTGCGCGATCTGCTCGGCCTGGAGGGCGAGCTGGCCCACCAGATCGAGGCCCGCACGGCCGGGAACCCGCAGTTCGCCGTGCAGCTGGTCGGACACTGGGCGGAGCGCGGACTGCTGGTCGCCTCCGAGTCGGGCTATCAGCTCGCCCCAGGCCGCGCGCCCGAGCTCCCCGAGCACCTCTATCGGGTCTGGGAGGAGCGCGTGGCGCGCCTCCTGGAGGGCGCCTCCACCGCCGAGTGCGCCTCGCTGGAGCTGGCCGCCGTGCTCGGCCAGGAGGTGCGCGCCGACGAGCGCCGCGCCGCGCTCCAGGCGGCCGGTCTCCCCCAGATCCCCGCGAAGATCGACGAGATGCTGGCCCAGGGCCTGGCCTGGCCCGGGGACGGCGGCGTGGAGCTGAGCTGGTCCTTCACCCACGGGGCCATCCGCGCCGTGCTGGAGGCGCGCGCGCTCCAGGCGGGCCGGCTGGCCGCGCACCACCTCGCCTGCGCGACCATGCTGGCCACGCGCGGAGGGCCGGACGTCCTGGAGCGCCGGGCCCGCCACCTGCTGGAGGCCGGGTCGCTCCAGGCGGCCCTCCCCGCGCTGATCGAGGCGATCCGAGCCCGGATCGCCGAGGGCGCCTACCAGCGCGCCGCCGGGCTCCTGGGCCGCTGGGAGCAGGCGGTGGCGACGCTGGGCCTGGAGCCCGAGGACCGCAGGCGAGGGGAGGGCCTCGTGCTGGGCGCCACGCTCGCCCGCCTGGAGGGCCGGCTGGAGGACGCCAGCGCGCGGGCCGAGGCCGTCTCCCGCGCGGCGCGGACCTTCGGCTGGACCTCCGTCGCCGCCCGCGCCACCTGGGAGCTGGCCCGCGTGACCTGGAACCGCGGGGACCCCGACCGTGCCCTCCGCCTCGGGCAGGAGGCCGAGCTGCTGGCCGACGCGCTGGGCGACGAGACCTTCCAGGCCGAGTGCGCCCGCGATCTCGGCGCGATGTTCGCCCACCGCGGCGAGCACTCCCGGGCCTCCGAGCGCCTCTGGGGAGCCCAGCGCGCCTTCGCCCGCCTGGGGGACGCGGTCGGCGAGGCCTACGCCCTGCTGAGCCTGGGTCAGATCGCCCAGCGCGAGGACCGGCTCAAGGACGCCGAGCGCTGCTACGCCCGGGCGCTCGACCGCTTCAGCGCCGCGGGCAGCCGGCGGGGCGTGGCCGACTGCGACAATTCCCTGGGAGAGCTCGCGCGCCTCCGCGGCGATCTCGTGGGCGCCGAGGCCAGCTATCGCGCGGCCCGCGCCGGCTTCCAGGCGGTCGGATCGGGCATGGTCATCGCCCCGGAGGCGAACCTGGGCCTGGTCCTGGTGGAGCGGGGGCGCTTCTCCGAGGCCCGGGAGGTGCTGGAGGGCACGCTCTCGCTGGCCCGCCGGCAAGGCCGCCGCGTGGTGGAGGGCAACGTCCACGCCTACCTGCTGCCTACGCTGGCGGCGGTGCGCGACTGGAGCGCGCTCGAGCAGCACCGGGCCGCGGCGGAGGCCCTGCTGGCGGAGTCGGGGATCGTGGAGGAGGACATCGCCCGCATGGCCGAGACCGCCGGGCGGCTGGCCCTGGAGGCGGGGCGGGCGGACGCGGCGCGCCTGGTCCTTCAGCTCGCGGCGCGCCAGTGGGAGGGCCTCGGGCGCCCGCAGGACGCCAGCCGGGCCCGGAGCGTGGCGCCCTGAGCTGCATCGGCTCGATCTGCACACCCAAAGCGACCGTTACAGCAATACAATCCACGAATGTTGCACTGAACTGACTCTCCGAGCGATCCTGCGAGATCCGTGGTAGCATCCATCCTACCGCAGGAGCACCTCTGCCATGTGCAAGACCCACTGGAACCCCGAGCACAGCGACTATCTGGATCAGCTGAACGGGTGCTCCCACCCCCAGACCTCGCACCCCAACGACACGGTGATGACCCCGCCCTCCAACGGGGTCTCCGACGGCATCAACTGGGCCGTCACCGAGGGCATGGATCTGCTCGGCTACGACACCCGCCGGCGCCCCCAGTCCGAGGACAACGACTTCTACCGGAACTACGCCCAGTACATGCCGGGCTACGACGTCAACGGCGTGCCCAGCGGCGCCATCGCCCAGGACCGCGCCACCAACCACGTCGGCCACGGCGAGGACGCCGACAGCCCCTGGACCCGCATCCGCGACTCCCTGGTCCGCCAGGAGGCGGGGATGATCGAGGATCGCATGGCCCGCGGCGAGGATCCCTCGCTCAGCTTCATGGACCTCTACGACGCCCACTACACGGCCTACAACCAGTCGGGCGGCGGCGGCAACCAGTTCATCGACCCCGGCAGCTTCGCGCTCGCGGTCTACGGCGCCCCGGCCATGGAGCTCTTCGGCATCGACGCCGGCCCGCTGACCGGCGCCTCCATCGACATCTTCAACGACCCCACCGACAGCGCCACCGAGGGCTGGCTCAAGCGCATGGCCCTGAACGGCGGCGAGATGGCGGCGGGCGCGGCCATGATGACCAACCCGCTCACCATGCTCCCGGGCATGGGGTTGATGGGCCTGGGCGCCTTCGGGGCCGCCTACAACACCGCCTCCGCCATCTTCGACGGCGGCATGTTAGGGGAGTGGGGTGACGCCATCTCCAGCGGCGCGGGCGCCGCCTGGGACGGGATCACCTCGGTCGGCAGCGGGATCGCCGAAGGCGCCGGTGATCTCTGGGATGGCGCGACCGGGGCGCTCGGGGACGCCGCCAGCGCTGTGGGGTCGCTCTTCTCCTGGTGAGATCGCTCGTCCGCTCGATCCTGTTCCTGTCCGCCGTTACGCTGGGGTGTGCGGCAGGGGAGGCCGACTCCGTGGACCCGTCCCGCTGGGTGGAAGAGCTGAGCCTCGCCGACGCCGGGATCTACGACGTCGAGGGCGACGCGCAGAGCGGCTACTGGCTGGCCTCGCGCGGCCTGTACCGGCGCGTGGACGCTCGCTGGGAGCTCATCCCCAGCACGGACGGCCGCACCTGGCGCAGCCTGTCGCTGACCGCGGAGGGTGAGCTCTGGGCGGTCGGCCTGGGGGGCGTCGCCCGGCTGCCGCGCGGCGCGAGCGTCGAGGCCCTCACCATCCAGGAGGACGTTCGCGGCCTGCACCACGTCTCCGCCCACCCGGGTCGCGTGTGGGCCTCGGCCTCCGACGAGCAGATCTGGACCTGGGACGGGAGCGCCTGGACCACCCTGAAGCCCCAGGAGCTCGCCGGGCACTACGTGGGCGGCCTCTTCGCGCCCTCCGCGCAGCAGCTCTTCGTGCACGCGCCCTGGACGTCCACGGGCAAGCCACTTACGCTGGGACGCTACGACGGCCAGCGATGGACCGTGGACACGCTGGGCAAGGGCTGGCGCTACTCCGCCGCCCTCGACGGCACCGCGGCGGACGACGTCTGGAGCGTGGGCACGAGGGGCAAGCTCTTCGGGAAGGGGGGCTTCGCCGTCCACTTCGACGGGAAGAGCTGGGTGGAGACCACGCTGCCGGTGGATGTGCCCCTGGCCGACGTCTCGGCGCGCGCGCGGGACGACGTCTGGGCCTGCGGGCGCAAGGGCACGCTGCTGCGCTGGGACGGCCGCGCCTGGGAGGCCCTGGACTCGGGGCTCTCGGGCTCGCTCACCCGGATCTACGCCGCCCCGGACGGCCCGGTCTGGGTGGTGCTCAATGACTCGCGCCTGCTGCGCTGGACCGGAGAGACCCCGTGAACCTGCTGTACCCCGACCTCTCCGATCCGCCGAAGCACTGGACCGGCGGGCGCGTCGGCTCGGCCATCCGGCTGGTGCCCCCGGGCGCCTACCTGGACCGGGCGCGCGCGGGCATCGTCATCTCGCCGCTGGTCCCGCGGAGCCGCCAGCTCCCCGCGCCGGAGGTGCTGGTCCAGCAGGCGCTGACGGCCGAGCTGGCCCGCACCCAGAGCGAGCTGCTCTCCCTCGGGGAGCCGGTGCTCGCGCGGGCGGGCGCGCTGACGGGCGTGCGCGTGGACGCGAGCCTGCGGCGAGGCGGGGACGGCAAGCTCGAGCGGCGCGCCTACGTGATGTACCTGGACGAGAGCTGGCTCTACGGCGTCAGCTACGTGGCCGATGAGGAGACCTGGCCGGTCTTCCTGGAGACCTTCGAGCGCGTGGCCGCCTCGGTCCAGCCCTACCCGGCCGCCTGAGCCTCGCCGAGCAGGCGCAGGGCCCGGAGCACAGCCCGCGGGGGAGCCTGCACCCCGGGGGGGCTCACCCCTTCGGCGAGGGCGCACAGCAGGACGGGGATCAGGGGCTCTCGACGGGATCCCAGGATCGCGGCGGGGTCCTGGAGGAGCGCCGTGGCGTCCAGCGCCTCGGGCTCACCCGGCGCGGCGGCGAGGGCCTCCCAGGCGGAGGCGCCCTGACGGCTCAGCGCGCCCCGTAGCTCCCCCGCCTGATCCGGCGAGAGCCCCAGCCTCCCCAGCGCCCAGGCCCCCAGCCAGGCGTGCAGCAGGCGCTCGCCCGGGGGAGCCTCCGCGCCCGCCCGCGCCAGGCGCTCGCGGGAGAGCAGACCTTGAAGCAGGGTCTCCAGCCCGCGGAGGGTGGAGGGCGAGGCCGCGCCGCCCAGCGCGTCCAGCGCGTCCAGGCCGAGCGCCAGCAGCCCGAGCGAGAGGCAGGGGCCGGGCGCGGTGAGCCCGCGGAGCGGCGCGAGGACCCGCGCGACGAGGGAGGCCCGCCAGGGGCCGGGATCGACCGCCTCCGAGGGGAGGGGAGTCGTGGTGGCCGGGACCCTGGGGAGCGCGGCCTCGCCCAGCAGCAGCCAGGGCTCGGCGGCGGGCAGCCCCTCGACCCGCTCCGCGCAGCGCACGGCGCCCAGGGCCGCCACCAGCCCCCGCGCTCCCGGCTGCCCGAGGCGCTCGCTCCAACGCAGGATCTCCAGCGCCCGCCGCCGCAGGATCCGGCTTCCGCTCGGGCGCCCCCAGGCGGCCACCGGCCCCTGAGCCGAGGCCAGCGCGGCCTCCAGGCGACGCCGCGCGGCGCCCTCGACGACCATCTCCTCGGCGCGCTCCCGGGCCAGCTCGAGCGCCAGGGCCCGCGGGCGCCCGTCCGAGGCCCCCAGCGCCGGCTGGCCCGCCACCGCCAGGCGCATCAGGCAGCGGGCGCGCGCGTAGACGCCCAGCCGCGCCTCGGCGTACAGCAGCTCCTCCGCCCGATCCCGGCCATAACCCTCGATCACCCGGGCCAGCGTGGGCACGGGCATCTGCACGGCCAGCGCCCAGTCCAGGAGTGGATCCCCCGCGCAGGCCCGGTCCCAGTCGATGACCCCGCTCAGGGTCAGCCCCGCCTCCGGCCCCTCGCTCAGCAGCAGGTTCCCCGGGTGCAGATCGCCGTGGACCAGCCCCCACTGGTAGACCTCGTCCAGGGCGTGCAGATCCACCCTCACCTGATCATGGAGCCGGTCGGCCAGGGGCCCGAGCCAGGTCCCCGCGCCCCGGGCCGCCGCCACCCAGCCCTCGACCAGCGCGCCCAGCTCCTCGCGCCAGCTCGCCCGGCGCGGCAGGAACTCGCCGTCCAGCGTGGCCCGCGTGCCGAAGCTCCCCTGAAAGCAGCCCTCCAGCGCGCCCAGCACCACGCCGACCTGGCGCGCAGCCTCCTCGGACGCCGGACCGCCGCGCCGCAGGAATTCCGTCCCTTTGAGGCCCGGGAGCTTGGAGGCCACCGAGATCGCCGGGCCCTGGAGCCCCGGGTCCAGGATGGCGTACTCCGCGGGCACGGGCAGCTCGCTGAGCAGGTGGGCGACCCGCAGGGCGGCGCGCTCGGCCCCGACCCCTCCCCAGCCGGGGTCGGCCATGACCACGCGCATCACCAGGGACCGGACGCGCGCCGTGGCGGGAAACTCGAGCTCGTAGGTCCCGTTCAGGACCGGCCGCCCCAGGGGACGGAGCGCCACGGGCGGGGGGAGCCCGAGGGCGGCGAGGCCGCGGTTGAGGGCGTGCGGATCCAGACCCGTGAGCATGCGCCCTTATGTATCACCGCCCGCGCTACCCCGAACAGATCTTCAGAGCCACCCTGGGCTCAGGAGCCGAAATCCAGGGGGTACTTCACGATCCCCACGCCCCCGTCGCGCGGGACGGGGAAGGCGAGGGTCATGACGGGCTTCAGCACGCAGGCCTCCAGACGGAATTCGCCCACGGGGTCCGTGCGGAGGCTGGCCTGGGTGACGCGGCCCCGGTCGTTGATGTCGATGCGCAGCAGCATCCGGCTGGAGAGCGCGGGGTTCTCGGCCTTCGCCGCCTCCCAGCAGGCGCGGAACTGGGGGACGCGGGCCTCGATGACCGGCAGGATCGTCCCCGCCTCCACCCATCCCTCCACGACGGGCGCGGGGGGCAGGTTCATCGGGGCGGGGGTCGGCTCGACCGGCACAGGGGCCGGCGGGGGAGGGGGCTCGACCGGCGCGACCGGCTCGACCACCACCAGCGGCGGCGCGGGCGCGGGAGGCGCGGGTGGGGGAGGCGCGGTCGGCGCGGGGGCGTGCGCGCAGCCGAGCAGCAGGAGCAGGAGAGGGGTGGCGCGGGTCATGCGTGGTCCATAGCACGTCCCCGTTTGACCAGCGCGCCAGGGGGGTACGGGGCGCTGAGGCAGAGGGTGACCGGGTGAAAGAGTCGATGAAAGACCTCCGGCCCCCGGGCCGCCCCGTCCTCGCCCGCCGAGCCCTCAGCCCCGCGGGTCCTCCACCTCGTCGCAGGGGTCGGGGTAGGCCGGGTCGCCCGCGTGGTCGCCGAAGTCCGATCCGCTCCAGCCGTTCTGCCAGTAGTGGTAGTAGACGCGGAAGCCGCCAGAGGGCTGCTCGACGTAGCTGAGCGCCTCCACCAGGCATATGGAGACCAGCTCGCCGTCGTAGCTCCAGCTCAGCCCGTCGTCGGAGCTGATGAGCGAGTCGATGGCCCCGCCCAGGACCTTGGTGTTGTAGACGAGCCGCAGGGTGCCGTCGGGGAGCGGGACCAGCTCCGGGGCGAAGCCGGCCGGGTCGTTGATGTCGTCGAAGGTGAAGGTGGCGCCCCCGTCCGTGGACGTGCCCCAGTCCAGGCCCGTGGACACGAGGACGCAGCGCCCGTCGTCGAAGCACTGCACGGTGGGGTCGGCGTCCGGGCCGGCGGCGGCCACGCCCATCTGCACCCAGCTTACCAGATCGTCGGACTCGGCGTAGTAGGCCGTGCGCGGTGTGATCGCGCCCAGCACGCCGGTCTCGTCCAGGTCGGAGACCGGCAGGCCCACGTAGTACATGCGCCAGCGCCCGTCGGGCAGGGCGATCACGTCGGGGTCGGCCACCATGCCGCGCACGATGCCCTCCACCCGGAAGTCCACCAGGGGAGAGAAGTTGATCCCGTCATCGCTGATCAGGGCGTCGAAGGCCCCGTAGCCGGGGAGCCCGTGGTCCCGGAACCACAGCGAGCGGTCCCGGGCGTTCTGGCGCGCGCGGTCCAGGTCGCCCTCGACGTAGAAGAGGTAGGTCTTGCCGTCCGGGCCCAGCACGGCCTCGGGGACGGCGCCGCCGCTTCGAATGAAGACGGAGGCGCCCACGTCGAAGGTGGATCCGTCCGCGCTGTCCATCACCCAGAGGTCCTCGAACCAGGGGCCCTCGTGCGGCTCCTCCTCCAGGCTGTCCAGCACGGAGATGTACCACTCGACCTCGCAGTCGCTCGAGAAGCCGTCGAAGATGCGCTCCAGCGCCTCGATCTTGTTCAGCTCGGAGAAGTCGCAGACCTCGCCCGTGTCGTCCTCCTGGGCGCTGTCTTGCTCGTCCCAGACCGAGACCTCGCTCCCCTCGCGCTGGGCGAGGACCTCGGGCTCCTCCACACGGGGCGCGCAGGCGAGCAGCAGCAGCAGGCTCAACTCGGCAGCTCCAGCTCCAGCGAGGGGTAGGGCGGGTCCTCGCGGTGGCGCCACTCGGC
Source organism: uncultured Enterobacterales bacterium (assembly GCA_964615375.1). Classification (GTDB taxonomy): domain Bacteria; phylum Myxococcota_A; class UBA796; order UBA796; family CAZKWG01; genus CAZKWG01. The sequence goes on from CAZTOW010000018.1 coordinate 128,641, forward strand.
GGTGCAGGGGTCCATGGAGTAGCCCGCGGCGTAGGCCCGCCAGTTGTGGGCGATGTCGGGGATGGCGCGCAGCAGGACCTGGAAGTCCTCCTCGCTGGTCGTGGGCCCCAGGCTCACCCGCACCCAGCCCGGCTTGGCGCTGGTCTCGCCCGCGTCCAGGCGCGCGCGGATCTCCTCGGAGTGGCGCTGGTCGATGCCCAGCAGGTCGTGGCCGTAGGTGCCGGCGCACATGCAGCCGCCGCGCACCTGCACGCCGTAGAGGTCGCTGAGCAGCCGCACGGCGAGGTTGTGGTGCAGGGCCCCGTGGTCGAGGATCAGCGAGACGATGCCGATGCGCTGGGCCTCGCGCCCGCCGAGCACGCGGATCTTCGGGTCCCCCGACCAGGCGTCGATGGCGCGGCGCACGTAGAAGCGCTCCGCCGCCACAAGGCGCTCGGCCCCCACGCGCTCCTTGAGCTGGAAGACCAGGCCGGCGCGGATGCCCTGGACGATGGGCGGGGTGCCGCCCTCCTCGCGGTGCTGGAGATCGTCGAGGTAGCGCCACTCCCAGGGGCTCGTGTACAGCACGGTGCCCCCGCCGGGCTCCACCGGGGCGCGCCCGCGGAACAGCGCGCGGTTGGCGGCCAGCACGCCTGGGGTCTGGGGCCCACCCACGAACTTGTGGACCGAGATGAAGACCGCGTCCTTGCGGCGCCGGTCCTCGGGGTCGGGGTGCAGGTCGATGTCCACGTAGGGCGCGGCGGCGGCGTAGTCGAAGAAGGCGTAGCCCCCGTGCGCGTGCATGACCTCGGCCAGGCTGTCCACCTCCGAGAGGATGCCCGTGACGTTGGAGGCCGCCGAGAAGGTGCCGATCTTCAGCGGCCGGTCGCGGTGCTCCGGGCGGGAGAGGATGCGGTCGAGCTCGCGCCAGTCCGGGCGCCCCTGCTCGTCGTAGCCGATGGCCTCGGTGACCGCGAGGGTCTCGCGCCAGGGGATGTCGTTGGAGTGGTGCTCCATGCGGCTGCGCACCACCAGCGGACGGGCGGCCTCGGGGAGGGCGCGCTCCAGGTCCACGCTGCGCTCGATGGTCTCCGGCACGCGCAGCCCGAGCACGGCGATCAGGCGGTTGATCGCGCCCGTGCAGCCCGAGCCCACGAAGAGGACCACATCGTCCTCCCGCGCGCGCAGGGAGCGGCGGATCTGGCCGTGCGCCGCCTCGAAGAGGCTGGTCATGTAGCGGCCGGTGAAGCTGCTCTCCGTGTGGGTGTTGGCCATGAAGGGCAGCACCTGCGCGCGGATGAGGTCCTCGATGGGCCCGAAGGGCTGGCCCGACGCCGTCTGGTCGAAGTAGCGCAGCGGGCGCGGCCCGAAGGGGGTGTCGATCTGCGCGGAGCGCCCCACCACCCCCCCGCGCAGCCAGGCCAGGACGGGGTCCTGGACCACGTCCACCGTCGCGGACTCCTCGAGCTGCTCTCCGCTGCGCTGGTGCATCCGGCTCTCCCTGGGCGGGGCCAGAATACCGCGCGCCGGGGCCACCTTCCACACCAAATCGGGCCACACCAGATCGGGGGAGGGGTCCGGCGAGCCGCGCGCCGCGGCCTCCCGGCGAGGGCGACGTCAAGAGCGTCGACCTCGCTCGCGCCGCGCCTGACGAGCAGATCGCGGTGAGCGCGCGCGGAGCGCTGCTGACTAGCTGGCTTCCAGTGCCCATGGACGCCCGTCCGTCGATCCGAGCTTGCCGGGCCGACCTCCGGGTCGGTAGGATCGAGCCCGGAACGGAGTCATGTCGGAACAGACGCCATTCGACGAGCTTCGCAGGCGGCTGCGGCGGGTTGATCTGCTGCTGCTGCGCGCGGTTCGTCGTATGCGCGGGCGCCCTCAGAACACGGCGCGGGGCGAGCACTGGGGCGCGCTGATCACCGATGACGACGTCGACGATCTGCTGCGCGAGGTGGGCGAGCTGCCCGCCAAGGGCAACCCCGGCGAGTCCGAGCGTCGCCTGGAGGCGGCGGTGCGCAACTCGGAGGAGCTGCGCGACGCGCCCGGCCCGCTGATGGACGGGCTGCGGGCCCAGCACGGGCTCGAGGGCCTGGACGTGGACATCCTGCTGCTGGCGCTCAGCCCGGACGTCTTCGAGGGCTACGGCCGGATCCTGGCCTTCCTCAACGACTACGCGGTGATGCCCTGGGCCACCGTGGACCTGATCGCCCGGGTCGTGGAGACCCGCCGGGTCGGGCGCCTGGCCGTCCTGGAGCGCCTGCTGCCCGACGCGCCGCTGATCCGCGGCGGCCTGCTGACCCTGCACCCGCTCGATCCCATGGTCCAGCCGTACTCCTGGCGCCGGGTCCAGGTGGCGCGCCCGCTGGCCGTCCACCTGCTGGGGATGTCGGCCGCGCCGCCCATCGCGCCGCCCCCCGCGCTGAGCCTGGTCGAGGACGGGGACGAGGAGCCCAGCCTGGACGCGGAGCGCGTGGAGGACTCGCCCTCGGTGGAGCGCCGCTCGCTCTTCCGGGATCTGGTGCGCAAGTGGCGGAATTTCGTCTCCGGCTCCGGGGAGGGGAGGGGAGAGCCCGAGCTGGCCCGGGTCGAGCCCGCCCGCCTGGAGCCCGAGCCCTTCCGCCTGGAGCGCTCGCTGTCCGGGCCTCCGCCGCGGACCACCCCGCGCGAGCTCGCCCCCACGCCGCCAGGGCTGAGCGCCAGCGATCGCGTGGACCTCACCCGGCGCCTCCGGCGGGCCGATCTGCTGCTGCTGCACGCCATCCGCCTGCACCGGGAGCAGCCCTGGGTCGCCGAGTCCGCGCGGGGCAAGGAGCTGATGAACCTCTCGCTCATCACCGAGCGCGAGGTCCAGGATCTGCTCCTGCAGCGCGCCGACCCCTACCTGCGCGGCCCCTCGGGCGTGGAGGAGGCGCTGGAGCGCTCGCTGGGCGCGCAGGAGGCGCCGGAGGGGCGGGTGGGCGAGCTCCGCGAGCGCTGCGGGCTCACGACCCTGGACCTGGACATCCTCGGGCTGGCCCTCCTGCCGGAGATCGCCAGCGGCTACCGGCGGATCTTCCAGTTCCTCAACGCCTTCCTGCACGATCACCTGACCGTGGGGCTGCTGGCGCGCCTGCTCGGCCCAGACCCGGCCGCGCGCATGGCCGCCCGCCAGCGCCTGGGCGAGGGCGCGCCCCTGCTGCGCTGGGATCTGGTCAGCCTGAGCCCGGTCTTCCCCACGCAGGACCACCTGCCCTCCCTGCGCGTCGCCCTCCGCGAGCCCCTGGTCCACTACCTGCTCGGGCAGGGGGAGCCGCCCGGCCGCGCGCCTGGCCGCGTCATCGAGCTCTCCAGCCGCCGACGCTGAGGCTCAGCCCGTCGCGGGCGCGCCCGAGGCCGTCGTGTCCGAGGGCACCAGCGAGATGGGGGCGCCGGCCAGCCCGAAGGCGGGGACCGGCTCCTCGCGGCCGCGCACCGCGATGCGCCCCACCGGGACCAGCAGCGGGCCGCCGAAGGGCCGGGCCGCCGCCGCCGCCGCCTCCGAGACCAGCACCGGGGTCCCCAGCTCGCGGGTCGCCGCCTGCAGGCGCGAGGCCAGGTTCACCGCGTCGCCCATGACCGTGTACTGCAGCCGATCGGGGGCGCCCACGTTCCCGGCGATGGCCGGGCCGAAGTCCACGCCCACCCCCTGGCGCAGCGCGGGGAGGCCCTGCGCGGCGCGGACGCGGTTGTGCAGCTCGAGCGCCTCCACCATGCGGGCCGCGGCCCGGACGGCCCGCGCGGCCTCGTCCCCGTGCGCGTGCGGCACGCCCCAGACGGCCATGATGGCGTCGCCGATGTACTTGTCCACGACGCCGCCCTCCTCGCGCACCACGCGGACCATGGCCTCCAGCCAGCCGTTCAGCTCGTCCACCAGGCGCTCGGGCGGCAGGGTGGCGCTCCAGGCGGAGAAGCCGCGCAGGTCCACGAAGAGCACGGCCACGGTGCGGCGCTCGCCGCCTGGCTTCAGCGTCTGCTCCTCCAACGCCACCTCCGCCACGGGCTGGGAGAGGTAGACGGAGAGGGCCTGCCGGGCGCGCTCCTCGCGCACCATGCCCATGCCGCCCTCGCGCACGAGAGCCTCGGCGCGGCTCACCGCGGTCAGCGAGAAGAGCACGCTGATCACGACGATGATCCCGTAGAGCGTGTAGTCGTCCCAGGGGTGGCGGACCCGGTCGGGCCAGGCGCGCGCGTCGTAGACCAGCAGCCCCACCACCACGGCCAGGTTGCAGACCACGCTCAGCGCTACCGCCGGGCGCGAGAGCCGCACCGAGGCCGCGATCATGCTCAGCGGGAAGGCGAAGCAGTGGGGCATGGACAGCAGGCCGTGGTAGGTCGGGCTCGGCCAGAAGACCGAGGGCGCCACCACGAAGGTGCTGGTCAGCACGTCCACCAGGATGGAGAGCTCCGGCAGGTGGCGGGGGGCCTGATCCGGCTCCCGGAGGCTCAGGGTCCAGGCGGAGAAGGCCGCGAGCCCGAACATGCTGGCCAGCATCAGCATGTACTTGGGCCCGCCGGCCAGCACGCCGCCGTGGGCGTGCCCGGCGAAGAGGATGTTCAGCGTCCCCAGCACGGCCAGGACCAGCCGCACGCGCGAGACGCGGCGCTCCCCGTCCAACGATGAGCGTCGGAAGAAGTCGGTGAGCACGTCGCTGGGAGGCGTCGCCATGGGCGCATTCCTATCACGCGCGGCCCGCGCCACCCTCCGACCGCCGTCATACCTGAACAGGATGTTGGATGAACGGCCTCCCTGAGCGTGCAGAGGACGCGCTGGTCGAGCGAGGACGCGCGAGGACCGGCGGCGCGGCGCGCGGAGAGGCTGTCGGACTTGTCGACGAGAGCTGAGACCGACCATTCATTCGTCATCGAATGACCAATACCACAATTCTGTTCAGACACCCTCGCGCGCGCCGTCTCTGCGCGCCCTCTCCGCCTCGATCCTCGCGTCCTGGACACGCTCGCTTGACTTCGGTTCGACGGATCGCGTAAGGCTTTCATCGGCCACCTGCACCCTTCGTCCCGCCATTCTCGAGGTCCTGCATGTCCGCGCTCCTCCAGACGCACCAGCCCGCCCTCTCGACCTCCACCGGATCCGGCTCCAGCACCAGCACCGGAGGCGAGGATCTCGACTTCGCGCCCGAGAGCAACACCGAAGCCCAGGGTGAGCTGGAGACCCAGTCCAGCACGGAGGCCGCCGCGCCCGCCGAAGAGGAGGCGGCGGCGGTGGACAACAGCCGCTTCCTGAAGATGGCGGAGAACACCCGCGGGGGTTTCACCGCGCGGGCCATCCAGGCGGCGGGCGCGAACGTGAGCGTGGACTCGGTCCTGTCCAAGGACGAGTTCGAGGAGCCCATCACCCGCGCCTCGGCGGCGGCGGTGGCCTGCCGCGTGCTGGGGCTGGGCTCGGCGCTGGAGGGGCAGCCGGCCATGTTCACCGACGTCCCGCTGAACCACTGGGCGGCGGCCAGCATCTACCGCTGCCGCGAGACCGGGATCATGAACGGGATGGGCGACGGCAAGTTCAGCCCCAACGACACGCTGGCCGCGGGCGGCGCGGCGCTCGTGCTGAACCGCATCGGCGACCCCGAGTGGCGCAGCCCCTTCGACCGCAAGAAGGAGGTGGGCGAGTCCAACGAGCGGCGCGAGATGCCCGAAGGCGTGGACGTGGGCTCGGACAAGGACCAGAAGCGGACGTTCACAGACGATCTCTACGACAAGCACAAGGGGATGCTGGCCGACTACGAGGTGAAGCTGTCCAGCGGCCTCCAGTACGGCATGGACAAGTTCAAGAAGCTGTTCGAGGCCAACCGCGACCGCTACGAGAGCGTGGCCGCGCAGACGGGGATCCCCGCCGCCCTCATCGCCGCCCTGCACTTCCGCGAGTCCAGCGGCAACTTCAACACCTACCTGCACCAGGGTGACCCCCTGGGCAAGCCCCCGGTCCACTGGCCGACCAACATCCCCACCTTCCACAAGTGGGAGGACGCCGCGGTCCACGCCCTCAAGCAGAAGGGCAGCATCAAGAAGGATCTCGGGATGACCGAGGGGACCACGGACCTGGCCAGCATGGCCACCTTCGCCGAGTACTACAACGGGCTCGGCTACCACAACCGCGGGCGGGTCAGCCCCTACGTGTACTCGGGCACCACGGAGTACACGAAGGGCAAGTACGTCGCCGACGGCAAGTTCGATCCCAACACGGTGGACGCGCAGCTCGGCGTGGTCGCCATGGTCAGCGCGGTCTCCGGGGACAGCAGCCAGAGCACGCTCCTGGAGGGCCAGGCCATCAAGGGCGGGAAGGCGGCGGCGGACACCGAGATCAGCATCACGGACGCCAAGGGCAAGGTCCACAAGGCCACCTCCAACACGGGCGGCTTCTTCACGCTGGAGGGCACGCTGGCCGCGGGGCGGGCGGTGGTGCGCTCGGGCGGCTCGGCGGTGGCGGTCAACGTCACGGCGGGCAAGCCCAGCTGGACGCAGATCGATCTCGACAGCAAGGCGAAGGTGGAGGACACGAAGACCACCGACACGAAGAAGGACGACAACAAGTCGGACACGAAGACCGACACCAGCGCGGCCCTGAACCTGAACGGGACCGTGCTGAAGCGGGGCAGCAAGGGCACGCTGGTCTCCCAGCTCCAGACGCTGTTGAACCAGCACGGAGCGAAGCTGACGGTGGACGGGGACTTCGGCGCGGCGACCGAGGCGGCGGTCAAGAGCTTCCAGGCGAAGAACGGCCTGGAGGCGGACGGCGTGGTGGGCCCGAAGACGGCGGCGAAGCTCACGACCAGCGCGAGCTCGGACAGCAACAAGGGCAAGACCGACACCACCAAGGACAGCACGGGCTCCGACGGCTGGCTGGGCAGCGGGATGCTCAAGAAGGGGGACAACAACGACAAGGTCAAGACCCTCCAGCGCCTGCTCAACGCCAAGGGGGCGAGCCTGACGGTGGACGGGGACTTCGGGCCGGCGACCTACGCGGCGGTGCGCGCCTTCCAGTCGGCCAACGGGCTCGAGGTGGACGGCGTGGTCGGCCCGAAGACCGCCTCCATGCTGTCCAGCGCCGACTCCAAGAAGATCGGCTCGACGAAGAAGGACGACAGCTCCAACTCGGGCAAGGACGAGGAGCCCAGCACCCCGACCGACACGAACTACGACACGCTCAGCGAGGAGCGCGGGGCGCTGGCCGCGAAGTCCGGGCGCCTGGCCTACACGGAGGGCAAGAAGACCCACGGCGAGGGCTCGTGGGAGAGCTACGGGTCGAACAAGGGACCCTGGGTCAACAAGTTCAAGGGCGCCAACTACGGCGGCGGCAACGACAACTCGTACGAGTGGTGCGGCATGTACGTGGGCTACAACTTCGCCCGCGCCGGCGTCCGCAAGGAGATGCTGAAGCACCTCGTCTTCTGGTCGGGCTACCGACTGCACCTCTTCCTCACCCAGGGCAAGTACCTGGACGGCAAGGCGGGCTCCTGGTGGACCCAGCACAAGACGAAGTCGCTGGCCGGGCTGGCGGGCAGCTCCCGCAAGAAGGCGCTGGACGGCTTCGGTCCGCAGGCGGGCGACATCGTGCTCTTCCGCAGCGACTACAGCCACGTCGCGATGGTGGACTCCTACGACAGCGCCACCGGCACGCTCAACATCCTCGAGGGCAACCGCTCCAACAAGGTGCAGGCCACGGCCTACGGCGACAACGACTCGCAGATCACCTTCATCGGGCGGCTCAACGACGCCGACTTCGAGCCGGGCGGCGAGCCGGAGCAGTCGCTGGTGGACGCCAAGGACGTCAAGGTCAAGCACGACGACGCGACCTACGGTTCAACGAGCTGAATCGCCGCCCCTCCCGAAAGAGCTCTCTCCTGGGCTGACACTCCCGAGCACACCTAGTATGATGTGCTCGGATAGCAGCTCATGGTGCGCTCTTCTCGACATGACACGCGACACTGCACAAGCTTGTGGTTGGCCCTCACGCTGACCTCCGCCTGCGCGCCCGTCGAGAAGGTCCCGGACACCGGGGAGCCCGTCGCCGAAGAGCTGCCCGAGGTAGAAGGGGAGGTGGAGGAGGAGGATCCGGTCGAGCCCGCCCCCTCCCGGCACGAGGATCACGTCCCCGAGTGGGAGCGCACCCCGACCCCGTCCGCCTGGCTCGAGGCCCTCGCCGCGGAAGAGGCGCTGGTCGTCGCCGCCCGCGGCGCGCCCACCATCCACTACGCGCTGCAGCGCTGGGACGGCGCGGGCTGGCTGGAGATCGGGAGGCTGAGCGGCGACGAGCTGTGGATCGGCGACCCCGTCCCCGAGGACACGCTCCTGCGGGCGGAGAAGGTCCTGCGCGGGGAGACCACCCCTCCCTTCGAGCCCATCGCGGTGAGCCTGAGCTGGGAGGAGGAGGAAGAAGGTGATCTCCCGCTGCTCCTGGAGGGTGATGACCTCGAGCTGGAGCTGGCGCTCACCGAGCTCCCCGAGCCCGGGCTCGGGCGGGCCGCGCTTCATGTGTGGCTGGAGATCGAGGGCGACCCGCTCTACCTGCCGGAGGGCTGCCTGGACGAGGACTGCTGGTCGGAGGAGCACCAGCCCTGGCTTCAGTCCGACGATCTCGCCCTGATGGACCGTCGACAGCTCGTGAGCTTCGAGGTCCCCGCCCGCGGCCCCGTCGCGGCGACCCTGCATGCGGAGCTCTCCCTGGAGCGGGAGGGGGAGCAGATCGCCGTCGCCAGCGACGAGCGCTCCTTCGTGCTGCTGGGCGGGCGCTGGCGCTGGGGCGATCTGCACGCGCACAGCCGCTGGTCCAACGACGGCTGCGAGGACCCGGACACCCTCTGCGGCCCGCGCGGGGCCGAGCCCGCCGAGGACTTCTTCTCCAACGCCGTGGACGTAGGGCTCGACTTCGCCGCCATCACCGATCACGCCGAGTGGGACTGGTACTGGCCGGACGGCGCCGAGGGCGACCCCATCTCCGTGTGGGACGGCCAGGCCGGCACCGCCGCCGCCGCCGTCGACACCCTGGTCCTCCCCATCCTCGGCTACGAGTGGAGCCACGGATCGGAGCTGATGGAGGGGGCGCACCGCCGCGGCAGCCACCGCACCGTGCTGCTGAGCGACGCGAGCGCCTGCGAGAGCTACCGCATCGGCGGCCTCTATTCGGAGGACGCCTGGACCCCGGAGAAGGGGGACTGGTACTTCACCTCGGACAACGCCTACCGGGCCGACAGCGTGGCCGATCTCTGGACCGCCCTGGACGACGCGGACACGATCTGCGGCACGGAGCTGCGCTGGGTCACCTTCGCCCACCACAGCGCCTATGAGATCCCGCAGGCCACCGACTGGGCGCTCAGCGAGAACCAGCCCGACCGCGAGACCCTCATCGAGATCTTCTCCGAGCACGGCCTGTCCGAGTGCCTGGACACCTCGGAGGACGGCTGCGACTTCGGGCTGAACGAGCGGCAGACCTACTACCCGGACGGATCCGCCCAGGCGGCCCTGGACGCCGGCTTCCAGCTCGGCTTCGTGGCGGGGACCGACAGCCACGACGCGCGGCCCGGCAGCCTGGACGACGGCCCGGGAGAGGTGGCCTGGTGGCGCGACTCGGACGGCGACGGGATCGACGACACGCCCACCGTGCAATTCAGCGACGGCGGGCTGACCGGCGCGCTCATCTCGGGAGAGCTGGATGTGGACCGGCTCTTCGACGCGCTGGAGGCGCGGATGACGGTGGCCACCTCCGGCCCGAGGCCCGAGCTGCGGCTCGCGCTGGTCGGGCTCTCCGGGCAGGTCTACCCGCCTGGCGCGACGGTCTCCGTGTCGGACTCCCCCTTCAGCATCCTCTTCGAGCTCGAGGACGCGGTGGACGCCACCACGGGCGCGACCCTCGATCGGGTGGACCAGATCGGCCCGGGGGGCGAGGTCGTCCGCAGCGGCTCCGACCGCGTGCTGGAGCTGGGGTGGGCGCCGGAGTCCGGAGACTGGACCTACCTCCGCCTCCGCTACCTCTACGAGGACGGCACCGAGGCGCGGGTCTGGGTCTCTCCCTTCTTCGCCGAGTGATCCGGCCCCAGTGTCCCGTCCCGCGTTATGAAGCGGGCCGGAGGCACCATGGCTGTCGTAGAGAAGATCTCCGAGGACCTGAAGCAGGCGATGAGGGACCGGGACGCCGCCCGGACCAGCGCCATCCGCAACATGCGCGCCGCGCTGCTGCTGGCGATGAAGGAGGACGGCTCCCAGACGCTGCCCGACGAGAAGGCCTACGAGGTGCTCCGCCGCCTCGCCAAGCAGCGCCAGGAGAGCGTGGACGCCTATCGGAGCGCCGGCCGTGAGGATCTCGTCGCCGCGGAGCTCGCCGAGCTCACGCTCATCGAGACCTACCTGCCGCGCCTGGCCGACCTGGAGACCACGCGCCAGTGGGTGCAGGAGGCCATCGCCAGCACGGGCGCCACCAGCGCGCGCGACAAGGGCAAGGTCATGGGCGCGCTCATGAAGGCGCACAAGGCGGACCTGGACGGCAAGCTGGCCAACCAGGTGGTGGCCGAGCTGCTCCCCTGATCGGCGTTGACCGCGCCGTGCACGGCCCCTCACGCCGTCGCGCCCCCATGCGTGTTCACCCTCGATTAGAATGCCACCCATGAGCAGCGCGTCCATCCCGCTCGGCCCCTTCGACCTGCTGCGTCCGCTGGGACGCGGCGGGATGGCCGAGGTCTGGGAGGGGCTGCACCGCGTCCACGGAACCCCGGTCGCCATCAAGGTGCTGACCGGGAAGGGCGCTCGGACGCCGAGCTTCCGCGCGGCCTTCCGCAACGAGGCCCGCGCCGCGGCAGGGCTGGACCACCCGAACATCCTGCGCGTCTACGACCACGGGGAGATCCCCCCCGAGGTCGAGCGCCTGACCGAGGGGAGCCTGCGCGCGGGCGACCCCTTCCTGGTCATGGAGCTGGCCACGGGCGGCTCGCTGGCCCGGCTCTGCGGTCAGCTCGACTGGCCCACGGTGCGGCGCATCCTCCTGGGCATCCTGGAGGCGCTCGCGCACGCCCACGCGCGCGGGGTCATCCACCGCGACCTGAAGCCCGACAACGTGCTGCTGGTGCAGGGCGCGGTCAAGGGCACCTGGATGGACGAGGACTCCCTGTTCGGGACCTCGCTCTCGGGCGGCGCCCAGCCCCGCGGCGCGGAGATCAAGCTCTCCGACTTCGGGCTCTCGGCGGCGATGGAGCTCTGGGATCCCGCGAGCGACGGGGAGGGGAGCGCGGCGGGCACGCCAGCCTACATGGCCCCGGAGCAGGTCGAGGGGCGCTGGCGCGACCACGGCCCCTGGACCGACCTCTACGGGCTGGGCTGCCTGGCCTGGGCCCTCGTCTCCGGCGCGGCCCCCTTCGCCGGGCTGCCCGTCATGGAGCAGATCGAGGCCCACCGCCGGCGGGAGGTCCCCGATCTGAAGGCCTCGGCGAGCTGCGCGCTCCCCCGGGGCTTCGACGACTGGGTCCACCGCCTGCTGGCCAAGGACCCCGCGGATCGCTTCCGCTGGGCCGCCGACGCCGCCTGGGCCCTCTCCAACCTCGCGGGCGCCGATGAGGAGGCCCAGAGCGCCTTCCCCTTCCTGGTGAACCTGCCGACCGTGGACCCGCGCGCCGGGGCCACCGTCCACCTCTCCGAGGTCTCGCTGGCCCGCGTCACCTGGGCGGAGATCGAGGGAGACCCGGACGAGCTCGGCCAGGACCTGGGCGGCGAGCCCCCCCGATCCGCCCTCTGGAGCGCCAACCGCTCCAGCGCGCCCCCCTTCCCCGAGAGCTGGCGCGGCGCCGGGACCCGGGCCCGCCCCGCGCTGGTCGGCGCCGGGCTCGGGCTCCTCCAGATGCGCGCGCCGCCCCTGGTGGGCCGCGAGGCCGAGCGCGACCTGCTCTGGTCCGCCCTGTCGGAGGTCCACGCCACCGGCCGCGCGCGCGTCGTGCTGCTGGAGGGCCCCACCGGGATCGGCAAGAGCCGGCTGGCCCGCTGGCTCTCCGAGCACGCCCACGAGGTCGGCGCCGCCCAGACCTTCCACGCCGCCTTCTCGCCGGAGCACGGCGGCGGGCTGGAGGTCCTGGTCGAGCGCGCCCTGCGCCTGCGCGGGCTCTCCCGCCCCGAGGCCCAGCTCCGCATCGACGCCCTGCTGCGCGCGCAGGGCGAGCAGTCCCCCGAGGAGGCCGCCGCGCTCACCGAGCTGGTGATGCCCGCGACCCTCGCCGATCGGGCCGCCGGGGCCCGGGTGGTCCACTTCGGCAGCCCCGCCGAGCGCGTCGCCCTGGTCCACCGCTTCCTGGTCCGCTTCAGCGCGGAGCGGCCGGGCATCGTCTGGCTGGACGACGCCCAGAACAGCCGCGACGCCCTGCTCCTGGCCCGGCGGGCCCTCGAGGAGCCCGTAGACGGCGCCCCCATCCTCCTCCTGCTGACCGTGCAGCAGGACGCGCCCACCTCGCGCGAGGACGCCGCCGCCCTGCTCGGTGAGCTCGAGCGCACCGCCTCCGTCCAGCGCCTGCGCCTGAGCCCCCTGGACCCGGAGCAGCACGCCGCCCTCATCCGTGAGATCCTCAGCCTGGAGGACGAGCTCCTCTCGGCCGTGGTCGAGCGCACCGCGGGCAACCCGCTCTTCGCCCTCCAGCTCCTGCGCGCCTGGGCCGATCGCGGCTGGCTGGCCGCCGGGCGCGCGGGGATCCGCCTGCGCTCCGGCGCGCGACCGGAGCTGCCCGACTCGCTCTACAAGCTGGGCGAGACCCGGCTCGCCGCACTCCTGGAGGGTCGGCCCGCGGAGGAGGGCGTCGCGCTGGAGCTCGCCGCGACGCTGGGCCACGAGGTGGACGGCGCGGAGTGGGCGGACGCCGTGGCCCACGCCCGCGCCCGCGTGCCCGCCGACCTCATCCACCAGCTCCTCCGCGAGGGCCTGGCCGAGCCGCTGGAGGGCGACAACCTGGGCGGATTCCGCTTCGTCCAGGGCGTGCTGCGGGAGAGCCTGCTGCGCCGGGCCGCCGAGGGCGGGCGCCTCGCCGATCACCACCGCGTCTGCGCCGAGGTGCTGGCGGCCCGCACCGATCCGGGCGGCGCCCTCGCCGAGCGCGGGGCGCGGGCCATGCGCCTCGGCCGCCACCTGCGCGCCGCCGGGCGCCCCCGCGAGGCCCTGGAGCCGCTGCTCAACGGCGTGCGCGGCCGGCTGGTGGGCAGCGACATGGGGCACGCCCGCGCCCTGCTCCGCGAGTGGGAGGCCGCCGCCGGTGAGGCCCGGCTCGCCCCCACGGACGAGCGCTGGGGCGAGGGCTGGTACCTCTTCGGCGAGGTCTCCATCCGCGAGGGGCGCGCCGAGGAGGGGCGGAGCTGGTTCCAGCACGCCGCCGAGGCCGCCCGCGCCTACGGCTGGCGCGAGCTGCTGGCCCGCTCTCTGGTGGGCGTGGCCTGGGCGAGCCTGGACCTCGGCGAGTACGACGTCTCCGAGCGCAGCCTGGACGAGGCCGATCGCGCGCTCGCCGGGCTGGTTCGACCGAAGATCGAGGCCGAGCTCCTGCGCTTCCGCGCGCGCCTGCTGCTCTGGCGCGGCGAGCACGACGAGGCCCTGCGCGTGGCGAGCCGGGCCCTGGCCCTCTACGAGGGGGAGGAGGACCACCTGGGCGCCGGGCACGCGCATGCGCTCATGGCCGACTGCGCGAACTTCAGTGGCGCGCTCGAGGTCAGCATGGCCCACGCCGCGCGCGCCATCAGCGAGTACGAGAAGGTCGGCTACCGCTGGGGCATGGCCTTCTGCTCGAACACGCTGGGCGAGAGCGCGCGGGCCCAGGGCCGGCTGGACGAGGCGCTGGCGCATTACCGCGCCGCCCTGGCCCTCTACCGCGCCATCGGCGCCGGGCAGGCGGTGGTGCCCTACGTCAACGTCGGGCTCACGCTGCTGGCGGCCGGGCAGGCGGCGCGGGCCAAGCCGATCCTGGAGTTCGGGCTCAAGGTCGCCGAGGAGCGGGCCCACCGCATCCTGGCCGCCTCGCTCAAGCTCGCGCTGCTCACGCCGCTGGCCGAAGAGGACGACTGGGACGCCTTCGACGCCGCCCTGGACAGCGCGACCGTCGTCATCGAGCAGACCGGGAGCGTGGACGTCGACAACGCGCGCACCACCGAGCTGGCCGGGCGCACGGCGGCGCGCATGGGGCACCTGGAGCGCGCGACGCGGGCGCTGCAGCTCGCGCTCCGGCAGTGGACCGGGCTTCATCGCGAGGACGAGGCCGCGCAGGTCCGCGAGGCGCTCCGCGCGCTCGAGGAGCACGAGGCGTGACGGAGATCCCGCTCGGGCCCTTCGTCCTCATCGAACCCATCGGCCGCGGCGGGATGGGTGAGGTCTGGCGCGGGATCCACCGCCTGCAGCAGCTCCCCGTCGCGATCAAGATGCTGACGGACTCCGCCTCGCGAGACCAGCGCTTCCTCGCCTCCTTCCGCAACGAGGTTCGCGCCGCCGCCGGGCTGGATCACCCCCACGTCGTGCTCGTGCTGGACTACGGCGCCACGACGACCGAGGCCAGCGCGCTCTCCGGCGGGCGCTTCGTCGCCGGCACGCCCTACCTGGTGACCGAGCTCCTGACCGGCGGATCGCTGCGGCGGCAGCTCGCCCGGGACACGAGCTGGCTCACGGCGCGCGAGACCCTGCTCTGCCTCCTGGACGCGCTGGCCCACGCCCACGCCCGCGGCATGGTCCACCTGGACTTGAAGCCCGACAACATCCTGTTCGGCTCGCCCCAGGACGCGCGCCCCGGTCTCAAGCTCACCGACTTCGGGCTGGCCCACGCCTTCGCCCGCAAGGACGTGGGCGAGCGCGGGCTCATCGCCGGGACGCCGACCTACATGGCGCCCGAGCAGTTCTCCGACCGCTGGCGCGACTACGGGCCCTGGACGGACCTCTACGCCCTCGGCGTGCTGGCCTGGACCCTGTTCTCCGGCTCTCCGCCCTTCCCTGAGACCGAGTACGGCGCGCTGCAGCAGGCCCACCTCTGGGCGGAGCCCCCGCGGCTCATCCTGCGCATGGCGGCCCCCGCGGGCGTGGAGAAGTGGGTGCGGCGCCTCCTGGAGAAGGACCCGGCCCGCCGCTTCCAGCGCGCCGCCGACGCCGCCTGGGCCCTGCTCTCCCTGGGGGACGCCCCCGATCTGATCGTGGACCTGGGCCAGGACTTCCTCGATCGCGCCCCCGGCGTGTCCTCGCCGCAGCACACCGCCATCCAGGCCCTGCTCACGCTGACCACCACCGCGCCGCGCCCCCATGGCGACCTCCTGCCCGAGGAGGAGTGGCTGGAGGTGCCCTACGACGGTCCGGTGATGCCGATGGCCCCGGCCGTGCTGACGGACCCCGGCGACGAAGAGAACGCCGTCGACGAGCCCACCAGCCTCATCTTCGCCAGCGCGCCCCCCATGCCCGACGACTGGGAGGTGCCCGCGCCCCCCGTCCCCTCCCTGCGCCTGCTGGGGGCCGGGCTCAGCCTCTACTGGCTCCGCGCGCTGCCCCTGGTGGACCGCGCCTCGGAGCGCGACGCCCTCTGGGACGCCCTCTGGGAGGTGCGCGAGCTGCGGCAGACCCGCGCCGTGATCCTGCGCGGCTCCCACGGCTGCGGCAAGAGCCGGCTCGCCGAGTGGCTCTGCGAGCGCGCGCACGAGGTGGGCGCGGCGATCTGGATGCGGGCCACGCACAGCCCGGCCACCGGGAGCGGGGACGGGCTCGGCCCCATGCTGGCCCGTATGCTGCGTTGCAGCAATCTCAACCGCACCCGCGTGGAGATGCGCCTCCGCGCCCTGCTCCCGCGCTACGGGATGCCCGAGGACGAGGCGCTGCCGCTCACCGAGCTGCTGAAGCCCGCCACCGAGGCCGAGCGCCGGAGCGGGATCAACGCCTACAGCTTCACCAAGCCGCTGGAGCGCTTCGCGGTCATCCGGCGCTTCATCGAGCACATCGCGCGCGAGCGCCCGATCGTCCTCTGGATCGACGACGCCCAGTGGGGCTCGGACGCGCTCCGCTTCGCGCTCTATCTGCTGGACGAGCGGCGCCGCTCCGCGCTCCCCGTGCTGGTGCTGGCGACCGTGCGCGAGGAGGCCATCCAGCAGCGCCCCGACGAGGCCCGCCTGCTCGCCCAGCTCCAGGGCCGCCTGACCGTGCAGACCATCGAGGTCGGCCCGCTCCCCGCCGAGCACCGCGGCGCCCTGGTGCGCGAGCTGCTCGGCCTGGAGACCACCCTGGCCCAGGAGGTCGCCGAGCGCACCGGGGGCAACCCCCTCTTCGCGGTGCAGCTGGTGGGCGACTGGGTCCACCGCGGCGTGCTGGAGATCGGCGAGGCCGGCTTCCGCCTGCGGGAGGGCCTCCAGGTGGAGCTGCCGGAGGATCTCCACTCCGTGTGGACCTGGCGCATCGATCAGGTGCTGGAGGGCGGCGCTCCCTCCGACGTGCGTGCGCTGGAGCTCGCCGCCGTGCTGGGCCAGGACGTCTCCAGCCAGGAGTGGCTCGCGCTGTGCGAGAGCGAGGGCATCGAGGCGCCCTGGGGCCTGGTGGACCGCCTCCTCTCGGCGCGCCTCGCCCGCTGCCCGGACAGCACGCCCGAGGTGGGCTGGTCCTTCGTCCACGGCATGCTCCGCGAGAGCCTGGAGCGGCGCGCCCGAGAGGCCGGGCGCCTGTCGCTGCACCACCAGGCCGCGGCGCGCATGCTGCTAAAACTAGATGCATTTGGTATCGCCGAGCGCGTCGGGCGCCACCTGCTGGCCGCGGGGGACGCCATCACCGCCGAGCGCTACCTGCTCCTCGGCGCGCGCGAGCGGCGGGCCAGCGGGGACTACGGGCTGGGTGAGGCCCTGCTGGCCGAGCGCCAGGAGGCGCTGAACGCCGCCGGTCTGCCTCCGGAGGACGAGCGCTGGGGGCTCGGCTGGGTGCTGGAGAGCCGGCTCGCCCTGCTGCGCGGCGGCGCCCGCGACCAGGCGGAGGAGCTCGCGGTCCGCGCGGAGAACGCCGCGCGACGCTACGGGTGGTCCCTGGTCCTGGCCCTGGCCCTGCGCGAGCGGGCGAAGCTGGCCAACACCACGGGCGATCACGCCCGCGGCCTGCGCTGGGCGCGCGAGGCGGCCCAGGTGGCCGAGCGGCTGGGCGATCAGGGGCTGCTGGCCCGCTGCCGCATGGACACGGGCGATCTGCTGATCAGCCGCGGCTCGCTCTCCGAGGCGGTGGAGGTCTACCGCGAGGCGATCCGCGAGTTCCAGGCGCTCGGGCTCGAGACCGACGTGGCGACCGCCCGCCGGAGCATCGGCCTCGCCGCCTACCAGGGCGGGAACTACGAGGAGGGGGCGCGCGAGATCGGCGCGGCCCTCCGCCAGTATGAGCGCCAGGGCCTGCGCTGGTCCATCGGCTTCTGCCAGAACGCGCTGGGCGACATCCGGCGCGGCCAGGGCGACTTCGAGAGCGCCGAGCTGGCCTACCAGCAGGCCATCGCCTGCTACCGCTCGGTCGAGAGCAACGAGATCGTCATCCCGATGATCAACCTGGGCCTGGGCTACGGCGACCAGGGCCGCTACGCCGAGGCCCGGCCCGTGCTGGAGGAGGGGCTGGAGAACGTGCGGGCCCAGGGGCGGCGCGGCATCGAGGGCTGCGTGCGCATCTGCCTGCTGCCCGCGCTGGGCGCCCTTGGAGACTGGGCGGCCTGGGACCGGCACTTCTACGAGGGCGAGCGCCTGCTCGAGGAGACCGGCTTCGTCGAGATCGACATCGCCCGCATGGCGGAGAAGGCGGGCGAGATCGCCGCCGCCCACGGGGACTTCACCCGGGCGCGCCAGGCCTGGGCCCTGGCCCAGGTGCAGTACTGGGCCCTGGACCGCGAGCAGGACGCCGCGCGCATCGAGGGCCGCGTGCACGCGCTCGACCCCATCGCCCAGGCGGGCTGACGGGCGGCCCTCTCTCCGGTTAAGGTGCGCAGATGGAAGAACTCCTGCGACGCGAGCTGATCCGCGCCTGCCACGCCGTCCACGCGCGCGGCTGGGTGGCGAACCACGACGGCAACCTCTCGGCCCGCCTGGACGGGGACCGGCTGCTCTGCACGCCCACCGCCATCAGCAAGGGGGACGTGGCGCCCGAGCAGCTCATCGTGGTGGACGCCCAGGGCCAGGTGGTGCAGGGGACCCGCCGCCCCTTCAGCGAGCTCAAGCTGCACCGGGTGGCCTACCGCGTCCGCCCTGACGTCGCGGTCGTGCTGCACGCCCACCCGCCCACCGCCACCGGATTCGCCGTCGCTGGCGTGCCGCTGGGTCCGGCCTTCATGGCCGAGCCGGTGGTCTCCCTGGGCGCGGAGATCCCGCTCCTGCCCTTCGGGCTCCCCGGGGACGCCGCGCTGGAGTCGGCGCTGAGCGAGGCGCTCGCGCGGGTGGACGCCGTCCTGCTCGGCGGCCACGGCGTGCTCACCGTGGGACCCGACGTGGAGACCGCGCTCCTGCGCATGGAGCTGGTGGAGCACATGGCCCGCATCGCGCTGGTCGCGCGCCAGCTCGGGGGAGCGCGCCCCATCCCCTCGGCGGACGTCGATCGCCTGCTGGAGCAGCGGCGCAAGGCCGGGCTGGGGCCGAAGGGCTCCACGCCCGAGCCGCGCGCGGAGGCGCCCGCATACAGCGCGCCCGCGTACAGCGCGCCCGAGCCCGCCAGCCCGCCGGGCGACCTTCAGTCCATGGTGGCCGAGGCGCTGCGTCGCCTCGGCCGCTGAGCGCGGACCACGGCCCCCAGCGCGAGCAGCAGCGCCGTCCCGCCCGAGATCCCCAGCCCCAGGTCCAGCCCCGGCGGCCTGTAGTCCAGGGTGACCTCGACCTCGCCCGCGGGCACGGGCACGGCCAGGAAGGCGCCCTGCGCGCGCAGCACGGGGGCCTCCACGCCGTCCACCTGCGCCCGCCAGCCCTCGTCCCAGGTCTCCAAGAAGACCAGCCAGCCGGGGCGCTCCCCCGCGACCTGCGCGCGGACCCGACCCGGGGCCCGCTCCAGCACCTGGGTCTGCCCGTCCTCCCAGCGCCCGTCCCCCGCGGCCCGCGGCCCCTGGGCCTCGGCTGACCCCACCAGCGCCAGCGTCCTCGGGTCCTGCGCGCCCGAGGCGAGGGCTGAGAGCATGGCCTCCAAGCTCGGGAACGCCACCCCGTCCTCCGCACGGTACAGCTGGGGAGCGGACCCGCCCAGGGCCCACAGCGTCACGCCGGTCGCCTTCGCCGTCGCCAGGGGGCGCGCCCCCGGCCAGCTCGCCAGGGCGCGGTCCTCCTCCGCCCGCGTGCTGACCAGCACCTGCACTCCGGCCAGCTCCAGCGTGGACAGGTAGGGCGGCAGCGGCCCGTCCTCCACCGCCCCGAAGAGGCGCACGGGCCCGGAGGGGCGGATGGCCCGCACGCTGTCGGCGTGGCGCAGCCCGTCCAGCTTGCCCATGTCGGGGTAGAGGCTGGCGCGGAAGCCGGCCAGCGTGGTCTCCAGGCTCTCCCGCCCCAGCAGGAAGACCCGCGCCCCGCGCCCCGCGGACAGCGCCTCCACCCGCGTCCCCGGCTCCAGCACGCGGCTCGCCGAGCTCGGCGCCACCAGCGCGGGTGAGCCCGGCGGGTTCACGTCCAGGTGGACCAGCCCCAGGTCCAGCGCCACCAGCAGCGCCGCCAGCCGCGCCCCCCAGGCCCCCCGCGACAACGCGGCCAGCGCCCCGGCGAAGAAGAGCCCGTGGAGCCCCAGCCCCAGCCCCACCCGCCGGGCCCAGCCCACCCAGCCCTCGAGCGAGCCCGCCCCCGCCAGCCCCTGGAGCGCCGACCCCAGCCCCTCGGCCATCGAAGACGCCACCACGCCCGCGCTGGCCAGCCCTATCGCCCCCCAGACCAGGCCGCGCCGGAGCTCCAGCGGTCGGGCCAGCCCCAGCCCCGCCATCACGGGCAGCGCGATCCCCAGCGGGATCAGGAACTTCTCCGGGTATCGCCACAGCGAGAAGCCAGGGACATGCTCGAAGAGCCATCCGTAGAGCGGCGTGTTCCGCCCGAGGCCCAGGACCACGCAGCCCAGCCCCAGCAGCCCCAGCGCCCGCGCCGCGCGGCGCCCCGCCCCCGCCGGGCCCAGGCAGGCCCGGACCGCCAGCAGCAGGCAGAGCCAGCCCGGGGCCAGCGCCTCCATGTACCAGAGCTCCGCCTCCGCCCCAGGGTGGAGCCGGCTCTGCATGGCCCCCGGATCGTTGAAGAGCTCCGGCAGCGCGAACCCCAGCAGCTGCGCCGGGCGCGCCGACATCTCCGTGGCCACCGCGAAGGGGATGCCGCCCTCCCGCGTGGAGGTGCCGATCAGGTGCGCGAAGGAGGTCCACAGGGCGGCGCTCAGCCCGAGGCCCAGCGCGACCCCCAGCGCCGCCCGCCCCACCGCCGCCGGCCCGAGCCCGCGCGCCCGCGCCCACACCGCCGCCCAGAGCAGGGCGCCGCCCACGCCCATGGCCCACACCTCCAGGCCGCCCGAGCTCGCCCCCAGCGCCACCGCCCCCGCCAGCAGCGCGAGCCCGCCGCGCCGCGCGCCCAGGATCCGCTCCACCCCCAGCAGCATCCACGGCAGGCAAGATAATGCACCTAGTTTATCCAGGCGCCCGACCAGGCTGATCGGGATCCCGCCCAGCATCGCGGGCACCGCCGCCACCAGGGCGAGCGGGGAGGGGACCTCGCGCTCGCGCAGGAGCAGCCACACGCCGAGGCCCAGGAGCGCCAGCCGCAGCCCCACCTCCGCCCCCAGGGCCATGGGCAGCTCCAGCAGGGCGTAGAGCGGGGCCGCCGGGTCGAAGCAGATGGCCTGCGGGTCGGCGCAGAGCGGGATCCCGCAGCCGCTGGCGTCATCCCACCAGGGCAGCCCCCCCGCGCGCAGGCCCGCGGCCAGGCTCGCCCGCAGCGGGTAGAAGTACAGGAGGAGATCGCCCGTGTAGAAGGGCCGCCCCAGCAGGGCGGGCGCCACCGCCGCGAGGGCGAGCAGGCACAGCAGGGCGGGCTCCAGCCAGGGACGTCTCACGCGGCAGAGGGTATCAGACTCTGCGCGCGGGGCCCCAGGCCCGGTCCCTCACTCCAGACCGCACTCCAGGAAGTACCCGAGGAACTCCAGGTCCTGCTCGTAGACGCCGCCGCCCTCGGGCATGCTCTGCTCCTCGATGACCACGAAGGCGATGAGCGAGCTCTGGGCGCGCACCTCCTCCAGCGTGTCGAAGTTGATGCCGTCCGGCGCCCCGAAGCGGTCGGGCGCGCCCGAGGAGTGGCAGGCCCGACAGTAGTTGGCGAAGAAGCCGTCCCCAAAGTTCGCCCAGTTGAGATCGTAGGGCACCTCGGCGCACGGATCCGCGGACTCCGCGGCGCCCTTGTCCCCCCCACAGGCCAGCATCAGCGCGAGCAGCAGCATCAGATGTCCAGCGCCGCCTTGATGGGTCGGCCCTGCGTGACGTACTCGGTGTAGTCCAGCCCGGCGAGCTCCAGCAGGGTGGCGCCCAGGTGGCCGGGCAGCAGCCCGTCGCCGTTCGCGTCCACCGCCCCGCTCTCGACGTCCACCGGCTCACCCTCGTAGTTGTCGTTCATCTGCCCGATGACCTGGCCGCCCTTGATGCCCGATCCGATCAGCAGCGCGGACGTAAAGGTCCAGTGCGCGCGCCCGCCGCCCGTGACCTGAGGATGGCGGCCCATCTCCGAGAAGACCACGATGGTCACCTCGTCGCGCAGCGGGTTCCCGGAGAGCCCCGTGCGGCCGTCCAGATCCTCCATCAGCGTGTTGAGGTAGCCGAACAGCTCCTCAAAGCTGCGCCCCTGGTAGAGGTTGTTGTCCGCGTGCGTGTCCCAGGACATCGAGCACCAGCCCATGTCCTTGGTGATCGCGCAGCGCGAGAGCCCGATCTCGAAGGCGTTGAACGCGCAGGCCGCGTCGCGGGCGATATCGCGGCGACAGCCGGTCTGGTCGGGGTTCAGGTCCACGGAGTCGCCCACCGCGGTCAGCGCCTCGAGGTTCTCCAGCGCCGCGGCGTAATATCCGCCCATGTCCGCCTTCGCCCCGCGAGGCGCGCCGCCGGAGAACGCCCGGATCCGCTCCTTCAGGTAGGCGTCCTCGTAGGCGTCGCCCCAGGCGCTGGGGGCGGTGATCGCGCGGGTGGACATGGTCAGCGCGTCGCCGTTGATGAGGTCCGTGAGCTGCCCGACCTCGCCCGCGCGCACGACGTTCGCCGCGTACTTCGCCGAGAACGCCGGCCCGGAGAAGACCAGGTGCGGGACAGGATAGTAGTTGAGCGTGTTCGAGGCCGACAGCACGCCCCAGTCGTCCGCCTGCGAGTCGCCCCCGCCCGTGAACAGGATGCGCTGGCAGCGCTCGTGGGTGATGCTGCGCACCTCCATCCCGTTGATCAGGCAGGCGCGGTCGCCATAGGTCTCGAAGAAGGTGCGGACCGAGGGCCGGTCCTCGTGGTCCACGAAGGTGATGCCGTTGGCCTCGGCCTCGACGGCGTCCTCCTGCATGTCGATGTCGGTGCTGTCGAACTTGGGCACGAAGGCCAGCAGCGGGTCCCAGCCACCATAGGCGTAGACGAAGAGGAATTTGCGGTCGGTGGCGCTGTCCAGCGCGGCGAGGCGCCGCGGGATGAAGAGCCCGGGCGCCACCAGGCCGGCGGGGGCGAGCGAGAGGAGCCTGCGTCGGGAGATCATGGGGAGATCCTCTCAGTAGCCGATGAAGTCGGGATCGCGCAGCATCGCCGAGATGAGTCGGGTCCAGGCCACCTGGGCGCCCTCCTCCGCCTCGACCGCGGTCCAGAGGGCCTCCGCCGCCCCCCGGCGCTCGTCGTCCACGCGGACGGCGTACATGCGCCAGTGCAGCGCCTCCAGCTCGTTGGTGAACGCCTCGTCCCCGGGGCGATCCTCCAGGGTCACGACCTGGAAGAGCCGACGCTCCCCGCCCTGGACCAGCTCCTGCTCCACCGCGTAGGAGGCCGCGGCCTGGGCGAAGCGCTTGGCGGTCACGGTCCAGGTGATGCCCGGGTCCTGCTGGGCGCGGGTCACGGAGTAGCCGTCCACCCCGCCCGCCAGCGTGCGGTAGCCGGGATCGTCGTTGGCGAGCTGCTCGAAGCCCTCGTACTCCCAGACGAAGCCCGTCAGATCCGCGACCATGGAGGCCATCAGATCCGGCGTGATGAGGCGCCAGGTGATCTCGCGCTCCAGCGCCTCGTCCGGGGCGTCGTCCACGAAGGTGCCCGCCTTGTACTCGGGCGTGTCCATCACGGCCTTGACCAGATCGCGGTACAGCAGCCCGTCGCCCAGGAATTCGTCCCGGAGGTCCTCTACCCGCGGCCAGTCCCCCTCCTCCAGCGGCCGGCGCCAGAACAGCTCCGCCGCCGACTTCGCCGTGCACGAGTAGAAGCGGGAGTCGTTGGCGATGGCCGGGCCGAGGTCCACGAAGCCGTTCAGCGCCTGCCCGAAGAAGGCCGGATCGCTGCCCAGGTAGAGCCCGCCCAGCTCCTCGCGCTCGGCGTGGTAGCTGCCCATCTCGTCCGGGTTGTAGGAGATGACCGTCCACCAGCCGAAGAGCGCGCTGGCCAGCGGATCCACCGAGGCGTGGCAGGCGATGCAGGAGGGGTTGTTGGCGATGGCGTCGGCGATGCCGTCCTCATCGGAGATGGAGACCTGGCCGCTCAGGCTCACCGGGCGCGAGAGCACGTCCTGGCAGAGCAGCAGGCGCATGATCGCCGCCGCGCGAGAGCGGTTCATGTTCGAGATGTTCGTGACGTAGCGCCACCACAGCCCGTTGGTCGCCAGCACGCCCACCGCCGGTCGCCCGTCGGTGTAGCTGCTCAGCTCCCAGCCCGAGCCGCCCTCGGGGTAGGAGAGCGGCCAGAGCGAGGCCAGCGTCTCGTTGGCCACCGTGTAGTTGGCCGTGACCACGTCAGTCCAGGGCTTGTCGAGCATCGCGATGCGCGCCATCAGGCGCAGCGGCTCCTCGCCCACGGAGCGCTCGAACTCGAACTCCAGCTCCGGGTCCAGCTGGTAGTCGTAGTACTGGATCTCGAACTTGTCGAGGCGCGTGAGCCAGCGCTCGGCGAAGAGCGAGACCAGTCGGTCCTCGAAGCGCTCGTCGTCCATGAACTGGTCACGGTAGGTGTCCACCTTGGATGGATCGGCCTCGACCGCGTCCAGCTCCTCGGCGGAGGGCAGCACCCCGCGGGTGTCCAGGCTGACGCGGCGCAGGAGCAGCGGCGCGTCCAGCGGGACGAGGTAGTCGCCGGGATCGGCCTGGACCTCCGGCTCCGCCGGGGGATCCTGGCAGGCCAGGAGGGAGAGGAGGAGGATCATCGTGGTGTGCTCAGCAGGTAGAAGAGGTGACCCCACTCGGTGGTGTCCAGGCAGAACTCCCCGAGCTCGTTGTCCTCGTGGAAGGTGACCGTCCCGCAGTCGTCGCAGTCGTCGCCGACGTCCCAGGTGGTCCAGAAGCCGCGGTCGTCGCGCACGCGGATCGCGCCGCTCATCTTGCCCGCGCAGGCGTCGTCGGTGTCCCAGGTGGCCTCGTCCAGGTAGTAGTGGTCCTCCCCGAGCCCAATGCCGCCCGTCGCGGAGTAGGCGTAGCCCCCGTCCTTGTCGCGGCGGAGCGTGGCCTCGTAGACGCCGCTGAAGCCGATGCCCAGGAAGTCCATGCGCTGCTCGTCCACCCAGGTGCCGTGGACGTCGAATTCGGAGGTCAGCGAGTCCTCCGAGGAGTCATCGGAGAGGAAGGCCAGCCCGCCGCCGCCGGCGAAGCGCAGCCCGTTGGCCCGGATGATCTCGAAGTCGCCCCCGTGGGTGTACGAGAGCGCCTGCTGCGAGCCGTCCGGCATGTCCTCCCACTCCATCGAGTAGTACCAGCCGATGCCCGCGTAGTGCGCGCCCGTCTCCGTGTCGCAGCCCTCGGGGACGGTGGACAGGTTGTAGACGTCCCCCGGGCAGAGCTCGTCCCCCTGGCCCATGATCTCCAGGTAGGCGTCGGTGATGTCCCCTGGGTTCGGCGCGCCCAGCGAGATGATGCGCTCCAGGTTCTCGCCGAACTCCTCGGCCGTCCACAGAGGATCGGGCTCCTCTACCGAGTAGACCATGGCGGCCGTGTCCTCGCCGCCGGACCCCTCACAGTCCTCGCAGGGCTTGTCTGAGGAGCAGGCCGCGATCAGCGCCGCGAGCACGAGCATGTCTCTCACCCCGAGGGGCCGCGAGCGCGCCGTGGTCCGCTTCGGCACCCTTGACACCATAGACCGGGCCACGGCCGTCGTCAACCGCGAGCGGCGGGGTCAGGCGTGGCGGGCTAAGGGAGCTGTCATGCGCTCCGTGCTCAAACGACTGATCATGGGCCTCGTCGTCGCGGCCCTCTTCCTCGGCGTCCTCGAGGCCGCGCTGCACCTCGTCCTGCCCGCCCCGCCGCCCCGGCTGGTCCGGCAGCTCTGGAACGCCTCCGCGCCGGCGTTCACCGAGCAGGGCGGTCAGGTGCTGGCGACCTTCCAGGACCAGGACATCATCCCGCCCTTCTCGGCGGAGCCCGCCCCCGGGCGGGTGCGGGTGATGGTCTTCGGCGAGTCCTCCGTGCGCGCGGGCAGCCAGATCGCGCTCACCGAGGAATTCCCCGCCCTGCTCGAGCAGGCGCTCCTGAACGCCGCACGCGACGTGGAGGTCCTCAACCTCGGCCGACCGGGCATGGACAGCCACGGCATGCGCATCCTGGTCGAGCAGGCCGTCGCCTACAAGCCGGATGTCGCCGTCATCTACACGGGCCACAACGACATCGGCAACGCCTACATGACGAAGCGCTACGGCGACGTCCAGGGCGCGACCATGGCGAAGCTGCGCCTGGCCGTGGACCAGCTCCGCCTCTACGGCCTCCTGCGGAAGGTGGTCGAGCGCACCGCGCCCGCCCAGTTCGTCCCCAACTCCATGACCCAGCACAGCACCGAGGCCCTCCCGCCCGAGCAGCGCGAGCTCGCCGAGGTCGAGTTCCGCCGCAACCTGGAGTGGATCGTGCGCCGGCTGAAGCAGGCCGGGGCCCGGGTCGTGCTGTCCACCGTGGGCAGCGATCTCATGCAGTGGAACGCCGGGCTCGCCGCCTGCTCCGAGGCCCTGCCCGAGGGGACCTGGGTGAACGACGGGATGCGCCTCGTGCTCCGCCCGGAGGTCCCCAGCGACGCGCAGCTCGAGGCCGCGATGAAGGTGGCGCCGGACTGCCCCGAGCTCTACTTCATGCGCGGGCGCCGCCGCGACGCCGCCGGGGACGGGCGCGGCGCGCTGGAGGACCTCGTGCGCGCGCGCGACCTCGACCGCGTCCCGCTGCGCGCGACCGCCGGGATCATCGAGGGCATCAAGGCCGTCGCCGCCTCCGAGCAGGTCCCGCTGGTGGACTACGAGGCCCGCATCCACAGCGACCTCGGGCACCACTACCTCTTCGCTGACGTGGTCCACCTGTCCGCGGCGGGCCACCAGCTCGTCGCCCAGACCGTGCTGCCCGTACTCAAGGGCGAGGTGGACGCCGTCGCGGCCGAGAAGAAGCGTTAGCCGCCGCGCTTCAGCAGGCGGTTCGGGATCTCGGGGAGGGCGCAGGTGCTCGTGTCCACCGTGGGGTCCGGGCTGGGGACCCGGGACAGCTCCCAGGCCAGCGCCATGGGCGCCTCCGCCACGGGCTCGCCCAGGACCTCACGCAGGAAGCTCTCCAGGCCCGCCGCCCCCGCCAGATCCCGCTGGAGGGTCGCCACCACGAAGCCGCGCTGGTAGAGCTCGCGGGCGTCGATCTGTGAACACGCCACGTCCTGCACGCTGAACGTCGGGGCGGTGGT
Source organism: uncultured Enterobacterales bacterium (assembly GCA_964615375.1). Lineage (GTDB taxonomy): Bacteria > Myxococcota_A > UBA796 > UBA796 > CAZKWG01 > CAZKWG01. The sequence goes on from CAZTOW010000018.1 coordinate 155,430, forward strand.
GGTCAGCGCCGCGTTCGGGTCCAGCGAGCCGCCGCGCGCCTGCACGTTGGCGTAGGCAAACAGCGCGGCCGAGCGCGTGAGCACGCTGTGCTCCAGCGTGGTGTCGTAAATCCCGCGGAACGAGGTCGGCACCGGGCGGCCGTGCTGGAGCTGCCACAGCAGGTAGTGGCCGTGCATCTCCGGACCGCCGCCCTTGCGCAGCGCCGTGTCGATGGGGAAGTTGATCACCGGCCCCGGCGTCAGGTCCTTGAGCACCGTCAGCAGGTCCGCGGGCGCGGCGGCCGGGAAGCTCGGCCGGTCGAAGCTGTAGAACTTGGGCCAGGTTGTCTGGTCGGCCAGCGTGAGCCCGATGAGCCCGAGCCCGGCCAGCGCCTGCGGCAGCCGGGCCCGCGGCGCCAGCGCCAGGTAGCCGTACATCGCCACCACGCCCGCCGGCAGCGCGGCCAGCACCGCCATGCGCGACCAGCTCCGGAGCGGCCTCAGCCCGTCGATGTGCTGGAGCAGGAAGTAGACCGGCGTCCGCACCGATCCGACCTCCTGGAGCGTCCCCTCCGAGCTCTGCATCCGAAGCAGCGGGCCCGGCGCGATGGCCAGCGCCCAGATCAACAGCAGCAGCCAGCCCAGCGCCTGCCGTCGCCACGCCGCCGCCCCCAGCACCCCGAGCCAGAGCGCGAAGACGCCCACGTAGGGGGCCTGGTCCATCCACTGCTCGACCTCGCGCCGCTCGGAGAGGCGGAGCATCTCCGCCAGGGCCACCGGCGGATACTCCTCGGCGCGGAAGGCCGGGATGGGCTTGTTCCCGCCGTCGCTGAAGAAGCTGTTGCTGCCGTCGGGCGGGTGCTGGATGAGCGCGATGGCCGCCGGGAGCGCGCAGAGCACGCCCACGCCCGCCACCACCGCCAGCCTCCAGATCTTCTCCCGCCAGGGCAGGCGGCGCGCCATCCACAGGGAGAGCGGGGCCTCCAGCAGGAAGACGAAGACGGCGATATACCAGCCGCCCAGCGCGATGGCGCCCAGCACCAGCCCGGCGCCGACGCCGACCGTCAGGCGGGGACGCTCCGCGAGCGGCGCCCCCTCGCCCCCGACGCCCGCCGGCAGCCGCAGCCACTCGTGCAGGAGCGCGAGGTGCCAGGGGTAGAGCACCGCTGGAAGATACTCCGTCCGCCCCATGTAGGGGACCTGGAGCAGGTACGGGCTCAGGCAGAAGATCGAGGCCATCAGCGCGATGGCCCAGGGCGCCGCCGGGTGGTCGCCCACCAGGCGCTGACCCAGCCGCCAGCAGCCGAAGGCGCCCAGCAGCGTCGTCGCCGCGTGCAGCGCGTTCCATCCCAGCGCCGCCCCCACCGCCCCGCTCCCCGTCGCCCAGTAGAAGGGCAGGAAGGCCGCCAGGTTGATGGGATCCATCAGGTGGGAGGTGAAGCCCTCCGGGTAGTTGATCTGCGCCACCCGCACGAAGGGCCCGTGCTCCCAGATCCCCTGGGCCGTGCACCACAGCCCCCAGAGGTGCCCGAGCGCCTCCGTGTACGCGCTCCCCAGGGCCGCGCTCCAAGGGCGGAAGAACACGGATCCCCCCATGGCCAGCGTCGCCAGGGCCCCGATGAAGGCCGTCGGGAGCCAGGGGCGGCGCTGAACGAGGTCGAGCGCGCGGTCGGCGGGCCCGCGGGTGGCGCTCGCGGGCGCTGGGGAGGGGGGGCTGGCGTCGGACATGATTGACCCTCCCCTATCACCCGGCGCCCGAGGAGTCATTCGTCGCAGGCGCCTTCCATCAAGGTCAGGAGCGCAGGGGAGACCATCTCGGTGATCGGCCAGATCAGCAGGTTGCCATCGTCAAAGGCGGGCTCCCCGAGGATCTGCGTCATGTCGTCCCGAACGGTCGCGCTCCTGGAGAGGTCCAGATGCACGAGGACACCAGCGAACCCCATCTGTCGAAGCCTCGTGAGCCCCGCGCGGGCGCAGGCGATCTCGTCGACCTCCAGCGCTCGGGGCGCCCTGCCCCGGAGGTAGGCGTCCTTGGCCAGCGCCAGCCGACGTTGAATGGACATCGCGAAGGAATTGGACCGAGCGCTGTCGCCGGCCTTCGAGAAGCTCGCCGAGATCGGGCGCCCGTGCTGAAGCTGCCAGAACAGGTAGCGTTGGACGGGCGATTCGCTGTCCCCTCCCACCGACAGCGTGGAGCTGAAGGGGACGTGGATCAGCGCTCCAGGAGGCAGGGCGTCGATGGCCGCCCGGTAGGGCTCGGGCAGCCCGATCTCGAAGACGGGCCGCTCGATCGTCACCTTGTGCGGATAGTGGAGATGGTCTGTGAAGATCAGGGCTCCGAGGCCCAACGTGAGGTGCGGCACATGCCGCGGGAAGATCGCGCTCACCGCCAGGAGGCCGAGCGAGGCCGCCACGCCCAGCGGCACGATGGCGATCCAGACCATGCGCGACCAGCTGTGGATCTCCGTCAGGATCGGGACAGCGCGCATCAAGACCCAGATCGGGGAGCGTTGAAAGGTGACGAGGTCGAGGTTCTGGCCCTCGTCCCAGGTCACCAGGAAGAGCGGCCCCATCGCGGCGAACAGCGCCGCGAAGCCAACCAGCGTCCACCCCAACGCCACGCGCCGATAGAGGAACGCGGCCATCATCCCGAGGGCGAGCACGAGCAGGCTGACGTAGGGCACCTGATCGAGCCAGGGCGCCGTCGTGCGCGCGCGCTGCAGGTGAAAGAGCTCCGAGAGCCCATAGACCGGGTAGCTCCGATGCGTGATCTCCCCCGGACTCCAGTCCGACGAGAAGATCCCGCCGTGGGTGTCCGGCGCCGACGCCAACGCCATGGCCGCCGGGATCAACAACAGTCCCGCGATCCCGGTCACCAGCGCCAGCCGCAGCGTGGCCTCCTTCAGCGGGAGCCCCCACGCCATCCACAGCCCCAACCCCACGTTCACCAGCGCCGCGAACACGGCGATGTACCAGCCCCCGTTCGCCAGCAGGCCCAGCGTCAGCCCGGCGCCGACCCCTACGGCCAGACGAGGCGTCGGCGCTCGGACAGCGCCGACGAGCCCGCGAGGGACACGCAACCACTCGGCGAGCAGGGCGAGGTGGAGGGGGTACAACAACGCAGGCAACAGCTCTGTGCGTCCAGAGAACGGAGCGTCCAGAGCGCGCGGCCCGAGGCAGACCACCAGGGCCAGGAGGGCTGTAGCCCAGGGCGAAGCGACGTGATCGCCGCTGATCCACCGCCCCAGCCGCCAGCAACCGTAGGCGCCGACCAGCACCCAGGCCACATGCATCACGTTCCAGCCGAGCGCCGCCCCCGCCGGCCCCCCACCGGCCAGCGCGTAGAACGGCGCGAAGAACACCAGGTTTATCGGGTCCATCAGGTGGGCCCGGAACCCGTGCGGGAACATGATGTCCGCGACACGCAGGAAGGGGCCGTTCTCTGCGAGCCCCTGTGTCGTCACCCACAGGCTCCAGAGATGGATTGGCCCCTCCGAGTGATCGGCCCCCAACGCCACCTGAGTCGGACGCAGCGCCACCTGCCCGATCATCATCACGACGCCGAGCGCTGCCACTGCCGCGGTCGGGAGCCAGGGCATACGCGCCAAGCTCACCCCCCTCATGGAGCCTCCTTCAGGGTAGGTTGGTGATAACACGTCTCAAGTCCAGGACCGCGGCGGACACCAATGACGCCTGAGAATAGGAGGGAGCGAGAACCCCGCCCGCACGGCGCGAGCGGCAGGAGGCCCGCATGAGCGACACCCCCGCGGCCCTGGACGTCGCCGAGAACCTCGCCCGGAACCTCCGCGCCCTCCGCGCCACGCGAGGCGCCAGCCAGGCCCAGATCGCCCGCCAGGCCGGCATCCCGCGGGCCACCCTCGCGCACCTGGAGTCTGGGGACGCCAACCCCACGCTCTCGGTGCTGCGCGCGGTCTCCCTCGCCCTCGGCGTCTCGATCGAGGAGCTCCTGGCGCCCCCTCGGGCGGACGTGCGCTTCTACCCCGCGGACAGCCTCCCCGTGCGCCGCCCCGGCCAGGCGCTGGTGCGGCGGATCCTCCCCGATCCGCTCCCTGGCACGGAGATCGAGCGCTTCGAGCTCGCCCCCGGCGCCTCCTTCCGGGGAGCGCCTCACACCCCCGGGACGCGCGAGTACCTCACCTGCGAGCGCGGCCTCCTGCAGCTCGCCGTGGCCGGGGAGCAGTGGCGACTCCAGCCGGGGGACGTCGTGAGCTTCCGCGGCGATCAACGCCACGGATACGCCAACGTCGGCGACACGCCGGCGATCGGCTACTCCGTCGTCGTGCTGGCGGAGACCAACCCGCCCGGGTGAGCCTCAGTCCGTGCGCAGCGCGGTGACCTCGTCCTCGACGGCGCACTGCCCGATGAGGGCGTTGACCGTGGCCATCCCGATGCCCTCAACCTTGTCCAGCTCCTCGCAGCGGGCGAAGGGGCCGACCCGGTCACGGAAGGCGACGATGGCGGCGGCCTTGGCGGGACCGATGCCCGGCAGGTCCTGAAGCTGTGCCTCCGACGCCGTGTTGATGTTGATCTTCGGGCCGCTGGCGGCGGCCGGGGCCGTGGTGGCCGGGGCGCTGGCGCCCGTCGCGGAGACGGTGGTGCCGTCACCCACGCTGACCTGGCCGCTCAGGTTGGCCAGGGTCGCCGGACCGATGCCCGGGACGTTGTCCAGCTGCTGCACCGAGGTGAAGGGGCCGTGGTCGGCGCGGTACTGGATGATCGCGGCGGCCTTGGCGGGGCCGATACCCGGGAGCGTCTCCAGCTGGCCCTGGGTCGCCGTGTTGATGTTGACGTCTGCCCAGGCGTTTTGAAGAGGCAGGGTCCAGAGCAGCGCGAGGAGGAGAGGCAGGATCAGGCGTCGCATGCGGGCTCCTGAAGGCGGGAGGCTGGCGGCTGAGGAGGGCACCCCTATTGAAGCACTGGAGACAACCCCTGTCCAGCCCTCCTGTTCCTCGTGAAACACTTTTTGGAGCACACGTTCAGGGGTCAACCAGAGGAGGAGCCGCTTCACCCGCTGAGGTCGATGTCATCCTCCTGCGGACCGGCCGCGCGCAGCCGCTCCAGCCGGGCGCGAGCCTCCGCGAGGCGCGCCTCCGCGTCCCCCAGCGTGAGGACCAGCACCGCGCCCTCCTTCGCGTCGGTCGGGAGCTCCGAGGCCGGGATCTCGACGAACTCCCCGCCAATCTCCAGGATGGCTCGGGCGCCCTCGACACGGTCCAGCACGATCATGGTTCCTCCTCGCTCAGGGAGAGCAGTCCTGGGCCGGCGTGCGCCCCGCCGCGAGCGCGTCCTCACGCGCCGCGTAGCACACCCGGGTCGCCGGAGAGATCCTCCGGGCGGTGGGGCAGCTCGCCCCGTGGAACAGGCCGGAGCTCGAGCTCGCGACGTAGGCGCAGGTCGGATCCGTGGCGGCGCTCGCGCCAGCCGCGGGCGCAGCGACAACCCCCGTGGAAGCGGCAGGCTGGGGCGCGGCCGAGGGGGCAGGGGAGGGGACCGGCGCAGGAGCGGTCGCGGTGGTCGGCGCAGGGCTGACCGAGACGTGGGTGCTCACCTTCCAGCCGCGCCCGGAGCTCTCCAGCCGCAGGGCGCCGTCCTGGTCCGTGCGGTAGATCTTCGCCCCCGCCGCCTGGAGTCGGGCCATGGTCTCGTCGCCGGGATGCCCGTACTTGTTGTCGGCCCCCACGGAGATGAGCGCGATCTCGGGCTTCACGGCGGCGAGGAAGTCGTCCGAGCTCGCGAAATTCGAGCCGTGGTGCGCCACCTTCAGGACCTCGCAGGGCTGCACCGCGCCCCGCAGGAGGTTGTGCTCCGTCTCCGACTCCGCGTCGCCCACCAGCAGGATGCAGTCCCTGTCGTGGGTCACGCGCAGCACGACCGAGTTCGCGTTCAGGTCGGAGCGGGAGCCGCGAACCGGGTCGGCTCCGGGCCCGAGGACCGCGATCTTCACGCCGTCATCGAGGCTGAAGGTCTGACCCACCACCGCCGTCTTGTAGGGGATCCCGCGCAGCTCGATGGTGCGCATCAACGTGCTGTAGGTGGCCGTCGTGTGCGGCAGCCCGTTGTCCACGTAGAGCCGCGCCGGGATGGACAGCAGGACGTCGTTCATCCCGCCGATGTGATCGGCGTGAGGATGGGTGGCCACCGCCAGCGCGAGCTCCGTCACGCCGAGCGCGCGGAGCTGGTCGACCACGTCCGCCTGCCGCTCGCCCGCGTCGATCAGCACCGCCTTGCCCGCGGGCGTGCGCAGCAGGATGCTGTCTCCCTGTCCGACGTCCAGGACGTCCACCGTGAGCGTCCCTGCCCAGGATGCGCAGAGCGCCAGGAGGAAGAGGAGGAGGTTCATGCGCGCCCCGGCAGCCAGAACACGTCGATGAGCAGGCTCAGTCCAGCTTGCCGAACCACACCGTGCGCTCGGTGTAGTTGAAGCAGCCCGCGTAGTGGACGCCGCCCGCCGTCACGACCTCGTTGTGGAAGCCGAGCGCGCCCTCGTCACCCGCCAGCGTGTCGTTGGACCAGGTGTCTCCAGCGTTCTGCGCCAGCAGCACGTTGTTGTAGCGCCCGTCGAAGTAGACGATCGCCGGGTACGACCCGTTCATGAACAGGGCCGCGTCCGCGCCGCGGTACTCTCCGTCGTCCACCGTGCTGATGGTCCAGGAGCCTGGCGTCCCGCGCGCGTACTTCAGGTCCTGATTCTCCACGTCCTGATAGGCGATGTTGACGGTCCCGTCGTCCTCGATGAGCAGGTCCGGCCAGGCGCCGACATCGGCGCTGTCGTCCACGACCTCGACGCTATACGAGCCCGCCGTCCCCACGGCGAGCTTCAGTGCGCCAGCCGCGGCGTCATAGTAGGCGATGTACTCCTTGCCCCCGGCGATGGCGAGGTTCGCGTAGCGCCCCACGTCCGCGTCGATGGTCTCGCCGGAGTCGGTCGCGACGTCTTCACCCTGGTCCACGACCTCACCCGAGAAGCTGCTGCCGCCCCAGTGCGCCACGCGCAGTCGGCCCTTGCCCGCGTCATAGTGGGCGATCACCGGGCTCCCCGAGGCGTCGAGCGCGAGCGAGGACCACATCCCGGCGTTCGGGGTCGCGCCCTCGCCCGTGTCGGCGATGGCGTTCGTCCAGGTCTTCGTAGAGGGGTCGCGCACCGCGTAGCGGAGGTTGTTCACCTTGTTGTCGAAGTAGGAGATCCAGACCTTGCCGTCGCTGGCGATGGCCATGGAGGCGTAGGAGCCGCGATCACCGACGTCGAGGCCCTCGGAGTCCGCGTACCCGTCCACCTCCTCATGGGTCCAGGTCGGGTTGCCCTCCGCGTCGAGCTCCGCCGTGGCGTAGGTCAGCGCGCCCTGGGTGAGATCGTAGGCCGCGGCCGCGGGTACGCCCTCCGGGGTGACCGCCATGGTCAGCCACTGCCCCCAGTCATTGGTGAAGGGCTCCGGCTCCGGCTCGGAGGTCTCGACCACGTCGTCCGGGGTCGCCTTGTCCTTGTTGCTGCAGCCCTTGCACCCGCTGAGGTTGGTCACAGCGAGGGCCAGGAGGAGAGCGAAGGGGAGGGGAGGGGACCTGAAGGCGACCATGGGGGTCTCCGGCAGAGGGGTGCGGTGCTCGGACAGGATACCCCTGGTGAGGGCCAGGCGCATCTCCGACCATTATAATCCGCACCTCACGGAGTGTGGCGCTCTCCTTGCCGAAGAAGTACGACTTCGCTAAGAAGATGCTGCTCCTCACAGGGAGCGCAGGCCCTCGTAGCTCAGTTGGATAGAGCAGCCGTTTCCTAAACTGCAGGTCGCTGGTTCGAGCCCAGTCGAGGGTACCTGCGTGCGCGCGCGGCGGGGGGCAAAAAGAAGCGCCCCCGCTGGGGTTGAATCCAGCGGGGGCGCGAAAGGG
>CAZTOW010000019.1:0-150301 GCA_964615375.1 uncultured Enterobacterales bacterium
CCCCTTCTCCCCCCGGGAGAAGGTGCCCCGAAGGGGCGGATGAGGGTCGTCGGCCTGTCCGACATCTTCCGCTCCGAGAATCACCGGCTCCAACACATCCACCCAATCCAACCCCACGTCCCCCGCCAACCTCTCCCGCACCGCAGGCTCCGACACCACGACCCCAACCTCCCCATCCTCCAGCAGCGCCCGAATCCGCGCCAGCGGGAGCTCAGGATCCACCGGAAGATACGCACACCCCGCCCGCAGCACCCCCAGCGTCGCCACCGCCTGCAGCGGCCCCTTCGGCAACACCACCGCCACCAGCCCGCGCGCCCCCGCCGCCACCAGCGCCTCCGCCAGCGCCCGGCTCCGTGCCTCCAGCTCCGCATACGTGAAGCTCTGCTCCACCCCCCGGGCCGCCACCTTGTCCGGCCTCACTCCAACCTGCTCCAAGAACCCGGCAACCAGGCTCCTCCGCGGCGGCGCTCCCTCCCACGAATTCACCCGCTCGCGCACCGCCAGTTGCCCCGCCGGCATCAGCCCGTCCACCGGCCGATCCCACGCGCCCTCGTCCTCGCACAGCCGCCGGATCAGCCCGCTCCAGCTCTCGAAGAGCGCGTCCATCAGGCCCGGCGCCACCTGGCTGTCCACCGTGTCCCAGTTGACCCGGAGCGCGCCGTCCTCCTCGAAGATCTGGTGATCCAGCCAGACCTGCGGCGTCTGCGAGCAGCCCCCGATCTGCCGCCAGCCCTCGGGATTGCCCCCGGTCCGCGCGCCCAGCGTCGACGTGAAGACCACCGGGAAGGAGAGGAGCCCGCCGCGGCGGCGGTTCAGCTCGCGCACCACCCGGACGCCGGGCCAGGCCGCATGCTGCAGATCCTGGGAGAGCTGGTCGGCCAGCCGGCGCGCGCGCTCGGAGAAGGTGCCCGAGCGCCCCTTCACCTCCAGCAGCAGGGTGCTGGTGAACTCGCCCAGGAGCTGATCCACCTCCGGGTGGAGGGGCTGGCGGTCGAAGAGGGTGACCGTCAGCGTGTGGTCGTCCTGCGCGCTGAAAGCCGCCAGCACCGCCGAGAGGGCCGTGGCCAGGACCGCGTTGGGCGTGAGCTTGCGCTCCAGGGCCCGCGCCTTCAGGGCCGAGAGCTGATCAGGCGCCAGGATCAGGGTGCGCCGCGAGGGCCGCGTGTCCACCCCAGACTCGGCGGGGGAGGGGAGCTCGGGCGGGCCGGCGATGGTGTCCAGCCGGTCCTCCCAGTAGCGACGGGCGCGCTGGGCCTCGGACCCCTCCTCCAGCGGGAGGGTGGCCAGGCGGTAGTCCCGGAACGTGATCGACGGCGGCGGCGGAAGCGTCTCCCCCGCCAGCGCGCGCCGCCACTCGTCGAGCACGCGCAGCACGCCCGAGGCGTCCACGCACATCAGGTCCAGGCTGAAGAAGAGCCGCCAGCGCTGATCATCGAGGCGGGCCAGCAGCAGCTCGAAGCCCGGCCAGACCGCCGGATCGCGCAGGGCCTCGCGCAGGCGCTCGCGGACGGGGGCCAGCGTGAGCTCCGGGTCCTGGCCGCGCAGATCCAGCACGGGCAGGGACCAGGGTGGGATCTCCGGGAGCACGCGGACGCGGTCGCCCTCCACCACGGCCCGCAGCATGTCGTGGCGCGCCACCACCGCCCGCCAGCTGCGCTCCAGCCGCGCCGGGTCGGCGTCCTCCAGCGCGACCTCCACCATCATGTGGCAGCCCACGCCCGATACGGAGAATCCCGGCTTTCGCCCCAGCAGGTAGGCCTCCTGGATGGGCGTGAGGGGGAAGGGCTCGTAGCGGCGCTGCGCGTCGGCCACCAGCGCGGGGGCGGGCGCGGGCTCCGCGCCCTTCTTCTTCAGCAGATCCTTGAGCAGGGCGCGGCGCTCGGCGGGGCTCAGCTTGGAGATGTCGCGATCCATGGGTCAGGTCTCTCGCAGGCGGGCGGGCGGGGGCGAGGTGGGTACTGTGCTAGCTAGTTTTGTTCGTCGAGGAGCTGGCTGAGCAGCGCCGCGACCTCCTCGTCGGAGAGCGCGTCCGGGTCCACGGCCGGGCGGCGGGCCTCCTCCACCCGCGCCTGGAGCTCGCGCAGGGTGGGGCCGCGCAGCAGGTCGGCCACGGGCAGGTCCACGCCGGTCGCGCGCTGCACGCGGGCGCGCAGGTCCAGGGCGACCACCGAGTCGAGGCCCAGGGCCACCAGCGAGGTGTCCAGGTCCAGGCGCTCCAGGGGGAGCTGGAAGGCGGCGGCGGCGGCCTGGAGCACGCCCTGGCCCGGCTCGGGGGCGAGCGTCTCCGCGTCCGACGGCTCCGGGGCGCTGAGCAGCGCGCGGAAGAGGGGATCGGGCGAGCGCATGCGCGCCGGGTCGAGGGCTACCACCCCCAGGGCCGGGCCCTCCGCGCCCAGGAGGCGGACCAGCAGATCCGCCCCGTCCCGCGGGGAGATCGCGCCCACGCCCATGGCCTCGGCCCGCCGCAGAGCGCCGGCCTCGGCCGCCATGCCCACCTCCGACCAGGGGCCCCAGCCCAGGCAGAGCCCGCGCCGACCGCTGGCGACCCGCTGGGCGGCGATGGCCTCCAGGGCGGCGTTGGCGGCGGCGTAGGCGGCCTGACCGGCGTTGCCCCAGATCCCGGCGATGGACCCGAACATCACAAAGAAGGCGGCGTCCGGCGCCACCCGCTCCAGGGCCCGCGCTCCCGCCAGCTTGGGCCGCAGCACGGCCTCGATGCGCCCGCGGTCCAGCGCCGCCATCGGCGCGTCGTCCAGCACGCCCGCGGCGTGGATCACGCCCTGCACGGGCCTGCCCCCCACGGCCGCGGCCAGAGCGTCCGCGTCGGCGACGTCCAGGGCCGCGGTCTCCACCTGAGCCCCGGCCGCGCGCATCGCCGCGATCTTCGCCCGCGCCTCGGCCCCAGGCGCCGATCGCCCCAGCAGCAGCAGCGCGCGAGCCCCCCAGCTCACCAGCGCCTCCGCCGCCACCAGGCCCAGCGCCCCCAGCCCGCCGCTCACGATCACCAGGCCGTCCGTGGGCGCCAGGGGCGGGGCCAGGGGGCGGGCCCGCCGCAGCCGCCGCGCCGCGCGCTCCCCCGAAGAGACCCTCAGCTCGCGCTCCCCGTCCTCGGCCAGCGCCGCCGCGATCAGCTCCTCCGCGCTCGCCCCGGTCTCCACGAGGATCGTGCGCACATCGAGCTCAGGACGCTCCATGCGCGCCGACCGGAGAGCCCCGGCCACCGCGGCCCCGACCGGGTCCGCGCCCACCAGCGCCACCAGACGCGCCCCGCCTGGCGCGCCGCAGCGGGTCAGGATCCGGGCCACCGCCGCGCTCGCCGCGCCCAGCTCGTCCCCGGTCGAGCCCGCCGCCAGCGCGATCGGATCGATCACCGTCCAGCCCTCGCCCGGAGCCAGCGCCGTCGGCCGGATCTCCAGCCCGCGCGCCCGCAGCGCCTCGACCAGCTCCCCCGACCGCGGCCCCTCCAGGACCTGCACCGGGCCGGATCGCGCGGGCGCCTCGGCCACGGGCTCCCAGCCGACGGCGTACAGGCGCTCGTCGGACAGGGGCGCGGCGAGCCGGCGCACCATCAACCCTTGGACGCATGCCACCGGCTCCCCATTCGAGCCGGCGATCCAGAGATCGACCTCCGCGCCGCCGTCGGCGAAGCGGCCCTTCGCCAGCACCCGGGCCGGGCCGATCAGGGGGCGCAGGACGTGGAGCGCGCGCACGCCCACCGGGCCCCAGACGCCCTCGCCGAGCGTGAAGCCGGCGGCGCCCACGCGCAGGGCGGCGTCCAGCAGCGCCGGGTGGAGGGCAGCGCCGGGGAGGGGCGGCAGGCCGGAGGGCTGGGTGAGCTCGGCCTCGGCGAAGCCCTCGCCCACGCGCAGGCCCGTCACCGCCCGGAAGCTGGGGCCCAGCCCCAGGCCGCGCCGCTCGAAGTCGGCGTGGAAGCTGGCGGCGTCCAGGGGCTCCAGGTGGGCCGGGATCTCCGGCGCCGGGCTGAGCGACACCCCCGCGCGCAGCAGCCCCCGGGCCACCACCCCGCGGGGCGAGGACGCGGTCCAGCGCGCGCCCCCGGCGACGCCCTCCAGGCTCAGGGTCAGCGTCCACCCGGCCTCCTGGGGGAACCAGGGGGCCTCGAAGCGCACATCGGCCAGCGAGACCGGGCCGCCCAGCGCCTCCTGCCCGGCCGCCCGCGCCGCCTCCAGCAGCACGGCCCCGGGCATGAGCGGGGACTCGCCCATCCGGTGCTCCGCGATCCAGGTCTGAGGTGCGAGATCGCTGACCCAGCTCCGGCGATCGCCGGGTTGAAGGGGCGCGCTCTGACCCAGGAGGCCGTGCTCGGCCCGGCCGCGGGCGCGGGGGACCTCCACCCAGTGCCGCTCGCGCCGCCAGGGGTGGGAGGGCGCCGAGACGATCTGCCCCTCGGGGTAGACCGCGCCCCAGCGCAGCGTGTGGCCGCGCTGGAAGAGCTCGCTCAAGGCCGCGAGCGGCGGGCGATCGCGGCGCAGGGTCGCGCTGAAGCTGGGGCAGCCGAGCTGACGGGCGGCGGCGCCCAGCAGCGGGTGAGGGGAGAGCTCGACGGCGGGGGGCGCCTCGGCCTGGACCGCGATCAGATCGGCGAGCGCGTCGGAGAAGCGCACCGGATCGACCAGGTTCCTCGCCCAGTACTCGGGCCCCAGCTCGGATCCGTCCACCCGCCCGCCGGTCACCGTGGACCACAGGGGCAGGCTGGCCCGGCGGGGCTGGATGCCGACCAGGGCGCGGCGCAGCGGCTCCATCAGGGGCCGGGTGGAGGGCGTGTGGAAGGCCACCCCGGTCCGCACCCGGCGCGCGTCCACCCCCTCGGCGGCCAGGCGCTCCTGGAGGCGGGCAACGGCCTCGGGGGGGCCGGCGACGACGACGCTGGTGGGCGTGCTGGTGACGGCCACGGAGAGGGCGGGCTCCAGGGCCAGGGAGGCGGCGGCCAGGGGCACGGCGAGCATGGCCCCCTGACCCTCCACCGTGGCCAGGAGCCGGCTCCGCTCCACGATGATCCGGGCGGCGTCCCGCAGCGAGAGCGCGCCGGCCAGAGCGGCGGCGGCCACCTCGCCCATGGACTGCCCCAGCACGGCCACCGGGCGCTGACCCAGGGCCTCCAGGGCCGTGCCCAGCGCCACCTGGACGGCGAAGATCGCCGGCTGCACTCGGGCCACCCGGTCCAGATCCTCCTCGGTGAGCGGCCAGGGGAGCTCGACCCCGGCCTCGCGGACGGCGGCCAGCGCGGCGCGGAGGCCCTGCTGATACGCCAGGACGGGGAGATCCTCGCCCATTCGCGCGTGCTGGGAGCCGTGGCCGGAGAGCAGCCAGACCGGGGGGCCCAGGGTCGGAGCCTGGGCGGGCTCGAGGCGGTCGAGGGCGGCGGCGAGGCTCGGGGCGTCCTCGCCGAGGGCGCAGGCCCGCCAGGGGAGCTGCGCGCGGCCGAGCGCGGCGGTGTAGAGCAGATCGTCGAGGCGACCGGGCTCGGCGAGGCGCTCCCGCCAGCGCGCCGCCAGCGCCAGCAGGGCCTCGCGGCTGCGGGCGGAGAGGGGGAGGATCCGGGTCCCGGGCGGGCGCGCGGGCGTGGGCGGGCGCGGCGGCGCGGCCTCCAGGATGGCGTGGGCGTTGGTCCCGCCGAAGCCAAAGGAGCTCACCCCGGCCAGCAGGGGGCCCTCCCAGTCCCGGGCCACCCGCGGGGCGTCGAGGCGCGCGCCCTCCCAGTCCACCGCGGGGCTCAGCTCGCCCAGGCCCGCCACGGGCGGGACGCGCCGCCGGCTCAGGGCCAGCGCCACCTTGATGACGCCGACCATGCCCGCCGCCGCCTCCAGGTGGCCCACGTTGGCCTTGGCCGAGCCCACCACCAGCGGCCTGTCCCGCTCCGGGCCGTGGACGGCGGCCAGCGCGCCGAGCTCGATGGGATCGCCCAGCGGGGTGCCCGTGCCGTGGCACTCCAGGTAGCTGAGCTCGCCCGCCCGCGCGCCCGCGTCCGCCAGCGCCGCCCGCAGGGTCGCCTCCTGGGCCGCGCCCGAGGGCGCCATCAGCCCGTTGGTCCGCCCGTCCTGGACCAGCGCGCTGCCCCGGACCACCGCCCAGATCCGGTCGCCGTCGGCCTCCGCCGCCCGGAGCGGCTTGAGGATGAGCGCGCCCGCGCCCTCCGATCGAACAAAACCGTCGGCTCGCGCGTCGAAGGGGCGAGGGTGGCCCGAGCGCGACAGCGCGCCGGCCTGCGTGAAGTTGATCGTGGCCCCGGGCGTGAGCAGCAGGTTGGTCGCCACGACCACGGCCACGCCGCTCTCGCCCTGGCGCAGGCTCTGGACCGCGAGGTGCAGGGCGGTGAGCGCGCTCGAGCAGGCGGTGTCCACCGTGAGGCTGGGGCCGTGCAGGTCCAGCAGGTAGCTGAGGCGGTTGGACAGGATGGACTGGCCGCCGCCCGTCCCCGACCAGGCCGTGATCAGCGACTCGTGCCCGTAGCTGAAGATCCGCCGCCCGTACTCGGTGTCCAGCGAGGCGGCGAAGACCCCGGTGGGGCTGCCAGCCAGGCGCTCGGGGGGGATGCCCGCGTCCTGCAGCGCCTCCCAGCACAGCTCCATCGCCAGGCGCTGCTGGGGGTCCAGGTGGGCGGCCTCGCGCGGCGAGATCCCGAAGAACTCGGCGTCGAAGGTCTCCAGATCGGCCAGGAAGCCGCCCGTGCGCAGGCCCAGGCGGGGGTTCTGGCGGATGTTCGGGTCCCACTCCTCCCACAGCTCCCAGCGGCGCTCGGGGACGGGGGTGATGGCGTGCTCGCCCGACTCGACCATGCGCCAGAAACGCTCCAGATCGGGCGCGCCGGGGAAGCGGCAGGCCATCCCCACGATGGCCATGGGCTCGCCGGGGCCGCGGCGGGTGGCGGGCAGGGGCGCGGACTCCCCGGCGACCAGGAAGCGGCAGAGGCGATCCACCGTGGGGTGCTGGAAGAGGGCGAGGGTGGAGACGGGCTCGCCCAGCGCGCCGGAGAGGGCGGCGGCGATGGTCGCGGCGTCCAGGGAGCGCAGCCCGAGCTCGGCGAACTCCACGTCGGAGGGCACGCGCTCGGGGGCGAGGCCGGCGGCGCGAGCGACCTCGCCGACCACCAGGGCGCGGAGGCCGGCGACGGTGCGAGCGCTGGGGGCGGACTCCTCGCGCGGCTCCGCCCGGCGCCAGTCGTCGAGCACGGTGAGCGAGCCCTCCAGCCAGGCGGCGCGGGTGGGGCGGCGGCGGACCTTCCCGCTGGAGGTCTTGGGCAGGTGCTCGGGGGGCAGCAGGGTGAGCGCGTGCAGGCGCAGACCCAGGGCGGACCCGATGGCCCGCTGGGCGCGCTCGGCGAGGCGGGCGGCGTCGCCGGGCCGGGCGCCCTTGACCTCGGCCACCACGACCACGGCCTCCTCGGCCTCGCCGGGAAGATCCACGCCGAAGGCCGCCGAGCACCCTGGGCGGAAGGCCGGATCGCTGGCCTCGATCGCCGCCTCCACGTCCTGCGGGTAGTAGTTCACGCCCGCGACGATGATGAGGTCCTTGTGGCGGCCGGTGACGAAGAGCTCGCCGTCCAGCAGGAAGCCGAGATCGCCCGTCCGAAGCCAGGTTCCCGGTGCATCGGAGAGAGTGGCGCCGTAGATGTCGGCGTTGACCTCCGGCCGCCGCCAGTAGCCGTCGGTGACCCCGGGGCCGCTGACCAGGATCTCGCCCACCACGCCCTCGGGCAGGGGGGCGCGGGTGCTCGGGTCCCAGATGCGCACCTGGGTCCCAGGCACGATCTGGCCCGAGCTGGCCAGCCAGACGGCGTCGGGGCCCTCGGCGCCCTCTCCCTCGAAGGGGACCGCGCGCCCCTGCTCGCGGAGGGCGGGGCCCTCGAAGCGGCGCAGCAGCGGGCCGGTGCCGGTGGGGCTGGTGCTGACCAGCAGGGTGGTCTCGGCCATGCCGTAGGCCGGGCGGAGGGTGGTCCAGCGCAGGCCGTGGGGCCGGAAGGCCTCGTAGAAGCGGCGGAGCGTGTCGGCGCGCACGGGCTCCGCGGCGTTGTAGGCCATCTCCCAGGAGGAGAGGTCCAGGCCCTCCCGCAGCTCGGGGCCCACCTTCCGCAGCGTCACCTCGTAGGTGAAGTTGGGCCCCCCGGCGTGGGTGGCGCGCTCCGTCATGATCGCGCGCAGCCAGCGCTCCGGCCGGGCGATGAAGTCCAGCGCGTCCATGAGCGCGGCGCGGAAGCCGTGGACCAGGGGCTGGAGGAGGCCGTTGACCAGGCCGTCGTCGTGGTAGTGCGGGACCCAGGTGACCGAGCGGCTCTCGGGCCCGATGCCCCAGGCCGCGCCGATGTCCCGGGAGTTGGCGAGCACGTTCCGGTGCAGCACGCGCACGCCGCGCGGGGTCCCCGTCGAGCCCGACGTGTACTGCAGCCAGGAGACGTCCTCGGGCCGGGTGGGCGGCCGGCTCCAGGCGCCGCGCAGCTCGGGGTCATCGACCAGGATCCAGCGCAGCTCCGCGCCCACGCCCTCGCTCAGGTAGCGGGCCTGGGTGGCCCGGTTCGACAGCACGATCCGAGCGTCCGCGTCCCGGGCGGCGGGCAGGAAGGAGATCCCGCGCCGACCGCTGGCCGGCAGGGGCACGCTCACCACCCCCGCCAGCGTGGCCGCCAGGAGGCCCAGGATCACGTCCTCGCCGAAGGGGAAGAGCAGCAGCGCCCGGTCGCCCGGCTCGGCATGCCGTTGGAGGGCGCCGGCGACCTCCCGGGCCCGCGCGAAGAGCGCGCCGAAGGCCGGGACGCGCGTCCCGCCCTCGCCCAGGAAGGTGTAGATCGGCCGGTCAGCGTGCGTCTGCGCGCGCAGCTCGATGACGTCGAGCAGCGTCTCCGGGGTAGGCACCACGGCACTCCTCAGCGTCGGACGGCCTGCCGGGCCGCCACGGGGGGGGGACACTCTACTATCCGAGTGCCGCCACTTCTTCACGGCGAGCGGGCGGCGTCGATTGCGCTGGGGACGGGGCACCGATAGGTTCGACCCGTCGTGCAGGACCCCCGCTCCATCCCCACACGCCTGGTGCCCCTGGAGGTCCGCCCCCCGGTGGCCATCGCGCCCGTCGAGCCGGTGCGCTTCACGCGCTACCTGCAGGCCGGCTGGGTGGCGACGCGCTGGATGGGCATGGCCGCCCTCAGCCGGAAGATGGACACGGCCACCCAGGTCCGCTGGGCGCGCGAGCTGCGGGTCCTGCTGGAGCGCATGGGCGGGGTCTGGATCAAGATCGGCCAGCTCCTGGCCATGCGAAACGACCTGTTCTCCGACGCCTTCTGCGACGTGCTGGCCGGGCTCCAGGATCGCGCGACGGGCTTCCCCTTCGAGGCGGTCCGCGAGATCGTGGAGGCGGACCTGGAGGGGCCGCTGGAGGCCTTCTTCACCTCCTTCGACGAGGCCCCCTTCGCCGCGGGCTCAATCGGCCAGATCCACGCCGCCGTGCTGCGACACAACGGCCTGCGCGTGGCGGTCAAGGTCCAGCGCCCGGACGTGGCGCGCAAGTTCAAGGCGGATCTCCAGGTCATGGGCTTCATGGCCGGGCTGGCCCAGACCATGGGCGTGATGCCCGAGATGTCCTGGTCCGACCTGATGTGGGAGCTGGAGCGCACGCTGGGCGAGGAGCTGGACTACCGCCTGGAGGCGGCCAGCATCCGGCGCATGCGGGCCAACCTGCGTCGCCACAACGTGCTGGTCCCCAAGGTCTTCCGCCGCCTCTCCCGGCAGCGCGTCCTGGTGATGGAATTCGTCCAGGGCGTGTTCATGAGCGACTACATCGCCGTGGCCCGCCAGGACCCCGCGCGTCTCCAGGCCTGGCGCCAGGAGAACGGGATCACCGCGCGAAAGGTGGGCACGCGCCTCTACCTCTCGCAGCTGCGGCAGCTCTTCGAGGACAACCTGTTCCACGGGGATCTGCACCCGGGCAACATCCTGCTGCTCAAGGACAACCGCATCGCGCTCATCGACTTCGGATCGGTGGGCTCGCTGGAGCGCAGCTTCCTGCGGACCTACGAGATGTTCGTGTCCGCCATCGCCCGCGAGGAATTCCGCCGCGCCGCCGGGCTCTATCTGCTGATGGTCCCGCGCATGCCGCCCATCGACCTCGACCCGGTGCTGCTGGGGCTGGAGCGCTCGCTCAAGAGCTGGTCGGTGCGCACGCAGACCTGGGGGCTGCCCTACTACCAGCGCTCCATCGCCAGCTGCTACGGCGAGATGGGGCGCCTGCTGGTGAGCAACGGCGTGCCCACCGCCTGGGCCTTCCTGCGCGTGAACCGCTCGCAGATCACGGTGGACGCCTCGCTGCGCTACCTGCAGCCGGACGCGGACTACTTCCGGCTGGGCAAGCTCTACTTCGAGAAGGCCCGGCGGCGGAAGTCCAAGCGGGCCCTGGACGATCTGGGGGAGGGCCTTCAGGACGCCGCCCGCGAGGCGGGGAGCATGGTGGCGGAGCTGCCCGAGCTCTTCTTCCACCAGATCGAGTGGATCCGGCGTCGGGCGCGGAATTTCGAGGTGCGCGCCACCCGGGCCGCCTTCGCCGCGAACATCCTTGGGAGCCTGCTCTTCCAGACCCTGATCGTCGCGGCCCTGGTGGGCTGGGTGGAGCTGTCCAGTCGGGAGCCCGGTCAGCTGAGCTGGGCGGCCCTGCGGGAGCGGCTCCCCGACCTGAGCCCAGGCGCCTGGATCGGGGTGATCCTCATCAGCCTGCTGTGGCTGCGCGGGATCCTCCGGGTGCGCCAGCGCATGCGCCAGCAGGACGTGGCGCTGATCGAGCAGATGAGGGGCTGAGCCGTGCCCGATGTGGACGTGATCGTCATCGGGTCGGGCCCGGGGGGCCTGGCCGCGGCGTTGACCCTGGCGCGCGCGGGGCTGCTGGTCCTGGTGCTGGAGCAGCACTATCTCCCCGGCGGCTACAGCCACAGCTTCCCGCTGGGCGGGGGAAACTGGAGTCCTGGAGTCCACTATGTGGGCGAGCTGGGGCCGGGCGGGCAGGCGCGGCGCTTCTACGAGGCGATGGGGGTGAGCGAGGACCTGCTCTTCTTCGAGCTGGACCCCGACGCCTACGACGTGGTCCACCTGCCGGATCGCCGGATCGCCTTCGCCGCCGGCCTGGAGCGCACGGCGGAGCGCTTCGCCCAGAGCTTCCCCCGCGAGGCCGCCGGGATCCACCGCTGGTTCGCCACCCTCGACGAGCTGGCCCGCGGGGCCGCGCCGCGGGGCGTGGACAACCTGCCGCTGGCCCGGCTGCTGGACCACCACACCCAGGACCCGACCCTCCGCGCGCTCCTGGTCTCGCAGAGCGGTAATTACGGCCTGCCCCCCAGCCGCGCCGCCTCCCGCCTGCACGCCGACGTGTGCGTCCACTACGCGGACGGCGGGGGCTACCCGGTGGGCGGGGGACGCGGCCTCTCCCGCGCCTTCCTGCGCGCGCTGCGGCGCGAGGGCGGCGAGATCCAGATGCGGCGGCGGGTCAGCGAGATCCTCACCGAGCGCACGCCGGGCGGGCAGCGGGCGGTGGGCGTGCGGCTGGAGCGCGGGGAGACCATCACCGCGGGCGCCGTCGTCAGCAACGCCGACCCCGAGGTGACCTTCCGACGCCTGATCGGCGGGGCGAAGCTCTCGGCGGACCGGACCCGGCAGCTCGACCGCACGGGCTGGTCCATGAGCTGCCTCAGCCTCTTCGCCACGGCCGAGCTGGACCCGGGTGAGCTCGGGCTGGGCTCGGGCAACCACTGGCTGGTGGGCGACCTGGACCCGGAGCGGGCTTACGCCCTGGGCGATCTGAGCGCGCTGGAGGCCATGCCCTACCTGATGGTCTCCGTGCCCACGCTCAAGGATCCCACGGCGAGGCGGGGCGCGCTCCACCAGATCGAGGCCTTCGCGCTGGTCCCCTACGACCCCTTCGCCCCCTGGTCGGCCAGCCTGCACGGGGCCCGGCCGCCGGAGTACGAGGCGCTCAAGCGCCACCTGACCTCGGCGATGCTCGACGGTGTGGGCCGGCTCATCCCTGGCCTGCGCGAGCGCATGGCCTTCTGCGCGCTGGGCACGCCGCTGACCAACGCCTGGTTCTGCGCGGCCACCCGGGGCGCCATCTACGGGGTCGAGCGCGCGGTGGACCGCGCCACGGCGCGGGGCCTTTCGGCGCTCACCGAGTTCGAGGGCCTCTACCTGTGCGGGTCGAGCACCAGCTCACACGGGGTCTTCGGCGCGGCCCGCTCAGGCGTGGAGGCCGCCGCCGCGCACCTCGACGTCCCGGTCCAGGAGCTGCTCTCCCAGCCCGGCCCGCCGCTGCGCGTGCTCTCGCCCGCCCGGCCGGACACCTGGCCCGCCGAGCTGGTGGCGAAGCTCAGCCGAGCAGACGCCAGCGCTTGAGGCCCTTGCGGGTGGCCTTGGTGGCGTTCCAGGTGTAATCCCGCATCCAACCGTCCTTCTTCTTGCGGTTGGACTTCTCGTGCGCCTCCATGTAGGCCTGCATGGCGACGAGGCTGGCCTTCATGAAGCGGCGGGTGCGCGCCTCCGCCGCCTTGTTGGCGCGCGAGAGCTTCCGCTTGTCCTTGCGCTCGTAGACGGTGACCGGGCCGGTCTCACCGAGGACGACGATGCTGCGCACGCTCTTGTTCAGCTTCACGGTGTTCATGCGAGGCTCCGAGGGGGTCCCCGGGAGCATAGCACGCCCCGCGCTCCTCGACCGCTTCAGCGCGCGACCAGCTCGAGCCTCGGGTAGAGGCGCTGGAAGGAGGACAGGGTCTTGCGCTGCCAGGGCACCGCGTCGTCCACCACGCAGACCAGCCCCACGTTGTTCTGGCGCGCGCTCATGATGAGGCGGGACAGCGCCGTCACGCCCGAGCTGTTCAGGAAGACCAGCCCGCTGAGGTCGATGCGGAGCTGGGGTGGGGAGGCGTCGATGGCGTCCTGGATAGGCTGCAGCACCGGCTTGTAGGCGATGGGCGACGCCAGCCGCATCACGCCCGACAGCGTGGCGGTGTTGTTGCTCTTGTCGACGTTCAGCGAGTACTCTTCGCTCATGAGGGCTCCGGCGCCACGCGGGACCTGACCCGCTTCGCCCTGCTCCCTATCGAGCCGGGCGCGCGCCGTCACGGTCTCGGTGACAGGTTAGGCCCTGCCCGGCGGCGCGCAGGAGAGGTGAGGGGATGAGCGAGGGGCTCACGCTGGAGGAGGTGCTCGGCGAGGACGGCCTGGCCGAGCTCGAGGCGCTGATCTCCGCGCTCGGCGAGGAGGAGGGCCCGGCGCGTCGACTGACGGAGCTGGCCGGGACCCTGGTAGAGGGCTTCCGCGACCTCTCCCTGATTCATCAAGTGGTGGTGGATCACGCCACGGACACGGAGAACGAGCTCAGCCTGCGCAACGACCGCATCACCGAGCTGACGGAGAACATGCGGCGCTACCTGTCGCCGCAGCTCTACGCGCGCATCTCGGGCGGCGAGGTCTCGGCGGACACCCGGCAGAACCGGCGGCGCCGCATCACGGTCTTCTTCTCGGACATCGTCGGCTTCACCGACATGACGGACACGGTGGAACCCGAGGTGCTGAGCGAGGTGCTGAACCGCTACCTCGAGGCCATGGTGGAGATCGCCACCCGCTGGGGCGCCACCATCGACAAGTTCATCGGCGACGCGGTGATGGTCTTCTTCGGCGATGACGACGAGACCGACGCGGACGAGGGGGCCTGGCGCTGCGTGTGCATGGCCCTGGAGATGCAGGCGGACGTGGGGCGGCTCCTGGACGCGATGGCGCTGGGGGCCGACCGGCGGCTCCAGACGCGCATGGGCATCAACACGGGCGTGGCGACGGTGGGCAATTTCGGCTCGGTGAAGCACCGGATGTCGTACACCGCCATCGGCGGGGCGGTGAACATCGCCAGCCGCCTGGAGGGCGCCGCCCCGCCCGGGGGCGTGCTCATCAGCGGCAGCACCTACAACCTCGTGCGCGAGCGCGTCGTGGCCGAGCCCCGCGGGCCGCTGAAGCTCAAGGGCGTGGCCCACCCGGTGGAGTGCTGGGAGGTGCTGGGGCTCACAGGCGAGGCCGCCGCCGGGCGCGCGACGCTGACTGAGACTCAGGGTGGATTTCGTCTCTCGCCGCTGGAGCTCGTCCCCGGCGTCACCAGCCGCATCGAGCGGGCGGAGATGGCCCGCGCCCTCCGCCGCGCCCTCTCTCTCCTGGAGGAGCCATGAGCCAGACCCGACCCGACGCCGCCACCTGGTCCGACGTGGACAAGGCGAAGGACACCAGCGCCTTCTCCGCCTACCTGGACAGCGTGCGCGCGCTGGACGCCATCGGCGCCTACAAGCTGGCCAGCCTGGACGCCATGCGGCTCGAGCCCGGCCATCGCGCGCTGGACGTGGGCTGCGGCACGGGGGACGACGCGCGGAAGGCGGCCGACCGCGTGGGCCCGGACGGCGAGGTCCTGGGCATCGACTTCAGCGCGGCCATGATCGAGGAGGCGCGGCGCCGCTGGGTGAGCCCGGGGCTCCCGCTGCGTTTCGAAGTGGGCGACGTGCACGCGCTGGACCTGCCCGACCGCCACTTCCACGCCGCGCGCGCCGACCGCATGTTCCAGCACCTCGCCGACCCCGGCCGGGCCCTGGGCGAGCTGGTCCGGGTGACGCGGCCGGGCGGCCGGGTGGTGGTCTCCGACCCCGACTGGGGCACCTACATCATGGACGCCAGCCCCACGCCCGCGGTGAAGCGCTATCTGGAGTACGCACGGGGGCAGGCCCGGAACCCCTGGATCGGCCGCCAGCTCTACGGCCTCTTCCGCGAGCAGGGCCTGAGAGAGCTCTCAGTGAGCGCCGCGGTGGTCTTCTTCCTGGACTACGGGGTCCTGGAGAAGATGGGCAACCTGGACGCCGGCTTCGTCGCCGCGGTCAGCGCGGGCCAGATGAGCGAGGAGGACGTGACCGAGGTCAAGCAGGAGCTGATGTCGCGCCAGCAGGCCGGGCGCTTCCTGGTCTCGGTGAACGTCATGACCGTGGCGGGGACGGTCCCCGCCTAGTTCGCCTCGACCGCGGGCACGTCCAGCACGAGCTCCAGCGCGATGTCGTAGAGATCCTCGGCGCCGTCCACCGGGGTGAGGGTCGCGCCGATGAGCGCGCCGTAGTCCTTCTTGATCGTGATCAGCCCGAGCCCGGAGGCCGCGCGGTCGTTGTTCGCGGTGTGCTCGATCTGCTCGAGGAAGAGCAGCTCCGGGTCCGTGCTGGCCATGCGGTCCAGCCGATCCGCCAGGGCCCGCGCCTGGGCGCCCCGCGCCTGGTTGAAGGTCAGGATGTGCAGGTGATGGCCGTGGTGCGCCACCACCACCTCGACGAGGCGGCGCTTGTCCGCCGAGAACTTGGCGAGGTTCTCGATGAGCTCGTTGAGACCCGTGGCCAGCATGTGGTGGGCGCTCACCCGGTTCTCGAAGAGGAACACGAGGTAGTTGGCCAGGAAGTCCGCGGCGATCCCGCACCGCTGCCACTGGGCGATGAGGTCCAGCGGCATCAGCGTGAGCCGGGTCTCCGTGATCCAGTCGGCGGGGTCACGCGGGGGGAGCGGGTCCCCGGCGCGGCGCGGGGCGCTCATGTGGCACCTCGACGGGGCGCGTCCGGGAGCTCGATCTCCAGCGGGAGTTGTAGCTCGCGCACCTCGGGCGGCACGTCCACCGCGGGGATGATGAGGCGGCTCTCCATTCCATCGGTCTCCGAGCGGTAGGCGGCGTGGACGGGGTAGCGCGGGAAGGGCGCCAGGTAGCGGGCGGTGACCTTGCCCTTGGGCGAGAACAGGTGGCTGAGCACCGAGACCTTGCCGCAGGCCATGATCAGCACGGGGCGGTCCTCGCCCTCCTCGGCGAAGGCGGCGGCGTGGCCGGTGGTGTGGATGAGGCGGGCGAGGCCGCGCCCCTCCCAGCGGGGGTGGACCACCAGCTTGGTCAGCTCGCGCCGCGTGTAGCCGGCGTAGGACTCCAGCATGCCGCTCCCGGCGAGGTGCTCGGCGATCTCGGCCTCGGTGATGCCGCCATAGCGCTCCACGTAGGTGTTGCTGGTGTAGAGCCCCAGGGCGGCGACCAGCTCCCCGTCGATGGTCCCCATCAGGTAGCGGTGGGGGTAGGGCTCGATGCGCGCCTCGAGGTCGTGGATCTCCTCGGAGAACATGATCTGGTAATTGCGGTTGTACAGCTCCGCGATCAGGTACTGACAGCGGAGCACGTCGCCGCGGCTCTCGGCGATCTCGATGCGGAACCTCACGCGGCCTCCTTGCGGCGAGCGATGAGGAAGGTCACGTCGTCATGGTAGACGCCCTGGGTGAAGCGGTCGAGCTCCTGGGTCAGCTCGTCCTTGATGCGCTCCACCGGGTGGCCGGCGCGGGCCTTGATGAACTCGATGAGCCGGCGCTCGTCGTAGGTCCCCCGGGCGTAGTCGCCACCCTGCGCGGCCTCGGTGACGCCGTCGGTGATGACGTAGAGGGTGTCGCCCGGCTCCAGGCGGATGCGGGTCTCGCTGACCATCTCCGGCGGGATGTCGTCGACGAGGCCGAGCTGGAAGGGGAACTGGGAGACCTCCACCGTCTCCACCTCGCCGGTGCGCGCCCGGTGGAGGAAGAGGTTGTCGTGGCTGCCGCTCAGCACGACCTCGTCCTCGTTCTCGAGCTGGAGCGAGACGATGGTCATCGTGCGCTCCTCGTTCATGCGGGTGAGGTTCTCGCGCAGGATGCGGTTGGCCAGGAGGTTGAGCTCGCCCGGCTGGATGGCCTCGCGGCTGTGGAGGATGGAGCTCATCACGCTCTGCGCCATCAGCATGACCAGCCCGCTGCTGAGCCCGTGGCCGGTCACGTCGCCCAGCAGGATCCAGGAGCGGCCGCCCTGCTGGTGGACGTCGTAGTAGTCGCCGCCGACCTCGTCCGCGGGCTTCATGTAGCAGGCCAGCTCGAGGCCGGGCACCCGGGGCTCGCGGGGCAGGAGCTGGAGCTGGATGCGACGGGCGGCGTCCATCTCGGCGGCGGTGCGGGCGGTGGCGGTGGTCAGGCGCTCGACGACCACGGCGGGGGCGAAGATGGAGAGCGCGAAGATGCAGAGCAGGCCCACGCTGAAGCCGAAGGGGCCCCACTCCGGCTTGTCCGCCAGGAAGGCGAAGTCCAGCATGTGCAGGCCGTAGAACAGGCTGGCGATGGCCATGCCGAGCTCCGACGGCGTGAGCCGCTTGCGGTGCTCGGTGAGCATGGCCCAGGCGGTGGAGAGCAGGGGCCAGGCCACGCCCAGGAGCAGGGGCAGGGTCACGACCAGGAAGGGCAGATCCAGGGTCCAGGCCGTGAGCGAGACCGCGGCGCCGATGACCAGCAGGGCGAGGAAGCGCCCCCAGCGCATCGGCACGCCCACCAGGATGGACAGCAGGTTGGTGATGGAGCAGGAGACCAGGAACACGCTGGCCAGCCCGACCAGGACCAGGGGCATCGCCGGCCCCGCCAGGCCCTGCACCACCAGCCCGGCGAAGGTGGACGCCCAGATCACCAGCTGTGCGCGGGTGAGCGGGTCTCGCTGGCGCACGTAGAGCAGCGCGGAGATGATCGAGTTGATCAGCACCGCGATGGCGTAGACCATCAACAGGGTTTGAAGGACCGCTTGCTGCTGCTCGGCCATGGGCTCCCCGGAGTGCGGGGCACAGCATAGCGCAACAGCGCTCCCGTCTCAGCAGACGCCGAGGCGCCCAGGACAGGCTATATGGGTTCGTATGGACCGCGATCCCCCTCGCTCCGCCCGCTCCGCCATCCCGCGCCTGTGTTGGGGGCCGCTCGTCCTCGGGCTCGGCCTGAGCCTGGCGGGCGGCTGCGCGGGCGAGCCGGCGGAGGACCGGCGCGCGGCCGTGCTGGAGCAGGCGCAGCGCTCGGTCGTGCTGCTGGTGGCGGACGAGGGTGAGGGCAAGCGCGCCTACGGGGCCGGCGTGGTCATCGACCCCCAGGGGCTGGTGCTGACGAGCCTGCACGTCGTGGCCGGGGACGGGAAGCTGCGGGCGATGCTCTACGACCCGGCGCGGATCTCCTACGCGCCCACGGACGGCGGGCTCTCCCGCTACCTCTTCGAGAACGAGGAGGCGCTCGTGGACGCGCGGCTGCTGCGCGCGGACCCGACCCTGGACCTGGCGGTGGTGGACCTGGACGTGGACGGCCCGCTGCCCACGCTGGCGACGCGCGAGGGCGAGGCCCGACCGGGGGATTCGGTCTGGGCCCTGGGCCACCCGCAGGAGAACGTCTGGTCCTTTACGTCCGGCGTGGTGAGCGCGCTCCATCAGGGGATGATCCAGCACGACGCGGCGATCAACGAGGGGAACTCCGGCGGGCCGCTCATCGACGGGGAGGGGCGCCTGCTGGGCGTCAACACGATGAAGCTCTTCGGCGGCGCCGAGGGCATGGGCTACGCCCGCCCGGCGGGCCTGGGCCTGGCGCTGGTGGACGAGGCCGCCCGCCCGGTGGTGGTGGACCGGCACACGCCCGAGCAGGCCTTCCTGACCTGCGAGCGCGCCATCGAGCTCTCCGTCTCGCTGGCGAAGGGCTGCCTGGACTGGCTCTCCGCCGCGCCCCTGGGCGACCGTGCCCTCGACCGCGCTCAGGAGCTGCTGGAGCTCGACGCCCCCCGGCGCGCCCGGCTTCAGCGCTACTGGCAGGACGAGGGGCGAGGGGCCTGGGTGGCGGACTTCGGGGCGAAGGTGCGCGCCCACCTCAGCGGGACGGACACGGTCACCGAGGCGCCACGCTACCACCCGCCGGACCTGTGGGCGACCGTGGCCGAGCGGGAGCGCTGGGTGTCGCAGCAGGGGACGGAGGCCCGGCTGCGGACCCTGTTCGCGGAGGCCCGGGAGCGCGCGGACGCCCGCGAGGAAGAGATGCAGCGCCAGACGGGCTTGAAGACGAACCTGTCCAAGGAGGGGCGCGTCTACCAGCTCACGCGGCGCATGGGCATGCGCGTCGAGCAGACCGTCATCGTGCCCGACAGGGCCATCGCCTGGGTGCTGATCGCCGGGCGTAACCTGGACGGGAGCCCCTACCGATACGCCGAGTGCTGGAAGAGCCGGGATGGCCTGTGGACCCAGCCTTTTCTCTGCGCGCTGGACCACCTCGACACCTTCCCCGAGGGCTGGCCGCCGATGGTGATAGATGAGGCCAACGCCGTGGAGCTCTCGGCGATCAAGCTGGCGCTCGGCCTCATCGGGCGCGAGCTGAGCTGAGCGCCGCGCTCAGTCCTTCATCCAGCCCTCGGGGCTGCGCAGCTCACCGTCGCTCATGGTGTAGCGCACGGACCACAGCGCGTGGATGTCCTCCAGCGGGTCGCCGCGCAGCACGACCAGATCCGCCTCCTTGCCCACCTCCAGCGTGCCCGTGCGATCGGCGAGCCCCAGCATGCGGGCCGGAGTGGCGGTGGCGGCGATCAGGGCGTCGGCGGCCGGGACCTTCTGCTCGACCAGGAGCTCGAGCTCGCGCAGGCTGGAGACCCCGTGGAACAGGTAGGGAAAGACCGGCCAGTTCCCGGCGTCGCTGCCCATGATCACGGGGATGGAGGCTGCCCTCAGCCGAGCCATCACGGCGCCCACGTCGGAGAGGCGCCGCTCGGCGAAGCGGCGACCGCCCATGACCTTCACGGCGATGGGCCGGAGCAGCCGGGGCTTCAGGATCACGTCGGCGACCGCCTGCCGATAGCGCCGGAACATGGTGGGATCCGTGGCGGTGGCCAGCTGGGCGGCGGGCACCACCAGGCGCAGCAGCGGGTCCCCGAGGCGCTCCGGGTCCCGGCCGTAGCGCGTCATGTCGTCGTACGCGAAGGTGCTGGTCACGTACGATCCCAGCTCCCGGATGCGATCGATCTGTTCACTGGAGATCTTGGACGGCGTGTGGACCAGCGTGTAGGGTCGCATCGCCAACGCCATGTCCAGCTCGTCCGGGCCGATGGCGTGGATGAAGAGAGGCTTCCCGCGGCGCGCGGCCTCGTCCACGATGGCCTGGCGCATCGTCGCGTCGAAGACGGGCCAGCCGCCGCCCACGAAGCCCGCCTCGATGGCCACCTTGTAGCCGTAGGAGCCGAGCGCGTCGTTCTCGTCCAGCACACGGGTCAGCTCCGCGGCGTCGCTCACGTGCGGGTAGCCGGGGAAGGCGCCGTTCAGGTAGCCGCCCACCGGGCTCAGCGCGATCCCGGAGGTGCGGAGCTCGGGCGCGGGCTCGCCCGCCTCCACCCAGGCTTGTACCTCGCGCCAGTAGGCCGGGAGCGAGCCCGGATCGTAGATGGTGGTCACGCCGCAGGCCAGGTAGGCCCGCATCGCCTGACGGAGCTGGGCCCGCCGGTCGTCCTCGGTGTCCTGGCGCCAGTGGGAGCCCGGGTTGGAGACGAGGTGGACGTGGCTGTCGATGAGGCCGGGGATCACCGTGCCGCCCTCCAGGTCCACGACCCGGAGCCCGGTCAGGTCTTCGGGGGGAGCGCCGATGGCGGCGATGTGCCCGTCGCGGACGAGCAGACTCGTGTCCTCGACCACCGGGGCGCCGGTTCCGTCCCAGAGCCGGGCGTGGGTGAGGAGCAGATCGTCGGCGTGGGCGAGGGAGGCGAGGAGCAGGAGGGTGTTCATCCTCTGCTCATATCCGATCCTCGGTCCGCCGTGCAGGATCTCCCAGCTACAGACCGCACTCCAGCCACTCGGCCAGCAGCGCGCGCTCGTCCTCGCTCAGCGCGCCGGAGGGGGGCATCGTGGCGTCCTCGGGCGTGGCCCGCTCGCGGATCGCGTCCTCCCAGGCCACGACCCCGCCCAGCGTGTCGAAGTCCACGCCCAGGGGCGCGCCGCTGCGGGCGCCCTCCAGCAGCAGGCTGTGGTGACATCCGTTACAGTTGGACGCCATGAAGCCCGCGCCGAAGTTCTCCCAGTCCAGGGGTGGATCGTGGGTGGCGCAGGCGCTGTCGCCCAGCTTGCCGCCGCAGGCCAGGAGCAGGAGGATCAGCGTCACCGGATCACCGCGCTCAGCGGCTGCACATCGGGCAGCCAGGGCTGCGGGTCCAGGCCGCCCAGCAGCAGCAGCGCGGCGCCGAGGTTCTCCACCCCCGGCAGGTCCCCGCCGCTGTCGGGCTCGCCCGTGGACAGATCGATGGGCTGCGAGATCAGCTCGTCGTTGGTGTACCCCACCCGGCGGTCCCCGTTCACGCCCGAGCCCACCAGCAGGGCCGATCCGTAGGGCCAGTGATCCTTTCCGGTCGAGCTGTTCTCCGAGGGCGTGCGCCCGAAGTCGGAGAGGCAGACGATGGTGACCTCCTGCAGCAGGGTGGGCGCCACCGTCCCCGGCGTCTGGGCCAGCGTCTCCAGCACGTCGTCCAGCGTCTCGAACAGATCCTCGAGCTGCAGGCCCTGAGACTGGTTGCTGGTGTGGGTGTCCCAGAAGCCGTCCACCGAGATCATCGCGCAGCGGGTCAGATCCAGGCGGAAGAGCTCGATGGCGTTGCGCGCCTGGGCCGCCATGTCCATCGCGCTGGTGTCGAAGTTCACCTCCAGCGCGCGCTCGTCCAGCGCCGCCGCGCGCAGGTGGCTCTCCAGCCAGGCCTCCGCGCGCGCGCCACCCTCTCCCCCCGTGCGCGCCGCCGCCCAGCTCTCCCCGCGCTGGGTGAGCCAGGCGTCCACCATCCGGTCGGTGCTGGCCTCGAAGGGCGGGGTGCTGCCGTCCAGCGATCCGACCAGCGAGTGGTCCATCAGCGCCATGAGCGAGCCGGCGCTGGCCCGAACCATCACCTCCCCGCGCCCGCCGGGGAAGGCCGGGCCGCTCAGCACCACGAAGGGGAGGGCGTACTCGCGCCGGGAGGTGGAGGCGAGGATGGTGGCCCAGTCCGGCGTGGCGGCCCCGCCCGCCCCGGTCAGCGTGAACTCCTTGGCCGAGCCGTGCCCGATGGTGTGGGCGTCCAGTCCGTTGACGAAGCAGGTGCGCTCGCCCCAGCGCTGGAGGAAGCGCGTGAGGCGCTCGCGGGCGGCGCCGGCGGTGTAGGTGATCCCGCCGATCACGCCCTCCTCGGTGCCCTCCTCCATGTCCACGGCGTCCGAGTCGAAGTGCGGGTCGAAGGCCGCGGTCGTATCCCAGCCGCCATCGGCGTAGAAGAACAGGAATTTGCGCTCGAAGGGCTGGCCGGAGGCGGCGCCGAGGCCGCGCGCCCACAGGGCGGCGGGGGCGGCCATCGAGGCGCGGAGCAGGGAGCGTCGGGTGAGCATGGCGTCCCCAGGGTCTCAGTAGAAGAGCACGCGCGGGTCGCGCAGGAGGGCCGAGACCACGGCCGCCCAGGCGCCCTCGGTCGTGCCCTCGACCAGGAAGGCGTCCGACCAGAGCTGCACCAGCCGGGCGGGGACCTCGCTGTCCGCCTCCAGGGCGACGCCGGTGATCCGCTCGTAGAGCGCCGACATCTGCGCCAGGAAGAGGTCCGGGGACGCCTCGGGGGTGTCCTCGCGGGTGACCTGATCGAGCAGGTAGGCGGCGTCCGTGCGCGTGGTCGCGAGGTCGTGGTTGACGGCGTTCACGGCCGCGGCGCGGGCGAGCTCGCGCAGGAGGAGCTGCGCGCTGACGGTGGGCTGGTAGTTGCGGCTGGTGGCGAAGTCGGCGTCCACCCCGCCCAGCAGCGGTCCCATGTTGTAATCGCTGGCGACGAGCATGTCCCGGCCGCGCTCGGCGAAGGTGTAGCCCGTCAGATCGGCGACGATGGAGGAGAGCTGGGCCGGCGAGACCGTGCGGACCGTGCTCAGGCGCTCGCCCTTCGCCGTGCGGATCTCGCCCGCGCGGAACTCGTCGCTCAGCACGACGGCGCGGAAGACCGGGCGCAGCGTGAGATCGGCCGCGCGCAGCTCGTCCACGTAGGTCTGGAGCTCCGACCAGTCCGCATCCTCGTAGCTCTTCTGGAGCAGCCCCTCCCAGACCGTGCGGGTCATGCACTGGGCGAAGCGCGGGTCCTCGGCGATCTGAATCGCCAGCTCCCCGAGCCCGTTGGTGGGGCGACCGAACCAGCCGGGCGCGACCCCCGTTATCTCCAGCCAGCCCGGCTCGTTCTCCACGCGGTACAGCGTCTCGCTGCGCAGGTTCTTGGGGTTCTCGTCCGAGTAGAACCCGTACAGGTTGGACGCGATGGGATCCAAGGTGACGTGACAGCCCTGGCAGGTCGCGCTGGTGGCGATGGCGTCCTCGGGATCCAGCACGAAGGCGTCGGCCGCGGCGCGGTCCAGCACGATGGGGCGGGTGAGGAAGTCCTCGCAGAGCAGCATGCGGGAGATGGCGTTGGCCCGCGATCGGTTGGCGTTGCCGCCCTTGGAGTGGTAGCGCTGCCAGAGGGTGGAGCTGGCCAGCACCCCCGCCGCGGGGCGCCCGTCCGTCCAGGTGGAGGGCTCCCAACCGGCGCCGTCCGCGGGGTAGTCCAGGTCCCAGATCGCCGCCACCAGCGGGTCGGCCACCGTGTAGTCGGCCGTCACGATCTCGGTGATCGGCAGGTCGTTCTCCACGACCCAGGAGACCAGGCGCAGGGGCTCCTCGGCGATGGCGTCGGCGACCACGGAGTCCTCCGCTACCACATCCGCCTCGGTCGGAGAGAAGCGGATCTTGCCCGTGCGCAGGCGCCATCGCTCCTCGAAGATCTCGCGGACCCGGCCCGGGAAGCGCGGGTCCTGCAGGTAGCGATCGACGAAGTCGGCGTACAGCGTGGGATCCTCGTCGATGGCGGCGAGCTCGGCCGGGCCGGGGTGGACCCCGCGCAGCTCCACGCTGAGCCGGATGAGCTGCTCCCGCGGGCTGAGGCGCACGATCTCGGGCGGCGCCACCTCCTCCTCCGCGCAGGCCAGCAGCAGGGCCAGGGGGATCACGGATCCAGCCCCACGCCGCGCATCGAGAGCACGAAGGTGTCCACGGTCGGGGGCTCCAGCCGTCCGTCCCAGACGAAGCTCAGGTCCGCGCAGACGCTCCCTACCTCCTGGCCGCGCACGTAGTAGCGGGCGCAGCCGTCGCACTCGGGGGAGTCCGGGCTCTCCGAGGAGGACAGGAAGACCATGTCCAGCCAGGTCCCGTCGGTGAGCCGAAGGGAGAGGCTGCCGAAGGGCTCCAAGGCGCAGTTGTTGTCGCCGTCATCCTGGGACCAGCTCACCGCGGCCGAGAGCGCGTCGATGCGGTCGTCCAGCACGGGGCCCATGAGGTAGGCCTCGGTGGCCAGCGTCAGATCGCGCGTGTCTCCACCGTGGGTGGTGAGCGTCCCGTTCGCCCGCCACCCGTGGGGCGCGTCGAAGCCGTCGAAGGAGGCGCTGCCCGTGGCCACGACGTCGATGTCGCTGGTGTAGGTCCACTTGTAGGTCTCGCGACCGATCTCCACCTCCAGCGTCTCGTCCTGATCGCCCTCCAGCGCGTAGAGCGTCGAGAGGCCCTCGCTCACGCTGGCCGCCCCGTGCAGGATGCGCCGCGCCGTGGCCTTGCCCGGAGGGGATCCGCCCAGCTCGCCGAAGATCTCCACCTGCGCGAGCCACCACAGCCAGCCGTCGAAGACCACGCCCGACGAGGTGGTGCAGGCGTCCTCCCAGCCCCAGCCGCCGATCTGGTCGCTGGGGTAGGAGGGCACCTCTCCGGCGTAGACGTCCGGGCAGCCCTCCTCGGCGTAGCCCAGGGCCTCGCCGGCCCCCACCCAGGGTTGGTGGCCCGTGATCTCGAAGGCCAGCGCGAGCCCGTCCTGGACGAGCAGCGCGAGCTCGGCGTCGGTGAGGGCCGGCAGCTCCAGCACCTCGGGCTCGCCGAGATCGTCCGGCCCCAGCCCCCCGCTCTCCACGGGCGGATCCTCGCAGGCGAGCAGGAGCAGCAGCAGCGTGGTCATGAGCCCTCCACGACGCCGACGGTGGCCTCCCAGCGGACGTGCAGCGCGTCGCCCTCGGCGCTGGCGTCATACCAGGGGATCCAGGTGCCGAGATCGTCGTAGTCCAGGTAGATCGTCTCCTCCTCCGGGGCCCAGCCCAGCTTGCGCTGCTCGTCCAGGGCGGGCAGGTCGGTGTCCCGGCAGGGGCTGGTGTTGCCCTCGGCGAAGGTGAAGGTGACCAGGAAGGCCACCGAGCAGGTCTCGCAGGCCTCCGACGTGGAGCTCCCGCTCAGGTTGTAGGTGGCCGAACAGTTGGTCCGCCCGCTCTCTACATAGGTCTCCAGCACCACGAGGTCCCCGGACATCGCGGTGTAGGGCCCGCCCGCGGGGCTCAGGTTCCAGGTTCCGGTCTGCTGGAGCAGCAGCGTGGTCTCCGGGTCCTCGTTGGCGGTGTCGGCGGGGACCCCAGACTCCAGCGCGTAGGTGCTGGTGTCGTAGCGCACCTCGATCTCTCCGGTCTCGTCCGGCAGGCTGCCCGTGCCCGCCGTGTCCACCGGCTCCTCTCCGCAGGCCCACAGCAGCAGGAGGGTAGGGATCATGCGCGCACCTCCGGCACGCCGATGTCCTCGTCCCAGAGCCGCGCATGCTCGGCGATGAAGCGCTCCATCAGCTCGCGGCAGCGTGGATCGTCGCGGTGCTCCAGGTGGACGCCCTCGGCCAGCAGCCAGTCCTCACGCCCCAGGAAGGTTCGGCGTTCGCCGATGATCACGCGGGGGATGCGGTGCAGGACCGCCGTGCCGCTGCACATGGCGCAGGGGCTCAGCGTGGTCGCCATGGTCAGCGTGTGCCAGTCCCGGCGGCGCCCGGCGTTGCGGATGCAGACGGTCTCGGCGTGGGCCGTGGGATCGCCGCTCTGCACGCGCAGGTTGTGGCCGAGGGCGACGATGGTGCCGTCCGGGGCCATCAGGGCCGCGCCGATGGGGATGCCGCCCTCGGAGAGCGACTTCCGGGCCTGAGCGATGGCGGCGGCGAGCGCGAGGTCGTCGAGGGTGCGTTGGAGCAAGGGGGCCTCCCGAGGCTCAGCCGAGCTCGACGCGGAGCTCGGTGACGATGGCGCGCAGGGCCTCGATGACGCCCCTGGTCTCGGCGTGCCGCACGATCACCCAGCCGTCGCCCTCGTAGTGGCGGGAGTGCGCCTGGCCCACGCGCGGCAGCCGGGCCTCCACCACGAGGTGGCCGAGGCGCTCCTGCAGCGCGTCCACGCCGTGGACGGCGGTGATGGTGTTGCCCCGGCCCTGGCCGCGCAGGAAGGCGCAGCCCACGGCGTACTTGCGGGCGGGCATCTCCCAGGTGCGGTGGACCATGAGGCGCGCCCACTTCGCCCAGAGATCGACCTCGTGGGCCGCGCTGTTGACCAGCATGATGTTCGCCCCGGGCGGGCGCGCGCCGACCTCGCCGATGGCCACCCGGCCGCCGGGCCGCAGGAACCACTCCATGTGAGAGAGCCCGTTCTGCAGGCCCAGCGCGCGCAGCGCGGCGAAATTCGTGTCGCGGAAGGCGCTGGTGTGCGGCATCACCTCCTCCCGCGGCAGCAGCAGGCAGTACTGCATCCACGGGTTCTCCAGCACCGCGAGCGGCCCCGGCAGGTAGAAGGTGGAGCTCCACCACACGGGCTTGCCGCCGACGGCGACGGTCTCGAAGGTGTGCTCCTCGCCCTGGATGAATTCCTCGGCCTGCACGGGGCTGGCGGGGGAGGGGAGGAGCTGGTTCAGCGCCGCCCACAGCTCGTCCTCGTCCCCGGCGCGCATGGTGTCGCGGGCCCCGGCCCCGGCCACGGGCTTGAGCACGATGGGGAAGCCCACCTGCTCCACGAAGCGCCGGGCGTCGTCCGGCCCGCTCAGCAGGGCCTGGCGCGCGACGGGGAGCCCGTGATCGGCCAGCACGCGCTTCATACGGTTCTTGTCGCGGAAATTCCGGGCGGCCTCGGCGCGCATGCCGTCGATGTCCAGCGCGTCGCGCGCCTCGCCCAGCGGGACCTGGAGCTGCTCGAGGTAGCCCTCCAGCCGGTCGACCCGCCCCCACTCCCGGAGGAAGGCCCGCCCGGCCTCGGCGAGCTGGGAGGGGTCCATGGCGTCACCCACCTGATAATGCCCCTCGATCCGCTCCTTCAGGTCTGGAGGCAGGCGCTCGGAGGGCTCCCGGGTGATGACCCCCAGGCGCACGTCCTCGAGCGCGGCGAAGCTGCGCAGGTTGTGGAGCATGTTCGCGCCGAAGTAGGGCGCGACGACGACGACGTTCTTCATGCTGGTGCCTTCATGCGTGTGCCTGGCCTGGAGGGCTCTCGACGGGAGCCTATTGCGCCGAGCAGGCTCAGACCAGCGGCGGGAGCCCGGCGCGCCGGAGACCCAGAATTATGTTCAGCGGATACTACTCCCATTATCCCCATCGAATAAATATAAAATCGCCGGGTGATCCGCTCTTGAGCGAGCTCCGTATCCTGCTCGGGCTCCCGCTTCTCCTGGGAGCCCGAAGGAGACCCCATGCAGCAGGCAAGCATCTCGCGAGCCTCCGCTGTCCTCTTCTGCCTCCTCGCCTCATGTAAGGTCGAGGTCAACAAGGACAAGCCGGAGACGGGCGAGCCCGACACCGACACCGACACCGACACGGACACCGACACCGACACCGACACGGACACCGACACCGACACCGACGCCGATCCGGTCTTCGAGGCCTTCGCCGGATCCAACGAGTTCTCCGAGGCCGCAGACCTCGTGGCGGGCTCCGAGGTGGTGTACGCGGTGGGCGTCAACAGCGACGGAGAAGCCGCGGTCGCGGCCTTCGACGTGGGCGACGGCTCGCTCACGATGCTCCACGAGGGCGCCCCTCTCGTGCTCCCAACCGGGCTCTGCCTGTCAGAGGACGGGACCATGCTCTTCATCGCCGACATGGCGGCGGAGACCGAGACCTTCGAGACCGTGGGCGGCGTCTTCAAGATGTCGGTCGCCGGGGGCACGCCCGCCGAGATCGGCGCGGCGGGCAGCCTGGACACCCCCACCGACGTCACCCTGGCCTCGGACGGCGAGACCCTCTACGTCACGGCGACCACGCCGGACGGGCTCGGCGCCATCTACTCGGTGGACAGCGACAGCGGGTCGGCCTCCGTGGCCTTCTCCGACTACCCGCTCTCCGACCCGATGCAGATCGACGCGAACGCGGCGGGGACCTACCTCTACGTCTACGACGCGACGGCGGACAGCTCGGAGCGCGCGGCGGTCTACCGCTTCGCCCTGCCCACCTTCGCGCTCGACCAGATCGCGGCCGACTTCCACGCCACCTTCCCCGGCGGCGTCTCGTCGGGGGACGAGGACGGGCTCGTCTACTACACGACGCTCGGCGCCCCTCAGCTCGTCGCGCTCTCCTCGGACGGCTCGGGCTTCGAGGTGGTGGACGACCTGGGCCTGCTCAGCCTGCCCGCGGGCGTGAGCGCGAGCTCCAGCGCCGTCTACACCGCCGAGGCGGACCCCGAATCTGACGCCGACATCTACGTCCTCCGCTTCTAAACATCTTCTCTGCGCGAACGCGCAACACGAGGCAATCATGTTCACCCTCCTCTTCCTGGCCGCCCCGGCCCTGGCGAGCTCGCACCGCGAGGCGCCCGCCATCTCGCGCGATCCGACGGCGGACATCACCGACTTCTACATGTTCCTCAGCCCCGAGGACTCGGACAACGTCGTCTTCATCATGAACGTCAACCCGCTCGAGCTCCCGGGCGGCGGGCCGAACTTCCACAGCTTCGACGACAACGTGCTGTACGAGATCCACATCGACAACGACGGGGACAGCTACGAGGACATCAGCTTCCAGTTCCGGTTCACCACCGACTACCAGATGCCCGACACCTTCCTGTACAACCTCGGCGACGTCGCCACCCGGGCCAACCTGAACCACGTCCAGGAGTACAGCGTCACCTGGGTCGACCACGACACCGGCACCGGCACCATCATGGGCTCCGGCGAGGTCGCGCCGATCAACGTCGGCACGGCCAGCACGTCTCCGGGCGGCTACAACCCCGAGGGCTCGGCGCCCGGCTCCATCACCCAGACCTACATCGAGACCAAGGGCGACTACCGCTTCTTCGCCGGCCCGCGGCAGGAGGGCTTCTATGTCGACCTCGAGCGCACCTTCGACCTGCTGAACCTCGCGGGCGACGACGGGACGGCGAACCAGAACACGCTGCTGGGCTACAACGTCCACAGCATCGCCATCGAGATCCCGGCCGTGGAGCTGACCCGGGACGGCGCGGTGCCCACCGAGACCAACCAGAACCGCGTCATCGCGGCGTGGACCACCACCAGCCGCAAGGCCGTCACCGTGCGGCGCGGCGGCGGGCTGGGCAGCAGCTCGGACCGCGGCGGCTGGGTGCAGGTGGCCCGCCTGGGCAACCCGCTGGTCAACGAGGTGGTCATCCCCGTGCAGGACAAGGACCGCTTCAGCGCCAGCCACCCCTCCGGCGACATCCAGTTCCTCAGCTACGTGCAGACCTCCCTGCTCGGCGCCTACATGAACGCCATCCTGGGGACGGCCTGCCCGTCTGAGCACGACGAGGGCCTGGGGATCGGCGGGCGAGAGGACCTGATCCTCGCCTTCCTCACCGGCCACCCGGC
Organism: uncultured Enterobacterales bacterium; assembly: GCA_964615375.1. Lineage (GTDB taxonomy): Bacteria > Myxococcota_A > UBA796 > UBA796 > CAZKWG01 > CAZKWG01. Next base: position 29,487 of record CAZTOW010000019.1, read on the forward strand.
GCTGGGCAACATGCCCGACGGCTACGCGCTCGGCGGGGAGATCCCCGGTGAGGACGGCAAGACCTTCGGCGCCTTCGAGGCCCTGCGCCTGAACCTGGACGGCTCGGGCTTCGGCGCCTGGCCCAACGGCCGCTACGTCAGCGATGACGTCGTGGACGTCGCCCTCTCGGCGGTCTGCGGCTACCTGATCGACGGCACCTTCGTCCCCGACGGCGTGGACAGCACCGGGCTCTACTACTACGACGAGTTCCCCTTCCTGGGCGACCCCTGGGCGGGCGACGACCACCCCTCGGGCGGTCACGACCTGTAGCGCCGGATCCCGGTGAACACGAAGGGGGCCTCCGCGGGCCCCCTTCTTCGTCTCCGCGCCGACGAGGCGCGCGCTACTCGAGGTTCCAGGTCCCCGACTGGCCGTCGTCCGTGTGCCAGGTGCCCTCGCCCGTGGCCTCGTCCAGCGCGCCCTCGAAGGAGCCGAAGCTCTCGTCGTTCAGGTAGATCTCCAGCGTGAGCTCGCCGTCCTCGCAGCCGATGGTGCCGGTGGCGACCGCGCCGTCCAGGTCGCCGCCAAAGGTGGCGGTGGCGATGGGATCGGCGTCCTTGCCGCCGTCCTCGACGTTCAGCTCGAAATTGCCGGAGGCGTCTCCGGTGAACGTGCCCTGATAGTCACCGATGAAGCTGCACACGGCGCTGCAGCCGGAGAGGGGGAGGGCCAGGAGCAGGGGGATCAGACGAGACATACGACCTCCGAGACAGGGGGGACACCGAACGGGTACGGCCGGGATCAGAATTCGGATCAGGACCCGGCGCCGGTTCGTGTAGCGGTGATTATAGTGAGGGAGCGGTCAGGCAGGGCCGCGCAACAGGGCCCCAGGAGAGGGGGAGGAGGAGGGGGTGGCATGACTCCTCGTCGCGTGCTCGTCGTCTATGCGACGTTGCATGGGCAGACCGCGCTGATCGCGGAGCACATCTCGGACCGTCTGCGCCGAGAGGGGGTCTTCGCCAGCTGCTTCGATGTGCGCGATCTGGGCCCGGATCTGGCGATCGAGTCCTATGAGGGCGTCATCGTCGGCGCCTCGCTCTACCCCGGCCACCACCAGAGCGCCGTGGCCTCCTTCCTGAGGCGCCACAGCCTGGAGCTCTCCAGCCTGCACACCGCCTTCTTCTCCGTGACCATCGACGCCGCGGGGAGCGAGGAGCAGCGGGCGGCGGCCCACCGGACCGCGGCCAGCTTCCTGGCCGCCGCGCGCTTCCAGCCCGAGCTGGAGCAGGATCTGGCCGGGGCCTTCCACTTCTCCCGCGCCGGATGGCTCTACAAGCTCTTCATGCGGCACCTCCAGAAGACGCACGGCATCGACAACCCCTGGGACGAGGACGTGGAGCTGACCGACTGGGCCGAGGTCGACCGCTTCATGGAGAGCTTCCTGGCGCTGCTGTCCACCCCGCGCCCGGCAGAGCCCGCCCCACCCGCGGAGCAGATCGAGGCGACCTGAGGCGTTTACGCTCGGGTTCTCCGCGTCTATGTTCTGAGGGGGGTGATGCGATGAGGTCAGAGATCTTCGCGCTCTCCGGGTTGCTGCTCCTGGGCTGCCCCGGCGACAAGCACGAGCACAGCGGCGAGACCGGCGAGACCGGACACACGGGCGAGACCGGCGAGACCGGGCACAGCGGCGAGACCGGGGACACCGGCGAGACCGGACACACGGGCGAGACCGGCGAGACCGGGGACACCGGCGCCGAGTGTACGGGTGGGGACCTCGTCTGGGCCGCCACCGTGCTGGACTCGAGCGGGATGCCCTGCACCACCTGCGTGGAGGGTGACGAGCTCACCCTGGAGGCCAGCATCACCAACCCCTCGCCCGACCCCGTGGACGTGAACTTCCGCGACGGCTGCGTGGCCGGGGGCTGGGGCATCACCGACGCGGAGGGCGAGCTGATCTGGGTGGACTACCTCGGCTGCACCGAGGCGGAGGTCACCCGCACCGTGCCCGGCTGCGGCGAGATCACGACCACCTGGCCGGAGCCGATCACCCTGGAGCGCGGCGAATACACGCTGGGGGTGGGCTTCGACGACATGGACTTCCACACCGCCTATTACGACTTCGTGGTGGAATGAGCTCGCTCCTGCTCCTGGCCGTCGGCCTCGCCATGGACGCCACCGCCGCCGCCGCGGGCATGGGCGCGCGCGCCCGCTCGCTGCGGCCCGTGCTGCTGGCGGCCCTGCTCTTCGGGCTCTTCCAGTCCGGCATGTCCGGGCTCGGCTGGCTGGGCGGGGTGGCGGTCGCCCGCGTCGCCGCGGCCTGGGACCACTGGATCGCCTTCCTCCTGCTGGGCGGCATCGGCATCAACATGCTCCGTGAGGCCTGGAGCGGGGAGGACACCGAGGCGGGCGAGAAGGCGGAGAGCCTGGGGGCCGTGCTGCTGCTGGCGGTGGCGACCAGCGTGGACGCCCTGGCCGCCGGGCTCACCCTGCCGATGCTGGGCCTCGGCGCGCCGCTGACCCTCGGGCTGATCGGCGTGGTCACGGCGCTGCTCTCCGGGATCGGCGGGCTGGTCGGCCGCGCGCTCGGCGACCGCTTCGGCAGCCGGCTGGAGCTGCTGGGCGGCGTGGTGCTCATCGGGCTGGGCTTCAAGATCCTGATCCAGCACCTCGCGGCTGGGGGCTGAGCCGGGATACGGGCCCCCATGGCCGACGACAACGTCCTCCTCCTGGTCATCCCCATCGCCATCCTCGAGCTCTGCCTGAAGATCGCGGCCTTCGTGAGCCTGTCCCGGGCCCCGGCGGCGCGCGGGGGCAAGGCGCTGTGGGTGGCGATCATCCTGTTCGTAGGCACCATCGGCCCGATCCTCTGGTTCGTCGTGGGCCGCGACCCGGGGACCGAGGGCCGGGGATGAGCCCGCCCGCCGTCGAGCTCCGCGGGATGCGCCACGCCTACGGCGACAAGGTGGTGCTGGACGCCCTGGACTGGCGGGTGGAGGGGCCCGGCGTCTTCGGCTTCCTGGGCGTGAACGGCGCGGGCAAGACCACGCTCCTGCGCGTCCTCTCCGGCGCCATCCGGGCCAGCGGCGGTCAGGTGAGCGTGCTGGGGCGCCCGCCGGAGGACCCGAGCCTGCGCGGACGGGTGAGCGCCGTCCACCACAGCTCCGGGCTCTATCCCTGGATGACCGCCGAGGAGCACCTGCTCCTCATCGGCGAGCTGCACGGGCTCTCCCGCGCCGAGGCTCGCAAGCAGGCCGACGCGCTGCTGGACCGGGTGGAGCTCACCGACAGCCGCGGCGCCCGCGCCGAGACCCTGGCCTGGGGCAGGAAGCGCCGCCTGGAGCTGGCCATGGCCCTGCTGGGCGGTCCGGAGCTCATCCTGCTGGACGAGCCGCTGTCTGGCCAGGACCCGGTGGGCATCCGCCTCTTCCTGGAGCTGCTGGCCAGCGTGGGGCGCGAGGCCACGGTCCTCTTCAGCACCCACGTCCTGGGCGACGTGGCGCGGGTCTGTGACCGGGTGGCGGTGCTGCACCAGGGGCGGATCGCCGCCTTCGACACGCCGGAGCGCCTGGTGGCCGACGCGGGCCCGCCCACCTGGGAGCTGGAGCTGGACGGGGATCCGGCGCCCCTGCTGGCCGCGATCTCGAAGGCGGGCTGGGCCTCGGTCGTCCCGGGAGAGGGCCCGCTGCGCCTGCAGGTCCAGGACGAGCTCCGAGCCCGCCGCGCGCTGCCCGCCCTGGTCGCCCAGCTCGGGCTGGGCCTGGTCGCCCTCCGCCCGCTCAAGCCCACCCTGGAGAGCGCCTTCCTGCGCGTGATCGGCCGGGCCCCATGAGGCGGCTCCGCCTGCTGCTGGCCAAGGAGCTGCTGGGCATGCACCGCAGCTTCCGGCTGTGGATCGCCCTGGTCGTGTTCCTGCTGGTCGGGCTGTTGTCGCCGCTGGCCGCCTCGCTGATGCCGCAGCTCCTGGCCTCCCTGCCCGAGGACCAGCTCCGCGGCGTGGAGATCCTGCTCACCCGCGAGCCCGACCTGCTGGACGCGCTGGGGCAGTACCACAAGAACATGACGATGACGCCGCTGCTCCTGGCGCTCCTGGCGATGGGGGCGGTGCCGTCGGAGCTCCAGGGCACGGCCGCCACCCTGCTGGGCGCGGGGGCCGGGCGGGCGAGGATGCTGCTGGCCAAGCTGGTGGCCTGGCTGCTGGTGGCGACCCTGGGCACGGCCTTGGCGGCGGCGGGCTTCCTGGTCTACGCGAGCGTGCTCTTCTCCACGCCGGATCTCCCGGGCTTCCTGGCCTTGAACGGTGTCTACCTGCTCCTGCTCCTGATGGTGATCGCGCTCACCCTGCTGGGCGGGGTCCTGGGGCGCGGGCAGGCGGTGGCGGCGGCGATGGGGCTGGGCGGCTTCCTGGGGCTCAGCACCCTGGCCATCCTCCCGTCGGTGGCGCGCTGGACCCCGGCCGGGCTGCTGGAGCTGGCGGGGGCGCTGATCCAGGGGGAGATCTGCGAGCCCGTCGTGCCGGTGATCAGCGCGCTCGGGCTGGCGGGGCTCTGCCTGGGCCTGGCCATCGCCCGCTTCCGCCGCATGGAGCTCTGAGGTGCTGCTGGCGCTGCTGCTGGCCTGCGGGCCGCCGGAGATCCCGGAGGGGGCCGTGGACGCGCGCTACACGCTCACCGATCTCCACGGGGAGGTGGTGGGGGAGGCTCGCCTGAGCGCGCGGGAGGGCGGGCGGGTCGAGCGCTGGGCGCTCTCGCAGGACGACGCGGAGATGTCTCTCCAAGCACGCCTCTCGCCGGAGGGGAGCTGGGAGGCGGTCGTGGTCTCCAACGCGCGCTGGGAGCGGTTCGCCCTCTCCCGGGAGCGGGGGAGCTGGTCGCGCTGGCGGGGGCTGCTGCGCGAGGGCGGGGCCCTGACGGCTCCGAGCGTCGGGATGGCCGAGGGCTACGCCGAGGACGCCCTGCCCGGCCCGGAGAGCAGCCTGCTGGCCTGGTCCCTCCTGCTGGACGACCGCTCGGGTCAGCTACAAGCCCTGGTGGATCCGCGCACCGGCCGGGAGGTCCCTTTCCGGCTGGAGTCGCGGGAGCAGCGCGCGCTGGCCGACGGGCGCCAGGCCACCCGCCTCTTCGCCTGGACCGGCAGCCAGGGCCACACGATCTGGGTGGACGAGGGCGGGCGCCTGCTGGCCCTGGACGGCCTCGCGGGCTCGCTCCGCGCGACGCTCGACGGCTTCCAGGTGCCTGAGCTGGCGGCCTCCCCCGAGCCGGACGCCGAGGTGGAGCCGCTCACGGTCACCCGGCCGGACGTGGTCCTGGGCGGGCAGCGCGACCGGCCGCGGGGGGGCGAGAGCCGGGGATCGATCCTGCTCATCCACGGATCGGGGCCGGGCGATCGGGACGGGGACTACGGGCCCGTCCACGCGGGCGTGTTCCGGCAGCTCAGCGCCGCGCTGGTCGCCGAGGGCTGGGAGGTGCTGCGCTACGACAAGCGCGGGGTGGAGCAGAGCCAGCCTTCGGGCGGCGGGGAGCTCGAGAGCGCCACCCTCGACGATCTCGTCGCGGACGCCGCCGCCTTCGGCGCGCTGGGCGGCCCCTGCCGGGTGGTGGTGGGCCACAGCGAGGGGGCCGCCGTCGCCGCGGCGGTGGCCGGGCAGGATCCCGCGGTCCAGGGCGTGATCCTCCTGGCCGGGCCCGCCCGGCGGCTGGACGCGGTGCTGCTGGACCAGCTCCCCCTGGTGCTGCGGGCGCAGGGCGCCACCGAGGCCGAGATCGCCGGGGCCGGGCGCGCCCAGCGGGCCTCCCTCGCCGCCCTGCGGCAGGAGCGGGAGGGGCCGCTCTCCAAGCTCGATCCACGGCAGTCCGCCTGGCTCGCCAGCCACATGCGCCACGACCAGACCGAGGCGCTCCGCGCGCTGCGCGTCCCGCTGCTGGCGATCTACGGCGCGGACGACCTGCAGGTCCCCCCCGCCGCCGAGGTCCCGGTCCTTCAGGCGGCGATGGGTGCCAGGGCCGAGATCCACGTCCTGCCCGACCTCGATCACATGCTCTCGCCCACGCGCGCGCCCCTGGGGCTCGGCGCCTACCACGACCCGGATCGGAGGCTGGATGCGCGGGTGATCTCAGGGATGATTGAATGGCTGGGCAATCTGGTGTGCCTGTGATGGACCTGCCAAGCTCTTGCGAGATCATCATGGTACATTGAGTTCGAGGGGTAGCCATGGCCGCGACCAGAATATACCTGGGTTCCAGTGAGGGACGACCGCAGGCGCGCAGGACTGAGAGCGCCTCGCGGGTGCGAGGCCCAGCGGTAACGGACTTCGGCGCCATCAGGCCGCAGCAGGACCGGTTTCCTCATCAGCAGGAGATGGAGGCGCTCTTTGGCCATGATCTCTCTCAAGTGACGGTAGAGCTCGGGCGGACTGCCCCTTTTGGGTTGCGCTGCGCCGAGGGGGCCACGGACGGACGGACACTCCAGATCGCCTCGACCTCGCCCTCGAAGGGGCTGATCGCACACGAACTCGCCCATCGCTTTCAGTTCGCGAACGGGCGTCCGAAGGGCGAACGGACGCTCGCGGGTGCGGGTCTGGGCCCTGCCGAGCTGGAGGCGGACCGCATCGCCGAGCGTGCGGAGGCTGGAGGGCGTATACAGGTGCGCGAGTCCGCGACCGCGACGATACACGCCTCCATCAAGCCAGAGGATGTTGCCGGGGAGATGAAGGACGAGACCTTCACGTTGACCGATCCAGCCACCATTGGCGGCAAGAGCTTCCCGGCCGGGACCGAAGTGCGGATCTTGTCCTGGACCAACACATCGCACAGTGTCGAGGTGTACCTTGACGAGCAGGTCACGATCCCGGGAGCAGGATGTTCGGGTCCGCGGACGACCACGCAACGTCTGACGGGCAATGTCGATAAAGCGAAGCTGCGCCCCGTAGGAACGCCAGGGGATGGCGTAACGGACTACGTGAACAACCTTGAGACGCTCCGACTCAATATCGGCGCGGGTGAGGCAGCGATGCGCCACCCGGACGCTCAGAGGCCCGGCGAGATGACGCGCCTCCAAGGGCTCCAGGAAAATCGTTACGTCGCGATCAACAAGGCGCTGATCCAGCAGAAGATGTACAACAAGTTCGACGCAGAGATCAAGAAGTGGTCGGCGTCCTACCCGACTTACTTCGGCTTCGAGCCCTTGGATCCCAACCTCGTCAAGTCGGTCCTGTTCCAGGAGAGCCGAATGGGGACCACCGGCCCGTTCCTCAACGTGAACGGGCATGAAGTCAACCAACCTCCCAATGTCATGCAGATGGTGGACTCGAACGGGTACGCGCTATCCAAGATGATGCTCGAGGACGCGGACCTGCAGTACCTGGTGGCCAGACACGGGCTCCAGAACATTCTCGTCGATCTCGAGACCAAGAAGCTCCGCCTGAAAACCCTCAACAAGCAATCCACGCTCACCCCCGCAGAGCAGACCGAGAAGGCGGCCCTCGAGCTCCTGAAGGAGAATGGCGGCTGGAAGAACTGGGAGCCGTTCTTCCAGAGTTATCCTGGTTTCGCTGCTGCACGCTCCGAGCTCATCCCCGATCCGGACGCGCAGGGCCAACATGACCAGACCTACGAGTTCTGGATCCGGGCCGGCATCCGCTGGCTCTGCGAGAAGCGCAAAGAGGGTAACTTCTCCACATGGGAGGAGACGGTTCGAGCCTACAACGGCAGTGGCCAGCGAGCCAGGGAGTATCGAGACTCGGTCACTGGACGAAGAGACGCTGCCGCAACACAGGGCGCAGCAGGCCGGACGCTGACGGTAGATTGATGTGCCCTACCTCAGCCCTACTCCTGTTGCATGGCCTCGGCTGTGCTCGACCGGCTCTCCCGCCTGCGGAGCCCGAGCCCACGACCGCGGAGCCCGAACCCATGACCGCAGAGCCGACTCCAGCCCCTGGCCCACCAGCGCGGCTCCTGGAGACCGAGGCGCTCTTCCCCCCCGCCCCGGCCCGAGACTCCGCGCGACCGGCCAGCACGGCCCGGCTCTCCAGCCGCGCCCGGTCCGAGGAGGCGCCCAGGATGGACCGGGGGCCTGCGGAGGCAGGGGTCGAGCTCTGGACACGCTGTCAGTCGGGGACCTGCCTGGACGTGCTCGTCGATACGCGGAGCGGGCTGACCCTGCTCGACGCCGAGGGGCTGGGGGAGATCGACGTCGAGGCCGGCCATTGGCTCGAGCGACGCGCCCGGATCACCTACGCGGACGACCAGATCGTCTCCGCGCTGGTCGCCGAGTCGAGCTTCACGGGCGGGGCGCACACGGTCAATGATCTGCGTTGTCAGACCTGGGACCGGGCCAGCGGCGCGCCCGCGCGCGGCCTCAGCGCAGGGCGTTCACCGGAGGCGCTGCGCGAGCTGGTGGCGAGGCGACTCCCGGATCCGATGGAGCCCCCGCTGGAGCTGGACGCGCGCTTCTGGGAGGCCCCCCCGCTCCTGATCATGGATGGCAGGCTGAACCTCTGCCTTCCGGTCATCTATCCTCACGCAGGTTCGCTGTGGATTCTCCCGCTCGATCCATGGCCGAGCGGCGCGGCGCCTCGAGCGCCCCAGCCCCTCACCCCGTCGGACGCGAGCGCTCCCGCTCCCGCTCCAGGCGCGCGCTGAGGCGGGCGATGCGATCCGACAGGTCGTCCTTCCAGCTCTGGGGGTGGTGCTCCGACATCTGGAGGGTCTGCTGGTAGCGCTGGAGGGCCTGGGCGGGGCGGCCGAGGGTCTCCAGCGCGCGCCCGCTGGCGAAGGCGTCGCCGGGCTCGAACTCGTGCCGACCCCGCAGCTTCAGCACGCTCAGGATGAACCAGGGGTCCATCTCCAGCAGCTCGGAGGTGAACTGCTGGTAGCCGCAGCACAGCCCCTGCATCGGCCCGGCCTTCAGGCGGGGGAGCACCTGCCGGGCCAGCCCGCCCGCGCCGCCGCGCCACAGGCAGGCCGCCGCGGTGGTCCGGTCGAGCAGGCTGAGCGCGCGCGAGGCCTGGATCTCCGGCGCCAGGACCATAAGCAGCTCCACCCTGGCTTGTATCACCTCCAGGTGGATCAGGCGGCCCAGCACCTGACCGTCGATGGGGGCCGGGTGCAGGGCGTCGCGCAGCGTGGAGAGCAGCAGCTCTGGCGGCAGCGTCGGCAGCGTCTTGACCAGCGGGCTGTCGTTGTTGAGCTTCGTGAGGCCGCCCGCCAGGTCGTAGACCCCGTCGTCGTACCAGCGCGAGGCCATGAGCGCGCGCGGCTCGCCCTCGGAGCGCACGGCGGCGCCCATGTCCCGGGCGAGCCCGACCACGAAGTCGTAGACCCGGGCGGGGAAGTCCAGCTCGCTCCGGTGGCAGTAGGGCTCGTAGGGCAGGATGTCGCCCTCGTCGGTCAGCGCGACCAGGCAGCGGCCGACGACGCGGCGGTCGGGGCCGCGGGCGTAGATGACGCGCTTGTTGATGTCGGCGGCGTTGACGACGGCCGAGAAGAAGTTGACCCCGCCCGGGGACAGGCAGGTGTTGAAGTGCGCGCCCATCTGGAGGATCTCGACCGGATCGGCCTCGAAGCTCAGGGTCACGGGCTCGCCGCCGGGCAGGTGGGTGGTGAGGGAGCGCTCGCCCAGCCAGGGCTCCAGCTTCACGCCGCGCGCCCGGAGGCGGTCCAGGAAGCGACGATTCGGCGTCTCCTCACGCAGATCCCAGGGCGGCGGGCCGGCGCGGTGGCGCAGCACGCGCCAGGCCAGGGTCTGGATCTCCTTGGAGGTCTCGCCGAGCCCGCCCAGGGCGCGCCAGAGGTCGGGGCGGTCCGACCAGTCGGGGAGCGTGTTCACGCCCAGGGCCTCCGGCAGCACGGCGGCGACCTCGACGCGGGCGGCGCCCAGCAGGGCGTCGACGAAGGCGGTGGCGGCCAGGGTGCGGGCGCGCTCGGCCAGCTTGCGGCGTTGGCCCTCGCTGAGCGCGCGAGGGGTGGCGCGACGGTCGCGGAGGTTCTGCAGGCGCAGGCTCAGCGGGGTCTCGCCGTCCTCGGGCCGGACCCGCGCCTCCAGGGCGGCGATCTCGCGGTCCAGGGCCTCGTCGGGCGGGGCGAGCTCGTCGATGGCGCGGCGGGCCCAGCGCTCGGCCTCCGGCCACCAGCGGGCGAGATCCTCGAGGGCCGGGCGGAGATCGGGGTGGATCTCGTCGAGCCAGGGCCCCGGGATCCGCGGGTCCGGGCCCCGGAGGCTCCGCCCGCGGCTCTGGAGCAGCAGCGTGGCGCGCCCCAGCTCCACCAGATCGGCGTCCCGGACGGCGCTCAGGCGCTCCCCGTGCCCGCGCTCCTCGAACCAGCACACCGCCGGCGGGAGCGAGCTGACCTCGTCCAGCAGGTTCTCCACGATCAGCCGGAGCCGCGCGTCGGGCATCACCCGGGCGAGCGCGACCAGCGCGGCGCGGGCGTCGTTGTTGAGCCAGCGGGTCCCGGTGAGCCGGAACAGGCGCCGGGCCAGGGCCGCGTCCTCGGTGTGCTCCAGGTTCAAGGCGATCTGCCGGCACTCGTCGGTGCCCGGCGGGCACGGCTCGCTGTCCAGCCAGTCGTAGAAGCGCTCCGTCGCGTGCTCCTTGGACTCCAGCAGCGTGTCGTCGGGCTCGGGGAGGTCCAGCCAGTGCTTGCGGGCGGGCATGGGCGAGATCCGCACGCTCCACAGGGCCAGATCGTCGGTCCAGGGGTTGAGCCAGCGATCCAGGCGCCCCGCGGCGGCGGCCCGGCGCAGGGAGCGGGCCCAGCGCGCGACGTGTCGACCGAGGCGGGGCCCCTCCTCCACGCGCGTCCAGGCCACCAGGAAGGCCGCGGGCGCGTCGAAGCCGGTCACCGGCCGCAGCAGCGGCAAGGCTGACAGCAACATCGGCCCCATCCGCTCCGAGCGCGCCACGGCCATCACCGCGTCCAGGATCTCGTCGGGGCGCCAGGGGCACGGGGGCGCGGCCTGCAGGTCGAGGATGCGCGCCCGCACGCTGTCGCGCCAGCCGTCGGGGAGCTCCCTGCGCCGCTTGCGGGAGGGCTGCCGCTCGGGGAGCTCCGCCGCCGCCGCCTCGATCTCGGCGAAGCGGCGCCACCAGACGACGTTCTCCTCCACCTTTGGCGAGAGCAGGGCCAGGGCCTGGAGCCCGCGTCGCCGCTCCGCGCGCGGCTGGCTCACCAGCTGCAACAACATCGCGCGGCGGATGCCGGCCCAGTCAAAGTCCTGGTCGCGCGGCCAGGCGCCCTCCTCGTTCTGCCCGTCCACCCGCTTCAGCAGCATCTCGCAATAAGCGGCGTGTCCGCGCCAGGCGCGGATCCCCTCGGAGTCGGGCAGGAGCAGGTCGAGCACGGGCAGCAGGCGCTCTCGGCGCTCCTCTCCAGAGAGCGAGAGCAGCACCATCGCCAGCAGCAGCCCGTCGGGGCGCTGGAGCAGCCGGATCCACCGCGGCGCGTCCTCGGCCAGCCCGTCCAGCAGCTCCCAGATGCCGGCGGGGTCCGCGGACTGCCGCCAGCCCAGCGCGCGGACCAGCGGCCCGAGCTCGGCGGGCAGGGCGCGGGCCCGCTCCTGGAGGCGCGGCTCCCACAGCTCGGTGGCCCAGGGGTCAGGTGCAGGTGCCCCCCCATGCAGCATGTCGGAGAGCAGATCCAGCATGAGCTGCGTGCGGGCTCTCCAGCGCGCCGGGGGCTCGTCGAGGACGCTCTCCAGCACGGCGAGGTGATCCCGGTGGATCTGGCGCAGCGCCCAGCTCGCCCGGTGCAGGCGCTCTCCGTCTACGCGCAGCTTGGACGGTCCGTCTCCCGTGGGGACGATCTGCCAGGAGAGCGCGCCCTCCTCCCGGCCGAGCGGGTAGCCCCGCAGCCAGCCCAGCTCCGTGGCCAGCAAGAGACGGGCGCGGCCGGGATCGTCGCGAGGGCCAGGATCATGGGGGCGCATGGGGCCCGGATAGCACGGGGGAGCCGACGCGGCACCCGATCGCCAGCGCCCCCCTGGACGAGCGGCCTCCCGGTGACGAGCTTTTCCTCATGAGCACGCCCAGGATCGCGGTAGGGACGCTGCTGCTCGCCCTGGTCGCCGGGGGGGCCTCCGCGTCGGTAGCGTCGAAGCCGAGCCCCCGCGCCCTGGACGCGGCGATGCGCAGCCTGGAGTGCGCGCGCAGCCGCGGCCTGGTGGCGGAGGACAGCCGCTGGCTCACGATCATCGACTACAGTCTGCCCAGCACCGACGAGCGCCTGTGGGTGCTGGACCTCCAGAGCGGCCAGGTGGCCTTCCACGAGCGCGTGGCCCACGGCCGCAACACGGGCGATCTGAGCGCCGAGCGCTTCTCCAACACAGACGGGAGCCTGCAGTCCAGCCTGGGCGTCTTCCTCACCGCCGAGACCTACGTGGGTGACAACGGCTACTCGCTGAAGCTGGACGGGCTGGAGCCAGGGGTCAACGATCACGCCCGGCGACGCGCCATCGTCATGCACGGCGCGCCCTACGTCAGCGACGACTTCGTCTCACGGACCGGCCGCCTGGGGCGGAGCTGGGGCTGCCCGGCCCTGTCGCAGGCGGTGGCGCGCGAGGTGATCGACACCATCCGCGGGGGTACGCTGGTGGTCTCCTGGTACCCGGACCCCGCATGGCTCCAGAGCTCGTCCTTTCTGCGCTGCTCGCCCTGAGCGAGGCCGACCCTCCCACCGCCCCCTCGCTGCGCCGCGCGGAGGGCGCGCTCAACGTGCGCCGCGAGCCCGACCCGAAGGCCCGGCTGCGCGGGCTCGTCCAGGAGGGCGCCTCGGTGCTGGTTCTGGAGCTGTCCCAGGCCCCCGGATGCGCCGCCGGCTGGGGGAGGCTGGGCCCGGACGCCTGGATCTGCCTGACGGACACCGCGCCCAGCGACGATCCGCCGGTGGTGCTCCCGCTCCTGGTGGACTACCCGCTGCCCCGCCCGGACGAGAGCGCGACCTACGCGAAGACCGGGACCTACACGGTGGAGGAGGGCGAGGAGCCGCTCCTGCCCTTCATCTACGGCCGAAGAGGCCGCCGGGGCCAGCCGCCCGTCTACGCCAGCGCCGAGCGCTACGCCGCGGGGGCTCGCCCCATCGGAGAGGCGCCCGCCGACCGCGCCCTGGTCTTCGTGGGCGCCGAGCAGACCGAGCGCGGCGAGGTGCTGGTGCAGCGCGACGGGACGGTCATCCCGACCTCCAGCGTGCTGCTCTACGCCATCGACCGCTTCCAGGGTCGCGATCTGCTGGCCGACCCGCTGCCCGAGGGTCAGATCCCGGGCTGGGCCACGGTCTCCGACGGGATGCCGGTCTACGCGAGCCCCGAGCGCGCCGCCGAGCCCGCTCTGACGCTGCCCTACCACGCCCCGCTCACCCTGCTGGACACCCCCGCCGACCCCGCGGGCCGCTGGTGGGTTGCCCCCGATCTGCTGGGCGAGGGCGCGCCCGGCTATGTCGAGGATCGCGGCGGGCTGCGACACGTCACGCCGGTCGAGCCGCCGCCGGACGTGGGCGAGGCGCTCTGGCTGGACGTGGACCTGAGCGAGCAGGTGCTGACGGCCTGGCAGGGCGGGCGCCTCGTCTACGCCACCCTGGTCAGCACGGGCAAGCCCGGGGACGCCACGCCACCGGGCCTCTACCGCATCTCCGACAAGAGCGTGGCCTGGGACATGCAGAGCCTGCCCGACGCCGATGAGCCCTACTTCGTCGAGCGCGTGCCCTGGGTGCTGCACTTCGCCCCGCGCTACGCGCTGCACGGCGTCTTCTGGCACTGGAGCTTCGGGCGCACCCGCAGCCACGGCTGCGTCAACCTCGCCCCCCGCGACGCCCGCTGGGTCTTCGAGCACGCCGCCCCCCGCCTCCCGCCGAGCTGGAGCCTGGTGTACGAGAGCCCGCTGGAGCCCGGCACCCTGCTGCGCGTGCGCGACGGGGCCGAGCCGGTCCCCGACCGGCGCACATTAGTCAAGTAAATTGACTAAATTCCGCCGCTGAACACCTGCCAGGCCGTCCCGGCCACCGCGCCCGAGCCCTCGTCGCCGATGGCGCCCAGCAGCAGGTCGGCGAGCCCGTCGTCGTCCGTGTCGCCCGCGCTGTCCACGGCCCAGCCCAGGCGGTCGCCGCCGTCGCGACCCAGCAGCGTGTAGTCCGCGGCCGCGGGGTCCAGGCTCCCGCCCACAGGCCCGTACCAGATCAGGGCCTCGCCGGCCTCGGTCCCGTCCTCCGGCCCAGGGACGCCGATCACGAGATCGTCGTTTCCGTCACCGTCGTAGTCGCCCTCCAGGGCCAGCCCGCGGCCCAGCAGCTCGCCGTCGGCGCCGCTCACGCTGGCGTTGGCGCCGATCAGGGAGGCGCTCCCCCAGGCCGCCGGCGCGCTGATGAGCCAGGCCACCCCGGCGCTCCCGCCGTCCACGCCGTAGCCGGGCGAGCCGACCAGCAGGTCATCGTAGCCGTCGCCGTCCACGTCCCCGCCGAAGGAGAGCGCGGCCCCGGCGTCGCCCTCGGGCCCCGGCCCGTAGAGGAGGGCGTCGGCGTCGGCCTGCGCGCGCGCGCCGGAGACCGGGCCCAGGGCGAGCCAGCAGAGCCCGGCCGCGTCGCCCTCGCCCGAGCCGCCCGGCGCGCCCACCACCACGTCCAGGATCCCGTCCCCGTCGGCGTCCCCGCGGGCCGAGAGGGCCGCGCCGGAGCGGTCGCCCGCCTCGCCCCCCAGCAGGGTGGCGTCGGCGGTGGCCGGGCCCAGCAGCCCGCTCAGGGGCCCCAGGAAGACCCAGGCCACGCCCGCCTCGGCGACGTCCTGCTCGTCGCTGCCCAGCAGGAGGTCGGCCACGGCGTCCCCGTCCAGATCGCCGCCCATGCTGGCCGAGGCCCCCATGCGCCGCCCGGCCGCGTCGCTCACGATGAGCGCGTCCCCGTCGGACATCGGGTGCGGCCCGCCCACCGGCCCGTAGAAGAAGGCCGCGCCGCCGCTCTCCTCGCCCCAGGTGGCCACGCCCGGGGCGCCGGCCAGCAGCTCGCCCTTGCCGTCGCCGTCCATGTCGGGGCCCATGCTCACCCCGAAGCCGGTCTCCTGCCCCTCCTCCTCGCCGTAGATGGCGCCGTCCACCTCGTACTCGACGTGGTTGGTGGACAGCGGGCCGTAGAGCAGGAAGGCCCCGCCGGTGTACCCGTCCGGCCCCTCCGCGCCGGGACCGCCGATGAGCAGATCCGCCTTGCCGTCCCCGTTGGCGTCCGCCCCCTGCGAGAGGCTCACGCCGATGTCGCCCCCCTCCGTCAGGCCCTGGAAGGGCAGGCCCAGGCGCCGGACATCGCCCGAGCCCAGCGGCGTACAGGCCACCCGCGCCAGCTCCGCGTCGCCGTCGCAGTCGTTGACCACCTCGTCGTCGCAGACCTCGGGCGCGCCGGGGTAGACCTCGTCGTCGGCGTCGTCGCAGTCCTCCGCCACCTCCAGCGTGCCCTCGGGCCGCGCGCAGGAGGCGATGGGCACATCCCCGGCGAAGCCGTCCTCGTCGGCGTCGGCGTACCAGACGGGCGCGTCCGTGGCGTCCTCGTCCACCTCGCCGTCGCAGTCCTCGTCCCGCCCGTCGCAGGTCTCCGGGGCGCCGGGGTGGACGCTCGGGTCGGCGTCGTCGCAGTCGAAGGCGTCGACAGCGCCGTCCCCGTCGGCGTCCAGGCCAGGGAGCTCGACGGGGTCTTCCTCTGCCGTGTCGGTGTCCTCTGGAGAGGCGCTCTCGGTGAGCTTCGGGCCCTCCTCGGAACAGGCGCACAGGAGCAGCAGGAGGAGGGGGGCTGACATGTGTTCAGAATAGATGAGGTCGGGCTCAGAGGCGAGCCCTTCTGACACAGGATCGAGAGGATGCGAGGAGCGGACCGGCGCGCTATCCGCTCCCGATGCTGCTTCGTGACCCGCCGCCCACTGCCGCGACGCCCCCCACGCAGGGGCACGCCCTGGCCCGCGGCTGGCTGGTCCGTTTTCGTTGGGCGACCCTGGTCGCCCAGATCGGGGCGGTGGTCTTCGCGGTCCAGGCCCTCGCGCTGCCGGTCAACGGGCTGGCGGTGGGTCTGGTGGTCGCGCTGTCCGGGCTCTCCAACCTGGCCCTGGCCCGCAGCGCCCGGCCGGACGCGCTCCCGGCGGCCCTGCTCCTCGATCTGGCCCTCCTGACCGCCCTGCTGGCGGCCAGCGGGGGCGCCTCCAACCCGTTCTCGGCCCTCTACCTGATCCATGTCGCCATGGCGGTGGTGCTGCTGGGGCCGCGCTGGACCTGGTGGATCGCGCTCACCGCCGCCCTCGGCTTCGCCGCGCTCTTCCCGTTCACCGACCCCCACGCCATGCACTCGGGAAACCTGCTGGCCCACCTGGGCGGGATGTGGCTGGCCTTCAGCGTGGTGGCCACGGGGATCGCCTGGTTCGTGGCCCGGCTGGCGCGGGACGTGCGCGAGCGGGACGAGCAGCTCGCCGTGCTCCAGCGGCAGCAGGAGCGTCAGCAGCGCGTCCTGGGCCTGGCCACGCTGGCGGCGGGGGCGGCGCACGAGCTGGGCTCGCCGCTGGCCGCCATCGCCGTCTCCGCGCGGGAGATCGCCCTGTTCGCCGGGGACCCGAACGGCGAGATCGCCGAGGAGGCCGCCGCCATCCGGGCGCAGGTGGAGCGCTGCAAGGCCATCGTGGCCCGCCTCGCGGGGCGCGCGGGGGCGAGCCCGGGGGAGGGCGTGGGCCCGCTGCGCCTGGACGCGCTGGAGGGGGCGATGCGCGCGCGGCTGCGACCCGCCGAGCTCGGGCGGCTCTCGCTGGAGCTGCCCGCCGACGTCTGCGTGCTCGCCCCCCTGGAGCCGCTGGCCGAGGCGCTGGGCTCGCTGGTGCAGAACGCGCTGCTGGCGGGCCCCGGGCGGGTGAGGGTCCAGGCCCGCCGCGCGGAGGATCAGGTCGAGATAGCGGTGCAGGACGAGGGGGAGGGGATGAGCGCGGCGGTGCTGGAGCGGCTGGGGGAGCCCTTCTTCTCCACCCGCGGGACCGGCGAGGGCATGGGCCTGGGGGTCTTCCTGGCCCGCGAGCTGGCCCGGAGCCTGGGGGGGAGCCTGCGCATCCGCTCCACGCCGGGGCAGGGGACGGAGGCGACGCTGAGCCTCCCGCGGGGGGGGCCATGAGCGCGCGCAGCCCGGGGGACGGGCGCAGCCTCCTGCTGGTGGAGGACGACGAGGGCCTGCGGGGGAGGCTCGCGCAGGCGCTGAGGCGCCGGGGCTTCGAGGTCACCGAGGCCGCCAGCGTGGCCGAGGCGCTGGCGGGGGCGGAGAGCCCGGAGCTGGCGCTGGTCGATCTCCGGCTCCCCGACGGCGACGGGCTGACGGTGGTGCGCGCCCTGCACGAGCGGGATCCGCGCACCAGCGTCGTCGTGCTCTCCGGCTACGGATCCATCCCCACCGCCCTGGAGGCGGTGCGCCGGGGCGCCGTCTGGTTCCTCTCCAAGCCCGTGGACACCGACGACGTGCTGCGCGCCTTCGCCCGCGCCGACGAGGGCCTGCGGGAGGCGCTCGGCCTGCCGCCCTGGGACGCCGACACCCCGCTGCCGCCCCACCGCGCGCCCTCGCTGGACCGCATGGAGTGGGAGCACATCCAGCGGGTGCTGGCCGACTGCGGGGGGAACGTGACCCACGCGGCCGACGCGCTGGGCATCCACCGGCGCTCGCTTCAGCGCAAGCTGGCCCGCAGGCCGTCTCTGACCTGATCGATGCGACAACTTGCCGCAGTGCCGGCGGCGCCCGACCGGATAAGCCCTGCGCCATGACGGTGCTCCTGCTGATCCTGCTGTCCTGCCGCGAATCGCCGGCCACCGGAGAGACGATCTCCGAGCGCGGGCGCTGGCGACTGGCGCTGGAGGACACGCAGTACGATCAGGGGGTCACCGACATCCACCTCTGGATTGAAGACGCGCAGAGCGGCGAGCCCGGGCTTCAGCTCGACGTCCTCGCCCGCGCGACGATGGAAGGGATGGACCACGGCTCCGACACCGTGACCCTCGAAGAGGAGGGAGAGGGGCTGTACACGGGGGAGCTCTCCTTCAGCATGGCGGGGATCTGGTCGATCACCGGCTATGTCACCGAGGAGGAGGACACCGAGGCGTACACGCTCTCGGTCGAGGTCCTGCCGTGATCCTCGCCCTCCTGCTGGTGCGGGGGGCGGAGGCCGCCTCCTGCTGCGCCGGCTCCGGGCTCGCGCCCACCACGCTCGCCTCCTGCGACGGGCTGGGGGTGGGGCTGGGCCTGGGGGGCGACCTCCAGACCGGGGGCTGGGCCTGGGGCGGGGACTGGGGTCCGGTCGGCGACGACGGGCGGGCGGAGGGCGCGATCTCGGTGGCGGGGATGTTCCGGGCGAGCCCCTGGCTGCAGGCGGGCCTGCGAATGCCGCTCACGCTCACCTCGGACCGCCTGGACGGGGCCCGGACCACCGAGCTGGGGCTGAGCAACGCGGGCGGCTGGCTCCTGCTGGAGACGACCCCCACCCAGCTGGGCGGGCGCCACCTGGCGCTGGAGCTGGGCCTGAGCGGGGACACGGGCGAGGAGGGCGGGCTGCTGGGGCAGGTGGGCCTGAGGGCCGCCTCGCGTCCGGGGACCTGGGGGCTCTGGGGTCGGGCGGCGGGAGAGATCGCGCTGCTCGGCGAGGTCGAGCCCCGCGCGGAGGCCTCGCTCACGGTGGACCGGGCGCTGGGGGCGAAGACCCGGCTCGGCCTGGGGGCGCGGGCGCGGGGCGCGGCGGGCGCGCTGCCCGAGCTGGAGACGGCGCTGGGGCCCTCGCTGACCTTCGCCCCCTCGGTGACCCGGCGCCTGCAGCTCTCGGCCATGGCGGGCCCGCCTGTGACGGGGCTCGGCTTCAACGCGGCCTCCCGACTCCTGTTGTCGATGGAGTGGGTAGAGGTGCTCCGCCCCTGGCCGAAGGCCGATTGAACGATCGTTCAACATCAACCGTGACTGGAGGAGACATGCTGCTGTTCCTGGTGCTGGCCGCCTGCGCAGGCGAGGAGAAGGAGGCCAGCGAGCCGGCCCCCACCGTCGAGTGGCTCGTGCCCGCGGATGGCGGCACCACCACGGCCGGCGACGTCTCCTGCTCGCTCATCGTCGAGAACTTCGCGCTCGTGTCCCCCGCGCTGCACAACGAGGGGGAGCCCATCGGCTACCTGGAGATCAGCCTGGACGGCGTGGTCGCGCTGGAGACCGAGGAGACCACGCCGACCTTGAGCATCGAGGCGGGCGAGCACACGCTGGCCGCGGCCCTGGTCTTCGCCGACGGCGACGAGGTGCTGGCCAGCGGGGATCTGCTGTGCGAGGAGGAGGGCGAGGGGTGTGAGCCCGTCGTCGCCGAGATCAGCTTCACGGCCGAGTAGGCCGCTTCACCACGCGAGAGAGAGGGGACGAGGATGATGATCCTGGCGCTGCTGCTGGCTTGTGACGACGGCTCGGACAAGGGCACGGAGACCGGCGAGACCGGGGACTCGGGGGCGGACGGGCTCTCGTTCACCATCCCCTTCCGCGGGCGGGCGGGCGGGGTGGACTTCACCTGCAGCCAGGATCTCAGCGGGCTGGGGACCGCCGCCAGCACCGTGACGCCCCGGGACTTCCGGCTCTACGTCCACAGCGTCCAGCTGCTCGACGCGAGCGGGGCGGGCACGCCCCTCACGCTGGAGCAGGACGGGGTCTGGCAATATGAGGACGTGGCGCTGCTGGACTTCGAGGACGCGAGCGGAGACTGCACCACCGGCAGCCCGGACATGAACACGGAGATCGTCGGCACCGCGCCCGCGGGGGAGTACGTGGGGCTGGCGTTCTCGGTGGGCGTGCCCGACGAGCTCAACCACATCGACGCCGCCACGGCCCCGCCGCCGCTGAACGACACGGGGCTCTGGTGGAGCTGGACGGGCGGCTACAAGTTCGCCAAGATTGACGTCACCACCCCGGAGAGCACGGGCTTCGTGTTCCACCTGGGCGCCACGGACTGTGAGAAGCTGGACGACGGCACCTACAGCTGCACGCTGGCCAACGCCGCGGAGATCAGCCTGGACGGCTTCGACCCGGAGAGCAGCGCGGTCTCCCTGGACCTCGCCGACCTCTACGCGCAGAGCGATCTGAGCGGGGCGATGCCCGAGGGCGACAGCATGCCGGGCTGCATGTCCAGCGGAGGAGACCCCGAATGTACTGGACTCTTCGACGCCATCGGCCTGCCCTGGGAGGACAACACGTCTCCGGGCGAGCAGACGCTGTTCAAGGTCGAGGCGCGCTGATCCTCGCCCTCGCCCTCGCCGCCTGCGGAGACGACAAGGGCGGGACCGACAGCTCGGACACGGCGGGGGAGGGGAGCGCGCTCTGGCAGCTCCCCCTTCCCGAGGGCTTCCCGACCCCGGTGGTCCCGGAAGACAACCCGGCGACCCCGGAGAAATTCGCCTACGGCCGCGCCCTGTTCTACGACAAGCGCCTGTCGGGCAACGGCGAGCAGAGCTGCGCGGACTGCCACGACCCGCTGCTGGCCTTCACCGACGCCAAGGAGACCCCCGTGGGCTCCACCGGGGACAGCATCCCGCGCAACAGCATGGCGCTGGTGAACGTGGCCTGGCTGAGCACGTACACCTGGCCGAACCCGCTCCTGACCTCGCTGGAGGACCAGCTCCTCATCCCCATGTTCAACGACGTCCCCACCGAGCTGGGGATGAGCGGGCACATGGAGGAGATCCGCGAGCGCCTGAGCGCGGACGAGGAGGTGGCGACGCTCGCCGAGGCGGCCTGGCCGGACGCCGACCCCTACGAGGAGGCGAGCCTGGTCTACGCGGTCGCCACCTTCGTGCGCGGGCTCATCTCGTCCGACAGCCCCTACGATCGCTTCGAGTACCAGGACGATCGCTCGGGCATGTCGGAGAGCGCGCTGCGGGGCATGGGCCTCTTCTTCAGCGAGCGGGCGGAGTGCTATCACTGCCACTCTGGCTTGAATTTCACCGCCAGCTTCGTGAGCACCACCTCGGCCGGCGAGCAGGAGAGCTTCTTCAACACGGGCTTGTACAACGTGGACGGGGAGGGGTCCTATCCCGCGACGAACCAGGGCCTCTACGAGATCACGGGCGAGCCCTCGGACATGGGGCGCTTCCGGGTGCCCACCCTGCGCAACGTGGCGCTGACGGCGCCCTACATGCACGACGGCAGCATCGCGACGCTGGAGGAGGTCATCGAGCACTACGACCGCGGCGGGCGGCTGCTCGAGGAGGGCGAGAACGCCGGAGACGGGGCCACCAACCCCTACAAGAGCGAGCTGGTCTTCGCCCTGGGGCTGACGGAGCAGGAGAAGGCGGATCTGGTGGCCTTCCTGGAGTCGCTCACGGACGAGGCCTTCATCGGCGAGGCGGAGTTCCAGGCGCCGTGAGGCTCTGCTCGCCCGTGGGCCGGGGATCGGCTAATCCCCGGGGCCGGAGGTGAGGCGTGTCCTGGAAGCTGGGTTTCGTGGGCGGGGGGGTGATGGCGGAGGTGATGATCGCGGGGCTGCTGGAGGAGGGGGTGCTCTCGCCAGAGCGGATCGCGGTCAGCAACCGGCGCCCGGCCCGGGCCGAGGAGCTGCGGGCGCGCTTCGGGGTGGACGCGCACCAGGACAACGGGGCGGTGGCGGCGAGCGCAGACGTGCTGGTGCTCTCGGTCAAACCGCAGACGCTGGCCGGGGTGCTGCGCGAGCTCTCGGGGAAGATCCCGCCGCAGGCGCTGGTGATCTCCATCGTCGCGGGGGCGCGCACGGAGGTGCTGCGGCGCGCGCTGCGGCACGATCGCGTGGCGCGCTGCATGCCCAACCTGCCCTGCCGGATCCGCCGCGGGATGACAGTGTGGGCGGCCACGCCGGACGCGCGGCCGGAGGATCTGGCGCGGGTGCGATCCATCCTGGGCGTGATGGGCGAGGAGCTGCAGGTGGACGACGAGGGCCACGTCGACCGGGCGACGGCGGTGAACGGCACGGGCCCGGCCATCGTCGCCGAATTCGTGAAGGCCATGCTGGAGGCGGCGACCTACGTGGGCCAGCCCCGGCACGTCGCCCGCGAGACCGTGCTGGCCACGCTGCTGGGGACCGCCGAGCTCATCCGCCAGAGCGACGCCCACGTCAGCGAGCTCATCGACGAGGTCACCAGCCCCGGCGGCACCACCAGCCGCGCGCTGCAGGTGCTCAAGCAGGGGCGCTTCGGGGCCGTGGTCACCGACGCCGTGGACGCGGCCTACAACCGCACGCTCGCCCTGGGCGAGGCCCTGGAGCAGCGGCTGGCCGACGTAGACTCCGAGGGTCAGGCTAAGTGACCTAGTCTCCCCCGAGGACGGTGGCCTGGAGGGTCCCGGACCAGGTGTCCCCGTCGTCGAGGCCGCCCTCCTCGAGCTGGATGCTGCCCAGCCCGAGGTAGGCCGCCACCGTCCACTCGCCGCCGGTGTCCGGGGCGTTGTAGAGCAGATAGCCGACCAGCGTGTCCTCCCCCAGCACGATCTCGGCGCCGTCGGTCACGGCCTCGGCGTCCAGGACCACGTAGGGCGCGATCCAGGTCTCGTCGGCGACCTCGCTGATGGTGAGCCAGAGCACGGAGGCGTCGTCGTACCAGCCGGCGCTGACGCCGTCCTCTACCGTTGGGTAGACCGTGTCCCCGATCTGGTAGAAGGCGTCCACGGATCCGCCTGAGAACAGATCCCCGTCCGGGTAGCTGCCGAACTCGGTGCGGAAGATGACGTCGACCACGCCGATCTCGCTGAGGCAGGGGTCCTCGCTCAGCGCGCCAGGCTCCACCTCGCCGCCGAGCTGGTCCTCGACGTCCCCCTGCTTCGCGGCCACGACCTCGCGCAGACTGCTGAGCGCCCGGCGCTCGTCCCGAGAGACCTCGCCGGAGAGCAGCTCCTTGTAGGCGTCGAGCTGGGCCAGGCGCTCGTCTTCGCGCCAGGCCTCGTCCAGGAGGAGCTGGACCCGCGCCTCGTAGGCCGCCCGGGTCTCGGGTATCTGGATGAGGCGGTTCGCCAGCACAGACGCCGTGATCACCCAGGTGGGCTGGCCCTCGCCGAAGGGCTCGCGGCTGTCGAAGGCGGCGTCCGGGCCGCTGGCGATGAAGTGCAGGCGCCCGTCGTCGGGGTGGCCGTACACGTAGAAGTTGTTGGTGTTGCCGTTGTAGCTGTCCCAGTGCCCGGAGATGGCCTCGGCGGCCCAGAAGGTGTAGAAGGCGTCCAGGTCCAGCGCCACGTCCAGGGCCTCGGCCAGATCCTCGTCAGAGGCCTCCAACGCCTCCTGCACGGCCAGCAGGTCCTCGCCGGTGCTCTCGTCGTTCTTGGCCTCGAAGGTCCCGAGCCAGCCCTCCCGGAAGTCGCTCAGGCGCCCCTCGTACATCGTCCGCGGCGCCTCGCCCAGGACCCGCTCCACCAGGTCCTCGTCGATGGCCTCGGTGTTGTCGTAGATGCCCAGATCTTCGCCGTTGACCGTGACGCGGGCCAGGCTGCAGCGGGGGGCGACCAGCCCGGCGTCGGCGTAGAAGCCGTGGGCCAGGCAGGTGCGGACGCGGCTCCAGTCCTGGTTGTTGTTGTTGAAGACCAGCTTCTCCAGGCCGCGGAAGCGCCCGCCCTCGACGAGGTAGTCCATGTCCACGCGCAGGCTGGGGCGCTCAGCGGAGTCCGAGCCCAGCAGCGCCTTCTTGCGCAGGCCGACGGGCCCCAGATCCTCACCGTCGAAGCGCAGCTCCGCCTCGAACCAGGTGTAAGGGCTGTCCCAGGGCGCCGCCAGGCAGTCCCCGGTGAGCATGGTGACCAGGTCGCGGCTCTGGTGACGCAAGGTGTCCCAGTCCTCGTCCGGGAGCGTGATCTCGATCTCGTGCAGGGTCGCGTCGTCGTAGACCGGATCCGCCTCGCCCGAGCCGGGGACGGCCTCAATCGCGGTCTCCCAGGGGAGCGCGCTCTCGAGGACGGGGGCGCTCTCTGCACCCTTCGGATCTGTACACGCGAGGAGGAGGAGGAGCATGCCCGCATCCTATCGCGCGGACAGCCTCCTGCGCGAGGCCGCGGTGCTGGCCAGGAGGAGCGCGAGGGCGAGGCCACTGGAGGCGGGCGTCGTGGCGCAGCCCCGGCCGACCTTGTCCGCGTCGTCCTCGCCCTCGTCGCCGAGATCGGTGTCTGGAGGTGCGCTCTCCGCGATCGCCGTCTCCGCACTCTCCGAGCCGACGGCGATCCAGTCGCCCCAGCTCGAGCCTCCGCCGCCTGGATCGCCCCCACCCGGGCCTCCGCCGCCCGCGCCCCCGTCACCTGAGCCTCCGTCGCCCGAGCCTCCGTCGCCCGTGTCTTCCCGCTCCACGTCCCAGGGGCCCTCCCAGGGGTAGGACGCGGAGAGGAAGAGGTCCACGTACCGGACCTTGGGCCCGCCCTGACCGGATCCGACCAGCAGGTCTGGGAGCCCATCGGCGTCTACGTCTCTTCCACCGTCCAGGCTGTCCCCGAAGGCGTAGCGAGCCTCGCCACCGGCAAGCACCAGGAGCGGAGAGGCCAGGCTCGGCTCGGCGCCACCCAGGAAGAGCCGGACCTCGCCCGGATCGTCCGCGTCCAGGGCGGGGGCGCTGATCGCGAGGTCGTCGTAACCGTCCGCGTCCATGTCCCCAAGTCCGCTGACCGCGTAGCCCAGGTGAGGGAGCTCGTGGCCCTCGACCTCCGACCCGAGTGTGGTCGCCGCGGGCTCATCCTCCACGCCCTCCACGGAGCCGAGGTGGAGGGCCGCGTACCCGGATCTGGACTCGTACCCGTAGGCGCCGAGGATGAGGTCGTCGTACCCGTCCCCGTCGACGTCGCCTGCGCCGTCCACGGCGCTGCCGAGCATGCTGCCATCTCCAGGTCCGAGCAGACGCAGGGTCGGGTCCTCCTCGAGGCCCCCGGTCATGCCGTGGTAGACCAGGACCGAGCCCAGCCCGTCTTCGTCGCCGCTGGCGCCGACGAGGACGTCGTCAAAACCGTCGCCGTCCACGTCGCCCGCGCCCGCGACGGCCGAGCCGAGCTGCTGGTCGCTGGAGCCATCGTAGGTCGCCGAGCTGCCCCCGCCCAGACCATAGGCATCGCCCAGGATCACCACGAATGCGCCCATGTCGTCACGCAGGTTGTAGGCGCCCAGGATGATGTCGTCGTAGCCATCCGCGTCGAGGTCTCCCGCGCCGTCGATGGCCCCCATCCGGTCGCCGCACTCCGACGGCGTCACCAGGGCGCTGTCCAGCTCCAAGCCAGCGCTCCCACCGTAGGCGACGGGGAACGCGCAGTCGTTCGTGGTGGTGCCGAGGGCGGCATCTCCGAATCCGTCTCCGTTCAGATCCCCGGCGCTGGCGAGCGTGGTCCCGATCGCGTGGCAGCAGTGTTCGCCGAGGGTCTGGTCGGGATCCCAGGAGATACCCCCCTCCGCGCCGAGATAGACCTCCGTGTGGTAACTCCCTGGAGTCCCCACCAGGAGCTCGTCGTCTCCGTCGCCGTCCACGTCGGATACCAGGCGAGAGGACGCGCCGATCTCCTGGCCGTAGGCGGGCGTGTCGATGGTCACCGACGCGGAGAGGTCGGACTCAGCGGGGTGGCCCAGGAAGAGGACAACCTCACCATCGCCGTAGCCCGGCGCACCGATCGCCACGTCACCCAATCCATCCGCGTCCAGATCCCCGCCCCCGTCGAGCGTGGAGGCGAAGGACGCCAGATACTCCCCCACCAGCACACTCTCCCACTCGTCGGAGAGCCCATGAGGTCCACCGCGGTAGATCCAGCCCTTCTGGGCATAATACTCCACGCTCTGACCGACCAGGAGGTCGGCGAAACCGTCTCCGTCGACGTCTCCGCCTGGGGCGAGGACCCCGCCGTGCTCCTCATCCCTGAGGTTCTCCACCTCCGCATCGGGCGAGCCCGAGGGCGCCGCCACGCCGCCGCGGTAGAGCTGGACCAGGCCATCCGAGGGAGAGGCGGCCACGAGATCGTCGTAGCCGTCCGCGTCCATGTCGCCCGGCCCGGCGACGGCCTCGCCGAGCTCGTAGCCCTCGTCGCCAAGGATCGTCTCCGGGCTCACGTCGGCTACGCCCGTGCTGCTGCCCAGGTAGACGTAGACGCCGCCGCCGTCGCCCGCGCTGGGCGCGCCCACGGCCAGATCCCCGTACCCGTCGCCGTTCAGGTCGCCGATCCCGGCCAGGGAGCGCCCGAAGCGGCTGCCCACCTGGTCGCCGGACAGGGTGATGGCCGCGCTCTCGCTGGGGCCCGTCGAGGAGCCAGGGTAGAGGATGACCTGGCCGGTGGTCGTACCGAAGCCGTCTCCCACGCCGATCTCGTCGTAGCCGTCGCCGTTCAGGTCGCCGACCCCGCCGAGCCAGTAGTCCGAGTCCTCCGGGGCGTACAGCGCAAAGTCGGGCTCATCGCCGAAGCCGTCTGGCGTACCCAGGAAGATGTAGCTGGCCTCTCCGGGCGCGCCTACGGCGAGATCGCTGAGGCCGTCACCGTTGACGTCGCCCAGGTCCGCTGGCCGAGACCCTACGTCGAATAGGACCTGATCCGCCTCGTCCCAGTCGCAGTCCGCGACGCCATGGTAGACCAGCGCGCTCGGGTAGCCGTCCGCGTAATTGCTCGCCCCCACGACGAGATCGGCCAGACCGTCCCCGTTCGCGTCCACCAGGAGCACGACGCGTGTGCCGAAGGCCGGATCCTCGGCCCAGTCCCCCTCGCGCGTCCAGTCGGGCCCGGCCAGCGCGAGGCTTATCAACCATGGTCGGAGAAGCAACATGGCACCTCCGGCGTCAGCTTAACACGGACGCGCTGCGTCAGCGCCGCTCGCGCCGCTCCTGCGCGAAGGAGAGCGAGATCGAGAGCGGCTGCCCCTCCGGGACGAGCCGGGCCTCGAAGAACAGGCTCTGGCCGGAGCGGGGGATGGGGACGCTCGCGCTGACGGCGCCGACGCCGCGGCCCCGGCCCTTGGTGCCCAGCCCGCCGTATCCCTCCGCGGTGCCGCCGCCGCCGTAGCCGCTGCCGCGGGCGCCCAGGCCACGCTCCACGCGCTCGATGTGGAGGTCCTCCTCGCCGGTCCAGGCGACGTCCGAGGCGGTGAGCAGGGCGTAGATGTCGGGGTCGTAGACCAGCAGGTTCTGCGCCTCCCACAGGGCCTCCTGGTCCACGGCGATGACCATGGCCTGGCCCTCGGGCACGGGGAGATCCTCGACCGGGATCTCGTCGTCCACCTCTACCGGGTCCCAGATCGCGCGCTCCTCCTCGATGCGAGCGAGCGCGGCCTCGACCTCGTCCATGCGGACATAGGTGGGGTAGCTGTCGCGGATCTGCCGGTAGAGCTTCTCGGCCTTGTCGCTGAACTTCCGGGACTCCATGTGCTCGATCGTGGCCGTATCGACATCACAGCCGGGGTTCTCGAGGCAGAGCTCGAGCGCCTCCACCTCCGCCTGCATCCGATCGCGCGCCTCCTCGTCGTACAGGTTCGCGAGGCGCAGCATCATCTCGGCGCGCTGCTCGCCCTGGGGGTTGCGCTCGGCGATGATCTGCTTGAGGAATTCCATGGAATCCTGCCGCTTCTCGCGGGCGGCGGCGCGCCAGGCGTCGGAGAGCCCGGCCACGTCCGGCTCCCGCGTCGCGCGCCGGAGGTCGATCTCCGTCTGCTGCTTGTACGCGACCCTCGAGGAGGACGGCGCGTCCTTCTTCTTGAGCTTCTCCAGCTTCGCCTGCGCGTCGGCGTAGCCCATCTTGCGCGCGACCTGCTCGGCCTGCTCGAGCCCGGCGAGGGTCCCGGAGACCTGCACCAGCTCCTCCAGGGCGCGCTCGGCGGCCTCGTCGTCGCCCGCGCGCTCGGCCTCCTCGGCCTTCTTCTCCAGCTCGTCGGCGCGCAACGCGATGTCGGCGGAGCGCGCGCTGGCCATCTCGCGGACGCGGCGGGTGGCGGCCTCGTCGCGACCGGCGCTGGCGCTGCCGCTGGTGTCCAGCAGCACGTCCACGTTGCGGCTGAGCGCGGCGGCGGCCTGATTGGAGGCGTCGTAGGACAGGCTCTGGTCCAGCAGCTCCTTGCTCTCGCGGTAGTTCCCGGCCTTGTACGCGCTGTAGGCCTGGTTCCACAGGGCCTGCGAGACCTCCTCGTTGGCGACCACGGGCGCGTCCTCGCCGAGGGTCTCGCCGTAAGAGCGCCCGTAGGAGAGGCCGCGCTCGCGAGAGCTCCAGGTGGCCACCCGGGTGACGTTCCCCGTGGCCTCCCGCGCGTGGAAGCCAGGGGGAAGGACCAGCTCCCAGCGGGCGTAGGCGATGGGGGCGTCCACGGACGGCGTCCGCACCTCGCGCAGGCCGCGGCGCAGCCAGGGGCTGTCGTCCCCGTAGAACGCGATGTCCACGGGGAAGGTGACCAGACCGGCCAGGGTCTCGACGCTCTTCTCCAGCGGGATGAGGAGGTGACCCTGCGCGTCCTGGCCGACCTGCGCGGCCCGCCCGGCCACAGTCACGCTGATGAGCTCCAGCCCCGGCGGGACGGTGAGGCGCAGGAACTGTCGGCGGTCGTTGCGCACCTGGAAGCGCGCGCGCAGCAGCAGGCGGCCGTGATCGGCGTTGGCGATCTCGTAGCGGGCCTCGTCGATGACGGTGGGCGGGCCCTCGATGGGCTCCCAGGCGACGACGCGGGCCAGGACGCTGGGGGCCTCGCCGCTCAGCCGGTAGGCGGCCAAGGGCGTGCCCTCGGCGAGGCCCTGGGCGCGGGCGGGGAGGCTGCCCGGCGAGACCGCCTCCGCGCCCGCCCCGGTGACGGGGACGATGAGGGCCTCGTCGGCGCGCAGGAGGGAGGTGTATCCGCTCGCCTCGTTGGCCTGGGGCCAGGGCAGGGGCAGCGCGGACTCTCCCCGGGAGGCGGCGGGGGCGCGGTAGCGGACGCGCAGGCTCACCTGATCGGAGACCGGGCGGGCCAGGCTCACCCGCACCGTCTCCCCCTGGCGCGCGATCTCGGCGACCCCGTCACCCGAGACCTCCAGGCCCTCGACATCGGCGGGGAGCGCGAAGGAGACGCTGTCTACGCTGCCGTTGGACACCCGCCAGCTGAGGCGCGCGCTGGCCTCCAGGCCGGCGCTGTCCAGGCGCAGGGCGGAGACGCTCTCGGCGCGGAGCACGGTGGGCTTGGGGGGGCGCGGGCCGGCGGGTCTCCACTCCAGGTGGAGTCGCCCGGCCTCCCCGCCGGAGAGCCCGCCGCGCACCGGCACGGCCCCGGGCGCGCTGAGCTCCCAGGAGCGCGGGGCCTGGACCTCCTGCCGGGCGGCCTCGGCCACGCGCAGGTCCAGGGCGGCGGCGGGGGTGGGGAGGCTGGCCACGACGCGCAGGGTGGCGGGACGCTCCAGCCGGATCAGGGCGTGGCGCATCCCGTCCGGTCCCTCCTCCAGCTTCAGCGGTCGGCCGTCCAGGGTGGCCTCGGCCACGGCGGCCTCCGCGCCCAGCAGCGGCAGATCCACCCAGGAGGGCTCCAGCGGGCTCAGGGTCCAGCTGAGCGTGAGCCGCGACTCCACCCCGGGTTCTATCTCCACGCGCAGGCGGTCGGCCACCCAGGGGACGGGGGCGCGCTCGCGCGGGACCGGGCGGTAGGGCTGGAGCGGATCCAGGGGCACGAAGACCACGGGCCGCGCCCAGGTCACGCTCGCGAGGATCAGCCCGAGGAAGGTCGTCACGAGGGGTCCTGACCTCGCGCCACGCCAGAGGTTCCCGCGTCCTGAGCGCTCCTCCACAGCCTGGGCAGCAGCAGCCCCGTGCGGGCCTCATAGGCCGCCCACTCGGGGTAGCGGGCCATGCTGGCCTCTTTTCGCAGCAGGTTCGGGAGGAACACGAAGGTCCAGACCACGGCCAGCACCGCCCAGGGGAGGGCGTGCATGGAGAGCAGGGCGAAGGCCCCGTACAGCATCATCTCGCCGAGGTAGTTCGGGTGCCGCACCCGGGCGAAGAAGCCGTCGGTGATGAGCCCGCGTCGGGCCTTGAGCGTGAAGAACTTCTGAGCGTCCGCCCCCATCATCAGCACGACCCCGAGGGCGTAGGCCAGCACGGAGACGCCGATCCGCCAGGGCGGGGCCTCGAGCCCGCTGGTGACCAGCAGCCAGGGGGCGAGCCAGTAGGGCCCCAGCACGGTGGCCCAGGCCATGAACGCGCCGCCCAGGGTGACCCGCTTCTCCCAGCTGGGGTCGGGGAAGAGCCGGTCCTTGAGCAGCCAGACCAGGCCGTAGCTGCCGTGCAGGGCGGTGTAGACCCAGGCGGTGGTGCCCCAGTTGCCCGTGGCCGCCATGAGGGCAAGCACGAAGAGCAGGGTGCCGCCCTTCTGGACGTTGATGACCCAGGCCAGCTTCAGCGGGCGCGGCCCGCCCCCCAGATCCTCGGAGAGGTGGTCGCGGAGGCGGAGCCAGCGGGCGACGGCGGGGTGCATGGACTACAAGCCCCAGATGTAGAGGGCGCCGGCCTCGGTGGAGCCGGTGGACTCGCCGGGGGCCCCGATCAGCAGGTCGGGCGTGCCGTCCAGGTCCATGTCGCCGAAGCCCACGCCCGAGCCCGCGCCGTCCCGCCGCGCCTCCCCGAGCAGCTCGAGGGCCGCGTGCTCTCCGCTCAGGCTCCCGGAGAGGGGCCCGTAGAAGAGGTAGGCCGAGCCCGCCGTGCGGTCGGCGTCGCTGTTGCTGCTGGCCCCGACGAGCAGCTCGCCCACGCCGTCGCCGTCCACGTCGCGCGCGGCCAGCGAGGCGCCCATGGCCTCGTCCCCGGTCCCCGTGATGACCACGTCCGCGGAGCTCAGGTTGATCTCGCCGAAGGGCTCGGAGACCGCCGCCGCCGCGCCGTCCCCGCCGCCCGCGGCGTAGGCGCCCACCAGCGCCTCGGCCAGCCCGTCGCCCGTGATGTCGCCCATGCCCAGGGCCTCGCCCGCGTAGCTGTAGGCCGATCCACCCACCAGCTTCCCGTCCCCGTCGGCCAGGCTCATGCTCTCGGTGATGGGCGCCAGGATCACGTAGACCGCGCCAGCCGAGGGCCCGCCGTCCGAGTCGTCGCCGGAGGTCACCAGCAGGTCGCCGATGCCGTCGCCGTCCAGGTCCCCGCCCGCCGCCACGCAGCGCCCCGCCTCGGCCCCCGCCGTCACGCCCTCGATCTGTGCGTCCGCCTCCTCGCGCAGGTCCAGCTCGGTGGACGCCAGCGGCCCGAAGAGCAGGTAGACCGACCCGCGCGAGGCCCCGTCCACCGTCTCCTCGCCCGCGCCGATGATCGCGTCGCCGATGCCGTCCCCGTCCACGTCCGCGGCGTCCGAGCCGTGCCCGCACTCCACCGCGGCGGTGCACCAGGTCTGCACGTCGGCGTCGTTGAAGTCGAGGTCTTCGACGATGGGGCCGAAGAAGACCACCGCGTCCAGGTTCGTGGCGTCCGGCGAGCCCATCAGGAGGTCGTCGTAGCCGTCGCCGTCCATGTCCTCGAGGCCCAGGCTGCGCCCGGCCTCGAACGCCCCGCTGCCGCCCTCGATCTCGAATGCGAGATCGGAGAACGCCCCGCCGGAGCTGACCGGCCCGTAGAGCACCCAGGCGCCGCCCTGGTAGCTCTGGTCCCACATCTGGCCGACCGCCACGTCCTCGGCGCCGTCCCCGTCCAGATCGCCCACGTCCAGGTGCCGCCCGGCGTCGGCGTTGCGGCCCGAGCCGGTGAGCTTGGCGTCGGCGAGGGCGAGGCTGTTCGCGGCGGCGCAGGGGTCGTCCTCGCCGTCGCAGTCCTGGTCGAGGCCGTCCTCGCAGACCTCCTCGGCGCCGGGGTTGGTGGCGCTGTCCTCGTCGTCGCAGTCGCCCTTCTTGCCGACGTAGCCGTCTGGCGGCTCGCAGGCGTCCATCCGCCCGGAGGTGACGCCGTAGCCGTCCTCGTCGGCGTCCGGGTACCAGGGCTCGGTCTCGCAGCCCGTCTCGCCCTCGCCCTCCCCTTCGCCCTCGCCCTCGCCCGAGTCACCGGGCCGCTCACCGTAGGGGTACTTGTCGTCCTCCCACCCGCAGGCGGGGGACAAGAGGAGGAACAGGGCCGCGAGTCGGGGGAGGAGGGGCGGGCGCATGACGGGAGTGTAGCGTACCTGTGGCGCCTCTGCGCGCTATCCTGTCACCGTGAGCCACCCTCTCGACGAGACCAGCGGGATCCTCCACGCCCCCGGGCTGCTGGGGGCTGAGGAGCGCGCCGCCCTGCTGCGGGTGGCCGAGGCGGCGGGCTTCTCCACCGTGGACGAGCGGAGCTGGGACGGGCCGAGGGGCTATCGGCTGCGCGGCCAGCGGCGCCTGGCGCGGGCGGCGGTGGAGGACCGGGTGCTGGCCGAGGCGCTGTGGGCGAGGGTGGGGCCGCTGCTGGCGGAGGAGCTCGGGGCGCTGGGCCTGAACGAGCGCCTGCGCTTCTACGCTTACGAGGCTGAGGATCGCTTCGACCTCCACACCGATGGAGCCTTCGTGCGACCCGGCCAGCGGAGCCGCCTGACCCTCCTGCTCTACCTCTCAGGTGCTTTCGAGGGTGGAGAGCTCGCCTTCGAGGAGGGCCCCACGCTGCGCCCCGGCGAGGGCGACGTGGTGCTCTTTCCCCACGAGCGCTGGCACCGGAGCCTGCCGCTCCGGGCGGGGCGCAAGATCGTGTTGAGGACCGACGTGATGTTCGCCCTGTCGGGGTGTGCGGCGGGCGCAGACGAGATAACGGGCACCGCCTCGGGGTGCTGGGAGGGCTCTGCGTGATGAACATTCCATGGCGTTACCTTCCGCCGAACATCGCGACCTTCGCCAGCGTCTGCGTGAGCGTGGCCGCGATCCGCAGCATGCAGGTGGGCGACGACGAGGGCGCGGCCTGGCTGGTGCTGCTGAGCATGCTGCTGGACAAGGTGGACGGGTCTCTGGCCCGCGCGCTGCGCGCCCAGAGCCGTTTCGGCGTGGAGATGGACTCCTTCGCCGACTTCCTGGCCTTCGGGCTCACGCCGGGGCTGCTGCTCATGTGCGGGCAGACCGACGTGCTCGGCTTCGGCGACGCCCCGGCCCTGCTGTACATCGGCTGCTGCCTGGCCCGCCTCGTGCGCTTCAACGTGGTGGACGCCGACGACACCGAGGGCTTCCGCGGCCTGCCGTCCACGGCCTCGGGCGGCCTGATGGCGTCGGGCTGGCTGGTGGCGAAGGCGCACGGCTTCCCCGACCCCTCGCAGCTGATGAGCGTGGTGGCGGTGGGCCTCGGGCTGTTCATGGTCAGCTCGCTGCGCATGCCCAAGCCCGGGAAGGCCGGCAACAAGCTTATGAACCTCGTGACCCTGGGCTTCATCCTGGCGGCGGCGGTCTGCATCGTGCTGCGCGTGCTTCCCGAGCTGGTCCTGGCCCTGGGCTCCTCGCTGGTCATCGCGGGTCTCCTGGTGGGGCTCACCCGTGGTAGAAAGGCGGTCCAGGTCTGATCGGGGGGTGAACATGCGAGCGGTCGGTGTGGGTCTCCTCGCGGCGCTGCTGGGGGAGCCGGCGCACGCCGCTCGCCTCTCGGTGCCGCTGCCTGAGCTGTGCGCGGAGAGCGCGCTGGTCGTCCTGGCCGAGGTCACCGGGAGCGAGGCCGAGCCCACCGAGCAGGGCCTGGTGCTGACCAGCTACGATCTCGCCGTGCTGCGCGTGATCCGGGGCGAGCTGCCCGCGGAGCCGCCGCGGGTGGTCGTCCCCGGCGGGAGCGTGGGCGGGGCGAGGCTGCTGGTCTCCGAGGCGGCGACGCTTCAGGTGGACGGGCGCTACCTGCTGCTGCTGAGCCCGCGGGCGCAGGGCGGCTACAAGGTGCGCGGCGGGCCGGACGGGGCGATCCCGGTGGCGGCGGGCGAGGAGGAGGCCGCGCTGGCCCGGCTGGGAGGCTGCCGTGCGCCTTGAGCTCCTGCTGCTGCTCTCGGGGAGCGGGCGCGCCTGGGAGGTGACCGGCACCGACTGGTCCTGGCAGGCTCACCCGGTGGAGGATCCATTCTGGATGGATCTGGAGAGCTTCCCCACGGACGAGGTGGACCCGGACGAAGTGGGGGACGCGCTCGACGAGGCCATGGCCACCTGGACGGCGCTGGGGCTGGACATGGCGCTCTCGTCGGCGGGCGAGGACACCGGGCTCGCGCTGGAGGCCAACGGGCGCTTCGAGATCCTGCACGCGGCCTACGACGACATGGACACGGTGCTGGCGTTCACCGGCGCCTGGGTCTGGGACACGGACGGCGCGGGCTTCGACTGCGATCTGGTGTTCCTGGACTACAACGACTACATGGACATCGTCTGGGACGCGGACCCCGACGGCCCGGCCGGCGGCGCCATCGACCTGCAGTCGGTCGCCCTCCACGAGCTGGGCCACTGCCTGGGCCTGGGGCACTCCTCGGACAGCTCGGCCGTGATGTACGCGTACTACGCCGGGCTCCGCGAGCTGGCCGAAGACGACATCGACGGGGCCACCGCCCTCTTCGACGCGGGCTGTACCGACGGCGACGGCGACGGGGTGAGCGACTGCGACGGGGACTGCGACGACGCCAACGCGGCGATCTCGCCCGCGGCCGAGGAGGTCTGCGACGGCGTGGACGACAACTGCAACGGCGCCGTCGACGAGATCTCCGAGACCACGGTGTCCCTGTACAAGGACGGGACCTCGGAGGAGTCCGGCTGGGTGAGCGCGGGCAACGCCTTCCGGGTCGATCACGCCACGACGCTGCGCAGCCTGCGCCAGCAGATGGACGTGGACGAGGGCGCCCGGCTGGTCTGGAGCGTGTACCGCTCGGACGACGGCGGCGAGACCTGGAGCATGGTGACCGAGGCCCGGGGCGAGGCCAGCGCCGACGCGTGGCAGCAGAGCCCCGACCTGAACGTGACCCTGGACGAGGGCGTGGTCTACGAGGCCAGCCTGGGCGCGCTGGGCTACCTCACGGTCCACTACCAGCGGCGCCCCGATCTCGAGCCGCAGGGCCCGATCACCCCGCTGGGCTACGTGGTCAGCCGCGCGCTGGGCGACCAGAACGAGGACGTGAACAGCACCTGGCTCGTCAACCAGGAGTTGATCTTCACCGCCCCGGCCGACGCCGACGGGGACGGGGAGACCGAGCTGTGCGGGGACTGCGCGCCTGAGGACGGCGGCGTCTACAGCGCGGCGGCGGAGCTGTGCGACGGCGTCGACCAGGACTGCGACGGCGTGGCCGACGAGGACTTCGCCGACAGCGACACCGACGGCGTCGTGGACTGCCTGGACCCCTGCCCCCAGGACCCGCTGGACGACCAGGACGGGGACGGGGCCTGCGCGGACGCCGATCCCTGCCCGGAGGACCCGCTGGACGCCTGCGACGACCCCGGGCCGGACAGCGCGGAGACCGGCGAGACCGCGGAGACCGGGACGCCAGCGGAGAGCGGCGGCGCCGAGGGCGAGGGGGAGAAGGAGGGCGAGGATCCGGGCGGCTGCGCCTGCGCGCAGGGCTCGCCGGGCGGGGCCGGGCTGGCCGGGCTGGCGGCGCTGCTGGGGCTCAGCCGGAGGATCAGGCGTGCGGCCCCTCGGCCAGGAGCGCGGAGAGGTTCACGCTGAGCGGGCAGAGCACGCCCAGGCTGATGTCCCCCACCTGCACGATGGCCAGCTTGCGCTCCGCGCCGGAGATCAGGAGCTGGCCCAGCTCGCCGAGGCCCAGCGTCTTCGCCGCGCCCTGGGCCGGGACCACGCACCACTCGGTCATGGCCGCCAGCACCTCCTGGTCCGCCTCCGGGCCCGCCGCCGCCAGCAGCAGGCCCTGGTGCGCGCAGAATGCGCTGCTCACGCCCGGGTGCAGGGCGATCTGCTCGACCAGGACGCGCAGACCGGACAGGTAGCGCTCCCGCGCCTCGGCCGATCCGCGATCCCCCGCCGTTCGCGCCGACTCATAGGTCTCCGCCAGCGCGCGGAGCCCGCCCACCTCGCTGGCCAGCCAGTGCGCGGACATCAGGCCTCCCCGAGGATCCGGCTGAGCTCTCCGGCGGCCTCGCGCGCCTCGTAGCGCAGGGCGCCCAGCATGCTGGAGGCGTCGGCGACGACGGCCAGCACGAAGCCGCGGGAGAGCGGCACGCAGAGGATGAGTCCGTCCTTGTTCTCCGAGAGCACCAGGCGGGTGGCGTGCTGGCCCACGTTCTGCGCGGCCTTGGAGGTGGCGGCGACCACCACCTGCACCGCGGCGCCCAGGGCGTCGGTGTCGATCTCGAAGTCGCGGCGGATGTGGGTCACGAAGCCGTCGCCGTCCACCATGGCCGCGGCCACGACGCCGCGCCCCAGGGCCAGCGCGGCCAGCGTCTCCTCGATCTTCTGGTTTCTTTGCGGATGCGTGAGGGCCATGAGCTGCTCCGACCAGCGTCTCAGGGACGGGTTCTCAGGGGATGCTGTTCTCAGGGGATGCAGTGGACGAGGGCGCGGCGGTTCTGGCGCCGCCCCTCGGAGGTGCGGTTGTCACCCAGGGGATCGGCGGCCCCGCGCCCCTGGACCTTCAGACGATCGGCGGGGATCCCCAGGCCCTCCAGCGCGCCGGCCACGGCCTCCGCGCGCCGCTGGCTGAGGGCGAGGTTGGCCTCGTCCGAGCCGAGCGCGCAGGTGTAGCCGGTGACCTGGACCGCGGCGCAGTCGCGCAGGGCGAGGGGAGGGGAGAGGCCGGCGGGCAGCGTGGCCCGGTTGTAGGCGAAGGGAACCACCCAGTCCTCGGGCGGGGGCGCGGGGGTGGGTGGGGGCGCAGGCTCAGGCACGGGCGCCAGCGCGAGCGCGGCCTCGGGGGCGGGCGCGAGCGCGACGGCGGGCGCCGTCTCCGGTAGAGCCTCCTCCACCTCGGAGCCGGAGATCATCCACAGCCCGATGCCCAGGGCCAGCGCCGCCAGCCCGATCGCCCCTATCCACAGCCCCCAAGGGCGCGGCGCGGGCTCCACCCGGGCGGGAGCGGGCTCGGGCGGGAGCGGGGCTGGCTCGACCCAGGCCACGACCGGCTCCACCACCGCCGGGGGGGCCATAGGGGCGGCGACCAGCTCCACCACGGGTGGAGGCGGCCAGGCGGGCCGGGCCAGCGCGCCGTCCAGGGCGTCCAGGTCCAGCGCGGGCCTCATTGCAGCGGCTCCACGTCCCGCGCGCAGCGGAAGCCGACGTGCAGGAAGTCCTTCATCCGTGGAAGGATGGCGTGGGGCGTGCCCGGCGTGGCCCCGCAGGCCCCGCGGAAGGAGCCGCCGAGGCTGTAGGCGCGATCCTCGTCCAGGTCGCCGGCGCGCGGGTCGGTGGCGGTCCACTCCCAGACGTTGCCGATGAGGTCCAGGCAGCCCTCGGGCGAGGCGCCCTTGGGGTGGGCGGTGACCGGGGCCGTGCCGCGCAGCCCGAGGCGAGGGCAGTGGCAGGTCTCGGGTGAGCAGCCCTTGCCCCAGGGCAGGGGCCAGAGCCCCTCGGGCCCGCGGGCCGCGCTGAGCCACTCCAGGTGGGTGGGCAGGCGCCGGCCGAGCCAGCGGGCGTAGCGCTCGGCGGCGGCGTGGTTCACGCCCACCACCGGGTGGTCCAGGGTGCCGGGAGGGGGCTCGCGGCGGATCCAGTGCGCCGGGGCCAGCTCGCCCGTCCCGCGGATCCAGTCCCGCCAGTCAGCGTTGGTCACCGGGGTCCGGTCCAGGAAGAAGGGCCGGATCAGATAGGTCCGGTCGCCCCAGCGCAGGCGACGTCCGGAGATCCAGACCATGCCCTCGGGGGTCTCGAGCGGGGGCTGCCTCCGCGCCTGAGCCTCGCGGATCAGGGCGTCCCGATGCATGCGACGGGCGAGGCGAACCATGGGGTTCACAGGATCCGAATCCGCCTGAAGTTGCATTTTGCATTCCTGTTTTGTTCGTCCGGTACGCGCCGGCCGTTTGCAATGTCCGTGCCGGCCAGGAAATGCTGGCTTTCTCGATACAGGGCGCCGCTGTGTGCGCAACCGCACAGGGCGGGTGTGCGAATTCCCCCAATGACCGGCGGAGATCCCGCCTCGGGCGCGGCCAGCTCATGGCACACGGGTTGCAGAGCAGGCGCTCCTGGAAGGGAGCGAGCTCATGATCGACGCGCAACGCTTCTCCGAGCTGAGGGAGGTCATGCCCGGCTACCGCGCCGCCGCGGTGGGCCGGCTGGACGACCAGCTCTTCGTGGCCGACGAGCAGGCGCCGCGCTCGCTCGCCGGGATGCGGGGCGCCCTGCTGGAGCTCGCCCGCGGGCAGCGCGCGGTCTACGACGAGCTCGGGGGTGTGCTGGACTTCGGCGCGGCCGACGAGCTGCTGATGAGCGCGAACCGCGGCTACCTGCTCCTCAAGATCCACCACGCGAGCGGGGTGTGGGTCGCCGTCTGGCTGGGGGCGGAGGGGAACATCGGCTACCTGCGGGTGTGGATGCGGCGCTTCCTCGCCGAGATCGCCCGGGGAGCGGGCCGATGAGCGACCGACTCCAGGCGCTCCGCGGAGGCCCCGTGGACCTGAGCGGCCCGGTGCTGCTCCATGATGGCCCGCACGCCGTGTACTGGGTGGGCGCGCAGGAGGACAGCCCCTTCCGCTGCAACGCCTACCTGATCGTGGACGGGGATTATCGCGTCCTGATGGACCCAGGCTCACAGAAGCACCACTTCGCCCAGGTGCGGGCCCGGGTCGCGCAGATCATCCCGCCCGAGAGCGTCACCCACATCGTGGTCCACCACCAGGACCCGGACCTCTGCGACTCGCTGCCCGACTGGCTGGCGATCAACCCGGACATCATCCTGGTGGCGACCCCGCGCACGCGGGTCCTCCTGCCCTACTACGGGCTGCCCGACGAGGTGCGCTGGCTGGACGCCTCGCCCAACGACACCACCTGCCTGGAGCTGCCGGGCGGGGCGCTGTGGTTCATCACCTCGCCCTTCCTGCACTTCCCCGAGGCGATGACGACCTTCGACGAGGCCACCGGCTACCTCTTCTCCAGCGACATCGGCGCCGCCGTCGAGCGCGACTGGGAGCTGGTGGTGAGCGACTGGGATCGGCACTGGCGGGGGATGGTGCCCTTCCACGTCTTCTACATGGCCAGCAACCGCGCGCTGCGGGGCTACGTGGACAAGATCAGCGCCTTCCCCCTCCAGGCCATGCTGCCCCAGCACGGCTCCATCCTGGCGGGTCCGGAGATGGTGAAGCGGGCCCTCGCCGCCCTGCGCGAGCTGCCCTGCGGGATCGACCTGCTCTATCCCGCCAGCAACCTGGAGCGCGCGCTGGAGCAGGTCCTGCGCTGAGCCGAGAGGACGGGAGTGAACATGCCGAGGCGCGTCATCATCGTGGGCGGCGTGGCGGGGGGAGCGACCTGCGCGGCGCGGCTGCGCAGGCTGGACGAGTCCGCGGAGATCCTGGTCTTCGACCGGGGGCCGCACGTCGCCTTCGCCAACTGCGGGCTGCCCTACTTCGTGGGCGACGTCATCGCCGACGAGGCCCGCCTGCTGGTGGCGAGCCCGGAGCTCTTCCGCGACCGCTTCGCCGTGGAGGTCCACACCCGGACGGAGGTGCTGAGCATCGACCGCGAGGCGCGCCGGGTGCGGGTCCGCTCCCTGGACGGGGGCGAGGAGCGGGACGAGCCCTATGACGCCCTGGTGCTGGCGCCGGGGGCCTCGCCCATCCTGCCGGGCATCCCGGGCCTGGACACGCCCGGGGTCTTCTCGGTGCGCTCCATCCCCGACAGCCGGGCGATCCGGGCCTGGATCGCCGCGCGCGGGGTGAGCTCGGCCCTGGTGGTGGGCGGGGGCTTCATCGGGCTGGAGATGGCGGAGAACCTCGTCCATCGTGGGATTGAGGTCTCCATGGTCACCCCCATCCTCATGCCGCCCCTGGACCCGGAGATGGTCGCCCCGCTGCGCGAGCGCCTGGTCGAGCGCGGGCTCCGCCTGCTCATCCCCGACGAGCCCGCGCGGATCTCGCCCAGCGAGACGGGCGTGCGCGTGGAGACGAAGGCGGGCGAGGTGCTGGACGTGGGGATGGTCATCCTGGCCATCGGGGTGCGGCCGGAGACGCGGCTGGCCCGCGAGGCGGGGCTGCCCCTCGGGCCGCGGGGCGGGATCCTGGTGGACGCCCAGATGCGCACGGAGGACCCGGCGATCTGGGCGGTGGGCGACGCGGTGGAGGTGCGCGACGTGGTGCTGGGCCAGGAGGTGGTGCTGCCGCTGGCGGGGCCGGCGCAGCGTCAGGCCCGGGTGGCGGCCGAGGCGATCTGCGGCGGACAGGGCCGCTTCCGCGGCGTGCAGGGGACGGCGGTGGTGGGCTGCTTCGGGCTCACGGCGGCAGCGACGGGGGCCAACGAGACGGGGCTGCGCCGGGCCGGCGTGCGCGACTACCAGACCGTGTGGCTGCACCCCGGCCACCACGCGGGCTACTACCCGGGCGCCCGCCCGATCCACCTCAAGTTGATCTTCAGCGTGCCCGACGGGCGGGTGCTGGGCGCCCAGGCGGTGGGCGAGGAGGGGGCCGAGCGCCGCATCGACGTCATCGCCACCCACATCCAGCACGGCGGGACCGTGCGGGATCTGGCCGAGAGCGAGCTGTGCTACGCTCCACAGTACGGGGCCGCGAAGGACCCCGTGAACATGGCGGGGATGATCGCGACCAATCACCTGGACGGCTACCTGCCGCTGGCCCGCTGGGAGGATCTGGCGGACACGGACGCGCTGGTGGTGGACGTGCGCGAGCCCTCCGAGTTCGCCGACGCGCGCCTGCGCGGGAGCGTGAACGCGCCCCTGTCCACGCTGCGGGCGCGGGCGGACCAGCTCCCCCGGGACCGTGAGCTCTGGCTGCTCTGCGGCGTGGGACAGCGGGCCTGGTACGCCGCGCGCTTCCTGCTGCAGCGGGGCTACCGCGTCCGGCACCTCTCCGGCGGCATGATCACGGCGCGCGCCCGCTGGCCGGATCGGGTCGAGCGCCACGGATGAGCGCCCCTTTCTGGGCGCGGCCCGCGGGCGAGCTCCTCCAGGATCTGGGGGCCGACGAGCGCGGGCTGAGCTCGGAGGAGGCGCAGCGGCGGCTGGCGCGGCGCGGGCCGGGCCTGGAGCGGCGGGGGAGGGGAGTCTGGCGCATCCTGGCGGCGCAGGTGCTGAACCCGATGGTGCTGCTGCTCATCGCGGCGGCGGCGGTCTCCATCCTGCTGGGCAGCCACGGGGACGGGCTCACCATCCTG
Source organism: uncultured Enterobacterales bacterium (assembly GCA_964615375.1). Classification (GTDB taxonomy): domain Bacteria; phylum Myxococcota_A; class UBA796; order UBA796; family CAZKWG01; genus CAZKWG01. The sequence continues at coordinate 70,569 of CAZTOW010000019.1, forward strand.
GCCATCGTGCTGCTGAGCGCGGGGCTCGGCTTCTTCCAGGAGCACGCCGCGGAGCAGGCGCTGGCCCGCCTGCAGGCGCTGGTGAGCACGCGGGCGACGGTGCGCCGGGACGGTCGAGCCTGCCCGGTGGCCTTGGACGAGGTGGTGCCCGGGGACGTGGTCACCCTCTCGGCGGGCGGGACGGTGCCCGGGGACGCGCGGGTGCTGTGGTCCAACGGGCTCACCCTGGACGAGTCCGCGCTCACGGGCGAGAGCTTCCCCGCGGCCAAGGCGGCGGATCCCGTCCCCGCGGACGCGCCGCCAGCCGCCCGCGCCAGCGCCCTCTTCCTGGGCACCCACGTCGTCAGCGGGACGGGGGAGGCGGTGGTGGTGGCCGTGGGCCGGGACACCGAGCTGGGCGCCATCTCCACGCGGCTCTCCCGCGGCAAGCCGCCCACCGCCTTCGATCTCGGGCTCCAGCGCTTCGGGGCCCTGCTGGCGCGGACCAGCGTCCTGCTGGTGCTCTGCATCTTCGCCGTCAACGTGCTCACCGAGCGCCCGGCGCTGGAGAGCCTCCTGTTCTCCGTGGCCCTGGCGGTGGGGCTGGTGCCCGAGCTGCTGCCCGCCATCGTCACGGTCACGCTCTCCCGCGGGGCGCGCCGCATGGCCGAGGCTGAGGTGCTGGTCAAGCGCCTGTCGGCCATCGAGGATCTGGGCGCGGCCACCGTCATCTGCTCGGACAAGACGGGGACGCTCACCGAGGGCCGCGTCCGCCTGCACGCGGCCCTGGGCCTGGACGGCGAGGAGAGCGCGCGCGCCCTCACCCTGGGCGGACTGAACGCCACCTTCGAGAGCGGCTACGCCAGCCCCATCGACGCGGCGCTGCGGGAGCGCTGGGCGGGGGATCGCGTGGGCTGGACCTGCGTGGGGGAGATCCCCTACGACTTCGCCCGGCGGCGGCTCAGCGTGCTGCTGGAGCGCGAGGGGCGCCGGACTTTGGTGACCAAGGGTCAGTTATCCTCCGTGCTGAGCGTCTGCGCGTGGGCGGAGCGGCCCGACGGATCCCGCGTGCCCCTGGACGAGGAGCGCGCGCGGATCCAGGCCCTGCACGACCGGCTGGCGGAGGAGGGGCTGCGCTCGCTGGGGGTGGCCCTGCGCGAGGGCGGACCGGAGACCGAGGCGCGCCTGGAGGAGGAGCGGGCGATGGTCTTCGCCGGGCTCCTGGTCTTCACCGACCCGCCGCGGGCGGACGCGGGGGAGGCCATCGACGCGCTGCTCCGACTGGGGCTGGATCTGCGCGTGATCACGGGGGACGACGCGCGCGTGGCGGCCCACCTCTGGCGGGGCCTGCGGGGGACGGAGCCGCGGGTGCTCACGGGCGGGGCCATGCGCGCGCTCACGCCCGACGCGCTGCAGCGGCGGGTGGCCGACGCCCAGGTCTTCGCCGAGGTGGACCCGGCCCAGAAGGAGCGCGTGGTCACCGCGCTGCGCCGGGCGGGTCACACCGTGGCCTTCCTGGGGGACGGCATCAACGACGCGCCGGCCCTGGAGGCGGCGGACGTGGGCATCAGCGTGGACAGCGCCGCCGACGTGGCGCGGGAGGCGGCGGACATCGTGCTGCGGCGCGCAGATCTGGGCGTGCTGGCCCGCGGGGTGGCCGAGGGGCGGCGCACGATGGCCAACACGCTGAAGTACGTCTACTACACCACCTCGGCCAATTTCGGGAACATGGTCTCGATGGCCGTGGCCTCCGTGTTCATCCCCTTCCTGCCGCTGCTGCCCAAGCAGATCCTGCTCAACAACTTCCTGTCCGACCTGCCGGCGCTGGCCATCGCCGGGGACGCGGTGGATCAGGAGCAGATCATCCGTCCACGTCGCTGGAGCACGCCGGAGATCTGCTCCTTCATGTTCGTCTTCGGTGGGATCTCCTCGATCTTCGATCTGCTGACCTTCGCCGTCCTGCTGACGCTCGCCGACGGGACGCCCGAACACTTCCAGTCCGGGTGGTTCGTCGAGTCGCTGCTGACGGAGCTGCTGGTGCTCTTCGTGATGCGGACGCACCTGCCCATGCTGCGGAGCCGCCCGGCCCCGGCGGTGCTGTGGATCACGCTGGGGGTGGCGCTGCTGGCGCTGGTCCTGCCCTGGCTCCCGCTGGGCGCCCTCTTCGGGCTCGACCCGCTGCCGCCGGGTCTGCTGCTGGCGGTGGTGGCCATCACCATCACCTACGTGCTGGTCACCGAACACGCCAAGCGGCGCTTCTTTGCCCGGCGCGCCGAAACGGGCAAAGCCCTTGGAGCTTGATTCATCGAGGCGGATGATCGTTGAAAACTCAACAGTTCTAGATCGAAGTAAGATCTCTCACAACTCCCATGCGTTATCCTGGGGCTCCCAGGACACCCCATGCCTGAGCAGGCACAACCCTTCGACATGCTGCTGACGCAGCTCCCCGAAGACTGCTTCGGGAACGCGCCGGGCGAGACCCTGCGCGGGCCCCCGCCGGAGTATGCCCGCGGGATCCCCAGCGATCTTCCCGAGATCTCGCTGGACGAGACCGGGCGGGATCCGGGGCCGGACGCGGGCGCGGGCCTGTGGCTGAAGGACGTGCTGGGCCGCGGCGGGATGGGGGTGGTCAACCGCGCGCGCCAGCCGATGCTGAACCGGGATGTGGCGATCAAGCGCATCGCCCCCAACGCGCCGCCGACCGCCTCCCGCGCCCTGCTCCGCGAGGCCCGCATCGTCGGGCAGCTCGAGCACCCCAACATCGTCCCGGTCCACGCCATCGGGCTCGACCCGATGACCGATCTGCCGCTGATGGTATTGAAGTACGCCAGCGGCGCCCCCTGGTCGCAGATCCTCCATCGGGACTGCCTCTGGGCGGGTGAGGTCCGCGCGGGCGTACCCAGCGCCGCGCGGGAGCGTCACGTCCGCATCCTGGTGGAGGTCGCGCGGGCGGTCCACTTCGCCCACACCCGGGGCGTTCTGCACTGCGACGTCAAGCCGGCCAACGTCCACGTTGGAGAGCACGGCGAGGTGATCCTCCTGGACTGGGGCACGGCGGTGGAGCTCAGCGACGACGCCGGTCGGCTGCGCATGAGCGGCACCCCCTCCTACATGGCGCCGGAGGTGGTGGACAGGGCGGCCAGGGTGGACGAGCGCTCCGACGTCTTCCTGCTCGGCGCCTGTCTGCACGAGGTCCTGACGGGCTGGCCCCCGCACCGCGGCGAGTCGATGGTGGACACCCTGTATGGTATCTATCAATGGGAGGGGCCCTCCTTCCCCGGGGCGCGGCCGGGCTCGCTGGAGCACATCTGCACGCGGGCCCTGGCCCGGGACCCGAGTCGTCGCCCGCAGTCAGCAGCGGAATTTCAAGCGGCCCTGGAGCGATGGCTGCGCGACCAGGGCGCCCTCGCGCTCCTGGAGGCGGCGGACGCCAAGGTGCTGCGCCTGCGCTCGCTCTTCTCGGACGCCTCGGCGCGCCCGGCCGCGGTGACGGCGGCGCTGGAGGAGTGCAGGCATGCCTACGAGGCCGTGCTGCTGCTCTCCCCCGACAACGAGGAGGCCCAGCGCGGGGTGGTGGAGCTGCTCCGCCGGGGCTTCGACTGGGAGATGGCCCGGGAGAACCCCGCCCAGGCCGAGGTCTACCTGCTGGAGCTGGAGGGCCTGGGGCGCCAGCAGCCCGCGCGCCGGACGCGCCTGGCCGAGCTCGAGAGCCGCATCCTGGAGCAGCGCCAGCTCGCCTGGGAGTTCGACCCCAGGGCGCACGCCACGGACCGGCGCCAGCTCCAGGTGGCGATGTCGGCCTCGGGCCTCCTCGTGCTGGGCGGTCTCTTCGGCGGCGTCTTCGCCGACACGGGCGAGCTCACGGTGGGCTCCCTGGTGCGGGTGGGGCTGGTGTTCAACGGCGTGCTCTGGGCGCTGGTGCTGGTGGCGAGAGGCTGGATCCTGAAGAGCCGGGTCAACCGCGCCTACGCCACCGCGATCCTGGGCGCCGGGCTGTGCATCGAGGGGCTGCGCCTGCTGGCCTGGCGCGCGGACCTGGACGTGAACCTGGTGCTGATCGTCGAGGATCTGCTGATGGCCCTGCCCAGCCTGGTGCTGGCGAATTTCGTGGGCCGCTGGCTCCTGCTCTACGCGGGGATGTGGTTCCTGCTGGCGCTGATCAGCGCGCTGACGCCGGCCTACGCCTTCGGGCTCCAGATCTTCGGGTTCTCGGTCACCGGCGCGCTGGCGACCTTCGCCACGATCACGCGCCCGGCGAAGGTCGCGACGCCGGTGACTCCGTAAAGAGGTCGCGCAGGGCGACCCGCCGCCCCTCGCCGCCGTCCAGGGCCTCCTGGGTGAGGCGCAGGCGCTCCTCCACCGGGCCCAGCGACCAGCAGTCGTCCTTGGAGAGGGCCGTGAGGGGCAGCCCCGGCTCGTTGAGCGGGCAGATGTCCCGGCGCTCCACGGGCTGGCCGCGGCGCTGCTCGATCCAGCGCAGCGGGAGCCCCTGCGTGCGGCAGACGTAGGGGCGCGCGGCGTAGATCCGACAGGCGCCCGCCTCGTCCAGAAAGGCGCAGGCCCCCGGCGGGCGGGGGGCCTCGGTCAGCACCTGGGGGAAGTCCGCCCGGATGCGCGCGGCCTCGACCTCGAAGACGGTGAGATCGTCCACGCAGCAGGCGGCGCAGCCGGACCGACACTGGAGCCTGCCCCCGAGGCGCGCGGCCAGGGGGGCCGTGAGCTCATCGACCACGGCGTGCAGGCGCGCCACGTAGGCGGTCGCGGAGGGGAGATCCATCCGCGGCACTTAACCTGCTCACCAGCTCGGGGTGACCTCGACCGGCGAGCTCGACCCGGCGTAGAAGCCGCCGTCGCCCAGCTGACCGCTCCAGTTGGAGCCGCAGGCGTACAGCGATCCGTCCACCAGACGCAGCAGGGTGTGGGTCGCGGTAGATCCGCTCACGACGCCGGTGATCGCCTCAGGCGTGGAGCCCACGGTGACCGGGGAGGTGCGGCTGGTGGTCGTGCCGTCGCAGAGCTGGCCGGCGCTGTTGGCGCCCCAGGCGTAGGCCGAGCCGTTGGCCGTGAGCGCGAGCGAGTGCCAGGCGCCCAGCGAGACCTGGGTGACGTTGGAGAGGCCGCCGAGGGCCACCGGGCTCAGCCGGGTGGTGGTGGTGCCGTCGCCCAGCTGACCGGAGTAATTCGCCCCCCACACGTAGAGGGTGCCGCCGGCCGTGATCGCCCCGGCGTGGGCCAGGCCCGCGGAGATGGCGCGGACGTTGGACAGGCTGGAGACGTGGGTGGGGGAGAGCTTGTCCGACCAGCTCCCGATGCCCAGCGCGCCGTAGCCGTTGCTGCCCCAGGCGTAGACCGCGCCGCCAGCGGTGAGCGCATACGAGCTGTACTCGCCCGCGGCGATGGCGACCACGCCGCTCATGACCTCGACGGGGCTGCTGCGGTCGAGCCCGCTGCCGTCGCCCACCTGCCCGTAGCCGTTGTCGCCCCAGGCGTAGACCGTCCCGTCCTCGCCGAGCGCCAGCGCATGCTGCTTGCCCGCGGCGATGGCCACGACGCCGCTGAGGGTGGAGAGCTGGGCCGGGTCCGTGTGGTTGGTGGTCGTGCCGTCGCCCAGCTGACCCTGGCCGTTGCCGCCCCAGCTCCACACCCCGCCCTCGGCGTCCAGGGCCAGGGAGAAGGTGTAGCCGCCGGCCACCGCGCTGGCCGCGGGCAGGCCCGGGACCTGGAGGGGCTCGCCCTCGAAGGTGCTGGCGCTGGCGTCGCCGAGCTGGCCGCTGGTGTTGGCGCCCCAGGCCCACACGGTCCCGTCGGCGCGGGCGCTGAGCGAGTGCGAATTGCCCGCGGCCGAGCCCGCGGCGAAGCTGGTGGACGTGGACGCGACGAGGACGCTGAGAACGATGAGCCGGTGCATGGTGCCTCCTGGCCGGGCCTGTTGCAGGGCCCGTGCCAGGGGCGAGCGCGCGCGCTCAGGTCAGGAAGACAGGTTGAACCGTCGTCGCCCTCGTGCGCGAGGATGCGCGCGCATGCGCGCTCAGCGGGGCGCGCTCAGGGAGACGCGCAGGACGACCTCGTCCTTGATCAGGTCGTCGGGCTTGCCCGGGTAGACGATGCCGAAGTCCTTGCGGTTGATGAAGAACTCCGTGCTGGCCTTGACCTCGCTCTGCCCGACCTCGAGGACCGCGGGGAAGCTCACGCTCTTCGTGGTGTCGCGGATGGTCAGGTCGCCCGTGACGGTGGCGTTCGCGCCGGCCAGCTTGCTGTCGGCGGGGGCGCCCTCTGTGATCGAGGTGCTCTTGAAGGTGGCGGTGGGCCAGCGATCGACCTCGAAGAAGTCCGGGCTCTTGAGGTGCTCGTCGAGCTTGCCCGAGTCGGTCGCCAGCGAGGCCACCTGCGCCTCCACCGTGAGCCCGGTGACCTTGTCACCGTCCACGAACAGGCTGCCGGACCAGCTCCCGAAGGTGCCGTCGTGCGACTTCGTGATCTTGGCGCCGGTGAAGCCCAGCGTCCCCGCGGGGGTGAGCGCCTTGCCCGGGTAGGTGGTGGGCGCGGCCGGGGTGACGGGCGCGGCCGGCGCGGCGGGCGCCTCGGGGGCCGCGGGGGCGGCGACCTCCGCGGGGGTGACGTTCTTCGCCGGGTCGGCGCAGGCGAGGATCAGCGCGAACAGAAGGTGCATGGAGGGGCCTCCGGTCGTTGAGGGGGATTGGAGCAATAACCCCCTGCGCGCGTGGCGGGAGGGGAGTGGACCCAGATGGGCACCGCGGACAAGGAGGAGGCACTGAACATCTGTTGCCATCTCCGCGGCGCCGGGTGTCGAACCCTGCAGACCACTCGGAGCCCCCCCATGCTCGTCTCCCTCCTCCTCCTGGCCTGCACCACCGACATCGGCATCGTCACCAAAGAGTGCACGACCGTCTTCTACCCGGACAGCGACGGAGACGGGTACGGCGACGAGAGCAACGCCGCCGAGCTCTGCGAGACCGAGGGCTACGTCAGCACCGGCGGCGACTGCGACGACGGCGACGCCAGCGTTTCTCCCGAGGGCGCCGAGGTCTGCGACGGCGAGGACAACGACTGCGACGGCCTCACCGACGACGAGGACGACAGCCTGGACCAGAGCACGCAGGGGACCTGGTACGTGGACGCGGACGCCGACGGCTACGGGGACGAGGCCCAGGCCCTGGCGGCCTGTGAGCTGCCCGAGGGCTACGCCGTGACCGACGGCGACTGCGACGACGTGGACGCGGCCTTGAACCCCGAGGGTCTGGAGGTCTGCGACGACCAGGACAACGACTGCGACGGCCTCACCGACGACGAGGACGACAGCCTGGACCTGGACACCGCGGGCGTCTGGTACGACGACCTGGACGGCGATGGCTACGGCGACGCCGACGCGGCGACGGTCTCCTGCGCGCAGCCCGAGGACACGGTCACCGCCGACGGCGACTGCGACGACGTGGCCTGGGCGATCAACCCCAGCGCCGCCGAGGTCTGCGACGACCTGGACAACGACTGCGACGGGCTCGCCGACGACGCCGACGAGGGACTGGACACCAGCACGGCCACGAGCTGGTACGCGGATCTGGACGGGGACGGCTTCGGCGACGACGCGGACAGCACCCTGGCCTGCGACGCGCCGGCCTACCACGCGGAGGAGGGCGGGGACTGCGACGACGGGGACGCCGACAGCAACCCGGACGCCACCGAGGTCTGCGACGGCGCGGACAACGACTGCGACGGCGAGACCGACGACGAGGACGCCTCCTTGGACGAGAGCACGGCCTCGACCTGGTACCTGGACGGTGACGAGGACGGCTACGGCGGCGACAGCCTGAGCTGGGTCTCCTGCGCCTCGCCCTCCAGCCGATTCGTCGACAACGTCACGGACTGTGACGACGGCGACGCGGAGGTCCACCCCGACGCGACCGAGACCTGCGACGACGTGGACCAGGACTGCGACGGCGTCGTGGACGACGATCCAGAGGACGTCTCGACCTGGTACGCCGACGGAGACGCGGACGGCTACGGCGACCCGCGGAGCTCCACGGACGCCTGCGACCAGCCCTCGGGCTACGTGGAGAACGATGACGACTGCGACGACGACACCGACGCCAAGAGCCCCGGCGCCGACGAGATCTGCGACGATCTGGACAACGACTGTGACGGCTCCACCGACGAGTCCAGCGCGGTGGACGCCACCACCTGGTACGCCGACGACGACAGCGACGGCTATGGCGACGCCGACCGCACCCGCGTGGCCTGCGACCAGCCCAGCGGCTACACCGACGACGACACGGACTGTGACGACAAGCGCCGCGCGGTGAACCCCAGCGAGACGGAGCTCTGCGACGATCTGGACAACGACTGTGACGGCTCCACCGACGAGGCGGACGCGCTCGACGCCGACACCTGGTTTCGGGACGGAGACGAGGACGGCTACGGCGACGCCGACGACACCACGACCGCCTGCTCGCTCCCCGACGGGTACGTGTCCAATGACGACGACTGCGATGATGACGAGGACGACGCGAGCCCGGCTCGGAGCGAGGTCTGCGACGACATCGACAACGACTGCGACAGCGTGGTCGACGAGAGCACCGCCGAGGACGTGAGCACCTGGTACATCGACCGCGACCGGGACGGCTACGGCGACGCCGATCTGTACACCGTCGCATGCGACCAGCCCTCCGGCTACGTGGACGACGACGACGACTGCGACGACCTGGAGGACGAGGCCAACCCCGCCGAGACCGAGGTCTGCGACGACATCGACAACGACTGCGACGGCACCGTGGACGAGGGCGACGCGACGGACGCGCTCACCTGGTACGAGGACGCCGACGAGGACGGCTATGGCGAGGAGAGCTCCACGACCAGCGCCTGCACCCAGCCCTCGGGCTTCGTCGCCGACGCCACCGACTGTGACGACAGCAACAGCTACACCTGGCCGGACGCGCCCGAGCGTTGCGACGCGGAGGACAACGACTGCGACGGAGACGTGGACGAGTCTTTCTACGCCGACGACTTCAGCGAGGACGTCGACGAGAGCCTGATCTCCATCAACGGGGACGGCTACGTGGAGAGCTCTGAGGGCGTCCTGGTGCTCACGCTCCCCTCCAAGGACCAGGAGACCACGGCCAACCTGATCAAGACCGCGTACACGAACCAGCTCTACGTGGGCTTCGACTTCGAGATCGGAGGCGGCCACGGCACCAGCGGGGCCGACGGCGTCAACTTCTTCATCGCCGACGCCGACACGGCCTACACGGAGGTCTCCACGGAGTCCGGCGGGTCCGGGCTGGGCATCACCGGCAACACGGGCTGGGGCTTCGCGGTCGACACCTACGGGAACAGCGGCTACGGCAGCTCCGGCGACGTGCTCAAGGTCTGGGACCTGGAGGACGGCACCTGGTACAACTACGGCTCGCTGTCCCAGATGCAGAGCTCGGGCACCCACAGCTTCGAGCTCGTGATGAGCGACGGCGCGTATGGAGCCTATATCGACGGATCCGCGGTGGCCAGCGGCACGCTGGACGGCTGGACGGACACGCTGTACCGCCTGGGCGTGTCGGCGGCGACGGGGTCGTCCTACAACTACCACAAGATCGACAACCTGGTGATCGGGTGCTCGGCGGACTGAGGCGCGCCCATCGGGGCTCCAGGTTATGAGGCCGCGCCCTGCTCTCTCGGAGGCCCCGCGTGCCCATTCACGTCATCTTCCTCGAGCCCGCCTTCCCCGCCAACCAGCCCGAGTTCGTGCGCGCGCTGCACGAGGCGGGCGCGCTGGTCAGCGGCATCGGCGACCGCCCCCTCGAGTGGCTGCCGGACAGCCTCAAGCGCTGCATGTACTCCTACGAGCACGTCGGCAGCTCGGCGGACCCGAACCAGGTGACCGAGGCCGTGCGCCGCATCCAGGCCCGCGGCCCCTGGGTCCACAAGCTGGAGTGTACGGTCGAGGCCCTGATGCTCACGGCCGCCCAGGCCCGCGAGGCGACCTCGATCCCCGGCATGGGCGTGGCCCAGACCAACCTCTGCCGTGACAAGTACGAGATGAAGAAGTTCCTGCGCGAGCGCGGGATCCCCTGCGCCCAGGCGCGCGAGGTGAGCACGGTCCAGGAGATGGCGCGCTTCGCCACCGAGGTCGGCTTCCCCATCATCGTCAAGCCCCTGGCCGGCGCGGGCGCCTCGGGCACCAGCCGCGTCCACGACATGAGCGGCATCGGGCGCGCCGCCGAGGAGGTCGGGCTCGCCCCCGGTCGCCCTGCTCTCTGCGAGGAGTTCGTGCAGGGGCACGAGGGATTCTTCGACACCCTGACCGTGGGTGGAGAGGTCGTCTTCGAGGCCATCTCGCACTACTATCCGGGCGTGCTGGAGGCCATGCGCACCCGCGAGGTGAGCCCGGTCTGTATCACCACCAACCGCATCGACTCCGCCGGTTACGGCGAGCTGCGCGGCTTCGGCCGCCACGTCATCCGCGAGCTGGGCCTGGGCACCACCGCCACCCACATGGAGTGGTTCTTCGGGCCCAGGGGCCTCTATTTCAGCGAGATCGGCGCCCGCCCCCCCGGCGTCCTCGTCTGGGACCTCTACTGCGCGGCCAACGACTTCGACCTCTACCTGGAGTGGGCCCGCGCCGTCGTCTACGGCCAGACCACCCCCCGCCCCTCGCGCAACTACAGCGCCGGCATGGTCGCCATCCGCCCCAACCGGGACGGCCGCGTCGCCGGCTACAGCGGCGTCGACGAGATCAACCGCCGCTACGGCCGCAACATCCTGCGCATGCACCTCCCCGCCGTCGGCGGCCGCACCCAGCCCGTCGGGTCCGGCTACATGGGCAACGCCTGGGTCTGGGCCCGCCACCCCGACTACGACGTCTGCCGCGAGATCCTCGAGGACATCGGCCGCACGCTGAAGATGTGGGCTGACTGATCCCGGTCGCCGGCCCGGATCCTCATCCTGTCCGGGTCAATACTGGTAGCTGACCAGCGGCCCGTCGAGCTTGCCGTGCAGGCAGCGGATCGTCGACTGCTCGGTCATCACCTCCAGCAGGACGTAGTGGTAGATCCCCTCGGGGAACTCCGGCGTCGGGCTCTCGATCCCGTTGCACTCGTCGAGCGTGTCCGGGTCGATCTGCGCGCCGTCGATGTCGCGATCCCCGTAAACCGGGAACCCGTCGAAGGCGAAGCCGATGATGTGGGAGGGACCTCCCTCTTCATCGACCTGCTCGGTCACGCAGGGTGGCAACCCGTGGTAGTGATAAGCCTCGGCCGGATGGGGAGAGGGGTGCCCGTTGCAGGTGTCCATGAACGGGACCTCGATCCCGTCGTCGTCGGTCATCGTGAAGTTGGCGTTCATCGCCACCGTCGTGCCGTCGCCCTCGTAGGGGTTGTAGACGTTTACCCCCGAGATCATCACGCCCATCGCGCCGAAGGGGGTCGAGGTCGTGTCGTCGACCTTCTCGGGCGTCGCCGTGATCGTGACGTCGATCGCGTCGGCCGAGACCGCCGTAGCGAGCGGCTCGATGTGCGAGCACTCGTCGGTCGGGTGGGCGACACAGCTCGTGCCGTCGTCGGGCATGATGTACTCGTCGTTCAGCGTGTGGTTCGGGTAACCGTCCGACACGTACTGGAAGCCGTCGTCGCGCATCGTGATGGCGACGACGGCTTCCAGTACGTGCCGCTGATGGCGTCCGCCATGTCGATGGTGGCGCTGCTGTCGTCTCCACCTCCTTTGTCGTCGCTGCAGGCCGAGAGCATGAGCGCCAGCGGCGCGATGAACCTGAGGGTCTGGGTCATGGGACCTCCTTGGGGATGGCGATCGGCGGCGTGGCGAAGCGTGCCCGTTCCACGGGAGCTCTCCGGGCTATCATGCCAGCCTCAGGTGATTGGGGGGTAAAGCACTGATACCATGGACGAGCGGGCTGACGATGGCTCGACTGCGGCCATCCCATGCTCTGTTCACAGCCCGGCCCAGGGGGTCTCGCCTGGGAAGACCCCGTCGGCGCTCCGGTTGCAGGCGACCCGGTGCCTGCGGACCGTGGCAGGCGTGTGAGCGCTCCGGTACAGTGAGCGCATGCTCGCCCTGCTCCTCTCCCTCACCGTCCGCGCCCAGGCGCCCGACGCGGACACCGTCCTCGTCCGCCACGCAGATGAGACCTTCGTCGACCTCAGCAGCGGCGCTCATGAGATCGGCTCCGCTCCCGTCAAGGTCCTCTACCGCAACGAGGACTACGCCGCGGGCCACACCGTCTACGTCGCCGGCGATGGCGTGAACCTGCGGGCGGGCCCGGGGACGAGCGCCGCGGTGGTGGCGAAGCTGCCCGCCGGGACGCCGGTCTCGGTGCTGTCCGCCGGACCGCTGGACTGGGCCGAGGGTCGCCAGGAGCGCTGGTACGAGGTCACCGCCCAGGTCGCGGGAGCATCCCTCCAAGGCCACATCTTCGGCGGCGTGCTCACCCCGGCCCGGCTGGAGGCGGATCTGGACGGGGACGGGGAGCAGGAGCTCGTCACGGTCGCCTACAGCGCCAGCCGCGACATCATCCTGCGCGTCATCGAGCCGGAGGGCGCGTCGGATCGTCGGGTCGTGACGCTGAACCTGGGCGGCTGGGGCGACATCGACGGACCCCTGGACGAGCTCCGCGCCAGCACGACCGGCCCCCAGGAGAGCGGCGTCCCTCTGGTGATGATCTACGTGCCCAACCGCTACATGTGCGGGAGCTGGGACCTGACTGTGTACGCGAGCTACACGAGCCCTGGCCCCGGGCAGCTTGGCGTGGCGAGGGACGCCCTTCGGACGAACGTAGGCTGCGACGAGCCCGTCTGCGTCGCGAGCAGGGTGGCCTTCCACCCGAAGGCGAAGCAGGCCACGCTCACGACAGAACGGCGCGAGGCCGAGGACCACCGCGACGTCACGGACATCACCCAGAGTCGGATGGTCTACAGGAGGGGCGTCTTCACCTCGGTCCAGGAGAAGACCTGGACCGAGATCACCCCGCGCGATTAGCTGCCTTCAACCTGTCGCTCACGCCCCCACCCACACGCGGACGCTGAGGCCAGCGGTGACGGGCTCACCCGCCTCCGGCTCCTGGCGGGTCACCCGGTCCAGGGTCTCCGCGGGGGCGCCGGTGAGCAGGAAGGTCTCGACCGTGCAGCCGGCGGCCTCCAGCTTGCGCTCGGCCAGGCTGAGCGTGTAGCCGGTGACGTCGGGCACGGTCCCACCCAGGGCCAGCGCGCCGGCCCGGGTGGGGCTGAAGGTGACGACAGCCGCGCCCAGGGCGTCGCTGTCCGTGCGGGTGAAGCGCAGGGCCAGGGCGCCGTCCGAGCTGGTGAACGCCCCGCGCATCGTGAGCGTGACCGGGCCGAGGCGCAGGTTGCGCGCCGGGAGCTCGTCGAGGGCACTCTGGATCTGTCCCGATGCGCTGATGAGCACGTCCTCCAACGGGATGGGCTCGTCCTCGGCGGTGAAGCCAGCGGCCAGCAGCGCGGCGATCTCCGCGCGCAGGGCCTTGTTCTCGGCCTCCAACGCGCTGAGCCCGCTGGCGGCGCTGGCTGACGCGCCCGACGAAGCGCCCGACGAGGCCCCAGAGGATGCGCCGGCCGCGACGGGCGCCGAGGCGCCGCTGGACGCGGAGCCGGAGTCGTCGGCGGGACGGGTGAGGCCCATCTCAGCTCACCGACAAGGTCGCGGTGTCGCGGAGCAACGAGCCCGCGTCCGGCGTCTGGGCGGTGACCTCGTCCGCGCTGTTCGCCCCCGCGACCTCTGTATAGCTCACGCGCAGCAGGGTCAGCAGCGCCGTCGCCTGGGCGTAGGTCAGCCCGACCACGTTGGGCATGATCTGCACGGCCTCGGCGGCGGGGGACTCGGGCACCGGCACGACCTTGAAGCGCAGCTTGCTGGCGCCCTTCAAGTCGTAGTTGTAGCGGCCGGAGTACCCCGCGTCCACAGGGGCCGAGTAGGTCTTCAGCTTGCTCTTGCCGGTGCTCTCGTCATAGCTGCCCGTCACGGTCAGCGCCATCGAGATCTCGGCCTCCGCCTCCGGGATGTGGTACCAGGTCGGGCGGTAGCCGATGGCCTGGAGCTCTCGATACAGATCCTCGGAGCTCTCGTAGATCGCCTGGAGGTTGTTGATGGTCGCCAGATCGATGTCGCGCTGGGCCGAGGCCACGCTGGTCCCGACGGCGGCGATCAGATCACCCAACGGCGCAGAGAGGGCGTCGAGCAGGGCGGGGGCGTCGAAGGTGGGCATGTCAGCTCCTCAGGATGCCGAGATAGAGTTTGACGACCGTGTCGGAGGCCGGGGCCTCGCCGGCCGCGGGGGACTGGCTCACGACGCGGCCGACCTGAGCGGCGCTCGTGACCACGACGCTGTTGAGCTCGGGCACCATGCCGGCGGCCCGGACCTTGCGGACGGCGAGCTCGCGGGTGTAGCCGGTGAGGGCCGGGACCGCGCTGTCGACCGTCGAGGTCCCGGTGGACGCCGTCCCTCTCGGCGCGACGTAGGCGACCTCGACCTCGCTCAGATGATCGGGATCGACGCTGGCGATCTCCGTCTTGTCCAGGAAGCCCAGGCTCACGCTGCCGTCCGCGCTGCTCAGCAGGCACTTCGCGTTCACTCGCACCGAGCTCAGCGTGTACCCGCTGGTGGTGGCCCGCCCGCTCGTGTCGCTCGACGCCTTGGAGATGGCCGTGCTGATCGCGGTCAGCACGCTGTCCATGGCTGGATCTTCCTCGGTCGTGTCGTCGCCGCTGCCCGTCGTGCCGTCGCCCCCGCCCGTGCTGGCCGCGTCGATGAGCGACTTGACGTAGCTGTAGAGCTCTGTTGGGCAACCGTACACGTAGCCGCCCGTGCTGGCCGTGTGGAAGGCCGTGAGCGGGAGCAGTGGGCGGTCGCTCACCACCAGGGTTCCCAGCGCCAGGGTTCCGTCGGCGGTGATGCTCTGAGCGGCCGTGAGCAGCGGCGTGCCGCCGATGAGCAGGGCGAGGCTCACGCCCAGGCTGTCCCCCGCGTCCAGCGAGACCGCGCCGAGATCATCGGTCGTCCCGTCCACCACGCTGACCGTGGTCCCGTCGCTCTCGAGCCTCACGACGCTGACGGCCTTCCCTACGAGAGGGGAGCCCGAGGTGTCTTGAAAGGTCGCGCTGAGCATCATGACGTCACCTCGACGACGATGTTCTCGGTCCGACCGGCCGCGTCCAACACGATGACCAGCAGGGAGCCGACAGGTTGGGTCGCGTCCAGGGTCAGCGTGTTGGACGCCAGGCCGCTGGAGTCGGTCGTCACGACGCCGCTCTGCAGCCCGGTCCCGCTGGCGACGGCGCCAGAGCCCAGGCTCGGGTTCAGCGCCTCCGTCTCGTCACGGTCCAGGTTGAACTCGACGCGGAGCCCCACGTTGGGCTCGCCCGCCGCGTTGCGCGCGGTCACGTCGATGGTGCAGGTCGTGGCGTCCACCCGCGTGACCTCCGTGCCCAGGATCACGGAGGGCAGGCCCTCGTTCGCCGGGATGGCCACGAAGCTGCCGCTGATGACCGAGAGCACGTCGGTGGTCGCGCTGCTGACGCTCCCCCCGCCCGACTGCGGGTCGGTGGCGGCCGGCTGGAAGATGACGTGTCGCGCGCGCGTCCCGCTGCGGCTGGTCCCCGCGTAGCGGGCGCCGAGGCTCTCGTCCTCGGTGACGCGGACGTGCATGCGCAGCTCGAAGTCCACCTTGGGAAGGTAGTAGTTGAACTGTCGCCCAGGCATGCCGGAGACGCCCAGCTCGCTGAGCTGCGTCTGGGCCAGCACGATCCCGTCGGCGATGCTCAACAGGTAGTCGTCCAGGGTGGTGAAGATGGCGGTTGTGTCTGCCATGGTGTGTTCAGCTCCTCCGCCTGGCGCGGATTCGGTCCAGGGATGTTCGGTCGCTCGCGTCCTCGTGCCTGCGTCCGACCTCGCGGCGCAGGTTGTCGACGTCCTTGCGTTTGTCCTCGACAGCCTCGCGACGCTTCTGGACGCGCTCGCGAATGCTCTCGACGTTCTTATGGTCCTCCTCGACCTCCTCCCGGCGTCGGGCGGCGTCCTCCCGGAGCTTCTCCAGGCGCTGCTGCTGACGTTCCCGGGCGGTCAGGAGGCGATCTTCCTCCTCTTTGCGCGCCATCGCGCGCTCGCGCTGACGACGGCGCTTGTCATCGAGCTGCTTGTCGGTGGGCGCCTCCGGGCTGCGCACCAGGAGCCGGGACTTCCCGTTGGCCGCGCCCATGACGCGGCGCTTGAGCACGGGCAGCACCTCGCGCTCCAGCTTGCGTTGGACGCCCTCTCGCCCGCCCATGACCATCGCCAGGGGCGAGCTGAGGCGCTCGCTGGCCTTGCGACGGTCGATGGCGCTGAGCGTCATGGCGGCGCTGTTGCCCGCGGGCCCCTTCGCGGCGGGCCCCTTCGCGGCGGGTCCCTTGGCGAAGGGAGCCCGCCCCTGGTCGTCGATCTTCAGCACCTGCGTGAGGCGCTCGGCGGCGCGCTCGCGGACGCGGTCCTTGAGGCGCTTCTTCACGCGCTCCTGCAGGCGGCCCTCGCGGACCTCCGTGATGGTCTTCTCGAAGTCGAGGCGCGCGTCGCGGCGCTCCAGCGCGGCGCCCTGCAGGCGCTCGCGGCGCGCGCGGTCCTCCCGCTCCTCCCGGATGCGCTCCCGGAGGGGGCGGGGCTCGAGCTTCATCGGCTGGACGCGACGGGTCGGACGGACCGGATCCTCGGGGATGGGGGCCCCGAACATCTGGTCGAAGCGCGGATCGTCGGAGCTGGCGGGCGCGCCGCCCAGGAGGCGGCTCATCTTCTGCTCCAGGCTGGCGCGCTTCGCCAGCAGCTCCTTGAGCTGAGGGATGGACTGCGCCGCGTCTTCCAGCGTCGCGATCCCCGCCTTGCGCAGGAGCTCGTCCTCAGAGGGTGGGGGGCGCCCCTCCTCCGCGGCCTCGTCGAGCTCCTCCTCGATGACGTCCTGCCAGCTCGTCCAGTCCATCGCGTCCTCCGACCCCTGGGCTCAGCGCCGGGGCCTCAGGGGCCTAGGGCGCCTCGGGCTCGCCGTCCTGCTCCATGAGCCTGCGGATGCGCTCCTCCAGCACCGCCGGCGCCGGGACCGGCACCAGCTTGGTCCGCATCAGGCTGCTGCCCTCCGCGGAGTACTGGAACTTGTTGGAGTAGCTCCCGTTGACCGAGCTGACGCTCATGTTGCGTCCCTGGCGACTCAGCCCCATGATCCCGGCGATGCTCGGGGTCGTGATGTTGGCGTTGCGCGTGGTCGAGGTGTTGCTGACCTCGCTGCGGACGCTGATCGCCATCTTGATCTCGATGATCGTCTCCACGAACTGGTAGAAGGTGGGCGTGAAGCCCAGCTCCAGCAGCGTGTACTGATCGTCACCGAAGTCGATGAGCGGGGTCGACTCGTCCTGCTGATCCGAGCCGCTGTCGTCCGTGTACTGGATCTGCCCCGCCATCATCTGGGCGATGCGCATCCCGACCATGTCGAGCTCGAGCTGCGCTTCGGCGATGGCCAGGCCCATGTTGCGGATCATCTCCGCGAACGGGACGTTCAGCAGCTCCTGACCGATACTGACACCGGTAGGTACTGGCATGTTGACTTCCGTTTAGGTTGGATTGTGGTGGATCCGGTTCGTCGAGGCTCGCCTGTCAGGGCGTGGAGCTCACGGTGGGGCCCGCCTCAGCCAGCGCGCGGATCCGCTCCTCGAAGAGGGCGGGCGGCGGCACCGGGGCCAGCTTGGTCCGGAGCAGGCTGCTGCCCTCGGCCGTGTAGCTGTACTTGGACTGGTAGGTGCCGTCCACGGTGCTGCTGGAGATCTGGAGCCCGCGGCCCTTGCCCACGCGGACGTTGGTGGTGGTGCTCTTGTAGGAGCCCTTGTCCTCCCGCTCGTAGGTGCACTTGATCGCGAGGCGGACCTCGATGATCGTGTCCACGAACTGGTAGAAGGTCGGCGCGAAGCCGAGCTCCAACATGCTGTAGTCCTCGCCGCCGATCTGCACGAGCCCGACGGGCTGGGGATCGCCGTTGTCGTCGTCCGCCGTCTGCGTGCCGCTCATCATCATCGCCGTCTCACAGGCGGCGGCGTCCAACGCCACCTGCGCGTCGGCGATGGCGAAGGCCATCTGGCGGATCATGTCCCCCATCGGGACGTTGAGGAGGTCCTGGCCGATCTGTCCAAGAGACATCGTGTCTCCCTGTCGTGTTGGATGTTGAGTCGTGTCCTGAGCGCAGGCTCAGGAGTCGTTGTTCATGGACTCCGCGACCTCAGAGAGGAGGTCGAGGAAGGCGGCGGGGGCGGGCACCGTCGCCAGCCGGGCGATGACCGAGCTCGATCCGGTAGCCTCGAATGAGAACTTTCGGGAGTAGGTCGCGTCCACCGTCGCGGCGAAGCACTTGATGTCCACGCCGAGGCTGGCGGATACGCTCAGGTCCGTCTCTTCGGACATCGTGAACGCCAGCCGCGCCTCGACCGTGGCCTCAGTGAACGCATAGAAGGTGGGCGTGAACCCGAGCGCGAGCAGGCTCCGGGGGTCGCCCGGCGTCAGCTCCAGGGTGGTGTCGATGAGCTCCCGCGCGAGCGCGATGCTGGACTGGTCCAGGGCGAGCTGAGCCTCGGCGATGGCGAGACCCAGGCGCTGGACGATGTCCGGCAGCGGCGCCTGCAGCAGCGTCCGCGGGAGACTGGTGACAGAGGTGCTGGGCATGAATCACCCCGCGAGGTAGGCCTTGATCTCGTCCAGGAAGTCCGCCGGGGCCGGGATCGCGACCAACCTCGCCTTGATGCTGGAGTTTCCGCTGATGCTCAGGTCGTACTTCTTCGCGTAGTGGACGTCCACGGACAGCGCGAAGGCCTTGGCCTGATTCGACGACGAGCTCTTCAGCTCCTTCGTCCCGCCGATCTTCTTCGAGCCCAGCTTGAAGGCGTCGTTCTCGCTGTCCACAGCCAGCGCCGTCCCCGGCGTCCCGGCGATGGTCACCACGTTGGCCGCCACCGCCGCGCTGACCTCGCCGTCGAGGGCGTCGTTGATGCGCGACGCGAGGTTGCGCGCCGTCGCGTCGGCGTCGTCGCCCATCGCGAAGGTGTAGTCCGCCCCGTCCGGCACCGAGTCGGGATCGTCCGGGTCGGAGACCGCGAAAACGGCCTTGCCGATGCTGACGGTGTCCCCGGGCTCGGGGGCCTTGGCGTCCTTGCCCTTGGAGAAGGGCTTGCTGACGCGCAGCGAGCCGCTGGCGGACAGCGAGGTGTTGTTGGCCGCGTCGCCCTTCTTCGTCGTGGTCAGCGTGAGGTAGACGGTCGCGCCGGAGCCGCTGATGGCCACCGTGGCGTCGCTGGCCACGGCGTTGACGTCCGTGAGCGAGGTGGAGCCCTCGATGGCCTCGGCCAGGGCCTCGGCGGTGGCCTCGGGGTCTCCGGACGTGATCTCGAACTCGTTCGCCGCGGACGGGGTGGTCCGCGCCGTGAAGTCCACGTTCGTGGTCCCGGCGGTGATCGTCAGGATATCACCATCCGCGAGGCGCCGCTCGCCCTCGCCCTCCTCGCTGGCGAGCAGATCGCTCTCCGTCGCCGAGTCCTCGGAGTACTCGATCTCGTCCGCGCCCGAGCCCGCGTCCACGCTCTCGAGCTGGAGGAGGAAGTCGTACTCGAAGTCGTCGAGGTGGAACTCGACACGCCGACACATCGTGTGGTTGGCGGGGTTCGTGTTGGTGTTGGTGCTGGAGTTGGCGGGGGTCTGGATGTCGTGGCCCGTCGCGTCCACGGGCTGCTCTTCGCCCTTCGAGTCCGTGTCCAGCCGCGTGCTGGAGACGCCCGCGTCGACGAGCAGGGTCTTGACAGCGTTCGCCCTGGCCTTTCCCAGGTTGATGTTGTAGCCGTCGTCACCGCTCGGGTCGGCGTGTCCCTCCAGCGTGATCTTCAGCGAGGGCCAGCGCTTCATGAGCTTGACCACGCGCTCGATGGCCGCGGCGTTGGCGTTGCCGTGGATCTGGTAGGAGTCGAAGTCGAAGTACACCTTGTCCAGCAGCTCGTTCCCGATCGCGATGACCTCCGCGTCCGAGATCGTGCTGGTGGTGGTGATCGCGTCCGCCAGATCGTTGGCCGAGGTCTCGACGTCGCCCGAGGTCAGCGTGACGTGGATGTCCGCCCCCGAGTCGAAGCCGACGCTCTCAGAGCCCAGGGGCGTCCCGCGGGTCAGCGTGTACGCGAACTTCGCGTCGCTCTCCAGGTTCATCCCCACGAGGGCGATGGCGTTCGTGGCGTCCTCATCCAGCACGGTGATGTTGGTCCGGCTGATCTCGAAGCCCCGCGAGCTCGAGGACGCAGACACGTCCCCATCGCTGACCATCTCGATCTTGACCGGGCTCTTGAGGATCGGCTCGCCGTCGTCTTCGAGGGCCTCGAGCGCGTCCGCGAGGAGCTTCGCCGACTTGCTGAGGGTGTCGTCGAGCTCGATGTCGGAGCCCCCGGGAGGATCGACCAGCTTGACCGTCTGACCCGCCACCTTCACCTGGCCCTCCTCATTCGCCGAGAACTCGAGGGTGGCCGTGGCCGGGCTGGCCTCGTCCTGGGTGATGGTCAGATCCGTGGTGCCCACGCTGGTGCTGGACGACTCGGCGCTCGAGCTGCTGTTGCTGCTCGCCGAGGCCTCGACGTCCAGTCCGAACTCCTTCTGGACGCGGAAGCTCATCGAGAGGTTGACCTCGAGGTCCGCGTACTGGAAGTGGTAGAAAGGTGGCGAGAGCCCCAGCTCGATGAGGGTCTTGTTCAGACCGGGGATGGGCGTGGTCGCGAGCTCCAGCGCCTGTTGGACGCTGTTCTCGTCCAACGCCTTCTGGGCCTCGGCGATCCCCAGCGCCATCTCCTTGATGAAGGTGGCGATCTTGAGATCGGCGAGCAGCTCGCCCGGCGTGTAGTCGGCGATGTCGCGGAATGGTGTCGGCATGACTTGTGATGCCCCCTATGTTCGCGTGGATTGGGTCCGGGTGGACACGTTCGACTGATCCGGGAGGCGGATCGCGAGCGAAGGGGAGACATTCCCCTTGCGCACCACATAGTACCCGCGCCGCTCCTGCTCGAGCTGGAGGCGCCGCGTGTCGATGTGCAACCCGGATCGCAGCCACTGTAACACAACCTGTGTCAGTGGCAGATCAAAACTGTCCACGCTCGCCAGCGCGAGGGCGCCGATCAGCGCCTCGCGGGCCTCGGCCGTCTTCCCCAGCTTCAGCAGGATGACGCCCTTGCGCTCGTGAATCGAGGCCAGATCGCGCCGCGCCAGCGGGTTGGCTGGCGGGCTCTGGCGGTAGTGTCGCTCGGCGCGCTCACAGAACTCGAGCACCTCGGCCAGGCTGCCGACGCGCTCCAGGACCTCCAGCACGCACTGGGTGTAGTGTCGAAAGTAGACCTCGGGGGCGCCCTGGCTCACGGCCATGCGGATCGCCTCCCGGTAGTGGTAGAGCGCGCGGGCGGTGTCCCCGGACAGCGCGAAGAGCTTGCCCTGCTCGGCGACGCCGACATGTACCGGTTGTTCCATGCTCATCGCAGCTCCAGCTTCACGGTGGCCCCCGCCGCCTCCAGCTCCGCGCGCATCCAGCGCGCCTTGACCGCGGAGAGCGGGCCCTCGACGCGCAGCGGGAGCCGACGCAGGGCGCGGGCGCGCTCCTCCTCCTCCGCGCCGGTCAGCGCGGCCAGGAGCCTGCTGGCCAGCCGCAGATCGCGGACCTGGGTGATCAGCAGGTCGAAGCTCTGGAGCGTGCTCAGGTGGGCCGTCAGCGTCGCTCCGTGCGCGCTCAGCGCCCCGATCCGCGCCTCCAGGTCCGCGTGGCGCACGCCGCCGTGGAGGACGAGGGGCAGGCGGCGCAGCACCTTGGGCGCCGCGGCGGGCGGCATGCCGGTCTCGCGCACCAGCGCATCGAGGAAGGCCGGGGTCTCTGGCGCGCGCTCCAAGCGCACGTCGAAGCGCTGAAAGGCCCGATCCAGCAGCTTCAGCGTCGCCCGCTGGTCGAAGCGCTGCCAGATCAGGTCGGCGGTCGGCCGATCCAGACCCGCGGCCATCAAGGCCCCGGCGGACTCCACCACGACGCCGCGGGACTTGAGCACGCGCTCCATCTCCGTGCGCAGCGGCGCCGGGAGATCCTGCACGAACAGATCGTAGCGGGCCTCGCGGGCCAGCGAGGCGTCCACCTCGACGTCCAGCCGGGCGAAGCGCCGCCGCAGCGCGTCGACCGTGGCCGCCGAGACGTTGCCCACCAGGGCCGCGGGGGCGCTCCAGGCGATCTGGGCCGCCGTCGCCCCGTCACAGCCGAGGAAGCTCCCAATCTCCGCGATCACCTCGCGCAGCCGCTGGGGGTCGCGGACGTGAAGCGCCACGTCCCAGCCCCCGGTCCCCGGCGAGAACGGCTCGTCGGCGGACAGCACCCGGGTCTCCAGGCCGGTCTTCCCCAGCAGCTCGCTGATGCCGCGCGCGGTGGGCTCGGGCAGGCCGGCGACCAGCACGGAGGGCGCCTGGTAGAGGCGGCGGACGAGGTCCAGCTCGGGGAGATGGAGGCCCTGCTGGAGGGCCTGGACGACGCGCGGGCTCGCGCTGCCGATCGAGTCGACGACGAGGGTACAGTTCGCGGTCAAGTGATTGACCTCCCTTACGTGAACAGGTGTACCCGGGGGGCAGATCAAGGTCAAAACAGCCCGGACTGTTTTTGTCCGCTACCTGGAAAGACAGGGAGGAGGGCGGAGGATTCAGCCCTCAGGAGAGCGTCCTGGCGCGAGAGATTCGGCGTTTCAACGTTCTCTGTTACAGTCCCGGCGGGTCACGGATGGTAACAACCGCCGTTACAGAGCCTGTAACAATTGCGTCACTGATCCTGTGACATGAATTGGATCCCTTCGGGCTCCAGTCCCGGGGCCACCCAAAGCAGCGAGCCGTCCGACACCCACCCGGGCAGGAGCCTGGCCATGTCCTCCGGCCCCGCGAGATCCTCCCGGGCCTGCCCCGGCGGCGGGAGCAGCGCGTGGTGCACGCGATAGCGGGCGGCGAGCTGAGCCATCTGCGCGGGCGTGGCGCCGCGGAGCAGGGCGACCGCGGGGTGGCCGCAGCGCTCGGCGACGGCGAGCGGGTTCCAGGCGAAGACGGGGGCGCCCGCGGGCAGGCCCTGGAGCGGTACGCAGAGATCAGGGGGGAGCGCTCCGGAGGGCGGCACGCGGGAGACCTGCGCCGACAGCAGGACCAGCGCGCCCAGCAGCAGGCCCGGGAGGAAAGCCGGCGGATAACCACGCGCCCGCGCCCCCCAGGCCCCGAGCCGCGCCGCCCCCAGAGCCCCCACCGCCGCCAGGACCGGCCCCAGCGCCGCCCCCGTGCGGTAGAGCGCCCCCTGGGCCGCCGCCCCCGGCGCCGCCAGCACGGTCAGCGGCGGCACCAGCAGCCAGATCAGCAGGAGGGGGCGTCGCAGCGGCCCCGCCTCCTTGAGCCCGGCCAGCACGGCGAGGACCGCCAGCAGCCCGCCCGTGCTCAACCAGAACAGGGCGAGACCGGGGAGCTGATCCATCAGGAGTTGTAGCCGCTCGAGGCCACCAAGACTCTTCGGCATGGTCCCCAGCAGCAGCTCGGAGATGTCGCGCGCCCGCGTCGTCGCCGCCTTGATCGCCAGGGCCTCCGGACCCGCCACGCTCAGGTTGCGCAGGGCCCAGAGCGCGCTCCCCAGGGGGCCCGCCGCCGCCACCGCCCAGCGCCGCCAGCCCGTGAAGCCCGCCGCGAGCCCGAGGCCCAGCAGCGCGCCCTCTCCCCGACACAGCGCCAGCAGCAGCGCGCACAGCGCCGCCGGCGCCGCCCGCCCCTGCACCACCGCCAGCATCCCCAGCCCGCCCAGCGCGCCCACGATCCCGAAGCAGTCCGGCAGCACCATCTGTCGCGCCCAGGCCCCGCCCAGGGCCGCCGCCACCCCCGCCCCCAGCGCGACCCGCCCGCTCGCCCCCAGCCCCCGCGCCAGCGCCCAGGCCAGCGGCGCCCACAGCGAGGCCAGCAGCGCCGTCATCAGCAGCTCGCCTCGCTCCGGCCAGAGCCACAGCCCCGGCACCAGCGCCCGCGAGGGCAGCGGCATCCAGTACAGGTCGGCCACGGCCGGCAGCGCGGGGGGAGGGGAGGCCAGGCTCCACACCGCCCCGGTCAGCGCGCCCTCTCCCTCCGCCACGCTCCGCGCCACCGCCCGATAATAGTGGACATCCCACAGATCCGGCTCCGGCAGCCACAGCGCTCGCCCGAGCTGCAGCGCCAGCGCGCCGAGCCAGAGGAGGAGCGGAGATCTCGCCGGGTCGCGCTGCACACCTCCCCCTATTTCGGCGGGGATGCGCTCGCTCGGGGGAGCTCGGACGAGATCCGGCGCGGCCGGCATCTGTGCTCGCGCGGCGCCCGGCGGAGGTGTACTGTGCGTGGAGACCAATGCCAGACCTCCCTCACCGGTGTGAGACGATGATCCCAGCCTCTGTACGTTTCTCCGCTCTCTTCGCGCTGCTCCTGGCCGTCGGCTGCCCGACGGGGTCTCCAAAGGACGACACGGGACCGTCCACAGATGACACCACCGGCGACACCGCCGGCGACACCACCGGCGACACCACCGGCGACACCACCGGCGACACCACCGGTGAGACCGACCAGGACTCAGGTGAGGACAGCGGCGGGGACAGCGCCGTTGACAGTGGCGGGGACACCGCCGTTGACAGCGGCGGCGACAGCGGCGAGGACACCCCCGTGGACGCCGACGGGGACGGGTATACCGCCGAAGAGGACTGCGACGACGAGGACCCGACCGTGACGATCTGCACCCTGGACCTCTCCCTGGCCGACGCGAAGCTGGTGGGTGAGGCGGCGGACGACGCCGTGGGCTTCGCGGTCGCGGGCGCGGGCGACGTGGACGGCGACGGGCTCGACGACCTGCTGGTGGGGGCCTGGGGCGAGGACAGCGGGGGCAGCGTCGCGGGCGCGGCCTACCTGGTCCTGGGCGGGGTGTCGGGCACCCTGGACCTCTCGCTGGCCGAGGCCAGGCTGGTCGGCGAGGCAAACGGCGACTCCGCCGGCGCCGCGGTCTGGTCCGCGGGCGACGTGGACGGCGACGGGCTCGACGACCTGCTGATCGGAGCCCCTTATGCGGACGGCGCAGGGGACGACGCGGGCGCGGCCTACCTGGTCCTGGGCGGGGGCGTGGGCACCGTGGACCTCTCCCTCGCCGAGCTGAGGCTGGTGGGCGAGGCAGCAGGCGACACCGCGGGCATCTCGGTCGCGGGCGCAGGGGACCTGGACGGCGACGGGCGCGACGACCTGCTGGTGGGAGCCTACCTCGAGAACGGCGGGGGAGACGACGCGGGCGCCACCTATGTGGTCCTGGGCGGGGGAACCGGCGACCTGGAGCTCTCCCGGGCCGACGCGAAGCTGATGGGCGAGGCGGTGGACGACTATTCGGGCGTCTCGGTCGCGGGCGCGGGCGACGTGGACGGCGACGGGCGCGACGACCTGCTGGTGGGAGCCCACTTCGAGGACAGCGGGGGGAGCGCCGCGGGCGCGGCCTACCTGGTCCTGGGCGGGGGAACGGGTACCCTGGACCTCTCCGGGGCCGACGCGAAGCTGGTCGGCGAGGCCACCGACGACTACGCGGGCGTCTCGGTCGCGATCGCGGGCGACGTGGACGCCGACGGGCTCGCCGACCTGCTGGTCGGGGCCCCCTCGGCGGACAGCGCGACCCGCGATGAGGGCGCGGCCTACGTCGTCCTGGGCGGGAGGACCGGCACCCTGGACCTCTCCGGGGCCGACACGAAGCTGCTGGGCGAGACGCGGGGCGACTACGCGGGCATCTCGGTCGCCGGCGCGGGCGACGCGGACGGCGACGGGCTCGCCGACCTGCTGGTAGGCGCCTACTTCGAGGACGGCGGGGGCTCCGACGCGGGCGCGGCCTACGTGGTCCTGGGCGGGCGGACGGGCACACTGGCGCTCTCCCGGGCCGACGCGAAGCTGGTGGGCGAGGCGCGGAGCGACTGCGCGGGCATCTCCGTCGCGGGCGCGGGCGACGCGGACGGCGACGGGCGCGACGACCTGCTGGTCGGGGCCTCCTACCAGGACAGCGGGGGCACCGACGCGGGCGCGGCCTACCTCGTGGGTGGCCCGGGGTTTTGAGCAGGATCGGCGCCTACTCCGCGCAGACCTGGACCGTCGCCTCGCTCCCTGGGAGGGGGTAGGTCCAGCCGCCCAGGGTGACGGCGTTGCGCAGCGGGGGGCCGCCGGCGCTGGCGCCATTCTTCAGCCGGAGCACGCAGTCCGCGCAGCCCTTCTGGGGGGCGGTGGCGTGGACGGTGAGGTGGAGCAGGGTCCAGGGGTCCTGGCGGGCCTCCAGGACCTGATCTCCGCGCCAGTCCAGCACCAGGCCAGCGACCGCGCCGCCCTCGGGCGTGATCGCCTGGTAGTTGTAGCTGGTGGGGCCGCGCTGGCCGGGCGGATCAGCCTGCTCCAGCGCGGCGTCGGTGCCGTCGGTGCTCAGCGCGCTGACGACGCAGCCCTCGGCCTCGACGGAGAGGGTCCAGGCCTGGACATCGCGTTCAGGGCTCCACAGCAGGGCGCTGACCGCGATCTCGGCAGTGTGACCGGCGCTCTCGGAGACCTCCTCGGGGGCGTCCAGGGCCAGCCTCAGGCGCGCCGCGGCGGGGACCTCGGGGGCCCCGGCGTAGGCGCAGGCGTCGGCGGCGAGGGCGGGCCGGTCGTCGAGGCCGGGCAGGGCGGCGGAGAGCAGGGCGTAGACGTCGGCGGCGTTGAGCTCGCCCTCGGCCAGGAGGTCGGCGGCGGCGAAGCAGGGGGCGTCGGCGCCGCCGCGGAAGAGGGTGGAGGAGACCCAGACGGCGTCGGAGAGATCGAAGATCCCATCGCCGTTGGCGTCCCCGCTCACGATGGCGCCGGCGGGCGCGGGCTCGACCAGGGGCACGTCCTCGCCGCCGCAGCCGATCGCGAGCGCCAGCAGCCCTGATCCTGATATCCTGAGCCCTGTCATCCCGATCTCCCGGAGCCCCCGTATGCTGCCGCGCCGCGCGCGTCCCGTCAATCCCTGCCTCGCCCTCGCGCTCCTGCTGGGCTGCGCGCCCCAGGACCCGGCGGCCAGCGCGCGTCGGCCCGTCTCCCGTCAGCTCGGCCCCGGCCGCGCCGCCCTCGACGACGGCCGGAGCGTGCAGCACGGCCTGGACGAGGCCCTCCGGCGCGGGCACCTGCCCAGCCCCCGCTACCCCCTGCACCTGAGCGAGCTCGGCGACGCCCCGCCCCCGCCCCCGGATCAGAGCGTGATGAGCGGCCTCGGCCCCGATCTGAGCGGGCTCGAGGTGGACATGGACCGGGGGAGCGCGCTGGCCGAGTACGTGGATGAGAACGTCTCCAGCGGCCGGTGGCGCACCTACGGGGTGGCCGCGCTGACCTACGAGGAGATCTGGGGGGAGAACGGCGACGACGGGCTCTGCGAGGAGGGCGCGCTGCTGGACACCTTCGAGGACGAGGACGGCGCCGCCTGGGAGGCCAGCTACGCGATGGGCCAGTACGGCCACCTCCTGGACGACCCGGAGGCGCTCTACGAGGAGCTGGGCGGCGACTGCACGGACGCGCTGCTGGCCGCCGCCGGGGACGTGGACGCCGCGCTGGAGGACGGCTGCGACGAGTACCAGGAGCAGAGCTTCTTCCCCGAGGGCTCGGACTGCCGGAGCTGCCTGGGCGAGACCTTCGGTGACTTCACGGCCTGCGTGGACAGCGGGGACTGCGAGGAGGAGGCCATCACCTCCGCCTGGACCATCGAGGACGGCGAGAAGGTCTGGTGGCGCGCCGCCCTCGCCTACGCCTGGGCCTGCGCCCCCGACCTCCCCATCCCGCTCTACATGATGGCTGAGATCGAGGACGACGGGACCCTGCCCGAGCCCTTCGATCACGCCGGCTGGGCCTGGTTCTGCGTGCCCTACTGGGACGAGTCCGCGGGCGAGCCCAGCTACCAGTGCTCGGCGGGCACGGGGGGCTGGGCGCTGGGCCACACGCTGGGCGAGGGGGCGGTGGGCCGCGTCAACTACATCCGGCCCGAGGGCGCGGACGACGAGCCCCACTTCGACCGCGTCTGGTATGCGCACTCGATGAAGATCAAGGGCGGACCCACCGTCCAGAGCTTCTGGGCCACGGCGCCCGGCTCCGCCCAGATCTCCATGCCCCTGGACGCGATCCGCTCGGGCGAGCCCGATCTGGCCGTCGGGGAGAGCGCCTACCGCCCCGGCGCGGTGGGTCGCTGGGGCCTGAACCCGCTCGAGCTCCGCCCGGACGGTGACGACAGCGCCGAGCTCGACGACACCTTCGCCCGCGACTGGCTGGCGACGCTCACGCTCAAGACCGCCACCACCATCGACGGCATCTACATCCAGACCTACAACCACAACCGCTGCGCGGACGGCGCCTGGGAGGGCCCGCTGGAGGACGGGAGCTGGGTCTGCACCACGCTGAAGCCTCCAGAGATCGGCTGGGCCGACGACGTGCCCGTGGGGAGCTGGGCGGACCTGGACACGCCCGGGGACTGGTCCACCCAGGACTTCAGCCAGCACCTGTTCTTCCCGATGGCCACGCTGGGCTCGACGGGCCTGCCCGACAGCCGGGTGGAGGGCGGGGCGGTGGTGATGGTCGCCGGGACCGAGAACCTGGCGGATGAAGACTGGGACAGCTGCACCTGGCCCGATCTGTTCACGCCCGACCACGCTGTGTATGAGGCCCTGCCCGGCGACTGGGGCGGCGCGGGCTATCTGCTGGGCGACACGTATCGATTCGACAAACACAAGGACCTGGACCTGCGCGTGGTGCTGAACACCAACCAGAGGCGCGGCTACCGGCCCGAAGAAGACTGAAGGGGCGGCGGGCGCATGCGCGACGGCCCGGCTCGCCGCCTGATCAAGGCGCTGGTTCGCGGGATCTGGACCCTGGAGCTGGGCCTGCGCCGACGCCTCGACCGGGCGAGGGGGCGGGCGCGCTGGCGGCTGGGGGGCGCCTGCGGGGGCTGCGCCGCCTGCTGCGAGGCCCCCGCCATCCGCGTCGGGGTGATGGTCTGGTACCTCCCAACGTTGAGGCGCCTGTTCCTGGCCTGGCAGCGGCACATCAACGGATTCCAGCTCCAGTCTTCCGACCGCGGCGCGCGGGCCTTCGTCTTCCGCTGCGGACACTTCGACCCGCGGACCCGGCGCTGCGACAGCTACGAGAGCCGGCCCTTCCTCTGCCGCGACTACCCGCGCGCCCTGCTCGAGCAGCCCTGGCCCGAGCTCTTCGAGGGCTGCGGATTCCGGGCCGTCCCGCGCGATCGGGAGCGTCAGCTCGCCCTGCTGGAGGGCGCGGCGCTGCCCCCGGAGCGGCTCGCCGAGCTCCGACGGCGCCTCCGCCTGGACTGAGCACGAAGGGTCGGGGCCCTACTGCACGGTGGCGGTGCCGTTCCAGTACAGCGTGTAGTACATCGACTCCCCGTCCTCCAGGACCTCGTACTCGTAGCTGCCATCCCCGAAGGTCAGCGCGGGGTACTCCCAGCGCGCGATCCACAGCGGGTACCAGTAGGCGTAGTACTCATACGACTCGACATAATACCAGAGCACCGGGACGCCGAAGTCATACCAGTCCAGGCTCAGGCCCAGGGTCCAGGTCCAGCCGGTGTCCGGGGCGCCCTCGAAGCAGTCGATCTCCTGACTCCCGCGGCTCTCGTCCCAGCTGAAGTCGACGTCGAAGGTCCACAGGCAGTCGGGGCAGAGCTCCGCGGGCGTGCCGGAGAGATCCCAGTACAGATCGCAGTCCCGCGCGTCGGGGTCGGCGTCCCAGGCGCTCTGGAAGCGCGCCTCGCCCGTGAAGCTCTGGTAGGCGTGGCCCTCCGGCCCGGGATCGGGCGCCTCCTCCTGCTCCTCGGGGGGAGGCCAGCCCGAGTCCTTGGGCGCGTCGTCCTTGCAGGCCAGCAGCAGCCCGGCCAGCGGCGCCAGGATCAGCATCACCAGCCCTCCGGCGGGCAGAACTCGCGCTGACGGTTGGTGACCAGCACCGCGCGCAGGTCCATGTCCGGGTCCTTGCCGAAGCGCCAGGTGTGGCCCCAGAGGCTGGCCCGCTCGCCGAAGATCCCAGGGGTGTCCTCCATCGGCGCGAGGTCGGGCACGAACTGGTCGGGCCAGGTGCAGCCCTCCCACAGCGGGTTGCTCAGCGCCGCCGAGCCCGCGACCTGGGGCACGGCCCCGGTGGGGACGTTCATATCGGGGAGCCCGGTGCTGGCGATGGTGGCCATGGGCTGGGCGTATGCCTGCGTCCAGGTGGAGTCCGACCAGGTGTTGTTCACGTCGTCCAGCAGCCACTCGCCCTCGGGCGCGTCCAACTGTGTACAACGGTAGCTGCCGTCCTGGAAGGGCCCCTCCCAGGCCCCCTCCGCGCAGCGGTTGTGGTCGAAGATGTGGATGGGGATGCCGTTGATCGCGGTGGAGAACTTGAGCACGTAGGTCGCCAGCCAGTCGCGGGCGTAGGTGTGGTCCAGGTTGTCGGGATCCGTCCCGTCGGGGCGGAGCGCGTGGGGGTTCATGCCCCAGCCGCCCAGCCCGAAGCCGAAGTTCTCGTCGCCGATGTCCACCACCCCGTTGTCGTTGCTGTCGGGGATGATCTGCGGCATGGAGATCACGCCCGCCCCCGAGGGCGTGAAGCCCCAGAAGTAGTCCACGCGCTCGCCGTCCTCCAGCTCGAGGCCGTGGGCGTACATCATGCGCCCCTCGTGCAGCACCTCCTCGGAGCCCTCGTACTGCACGCCGATCATGCGCGCCGAGACGCCCTCCAGCAGCGCGTCGCCGAGGGAGGGGCCGCCGTAGCCGCTCTGGCAGGTGTAGTCGATGCTGCGACCAGCTTTGTAGGGGTAGCAGACGTAGCCCCAGCGCTCGTGATCGAAGCTGTCGGGCAGGGTGCCGTCGTCGGCCACCTGCGCCAGCAGGATGACCTCGATGGTCCAGTCCGGCGCGCAGGCGAACATGGTGGCGTCCACCCCGTCGAACCACTCGATCTCGCCGTCGTCGCCCGTGACGTAGTACTCGCGCGGGCTCTCCGTCGCGCACTCGCCGCTGTCCTCGCAGGCGTCCAGGTCGCCCTCCCGCTCGCTCAGGCAGTCCCGGCAGGCCGATCCCTCCTCGAAGAAGGCGGCCTCGTCGTAGACGTCGCAGCCCTCGCCCACCGCCCGCGACGGGAGGCTCCCGCTCTCCAGCAGCGCGGCGCGGCACTCCTCGGTGAGCGGGTACATCTGCGCCTGCGGCTCGCCGAAGAACCAGAAGTAGGTGGCGGCGTCGAAGGTGGCGGTCCAGGCTCCCCGCTCGTCCTCCCCGTCCAGGTTGACCACCCCGTTCCGGCACAAGCCAGAGTGGAACCCGTCGCCGAAGAGCTCGTCGAGCGTCAGCACGTTGATCCCGTCCTCCTCCACGTCGTCGGGGTCCTCCTCCTCGAGGCGCGCCATCAGGTCCTCGCCCTGGCTCATGTCGAAGCGCCCCCCGCTCATCGGCGCGCCGATCTGGTCCAGCAGCGGGTTCCAGGGTGAGGTGGGCAGCTCCGGGCGGGCCAGCACGGGCTCTCGCTCAGAGAGGCGGCGGGAGCGGGGCCGGTCGTCCAGCAGGCCCTCCAGGATCCCGTTCTCCGGCCCGAGCGTGCGCATGGTCTCCGGCGGCGCCGAGAGGGAGGGCAGGTCCGAGCGCTGGAGCGCCGTGGCCTCGCGGGCGTCGTCGCGGCCCTGCTCCGAGGCGCAGGCGCTGAGCGCGAGGAGGTTGACGATGAGCCGGCGGGGTGCGAGCATGGTCCCTCGGATCTGAACAGGAGCGCGGGTGCGACCGACCATCATCATAGCAGCAGTCGCTCTGATCGGGGGGTGCCAGCGCCTGCCCGTGGTCGCCGCCGACCCCTCGGGCGAGGAGCCCGGCCCCGGCGACAACAACGGCGACGGGCGCGTGGACCTCTCCGACGGCCTCGTGGTCCTGCGCGCGCAGCTCAGCGGCGGCCAGCCCGCGGTCTGCTTCGGCGCCGCCGACGTCCTGCAGGACCACCGCGTAGACCTGGGCGACGGCTTCGCCGTCTGGTACCACCTGTTCGCCGGGAACACCGAATTCTTCCCGATCCAGGACGGCTGGTGCGAGCGCTGGGAGAGCTTCGTGGAGGCGCCGGAGGGGCGCATGGCGCTGGAGATCGACGCGCCGCGCAAGGGGGAGGGCAGCGCCGAGCTGCGGGTCACCCTGACGAGCCCGGACCTGGCGGTGGAGGGCTGGAGCCTGGCCGCGGTCGCCGAGGGCTGCACCATCGGCGCCGCCTCGGTCGCGGGCACCGCGGGCGCTGATCTGCGCGACAGCCCCGCGGGCCTGCGCGATGGCGGCTTCGAGCGCACGGATCTCGTGGACGGCGTGGCCAGCAGCGCCGTCGTCCTCTCCTGGAGCTCCCCGCTCGGGCTCCCTGCGTCCGAGGATCCGGTCGATCTGCTCACGCTCACGGTGGAGCCCACCGGCGAGGGTTGTGAGGACTGTACAGTCCGCCTCGAGGACGGACACGCCACCGGGGGCGAGCCCGTCACCAACCTGCTCAGCGTCGGTGGCCGCAGCTACCGCCCCGAGCTCCCCGAGGTCCGCCTCCGCATGTGTGCGAAATGACACACTCCTTCCCGCTCGCCCTGCTCCTCTCCTGCGCTCCGGACCTGAAGACCGGCCAGACCTGGAGCCACGAGGCGCCCGAGGTCCAGCCCTGGGAGCGCTACGAGGGCACCTTCACCTGGCTGGTGCAGGGCGCAGGCGCCGAGGAGCCCGGCTGCGAGATCGTGTTCCAGTTCGAGTCCGAGCCCTGGGAGCAGAGCTGCGAGACCTGCGAGTTCGCCTTCGAGCTGAAGATGACCTACGACGCCGACGCCAGCACCAACACCTGGCGCTGCGTGGACCCCGACACGGCCGACTTCAGCTGGGTCCTGGGCTACGACGCCGACTTCTACGGCTACGACATCAACGCCATCTGGATGTACCACGACTACGGCGCCTACTGGACACAGGCCTTCTACGCCCAGCGTGAGGGCGACACCGTCTCCTTCGGCTACGATTTCAACAGCTATTACGCCTACTACTATGACTATTACTTCTACTCCTATCAGGGCACGGGCACCGTCACCGAGTAGGGCGGGAGGGGCGCGGTCGCGATAGAGGCAGGTCCATGCTGCCGCCCTTCTCCCGCGAGACGCTGCTCCAGGCTGGCCCCGGCCACGCCCACCCCCACACGGTGCGCTTCCAGGAGGTGGACGCGGCCGGCGTGGTCTTCTTCCCGACCTTCCTGGCCTACATGCACGACGCCTTCGTGAGCTGGCTGGCCGCGGTGGGCGCGCCGCTGCCCGAGGTCATCCAGAAGAGCGAGTGGATCGCCCCCATCGCCGAGTGCTCGGCGGAGTACCTGGCGCCCCTGCGCTTCGGCGACGCGATCACGGTGCGCGTGGTGGCCGGCGCCCGCGGGCGCAGCAGCTTCCGGCTGGGCTACCGCATCGAGCGGGACGGCGTCCCCGTGGCCCTGGGCCAGACCGTCCACGTCTGCCTGAGCGCGGGTCGCCCCCGGCCGCTGCCGGAGGCGGTGGGGGCGGGGGTGGAGGCGCTGGTCGTGGGCTGAGCGTCCCGGGCTCATCCGGGCGACAGGAGCCCCACCACCGCCCGCCGATCCACCTTGCCGTTCGGCCCGAGCGGGAGCGCGTCCAGGCTCACCCAACGTCGAGGGCGGCGGTGCGCGGCCAGGCGCTCGCTCGCCGCGGCGATCACGGCCTCCAAGCTCGACCCCTCCAACACCAGGGCCGCCGCCACCGTCTGCCCCCACAGCGCATCGGGCACCCCGAAGACCACCGCGCCGGCCACGCCGGGGATCTCCAGCAGGGTCGCCTCCACCTCCTCGGGCGAGACGTTCTCGCCGCCGGTGATGATGAGGTTCGAGCTCCGCCCCCGCAGGTGCAGGCGACCCCGCGCGTCGAGCCCGCCCAGATCGCCGGTCCTCAGCCAGCCCTCCGGGTCCAGCGGGCTGGGGTGGG
This sequence comes from uncultured Enterobacterales bacterium, assembly GCA_964615375.1. Taxonomy (GTDB): domain Bacteria; phylum Myxococcota_A; class UBA796; order UBA796; family CAZKWG01; genus CAZKWG01. The sequence goes on from CAZTOW010000019.1 coordinate 104,606, forward strand.
CGCCCTCGGGCAGCAGGCGGGAGAGCAGCATGTCCCCCCGCACCCGCACCTCGCCGTCCACGATCCGCAGCGCCACGCCGGGGAGCGGCGGCCCTGCCCCCTCCTCAGGCGAGGGCAGGGTCCCCGGCCTCCAGGTGCAGACCTGCGAGCCGGTCTCGGTGAGCCCGTAGGTCCCCAGCACGGGCCAGCCGTGGCGCGCGGCGTCCAACAGCAGGTTGGCGGGGGCGGGGGCGCCGCCCAACAGGATGGCCCGAAGCGGCGGAGGGCTCGGATCCTCGGCGATCATCCGCTGGAGCATGGTCGGCACCACGCTCAGCAGGCTGGCCCCGGACCTCGCCAGGGAGGCCCGCAGCCCGGCCGGGGAGAAGGGCTGGTGCCCCGCGCCCTCGGGCGGCTCGTCCAGCGCCAGCGCCGAGCGACCCACCAGGCAGCGGGTGAGGATGGAGAGCCCGCCCACATGCCCCAGCGGCATGCAGAGCTGCCAGCGATCTCCGGCCACGAAGGGCAGGTTCTCCAGGTGCGCCCGCGCCGAGGCCAGCATGGCCCGCCGGGAGAGCGCCACCACCCGCGGCGCCCCGCTGCTGCCGGAGGTCGCGATCCAGCAGAGCTCACGCTCGGGCGGGTAAGCGGTGGGCGGCGGCGGCGGGACGGGGGAGGGCAGGGGAGGGGACCAGGGCGCCCCCAGGCCGAGCGCGCCGAGCTGGGCCGCCCGCTCCCCCGCGGTCAGCCGCGGATGGAGGATCATGGCCGTGCGCCCGGCCTCGAAGAGGGCCAGCAGCCCCAGCAGCACCCGGGCCCGCGCCTCGCCCACCACCGCCACCGGCCCCTCCCCCGGCGGCAGAAGCGGCAGCAGGGCCGCCACCCGCCCCGCGACCTCCGCCCAGGTCCACGCCTGGCCGTCCACGACCAGCGCCGCGGCCTCCGGCGCCTCCAGCCCGGCGGCCAGGGGGCTGAGTGAAAATTCACTAGATCTCATAGCCTCTCCAGCCCCAGCCCCGGACCGAAGCCGCGCCCGAACCCTCCCTCAACGCCAGGGATCCCCTCCACCCCCCAGGCCCCCAGGCCCGGGTGCGGGGCGAGCCCGCAGGCCAGCAGCTCCCCCGGCAGGGCCCGCGCCAGCTCCACCGCGAAGGCGAGCGCCAGGGGCCCGTCGAAGAGGTGAGTGACCAGCACGCCGAGCCCGCGGGCCTCCGCCTCCCGCGCCAGCGTGAGACATCGTTCAGGCCCCAGCGCCATGGGCTTGAGCACCAACGCAGAGACGGCCCCCAGATCGGAGAGCTCACCCTTGAGCAGGCTCTCGTCCGCCGCCAGCGGCACCGGCGAGGGCGGGAAGGGAGGCGAGCAGGGCTCCTCCACCAGGCTCACGCCCAGCGCGGCCAGCTCCCCCAGGCGCTCCCGGGCCTCCTCGAAGCTCCACCCCTGGTTGATGTCCAGCCGGAGGTCGATCGCGGGCCAGCCCTCCCGGAGCGCCCGGATCCACCGCAGCTCCTCCGCCCAGCGCCCGGCCCGCCCCACCTTCCACTTGAGCGTCCGGTAGCCCTCGGCCGCGCGCGCCGCGGCCTCCTCCAACAGCCACTCGCCGGGATCCGACAGGAGGAGCGCCGAGATCGGCACCTGCGCCCGCGGGCTGGGCGAGAGCAGGTCCGCCACGGGGACCCCGCGCCGCCGCCCCTCCAGGTCCAGCCGGGCCATGGTCAGCGCGCAGCGGATCGAGGGTGGGAGGCTGGGGCCCAGCTCCTCCGCCAGGAGCTCCGGCCTCGCCAGCGCCGCCACCACCTCTTCCAGGGTCTCCGCCGAGTATCCCGGCAGCGGGCTGCACTCCCCCTGGCCCCAGATCCCGTCCTCCTCCAGGGTCAGCAGCCAGCTCTGGCGCGCGCCCCAGCGCTGGCGCGCGTTGCCCACCGGGCGGTCCAGCGCGCCCCCGCGAGGCTCGACCCGGAGCCGGCTCACGCCAGCCAGAGCCCGAAGGCCAGGAGCAGGCTGTAGAGCAGGAGCAGCCGCGCCGTCGCGCCCAGGAGCGGGTTCAGCGCGGCGCCCTCCTGGCGCGCCACCTTCCGCGCGAGCCCGATCGCGTGCGGCAGCGTCAGCAGGGGCAGGAGCAGGCTCCAGGCCAGGCCCGCCATCCAGGCCATGACGGCGCAGGATCCATAGGCCAGGGCCAGCATGAGCCCGTACTCGGTCGTGCCAGCCTGACGCCCCAGGCGCACCACCAGCGTCCGTTTGCCGGCCTTGATGTCCGTCTTCCGGTCGCGGATGTTGTTCACCACCAGGATGGCGGTGCTCAGCGCCCCCACCCCCAGGCTGGCGGGCCAGGCCATGGGCAGGATCTCCAGCGTCTGGACGTAGACCGTGCCGCACACGGCCACGAAGCCGAAGAAGAGCATGACGAAGACGTCACCGAGCCCGTGGTAGCCCAGCGGCCAGGGCCCGCCGGTGTAGAGCACGCCCGCCAGGATGCTGGCGACACCGATCACCAGGATGACCGGCCCGGCCACCCAGGTCAGATAGACCCCGCACAGCGCCGCCAGGACGAAGCTGAGGACCATCCCCACCTTCAGGGCCCGCGCCGAGAGCAGCCCGGCCTGGGCCGCCCGCACCGGCCCCACGCGCTCCGACGTGTCCGCCCCCTTCTCGAAGTCGAAGACGTCGTTGGCGTAGTTCGTGCCGATCTGGATGAACAGCGCGCCGAGCAGGGCGAAGATGACGGCGGAGGGCTCGAAGCGCCCGGCCTGCTGGGCCACGGCGGCGCCCACGATCACCGGCGCCGCCCCCGCGGGCAGGGTGGCGGGGCGGGTCGCCATGCGCCAGGCGGCCATCGAGCCGGGGCGGGCGTGCTTCACGGCAGCCGCCGGAACTTGCGGAAGTTGGGCTTGCGCTTCTCCAGGTAGGCGTTCTTGCCCTCCTGCCCCTCCTCCGTCAGGTAGAAGAGCAGGGTGGCGTTGCCCGCCAGCTCCTGGAGGCCCGCCTGCCCGTCACAGTCGGCGTTCAGCGCGGCCTTCAGGCAGCGCAGCGCGATGGGGCTGTGCTGGAGCATCTCGCGGCACCACTGCACGGTCTCCGCCTCCAGCCGATCGAGGGGGACCACCGTGTTGACCAGGCCCATGTCCAGCGCCTGCTGCGCGTCGTACTGCCGGCAGAGGAACCAGATCTCGCGGGCCTTCTTCTGGCCCACGATGCGCGCCATGTAGGAGGAGCCGTAGCCGCCGTCGAAGCTGCCGACCTTGGGGCCGGTCTGGCCGAAGCGGGCGTTCTCCGCGGCGATGGTGAGATCGCAGATCATGTGCAGGACGTGGCCGCCGCCGATGGCGTAGCCCGCCACCATCGCGACGACCGGCTTGGGCAGCGTGCGGATCTGGCGCTGGAGGTCCAGCACGTTCAGGCGGGGGATGCCGTCCTTGCCCACGTAGCCGCCGGTCCCGCGCACCCGCTGGTCTCCGCCCGAGCAGAAGGCGTCGGGGCCCTCGCCGGTCAGGATGATCACGCCGATGTTCTCGTCGTCGCGCGCGTCGTCGAAGGCCCGCGTCATCTCCTTGACCGTCAGCGGCCGAAACGCGTTGCGCACCTCGGGCCGGTTGATCGTGATCTTGGCGATTCCCTCTTCGCACTTGTCGTACTTGATGTCCTCGTAGCCAGGGACGCGCGTCCACTCGGGGATGGGGGGCAGGTGCTCGAACATTCAGGGGCTCCAGCAGAGGGCCCTGGCCAGCGCTTCGGGCGCCTCCAGGGGGAGGTTGTGGCCCGCGCCGGGCAGGACCAGGGCGTGGGCGGAGGGGAGGTGTTCACAGAGCCGCGCGGCCAGCGCGCAGAATTTCGGGTCCAGCTCCCCGCTCACCAGCCGGAGGGGCACGGCGAGGCGGGAAAGGGGACCCGTATAGTCCGGCATGGCCCCGAGCGAAAGGGGGCCGAGCCCCACCGACAGCGCGGTCGCGTCGTGCCGGAGGCGCAGCGCGCGCCAGGCGGCCCGGCGCTCCGGCGAGAGCGCGGCCTGCGAGGCGAAGATCGGCTGAGCCTCCCAGGCGTCCAGGAAGGGCTCGAGCCCCTGCTCGCGCAGGCGGCGGGCCCAGGCGGCGTCGCCCTCCCGCCGCGCCGCGCGCTCACGCTCCTCGGAGAGCCCGTCGCGGGCGCTGATCAGGGTGGCCTGCGCGTAGCGATCGGGGCGGCAGATCAGGAGCCCCAGCGCCAGCCGCCCGCCCAGGGAGTAGCCCGCCAGGTGGGCGGGCCCCGACCCGACCCGCGCCTGGATCTCGGCGTCCAGGCGGGCGATCTCCTCGTCCCAGGCGCCGACCACAGGGGCCCCGGCGTGCCCGGATAGGGCGAGGGCGTGGACCTCCAGCCCCGCCGGCAGCGCCGCGCGCACGGCGTCCCAGCTCTCGGGGGCGCCGAGAAATCCGTGCAGCAGGACCAGGGGGATCATCCCCGCATGCGCTCCAGGATGGCCGCCACCTGCCGGCCGTGGCTCTCCGGGGCCGTGCGCGCCGCGATCAGCGTGGCGCCCCGCCGGGCCAGCGCGACCCCGATCTGCTCGCGGAGCGCGGGGGCGTCCTCCACCGCGGCGAAGGGCAGGCCGAAGACCGCCGCCGCGGCCTGTAGCGAGGCCCCGTGCGGCGTCGTGAACTGGGCGAGCTCGTCCGCGCGCAGGTCGGGGACCCGCGCCACCGGGAGCTGGGTGAAGATCCGCCCGCCCCCGTTGTCCAGGACCACGATCACCAGCGGCCCCGGCACCCGCGAGGCCGCCAGCAGCCCGCCCAGATCGTGCAGCAGGCTCACGTCCCCCAGGAGCAGGAGGGTGGGCCGCCCCGAGGCCGCCGCCGCCCCCGCCGCCCCCGAGACCAGCCCGTCGATGCCGTTGGCCCCGCGCTGACACAGCACGCCCAGCGGCCGCCCGCCCGGCGGGGCCGCCAGGTCCACGTCGCGGATGGGCAGGCTGTTCCCCAGCACCAGCAGCGCGCCCGCGGGGAGGGCCTGCACGGCGGCGCGGGCCAGGCTGAGCTCACCGCCAGGATCTGCGGTCAGGACCTCGTCCACCGCCCGCCAGGCGTGGGCCTCCGCGGCGGCCCAGGTCGCGCGCCAGGTGGGCCCCAGCTCAGGGGGCCGCAGGGCCCGCAGCGCGTCCACGGGCCCACAGCGCAGGATCTCGGCCGTGCTCTGCGGATCGCTCCAGCCGTGCGGGTGGAGGACATAGCGGCGCAAGCCGGACTGCTCGCCGATCCAGCGCTCCCACTGCCCGGAGACCGGGGGCATCCCGAGCTGGATCACCAGATCGGGGCGCAGGGCGCGCGAGAGCTCCGGGTCGCGCAGGAGCAGGTCGAAGGCGCCGATCACGCGACCGCCCCAGCGGAGCTGGCTCGGGCCTTCGGCCAGCAGGGGGAGCTCGCTACACCATGAGAGGATGAGCTCTCGCGACGTCTCATCCAGCAGCGGACCGGGCCCGGCCACCACCAGGGGGCGGCGGGCCTTGTCCAGCTCGGCCTGGAGCGCGGAGAGTGCGGCCTCGTCCGGGCTCTGGGTGGGGGCGTGGGCCCGCGGCGCCGGGCGGGCCAGCAGGGCCTCCACCCGGGCCAGGGCCTCCTCCTGGGCGGGCCCAGGGCTCGGCTCCAGCGGCTTGGCGGCGCGGAAATTGAGGTGGACCGGACCCGGCTCTGGCCACAGGCTGCGGTGGACGGCCTGGGCGGCGGCCCGGCGCAGCGCGCGCATCCCGAGCTCGGTGCCGTCGGGCATCCCGAGATCGACCGAGGCCCGCGCGAAGCGCCCGAAGAGATCGGTCTGATCGACGGTCTGAGGCGCCCCGCAGCCCTGGAGCGCGAAGGGCCGGTCGGCGGTGAGCGCGATCAGCGGGAGCCCCACCTGGGCGGCCTCGATGAGGGCGGGCAGGTAGTGGGCCCCCGCGGTGCCCGAGGTGCAGATCAGCAGGCTGGGCCGCCCGCTCACCCGCGCCTGGCCCAGCGCGTAGAAGGCGGCGCAGCGTTCGTCAAGCAAATTGACGATCTGGAGGCCCGGCGTGCGGGTCGCCGCCAGCACCAGGGGCGTCGAGCGGCTCCCCGGGCTGATGATCACGTCGCGCACGCCGGCCTCGGCGAGGCTGCCGAGCAGGAGGCGGGACCAGGCGGTGAGCAGGGCGCCGTCGTTCATGCTCCGAACGCCGCCTCCATCACGCGGAGCTTGCGCTCGGTCTCCACCCACTCCGCGTCGGGGTCCGAGCCCCGCACCACGCCCACCCCGGCGTAGAGCCGAAGCTCCTCGCCGCGCAGCAGGCCGGAGCGCAGCCCCACCCACAGCTCGCCGTCGCCGCCGGCCTCCACCCAGCCCACCGGGCCGGCGTAGAGGCCGCGGGGGGCGGGCTCGGCGCGGATGGCCGCCAGCGCCGCCTCGCGCGGATCGCCGCCCACCGCGGGGGTGGGGTGCAGCAGGCGGACCAGGGAGAGCGCGCTCTCGCCGTCGGAGAGCTCGCCCTCGAAGCGGGTGCGCAGGTGGCAGAGGCCGGGGAGCTCCAGCACCTCGGGCGCGCGCCAGTCCAGGCGGGCGCAGCGCGGGCCCAGGAGCCGGGCGATCTCGTCCACGACGATCTGGTGCTCCAGCCGGTCCTTCTCGCTGGCGCGCAGGGCGTCGGGCTCGGCTCCGGTGCCGGCGAGCGCGTCGGTGCGCAGCCGGCGACCGCGCAGGCTCAGCAGGCGCTCGGGGGTGGCGCCCAGGAAGGTGGAGCCCTGCCAGCGCAGGCCGAAGACGACGCTCCGCGGCTGGGTCTGGAGGAGGCGGGCCAGTGCGGCGGGGGCTGGATCGGGCGAGGGCAGGGGAGGGGAGAGCGTGTAGGCAGCCTCGCGGGCGAGCACGAGCTTGCGCAGGCGACCGGCCTCGATCTCGGCGAGGGTGGCCCGGATCGCCCGCGCCCAGCCCTCGCGGTCCCGCCCCAGCGGTCGGAGGGCGGCGGCGCCTGGTTCGGCGGAGGCGCCTGCGGGAGACACGATCCGATCCCAGAGCGCCAGGATCTCCGCGGCGGATCCGCCAGGGCCCCCGAACATCCCCCAGAGCCGGGCGCGACCGTCCTCCTCGGCGACCAGGAGCCGGGGCAGGATCAGCACGCCCCCGCCAAAGGGGGCCCAGGGCCCGGACATCGGCGCGCCCGGGTCGAAGGGGAGGGCGGCGAAGAAGGGCGGATTCGCAGCCTCTTCTCCCGCGGGAGGGAAGGCCGCGAGGGCCGCCTCCAGCCCCGCCGGGCCCTCCGCCGGGTCCACGCGCGCGGCGACGCCCAGGCCCCACAGGCGCCGACCCTCCGGGGGCATCCAGAGGGTGGCGTCCAGATCGGGCGCGCGCTCCCAGGCCGCCCGCCAGTCCAGCGCGCCCGGCGGGATCTCCAGGGAGAAGCGGCGCGGCGCCTGACCCTCCAGCGCGCGGACCAGCCGGGCGCGGAGAGGGGCCGTGCTCACGTTCCGGCCGAGCGGGAGGCGGAGGCGCCGCCCAGCAGGCTGACGAGCTGGTCTCCCTCCACGTCCAGGTCCATCAGCAGCCGCAGGCTCAGCGCGCCCTGCTCCGCCAGCATGGGCAGGCCGGTCTGCGTGCGCAGGCCCCGCTCCGCGGCGCGCTGCAAGGTCGGCGAGCTCCGGTGGTAGTTGATGTCGCAGAAGATCGCGTGGTCGGGCAGCGCGTCCACCGGGAGCTGGTCCACCACGTTGTCCGGGCCGGGCGTGGTCGCGTCGATGACCAGGTCGGCGCGGCTGGCGACGCTCTGGAAGCTGCCCACGCTCAGCGGCAGCGGGATGGCGGTCACGCCGCGGGCCCGCAGGTCGGCGGCCAGCCGCTCCGCCCGGGAGAAGGTGCGGTTCAGGATGGCGAAGCGCACGAAGCCGTCGCTGACCAGGGCGTCGGCGATGGCCCGCGCCGAGCCGCCCGCGCCCAGCAGGACCGCCGAGCTGCCCACGTCCGGCCCGAAGGCCTTGTGGAGCGCGATGACGAAGCCGATCCCGTCGGTGTTGTCACCCACCAGCCGCCCGCCGCGCCAGGCCGCCACGTTCACCGCCCCCGCGCGCTGCGCCACGGGGGTCAGCTCGTCCATCAGCTCCAGCGCCGCCTCCTTGTGCGGGCAGGTCAGGTGGACGCCGGAGATCTGGCGGGTCCGCACCGCGCCCAGCGCCGCCGGGAGCTCGCTGGAGCGCACCTCCACGGCGTCATAGGTCGCGTTCAGGCCCTCGCGCTGAAACAGCGCGTTGTACATGGAGGGCGAGCGCGACTGGCGCACGGGGTCGCCGAAGATCGCGAGGCGCAGGGGCTGGTCGGGAGTGGCCGTCATCGGGGGACCCCCTCTATCCCGATTCCGCGTGCGCGCTAAGCCACCCCGCTCACGAACAGCTGCCCGAGCTCCCCGAGCAGGTGAAGCTGGCGGAGCTCCCGTAGGCGTTGGTGTAGACGCGGGCGTAGCCCAGGACCACGTCGTAGCTGCTGTTGTCCTCGTCGCCGGTGCCAAAGTCGCAGGACTTCGCCGTGATCGAGCCCGTGTAGGTGATGTAGACCCCGCCCCCGTAGCTGCCCGAGCCGTTGGCCCAGACCCCGCCGCCGCCCGAGCAGTCCATCGAGAGCGCGCCCCAGTACCCGTAGATCCCGCCCCCGTAGGTCGCGGTGTTGTCGTAGATGGAGGTGTCGGTGAACGAGGCGGAGTTGTAGTTCGTGTAGACCCCACCGCCGTAGGAGGCCGAGTTCCCCGAGATCTCGGAGTTCTCCACCTCCAGGCCGGAGTAGTAGACCCACAGCGCCCCGCCCTGGGAGCCGCTGTTCCCCGTGAAGCTGCTGTCGTAGACGGTCAGGTAGGTGCCGGTCGTGTAGCTGCCGGTGCCGGCGTAGACCGCGCCGCCGTAGGAGCCGGCCTCGTTGGCGTCGAAGGTGCTGCTCTCGATGGAGATCACCGTGTCCAGGCCGGAGATCGCGCCCCCCTCGCTCTTCGAGGTGTTCTCGCTGAAGCTGCTACCGGTGACGGTCAGCGTCCCGTCGCTGATGTAGATGGCCCCGCCCTGATCGGTGGCCTGGTTGCCCTTCAGCACGCAGTCCTCGACCAGCAGCGTGGGCTCGCTGTCCTTGCTGTAGATGGCCCCGCCCGACTCCCCGTAGCCGTCGGCGAGGGTGAGCTCGGAGAGGCTCACCGTGCTCTTGTCGGCGTTGATGACCAGCACGTTGTCCGCGCCGCCCCCGGAGAGCACCGTGTCCTCCGCCCCGTAGCGGCCCACGAGGCTCAGCTCGCTGGACCGGACATGGAGGGAGACGTACCAGGTCCCCGGGCAGACGTAGAGGGTGCCCGAGGAGGTGAGCGAGTAGCTGACGGGGGCGCCGTCGGTGCCGGCCCCCAGGATAGTGCTGAGATCGGTCTCCGAGCCCGAGCTGGCGACGAAGCGCGCCCCGGTCTCCGAGCCGTCGCAGTCGTCGTCCACGCCGTCGCAGGCGGTCTCCGTGGCGTCCGGGTTGATCGCGGCGTCGGCGTCGTCGCAGTCGCTGTCGTCCAGGATCCACCGCGACGAGCTCTCGCAGCGCCCCTCGGACACGCTCGGGTCGCCGAAGCCGTCGGCGTCGCCGTCGTAGTAGTAGGTGGAGGTGCCCTCCGGGTCGTCGTCCACCTCGCCGTCGCAGTCGTTGTCCAGCTCGTCGCAGCGCTCCGCCGCGCCAGGGTTGATCTCCCCGTTGGCGTCGTCGCAGTCGTCGGAGTTGCTCACGAAGCCCGTGGGCGCCTCGCAGGCGCGGGCCGGGGTCTCCGGGTCGCCGAAGCCGTCGTCGTCCACGTCCGCGAAGTAGAGGGACTCGTCCAGGTCCTCGTCCGTGCGGTCGTCGCAGTCGTTGTCGGCCCCGTCGCAGATCTCCTCGGCCCCGGGGTACACGAAGGGGTCGTCGTCGTCGCAGTCCCCGCCCTGGGCCACGGCGCCCTCGGGCTCCTCGCAGGCCAGCTCGCCGTCCCCCTCGCCCCAGCCGTCGCGGTCGTCGTCCACGTACCAGCGCTCGCCGTCGGCGGCGCCCTCGTCCGTCTCGCCGTCGCAGTCCTCGTCGCGCCCGTCGCAGGTCTCCGCCGCGCCGGGGAAGACGCCGGGGTCCTCGTCGTCGCAGTCGTCCTCGGCGTAGCCGTCCCCGTCGAGGTCCTGGCCTTCTCCCTCGCCTTCGCCCTCTCCCTCGCCTTCGCCCTCCCCTTCGCCCTCGCCGGAGTCTCCGGGGGGAGCGCTCTCTTTCTCCTCAGGGGCGGGGCAGGCGGTGAGCAGGAGCAGGACCAGCAGCTTCGTTCGCATGTGGACTCCGGGATACGTCGGAGTCTAACTCAAGTCCGGGGCAGCCGCCGGGCGAGCTCGCTGAGCGCCTCGACCGGCATCCCCAGCTCCCGCCCGCGGTGGATCCAGCTCGCCAGCATGGCGCGGGTCTGGTCGCCGACCTTGGTGAAGTGGACGCGCAGGAAGGTCTCGAAGGGGATGGGCGCGACCCGGGCCGCCAGGCGCAGGCCGAGCGAGAGCAGGCGGCGGCGGGCCAGGAGCTGCACGGGCCAGACGGGGATGCCGAAGATCGCGCCGGAGATGCCCAGGATCTCGCGGGCGGCGGCGGCGCTGACGCGGGAGATGGGGTCCCGGCGCCAGGGGGTGAAGCCCCAGCCGACCACCTCCAGCCCGGCCACGCAGCTGATCAGGATCGCGCTGCCCAGCGCCCCGTCCCGGGCGGCGTCCGCGCTGCGATCGGCGGGGAGCCCGCCCCGCTTCAGCAGATCGAGGATGGTGTCCACCGCCGCCTCCGGGCCGCTGAAGCGGCTCTTCACCACAGGCGGGAACCAGAAGCCCGTGCCCTGGGGGCCCTGCTGGCCGGGCAGCGGGGCGGGCCAGGCGGAGAAGCCGATGAGCCCGGTCACCAGCCGCCCCTCGGGGAGCTTCGCGCGGAGGAGGGCCTGGTCATCCACCCTGGGTTGCAGGCTCACCACGATCGCGTCGGGCACGGCGCGCAGCAGCTCGTCCAGCCAGGGTCCGTCCAGCGCGGTGGACGAGACGCAGAGCCAGACCTGATCCCAGCGGGAGAGGGCGGCCTCCACCGGGGCGTCCAGGACCGTGGACGGGATCCAGTCCCAGCCCTCCTCGTGGGTGGGCTCCAGGTGGAAGCCGGCGCGGGCCTCACGGGCGTAGCGGGGCTTGACCAGCACGCCCACCTCGGCGCCAGCGGCATGCAGGTGGGCGCCGTAGACCTGGCCCACGGCCCCCGCGCCGACGATGAGGACGCGGGCGCTCACGCCCGAAGCCGGACGCCCTCGGCGCCCAGCGCTGCCACGACCGCGTCGATGAGCCCGCTGAGCGCGGCGTTGATCTCCTCGGCCGTGCGCGCCGGGGCCCGCTGGTCGAGGCGCAGGGCGAAGGTCACGGTCCGCACGGGCGCGCCGCCCTCCTCGTGGTGGAAGACGTCCGTCATCTTCACCGTCCGCAGCCAGTCCGGCCCGTGCGCCACCAGCGTCTCCGAGACGCGGCGCGCGGAGAAGCCGTGGGGCAGCGTGAACGCGAGGCTGCGGTCGATGGGCTGGAGGGGCGAGGGCTCGACGTAGCTGCCCCGGCGGCCCGGAGCCAGCAGCGCGTCGGCCGAGATCTCCAGGTAGCAGGGGCGCTCGCGCTTGACGCCGAAGGCCCTCAGCACCGCCGGGTGGACCTCGCCCAGCAGGCCGACGACCTGATCCCCGAGCAGCACGGCGCCGCGTCGGCCGGGATGCAGAAGAGAGGAGTGCAGGAGGGTGGCCAGAGGTGCCCCCTCCTCGAGCTCGCCCACGCGCAGCGGGAGCCCGAGGGCGAGGCCGATCTCCTCCACCAGCCCCTTGAGCGTCCAGATGTCCGCCGGGCGAGGCCGGCTGTCCCAGCCCCGCGCCCGATCCACGCCCCAGACCGTGGCCCAGAGCAGGCGGCGCTCCGTGTTGACGCCGTTGGGGGCCGCCGGGTCGGGGTGGAAGGTGCGGGTCCACTCGAAGATCCGCCCGTCCTCCACCTTGCGGCGCAGGTTCGAGGCCGCGGCGTCCACCGCCTGGAGCAGCGCGTTGTTCTTCAGCAGCCCGCTGGCCCGGTCGAGCGCGTTGGTGGTCTCGACGTGAGCCCAGAGCGGGTGCCCCTCGGGGAGCCCCAGCTTCTCGAAGGTGGATCGCCCGTAGAAGCCGTCGGTGATGACCTCGTAGAAGCCCGCGCCGACCAGCACCTCGGAGGCGCTCGCCTCGATCTGCTCGGAGGGGGAGGGGAGGGCGCCCAGCGCGACGGGGGGCAGGGAGATGGGGGTGTTGTTGTAGCCGATGGACCTGGCTAGCTCTTCTAGTATATCGGCGACGAACTCCACGTCCCAGATCCGCCAGGAGGGGATCCGCACCAGCAGCTCGTCCCCGCGCACCTCGACCCCGAAGCCGTAGCGGCGCAGGCGGCCGGCGGCCTCGTCCGCGCTGAGGTCGATCTCCAGGCTCTGCCGGATGGTCTCCGGGGTGAGCGCGAGGCCCTGGTCTGGGGCCTTCCAGTCGCCCGCCAGCGCGCTGAGGCCCACGCGACGCCAGCTCCCGGTGCCCTCCAGCAGCCCGACCACGCGCCCGGCGCCCACCAGCGGCAGCTCCGGGTCGGCCCCGCGCTCGAAGCGGGCGGAGGCGTCGGTGTGGACGTTCAGGGCGCGGCTGGCCTTGCGCACGGCGACGGGGTCGAAGGTGGCGCTCTCCAGGAGGATGCGCCGGCTGTCGGCCGTGGTCTTGCTGTCCTCGCAGCCGATCACCCCGGCCACGGCCAGGATCTTCTCGTCGTCGGCGATGACCAGCGCGCCCTCGGGGAGCTCGCGCGGCTCGGGCTGGAAGAGCAGCCAGGCCCGCTCGCCCGCCCGGCTCTGCCGCACGACCACCGCGCCCTTGATCTTGTCGGCGTCGAAGGCATGCGTGGGCTGCCCCAGCTCCAGGTTGGAGAGGTTGGTGGCGTCCACGGGCGCCGACAGGCTGTGGATGCCCGCCGCCTCCAGGGTCGCCAGGTCCGCCGCCTCCAGCGGGCGCGGCTCGCCCACGCGCTCCAGCAGGGTGGCGCTGTAGCGCAGGCAGAGCGGGGTCTCGATCCGCACCTCCACCGGGCCGGCGCCGACCAGCAGCGGCGCGACCGCGGGCAGGCTCAGCTCCCCGCCCGTCCGCCCCGTGATCTCCCGGGCCACCCCGGCGTAGCAGTGGTGATCGCCGCGGTTCGCCAGCAGCTCCAGCGTGAACACCGGCCCCTGGGCCGTGCGCTCCAGGCGCTTGACCTCCAGCCCCAGATCGTCCAGCAGCAGCCGCAGCGCGCCCAGATCCTCGGGCAGGCTCGTGTAGCGCTTCAGGATCTCGACCGCGATCCTCATCGGCCACCCCCGCGGTGGATGTTGGTGAGCACCTCGAGGTCCGGCTCGTAGAGCCCGCGCACCTTGTTCACGCCGGCCCACTGGCTGGCCATGCGGGTGGTGCCGAAGCCGAAGGCGAAGCCGCTGACCTCGTTCGGGTCGTATCCGAACTGCATCAACACCTTGGGGTGGACCATGCCGGCGCCTAGGATCGTGACCCAGCCCGCGTGGTGACAGGCCTCGCAGCCCGCGCCGTCGCAGACGGTGCAGCTCACGTCTACGCCCACGCTGGGCTCCGTGTACGGGTAGAACTTGGGCTTGAAGCGCACCCGGCGCTCCTGGCCGAAGAGGGCGCGGGCCACGAAGCTCAGCGTGCCCTTCAGGTGACCGAAGGTCACGCCGCGGTCCACCCACAGCCCCTCGAGCTGATGGAACATTGCGAGGTGCGTGGCGTCCACGGCCTCGTTCCGGTACACGCGCCCGGCGCTGGCCACCCGGATGGGCAAGGAGGGCCGGGCCTCCAGCACCCGCGCCTGCACCGTCGTCGTGTGCGAGCGCAGCAGCAGCCCGCCCGTCACCCAGAAGGTGTCCTGCATGTCGCGGGCGGGGTGGTGCTCGGGGATGTTGAGCGCGTCGAAGTTGTAGAAGGGGCTCTCCACCTCCGGGCCGTCCACCAGCTCGAAGCCGAGCTGACGCAGCACGTCGAGGCAGCGGGCGTGGACCTGGCTCACCGGGTGGCGCATCCCGCGGGCCTGGGCGAGGCCGGGCAGGCTGAGATCCTGCCACTCGGCGCGGAGCTGCGCGTCCAGGGCGCGGGCCTCGATGACGGCGGCGGCGGCGGCGAGCTCGCGCTCGACGGTCTCCTGGGCGGCGTGGATGGCGGCGGCGAAGGCCGGGCGATCCTCGGGCGGGACGTTTCTCAGCTCAGAGAGGGCGGCCTTGACGGCGCTCTTCTTGCCGGTGTGGACGCGGCGGACCTCCTCGAGGGCGGCCGGGTCCTGGGCGGCGGCCAGGTCGGCGCGGAAGGCGGCGACGAGGGCGTCCAGATCGGGGCGGGGCATGCGTGCTCCGGGTTGACCGCCGCGCATAACCCGCCCGCGGCGCGCCCGGGATAGCTTGTCGGGGAAGGGAGGGGACCATGAAGGAGACCGGGAAGGGGCTGTGTCTGGCGTTGTCGATCGCGCTGCTGGCCGGCTGCGACGGGGGAGAGAAGGACAACACCGGAGAGGACGAGCTGAGCTGCACCGAGACCATCGACGAGCTCTCCATCGAGGAGGATTCGCCGCTGGGCTTCGGCGGGCGCGCGATCACCACGCTGACCTCGGGCGAGCACGACGCGACGCTCACCTACGCCGACAGCAGCACGAGCGGCATGACGCTGAAGGTCAGCTACGCCGATGGCGACATCCGCTATGTGGACCGGGAGCCGCCCACCGACGGCGGCGCCGACTGGGCGGAGATCTGCCAGGACACGGTGGAGGTGGACGTCACGCTCATCTTCCGCACGCAGGACGATGCCTTCGACGAGGACTGGGAGACCGCGCTGTACGCCTACGACATCGACGTGGCCTACTTCAACGCGGAGTTCGACCCGCTGGACATGGTCGGCGGCTTCGACATCACCGCCTTCGTGACGTCCACCGACTACGACGAGCTCACGGCCTTCGCGTCTGGTCAGGTCGATCTGAGCGGGACCACCGGGACCCTCGCTGGTCAGGCCTCGGGGAGCGAGGACTGTGAGGAGGGGGACGAGTGCAGCGCCTGGGCCGAGCAGATCGACATCGGCGCCTGGGTCCCGGTCAGTAATTGACCGCTTCGGGCGCGGACGGGTTGCCCTCTGGGGCGCCGCGGGTGAAATTGGTCTCCCCCCCGGGGACACCCATCACAGCCCGCAATCCCAGAAAAACGGAGGAGACCATGTCCACCCGACCCCTGATCGCGCTCACGCTCACGACGCTCGCCGCCTGCAGCTTCAACCCCGTCTCCGGTGACTACATGTTCGAGGTGGTCAGCTCCGAGAGCGACTGCCCGGAGACCGACACCGGCGACACCGGCGGAGAGGCGGAGCCCACGCCGGTCCCCGTCAGCGTCAACGAGGACAAGACCACCATGGTCATCGGCGAGGGCGACGCCGGCCTGAGCTGCACGCTGAGCGGCAAGAGCTTCACCTGCCCGGTGGACCCGATGGAGCTGGACGGATCGGACTACGGTCTCGACTACCTCGCGACCTACACCTTCGAGAACAGCGGCTCCTGGACGGGCAGCGACAGCTTCGACTACGAGAGCGCCTTCGCGATCACCTGCGAGGGCGCGGACTGCGAGACCTACAACCTGCCCACCTGCAGCGGCTCCAGCACGATCGAGGCCACGCTGGTCGAGTAGTCCCGACACCGTGTAACAGTACGATAACGACGCTTGACACCCTCGGGGCGCCGGGTCACTCCTCGGCGCCCTGAGCTTTTCAGGCCTGACTCAACAGGAGATCACCATGACCCGCGCCCTCGCGCTCGCTTTCTGCCTCGGCTTCATCGCGCTCCCCGCCTGCTTCAGCCCCGTCTCGGGCGAGTACGAGATCACGGCTGTGGAGTCCTCGTCTGACTGCCCGGACACCGGCGGTGACACCGGCGGCTCCGACGAGCCCTACACGGCCGACGTGAGCGTCAATGACGACAAGTCCGCGATGACCATCGACGACATGGACTGCACGCTGGACGGCAAGAGCTTCACCTGTCCGCTCGACCCCTTCGAGCTCGACATGTCCGACTTCGGCATGGACGCGCTGATCTCGATCACCTTCGACATCGGCGGCAAGTGGACCAGCTCCAGCAGCTTCGACGTGGAGTCCACGGCGGTCACGGCCTGCGACGGCGCCGACTGCGAGAGCGCTGGCGGCCAGAACTGCACGAGCTCCGCCACCTCCGAGGCCACCCTGGTCGAGTAGTCGCGCGCGCCGCGCGCAGCGGGAAGTGGCGGGAGGAGGCTCGGGCTCGAAGGAGGCAAAACTTGCGCGCACCCCCTTGCGCGCTTGCCACCGCTCGTGGGTATAATCGCGTGGGCTTCTCTATGCCCGGCCGCGAGGTCCCATGTCGCTCCACGAGAACCGCTCCTCCCCCACCTCCCGCACCCTCCCCACCCTGTCCTCCCGCCCCTCGCTCTCGGCCGTGCAGCCGGGGACGCAGACGGGGCCGGAGCACTTCTCGGCCCAGAGCCGGCTGTGGGGGGCCTTGCACGAGCGCTTGGGGAGAGCGGGGGTCGCGCAGCTCCTCCGAGAGGGGCCGCGGGACGCCCTCGAGCTCCAGATCCTCCACGTCGCGGGCTTCGTGGAGAACACAGGCGTGGACGCCACGGCGTATCTGCCCTGGAACGCCCCGATCTCCTGGCAGGATCGCACGCAGCCCTTCTATCGGGCGCTGCTGGGCTCGCTCCCCGAGGAGGAGGCGCCCTCGCTCGGGCTGGACACCGTGGGCACAGACTCGGGCGGCGTGGACCTGGGCGCGGTGGACCTCGGGTTCTCGGGGATGGATGCGGGCTTCTCGGGAGATCTGGGCCTCGGGCTCAGCGGCGGTGTGGACGTCGGCGGCGAGGAGGGCTGGTCGGGCTCGGCGGGGGACGCGGGCTTCGACGCGGGCGGCGGGGCCACGCTCTCGCTGAGCCGCGACGCGCTGGGCGAGGGGCCGGACCCGCGCGCGGTCTTCTCCACCTGGTTCGGGACCCGCCTGCAGGCCGCGGGCGGCGGTCGCGCGCTCACGCCGGCCGAGCAGGACTTCCTGCGCGAGGTCCACGGTCGCAGCTTCAACGACGTCCGCGTCCATGAAGGCCCCGGCGCCCGCCAGGCCAGCCGGGCCATCGCCGCCCGCGCGTTCACGATGGGCAACGACATCTTCATCGGAGATAGCGGCGATCTGCTGAGCAGCGCCGCCGGCGCCGAGCTGCTGGCCCACGAGGTCACCCACGTCGTCCAGAACGACGCCGGGCGCCTGCCCTCCGCCCCCCGTGAGGGGCTGAGCGTGTCGACGCCCAACCAGCCGCACGAGCAGGAGGCCGCCGCGATCGGCCGCCGCGCCCGCGCGGTCTTCCAGACCTTCGAGGAGAAGAGCGTCCAGCCCGTCGGTCGCGAGGCCTGGGGCCTGGACCCGAGCTGGGACGGCGACCCCATCGGGCAGGCCGTGGCCGCCCACCTCCAGTCGGTGCTCCCCGAGGCGCGGCAGGCGGAGCTGGGGCAGGTCCTCGAGGATCTGCGCGAGGGCGCCCGCAGCCAGGCCCGGTCGAGCGTGGCCGGGCAGCACGTCCTGGTGGACGTGGCCGAGGCGCTGGGAGAGGACGCCGAGATCGTGGCCGGGCTCCGCGGCGCGCTGGGCGGTCTGCAGGAGCAGGCCAGCGCGGGCGGGCTCGGTGAGCTGGTCGAGCTGGGCGCGACGCCGGATCTGGGCGTGGTCGGCTTCGGGACGCCGGGCTTCTCCGAGGTGGCGGGCGATCTGCTGGCGGGTCCGGGCGACGGCTTCGCCCCGCTCTCCGGCGGCGGGCTGGGCGGGCAGCTCTTCGCGGGCGGCGCCCTGAGCTCGGAGACAGGCGGCTCGGACGCGGGCGGCTCGGACGCGGGCGCGGTGGCGCGCAAGGCCAGCGCGGGCGCGGGCGAGGACGGTGACGCGACCGGCGTGGTGGACCGCGCGATGCGGTCTCGCGGCCAGGGGACCAGCCTTCCCCAGGATCTGCGCGGCCGGCTGGAGGCTCGCCTGGGCGTGAGCCTCGCGGGCGTGCGTCTGCACACGGATCTGCGCGCGGCGCAGGCGGCCGAGGCCGTCAACGCCGAGGCCTTCACGGTGGGCCAGGACATCTACTTCAACACGGGCGCCTTCGACCCGTCCAGCCCCGCGGGCGTCGAGCTCATCGCCCACGAGACCACCCACGCCGCCCAGTTCCTCCAGGGCCGCGAGGGCGAGGCCTCTACAACCGAGGGTGGAGTCGGCGTCACGAAGCCCGGCGACGCGGTCGAGATGGAGGCCGAGGCGGTCGGGGCGGAGATCGCAGGGGAATTCTCGCAAGGTGGTTTCCAGACCGAGGGCGATGGCGCCGAGAGCTCGGAGGGAGCCCAGGACGCCGTCAGCGCCGGAGCCGAAGGCGCCAGCGCGACCATGGCTGCGCCCACCGCGGACGAGACGCTGGAGAGCAGCGACGCCGACGCGGGCCCGAGCGCGGAGGCCGCTCCCGATGCCTCGGGCGCGGAGGGTGTAGAAGTCGCTTCCCGAGCGATCCTGGGCGGAATCCTCGGACAGATCGCGTTCCCTGGCAAGGGCGACATCGGGAAGACGGACAACCTCGGCTCACAGGCCGGCATGACCTCCGCGGTGATGCCCATCATCGAGCGCTTGATGAGCGACGGCAACAAGGGCGGGCTGCCCCCAGGCATGGGCGACATGGTCCGCACCCTCGCAGGCGCCGTCCCGGGTCTCCAGCCCATGGCGCCCATGCTGCAAGCGGCCCTCGGCGGCACGGAGACCTCCACCCTCGGCGAGCTTGGGCCCGCCGGGATGTTCGGCCTCGCGGCCCAGTCCATCCCCGGCGTGTCCGACCTGCTGAAGGTCGTGGAGAGCGGCCTCGCCAACATCGCGGGTCCGGGCCAGGGCCTCGGGCGCGGAACGCTGGCGGAGGGTGCTGACACCGTCGGCTGGATCATGCAGGCGGTCCCAGGCCTGCCGCAGCTCACCTCGCTGTTCCGCGGCGGGCTGGCCGATCAGGTCGGGACAGGCTCTGGCGCACATTCCGGGACGAGCAACTCCACCACCGCCGGAGGAGAGAGTGTCGGCAGCCAGGACCGCGTGCTGGGCCTGAATCTGAACCAGACGGTGGGATCCGGGCTGGCGCAGGTGGGCGGGCCGACCACGGGGGCCAGCGCGCAGGGTGCTTCCCCGATGGGTCGCGGCGTAATCGAGACCCTGGACCTGGCCATCCCCGGACTCGCCGAGTTTGCCAGCGTCGTGGAGTCCGGTAGCTCTGGCGCGCTCTCCATGAACAACGCCCAGTCCATGGGCACGAACCTGCAGGACAATGGCGGAGGCGGTCAGGGCCTGCTGGGCGGCATCGCCAGCTCGGGGATGCTGTCAGGGCTCAAGCCCGGTATGACCCTGCACCGAGAGGAGCAGCAGGGCGCCCCGCAGAACCCCAGCTCTGAGGAGAACAAGCCCAAAAAGAGCTGGTGGGACCGGGCGGTGGACTGGGGCGTGGGCGCCGTAGGCAGCGTGCAGGATGGGCTCGCGGGTGCCGCCAAAGGTATCCCCGTGCTGGAGCAGATCGCGGAGGCCAACGCCTGGGTCAACAAGCAGGGCGCTCAGCTGGTCGGCGGCGTGCTGAAGGGGGCGGGCGACATGGTGGGTGGGCTCGCGCAGGTGGTCATGCACCCGGTGGACACCGCCAAGGGGCTGCTGACCATGGCCGAGCACGTCCCTGGGATCGTGCCGAACCCCATCAAGATGATCCACAATGCCTACGACGTCGTGGCGGGAAACAAGACCGCCGAACAGGCGCTCAAGGATCTCAACCCGCTGACCAGCGCCAAGGAAGATCTCGAGTTCTGGAAGAAGGTCGGGAGCGCGGTGATCGAGCCCTATACGGAGGCCTGGGGGCAGGGCAAATACGCGGAGGTGATCGGACGCGGGATCTTCGACGTTGTGACCACCGTGGGGACAGGCGGCGTGCTGGGTGGCGCCACCAAGGGCGCCGGCACCGCGGGCAAGGTGAGCCGTGTGTTGAACGTGGTCGATGACGTGGCCAAGGTCGGCTCAAAGGTCGATGACGTGGCCAAGGTCGGCTCAAAGGTCGACGACATCGCCAAGGTCGGCTCCAAGGTCGACGACGTCGCAAAGGTGGACGACGCCGCGAAAGTCGGCTCCAAGGTCGATGACGCTGCCAAGGTCGATGATGCAGCCAAGGTCGATGACGCCGCCAAGGTGGAGTCCAAGGTCGATGAGACCTCCAAGGTCGATGAGACCTCCAAGGTCGATGAGACTTCCAAGGTCGATGAGACCTCCGAGGTCAGCGATGCCAACAAATCCACAAACGGAAAGAAGTGGCCTGAGAAGAAAGGAGATCCTGCTTTCGCTCGGAATGGGCCAGCGAACAAGTCTCACCCAGACGAGTATGCCCGCATCATGAAAGACCTTGAGAAGAAAGGCGTCAAGGTGGTTGATCGGCCTGATGGTCTCGCGTATCAGCCATCCTCCAAGGCGGGAAAGCCTGGAGAGATCTACCTTGATCCTGACTCCTCATACAGTGCATTGCTGCACGAGTATCAACACTACCTCGATGATTCTGCCCGTGGATTCCCCGGTCAGGAGGTGCTCTACCAACCTAACACTCGTTGGGCGATGGAGCGCTCAGCCTATGCAAAGGAGATCGCCCTGGCTCGGCGAAACGGAGATCTGGAGTTGATCAGGGAGCTTGAAGCACTTCGACTGCAGGAGTGGAAGAGGATATATAAGCCTGAGCTATTAGGGAAGTAACGCTCATCTGGATCAAGGCCCGGAGGTACGTGACCTGATGTACACTTCATCGAAATCACTGGAGGCAGCCTCGCTCGACGATCTACTGGAGTTCGCCGATACAAGAGAGCCCACTCTTCGTCAGATGCATGCCCTTGAGCATCTGGCTCGGCGCTCTGTCGCAGATCACACGCTCCTCACTACCATTGCCCCTATGATTGTGAAGTACATTGATCCGGCGTCTAGAGTAGGTGGGCTTCCTGTGGGATATCCTGGTGCAGCAATCTTGTATCGCAGCGAGGGCTCGCCGAGAGATGCTCTGCTCAGAGCGCTCGCCGTGCAACCCTTCCAACGACGTGAAGATTTGCACCGCTGGATACGAGGTGGCGACGACTCGCCAGATTTGAAGTCGAGCCCCACACCAGTTGAGAGAGATATTCTGGTCGACGACTCCGTGTCTGCGCAAGTCCTAAGAGAGGCCGTGAGCGTGGTGCTTGGTCGAGCCCCAGAGATTGAGCTTCTTGAGCTTCAACGCCGCCCTTTCACGCTTGCATTGGTCGCCCTGACGATTGATGAATGGAATATTCTGGACCAGAATGCCGGGCAGCTGTCGTCGAGATTGCATTCCAAGCTCTATCTCTGGCCTCCAGATGAATTGGGGGGGCTGCACCCTGACCTCCGCGTCGTCGTTGACCCTTCGGGTCAACGTGGGCTCGTGATCTCGGTGAGCAACGCGGAGGGCTATGTTATTCATCCTTTCGCTCCTGACCACTGACCAAGGTGTAGAGTCCTTGCTCCCCGGCTCAATTCCTCGTTGTGCAATCAACACCTGCGACAGACTGCCTTCGATATGCGCCACCAAGGGCGCCGGCACCGCGGGCAAGGTGATCCGCGTGCTGAACGTGGTCGATGACGTGGCCAAGGTCGGCTCCAAGGTCGACGACATCGCCAAGGTCGGCTCCAAGGTCAACGACGTCGCAAAGGTGGACGACGCCGCGAAAGTCTGCTCCAAGGTCGATGAGACCTCCAAGGTCGATGAGGTCGGAAAGAGTAGAGAGGGACGCAGAGTCGATGAGGCTGGCGGAAATGTGGACGACTACAAGCGCATCGACTCCAAAGCGAAGGTTCCCGACCAATAGAAGGAGGATCCTCGCTTCGATGATCTCAGCAAGGACCCAGATCACGCTGGTCAGGTGACCGACAAGAGCGTCAAGGAGGCCATGACTGGTCTCGAAGCCGAGAAGCAGGGGATCGTGAAGGCGCCGATAGAGCGAGGCCCCAAGGGAATCGAGTTCTACGACGCCGATGGCGTGCCCTATGACGTCAAGACGCCGCCCTCACCTCCCGAGGGAGCAAAGTACAAGTTCAAGCCGAAGGAATCGGGAGGCTCCATCCTCAAGCAGATACAGAAGAAGCACGTCAATCCTCAGACGGGGCAAGAGGAGTTCGTACGCGTTCTCCTTGACACCTCGTACATGAAGCCGGACGATCTGGCTTCGTTGAGGAAGTGGCTCTCCGAGAACGCTAACGCTGACGAGCTCTCACGGATCGACGAGTTGAACGTGAAGCTCAAATAGGATATCGGACTACCATCGGGTTAGTGAGCTCAGGGAGGCGTGCGTGTCAGGGTCCATTCCAGTCCTGTCCCATGAAGAAGTATCCAGGATCTTACATATCTATGAGCATGCCCGTGTCGAGCAGGGTGGAAACCTCGACGACTTCGTAGGAGTGCGGGTCGAGGGTTACGACTTCTCCTCCCGCGATCTGTATGGTCTTCATTTCGATGATTCACGCTTTGTGGGATGCCGCTTCTCGGGCGCGACGCTGCGAGACGCGACATTCAGCGACACCGATGTCTCTGGATGTGACTTCTCGGGCGCAGACATGGTGAAGATGGAGATACATTCATCCAATCTCTCTGGCTGCAACCTCGAGGGCGCGAGACTGATCCGTGCGGTCATGCTGGGGTGTGATCTTCAGGGTGCCAGGCTCTCGGGTGCCGACCTCACCGCGGCGGTCATCTCAGAGTCCCGACTGCACGGTGCGCGCTTCGACGGGGCCGAGCTGAATGGTGCGCTGATCGGGGACAATGAAGGCCAGGAGGGTGTCCTGACAACGACCTATCTGAGACATGAACAGAGTGATGCTTGAGCAGAGGGTAGCGGTAGCATAGTCCATTCATTGTGTGACCGCCTTGGAACAGATCGCGAGGAACAGCCTCCGCCACTGTCCTGGGTTCGGACCGCTGTGTGACGCGGGAAGTGGAAGGAGTGCGAAGGCGCTCGTCCTCGCCACCGATCAGCTTCTCTGCTACGACTCGGACGGCACGCTGCTCTGGCGGCAGCTGTTCCCAGACGAATGTCAAGACGCCGCCCTCGCCTGGCCAGGACGCGACCCAGGCCCCTGTTAGCGTCTGTCATCGATCCGGCGCGCACCTCCCCATATGCTGAGCCTCAGACCTCTGGAGGCTCACCATGCTCGCCATCCTGCTCCTCGCCGCGCCCTCCCTGGCAGCCACGCTCACGGTCGGGACCGGCGGGGACTACGCGAGCATCCAGGACGCCGTGGACGCCGCCAGCAGCGGGGACGCGCTGCTCATCGCCGCCGGCACCTACGAGGAGTGCGTGGACCTGAGCGGGAAGGACCTCAGCCTGGAGGGGGCGGGGGCCGAGGACACGCTGCTGGACGGCGGGGGCGACTGCGCGGCGGCGCTGGCGATGGAGGCGGGAGAGGGCGCCACGGTGAGCGGGCTCGCCATCCAGAACGGCGTGAAGCGCGCGGTCTCGATGACGGGCGCCGCGGCGCGGCTCGTGGACGTCTCCATCACCGACTCGGGCAGCGCGGACCAGGAGGGCGGCGGCATCTACATGGTGGGGGGCACGCTCAGCCTGGAGAGCTCGACCTTGAGCGGGAACAAGGGCTCGCTGGGCGGAAACCTCTTCCTGGTGCGCGGCGCGGAGCTGACGCTGAGCGACACCGAGATCTCCTATGGCGCGGCCAACGTAGGCGGCGGGATTTACATTGGATATGAGACAGATGACCCGTGTACGGTCACGATCCTCAACAGCGAGCTCTCCGCGAACACGGCCAGCGTGTGGGGCGGGGCCGTCTACGCGGGGGAGTACACCGAGATCACGAGCGAGGGCAGCAACGTCGAGGCCAACACCGGGGCCGCCGTCAACGGCGCCGGCGTCTACCTGGAGACCGGGGCGAGCTGGACGGGGGTGGGCGACGCCTTCCTGGACAACACCAGCACCTCCTACCTCACGACCACGACCTACGGTGGAGCCTTCTACCTGGTGGAGGAGGGCTCGCTCACGCTGGAGAGCAGCCTGCTCTCCGGGAACACCTCGGCGCGCGGCGGGGCCATCGCGGCCACCGCCTTCTCCACCGTGAACCTCAGCGACACCGTGGTGGAGGACAACGCATGCTCGGAGAAGGGCGGCGCGATCTACGCCCTGGAGAACGCGGACGTCACGCTCTCCGACAGCCTCCTGGAGGGGAACAGGGCGAGTGGATCGAGCGCGGTGGCCGGCGTGCTCTATCTGGAGGACAACGCGAGCCTCACCGACACGGGCAGCACCTTCCTGTCCAACACAGCGGGCAGCCACGGCGGCGCGATCTACGCTACGGACCACGTCACGCTGAGCCTCCAGGACAGCACCTTCGACACGAACCAGTCGTCCGCGGGCTCGGGCGGCGCTCTCTACGCCTCGTCCTACATCACGCTCAGCGCGGACGGCGCGACCTTCACCGACAGCCTCGCCCAGTCTGGAGGCGCGATCTACCTGAGCACGACCATCGACACCTCGACGCTCACCGACGTCGAGCTCAGCTCGAACCGCGCCAGCAGCGGCTCGGGCGGGGCGATCTACGCGACCACGCAGAGCGCGCTGAGCCTCCGTGACGCCTCTCTGCATCACAACAGCGCGAACAGCCACGGGGGTGCCGTCTACGTCACCGCCTCCAACCTGACGGTGGAGAGCTCCAGCTTCGAGCAGAATCAGGCGAAGTCCTCCTACGGCGGGGCGATCTGCGCCTACAACTCCAGCGGCGCGACGTACACGGTCGCGGTGGACGAGAGCAGCTTCGAGCAGAACAGCGCCCTGAGCTATGGCGGCGCCGTCTACGGCGTCTACCTCCTGGAGCTCAGCGTCGCGGACTCCCGCTTCGAGGGCGACGAGACTGGGAGCAGCGGCTACGGCGGCGCGCTGGCGGTGAGCACCGTCACCAACGTCTCCGTGACCGGCAGCAGCTTCTTCGAGAGCAGCGCGGCCTATGGCGGCGCGATCTACCACACCCACTCGTCCTCCAGCGGGACCACGCAGTCGTACAAGAACAACATCTTCAGCGAGTGCGAGGCCTCGAGCGCGGGCGGCGCCCTCTACCACTACAGAGGCGCCCCCTCCATCCTCAACAACACCTTCGTGGGCAACAGCGCGCTGAGCTCCGGCGGCGCGATCTACCTGAAGACCGCGACCGGGACCCTGACCAACAACATCTTCGCCCACACCCAGTACGGTTACGCCATCTACGCGGCCGACTCGACCTCTGGCAAGAGCACCGTCAGCTACAACGACTGGTACGACAACACCTCGGGAGACGGCGCGGGCAGCTTCAGCGCGTCCTATGCCAGCGACGGGAACATCAGCTCCGAGCCCGGCTTCGTGGCCTACTCCCTGGACGGCGACGCGTCCAACGACGATCTGACCTTGGACGTCGACTCCGACCTCATCGACGCGGGCTACGCCTCCATCCTGGACCCGGACGGATCGCGCTCGGACATCGGGGCCTACGGTGGACCCACCTCCTCGGTCTACGACGGGGACGGTGATCGTGTGTTCAACACGACGGACTGCGACGACTCGGACGCCACGGTCTACCCGGACGCGCCGGAGATCTGCGACGAGCAGGACAACGACTGCGACGACGAGATCGACGAGGACGTCGAGGACGCGACCACCTGGTGCGTGGACGACGACGAGGACGGCTACGGCGACCCCTCGAGCTGCCTGGACCAGTGTGAGGCCCCCGCCGACGAGGGCTGGGTGGACGACGAGCGGGACTGTGACGACACGGACGCCAGCGTCTCGCCCGCGTCCGCGGAGATCCCCGACGACGGGATCGACCAGGACTGCGACGGCGTGGACGCCCTGGACGCCGACGATGACGGCTGGGTCTCCAGCGCCACGGGCGGCGACGACTGCGACGACGCCGACGACGGCAGCTACCCCGGCGGGTCCGAGCGCTGCGACGGCGCGGACAACGACTGCGACGGCGAGACCGACGAGGACGCCGCCGACGCGACGACCTGGCACCGCGACTTCGACGAGGACGGCTACGGCGACCCCGACGCCACCCGCGAGGGTTGCGAGGCCCCCGACGGCTACGTGCTGGACGCCGCCGACTGCGACGACCGCGACGACGACGTCAACCCCGAGGCGGACGAGGTGCCTTATGACGAAGAGGACGACGACTGCTCGGGCGCGGACCTGACCGACGTGGACGAAGACGGCCACGACGCCGAGGTCGTCGGCGGCGACGACTGCGACGACGAGGATCCGACGCGCTCGCCGGAGAGCGTCGAGACGCCTTACGACGGCATCGACCAGGACTGTGACGGCGCGGACCTGACCGACGTGGACGGCGACGGCCACGACGCCGAGGCCGCGGGCGGCGACGACTGCGACGACACGGACGCCAGCGTCTCGCCCCGCTCGGACGAGTTGCCTTACGACGGCATAGACCAGGACTGCTCGGGCGCCGATCTGAGCGACGTGGACGGCGACGGCCACGACGCCGAGGCCGCGGGCGGCGACGACTGCGACGACGAGGACCCCGCCATCTCCCCAAGCGAGGTCGAGACGCCCCACGACGGCGTCGACCAGGACTGTGATGGATCAGACCTGGAGGACGCCGACGGCGACGGCTACGACGAGGGCGCCGACTGCGACGACGCGGACCCGGCCATCTCGCCAGCGGCCGCGGAGATCGCCTATGATCACGTCGATCAGGACTGTGACGGCCAGGATCTGAGCGACGTGGACGGGGACGGCTACGCGGCCGAGGAGGCCGGCGGGAGCGACTGCGACGACCTGGACGCCTTCACCTCCCCCGGGGCGGGGGACGTTCCCGGAGACGGGGTCGACCAGGACTGCAACGGCAAGGACGCGCTTCGCGACGACAGCACCGTGGTCGAGGCCAAGGTGGAGGGCTGCGTCAGCTGCGAGAGCGGGCTCGAGCTGGAGAGCGCCCTGCCCGCCCTGTTCGGACTCGCCAGCCTGATCCGCGCGCGCCGAAGGAACGACGAGCCCAGCCGCAAGAACGGAGCCTCCCGATGATGATCCTGCTCCTCTCCCTCTCCTCTCTCGCCGCCACGCTGACCGTGGGCACGGGCGGCACCTACGAGAGCCTGCAGGACGCCGTGGACGCCGCCAGCGACGGCGACACCCTGCTGCTGGCCGCCGGGCGCTACAACGAGTGCGTGGACCTGGGCGGGCGCTCGCTCACCATCCGGGGCAGCGCGGGCTCGGGCAGCACCACGCTGGACGGCGGCGGCACCTGCGAGGCGGCGCTGGCCCTGGAGAGCGGCGAGACCGCCACCCTCGAGGGCCTCACCGTCACCAACGCCACCGAGCGGGCCGTCCTGCTGGCGGACGCCGACGTCACGCTGGTGGACGTGGTGGTGAAGCAGTCCGGCTCGGACGCGATCTCCGGCGGCGGCGTCTACGTCTCCGGAGGCAGCGTCAGCTTCGAGGACTGCGTGCTCACCGAGAACGAGGGCGAGGAGGGCGGGAACCTCTACGTCGCGGACAGCGCGCTGGTCACGCTCACCGACACGGAGGTCTCTGAGGGCTCCGCCACGGACGGCGCGGGGATCTTCGTGGACGACAGCGTGACCACGCTGGTGTTGGACGGCGCGACGGTGCGCGACAACACGGCGTCTCGCTGGGGCGGCGGCGTCTTCATCGACGATGACGGGACGCTGAGCAGCGAGGGCTCCACCTTCGACGGCAACACCGGCAGCGCGGTGAACGGCTGCGGGGTCTACCTCAGCGACTCGGCGGTCTTCGACAGCAGCTCCGACACCTACACGAACAACGGCGCCAGCAGCTGGAAGACCAGCACCACCATGGGCGGCGCCATCTACCTGGAGCAGTACAACACGCTGACCATGAGCGACGCGACCTTCTCTGGGAACTACGCCACCCGCGGCGGGGCCATCGCGGCCAGCCTGTACCCCAAGCTCACGATCGAGGACAGCGTCTTCCAGGAGAACGAGGCCTACAGCTACGGCGGCGCCCTGCACCTCGTCACCAGCGCGGAGATCACGCTGAGCGGGACCACCTTCGACGCCAACGCCACCTCCGCAGGCGTCGCGGGCGCCATCTACCAGACGAGCTACGGGAGCCTGGCCGTCTCCGAGTGTACGTTCACCTCCAACACGGCGAAGAGCGACGGCGGCGCGCTCTACGTCTACTCCCACATCGAGGTGGATCTGCGCGACAGCACCTTCGAGGAGAACCGCTCCTCGAGCGCCAGCGGCGGCGCGCTCTACGGTGAGAGCTACATCGAGCTCTCCGTGGACGACACGGAGTTCGTGTTCAACCAGGCGACCAGCGGCGGCGCGCTCGCGCTCTCCAGCGCCATCTACGACGCGGAGCTCAGCGGCGTCACCTTCGAGCAGAACTATGCGACGGCGGGGAACGGGGGCGCCATCTACGCGGAGAACACGAGCGGGCTCGGGATCGACAACTCCATCTTTGATCGGAATGGCTCCTCGGACTCGGGTGGCGCCATCTACAGCCGCGACTCGGACCTGATCCTCGAGGACAGCACCTTCGAGAAGTGCTGGAGCTCCGACTCCGCGGGCGGCGCCATTCGACACTACAACGTGGGCGACCCCACCTACAGCCTCGAGATCGACGAGGTGGAGTTCACGGGGAACGAGGCGGAGACCTACGGCGGCGCGATCCACGCGAGCAACTCGGTCCTGGTCTCGGTGAGCGACAGCCACTTCGAGGCCAACAAGACCGAGACGGGAGGGCACGGAGGTGCGCTGAGCATGGAGTCCGTGAGCGCGGGCGAGATCAGCAGCAGCGTGTTCGTCCTCAACAGCGCGAGCTACGGCGGCGCGATCTACGACACCCACGAGATCTCGGACGACGACACGACAGGAGTGTCCAACAGCGTCTTCGTGGAGAACGACGCCACCATGAGCGGCGGCGCGCTGTACCTCCGCGTGGGCTACCCCACGATCATCAACAACACCTTCGTGACGAACAGCGCGCTGGAGAGCGGCGGGACCGCCCACCTGCACGGCGTCGACGTCGAATTCGTCAACAACCTCGTCGCGTTCACGCTGAGCGGCAGCGGCGTCTACGCCAACGACGCCACCAGCGCGGCCGGGACCTTCACCTACAACGACTGGTACGAGAACAGCCCTGACGACACGGACGGAGAGCTGGATCTGGACACCACCGCGGACGGCAACCTCGAGGAGGAGCCAGGGCTCGCCGGCTACGACGCCGACGGCATCTGGGAGGACGACCTCCGGCTGGCCGACGGCAGCGCGCTCATCGACGTGGGCGACCCCAGCGTCCTGGACGCCGACGGCAGCGTCTCCGACATCGGCGCCTACGGCGGGACCGGCCCCAAGGTGGGCGACCGGGACGGGGACGCCAGCCTGGACACCGAGGACTGCGACGCGGGCGACGCCACGGTGTACCCCGGCGCCGACGAGCTGTGCGACGGGCTGGACAACGACTGCGACGAGACGGCGGACGAGGACGCCGTGGACGAGCCGAGCTGGTGCCCGGACGCCGACGGGGACGGATACGGCGGCGCGGAGGATTGCGTCGAGAGCTGTGAGGCGCCCGGCGCCGGCTTCGTCGAGGGCGCCACGGACTGCGACGACGCGGACGCGAGCGCCAGCCCCGAGGGCGAGGAGACCGCCTACGACGGCGTCGATCAGGACTGCTCCGGCGCGGACTGGAGCGACGTGGACGAGGACGGCTACGACGCCGAGGCCGCGGGCGGGACCGACTGCGACGACGCGGACGCCACGGTCTTCCCCGGCGCCGAGGAGAGCGCCTACGACGGCGTCGATCAGGACTGCTCCGGCGCGGACCTGGCCGACCTCGACCGGGACGGCCACGAGGCCGAGAGCGGCGGCGGCGACGACTGCGACGACGAGGACGCCGACGTCTACGCGGGCGCCCCCGAGACGCCCTATGACGGCGTGGACAACGACTGCGACGGCGCGGACCTGACCGACGTGGACGGCGATGGCCACGACGCCGAGCGCGTGGGCGGCGACGACTGCGACGACGAGGACCCAGCCTCCTACGCGGGCGCCCCCGAGACCGCCTATGACGGCGTCGACCAGGACTGCCTGGCCGGCGACCTGAACGACCTGGACGGCGACAGCTTCGCCTCCGAGGTGGTGGGCGGCCCGGACTGTGACGACGAGGACGACGCCATCTCCCCGGCCGCCGAGGACGAGCCCGGCGACGGCGTCGATCAGAACTGCGACGGCTTCGACCCCGACGTGAGCGTCAAGGGCTGGGCCTGCACGGGATGTGCCAGCTCGAGCTCGCCCGCGGGCCCGCTGGCCGTGATCGGCGCGCTGCTCGGGCTCGTGGGGCTGCGGCGCAGGGGGTGAGGGGCGCGGGTCAGGCTCGGCCGACCAGCAGCGCGTCCATGCCCGCGCCGCCGCGCACCACGGGCCAGCGCTCGCGGAGCCTCAGCCCGGCCGCCGAGAACGCAGACTCATAGGCGCGCAGGTCGTGGACCCTGCCCGAGGCGGTGCGCAGCCCCAGGGCCAGGTCGTAGCGCAGCGCGCAGACCTCGGCCTCGTCCATGGATTCGGGGACGGTGTCCAGGATGAGCAGGCGCCCGTCGGGGCTCAGCGCGGCCCCGGCGCGGGCGATGAGGGCGTCGAGCTGCGCGGGGGAGCACAGGTGACAGAGCCGGGCCAGGACGACCAGGCCGAAGCGCCCCTCGGGGAGCGGGCGCTCCTGCCAGCTCCCCTCGAGCGTCCTCAGGCGCCCGGCGAGCCCCTCCGCCGCCGCTCGCGCGCGGGCCACCTCCAGCACGGCCGGGCGATCCAGCGCGGTGACGGTGGCCTCGGGCCAGCGCGCCGCCAGCGCCAGGCTCCAGACGGCGGAGCCCACGCCGATATCCAGGATCTCCGCGCGATCCGGGGCGCGATCACCCCTGTCTAGCGCACCTGCTAGCCCCTCCGCCATGCGCGCAGCGTTGTCGCCCAGGTCGTCGACGGGCCCCGCGTAAGCTCCCCCCGACCGATCGGCGTCCATGGCCAGCGGCGGCGCGTCCCCCCGAGCCCAGGCGGGCAGGGCCGCCCAGCGGGTGAGCTGATCCCCGAGCGGGGCGCGGGGGGCCAGGAGATCGAGGCTGTCCCGGTAGAGCGCGCCCAGCGGCCTCGCCAGGGACCAGCGCTCGCCCACCCTGCGCACCCGACCGTCCGCGGCCAGGAAGCGCAGCATGCGCGCCAGGCGGTCCTCGTCCAGCCCCAGCCGCGCGGCCAGCTCTCCGGCAGAGGCCGACGCCTCGCCCAGCGCGCGCAGCACACCCAGGGACTCGGCGGCCTGCCAGACCGCCACCGGCGCCACCAGCGCCCGTACCGCCGCGCTGGCCTCGGCGCGCTCACGGACGTCCTGGAGGCGGATCAGCTCCCGGGCGGCCAGGAGCTCCTCCCGCTCCGACGCGGGCAACGCGCCCAGGTGGCGCTGAAGGGCCTCCTCGGCGCGACGGGCCCGCTCGCGGGGGAGCTCGGCCGCGGGCGCGGCGGCCCGCCTCAGCCAGAAGGCCGGTCGCCCCGCCTCTCCCAGCGCCTCCCGCAGCGTGGCGGCCAGGGCCTCGCCGGAGGCCGGGCGGAGCTGGGATGCGGGATCCAACGCGGCCATCATCGCCGCGTCCACCCGGGGCCCGAGGGCCGGGAGGTGCAGAGAGGGCGGGGGCGGCGAGCCTCGGGAGGCCGCGGGCTCGTCCTCGGCGAAGGGCCAGGCGCCGCAGAGGCCCCAGTAGAGGAGCGCGGCCAGCGCGTACAGATCAGCTCGCCCTTCCACCGGCTCGCCCGTCCAGCACTCCGGCGCGGCCGTGAGCCGCGTCACGCCCCAGCGCAGGGCCCCGGGCTCCCCCACGCGCAGGGCCCGGCGGCTGCCCAGGCGCACGCAGGAGCCGAGGTCCACGATCCGGGCCCGCCCGTCTGCGTCGAAGAGCAGGTTGTTCGGCGAGATGTCGCCGTGGATCCAGCCGCGGGCGTGCAGCGCGTCCAGCCCGGCCCCGATGTGCTCGGCCAGCCCCAGCACCTCCCGCGGGGGAGGGCGCTCCCGCCACCGCTCCCAGACCGTCCCGCCGGAGAGCCAGGGGCCCACCAGCAGCGGCTCGCCCCGGGCCCGCGCGAGGTCGTAGAGCGGCAGGATCGCCGGGTGATCGAGGGCCGCCCGGAGCTCAGCCTCCCGCTGCAGCGCCCGCCGGGCCTCCGCCCGAGCCTCCTCCGTGGTCGCCCGCGGCGAGAGGGTCTTGAGGGCGAGCTCACGGGGCAGCCCGCCCAGGCGCGCCCGGTACACGGCCGTCCGCTGTCCCGCACGCGGCTCGGACAGCAGGGTGTAGCGTCCCAGGCGGCCAGAAGACATGGGCGATCCTCCTCAGTCGTCCGTCTCGGGCCCCGCCTTGTCCTCCGTCTCCGGCCCCGCCTTGTCCTCCGTCTCGGGGCCCGCCTTGTCCTCCGTCTCCGGCCCCGACCGGTAGTCGGTCTCGATGGGGGAGAGCTGCAGGTCCGGGCGGCGGACGCCCGCGCGGCGGCCTCCGAGGCTGAGATCCTCGTCGCGCAGATCGCTCATGCGCTCCACCAGGGCGCTGAGCAGCGCGCGCTCGGCGAGCGGGAGCCCGGACAGGGCCGCGGACAGGTTCGCGGTGGTCTCCTGAATGGCCATACGGTACCTCCTTCTGGCGCGAGCAGCTTTGCTCCCCGGGGATCCGAAGTCGGCCTCGCGCTCGACCATCCTAAGGCGCCCTCGCCCCCGCTCGAGGCGGCTCCGAGGCCCTGGGACAGAGCTGGGACACAGTCCGGCGCGCCCCTGGCTCCCGAGATAGGTGCC
This sequence comes from uncultured Enterobacterales bacterium, assembly GCA_964615375.1. Lineage (GTDB taxonomy): Bacteria > Myxococcota_A > UBA796 > UBA796 > CAZKWG01 > CAZKWG01. The sequence goes on from CAZTOW010000019.1 coordinate 137,505, forward strand.
CCGTACCCCCAGCCTCCCCCTGGAGCGTCCATGTCCTCTTCCGAATCCATGTATGGCTCGCGCGCCGCTCTGTACGACCTCATCTACCACTGGAAGGACTACCAGACCGAGAGCGAGGCCCTGCGGGCGCTGCTGGAGCGCGAGGGCGTGGCGCCGGGCGCGCGCCTCCTGGAGGCGGCGATGGGCACGGGCCAGCACCTCGAACGCCTCGCGGCTCACTACGAGGTGGCCGGCTTCGACCTGAACGAGGGCGTGCTGAACGTCGCCCGCGCCAGGCTTCCAGGCGCGTCGCTGTGGACGGCCGACATGGCGGACTTCGCCGTAGATCGCCCTTACGACGCGCTGATCTGCATGTTCTCCGCCATCGGCTACCTGCTCGACCGGGAGAGCCTGCTCCGCGCCGCCCGCTGCTTCCGCGCCGCCCTGCGCCCCGGCGGCGTGCTCATCGTCGAGCCCTGGCTCACCCCCGAGCAGTGGAGCGTCGGGCGCCCCAACCTCCAGACCTACGACAGCCCCACGCTGAAGCTGGCGCGGGCCACCATCTCCGACCGCGACGGGGACATCTCCGTGATGGACATGCACTGGCTGGTCGTCCCCGAGGGCGGGCCCATCGAGCACTTCGTGGACACGCACCGGACCTGGCTGTGCCCGCGTGACGTCATGACCGCGACCTTCGAGGAGGCGGGCTTCTCCGTGCGCTTTGAGGAGCCGGGCCTGCCGAGGGGCCGCGGGCTGTTCGTCGGCCGAGCGCGCTGAGCCCGCTACTCCCGAGGCCCGCCGCGCGTGAGGATGGAGAACACCGCGTTCGCCCCGACCCACAGATCCTGGTATCCATCGCCATCGACGTCCCCGGCGCTCACGATGGCGTCGCCGAAGTTGTCGCAGGTCTCATCCGAGAAGATCGCGCCGTCCGACTCGGACGACGAAGAGCCGCCCGTGAGCGTCAGCGGCCCATACCAGAGGTGGACCCGCCCCACGTCGTCCGAGCCCGAGTCGTGCGTCGCCCCCACCACCAGATCCGTGGCGCCGTCCGCGTCCAGATCGATCTCCTCGCCCACGCCCTCCCCGAAGTACTCCTGGCTGCTGGTGCCATAGACGGCGAAGTCCGCGCTCACCTCGTCGTACACGCCGTCCTCGGGCAACCCGGACCAGAGGTAGACGATGCCGCGGTGGCTCACCCCGTCCGAGCTCCAGTGCTGGTCCTCCAGGGCCAGATCCGCGAGCCCGTCTCCGTCCAGGTCCCCCGGCGACCAGGGCATCATCTCGATGTAGTAGGTCTCCGTGGGGATGCTGATCGGGAGGTCGGCGGCAGAGACCGTCCCCGTGGGGCCGTCCGAGCGCCAGATATAGGTCTGGTCGTCCGCCGAGGTCCCGGACGTGGAGGTCGAGACGGCGATCTCCGCGAGCCCGTCCCCGTCGAGGTCCGCGAGGATGTTGTTCTGATCGCCCAGCCGGTCTCCGGTCTCCGCGCCCGTGATGATCAGATCGGCCTCCGCGAGCCCGCGCTCCGCGCTCACGCCCTCGCTCACGTCGAAGACCCACAGCACGCCCGCGTCCGTGCTCGCGAGGTCGCTGCTCCCGTCGTAGAGCGCGACGCTCCCGCCCCCGCTGCCGAAGGCGTCCTCCCCGCCGTCCGGCATGGAGGCGAAGAGCACCGTGGCGCTGTCCTCCACGATCATCCAGGCGGAGTCTGACAGATCGCGGTCGGTGTGCCCCCCGGCCGAGTCGACCACCCACACCTGGTTGGTGTAGCTTCCCACCACGACCTCTGGCGCGCCGTCCCCGTCCACGTCCGCCAGGGGGCGCGCCTTGGTGGACGTCGCCACGTCGGCGTTCCACGTGTACGCATACAGATCGGAGACCTCGAAGCTCCCCGCCAGAGGGAGTTTCGAGGGGAGCACGCGGAGCTGATAGTAGTCCTCGACCACCAGCGTCTCGCTGCCCCCGTCGCCGTCCAGATCGCCCAGGGAGACCACCTCTCCGTACATGTGGGTGTCGTACCCGTCGATGACCAGCGACGGGGACACGTCCTCGCGGTCACCCTCGGGCGAGCACTGCAGCGCGACGCCGTCGCAGTCGTCGTCATAGGCGTCCCCGCACACCTCGCTGGCGCCCGGGTAGCTCTGCGCGTCGCCGTCTCTGCAGTCCCCCTCGGCGAGCGTGAAGCCGTCCTCGTCGCGATCCTCGTCCTCCGAGCGCGGCCCCAGGAGGTCCCGATCCGATCCCCCGTCCAACCCGCCGCGCAGCAGCCCGAAGGCCCCCGTCTCCGAGCTGGTCGAGCCGTAGTCTCTTATCCCGACAACAATATCCTGAAACCCGTCCCCGTCCTGGTCCCCCGCGGAGACCGAGCCGCCGAGCAGGTGATCGTCCGCGCCCACCAGCTCCATGTCCGGGTAGTTCAGGCTGTTCTCCGCGTCCAGGGGACCGTAGAAGACGCGTAACTGACCGGGGGTCACATAGCTGCGGATGTTGCCCACCACCAGATCGCCCACCCCGTCCATGTTCAGATCCGCGACCACCATGCTCGATCCCGTCGCGCTCATGGTCTCGGAGGGGTCCACCACGCTCGCGTAGCCCTCGACCACCGCCGCCACCGGGCCCCGCAGACCGGCGAGCTCCACCACGGTCCAACCGTAGTCGGCCGTGGAGATGACCAGCTCCGGCAGCCCGTCCCCGCTCAGATCGCCGACCGTGTAGATGTCCTCAAACACGTCGTCCGGTGCCGCGATCAGCGCGACCGCGTCGGTCGGGTCCAGGCTCCCGCTCTCCGGGAGCGGCCCCTCGTAGACCAGGAAGCGCCCCTCCGCGCTCGTCGACCCGTAGCTCATGCCCCAGCCGGGTGAGGGGACCAGCAGATCGTCGATCCCGTCCCCCGTCAGATCGCCCCAGGGTCGCACCCGCTCGCCGCTGCTCTCGCTCTTCTCCTCTCCGTAGATCACCAGATCACGCACGCTGTCCAGACGGTAGACGCCAGTGTCCAGCGGGCCGTAGATCACCGAGACCGTACCCGACTGTACACCATCCGCGTTCGGCTCGGAGGGCGCGCCGATCACCAGATCATCCTGGCCGTCGTCGTTCAGGTCGGTCCCGCCGCCGCCGTAGCCCGCGTAGTCCGAGCTGCTCGCCCCGTAGATCGTCCAGTCGGCGTCCTCGAGCTCATAGTCGCCCAGCAGGTCCGGGCCGCCGCGGAAGACCGCGACGATCCCGTCGTCGGAGGCCATGCGGGCGCCCGCGGGCGAGCCGATGAACAGATCATCGAAGCCGTCCCCGTCCAGGTCCCCCGCGGTGCCCATCATCGCGCCGATGCTGTCGCCGCTGGAGTTGCCCGAGATGGTGACGTCCGCCTGCGCGCTCGTCCCGCTGCCCGAGGGCACCGGCCCGAAGAAGATCGTGACCTGCCCCTTCGTGCTGCTGTAGACGTCGTCCTGCACCGCGACGTCCTCGGCCCCGTCGCCGTTGATGTCGCCCACGAAGGCCACGTACTCCCCGAGATCCCGGGCCTCCGAGGTGGTCGCGTTGCTGACCAGGGAGTCCAGATCCGACTCCTCGAGGTCGTCCCCAGGCAGACACGGGGCCGCCCAGCCGTCACAGTCCTCGTCCGTGCCGTCGTCGCAGCGCTCGGCCGCCGCGGGCGAGCGCGCGTCGTGCACGTCGTCGCAGTCGCCCTCGTCCTCGGAGTACCCGTCCCCGTCGTCATCCTCCGCGGGGTCCGGCGCTGTCGGCCGATCCTCGTCGCGCGGCCCGCCATGCTGGACGAGGATCCGGTGGGTCGTGCTGTACTCGACGTGAACCAGCACCTCATCCATCCCGTCGCCGCTCAGGTCGAGCAGCGCCGCCGCCCCGCCGACGTTGGCGCCCGTGGACTTGTAGATGGAGGAGTCCGCGTTCGAGAGCGAGCTGTCCTCCTCGTCCAGCGGGCCATAGAACAGGAAGCCGCCGCCTTCTCCCGAGCCCAGGAGATCGTTGCCCTTCACCCCCAGCAGCAGATCCGACCAGCCGTCCCCGTCCACGTCCCCCGTGGCGACGGTCGCGCCCGCCGCGTCCGAGCTCGCCGTCCCCGAGATCTTCAGGTCGGCGTCGCCCAGGGTCATCTGGCCGGAGGGCAGGGGACCGTAGATCACGCCGACCAGGCCCGCGTTGCTGGCCGCGTCGTCCTCGCCGGTCGCGCCGATGATCAGGTCGTCCACCTCGTCCGCGTTCAGGTCTCCCCGCAGGGTCACGGCCGCGCCCGCGGCGTCGCCGGAGGCCTCACCGCCCACCCGCAGCGGAGCCGCGCCGACCTCGTAGCGGATCGCGCGCAGCGGCCCGAACCAGACCCACACCGCCCCCGCGCCCGAGGCGCCCCCGTCCGAGCCCGAGCTCGCCAGCGCCAGATCCGCATAGCCGTCCCCGTCCACGTCCCCGCCGCCCGAGGCCAGCTTCAGCGCGTCGCTGGCGCGCTCTCCGTCGAAGCGGGCATGCGTGCCCGGGTCGAGCTGCCCGTCCTCCAGGTCCGTCGCGAAGGCCACGTACACCGCGCCCGCCGCGCTGTCGGTCGTGTCCAGCCCCTCCGCGCCGATGAGCAGATCGTCGAGGCCGTCCCCGTCCAGATCCCCGCCCGCGGAGACGACACCGCCCGCGGCGTCGCCCGCGACCTCGCCCAGCAGCGTCACGCCCGCGTCGCTCGCCCCCAGGCTCGTGTCCGTCCCATCGTCCGAGAAGAGGTAGACCGCGCCCGCCGCGCTGCCCGAGGAGTCCTCGCCAGGGGCCCCGACCACCAGCTCGTCGAAGCCGTCCCCGTCCACGTCGGGCAGCGTCGCCAGCGCCGACCCGAAGCTGTCGCTGGTCGCGCCGCCGAAGTAGTACGCCTCCGAGTCATAGATGGTCATCAGATCCGTATCTTCACCATCCCAGCTGAAACGGTACACATAGCCCTGCGTACTGCCGCTCGAGGTCGTGGGGAGGCCGACGATCAGCTCGTCGTAGCCGTCCTCGTCCACGTCCGAGAGCGCGGTCACCGCCCCGTTCAGGATGGTGTAGCCCCCGCTGCGGACCTCCAGATCCGAGGTGGCGATGGTGCCCGTTGGCGCGCAGTCCTCGTCGCCGATGTCCAGGCCGTCACAGTCCTGGTCCACCCCGTCCCCACACCACTCGGTCGCCTCCGGGTGGACGTCCGCGTTCGTGTCGTCGCAGTCTTCGCCCACGTCCGTGTACTCCGCCGAGAGCTCACAGACCAGCACCACGCTCGCCTCGTCCCCGTACCCGTCGCCGTCCGCGTCCACATAGGCGGAGAGCGCGTCGGTGGCGTCCTCGTCGACCTCCCCGTCGCAGTCTTCGTCGCGTCCATCGCAGGTCTCCGGGGCGCCCGCGTACACGGTGGGGTCGAGATCGTCACAGTCCGAGGACGAGCTCACCAGGCCATCCTCCAGCTCACAGGCCGACATCGGGCTGGCCAGGTCGCCGTCCCCGTCCCCGTCGGCGTCCGTGTACCAGGTCCCGGCGTCGATGCTGGTGTCTGGATCGACCACGCCGTCGCAGTCGTCATCCTCGCCGTTGCAGAGCTCGTCCGCCTCCGGGTGGATCTCCGCGTCGGTCTCGTCGCAGTCTCCACCCTCCGCGACGTAGCGGGAGGGCGCGTCGCAGCTCACCTTGCTGAGGCTGTCGTCGCCGAAGCCGTCCGAGTCGCGATCATAGTACCAGGTGGTGGCGTCCTCGCTCACGTCCGGATCCGTCCGGCCGTCACAGTCGTCGTCGATGTCGTTGCACAGCTCCGTCGCCCCCGGGTAGACCGCCGCGTCGTCGTCATCGCAGTCTCCCGTCTCCTCGGCGTAGCCCTCGGGCAGGGTGCAGCTCGACGTGCTCTCGTCGTCGTCACCGTAGCCGTCGCCGTCCGCGTCCCGCGGCCAGCTCGACGCGTCGACGCTGGTGACGGGGTCGATCTCCCCGTCGCAGTCATCGTCAATCTCGTTGCAGCGCTCCTCGGCGTCGGGGTTGACGTCTTCATCGGCGTCGTCGCAGTCCCCCCCCACAGAGACCCGTCCGGCGGGGCGCGTGCAGCTCGTGCTGACGGAGCCTTCGTCTCCGTAGCCGTCTCCGTCCAGATCGCTGTACCAGGAGAGGGCGTCCAGACTGCTGTCTGGATCGGTCACCCCGTCACAGTCGTCGTCCACGCCGTTGCAGAGCTCGTCCGCGCCGGGGTGGACGGACGGATCGGCGTCGTCGCAGTCTCCCGCCTCCGGGGCCCAGCCATCGCCGTCCTCATCGATCGGGACCGGCTCACCGGTGTCGGTGTCGTCGCCTCCGTCGGTGTCGTCGCCCCCGTCGGTGTCGTCGCCCCCGTTCGTGTCGTCGCCCCCGTCGGTGTCGTCGCCCGGAGCTCCCGAGTCCGAGTGGTCCGTCCCTCGGCTGTCCCCGGGGTTGGTCTTGTCGTCCGCGGGACCCGTGCAGGCGGCGACGAGGACGAGGAAGGGCATCAGGCGCAGCATGACGGCTCCAGCTATCGCCGCATCCTACGATCAGGTCTCCCCACCGGCAAGCGCCCATCGCCCGGCCAGCGGTGCCCGACCGCGCGCGCATGTTGACCCCGCACGGAAGTCCAGCGTATCCTGAACCTTCGCAGTCCTCACCCTCCGGAGCCTCGATGACCCGCACCCCGCTGCTCGCGCTGCTCGCCCTGGGCTGCCGCCCGGTCAAGGTGCCCGCGGAGAGCGCGAGCCCGCCCGGGGAGACGGCTGAGACGGGGGATAGTGGCAGCTCTCACACGGACGAGCACACGGCGGAGACCGCGGACACAGGTGAGACAGGTGACACCAGCGAGCAGGTCCCGCCCGCGCTCCCCAGCCTCTTCCTCAACGAGATCCTCCCCGGCAACGCGTTCACCAACAGCTACGAGACCGACATCGGCGCCTCCGTCGCCGACTGGATCGAGCTCTACAACGCGGGCGAGCAGGACGTGGGGCTGGGCGGGCTCTGCATCACCGACACGCTGGACGACCCCTGTCTGCACGAGCTCTCCGCCGAGCTGGTCGTGCCCGCGCGCGGTCATCTTGTCCTGTGGGCCGACGACGCCCCGGACATCGGGCCGGAGCACCTGGGCTTCCGCCTGAACGAGGCCGGCGAGGCCGTGGGCCTCTTCCTGGGGGACAGCCAGCCCATCGACCAGATCCAGTACGGGTCGCAGGTGGTGGACTGGTCCATCGCCCGCGTGCCCGACGGCTCCACCACCTGGGAGGTCGGCGTCGAGCCTACCCCAGAGGCCCACAACGGCGCGGGCGAGGGCGAGGCCGACCTGCCCGGCCCGGACGTGGAGGAGGTCCCCGCCGCCGAGGACCTGAGCGAGATCTACTACAACCCGGAGTCGATGGTGGAGGTGGGCCTGGAGCTCTCGGCCGAGGCCCTGGCCTCGCTCGAGGACGAGCCCTACACCTGGGTTCAAGGCAGCTTCACCCACGAGGGCCGGACCTACGCCCCCGTCGCCGTGCGCGTCAAGGGCGAGAACTCCTACCTGCCCATCTCCCAGAAGTCCTCGATGAAGGTCAAGTTCGACACCTACGTCAGCGGCGGCGTGTTCCTGGGGATGCAGGAGATCACGCTCAACAACATGTCGAATGACTACTCGATGATGCACGAGCGGGTCGCCTACTGGGTGTACCGGAACGCTGGCCTCCCCGCCGCCCGCGCCAATCACGCCTGGGTCACGATGAACGGCGAGGACTACGGGCTCTTCACCAACCTGGAGACGGTGGACGAGTACCTGATCGGGCGCTGGTTCGAGGACAACACTGGCACGCTGTACGAGGTCCACGACGTGGACTTCGAGGACGTCTGGGTGGACGAGTTCACCCTCGAGCTCGGCGAGGACGACCGGTCCAACCTCCAGGGCCTCGCCGACGCCATGGAGGAGGAGGACCCGGATCTGGCCTGGGCCCTGGCCGCCGAGCACCTGAGCATCGAGAGCTGGCAGCTCTTCTGGGCCGTGGGCGCGGTGGTCGGACAGTTCGACTCCTACCCCTATGGCTACCCGGGCGACGACTGCCACGTCTACGACGATCCCACCACGGGCGTCCTGCACTTCCTGCCGCACGGGGTGGACGAGACCTTCTACTCGGAGTCGCAGTCGCTCACCAGCGTCTACGGGATCCTGGCCGAGCAGTGCCTCGCGTCGGAGACCTGCACGGACGAGTGGGTGGACACCATCTGGCGGGTGCAGACCATCAGCGAGGAGGAGGACATCCTGGCCTTCGCCGAGCGCGTCCAGGCGCAGATCCAACGTTATGTCCGTCAGGATCCCAACAAGCCCTATGAGCTGGAGACGGTGGAGGACTACCAGGACGCGATGCTGGAATTCATCGAGGAGCGTGCCGGGGACCTGGAGGATCAGATAGGACCCCGCCCCTGATCCTCCCGCCCCTCCGCACCCCGAGCCCTCCCGTGACCGACAGCCCCAGCACCCTCGCCGCCGTGGACCTCGGGTCCAACAGCTTCCACATGGTGGTGGCCCGCGTCCAGGGGGCGGACTTCCAGGTCCTCGACCGCGTCAAGAGCTCCGTCCGCCTGGCCGCCGGCCTCGACAGCCGCGGGCGCCTGAGCGCGGACGCCCGGGAGCGCGCGCTGGCCTGCCTGCGCACCTTCGGCGAGCGCGTGCGCGAGCTCCCTCCCGGCAGCGTGCGGGCCGTGGGCACCAACACCCTGCGCAAAGCCCAGGACGCTCGGGCCTTCCTCGCCGAGGCCGAGCGCGCGCTGGGCCACCCCATCGAGATCATCAGCGGCCATGAGGAGGCCCGCCTCATCTACACCGGCGTCTGGCGGGACGTGGTGGCCCCCGGGCGCCGCCTCGTGGTGGACATCGGCGGCGGCAGCACGGAGCTCATCCTGGGCGAGGGCCCCGAGCCCCGGCGTCTGGACAGCCTGTTCATGGGAGCCGTGAGCTGGTCGCAGCGCTACTTCCCCGAGGGCGAGATCAAGAAAGAGGGCCTGCGCCGCGGGGTCATGGCCGCCAGCCTGGAGCTGGAGCCGGTGGCGGCCCGCTACCGCGCGGAGGGCTGGGACCTGGCCATCGGGTCCTCGGGCACCATCCTGGCCATCGAGAAGATCCTGATCGAGAGCGGCCTGGCGCCCGAGGGCATCAGCCCGCGCGGCCTGCGCCGGCTGCGGGCGGCGCTGCTGAAGGCGGGGAGGGTGGGGGCCCTGCGCCTCCCCGGCCTCCAGAACGACCGGCGCCCCGTGCTGCCCGGCGGGCTGGCCGTGCTCTCGGCGGTGGTCGGCGTGCTGGGCGTCGAGCGCCTGCGCACCTCACAGTCCGCGCTGCGCGAGGGCGTGCTCATCGACCTGCTCGGCCGCTTGCGCCACGAGGACATCCGCGCCCACAGCATCGACGCCCTCGCCGCGCGCTTCGGCTGCGACCTCGCCCAGGCCCGCCGGGTGGAGCAGACCGCGATCCAGCTCTTCGATCAGGTCGCAGAGAGCTGGGCGCTCGACCTCGACGTGGACCGCCCCCTGCTGGGCTGGGCCGCGCGCTGCCACGAGCTGGGCCTCTTCATCGCCTGGAGCGGCCACCACAAGCATGGGGCCTACATCCTGGCCAACGCCGATCTGGCTGGCTTCTCCAAGGGGGAGCAGGGCGCCCTGGCCGCCCTCGTGCTCGGCCACCGCGGGCGCCTGGAGGCCGCGCGCCTGAGCGAGCTCTGCCCGAACCCGCCCGCCGCCCTCCTGCGCCTCGCCGTCCTGCTCCGCCTCTCCGCCCGCCTGCACCGTAGCCGCGCCGACCGCCCGCTCCCGCCGCTCGAGCTCTCCGCCGTCGCCAGCGCCCTGACCCTGCACCTGCCCGAGGGCGCCCTGGACGACCGCCCGCTGACCGCCGCCGACCTGGAGGAGGAGGCCGAGGCCCTGGCGGCGGCGGGCTTCGCGCTCCAGGTGCGGGAGGGGTGAGGGGGAGGGGTGAGGGGGAGGGGACGCGGGGAAGGGCAAGACGGAGCTCAGTCGGGTGCGCCGTGGATGATATAGGCGGCGCCCGCACCTTCGCCGCCATCGTCGTTCCCGTCGGCGCCGACCAACAGTTCGGCATAGCCGTCGCCGTTCCAGTCAGGGAGGAAGGCCACGCGCTCACCCGCCTCATCGCCAGGCTGATCGCCGCGAAAGAGACCATCCGCATCTGCAAGCGACGTGGTGCCCTCGGGTGCCGGCCCCAGCACCAGATAGGCCTTCCCTGGATAGTCACCCGATGGTCCCACGTCGTCCGCGCCGAGGATCAGATCGGCGTAACCATCCCCATTGGTATCTTCTCCTGATGCCGCTGCGTTCACCTGCTCACTGATTTCAACCCCCGTGAACTTGGACCAGGCGTCCGCCATGGAGTCGTATCCCGACATGGGTCCAAGCAGGAGGTAGGCCGCGCCCGCGTCCTCCGCAGCGCTGTCCTCCTCGGAAGCGGTCACCAGGAGATCCGCGTAGCCGTCGCCGTTGTGGTCACCGGGCGCGGACACGGAACCTCCTGCGTAGTCGGCGTCGCTCTCTCCCCGAATCGGGTCCGCGAGGTCGACGATGTCCACGCTGCCGGTGCCAGGGTCCGTGAGCACGTAGACGGCCCCTCGATCCACGCCCTCCGTCCCTTTGAGCGGCTCGGCGACGACCAGATCGGGGAGCCCATCGCCGTCCGTGTCCCCCGGGGCCCCCAACTCCTCTCCAAGGTGGCCTCGAATGTAGGAGCCATAGAGTGACAGATCAGCGTCTTCATCGGTGAGGTCTACCCCCGTGGGTCCATAGAACAGGTAGGCGGCCCCCGTGTAGGTCTCGAGTCCGCTGGCGCCGACCAGCAGATCCGAGACGCCATCCCCGTCTATATCGCCGACGCCCTCCATGGCGTTGCCGAGCTGGCTTTGCCATATCGTAGCGTCCACGCGCATGTCGGCCTCTTCCAGCCCAAGCTCGCCGCTCACCGGCCCCAGAACCAGATAGACCGTACCTGTCGCCGAATACTCCCGACTGGTGCGCTCGTCTCCCACCATGACGTCATCGTATCCATCCCCATCCAAGTCACCAAAGGGTGCCACGTCCTGGCCCGCGCTCCATTCGGCCTCCTCCCCCACCAGGACGGCCGTGGCACAGTCGCCCAGCGCGCAGCTCTCCGCCGGCCCCAACACCAGGAACGCGGCTCCGTCGAAGCTCGCCCGGATGCTCGCGCACCAGGCGCCGACCAGGATGTCTGGGACGCCGTCTCCGTTTACATCGCCGGCTGGTCGCAGGGCTGTGCTCGAAGACTGTGCCTCCTCGCCGATCAGCATGACATCGGCGTCCTCCAGCAGATGTTCCCCCGTGAGGGCGCAGGTCTGGTCGCTCCCGTCGCAGTCGTCATCCACGCCGTTGGCGCACTGGTCCTCCACCCCGGGAGCGATCTCGGCGTCGCTGTCGTCGCAGTCCCCGCTCTCCGACACATAGCCGACCGGCTGATCGCAGGCCGACGCGACCACGGTGCTGTCCCCGACGCCGTCCGCGTCCGCGTCCGCGTACCAGACGCTCTCCCCCACGGCGCCCGCCTCGTCCACGGCGCTGTCGCAGTCGTCATCCACGTCGTTGCATGCCTCGGTCGCCGCTGGCGACACGGCGGGATCATCGTCGTCACAGTCCTGAGCGTCGGACACGGCGCCCTCAGGCTGTTCACAGGCGACGATCTCCGAATCGGGGGCACCGTAGCCGTCCCCGTCGACATCTGCGTACCAGACCGCGGGGGAGTCGCAGGCCGTGTCCTGCGTGTCCGTGGACTCGGGGAGGCTCGGCGGCCCCGTGTCCACGATGACTGCTGGCTTGTCGTCTGTGTAGCAGGCTGCACAGACGCTCGCCAGGAGAACACCCCAGGCGGCCCGGCGGATCATGGGCAGCCCAGCTCCTCAGCCGTGATCGTGGCCTCGCAGTCAGCGTTTGTGCCACTCGAGTCACAACTGTCACCCACTCCAGTCCCACCGTTCTTGATGTCCCCCGTCTCCGCGCCCGCCAGACCGTCGATGTCGGGGCCGCCATACAGGTAATCCACGCCCGTACCACCACAGAGGATGTCGATTCCCGAGTCCCCATGCAGGGTGTCGTTGCCATTGGACCCATAGATCTGGTCGTCGTCACCACCACCGTAGGCGGTGTCATTCCCCGGGCCCGTGAAGATGTCGTCGTCGCCGTCACCACCGTTGATGGTGTCGTTTCCCCCTCCTCCGTCGAGATCGTCGCCCTCTCCATTTCCATAGATCTCGTCGTCTCCATCCATCCCGGAGATGTCGTCGACGTTGTCCCCCCCAAAGAGCTTGTCCCGGTAGTCCGTGCCGACCTTTCGCGAGCCGGTGATGTAGTTCTCGCCATCGCCAGCCAGGACGATCCCGTCCACGTGTGCCACCCCTCCATGGTTCTGCAGATCATTCGAGCTGCTGTACTGAAGAGAGATCACGTCATCGTGGACGCTGCCGATGATGGTCACCTGCTCGATAGTGCCTGCATTGACGGCACAGCAGAAGGAATTTCCATTGGCATCCGTGCCCCAGGCGCAATATTTGTAGGATGTTCCGCACACTCCTGAGGTCGGACCATAGACTGCGGTGATCGTCGCATCGCCAGTCTCGCCGTTGTTCGTGACATTGCACTCCCAGATCGTGTCGCCGGACTTCAGCGAGCATATTTCGCTGGAGGCGCCCCCATCACAGGCGTAGCTGCTATAGGAGCCGGGGCAGTCCGCCCATGCCACAGAGGACATCCCCATGAGGACTGTCAGCCCAAAGCAGAAACTACGGACGGACGGACGGACGGACGGACGGACGGACGGACGGACGGACGGACGGACG
>CAZTOW010000020.1:0-148090 GCA_964615375.1 uncultured Enterobacterales bacterium
ATCGACCAGCAAGAAAGCGCCAAGGCGCGACCGGGGGTCGCGTCTTGGCGACGCGAAAGCCTGGGCCGGGGCCCTGGACGCGGCAGGCTTCCAGGTCATCACCTGCTACGACTGCACACTCAAGCAGATGAAGGCGAAGCGGGACGAGCTCCAGCGGACGCTGAGGGCCGGGGACGAGGCCTTCTTCTTCTACTCCGGGCACGGCGCAGAGCAGGACGACCGCAACCTGCTCTTCCCCGTCGACGCCGAGATCAACAACTGCGGCGACCTGGACGACTGGACGGTGTCCCTGAACTCCATGCTCGGGGCCATGGCGGCTGCGCGCGCCCGCGTCGTCGTCCTGGACGCCTGCCGCGATCCGCCCTTTCCCTCCTGCACCAAGTCGAGCTCCGGGCAGCTCTTCCGCGAGGAGCCGCTCAGCTCGGGCACGCTCATCGCCTACGCCACGCGGCGTGGCTACACCGCGCGCGACGGGGCAGGGGAGCTCTCTCCCTTCACCCGCGCTGTCCTCCCGCTCGCGCGCACGCCGGGGCTTCCCTTCACTGAGGCGCTCAGCATGGCCCGAGACGATGTGCAGCGCATCGCCGCGGGGCAGGAGCCCTACGCCTCCGACAGCCTGTCGGGGCAGCCCTGGACCCTGGTCCCCGGCCCGCACCCCCAGGTCCAGCAGGCGCTCCTGGAGGATCAGGCGCGACGGCGGCAGGCGGCGGACGCAGCCTTCCGAACCATCTCCGGTCTGCCGGACGGGGAAGACAAGCGGCGGGCCTATATCCGCTTCCTCTCCGAGCATGGCGGCAGCGGGGCCTCGTCGGTGCTGGTTGCGGACGGGTGGCTCCAGGGGTGGACAGCTCCTTCGGCGTCACCGACCGCTCCTGCGCGCGCCCAAGCGCCAGCGAGCGCTCAGGAGAGCTCTCGCGAGGTGCCGCTACCTCTGGGAAGCGTAGGCGATCCATTTGTAGGTGGACCGACTGGGCGCACGTTCTCCGCACTGAATGGGAGGCCCGAAGCGATTCGCCTTGTAGAGCTCTCAGCGGGGGTGTTCACGATGGGTAGCCCCAGATCTGAGGGCGGCGATGGCGACGAGCGACCCCAGCACCGCGTTCGTGTTGCCACGCCCTTCTACGTCGGCGAGACCGAGATCACTCAGGGGCAGTGGGCTGCCGTGGTCCAGGAGGCTGTTCGGCAGAGTTGGCCAGAGGCGACGAGGCTCGCCGCCCAGCGGTCGACGTATACGGGCAGCCCATTGCGACCCGTGGATGCCGTGAGCTGGTGCGACGCTCTGCGCTTTGCCAACGCGCTGTCCCGAATGGAGGGCCTGGATCCGATCTACGAGGTGCCGGAGCACTGCGAGGGTGGGGGGCAGACAGGTCTCCGGGCCGGGGCGCACCCCGGCTTCCGTCTGCCCATCGAGGCCGAGTGGGAGTACGCGGCGCGAGCGGGCACGGAGGGACGCTGGTGGTTCGGAGACGTGGAGACGAGCCTTTGTGACTGGGGGAACATCGTCACCTGCTCGGATGCCTACTCGGAGACTGCACCTGTTGGTCACTTCTCCCCGAACCCTTGGGGCCTCTACGACACCATTGGCAACGTCTGGGAATGGACCGAGGACGCCTACCACAGCGACGATTACGCGAGGCGCAAAGCTGGCGTAGAAGTAAACCCTCAGGAGGCGACGAGGTTCCTCATCCGCGGCGACGTTGAGCCAACACCGGTCCTTCTCGCTGCACCAGGTGCTTTGCGTGTCATCCGCGGCGGAGGGTGGAGCAACTGGCCTTCCGGGGCCCGTCTCGCGAGTCGAGGAGGGGTCGGGCCCGGCTGGTCCGGGGGTGGGCTGGGCTTCCGCCTCGTCCTCGCCGCTCCCCCAGGCTCCTGACCCCGGACCACTCCAACCGCCACCCCCACCCTCACCGCTTCGGCGAGGGCTTCCACAGCGCGCCGACGTCGAAGAGCTCCGGGAAGGGAGGCAGCACCTGGCTGACCTCGCCCCGGAGGGCGGCGATCATGATCGGGCGCCCGCCCCCAGTCTCGTAGACCTCCAGCGTGCGACCCTCGGGGTCCACGACCCAGACGTGGCCGACGCCGCAGGCGGCGTAGACGGGCAGCTTGACGGCGCGGTCGGCGCGCTGGGTGCTGCGGGAGAGGATCTCGCAGGCCCAGTCGGGGGTGACGGTGATGGGGTTGTCGTCCACGAAGTCGGGGGGCTCGTCCACACGCCAGCCGGCGAGGTCGGGGACGAAGAGGTGCTCGGCGTCGAGGCGGATCTCGCGCTCGACCTCGATCCACCAGCCAGCACCACCCGAGATGAGGTTGCTTCCCTTGAGCCCGGTCGTCATGCGCTGTGACGAGAAGCTGTGCCTCCCCCCCGGCCTGGCCATCGTCCGCCAGTCCCCGGGTCCCAGGATCTCCCCCGTGCTGCCCTGAGGCAGCGCCAGGATCTCGGCGTAGAGCTCGTCGAAGGTAGGCAGCTTTGGGGCGGCAGACATATCCACACTTTAACACGACCTCCCCACCCCTCAAAATCTAGATCCCCTCAGCCCCCCCGCCCCACCCCCGCTCGATCCTGTGGTAAAACGGCAGCTCCCGGCCAACCTCTTCCCCCCGGAGCTCCGCATGGGTGGCTTCCTCACCAACGTCCTCCTCCCCGTGGCCCTGGGCATCATCATGCTCGGGCTCGGCCTCAGCCTCACTATCGCCGACTTCCAGCGCGTGCTGGTCTACCCGCGCGCGGTCCTCGTGGGCCTGCTCTGCCAGATGCTCCTGCTGCCGGCCGTCTGCTACGGGCTGGTGCTGGCCTTCGGGCTGCCGCCGGAGCTGGGGGTGGGGCTGATGCTGCTGGCGGCCTCGCCGGGCGGGGCGACGGCCAACCTCTTCAGCCACCTCGCGCGCGGGGACGTGGCGCTGAACATCACGCTGACCGCGGTGAACAGCGTGCTGTCGGTGGTCACCATGCCCATCCTGATCGAGCTCTCCATGTCCGCGCTCATGAGCAAGGAGCAGCAGATCCCGCTTCAGGTGGACAAGGCGGTGCAGGTGCTGGTCATCGTGCTGCTGCCGGTCGCCATCGGCATGGCGGTGCGGGCGAAGAAGCTGAGCCTGGCCCAGCGGCTGGAGCGCCCGGTGCGCTCGCTCTCGGCGGGCTTCCTGGTGCTGGTCATCCTGGCCACGGTGCTCAAGGAGCGGGCGAACCTGGCGGACTACTTCCGGCAGGTGGGGCTGGCGGCGCTGAGCTTCAACCTGCTCAGCCTGGCTGTGGGCTACTACGTGCCGCGCCTGGTGGCCCTCTCCAAGAAGCAGGCCACCGCGATCGGCATGGAGATCGGCATCCACAACGGCACGCTGGCCATCGCCGTCGCCACCACGGTGCTGGGCAGCACGGCCATCGCCATCCCCGCCGCCATCTACAGCCTCATCATGTTCTTCACCGCCGGCGCCATGGGCGCCTTCCTGGCCCGGCGGGCCGAGGAGCCGGCCGCCGGATAAGGAGGCCCCTTCATCGAGAGGGCCCCGTGAAGATCACCCCCATCAGCGGCTTCCCCGAGTGGAGCCCCGCGCAGCGCATCGTCGAGCAGCGCTTCCTGGCGCTGCTGCAGCGCAGCTTCGAGAGCTTCGGCTTCACCTCCATCGAGACCCGGGCGATGGAGCCCCTCGATCACCTGCTGGCCAAGGGGGAGACCGACAAGGAGATCTACCTCACGAAGCGCCTGCAGGCCGACGACGGCGAGGGCGAGCCCGATCTGGGGCTGCACTTCGATCTCACGATCCCGTTTGCCCGCTACGTGCTGGAGAACCGCGGCAAGCTCTCCTGGCCCTTCAAGCGCTACCAGATCCAGAAGGTCTGGCGCGGCGAGCGCCCCCAGCGCGGGCGCTACCGGGAGTTCTACCAGGCCGACATCGACGTCATCGGCCAGGACACGCTGCCGCTGCACTTCGACGCCGAGCTCCCTGTGCTGCTGCAGGAGGTCCTGGCGGCATTACCCATCCCCACGGTGGACGTGCACGTCAACAACCGCAAGTTGATGGAGGGCTTCTACCGCGGGGTCGGCGCCGACGACGTGACCGGCGTGCTGCGGGCCGTGGACAAGCTGGCCAAGATCGGCCGGGAGGCCGTGGCCGAGGTGCTGACCGGCACGCTGGGGCTCAGCGCGGCCCAGGCTGACGCCTGCCTCGCCCTCGCCGCCATCTGCACGCCCGACGCGGGCTTCGAAGACCAGGTCCGCGCGCTCGGCGTGAGCCACCCGCTCCTCGACGAAGGCGTCAGCGAGCTCGCCTTCGTGATGCGCGCCGCCGCTGGGCTGCCAGAGGGCTCGGTCAAGGCCGATCTCTCGCTGGCGCGCGGGCTCGACTACTACACGGGCACGGTCTACGAGAGCTTCTTCCGCGCCCAGCGCGGGGTGGGCGCCATCTGCTCGGGCGGGCGCTACGACAACCTGGCCTCCGGCGGCAACCAGCGCTTCCCCGGGGTGGGCGTCTCCGTGGGCCTGACCCGCATCCTGGGCGTGCTCTTCGAGCAGGGGGCGCTCTCGGCCAGCCGCCAGACCCCCACCTGCGTGCTCGTGGCGCTGGCCGACGACGAGCGCCGCCCCGAGAGCGTGGCCGTGGCCAGCGCGCTGCGCCGCCGCGGGATCAACACCGAGGTCTTCCACGCGCGCAAGGGCTACGGCAAGCAGATCCAGTACGCGTCCAACAAGGGCATCCCCTACGTGTGGTTCCCGCCCAGCACGCTGGAGGCCGCCCGCCACGAGGTCCGCGACATCCGCACGGGCGCGCAGGTCCCCGCCGATCCCGAGACCTGGAGCCCGCCCGCTGAGGATCTCGTCCCGCAGGTGATCTACACGGGGTCGCGTGCCTGAGCCCGGCTGGCTGATCGACACGGCCGCGCTCGGGGCCGCCTCAGAGGCCGGCGGGGCGGAGCGCTACGGCCGCGGAGAGACCGCCCACGCCGTCCACACCTGGTGGGCGCGGCGCCCGCACAGCGCCATGCGCGCGCTGGTCTTCGCCTGCCTCTGCGAGGATCAAGGGCCCGACGCGGAGGCCCTGCTCTCCCGGCTCGCGGCCTGCCCGGTGCCCGATCCCGCGCTGCTCCAGGAGGCGGAGGCGCGGGTCCTCCGGCCGGACGGAGCCCGACCGCGGGTCCTCGATCTCTTCGGCGGGAGCGGCACCATCGCGCTGGAGGCGCTGAACCTGGGCGCGGACGCCGCCAGCGTGGACACCAACGAGCTGGCCGTCTTCATCCAGCGCTCCCAGCTCGTGGGCGTCCCCGCCGAGCGCGTGCCTGAGCTGGCCGAGGAGGTGGAGCGCGCCGGTCGCCGCGCGCTCGATCGCCTCCGCGCTCGCACCGATCCGCTCTTCCCGCTGCGCGCCAGCGAGGCGCCGCCCGTCGCCTATCTGTGGACCTGGGTGGGGCGCTGCGAGGGCTGCGGCTACCGCCTCGCGCTCTCTCGCCGCCCCTGGCTCTCCCGCGCGCCGGGTCGAGGTGCCCGCCTGCTCTGGCGCCCCGGGCCTCGCGGAGATCTCCCCCGCGTCGTCGCGGCCGAGCCCTCCCCCGAGCGCGAGCCCGCCCCGCGCCTCCTCCGCTGCCCGCGCTGCGAGGCCGAGCACCGACCCTCGGTCCGTCGCGCTCGGGAGCGCCTGGTGGCGGTGGTCCGCTGGGGGGAGCGCGCGGGCAAGGTCTACGGCCCGCCCTCCCGAGGCGCGGCGCCCTCCCTCGCCGAGATCCGCGCCTTTGAGCGCGCCATCCTGGCTGAGCTCCAGCTCCCGCTGCCCCGCGGTCGGCTCCCGCGCTGGTCGGGCGTGATCAACCCGCCGCTGCACGGGCTCGAGCGCCACGCCGAGCTGCTGGGGCCTCGACAGCGCGCCCTGCTGCTGGCCCTGATCCTGGAGCTTCGTCGCGAGCACGCCGAGCTCGCCGCCCGTCTGCCCGCCGAGGAGGCGCGCTTCGTGCTCTCGGCGCTCTCGGCCCTGGTCGATCAGCTCGTGGACTGGAACAGCCGCCTGTCCGTCTGGATCCCGGAGAACGAGCAGGTGGGGCGCGCCCTGTGCGGGCCAGGGCTGGCGATGCGCTGGGACCACGCGGAGACCGACCCGCTGCTGGACGGCCCGGCCAACCTGCACGATCGGCTGACGCGGGTGGTGGCCGGGCTGCGCACCCTGGACCGGCGGCGGGGGGTGGCGGAGGTGCGGCTGGCCGACGCCCGGCGCCTGCCCTGGCCGGACGCCCACTTCGACGCGGTGGTGACGGACCCGCCCTACTTCGACAACCTGCCCTACAGCGCGCTCGCCGACGTGATCTTCGCCTGGAAGCGGCTGCTGCTCGGCACCGTGGAGCCCCTCCTCTTCGGGCCCGAGGCCACGGCGGGCGGCGGGGCGCGGGAGCTCGGGGTGAGCGTGGCGCGGGCGGGCGGCGAGGAGCCGGCGGCGCGGGCCTACGAGGAGGGGCTGGGGGCGGCGCTGGCGCAGGGGGCGCGGCTGCTGCGCCCGGAGGGGCGGCTCTGCCTGATCTTCGGCCACGGGGCGCTGCGGGCCTGGGTCGGCCTGGCGCGGGCGCTGCGCGGGGCGGGCCTGCGCGTGACGCGGGTGGAGCCGCTGGCCCTGGAGCGCCGGGCGCGTCCGCGGGCGCACCGATCCGAGGCGGTACACACCACCTTCGCGCTGGTGGCCCGCCGGGGGGCGCCAGCGCCCGCGCTGACGCCGTCCTTGTTCGACGCACAGCTGGCCGGGATCTTCGAGGGCCCCGCCGCGGCGCGGCTGCAGGCGGAGGGCTGGTCCGGCGGCGAGCTGGGGCTGGCCCTCTTCGTCGAGGGCGCGGCGCTGCTGGCCCGGCATGCGGGGGTGGAGGGGCGCTCGGACGAGGAGGCGCTGCGGGCCGTGCTCCTTCGCGCGCGGCAGCTCTCTCCGGCGCTCACGCTGCGCGAGCGCCGCTCCCTGTAGGCTCGCGCCCGGCCCTCCCGTCCGCTGGCGACGGGCGGACGGCCTCGATACAGGCTCGGCCCATGGGCTCCCTGCTCGCGCTCCTGCTCGCGCTGTTCGCCTGCGGCTCGCTCGCCTTCGGGCAGGAGCCGCCACGCCCCGTGCTGCTGGACCGACACCCGGAGCGGATCACCTCGCTGACGCTCCCGCCCTCCTCGCGGACCGAGCCAGCGCCCGAGCGCGTCCCGGTGGCGGGGCCCTGGCGCGCGGTGGCGACCGTCGGCGGCGTGCGCACCTGGGAGGCGCCGCTGCCCGTGCGGCTGCGGGCGCTCACCTTCGAGGCGCCGCCGGAAGATCTCGCGGTCTTCCTGGCCGACGCGCCGACGAAGGCGCTGGAGCACCTGCGGGGGGATCGTCGGGCGGGCACAGCGCGGACCTGGAGCTTCGACGCCAGCTCCCTGCGCCTGCGCCTGCCCGCGGGGGAGGGCCCGCCCGCGCCGGGGGGCGTGATTGTGCGCTACGCGCGAGCCGCCGAGCGAGAGCGCGCCTTGAACCTGGAGAGCAGCGGGCTCGACGAGCGGGCCTTCGCCCTGCGCTCGGTGCAGGTGGACGACCTCACGCGGCACGGCCTCTACCTCCCCGCGCCCGCGGAGATCGCGTTCACGCTGGACGTGCCGCCGGGGGCCGTGCTGGACCTGGACGCGCGGATCGTGCCCCCCGAGGCGGCGGATCTGCCAGCCTCCGATGGGGCGATCCTCCGGGTGAGCGCGGCGACGGGCGGGGGGGAGCCGCGGGAGCTGGCGCGGCTCGCCCTGGCGCCCGGCCCCGAGCGGAACCTGCGGGTGGACCTCTCGGCGCACAGCGGGCCAGAGACCCGGATCATCCTGGCCACCGAGCCCGGGGCCAGCACCACCGGCGACTACGTGTTCCTGGCGGAGCCCACGGTCTACGTGCCGCAGGAGGACCCGCCGCGCGTGATCCTGGTCGTCATCGACACGCTGCGCGCCGACCACCTCTCGCTCTACGGCTATGACCGGCCCACCTCGCCCGAGCTGGATGCCTTTGCGGAGGGCGCAGCGGTCTTCGAGCAGTCGCGCGCCATCTCGCCGTGGACGCTCACCAGCACGCGCACGCTGCTGCTGGGCACGGTCCCGGAGCGCTGGGGGGCCACCGAGACGCTCCAGTCCCGCCTCGCCCGGGCCGGCTGGAGGACGGCCTTCATCGCCTCGAACGGCTACCTGGCCAGCACCTTCGACATGCACCGCGATTTTGGCGCCCACCGGGTCCTGAACCTGGGCCGGGCGGGGGCGCAGGTGGACCGCGGGCTCGCCTGGCTGGAGGCGCACGACGATCAGCCCCTCTTCCTGGTGCTGCACCTCATGGACCAGCACCTCCCCTATCGGGAGCCCCCCTGGTGGCGTTACCACTTCGCGGGGGAGCGACCCCAACGCTTCAAGCACGACAGCTTCCCCCAGCGCGAGGTCGGGCGCATGGGAGCGCTCGATGACGACGAGCGGGCCTACATCGTCGCCCGCTACGACAACAACCTCGCGTATACGGACCATGAGCTCGCCCGCCTGTGGGCGGCCCTCGACATCCAGGGGCGTGACACCGTCCTGCTCACGGCCGACCACGGGGAGGAGTTCTGGGAGCACGGCGGCTTCGCTCACGGCCACACGGTCTACGACGAGGTCATCCGCGTGCCGATGGTCCTGGCGGGCGCGGGCGTGACCCCGGGCCGGTACACGGAGCCCGTGAGCGGGCTCGACGTGGCGCCGACGCTGGCCCTGGCCGCGGGGATCGACCTCGAGGGCATGGAGGGCTGGCCGCTCCAGGGGGTCACCGATCGCTCCCGCGCCACGGACTTCTCCACTCGGGCCGTCGCCTTCGGGCGTTTCTACGGCGAGGCGGGCTGGGGCGTGCTCAGCGAGGGCGTCAAGCTGGCCATCAAAGCTGGGAAGGAGCAGCTCTTCTACCTGAGCTCCGACCCCGGTGAGGACCTGCCGCGCGCCCCCCACCCCCTCGAGCGCGCGAAGCTCCAGCTCGACCTTGCCCAGACGCTGGCGACGCCCGTCCGGGTCGCCCTGCGCGTCACCCCACTGCGAAACGCGCACGCCACGCGCGCCGAGCTCCGGGTCCCCGGCGGCGTCGAGGCGGCCTGGGCGAACAGCACCCCCTCCTTCGCCCGGCTCGCCACCGTCGAGGTGGACGGGGAGCGCGTCACGATGCAGTGGCGCCCCGGGAAGTATCAGGACGTCGAGATCTTCGTGCTACCCCGCGGCGATCTGCGCACGGTCCTCCCAGCCATCACCCTCGCGGTGGCGGGCGAGGACGGGGCGCTCGCCCCCCCGCGCGGCGTGTACACGGGATGGACCCTCGAGGCGCTGCTGGAGCCGAGCGGAGATCCCCTGGTCACCGCCACCGTCGGAGAGCGCGTCGTGACGGTGCACACGATGGCCACGCCGCTGCCCTACCAGGATCTGGGAGAGGGCACCGAGCACAGCAATGAGCTCCAGGGCGCGCTCGAGGCCCTCGGGTACATGGACAACTGAGCGCGGCGCTCAACCTGGCTTGCGCGCGCTCACCAGGACGTAGTCCAGACCGTCCAGGGTCTCTGGGGGCAGCGCCGCGATGATCCGGGCCACCGGGCTCCACTCCCGGGTGAGCGGGTCGCGGGCGCGCAGCAGCTCCTGGGCGTGGCGCCAGACCGGCGTGTAGACCAGCTCGCGGATGGAGCGGCTGGCCACGTCCACGAAGCCCACGCGGCGCAGCGCGGCCTCATACGCCCGGAGCTGCACCCAGTTCTCGTCGGGGATCTGCCAGAAGGCCCGGGTCAGCTTCGCGAACCAGCCGTCGCGGGAGGCCGTCCCCGGGGTGGGCAGGATGTCCGCCGTGCCCAGGGTCCCGCCCGGCCGCAGCACGCGCAGCGCCTCGCGGAAGAAGTCCTCGCGGTGGACGAAGTGAAACGCGCACTCCAGCGCCGTGACCCTGTCCACGCTGCCCTCGGCCAGGGGCATGTCCGTGGCCGAGCCGAGCTGGAAGCTCAGCCGCGGGTCGGGGAAGCGGCCGCGGGCGGTCTCGACGTGCAGCGGCGTGATGTTGAGCCCGGTGATGGAGGCCGGCTGGAAGCGGCGCAGCCAGTAGTCGTCCTGGTCGCCGAAGCCAAAGCCCACGTCCAGCACCCGGTCACCGGGCCCCATCCCCACCGTCAGCCCGAGCTGCTCGGCCAGCGCGTCGCAGGCGTCGTCGTAGTCCGTGGCCTGATCCCAGTAGCCCAGGTTCAGGTAGCGGGTGCGCCGCCCCAGCCGGTAGTGCTCGCCCAGCAGGGTGTAGACCCGGGCCGCGCGGTCGCGATCCGGACGCAGGACCAGATCGCCGATGGCCAGGGTCTCGCGGAGCTTCTCGCGGCGGGAGCGCACTCAGTCCCCCCGCCAGGCCGTGCCCAGGTTCAGCGGGCCCTCGCCCGGAGGCACGAACAGGCTGCGGTCCTCGCCCGACTCCCAGCGCACCGCCCCGTCAGCGCCCACGATCACCAGCTTGCTGGCCAGCACGGCGCCCACGGGCACGCTCAGGGTCGCGCGGCCGTCCACGAAGGGCAGGCCGCGGGCGGGGTCCCAGGCGCCGAGCTCGGGCGCGGAGCCTACCCACAGGAGGCGCTCGCCCTCGGCGAGGGTGAGATCCACCTTGAGCTGCACCTGGCGCATGGGAGGCGCGGCGATCCGCTGCTGGAGCGGCGCGAAGGCCCCGGGCTCGAGCGGCTTCAGGAAGACCACGACAGTGCCCTGGGCGGGGACGGGCAGGCGGGCCTCGGGGTCGATGGGCTCGGCGAGCGCGCGGAGGACGCCGTCGGCCCCCTGCTGAACGCCGGAGACGGGGCGCCCGAGGGCGAGCAGCTCCGCGGGGATGGGGAAGCCGGCGTCGAAGGGCGAGCGGTTCAGCAGGACGAGGGCCAGCTCCTCGGCGCTCACCCGCAGGAGGTGGAGCTGCCCCTGGCCCACGTTCAGGACCAGCGTGCCCCCACTCGTGAGGGAGGGGTGCTTCGCCCGCAGGCCGAGCGCGCTCCGCACCAGGGCGAGCGTGTCCGCGTCGCCGTCGAAGCGCATGTCCGCCCGGTTCTCGGGCTCGCCCGCCCCCGCTGCCCCGGTCTCGGTGCCCCAGGTGATGGACGGCGTGCCGCGGGAGAGCATCTGGAAGAGCAGGGCCTGCCGAGCCTTCGCCGCGTCCCCGCCGCAGGCGCTCTTGAGCCGCGTGGTGTCGTGGTTGTCCAGGAAGGTGACCAGGGCGCCCGGGTCCTGGCGCAGGGCCTCGCCGTAGACGCGGTCCAGGGAGAGCGTGGCGCCCAGGCGCTCGACGGGCCGGTCCTTGCAGAAGACGTCGATCATCGCGTAGTGGAGCGGGAAGTCGAAGACGGCGGAGAAGCCGCCGCCCTGGAGGTCCCGCGCCAGCTTCACCGGGTCGCCCTCGAAGCTCTCGCCCAGCAGCCAGAGGTCAGGATCGGTCGCCGCGCGCAGCTCCTCGCTCATGCGGGCCTGGAAGCTGAGCGGCATGTGGCGCACGGCGTCCACCCGGAGGCCGTCGGGCTGATAGGCGTCCACCAGCGCGCGCGTCTGGTCGTGGAGCCAGCGGTAGACCTGCTCCTGCTCCTGCGCGAGATCGGGCAGCCCGTGGACGTCGCCCTCCACCCGCTCGAGGGGGTCGGCCCAGTCCACGACGTCGCCCTGGCCGTGGAACCAGTCGGGCCGGGCCTTCGTCAGCGCGGTGTCGTAGCCGACGTGGTTCCAGACCACGTCCAGCACCAGCCGCATGTCCCGCCGGTCCAGCTCGCGGCGCAGGCGGCGCAGATCGCGCTCGGTCCCGAAGCGCGGCTCCACCCCGCTCAGGCTCTCGGTCCAGTAGCCGTGGAAGGCGCCGTGGCCCTCCAGCGGCGCCTCTCGCATCGGGAAGACGGGCGAGAGCCAGAGCGTGCGCACGCCCAGGCCCTGCAAATAGTCAAGATGCTTGACGATCCCGTCGAGGTCGCCGCCGTGGAAGGCGGCCGGGTCCTTCGGGTCGATCTCGCCCGGCGTCTTCGGGTCGCCGTCGGCGAAGCGGTCCACCATCGCGAAGTAGACCACGTCGGCGGCGGGCGGCGGGGCGATGGCCTCGGGCGAGCGCGCGCAGCCGAGCAGGGGGGCGAGCAGGGGGGCGAGCAGGAGCGCGCGCACGGCCTAGCCGCCGCCGCGGAGGTGGCTGTCCAGGAGCGCGCCGAGCCGCCGCTCCACGACGGGGAGCGCGCCCAGCAGGGCCTCGGGCTCGCCCTCGTGATCGAACTGCAGGAAGACGGGGACCTCGAAGCGGTCCGTGAGCGCGCGCTCGGGCTGGCCGGCGGGCACCAGCTCCAGGTGGACCTCCACCGTCCAGCGGTACTGACCGTTCATCTGCGAGAAGAAGCGGGCGCTGGCCTCCACCAGCAGGCGTAGCGGGGCGTCGGGGGCGGCCTCGGAGAGAGCGTCCAGCCGAAGCTGGGCGGGGCGGCCGGCGAGGGGGGCGGCGTCGATGACCCGGGGCGTGAGGTTCCGGGCCTGGATCACGCCCGAGAGCCGCGCCAGGACCTCGTCGCTGGCGGGGGCGGTGAGCCCGTCGTCCACGCTGACCAGCAGGGCCGAGACGGCGACCGGCTGGGGCTCGGGCGCCTGGACCGCGGCGGGCTGCTTGAGGCAGCCGAGCAAGAGCAGGCTCAGAACCATACTTCCGTCTCCAGCGCGAGGACGTGGTGCCAGTGCTGCTCGACCGCGTCGAAGGTGGCGTACTGGTCGAGGGTGTCGACGAAGCTGTTGCCGAAGGCGTTGTTCTGGCTCGAGTACTGCACGCCGTAGAGCAGGCGCAGGCTGGGGCGCGTGTAGATGCCGGGCCCCAGCGGGTTCAGCACGAGGCCGCCCTTGCCCTGCCAGGTGTAGCGGGTGTCGGCGTCGCCGTACTCGAGCCCGTCGGTGTCGGGCACGGAGCCGGTGTTCTCGAAGATGGAGTCCCGGTGCTCGCGGAAGGCGTTGCCGTTGTGGCTCTGCTCGCGGGCGGCGCTGCCCTCCATCAGCACGTGGATGGTGTCGGTCGCGTACACCTGCACGCGCAGCACGCTGGACATGCACGTCCGGTCGAAGTCGGAGGGCGAGATGTCGTTGTCGCCGTCGCGGGCGTCCATGTAGATCCCGCCCAGCGCGAGGTCCAGCCGCTTCGGCACCAGCGTGAGCTGCAGCTCGTCGCCGATGGTGAGCTGCGTGCGCTGGTCGGTCAGATCGTGGACGTAGATGGTGTAGGTCTGGCCGCCGGTGGTCTCGGTGGTGGACTTCTCGGGGTGGAGCCGCTCGTAGCGGACGAAGAGGTTGTTCCACCGGATGGGGCCCAGCCCGCCGAAGCCCAGGTAGCCGATGGCCGCGCCGGACAGCGCGTCGCGAGCCTCGGGCTCGGGGAACCAGTCCTCGAGGCCGGGGTGCTCCTCCAGCCACTGCTGGGCCACCTCGCCGCGGACGTAGTCCTCGTAGTCCACCTCGGGCGTCTGGTAGGGGGCGGCCGTGTTGCCCTCCACCCCCGGCTCCCAGCGAACCTCACCGCCCGCGCCCAGCTCCAGGTGCTTGCCGAGCCTGGCGCGCACCGTGCCGCCCGGGGTGAACACCGTGTTGTAGCTGGAGCCATAGAGGCCGTAGCCCGAGTCGCCCAGGCCCAGCAGCAGGTCCAGGTTCTTCTTCTGGAGCCGCGCGCTCATCCCCACGGTGTCGGTGAAGATCTGCGCCGGGCGCATGTCGTAGAGCCCGAGGTCCCCGAACCAGGTCTCCAGCGTGCCCACCTGCCAGGTCACGTCGTCCAGCGCCACGTTCCCGGCCCGCGCGTAGACCTGGCTCAGCCGGAGGTTGGCCAGCCCGCCGTCGCCCGCGTCGGCGTTCCCGATGCTGCCGCCCTCCACCTTGGCGTGCATGCTCGTCCACAGCGCGTCCGTGCCCGGCTGCGGCTCCAGCACGTCGAAGCGGAACTCGAGGGCGGCGTAGGGCCCCTCGTTCAACAGGCGACCGTAGAGGTTCCAGTAGCCCAGCTTGCCGCTTCCGCCCTGGAGGTCCGGGCGGGTCATGACGCGGAAGTAGCCGCCCACGCTCGCGCCCCCGGCCGCGGCCTCCGCGGGGAGGAGCAGCCCGAGCGCCAGGAGCGGAGGGAGGAGGGGGCGAGGCAGCATGCGGGGGAGGATTAACCCGCCTCAGCACCCGTTGCCGGGCCAGCGGGTGGGATCCTCGTCGTCGCAGTCGTTGTAGGGGGAGGTGTCGGCGTCGTAGGGGCCGGGGATCCACCAGGCGTTGTAGCCGTCGTTGTCCAGGTCCCACAACGCGGCGTCCGGCCCGCCCCAGGCGCCCATGTCCGAGGTGCTCATGTCAGGGTTGGAGAGCGTGGGGTCGCCCGACTCGCGGAGGGGGGAGGACCGGGAGAGGTGGTAGAGCGGGTCGCCCTGGAATCGGGGATCCTCGCGGACGACCTCCTCGAGCTCCGTGACGCTGTCGGGGTTGAGCACCGGAGCGGTCAGGTCCCAGACGTCCGACCAGCGGATGGCGGTCGTCCCGCCCGAGATCTTCAGCTCCTCCGCTGTGGTCGCGCCGTTCGCCGCGATGATCGTGTTCGCCATCGTCACGTCGCTGCCCTCGAGGAAGGCGATGTCGTAGAGGGTGATCGCGCTGTCGTTCCCGCTGATCGTCACGTTCGTCAGCGTCAGCTCGGAGCTCCAGGCCGCCAGGCCGGCGGCTGGAGGAGAGCGCATCCACTCATCGTACGTGGGGTGCAGGTTCTCCACGACGAGGACATTGGTGAGCGTCAGCGTGCTCTCCCGCGCGGCCAGGCCGCCGCCGGCCTTCAATTTGTCCGTGGAGCTGTTTCCGCGGAGGAGGACGTGGCTCAGAGACAGCGTGCTCTCCTCGGCGTAGAGACCCCCGCCCTCGCCGGCCTCGTTCCCCTCCAGGGTCACGCTCTCCAGGGTGAGGTCAGAGGCGACCACCGCCAGACCACCGCCCGCCCCGTAGCTCCGCATGGGAGGGCCGAGGTCCTCGAACTCCGTCTCGTTGTCGCGAATGACGAGCCCGGTGAGGGTCGGGCTGCCCTGCTGGACATAGACCCCGGCCCCGCCTACGTCGTGCGTCCAGGCGATATTGTCCTCGATGATGAGATCCTCGAGCGTGGGGGAGGCGCCGATGATGCGCACTCCGGCGCCCTGCATGGCGGCGCCGCCGCGGATCGTGAAGCCCTGGAGCTTCGTCTCGGAGCTCTCGCCCGAGTCGAAGATGACCACCGAGTCCCGGTCGCCGCCGTCGAGGATGGTGAAGGTGGGTCCGTAGAGGCCGAGCAGCGTGACGCGCGCCCCGCCGAGGTTCAGGTTCTCCGCGTAGGTGCCGGGCTCGACGCAGATGACGTCGCGGTCGCTCGCGGCGTCGATGGCCTGCTGGATCGTGGCGTGGTCGTCGGGGACACGGCGAGAGCAGGAGATCTCGCAGGAAGTGTCGATGTCACCGTCGCAATCGTTGTCCAGCCCGTCATCGCAGATCTCCGACCAGTGGACGGCCAGCTCGGCGTCGGCGTCGTCGCAGTCCCCGCCGCAGACCAGGTTGCCGTCCCCGTCCTCGTCCGCCTCGTCTGCCGGGATCACGCCGTCGCAGTCGTTGTCCTCGCCGTCGCAGCGCTCCTCGGCCCCGGGCCAGGTGGCGGCCTCGTCGTCGTCGCAGTCCTCGGACGCGAGGAATCCGTCCTCGTCCGCGTCGTCGTCCGGGTCCGCAGCCGTGTCTCCGGGTTCGTCCTCGTCGTCGTCCTCGGGGTCGTGGGCTTCCTCGTCGCCGTCCTCGGTGGCGTCGTTCTCATCCTCCATCTCTTCGTTGCCGTCCTCGGTCTCGCCGTCACCCCCCTCTGGATCCTCGGCGTCGTCGGCGCTGGAGTCGAGGTCGGGCTTTCCCGAGCCGCCATCCAGCGAGAACACACAGGCGTTGAGAGAGACGAGGGCGAGCAGCAGGCGCATCAGACACCTCAACTCAGAGCTACGCCGATGGCCCCGCGCAGGGCAGGGCGCTGTCATCGTCTGTTATCGTCGCGCCCGAGCGCCTCCGTCCATCCCCCGCGCCCCGGGTTAAGCCCCGCCGATGACCCCAGGCCTCGTGCTCGGCATCGACCCCGGCAGCAACGCCACCGGCTACGCCGCCGTGAGCCGCGACGGCTCGCGCTACGTGCTCTGGGAGGCAGGGGTGATCCGCACGCGCTCCGAGGACCCGATCCCCGAGCGGCTGCTGAAGATCCACGACGGCCTGATGGTCGTCCTCGAGCGGGTCAAGCCCGAGCAGGTGGCGATCGAGGCCATCTTCAAGTACCGCTCCAACGAGAGCGCGCTGCGGCTCGGGCAGGCGCGGGGGGTGGCGCTGCTGGCGGCGGCGCGGCGGGGGCTCGGGGTGGCCGAGTACAACCCGAACACGGTAAAGAAGACGGTGGGCGGCTCTGGCCGCGCCGACAAGGACCAGGTCGCGCGGCTGGTGGCGCGGCTGGTGGGTCGGGACGACCCGCTCCCGTCGGACGCCAGCGACGCCGTCGCCATCGCCATCACCCACCTCGCCCAGTCCCCGCTCCAGGCCCTCCTGGCTCGCTCTCCGAGACCCGCCCCATGATCGCCCTCCTCCGCGGCCGACCGGCCCACAAGCGCGGTGAGCAGCTCGTGCTCGACGTGAACGGCGTGGGCTACCAGGTCTTCGCGCCGTCCCCGCTCATCGCGCGCCTGCCCGAGGACAAGGACAGCACGTTGCACGTCAGCACCATCGTGCGCGAGGACGCCTTCCTGCTCTACGGCTTCGAGAGCCCCGAGGCCCGCGACGTCTTCGACCAGCTCCGCCAGGTCAACGGCGTGGGGCCGAAGAGCGCGCTCTCCCTGCTGTCCACGATGTCCGCGGGCGAGCTGGCGGAGGCCATCGACCGCGGCGACACGAAGGGGCTCTGCCGGGCGCCGGGGGTGGGGAAGAAGCTGGCCGAGCGCCTCTGCCTGGAGCTCGAGGGCAAGCTGCCCCGCGGCTTCCTGCCCACGGCCCCCACCGCGTCGAGCCCGGCGCGCACGGCGCCCGAGGACCCGCTGCCGCTCGCGCTGGCCCGGCTCGAGTACAAGAAGAGCGAGATCGACGTGGCCCTCAGCCACGAGGCCGTGCCAAAGTTCGGTGAGGCCCCGCTGGAGGCCCGGCTGCGGGCCAGCCTGGCGGTGCTGATGAGGCAAGCGTGAGCACCACCCGCGTCGTGGACCCGAAGCCCCAGGAGCAGCCCGATCCGGCGCTGCGGCCCAAACGAATCTCCGAGTTCGTCGGGCAGCAGAAGATCATCGAGAACCTGCGCGTCTACATCCGCGCGGCGCTGGACCGCGGCGAGGCCATGGACCACGTCCTGCTGGCGGGCCCGCCCGGCCTCGGCAAGACCAGCCTGGCCCACATCATCGCCGAGGAGCTGGGGGTGGACCTGCGGGTGACCTCCGGCCCGGTCATCGAGCGCGGGGGCGACCTGGCCGCCATCCTCAGCAGCCTGAAGCCCCGGGAGGTCCTGTTCATCGACGAGATCCACCGGCTGAACCGCACGGTGGAGGAGGTCCTGTACCCGGCGGTGGAGGACTACCGCATCGACGTGATCCTGGGCCAGGGCCCCGGCGCCCAGACCGTGAGCCTGCCCCTGCCGCGGTTCACGCTGATCGGCGCCACCACGCGGTCCGGCCTGCTCACCCGCCCGCTGCGCGACCGCTTCCACATCCACTTCGCCATGGAGTTCTACTCGCCCGACGAGCTGACGAAGATCATCGACCGCTCGGCCCGGCGCCTGGAGCTGCCCATCGACGCCACGGCCGCGCGCGAGCTCGCCCGCCGGAGCCGCGGCACCCCCCGCGTGGCCAACCGCCTGCTGCGCCGGGCGCGCGACTTCGCCCAGGTGGAGGGCACCGGTATCCTGACGGTGGAGATCGTGCGGAGCTGCCTGATGCGGCTGGGGATCGACGAGGAGGGCCTGGACGCCATGGACCGCAAGATCCTGGAGACCATCGCCCACAAGTTCAGCGGCGGCCCGGTGGGCCTGGACAACCTGTCCACGGCGATCGGCGAGGAGCCTGACACCATCGAGGACGTCTACGAGCCCTACCTGATCATGCAGGGCTTTTTGCAGCGCACCCGCCAGGGCCGCGTGCTGACGGCCCGCGGCACCCGCCACCTCGGCCTGCCCGACCAGAAGACGCAGGGGGAGCTGTTCTGATGCTGGCGCTCCTCCTCCTGGCCTGCGCGCCCAAAGGCCAGCACCTCCCCACCATCACGCTCACCGTGGGCGGCCAGACCGTGACCGCGGAGGTGGCCGACAGCCCGGAAGAGCGGGAGATGGGCCTCATGTACCGGGACGCGCTGCCCGAGAACCAGGGGATGCTCTTCGTCTACCCGGACGAGCGGGGGCGCGGCTTCTGGATGAAGAACACGCCGGAGCCGCTCAGCATCGCCTTCATCAGCGCGGGCGGCCGGGTGGTCCACACGGCCGAGATGAAAGCCCTGGACGAGACCGTGGTCCCGAGCAACTATCCAGCCATGTACGCGCTGGAGATGCACCGGGGCTGGTTCGCCGCCCACGCCGTGGGGCCCGGGGCCGAGGTGGGCGGCCTGCCGCCGCCGTCCAAGGACTGAGCGGGTGCCCCAGCGCACGCTCGCGGGCCCCCTGCGCTGGGAGGGCGTCGGCGTCCACACGGGCGCGCCGGTGGCCGTGGAGCTGCGGCCGGCTCCGCCCGATCACGGGATCCGGGTGACCCGCGCCGATCTCCCGGGGGCGCCGGGCGCGCCGGTCCACATCGACGCCGTGCTGGACAGCCGGCTGGCGACCGTGCTGGGCGGCCCCGGCTGGCGGCTGATGACCGTGGAGCACCTGCTCAGCGCCCTGGTTGCCGCGGACGTGGACAACGTGAATATCGCCGCCTTCGGGCCGGAGATCCCGGTGCTGGACGGCAGCGCGGCCCCCTTCGTCGCGGGGATCGCCGAGCGCGGGCTCGAGGCCCAGGGCGCACCCCGCCGCGTGCTGGCCCTGCGGCGCCCCGTGGTGCTGGAGGACGGCCCGCGCCGCGCCCGCCTCCAGCCCGCCGACCGCCTCCGGCTCTCCGCGCAGATCCGCTTCCCGCACCCCGCCATCGGCGCGCAGGCCCTGGCCGTGGACGCCGCGGACTTCGGGGCGGAGATCGCCTGGGCCCGGACCTTCGGCTTCCTCCACGAGGTGGAGGCCATGCGCGCCGCGGGCCTGGGCCTGGGCGGGAGCCTGGACAACGCCGTGGTCTTCGGGCCGGACGGGCCGCTGAACCCGGGCGGCCTGCGCGCGCCAGACGAGCCCGTGCGCCACAAGCTGCTGGACATGATGGGCGATCTCGCGCTGGCCGGCGCTCCCCTCCGAGCGAGCTTCGAGGCCGAGTACCCGGGCCACGCGCTCAGCGCCGCGCTGCTCCGCCGGCTGCTGGACGACCCGGACGCCTGGACCTGGGAGGAGGAGGCGTAGGTCAGAGCGAGCGGATAGGGTCTCCCTCTGCCAGAGCTCAAGCGAAGGGGGACCGATCATGAAGCCCATCCAGGACGTCGCGGCGGAGGCCGGGCTGCACCCGGACGATCTGACCTTCTACGGGCGCTACGCCGCCAAGGTCTCGCTGGGGGCCGAGGCGCGAGCCGCCCACCGGCCGCTGGGGAAGTACATCGTCGTCTCCGCGGTCACGCCCACGGCCTTCGGCGAGGGCAAGACCGTGACCAGCATCTCGCTGGCCCAGGGCCTCTGCTACACCGGGCGCAACGCGGTGGTCTGCCTGCGCCAGCCCAGCCTGGGCCCCATCTTCGGGATCAAGGGCGGCGGCGCGGGCGGCGGCAAGGCCACGGTAGAACCCCGGGTGGACATCAACCTGAACCTGACGGGCGACCTGCACGCGGTGGCCGCGGCCCACAACCTCCTGGCCGCGGCGGTGGACGCCCACATCTTCCACGGCAACGCGCTGAAGATCGCCCGGGTCACGCTGCGGCGCGTGCTGGACGTCAACGACCGCGCGCTGCGCACCATCCAGCTCGAGGCGGGCTCCAAGAAGCGGCCCTTCCCCCGGGAGGCGGGCTTCGACATCACGGCGGCGTCCGAGGTCATGGCGGTGCTCGCGCTGGCCAGCGACGTGGACGATCTCAAGGCCCGGCTCTCCCGCATCGTCATCGGCTTCGACCAGGACGGCGCGGCGGTCAACGCGGGCCAGCTCAAGGTGGCGGGCGCCATGACGGCGCTCTTGAAGGACGCCATCCTGCCCAACCTCGTGCAGACGCAGGAGGGGACGCCCGCCTTCGTCCACTGCGGGCCCTTCGCCAACATCGCCCACGGCAACAGCTCCATCGTCTCGGACCGCATCGCGCTGCGCTACTTCGACTACGTGGTGACCGAGGGCGGCTTCGGCACGGATCTCGGCCTCGAGAAGTTCATGCACATCAAGTGCGGGACCAGCGGGCTGAGGCCGGACTGCGCGGTGGTCGTGACCACGGTGCGGGCCCTCAAGTCCCACGGCGGGGCCACGGACACGACGGTGGAGGACCTGGACGCCCTGCGCCGCGGAGCGAGCAACCTGCGCCAGCACATCCACAACGCGCTGGCCTTCAAGCTGCCGGTCGTCGTCGCGCTCAACCGCTTCCCCGCCGACACCGAGGCGGAGCTCGCCCTCTCCCGCGAGCTGGCCCTGGAGGCCGGCGCGCGGCACGTCGAGCTCCAGGAGGGATTCGCCCGCGGGGGCGAGGGGGTGGAGGCGCTGGCCGAGGCCGTCGCCGCCGCGTGCGCGAAGCCGAGCCAGGCCCGGCCCCTGTACAGCCCCGAGCAGAGCCTCCGGGAGAAGGCCGAGATCGTGGCGAAGACCCTGTACGGCGCCGAGGGCGTGGACTTCGAGCCGGAAGCGGCCGCGACGCTGGACGCCTATGAGGCCCAGGGCTGGGGCCGCATGCCCGTCTGCATGGCGAAGACCGCGGTGAAGCTCCTGCCCGAGGGCCCGCGCGTGCGTGTGCGCGAGGTCCGCCCGCTCATCGGCGCCGGCTTCATCACGCTGGTCTGCGGCGACATCATGCTGATGCCCGGCCTGCCGGCGCATGCGGCCTTCGAGCGGGTGGATCTGGTGGACGGGGAGGTCGTGGGGGTTTGAGCGGACCCGCGCAACGGAGTAGAGTCGAGGCAGAGGTCCCCCATGCTCGCCCAGCTCCTCCTCGCCCTCAGCCTCGCCCAGGCCCCTGACCCCGCCACCGGCACGCTCGCGCCCACGGACCCCAACGCCCCCTGGGTGGAGGCGGTCTCGCCGGGGCTCTGGAAGGTGAGCGTGCTGTGCAGCCTGGGCACCGAGACCCGGGTGGGGAGCGTGCTCGTGCGCGGTGACCGGCAGCCGGACATCTACGCCCTCCCGCACACGGGGCTGGCCAGAGCGCGGGGCTGCCTCGTGCTGGCGAAGGACCTGCAGACCCGCAAGAGCTGGGATCAGGCCGCCATCGCCGCGCGCTCCGGGCTGGACGCGCTCGGCTCCGAGTACGTCACGCCCGGCGGAGACGACGCCACGCGGGACAGCCTGCGGGCGGCGGAGAACGCGCTGCGCCAGGGCGACAAGCTCACCGGGGCACGCGAGCTGATCCGCACGCTGGAGACGCGGGTGGGGCTCTACGCCGAGCGCTTCCGGTCCGCGCTCGCCGAGGGCTGAGACCCGGGATGCTCACCCCGCTCCTGTGTCTGGCGGCGGCCCTCGCCGCGCCCGCGCCCCTCTACGTCCCGCCCACCTGGGCCGAGGCGGAGGCGCCCGCCTGGGACGGGGCGGCGGGCCTGCTGCTCTCGGGGAGCCTCACCCGCGACGGGGAGCCCCTGGCCCCCGGGACGCCGCTCTGGGAGGGCGAGCGGCTCCGGGTCGAGGGCGAGGCCACCGTGCTGCTCGCCACCCGCCCGACGCCGCTGCGCCTGAGCCCGGGGAGCTGGCGGGTCGAGGCCGAGGGCCGGTCGAGCGCCGACGCGGCGACCCCAGAGCCCTGGATCCCGCCCCCGCACCTGCCCCGCGATCGAGGGAGCTTCGTCGCCCAGTATGACGCGCTCGGGCTGCCGCGCACGCCGGCCGCCTGGGGCTGGCAGGATCGGGTGGACGGCGGGAGCCTGGCGGCGGCCCGGGATCGGCTGCTGGCCGCGCGCCTGGAGGCCGCGGGCGGGGTCGAGGCGCCCCCGAACCTCGGCCTGCTGGCCCAGGGCCGGGGGTCGCGCGCCCTGGCCGAGACCCTGCTGGCCCCGCCCGCGCCCACCGAGGCGCACTCGCCCTCGCCCCTCTGCCCCCAGGGCGAGGTCCTGCTCCTCGAGCTCTTCCCCACGGCCAGCGGGGCGGGGTCGAGCCTGCGCGCCGCGCCGCGCACGGTGGGGAGGGCGCTCACCCTGCGCGGCCCCGACGAGTGGCGCGCCGACGCGGTCATGGGCTACATCCGGCTCTACTCGGCGATGCTGGGGGACGCCCTGCGCGGCGTGGGCTGCCGGGTGCGGGCCTGGCCGGTGCCCTACGCCAACACGGTGGAGAACATCGTCCTGCGGCGCGGCGAGCCGCGAGACGGGGCGGAGAACCTGCGTCGCCTGCTGGCGCGGGCGCCCGCGGGCCTGGGGCGCGCGGCCATCGGCTACAGCCAGGGGGGCGGCGCGCTGCGGGCGGCGCTGGCGCGGCACGGGGACGCGCTCGGCCTCGATCTGGCGGTCATCCTGGGCCCCATGGGCGGGGTGGACGGGGCCGGCGGGCGCGGGCTGTGGAGCGGTCAGCGCGGCCGGACGCTCACCCTCGCCGTCTCCCACACGCTGGACCCGGCGGCCGACATCCCCGCGGGCGTGGGCCTGATCCGGCTCACGCCTGGGATGCTCAACTTCTTCCGGGATCCTGGACGGGGCGGGACGCGCTGGAGCCTGCACTCCCTCTGGTACGGCTGGGAGGACGACGGGGCCGACCCCACGCTGGGCCTGGACGCCGGGATCTTCGGCTACCCCGCCGCCCTGGTGCGCCCGCTGCTCGACGAGCTGGTGGGCGGCCTCCACGACGCGCCCTACGGCCCGCGCGGGGCCTGGGAGCACGATCTCCGGCTCCTGCTGGTCGATCCACCTGAAGATCTGAGGACCCTGCGCGTCGAAGCTCAGGGCCTCGTCGCGGCCTACCGGCCGAGCCAGGCGGCGTCCGCCGGCCGCTGAGCCGAGAGCGGCGCCCGCAGGCTGTCCACGGCCCGCGCCAGCAGGTGGGCCTCGTGCCCGTGCGCCCGCGCCCAGCGCTCCACGAAGGCGCTCGGCTCGTCCGACGACGCGGGAGCGCCCCCCTGGCCAGCCCGCGCCCGCGCCATCCCCTCGGCCACCGTCATCAGCTCCGCGTGCAGGGTCGAGGCGTCGCTCGCCGGCCCCAGCGCGCGCAGGCGGGCGGCCAGCGCGGGTAGACGCTCGGGCGCGCCCTCCAGACACAGCTGCATCGCCTCCAGGCACAGGAGCCAGCGGTGCAGCTCGGGCATGGCGATGGTGCTCGCGCTCGCCCGCGCGCGCTCCAGCCACCGCGCGGAGAGGGCGGCGTCCTCCTCCAGCATGGCCGCGAGCGCCAGGAGCGCCCGGGTGGTGGTGCGGAAGAGCGGGTTGCCCAGCTCCTCGGCCACGCGCTCGGCCAGGGAGAGGTGGTGCCGGGCCTGCAGCAGCAGGCCGAGCTCCAGCGCCACGATGCCGAGGGCCTCGTGGATGTTGTGCAGCGCGCCCTTGTTGCCGTTCTCGCTGGCCAGGGCCCGCCCCTCCTCCAGGCGGACCTGGGCCTCGGCCAGGCGGCCGAGATCCAGCAGCGCGCCGCCCAGGTAGGCCAGGGTCACGGCCACGCTGGCATGCATCCGCGCCTCCCGGTACACGGCGACGGAGCGCTCCAGGGTCGCGCGGCGATCCTCCCAGAGGCCGAGCGCACCCTGGGCGTTGGAGAGGTAGTTGAGCGCGACCCCCAGGAGCTCCAGATCTCCCGAGCGCTCCAGCACCTCGGCGCTGTGTCGGGCGGCGCGCAGCCCGACCTCGGGTCGGCCGAGCCGCACATAGTAGCGGCTCAGGGCGATCATCACGCGGGCCTCCATCCGCAGCTCGCGGCGCCCGGCCAGCGCCTCAAGGCTCCGCTCCAGGTGGGCCAGGATGGGCTCGGGCCCGAGACCTCCCAGACCGTCCGCGTGGGTCAGCACCAGCGCGGCGTGGGCGCGCGCCAGGGCCTCCTCCGCCGGGGCCTCCTCCAGCACCCGCTCGCTGTCCCGCACCACCTCCTCGACCCGCCCCACCAGGATCGCCGCCTCCGCGCGGGCCGCCCTCAGGCGGTGGCGCCAGGGCCCGGGATCCGAGGCCAGCGCGCGGTCGCAGCGCTCGAGGTAGGCGCGGGGATCGCTGCGCAGGCGAGAGCAGAGGGCCAGCAGCCCCCGGGCCGCGCGCGCGGGATCGGTCTCCAGCGCCCGGTCCACCTGGGCCAGCACCTCCGGCTCCAGCGCCGCCAGCCGCTCCCGCGCCGCCCGCGCCTCGCCGTGGCGCACGCGCTCGTCGAGGGCCTCGGCCTCCAGGATGGGGTCCTCCCCGAGGGGAGCGTCCTCTTCGAGCTGGAGCCGGTAGCCGAGCGCGCGCACCCCCAGCAGGTGTCGAGGCTCCGACGGGTCCAGCTCCAGCTTCTGCCGCAGCCGATGGACGGCCTTGTCCACCGCCCGCGACTCCACCTGCTCGGCGTAGCCCCAGACCTGGCGCAGCAGCTCCCGGCGATCGACGGTCCGATCGGCCCGATCGGCCAGGTAGCGCAGGAGGGCGACCTCCTGGGGCGAGAGCTCGGCGATCACTGCGTCGCCCCGGACCACGAGGTGCTGGTCCAGCAGGACGTCGCGGTCGGTCAGGTGCAGGGCGGCGCGCTCCACGGGCGTGGTCATGGCCAGGAGATCGTAGGCCAGAGGGCCACGTTCGGCCAGCGCTCGGCCCGACTCAGACCGCGGCCAGCCCGATGAGTGGCCAGATCCAGGCCGCGATGGCCATGGTCACCGTGAGCGAGATGAGGCTCAGCACCACCCCCGGCACCACCGAGTCCTGGGTGCGCAGGTAGCCGGTGCCGAAGACCATGGCCATGGCCGGCGTGCTGACGGGCAGGGAGAAGTCGAGCCCCGCCGCCACCGGCAGCAGGATGGCGATCGCCTTGGGGTTGAGCCCCACCTGCCCCGCCACGGTGAGGCAGATGGGCAGGAGCAGCGCGATGGCCGCGGCGTTCGAGACGAAGGCGGTGACGATCACGGTCAGCACCGCGCACACGCTCAACAGCAACCAGGGGTGGACCTGCTCCACCGGCAGGTAGTTGTCCACCAGGAAGCCCACCGCATGCGTCTCCTCGAGGGCCTGCGCGACGGCGATGGCGCCCCCATAGAGCAGGGCCACCCCCCAGTTCACCGAGGCCTCCGTGTCCTCCCAGCGCGTGACCTGCGTGAGGTAGAGCACGCCCGCGCTGAGCAGCGCGATGGTCCCGAGCCCGTACTGCTTGCCGAAGGCCACCAGCGCCACGATCATGCCGACGATGACCAGCCCCGTCACCCACTCCGCCGTGGACGGGCTGCCGAGCGCGCTGGCCTTCTCCTCCAGTCGCCGGATGGCGGGCTCCATGTCGATGCCCTCGGGCCGGTGGAAGACGCGCAGCACCACATAGGCCAGCGCGAGGCTGGCCAGCGAGGGCCAGATCGTGGCCGAGGAGTACTCGAAGAAGTCGATGGCGTGGCTGGCGAGCGCGTGCTTCTCCGCGTAGGACGCATACATCCCCGTGGCGAGCGAGGCGCGGGCGCTGGAGAGCAGGGTCAGGTTGGACCCGCAGATGGTCCCCCAGGCCATGCTCAGCAGCAGGCGACGCGCGAATCGGGAGCCCGGCCCCACGTCCAGGGCGCGCAGCACCTCGATCATGATGGGCAGCAGCAGCGCGGCGACCGCGTGGCTGATGACGATGCTGGTGAGCCCCGCCGCCACCACCAGCACCGTGAGGCTGACCACGTCCTCGCTCTTCGAGGTGCGCCGCAGCGCCCACAGCGCCACCCGCGTGGACAGCCCCGTGCGGATGCTCACCGCCGCGACCATGAAGGCCGCGATCACGAAGAAGACCGCCTGACTGCCGAAGAGCGCCATCGCCTGGTTCTTGTCCAGGACGCCCAGCAGCGGCAGCAGCGCGAGCCCGACCAGCGAGGTGACCGGCATCGCCACCGGGGTGAAGAGCCACCACATGAGGCACAGGCTCATGACCGCCAGCGCGCCCTGCCCCGGACCCGCCAGCCCCTCGGGCATGGGAGCGAAGGCGAGCAGGAAGAACGACACCAGCCCGGCGACGAGGCCGAACACCTGGGAGCGGGTCATGAGCTCGTCCGGGCGTGGAACCCCATCCCTGCGACCCCTTCAGTGAAATATAGTCTATTCCGTCGAGATGTGCGACGATGCGGCCCCCGCCCAGAGGAGTCCGCGCGTGACGGGTGCGAAGGCCCCCCCGCCCCTTCCCAGGCCGCCGGCCGCGGTCCGCGGGCTCCTCCTGGTCGCGCTCTCGCTGTTCTGGGCGTGGATCCTGCTCTCCCCGGCGATGGGCGAGGCGCTGCACCGCGGCGTGGCCCTGCTCCTGGGCCTCGCCTCTTTCACCCTCGGTCTCCGCTACCGGGGAGCCCCCCCGCGGGTGGAGGCCCTGTTATCCCGCCTGGAGGGTCTGGAGCTCTGGCGCGGGCGAGGGCTCCTGCTCCTGGCCCTGGTCTACGTGCTCCCCCGCCTGCCGCTGCTGGTGGACCCGAGCTACGGGGCGGACCCCGACGCCTGGCGCGTCGCGCTCTCCGGTTCGCGGCTCTGGAGCGACCACGTCTACGAGGCCAGCCGGCTGCCCGGCTATCCGCTCACCGAGATCGGGCTCTCCCCGCTGGTCGTGCTCGGCGGGCCCGTGGCCGCCAAGCTCGGCGTCGCCGCGGCGGGCCTGCTGGGGCTCGCCCTCTTCGCCCGCCTGGGCCGCGCGCTGGGGGGTGGGGCCGTCAACCTCGCGACCCTGGCGCTGGCGCTGGCGCCCCTGCACGTCGTCTCCTCCGCCTCCGCCCTGGACCACGTCCCCGCGCTCACGGCCCTGCTCGGCGCCCTGCTCCTGCTGCAGGCCGGGAGAGACTTCTGGGGCGGGGCCGCCGTCGGATTCGCCGCGGGCTTTCGTCCGTCCACCGCCGCCTTTCTCCTACCCGCCGTGCTCGGCCGACGCGCCGCGGGGGCGCGCTGGCGGGACCTGGGGCTCCTGGCCCTCACCGCCGCCGAGGCCGGCGCCCTGGCCTTCATCCCGGTCTTCGCCGCTTATCGCAGCGCCTTCGTCCCCGAGAGCACGCCGGAGGGCGACGCCCTGCTGAGCTCGGGGGCTGCGCTGGGCGCGATCGGGCTGATCCCCACCCTGGTCCTGGGCTTCCCGCTGGGGGAGGCCGTGCGCCGCTGGCGGGAGCCGGGTCTGGAGCCCGCCGTCGCCTGGCTGCTGGGCGGGCTCGTCCTGGTGGGGCTGGGGCTCTTCGTCGGGCTCCCGCTCCAGTCCGGCTACCTGCTGCCCGCCCTGGGCTGGGGCCTGCTCCTGCTCGGGCTGCTCGGGCGGCGCGAGGCGCTCGGCGCGCTGATCCTCGCCTCCCTCCTGGCGCTCCCGCTGGAGACCATCCCCGGCAGCCTGCGGGGTGAGGCCGCCACGCGCCGCTCCCAGATCGCGGCCTACGAGGAGATCCGCGCGGCGAAGGTGGAGGATCACGCCGTCATCCTCCTGGGCGGAGGCCAGTACGCGCTGGCCGCCAACCTCGGCGTGGACCTGCGCCGCGTGGCCGAGCGCGGCGTCTGGGAGCGGGCCCTGCGCGAGCCGTCCCGGGACCTGCTCTACGTCGCCCGCCTGCCCGAGCGCGCCTGGACCCGGGCCGGCGAGGAGGGGCGCCCGATCTACGTCTGGAACCCCTTCGTGGACGCCTGGA
Source organism: uncultured Enterobacterales bacterium (assembly GCA_964615375.1). Lineage (GTDB taxonomy): Bacteria > Myxococcota_A > UBA796 > UBA796 > CAZKWG01 > CAZKWG01. The sequence continues at coordinate 27,906 of CAZTOW010000020.1, forward strand.
CGAAGGAGAACTACGGCTATTCGCCGCTGGAGCGCGGGGCGCGCCTGCTCCGGGGCGAGCTGGCCGAGCCCACCGCCTCCGCCTCCGCCGCCACCGCCGAGCGCCGCTGGAACGTCTCGCCCAGGAAGGCCGCCGAGCGCGTGCGCACCGAGGGCTCCATGGTGCGCATCGACGGCTGGAGCGGCGAGCCCATCCGCGCCTGCGCCGATCCCTCCACCCCCGCCAACGAGGCCGCCCGCCTGCTGGGCGAGGTCCGGCTCAAGGGCGGCACGCGCCAGGGCGACGCGCTGCGGGTCTACGTCACCTGGGAGGGGCTCGGCGGGGATCGCCTCGCCAACAACACCATCCTCTCCCTCTCGGAGCCCGACGCCCCGGTCACCCTCAACGAGCGCCTCCGCCCCCCGGAGGGCGCCGCCCGCGCCCGCCTCTGCGCGCGCCTGGACGGCGCCGATCTCGTCGCGGTCCTGGACAACCTGCGCCTCGCGCCCTGAGCGCGGGGTCGGTTAAGTTGAGCCCTATGCACGAGACCCTCCCCTTCACCGTAGACGGCTCCGAGGAGGAGGTCGGCTCCACCCTCGACAGCCGCGTCCCGAACGCGCTCGTCCTGCTCTGGTCGCGCGACGAGCCCGAGCGCAGCGGAGAGATCGCGCTGCTACCCAGCGGGCGCGCCGGCCTCTCGGTCACGCTCGGCCGCGCCGAGGCCGAGGGCGACCCCTCCCGCCTGGAGCTCGGCCGCCAGCGCCCCGGCGAGATCACGCCCACGGGCGCCCTGCGCTCCCCCCGGGTCTCGCGCGAGCAGCTGCGCTTCCGCGTGCGCAAGGGCGGCGCGCTGGAGGTGGAGAACGTGGGCCGCGCCCCGCTGCTGGTGAACGGGGAGGCCGTCTCGTCCGCGGAGCTGGCCCCCGGCGACCTCCTGGAGATCCAGAAGCAGGCGCTCTTCCTCGTCACCCACCGCCCCCTGCTGCTCCCCCGCTTCGCCGAGGGCACGCCCACCCCCGCGCCCTTCCGCTTCGGCGAGCCCGACGCCTGGGGCGTGGTCGGCGAGAGCCCGGAGACCTGGGCCCTGCGTGAGCGCGTCGCCTTCGTCGCCGGGCGCGCCGCCCACGTCCTCATCCGCGGGGCCAGCGGCACGGGCAAGGAGCTGGTCGCCCAGGCCATCCACGCGCTCTCCCCGCGGGCGCGGGGGCCCCTGGTCACGCGAAACGCCGCCACCATCCCCGAGACGCTCATCGACGCCGAGCTCTTCGGCAACGCGCGCAACTACCCGAACCCCGGCATGCCCGACCGCCCGGGGCTCATCGGCGAGAGCGACGGGGGCACGCTCTTCCTGGACGAGTTCGCCGAGATCCCGCCGGCCATGCAGGCCCACCTGCTGCGCGTGCTGGACCAGGGCGAGTACCACCGGCTCGGCGAGGCGCGCACCCGCAAGGCCGACTTCCGCCTCATCGCGGCGACCAACCGCCCCGAGAGCGCGATGAAGGAGGACGTGCTGGCCCGCCTGCGCATCCGGGTGGAGGTCCCCGACCTCAACGCCCGGCGCGAGGACATCCCGCTGCTGGTCGTCCACCTGCTGCGCCGGGTGGCGAAGAGCGACCCGCACCTGGCCAACCGCTTCTTCCCCGACGGCAACGCGCGCGGGCGGCCGCGGGTCAGCCTGGCGCTCATGGACGCGCTGGTGCGCCGCCGCTACAGCACCAACGTCCGCGAGCTGGAGAGCCTGCTCTGGAAGGCCATGACCGAGGTGAAGGGCGACACCCTGGACCTCTGGGAGGGCTACGCCGAGAGCGCTCCGCCCGAGGAGGGCGGGCCCGAGGGGGAGGCGGCTCAGGGCCCCTTCACCGACCCGCTCTCGCTCACGGCCGAGCAGGTCCAGGCCGCGCTCGACAAGCACCAGGGGCGCCAGGAGCCCGCCTGGCGTGAGCTCGGGCTCTCCAGCCGGCACGTCCTGACGCGGCTGGTCAAGCGCTTCGGGCTCAACGTCCGGGGCCGGTCGGGCTAGATTACCTAGCCTCTCAGCCTCTGCCGCGCCCGCCGCAGCTCGTGGGTCACGCCCACGACGCACAGGACGTGGTGAATCCCCAGCCAGAGCCAGCCGCGCAGGCCGAGCATCGACCCGAACAGCAGGGTCACGCCCACCGCGGCGACCGCCCAGGACAGCGCCACCACCGTCCCCGCGTCCACGCTTCGCCGCGCCATCCGAGCCTCCTGCCCCGAGCATAGCGCAGGACGGGGTTAAGGAGGAGGCCGATGGGCACCCCTCCCGAACGCAGCGCGCACGGCTGGCGCGGGCTCGTGGTCGACGAGCGCTCGGCCGGCTGGCGCATCGACGCCTACCTGGCCCGCCGCTTCCCGGCCTGGTCGCGCACGTCCATCGCCCGCTTCATCCGGGACGAGATCATCGTCAGCGAGGAGCGGCGGCTGAAGCCCAGCTCTACGCTCAACCTCGGCGAGCGCATCCGCATGTACGTCCCCGGGCTCGCCCCGGAGGAGCCGCCCCCGCCCCTGCCGCCCGTGCTCTACGAGGACGACCGGGTCATCGCCTTCGACAAGCCGGCGGGGCTGCTCATGCACCCGACCGGCCAGCGCTGGAGCTGGGCGCTCATCGGGCTCGCCCGGCAGGCTCGACCCGGCGCGCGCCTGGACCTCGTCCACCGGCTGGACCGGGAGACCAGCGGGGTGGTGGTGCTGACCAAGGACCTGGAGATGAACGTCTTCCTCAAGAAGGCCTTCCAGGAGCACCGGGCGCACAAGACCTACCACGCGCTGGTCCGCGGGGTGATCCCCTGGGAGAAGCAGGAGGTGGACGCGCCCATCGGCTCCCGCGAGGACAGCGAGATCCGCATCCGGCAGGGGGTCCGGCCCGACGGCTCGTCCGCCCGCACCACCTTCCGCGTGCTGGAGCGCCTGGGCGCCCACACCCTGGTGGCCTGCCACCTGCACTCCGGACGCACGCACCAGATCCGCGTCCACCTGGAGCACGTGGGCTTCCCGCTGCTGGGCGACAAGATGTACGGGCACGGGGACGAGGTCTTCCTGACCTACCTGGACGACGGCGCCACCCCGCTGGTGCGCGCCGCGGCTGGCTTCCCCCGCCAGGCCCTGCACGCCGCGCGCCTCATCCTCCCGCAGCCTGGCGGCCCGGAGCTGCGGATCAGCGCGCCGCTGCCGCCGGACATGCAGGCGGTCATGGACGGCGCGCCCCCCGTGTGGCCAGAATCGGAGACAGACCTCCTCGCGGGTGGGGAAGACCCTGACGCGGGCGGGGTTGGTGATTAAGCACCAGAAGACGTCACCCCCCGAGGGACATCGCCATGACCCTGATCGCGCTCACCGTCTACACCATGCAGGCCGTCGCGCTGGCTCAGGACGTCTACGCTGAGCCGCCGCCCGCCATCCCCGCCCAGACCGAGGAGCCCCGCGCGCTCCCCGCACAGGGCCGCGCCCCCGACCTGAACACGCTCCGCCGCCCCCCCGAGCGCTCGCCCGAGCGCCTGCAGGCGCTCCGTCAGTACCAGGACGAGCGGCTCACCGTGCGCACCGAGACCGAATTCCACGGCGGCGGGGCCATGGTCGTCGGCGGCGTCTGGGGCGGCGGCTACCGACCCGGCCCCTACGGCGGCGTGCGCTACGGCTGGTCCATCCCCGGCGCCGTGATCAGCGAGCCGGTCACCGTGGAGCACGGCTGGGGCGTCTACCGCGGGCCCGAGCGGCTCACCACCCCCGACATCCTGCGGGCCGGCGGCGAGGCCAGCCGCGCGGACGACCTGGACCGGGACATCCGCCGGGCGAAGCTGGCCAGCAACCTCTGGCTCGGCGTGGCCGGCGTGGGCGTGGCCACCGCGATCAGCGGCATGATGGGCCAGAGCATCGCCGAGAGCCGGGACGAGGCCATCTTCTTCAACAACGTCACGCTGGGCGGCGTGGGCGTGGCGGCCGTCGGCGTGATCGGCGGCTCCTTCCCCGCGACGAAGGCCCGCGCCCTCCGCTACGAGCCCGACCGCACGCTCAGCCTGCAGGAGACGCAGGAGCTCGTGCGCAAGAACAACGAGACCCTGCGCCGGAACCTGGGCCTCACGCCCGACGACGTGTGGCAGGTGGAGAGCGCCCCGCCGCCGGGGCGCTGAGGCCCGCCCTACAGGCTGTCGAAGGTGGTCGCCTTGGCCGAGAGCTCGGAGATCCCGAGGCTCTGGCTCTTGGCGCCGGGGTAGACCTCGAGGATCTCGATCTTGAGCTCGCCCCAGGCGCTGCCGGTGTAGCCCTGCATGGTGGGCACGTCGGCCCACTGGGCCCCGGCGGCGTCGGGCAGCTCGGTGGTGATCGAGCGGTTGCCCACGCTGATCTTCACCTTCTTCGCGCGGGCCAGATCCTTGCCCGCGGGCGCGATGCCGACCTTGGAGATGCCGTAGCCCACGCTGTCCAGCGTGATGGTGGCGCCGTCGCTGGCCCCGGACCAGAAGGTCTTGGGGTTGGCGTCCTGCATGGACTCCTGGGCCTTGCCGTCGTCGGTGCTGGAGACCTCGGTGATCTTGGGCTGGGCGTCGAACTCCTTCATGTGGACGCGCAGCTCGCTGATGGCCAGGTTCGGGAAGTCCTTCCCCGGGTACACGCCGGAGATGGTGATCTTCACCTTCCCGCCGGCCTCCTCGGTGCCGAGCTTCATGTCCGGGATGTCCACCACCTGCCAGCCCTTCTTGTCCTCGAAGCTGGCGTCCGCGCTGCCCACGGGCACGAGGTCGCGCTCGTCGTTGTAGGAGAGCACCTCCACGCGGACGCTCTTGACGCGCGGGTAGTCCACCCAGGTGTCGTCGTCCTTGGCCCAGCCGATCAGCATCCCGATCTTGTCCACCTCGCCCTTCGGGATGTCCAGGATGACATACTCGCCGAGGTTCTCGCTCTCGCCGGGCACCATCCAGCAGGTCTCCGGCTTCTCGTCGATGGCCGAGGCGGCGTTCCAGTAGTTGGCGCCGAGCCGGGTCTCAGGCCGGAAACTCGAGGCGGTAGCGCCCGCATGCGCGGCGGGGGCCAGCAGGGCGGCCAGGAGAGCAGAGTAGAGCACGGAGACCTCCAGAGAGACGGCGGTTGTAGCACGCGGACCGGATACCGCTCAACCCGCGAGCGGAGGGTTTTCGTCAGTACGGGGCCCTACTCCCGGTCCACGATGATGAACTCGACCCGCCGGTTGACCGCGCGGCCCTCCTCGGTCTCGTTCGTGTCGATGGGGCGCATCTCGCCGAAGCCCACGGCGTCCAGGCGCGCGGCATCCACCCCCCGCTCGACGAGGGCCGCGCGCACGGCGTCGGCGCGCTGCTGGGAGAGCTTGAGGTTGTAGACGTCGTTGCCCACGTCGTCGGTGTGCCCCTCGATGCGGATCTTCAACAGCTCAGGGTGCTGGAGGATGACCGCGGCGATCTCGTCGAGCAGGCTGTAGGAGACCGGGCGGATGATGGCCTTGTTGAACTCGAAGTAGATCTTGTCGAGGATGCGGATCTGGCTCGCCTCCAGCACGACGCGGCCCTCGTCCGGGCAGCCGTCGGTGTCGTCCACGCCGTTGAAGACCTCGCGGTCGTTCGGGCACTGGTCGTCCGCGTCCAGGATGCTGTCGCCGTCGTTGTCGGCCTCGGGGCAGCCGTCGTCGTCCTGGAAGTCGTCGAAGTCCTCCGGGTCCAGCGTGCAGCGGTCCACGTCGTCCTTGTAGCCGTCGCCGTCGGTGTCCTCGATGGGCTTGTCGTCGGGGCAGCCGTCCTCGTCGAGGTAGTCGTTCAGGATCTCCGGGTCGTCCGGGCACTGATCGTCCTCGTCGAGGATGTCGTCCTTGTCGTTGTCGGGGTCGGGGCAGCCCTCGCGGTCGCGGTAGCCGTCGTGATCCTCGGGGTCCAGCGGGCACTGATCGTCGTCGTCAAGGATCTCGTCGTTGTCGTTGTCATCCTCGGGACAGCCGTCGCTGTCGCGGAAGTCGTCGTCGTCCTCCGCCTCCTCCAGGCACTGGTCCTCGCAGTTGACGACCCCGTCCTTGTCCCGGTCCAGCACGCAGGGGTCCAGGTTGGGCGCGACCGTGACCCCGCCGAAGACGCGGTAGTCCGGCGCCCCCACGCCCGCCAGCACGCCGAAGCCGCCCCCGGCGTTGATGGTCACGAAGTCGGCCGGCATGATCTTGAAGCCGACGTTGACCTCGCCGGGCTTCGTGGCCGACTCCGTCCCGCCCACCTCCCCCTGGAATTCCGCGACCAGCTCGAAGGGGTCGGTGGGGCGGATGCCCAGGCCCACGCCGTAGACGAAGACCTTGCTGGAGAAGCTCACGCCGCCGGCCTCGCCCGCGTCGCGCGCCCGGATACCCGCCACGCCGGCCAGCCGGAAGGCGTACTTGCCGTCGCGCACGGAGCCGTCGGAGACCTCGAAGACGGCGCTGGGGGTGACGGTGACCACATCCTCGCCGAGGAAGCCCGCCCCCGCGGCGGTGGGCAGCGAGACCGGCAGGAAGAAGGCGAGGCCCACCGGGAGCTTGTCCAGGTCGAGGGCCACCACCTTGGGGGTCAGGCGCACGTCGCCCGCGCCGTTGGTCGGCAGCGGCGTGGGCTCCTGGGTGGGGTTGTAGACCGTGTTGAGGTCGTAGCCCTCCTGCCAGAGGGTCAGCGGGACGTCGATGGTGAAGGAGAAGAAGCGGCTCAGCCCGATGCCGACCTGGGCGTTGGCCTGCACGCGATCGTCCAGCACCCCGTCCCCGTCGTCCCCGGAGACCAGCGCGTTGACCGGCGCGGTCCGGGCGCCCTCGTAGACCAGGACGATGGGGTCGTTCTCGTAGCCCACCCACAGGGAGCCGCCGATCTGCAGGTGCTTGAGCGTCGCCGAGCTCGGGACCGCGAAGTAGCCGTAGGCGTCGGCGTAGGGGCGGAAGAGCTCGACGTCTATCGCCTGATCCTGGCCGTCCTGGGCCCGCGCGGGGGCGCTGGCCAGCATGCACGCGAAGAAGAGGGCCGAGCGCGCGATCATCCTCTCACCTCTCGCAGCTCGCCGGGGGTGCGAGCTCAGGGGTAATAGCCTTCGTAAGCGGAGAGCTCGCGCTCGCCCACCGTGATGTCCTCGCCGCTCACCGGGTGGGTGCTCGTCTCCAGCGAGTAGACCACGCCCAACCTGGGGGCGTACCAGGTCGTCGTCGTGGCCGTCCGCGAATAGGTGCCCTCGAAGATGACGTCGACGACGGTGTAGTCGTAGTCCACCACCAGGGCCTCGAAGGTGCCCGCCGTCACCTCGATGGACTCCGTCCCGACCACGGTGCCCGTACCCTCCACGGTCCAGAGCAGCCCGAGCGCGGCGTCCTCCGCCTCGTAGGAGAAGGTCCAGGTGGCGCCGTCGACGAGCTCCGCCTCGGGCAGCAGCACCGTGCGGTCGCTGGTGTAGGCGGCCGTGAAGATGGCGAAGCCCGAGGTCTCCAGCGCCCAGCCCGACATCGTCACCAGGCCGCCCACGCAGCTGAAGTTCTCGTCCACCCCGTAAGAGCTCAGCGAGCTGTTCAGCGCCCGCGAGAAGACCGCGGCGCCGCTGCCGCTGTCCCAGTCCGAGATCGTCTGGGCGTCCGTGTACGTGTTGCCGTCCTGGAGCAGCGTGACGTAGTCCAGCAGGGCCCCGCTGCCGTTGGAGGTCGGCAGGTAGACGTTGCAGTAGGCGTCCTCGTCGATGGCCTCGTCGCAGTCGTTGTCCGCGCCGTCCGCCGAGGCCTCCGAGGCGCCCGGGTTGATGGTCGCGTCCGCGTCGTCGCAGTCCGTGCCGCCGCAGGCCACGTCGTCGTAGCCGTCCAGGTCACAGTCGCAGTCCAGCGTGGTCTCGTTGCAGTCGTTGTCGATGCCGTCGGCGCAGACCTCGGGGTCCGTCGGGCTCACCTCGTAGTTGTTGTCGTCGCAGTCGTCGCCGCCGTAGTCGGCCGAGACGTGATCGTCGCGATCACAGTCGTAGTCGTCGAGCCCGTCGCAGTTGTCGTCGATGCCGTCGTAGCAGACGTCCGTGCCGTCCGGGTTGACCGCCGCGTTGTTGTCGTCGCAGTCCCCGCCGTCGCACTGCTCTCCGTCGAAGCCGTCCTCGTCGCAGTCGCACTCCAGCCCGCCCTCGCAGTCGGAGTCGACCCCGTCCCCGCAGACCTCCACGGCCCCCGGGTAGACGCTGGCGTCCTCGTCGTCGCAGTCGTCGTCGCACAGGCTCCCGTCGCCGTCGTTGTCGTCCTCGTCGGCGCCCGAGCAGTCCTGGTCGACGCCGTCACAGTAGACGTCCTCCTCGCCCGGGTTCACCGAGGCGTCGGCGTCATCGCAGTCACCGTCGTCGGGCGAGTAGCCGTCTCCATCCAGGTCTTCCACGGAGCCGCTGGAGTCGTCCCCACCTTTGTCGTCGCCCTTGCAGGCCAGGAGGGAGAAGAGCAGGAAGAAGCTCAGGCTTCGCATGGTCGGCTCCGTTCGGTCGGTCGAACCCGATCTATAGCCGACAGACGCCTGGATCGCCACTCTTGGCGAGGGGGGCGGGGCGCATAAATAGATAATGGATAATGACCGTCACCCAGAGCGCGCCCGCTCAGGGAGGAGAGGGCGGGGCCCCCTCCACCCCGAGGGCCCAGCTCAGCGCAGCATCTTGTACGCCTGCATCCACTTCCCGTCGCGGGCCGCCGTGAGCACCCACAGCAGGCACATGGCCTCCAGGTAGCGCGAGCTCTTGATCCCGCCGGCGTCCAGGATCTCCCAGCCAAAGTCCGTGAGGATGGCCTCCACCTGCTTCTTGGCCTCGGCGTCGTCACCGGCGATGAACATCGTGGGCGGCCCGCCCGCGATCTGCGGCTTGAACATGAGCGCGTTGCCCACGGTGTTGAAGACCTTCACCACCTTCGCCGCCGGCGCGAGGCGCTGCACCTGCTCGCCCCCGGAGTCCTCGCCGCTGACGCCCAGTGAGGGCGGGAAGCCCTTGGAGAAGTCGAGCGGGTTCGTCGTGTCCAGCAGCAGCTTGCCCGCCAGGCTCTCCGCGCCGGCCGCCGAGAGCACCGCCTCGTTGGCCGAGCCCAGCGTGGCCAGCACCACGACGTCCGCCCAGCCCGCCACGTCGGCGAAGCTGCCCTCACCCGCGCGCTCGCCCCCGGCCTGCGCCCAGGCCACGGCCTTGTCGTTGCCGGCGCTGCGGCTGCCCATGCGCACCTCGTGACCCAGCGCCAGGAAGCCATTGCCCAGCGCCTTCCCCACGTCCCCCGTCCCCAGGATCCCGACCTTCATGGCTCTCGCTCCCTCGGGCCCGCGGCCCGCGCTCCGCCCGCGCCTCGCGCGCGAGCCTCCCACGGATAGCCCAGCGGGAGAGCCCGCGTCAGGGCCGCTGGAGCTCGTTGCGCAGCAGCCAGCGAGAGAGGCGCTCCCAGGGGGGGAGTCGCCGGTCGGCCAGCGCGCGCAGGTTCGTCGAGCCCAGCCCCTCGGCGGCGCAGACGCGCTCGGCCGCGCTGATCGCGGTCATCACGGCCTGGTCGGCGTTGCGGAAGCCGCTCGGGTGGTAGACGTAGGAGCAGAAGTGGATCCGCTGGCTGGGATCGGCCCGGTGGCGGGCCAGCAGGGGGCGCAGCCCCAGCCAGGTGTCCCGGTGGTCCGGCGCGTAGTGGACGAAGGCGTCGTGCTCGGCCCGGACGGCGCCATCGGGCGTGCCGAGCTCGTCGAGCACGTCGGCGCGCGTGGTGTTGTCCATGTGGAAGACCCGCGCGAGCCCGGCGCTGAACTGCCGGTCCAGCATCCCGCTGACCGGGCGCCCCGCCGCCGTCCGCCCCTGGTAGAAGTGGAGCTGGTCGCTGCCCAGCCGCGCCGGGGCGGGGAAGATCATCGCCGCGCCGGGCCGCCACTTCGCCCCCGCCAGGCCCGCGCGCAGGTCCGCCGGCAGCACCTCGCGCAGGATCTCCGCCGCCGCGCTGGGGTAGCAGGCGACGATGAGGTGGTCGGCCTCCAGCTCGCGCAGGCCCCCGTCGGCCCCGCGCGCCGTCACGCGGAAGCCGGGCCCCTCGGCCGCGCGCGCGACCCCGGTCACCTCGGTAGACGTGTGGAGGGTGACCCCCATTCGACCCAGCGCCTCCGGCAGCCTCCGCCCGGAGAGCTCTCCCCAGCGCACCTGATAGCCCACGCCCAGGCAGGACCACAGGAAGTACCGGATGTAGGGGAAGAACAGGAGCCCATCGAGGTCGTCGAGGGTGATGGGGTCGTAGCCGATGGCCAGCACGGCCCGCCGACGGAGCCCCGCGGGCAGGGCGCTGATCACGCGGGAGAGCGGCAGCTCGCGCAGCGAGGGGACGAGGAGGGACAGGAGGGCGAGGACCCCATAGATCGCGGCGAAGCCGAGGATCAGGAGCCCCATGCTGAGCCAGGCCCGACGGCCCTCCAGCATCCAGGCCGCGCTGCGTGGGCCCACCGGGAACTCGGGGACCTGGAAGCGGGTCAGCAGGGCGCGCGCGTAGCGGTCGCCGCTGGGGAGGTAGGAGGCGCCGAGGTTCAGCACCTGGCCGTCGCCCTCCCACTGGCGGTGGTTGCCTCCAGGGACGCGGTCCCGCTCCAGCAGGGTCACGTCGAAGGGCTCCGCCAGCATCCAGGCCGCGGACTGCCCCGCGATCCCCCCACCGATGACGACGATCTTCTTCTTCATCGCCCGCTCCTCCTGGTCACGCCCCGCTGCCGCGCGCCGCCCGCGCGAGCCGGTCGTTGATGGCGCGCCCCAGCCCCGCGTCCGAGACGCGCTCGGCCACCAGGATGTCCACGCCCAGCTCGTCGAGGCGCCGCAGCTCCGCGTAGAGGCGGCGCGCGTAGTCCTGCGGGTCCGAGGCGTAGAGGGTGGCGACCCGGCGGCCCTGGCGGCGCAGGGCGGCGGCGGCGGCCACGGCGTCGTCCGCGATGGCCAGCGAGGTGCGCGGCGCGTAGTGGGCGGGCAGGTTGCCCGGAGCGGGTGTGGAGCCGCCCTCGGCGATGGTGCCGATCTCGGCCTCCAGGGCCTCCAGCGGCACGCCGCCCGGGCGCAGGAGCGCGGGCAGATCGTCGGACAGGTCCAGGATCGTGCTCTCGACGCCCACCCGGCAGGGGCCGCCGTCCAGCACGAAGACGCCCGGGCCGAACTCGGCGCGGACGTGATCGGCGGTCGTCGGGCTGACGTGCCCGAAGCGGTTGGCGCTCGGCGCCGCGATCCCGCCCCCGAAGGCCCGCAGCAGCGCGAGCGCCACGGGATGATCGGGCACGCGCAGGCCCACGGTCTCGCGCCCGCCGGTCACCTCATCGGGCACACGCGCCCGGCGGGGGAGGACCAGCGTGAGCGGCCCCGGCCAGAAGCGCTCGGCCAGGCGGCGGGCCCGATCGTCCAGCGCCGCCCAGGCGTCCAGATCGGCCTCCGGGGCGAGGTGGACGATGAGCGGGTGGTCCGCCGGGCGACCCTTGGCGGCGAAGACGCGGCGCACCGCCAGCGGGTTCTCCGCGTCCGCCCCGAGGCCGTAGACGGTCTCGGTGGGGAAGGCCACCAGCTCGCCCGCGAGGAGGAGCTCGGCGGCCTGCTGCACGCGCGCGTCGTCTCCGGGCGGGGTCTCCATGGCTCCTCCTCAGGGTGGAGGCCCAGGATAACCGCGGGTCGAGCGGCGCGCCGCCTCGGCGGGGATCAGGCGGTCACCACCACGACGCAGTCGTAGAAGATGTAGACGTTTCCGTCGATGATGATGAAGTACTTCGTGCACTCCTCGTCCTCGGGCACCGCGATGATGATGATGCTCCCGACGCGGGCGTGGCTGTCGGCGCGATCGTCGCCGTCGGGGAGGACGACCAGCGAGCCGTCGGCGCGCACCCGGAGCTCGCCGGCCAGCGAGCCGTCCTGGTCCTCGAGCTCGTAGGCGCCCACGGAGAGGCCGAGCTCGTCCGCGGTCCCGGCGCCCACGCGCCAGCCGTCGCGGTCGCCCACGCGCACCGCCTGGCCCTGCAGGCTGAGCGAGCTGCCGGACACGCCGACGGAGGCCTTCAGGTCCGGCGCCGAGACGGGCGCGCGCGTCGGGGCGGCGGCGGCAGAGAGGGAGAGGGCGCCGAAGAGGATGGTGAACAGAACAGAACGCATGAGGACTCCTTCGGACGATTCGTCCGGGTTGTGTTGCGGCACATTCGCCGCGGTTCAGGCCGGTCGAGACGAGCTGTCTGCGCCGGATGTCCTCTATACGGAATGGGCCGCGCGATGGATCGCGAACGGATCGGACCGCGATCGGACAGCGGTCAGGAGGCGCCCGGACAGCGGTCGAAGGCCCCCAGCGCGTCCCACAGCACCGAGAGCCCGGTGAGCGCCGCGGCGTCCGCGTCCAGGGCCTCGGGGATGGCCCAGCCCTGGGTCTCCGACTCCTCGATCTCCGTGCCCCAGGCGGGGCCGCCCGGCCAGCCGCCCGAGCTGGCGGAGCCCACGAGGCACTCCAGCGCCTCGCCGCGCAGGTTGTAGCGGGTGTGCCAGCCGGCCTCGCGGAAGAGCTCGTAGGCCATGACGACGTGCGGTCGATCGGCGGTGGCGATCTCGCGATCCACCTCGGTGAAGCCGACCACCAGCGCCAGGTCGGGCTCATAGGTGGAGACGACCACCCGAGCCTCCTCCATCACCGTGCGCGTGCCCCAGAAGGCCTCGCTCTCGGCCAGCCCGGCCACGCCCGAGGGCACGGCGCCGAGCTCACCCTCGATCTGCCGGGTCAGGTGGGAGTTGTAGTAGACGCCGCCGTCGGAGGCGTAGTGGGGCAGGAGCACGAAGTCCTCGTCCTCGCCCAGCGCGCCGTCCCCGTCGACGTCCAGCCCGCCGCCGGGAGCGATCTCCAGAGCCCCGCTCCCCGCGCGGTCCAGGTACAGCACGCCCGCGGGGGCGTCCTCGTAGCGACCGGGGAAGACCTCCGAGGGGTGGGTGTCGGCGTCCCAGGCCAGATCCTCGTAGTCGAGCGCGCAGCTCACGCTGTCACAGTCGCCCTCGTACCAGTCCACGTTGCGCCCGTCGTCCCAGTCGAGCCCGCTCTCGTCCCCGTCGCTCTCCAGGTCGGGATCCATCCAGACCGTGCCCACGTCCCCGGTGATGAGCTGCGGCAGCGTGGGCACCTCGAAGAGGCCGACCCCGGAGATCCAGTCGTGGACGCCCGCGTCGGGGGCCAGCGCCTCCATGATGGTGACGCCGCCGAAGCCCACGCCCAGCACCGCCACGCGGGCGTTGCAGACGGGGCGCTCGGCCACCTGCCCGATGGTCGTGCCCCGGTCCAGCGAGACGATGCCCGCGGCGAAGCGGATGGTCTCGGAGAGGGCGGAGGCGTCCACGATCCCGCCGTCGTCGCGGTCACCGCTGGTGGTCTCGCCGCCCACGGTCCAGCCCGGCCACACCGGCTGGATCTCGATCACGCCGAACTTCGCGTCGAAGACCGGGCTCGGCGCCTCCTCCACCGAGGGGTCGAGGTCGAGGCTGGGCGGGGCGACCACCACCACCGGCGCGCCGTCGGCCCAGGCCATGGCGCTGGTGTCCGCCGGGTAGATGACCACCGCGTAGAGCTCATCGAAGAGCCCGCCCGGGATGCGCACCGTCCGCCAGCGCAGGTCCCCGATCTCGCCCTCCGGCCCGAGCCCGCTGCCCTCGCCGTCGTCGTGGCAGCCCCGCTCCGAGATCAGGGGCGTGTTGTCCTCGACGACGGGCTCGCCGGTCTCGCCGGTCTCCCCGGTCTCCGAGCCGGTGTCGCCAGAGTGGGCGGTGTGGTTGGCCTCTGAGTCGTCGGGCGTGGAGCTGTCCCCGACCATCTTGTCGAGGGTGGGGCCGGCGCAGGCGAGGGCGAGGAGGAGCAGCATCGGGGGAGGATAGCACCCGGTGACCGGGCCGCCCATGTGCTACCCTCCCCCCCGGAGGTGACCCATGCGCGCTCGGATGCTCCCCCTGCTCATGCTGCTCGGTTGTTCGGACAAGGACGACACGGGGGGCGGAGGCCCCGCCGATTACGACAAGGACGGCTACGGCGAGGACGTGGACTGCGACGACGGATCCAAGGCCATCCACCCTGGCGCGGAGGAGAGCTGCAACGGGCTCGACGACGACTGTGACGAGGAGGTCGATGAGGCCGGCGACGCCTGGTACGAGGACGCCGACGGGGACGGCTTTGGGGATCTGGAGGTCGAGAGCTGCGCCGACGCGGAGACGGTGGTGGCCGAGGGCGGCGACTGCGACGACGACGACGACGAGAGCTACCCCGGCGCGCCGGAGGCCGACGGCGACGGCATCGACAGCGACTGCGACGGCGCTGACGGCTCGGGCGGCGAGGGCGAGGGCGAGGGCGAGGGCGAGGGCGAGGGCGAGGGCGAGGGCGAGCCCTCCGCCAGCGCGAGCTGGTCCACGTCCGGGGTGACCATCACCATCGACGGGGGCAGCGGGACCTACACGATGGGCATGGCCGAGACCGACCCCTCCTCTCCCGACCCCTGGACCGGCGAGGACTGCCTGCACGGCTACGCGCTCTACACCATTGGCATAGGCGAGGTCCTACTCTACTGCCACCCGCTCGGCCGGACCGGAGGGAGCCTGAGCACCGTCAGCTCAATCGACGACATCATCGAAGGAGAGACGACCATCTTCTCGCGCGCCGTAGAGGAATTCATCACCTACGCCATCTGGTCGGACAGCACGGGCGACTGCTGGACCTGGGGCCACGACACGAGCTACTACACGAGCGCGGGCTGTCGCGAGATCTGAGCAGCAGGGGACACCGGTGGAGCACCTGACGGGTGTAGGGCTGCTCTTGCTCCAGATCGGGGTGATCCTCGCGGTCGCTCGGGTGATGGGGGTGATCTTCCAGCGCCTCGGCCAGCCGAGCGTGGTGGCGGAGATCGTGGCCGGGCTCACGCTGGGGCCCTCCCTGCTCGGGAGGGTCTGGCCCGCGGGGATGGAGGGGTTGTTCCCGCGCTCCTCGCTGGGCACGCTGGACGTGATCGCCCAGGTGGGTCTCATCCTGTTCATGTTCGTGGTGGGGATGGAGTTCGATCCCGGGCTGATCCGCAGCAAGGCGCGGCTCGCGGCGATCACGGCGATCAGCAGCATCGCGCTGCCCTTCGCCCTCGGGCTGGGGCTCGGGTTCACCCTGCACGCCGAGCTCGCCCCGGAGGGCATCGCGCTCCTGCCCTTCTCCCTCTTCCTGGGGGCGGCGACCTGCGTGACGGCCTTCCCGGTGCTGGCGCGCATCCTGAGCGAGCACGGGATGACGCGGACGGAGCTGGGATCGCTGGTGATGACCTGCGCGGCGGCGAACGACGCGGCGGCCTGGTGCGTGCTGGCCTTCGTCATCGCCGTGGTGCAGTCGGACGGGGGCTCGGCCGCGCTGCTGACGACCGGGCTCACGCTGCTGTACGTGGCGGTGATGCTGGGCGGGGTCCGCCCGCTCACCCGGCGTCTCCTGCGCTACTACCAGGCGCGGGAGGGCATCGCGCGGCCGGGGCTCACGCTGCTGGTGCTGCTGCTCTTCGCCAGCGCCTTCGCCACGCACCTGATCGGGATCCACGCGCTGTTTGGGGCCTTCGTCTTCGGGGCCGTGCTCCCGCGGGAGCGCCGCGTGCTGCACGCGCTGACGCTGCGGGTGGAAGACCTGGTGATCGTGCTCTTCCTGCCGGTCTTCTTCGCGGTGACGGGCCTGCGGACGGAGATGGGGATGCTGGACAGCCCGGAGCGCTGGAGCGCGGCGCTCCTGGTGATCGGGGTGGCGACCGCGGGCAAGCTGATCGGGGCGGGGCTGCCGCCGCTGCTGGGCGGGATGTCGCCGCGGCAGAGCGCGACGATCGGCGTGCTGATGAACACGCGCGGGCTGATGGAGCTGATCATCCTGGAGATCGGCCGACAGCTCGGGGTGCTCTCGCCGCTGCTGTTCACGATGTTCGTGCTGATGGCGGTGGCGACGACGCTGATGACCTCGCCGCTCCTGCACCGCCTCTACCCGCGGGCGATGGTGCTGGAGGCCCTGCCCGGCGCCGCGTCGCGAGCCCCCGTGGCCACGCCGGCCTTCTCCCTGCTGACCTGCGTGGCCTCCCCGGCCAGCGTCCACGGGCTCGCCCTGCTCACGGCGGCCCTGGGTCGAGGGCGCGACGCCCGGAGTTACGCGCTCACCCTGCTCAGCATGCGGGACGCGGCGAGCCTGCTCCCGGAGAGCGCGGCGGCCCTGCCCGAGGGCGAGGAGCCCGCCTCCCAGCTCGCGCAGATCGCGGGAGCGCAGGGCGTGACGGTGGAGGCCCTGAGCATGAGCTCGGCGGACCTCGCGCGGGACATCGTGGAGGTGGCGGCGCTGAAGAAAGCCGACATGCTGCTGGCCGGCGCGCACCGACCCATGTTCGGACACGCGCTGCTCGGCGGGCCGCTGCTGGAGATCGCCGCCGAGTACGAGGGGGATCTGCTGATGCTGCTGGACCGCGGGCTCGAGCGGGTCGAGCGCGTTCTGGCGGTGCGCGACGGGCCGCACCGGGCCGCGGTGGAGCGCGTGGTCGCGCGCCTGAAGAGCAGGCCCGGACTCCAGATCACCTGGCTGGAGGGCGCGGAGCTGGAGGACCTCGCGGCCTCCGTGGCCAGGCGTGAGGCGGAGGTGGATCTCATCGTGCTGGGCATCAACCCGGCGCGCGGGCTCGCGATGCAGATGTTGGATCTGCGCGCGGTCCCGCTGCTGGAAGAGACACGCCGCTCCGTGCTGGTGGTACACGGAGCGGCGGCTTGAGTTGTCTGTGACTCAGGCCAGGGCGACCTTGCGCGCGGTCTTCTTCTTGTCGACCCGCGGCAGGGTCAGCTTGAGGTGCCCGTTCTCGTAGGCCGCCTGGATCCCGTCTTCCTGCACGTCCTCGGGCAGGGAGAGCTCGCGGCGGAAGGATCCGTAGGTGATCTCGCGGACGTGGACCTTCTTGTCTTTGTCCTCGCGCTCGGACTTCTTCTCGCCCCAGACCACCAGGCGGCCCTCGTTGACCTCGATGTTGACGTCCTCCTTGGCGAGTCCGGGGACCTCCAGGACGACCTCGTAGGCGCCCGCGCGCTCGGCGACGTTCATCCGGGGCGCCAGGACCAGCGACACGTCACCGTTGCGCTCCGCCTCGCGGAAGAACTCACGGAAGAAAGGATCGCGCGAGAGGGAAGACTCGATGATACGGAAGGGGTTGTAGACAGCCAGTGCCATGGTGTTCTCCTGAGGCATACCTCTCGATGGAGGCGCTTTCTCGAAGCAGTGTAGGGTGAGAGGCGCGAGGGGGACTCGCCGCTCAGCGTCCGTCTCGCCCAATGGAGTATGCACAGCCTCTCCGACCGGCAAGGGGCGCCGCGCGAGGAGACGCGCTATGCTGTAGCGGGAGTGTTCTGGATGCGTGGCCGCCTGCTGTTCAACGGCAACCTCTCCAACCCCACCCTCCTGGCCGAGCGGATCCGCCCCTTCCTGATGGAGAGCGCCCCGCCCGGTCGCCCGCCGCGCGTGCTGCTGGTCACGGCGGCCTGGGGGCGCGGGGAGTACGGCGAGGGCGCGGTCAAGGCGGCGCTCAACGCTGTGGGCGTCCCCTCGCGCTTCGTGGGCGGCTACGACCGCCAGATCATGAACCTCTGCGCCTGGCACGCCTGGCAGGAGTACCTGGGCCGGCGCCCGGACGTGGCGGCGGTCGCGCGCGAGCTGGAGGCGGTGGAGGAGGCCACGCGCCGCTTCTACGTGGAGACCACCGCGTTCCACGCCTCCCGGATCCGCCGGGCCATCGCCTACGCCCGGGCCAACGATCCACGCTTCCGGCTGGGCCGCCTCCCGCTCACGCTGCGGCAGTCGGTCCGCCCTGACGCGATCCTGAGCGGAGCCGAGCTGCTGGACCGGGCCTTCTCGCGCGAGCTGGTGCGCGCGCTCGACGCCCTCGTCGAGAACGACCAGCGCATGCTCGCCACGCTGGATGAGGCCGAGGAGCAGGTCCACGCCCGCACCGGCATCCGGCTCGACCCCGAGTGGCAGCGCGCGCGGGCCACCCTGGAGGAGCGCCTGCTGGAGGCCGACGCCATCCTCATCTTCGGGGGGAGCCCCGCGGCCCTGCTGGGGAGCTTCCAGTTCTTCGATCTGCGGAGCGCCGTGCTGGAGTCGCTGCGGCGCGGGGCGTTGATCTGCGCGGTCTCGGCCGGCGCGCTCCTCCTGTGCGACCGGATGATCATCTACGACAACTTCAACCCCGACCAGGAGCAGCGCGAGTTCCGGCTCTTCGACCGCGGGCTCGGGCTGGTGGGCGGGCTCCAGGTCATGCCGCACTGCATGGACCGGATCCAGACGGACGATCCCGACAACCTCGCCTACCTCGCGCGCCGCTTCTCCACGCACGTCTGCGTGGGGCTCAACGAGGAGAGCTTCCTGCTCGTCGATCTGGCAGAGCCCAGGGGTACATCCGTCGGCCTGCACGACGGCGTCTACGTCTTCGGGCCCGCCGGACTCAAGACCCGCTATGACGCGGGCGAGGCCATTCCCCTGCACTGAACAAGGATGTGGGGAGCTCTTCGGCCACGCGCCGATCTCCTGGTGCCCGTCGTCGATCTTGTGGTAGCATCCAGCTACTGCGGTCATCGCAGGCGCACCTTCAACCGGCCGAGTCACCCGGCCCACAAGGTCAACGAGCGAAACGATGGGTAACAGGTTGTTCGTCGGCGGCTTGCCATGGGCGGCGGACGAGCGTGATCTCGGTGAAGCCTTCTCGACGTGCGGGTCGGTCGTGGACGTAAAGGTCATCCGCGACCCGGAGACCGGAAAGTCGCGAGGCTTCGGCTTCGTCGCCATGTCCAGCCCCGACGAGTGCGCCAACGCCATCCGCAAGATGGACGGCGCGATGATCGGAGGGCGCCGCGTGACCGTGCGCGAGGCCCAGGACCGCGCCGGCGGCTCCGGCCCCCCGCGCCCCGGCGGCGACCGGCCGGATCGCCCCCCGCGCCCCGGCGGTCCCGGTCCGTCCTACGATCGCCGTGAGCCCGGCTACGACAGCCGCCCTCCGCGACCGCCCATGGATCGCATGGACCGGCCCCCCATGGACCGCGGTGACCGCATGGATCGCGGGGATCGCATGGACCGCGGGGATCGCATGGACCGCGGGGATCGCATGGACCGCGGTGACCGCATGGATCGCCCTCCCATGGATCGCGGGGATCGCCCTCCCATGGACCGGCCCCCCATGGACCGCGGGGATCGACCCCCCATGGACCGCGGGGATCGACCCCCCATGGACCGCGGTGACCGGCCCCCCATGGACCGGCCGCCTCGCCCCGAGGGTGGCGGCTTCCGCGGCGGCGGCGACCGCCCCCCGCGCCCGCCCGGCGCCGGCTGGAGCGGTGGACCGAGGCAGGGTTTCCCGCCGGCCGGCTTCAACACGCCCGACGCCGACGGCTGGTCCAGCGACCGCGGAGCCCAGCGCAAGGCCCCGGAGCCCAAGAAGGTGGGCCCCGACAAGAAGCGGGGCAAGCGCTTCGACGACTGGGGCGGCGGGATGGTGGACGACAAGCCCCGTCAGCGCCGCGAGAAGGCGCGCCGCAACTTCGACGCCGACTGGGTGGAAGAGGACGAGGACGAGTAGCGCGCGCGACTTTTCGCGTGCGCTGCCTGCGATCCGGTTAACCTCCGTGGGTTCCGTGAGACCCGGGGATATCTACGGGTCGGCGCGTCACCCAGAGGAGCAGCGCATGTCCACCATCAGCGCGACGATCGAGGCTGGAAAGGTCGTCTTTTTCCATTACACCCTCTCCGACGAGTCCGGCGAGATCATCGACAGCTCGGAGGGCGCGGAGCCGCTGCCCTACCTGCACGGCGCGGGCAACATCGTCCCCGGCCTCGAGCGCCAGATGGTCGGCAAGCAGGTGGGCGACCGCTTCAAGGCGGTGGTCCCCGCGGAGGAGGGCTACGGCGTGCCCGAGGGCCCCGGCCCCCAGGCCATCCCCCGCGACGCCTTCCCCGAGGACGCCGAGCTCGAGGAGGGCATGCCGTTCACCGCCGAGGATGAGGACGGCAACGAGCTCCCCCTCTGGATCGTGAGCGTCGAGGACGACGCGGTGATCGTGGACCAGAACCACCCGCTGGCCGGCGTGGAGCTGCACTTCGACATCCACATCACCGACATGCGCGACGCCACGCCCGAGGAGATCGAGCACGGCCACCCGCACGGCACGCACATCGACTTCCACGATGGCGAGGACGACGAAGACCTGGCCTAGGCTCCGGCCAGCGCCCGCACCGCGAGGCTGGCGGCGGTGAGCCCCACCGTCCCGGTCACGAAGGCGGCCGTGCCCCAGACCACGTTGCGATCGTCGCAGGTGTGGACGTCGTTGTCGCCGTTGGGGCACACGCAGGAGAAGCCCTCGTCGCCGTCGTAGACCAGCGGCGCGGGGGGGCTCGGCCGCTCGACGGAGAAGACCGCCTGGACGCCGAAGGGTCCGGTCGCGGGGAAGCCGTGCTTCTCGCGGAGGATCCGGCGAACCGAGGCCGCCAGCGGGTCGATGCGCGTCTCCGCCAGGTCCGCCACCCGCACCGCCGTCGGATCCCAGCGCCCCGCGGCGCCCGTGCACACCACCAGCGGCAGCCCGCGCTCCCGGCAGGCGGCGATGAGGTGGCACTTGGCCGTGACGTTGTCGATGGCGTCCACCACGTAGTCCGGGGGCCCCAGCTCCCCGCCGCTCAGCAGGGCCGCCGAGATGCGCGCGTCGTAGAAGAGCGGGACCGGCCGGATCCGGGCGTCGGGGGCGATCTGGCGCAGGCGCTCGGCCAGCACGCTGGCCTTGGGCTGCCCCACCGTCCCGCGCATGGCCTGGAGCTGGCGGTTCGTGTTCGTCACGCACACCAGATCGAAGTCCACCAGCGTCAGCCGCCCCACGCCGCTGCGCGCCAGCGCCTCCGCCGCGAACGAGCCCACCCCGCCCAGCCCCACGACCAGGACGTGGCTCTGCTGCAGGCGCGCCATGCCGACGTCCCCCACCAGCCGCCCCATGCGGTCGAAGCGGCGGTGCAGGCGATAGCCATCGGGGAGCGGGCTCGGGCGCGTGTCCATCCTCCTCCCGTCCTAACCGACCGCGGGCCCGGCGGCGCCTCCGAGCTTGCCCCCTCCCCCTGGTTGCGCGATAGAGGGATGCTGCTCCCTCGGGAATCGAGAGGTCCCATGCGCCGTGCCCTGCTCCCTCCAGCCCTCGCCCTGCTCCCCCTCGCCGCCGGATGCGTCGAGATCGGCGACATCAAGGTCACCATCGTGGGTGACTCGGGCGGCGAGACCGACTCGCCCGCGCCCGAGACCGGCGAGCCGGACACGGCCCACACCGGGGAGACCGCCGAGACCGCCGAGACCGGGGACACCGGCGAGGAGCCCGTCTACGAGTCCCCCGGCACCTTCACCGGCCCGCCCCTGGGCGACGACGTGCTGATCTTCCAGGGCGAAGGCGCGCTGCCAGTGAACTCGGGCGAGTACCTCATCGACGGCGTGGACGAGCTCGTCGCGCTCTACGCCGGGCTCGGGGCGGACACCACCATCACGGAGACCTGGCCCGAGGACCCCTCCGCCTACAAGCTGGCGCTCTGGTACCTGCCCGGCGCGGGAGAGGAGGCCGGCTACCGCGTCCCCGAGGAGACCCTGCTCACGGTCCTGGACTGGCTCGGCCGGGGCGGCCGGCTGGTGCTGGCTGGGGACGTGGACACCGAGTACGGCGGCTACTCGCTCACGCAGGGCAACGACACCATCGACTACCTGCTGCGGCGCATGGGCGTGGACATCCGCTTGAACGCCGAGCTCGCGGAGGCCATCGACTGCGAGGGCAACCCGGGCACCGATCTGCTGAGCTCGCCCGACCTCATCGCCAGCTACCTGGGCCACGACCTCCGCGCCGGCCCGGCCGCGCAGTGGGTCTACTGCGACGGCATCGCCACGCAGAACGTGTGGTGCGGGGACCTCGTGGTGCTGGGGGACGTCAACCTCGTCTCCGACCGGCCGGATCTGGCGCCAGAGCTGGTGGAGAACCTCTACAGCGTGCCGGTGATCTCCACCTGCGAGTGAGCGCGCGCCGCGCCGCCGAGGCGGTCTCCTGGCGCGCGAGCCCCTTCGGAAAAATAGATCACACCATCTCTGAAGGGCTCCATGTCGTGATCGTGGACATGGTGGGCACTGAACGAAGCCACGGTTCCACGCTCGACTCCGGGCCGAGCCCGTAGACCCCGGTCGTATCCTCGGGAGGATCCGGTCGGAGGAGGGCATGCTGTCTCCAGACAGAGGGCCTGCGGCGCGTGGAGCTGCGGGGACAGCGGAGGGGTGGAGGAGCAGGTCTCCTGCCGCGTCACCGTCCTCCACGGAGCGCCTCTCTCTCGAGCGCGCCTGCGCGCGGGCCGCGCTGCTGGGCGAGCACCTCCTGGCGGAGGGCGCGGCCCTGGGCGGCGTGCGCACCTCCCTGGCGCCCGAGCGGGTGCGCTTCCCGAGGCCCGGCCGCGTCGAGATCGTGGCCGGCGCGGAGGAGGACGAGCGCAGCGAGGAGCCGCGTGAGCTGACCTGCCTGCTGGGCGCGCTGCTCTTCCACTGGCTCTGCGGCGGCCCGCCCCCGAAGCGCGCCGCCATGTACATCGCCTATGAGCGCTCGCTCCGCCGGGCCCTGGGCAACGCCGAGCTGGAGCCGGAGGCGACCGAGCTTCTCCGCCGCTTCCTGGCCTGGGATCCCGCGCGCCGCCCCTGGCCCGAGCTCGCCGTGGCCCAGCTCCGCGAGCTCGCCGGACCCGCCCTGGAGGCGGAGGCCCCCGTCGAGCTCCCCCGCGAGGACTCCCCGACCGAGCGCGCCACCGAGGAGATGGAGCCCCCCACGGAGCTGGCCGAGCCCGCGCTCGCCACCGCCGCTCCCCCGCCTGAGGCTCCCCGGCCCGAGGCTCCCCCGCCTGAGGCTCCCCCGCCTGAGGCTCCCCGGCCCGAGGTCTCCCCGATCCTGGCCGAGCCGATCCAGGTCCTGGAGCCGCTGGGCGCCCCCTTCGCCCTGAGCGAGGGGCACGAGCTCCTCTTCATCCCGGACACCACCGCCGCCGAGCTGGAGCGGGTGCAGGACCCCTTCTCCATCCCCGACCATACGATGGTGGTCCCCTTCCGCTACCGCCACGCCATCGGGGAGGGCACGCTGGGCGAGGACGACGCCACCGACCCCGAGGTCTACGGCGCCACCTCCGAGGATGATCGCACCGATCCCGAGGGCAGCCAGGCCATCGCCGTGAGCGTGGGCCTGGACGACTCCTTCCCCGACGCTCCCTCGCGCGCGATCTTCGAGGATGATCCTGAGCCGCCCCTCGCGCCGGTGCCCGCGCCGATGGGCGTGCGCCTGGACACCTCGCCCGCGACCCCCGCGCCCGCGCGCCAGACCAGCCCCGCGCCGACCGCGCGCCGCACCGGGCTCTGGCTCACGCTGAGCGTCGTGCTGGCCTTCGTCCTGGGGGCCGCGCTGTTCTGGCCCTGAGCGGCGCTACTGCGCGGGCACGCCGTTGTCGCAGAGCACGCGGATGTGGATGTGGTTCCGGTGCCCGGCGACATGCTGCACCACGCCCGTCATCGCCCACACCCGCGGGGTGCCCGAGGGCGGGAAGATGCGGTCCACCTCCTCAGCCGACAGCCCCTCCTCCTCGCGAACGTACTTGCGCAGCACGTTGATCAGGCTCTGATCGAGGTAGATGCGGTCGATGTTGCCCGTGTCCAGCAGCGTGCGGATGAAGATCCAGTTGGCCCGCGCGTCGAACTCGGCGGTGCTGAGGTCCTGGAAGCCGCGCGGGTTCTGCTTCGCGCCCTTGGCGTAGATGCCGAGATCGGCGTCCAGCCCGCCGCGGTGCGAGCGGTGCCCGTCGAAGTAGCCGCCGCGCGGGTGGCTGATGTCGCCGACGATGAAGGGGTCCGCGTCGGGCAGCTGCCAGGCCATCTCCTCGGCGACGCGCAGGATGGTGTCCACCATCAGCGAGGTGCCCCAGGCCGCCGAGGAAGAGGACACCGTGAACAGCCCCGGGCGCTCCGGGAGCTGCACGCCGTCGCGAAGGTACTGGTCCGAGCAGGCTTCCCCGCCGGCGAAGCCCGTGTCCACCTCGGCGCTGTCCGTCTCCACGACCTCGTCCAGCTCGGGCCCGGGGCTGCGAGCCCAGGCGCTGGAGAGCAGGGAGATGATCAGGGGCAGCATCCGCAAGGAAGCTCCAGATCTGCAGGTGCGAACCGATTTACGCACCCTAACAGAGGAGGGGCGCCCGAGGAAAGCCCCCCCGCCGAACCCGAAGGGACGATCGACGGGCACATCTCGCGATATGCAGCTTTCTCAAGTGAGAATTGAAATTGTCAAAAGTGCATGCACGTGGAACCTGATCGTGGAACATGCGCCTTTATTCGAGAATGGGATTGGTTCGCCGCGGGCGCGCGGGTGCGGTAGGATGTGGAAGAGCTGCAAGGAGCTGAAAATGCTGTCGTGGATCGCAGCCAGTCTGGGCCTCCTCCTCGTGAACGAGGCGGAGGCGGCCCGTCGCGCGGAGGTCGCCGTCGTCGGCCTGCACGTCGCCGAGATGGATGACGAGGCGGCCATCGCCGCCTCCGATCGCCTCTCCGAGGCCCTGGAGGCCACCGACAAGATCGACGTGGTCCCGCCGGGAGAGGTGCGCGGGCGCATCGCCGGGCGTGAGGCGCTCATCGTCGAGGGCGCCTTCCTCGGCCCGGGGCGCAAGGACCTCTCCGAGGGGCGCGTGCTGTATGAGCGCGCCGACTTCGAGAGCGCCATCCCGGTGCTGGAGCGCGCCGTGCTCCAGCTCCAGGACGGGCTGGCGGGGGCGACGGACAGCAAGGATCTCATCGACGCGCTGGTGCTGCTGGGCCTGGCCAACGCCAGCATCGGCAATCAGGATGAGGCGAAAAAGGCCTTTCAACGGGTGGTCGTGCTGGAGCCCTCGCGTGAGCTGGACGCGGTGAACTACCCGCCGAAGATGGTCAACCTGTTCGGCGAGGTACGCGCCGCGGTGCGCGCGCAGCCCACGGCGCAGCTCACGGTGCAGGCGCCGGAGGACGGCGCGGACGTCTTCGTGGACGGGCGGCCCATGGGCAAGGCCCCGGTGACGATCTCCGATCTCCCGGCGGGCGAACACTACGTGCTGGTGCGCGGGCAGGGCGGGAAGCGCTCCTTCCAGAGCATGGAGCTCGCGCAGGGCGCGCGCGAGGTCTACAAGGCCCCGCTGGAGGGGCGCTCCTTCGCCGAGCAGGCCGAGTCGGGCTCCGAGCGCGCGCGCCAGGTGCGCCAGATCTACGGCTCGCTGGGCGTTCACGTCGCCACGGGCATCGTCATCCTGGGCGGCCAGCTCCCCTCGGGGGACGTGGCGCTCCAGCTCTACGAGACGCGCACCGGGAACTTCTCGCAGATGCTCACGGCGCCGGGCGGGCAGGACCCGATCGCGGCGATGACGGACCTCGTCCCCTCGGTCACGAGCTGGCTCACCGAGGAGGGGACGCTGCGCACGGACCGGGTCAGCACCTCGGTCGCGCCGCTCCAGGTCAACGACAACCCGCTCCTCTCCAGCATCCTGCTGGACCCGGAGCCCATCGTCGAGCAGGTCATCGTCACCCGCGGCCCGCCCTGGTACGTCTGGACCGGCATCGCGGTGGTGGCGGGCGGGGGCGCGGCCACGGCGGCGCTGTTGCTGTCTCAGGACGACCCGGTGGACCCCAACCAGGGCACCATCATCATCGACCTGCAGTAGCTACTCGACCTCGAAGGTCAGCTTCTCGGTCTTGCCGGACTGGATGCGCACCTGCCGGGTCGCCTCGAAGCCCGTCTTCGGGTTGGACACCTTGATGGTGTGATTCCCGGCCGCGATCTCGTGGTTGAAGAGCGGCGTGGTGTCCACCTTCTGCCCGTCGATCCACACGTCGGCCCAGCCCTGGCTCACGTTGACCGAGATCTTGCCGGGGGCCTCCGCCTGCGGGATCTGCGTGATCTTGACGCTCTGCGTGGTCTTCTGCGTGGTCGTGGTGTTCTCGGCCGGCGGCTGGGGCGTCGTCTGCGTGGGCACCGCCTTCAGGTTCACCGGCAGGCGCAGCCGGTCGCCGGCCGCCAGGTTCACCGTGTCGGTGAACGGCAGGTAGCCCGCCGCCTCCACCGTCAGCGTGAGCTCCTTGCCGGGCTCCACCTTGTCGTAGACCAGGCTGAAGCCGGTCCCCAGCACCGCGTCGCCCAGCTTGATGGTGGCCTGCACCTGCGGCGTGACGCGGATGTCCAGCGTGCCCGTCGTCGGCTTCGGCGCCTCGACCTGCACGAACTCCGTGACGATCTCCTTCTCCTTCTCGCGGGTCGCGAAGTAGGCGACCGTCGTGCCGGCCAGGAGCAGGGCCAGGATCGCCACCAGCACGGGCACCCGGCTCGGGCGCTGCTGGAGCGTCGCGCCGCTGCCCGCCTCCTGCCAGTTGGCGTCCAGCTCGATCTCGGGCGCCTCCGCGGCCAGGGCCGAGGCCACGCGCGTGCCCTCCTCCAGCCGCTCGCGCTCCTCGGCGATCTCCGTGATGAAGAGCTGCTGCATGAAGCTGGACAGGCTCTCCCGGGTCACGTCCGGGGTCGCCGGGTACATGAACTCCAGCAGGTCGGTCTGAAGCTCCTTGGCGTCCTGGTAGCGATCCTTCGGGTCGCGGGCGAGGGCGCGCATGACGATCTCGTCGAGGCGGGCCGGCACGCTCGGGTTGGTCGCGGAGGGCGGCTTCGCGTCGGCGGCCTTGATGCGCTCGAGCGTCTTGATCTCGCTCTCGGACTTGAAGAGCCGCCGCCCGGTCAACATCTCGTGCAGCATGATGCCGACGGAGAACAGGTCCGAGCGGTGATCGATGGGCAGCCCGCTGGCCTGCTCCGGGCTCATGTACTCGAACTTGCCCTTCAGCACCCCGTCCTTCGTGTTGTAGATGCTGATCTCGGCCTTGGCGATGCCGAAGTCAGCGATCTTCACCTCGCCCGTGTACGAGACGATGATGTTGGACGGGCTCATGTCCCGGTGGACGATGCCCAGCGGGTCACCCTTGAGGCTGGTCTTCTTGTGGGCGTAGTCCAGGCCCTTGCAGGTCTCGTGGGCGACGTAGACGGCGTACTCGGTGGGCAGCAGCTTGCGACGCTCGGCGAGCTTGCGCAGGATGACCTTGAGGTCCTTGCCCTCCACGCACTCCATCGCGATGAAATAATTCTCGCGGATCTTCCCGAAGTCGTAGATCTGGACGATGTTCGGCGCCTGCAACAGCACGGAGATCTTGGCTTCGTCGATGAACATATCGACGAACTCTCCGTTGTCCGAGAGGTGCTGCAGGATGCGCTTGATGACCAGCAGCTTCTCGAAGCCGCCGTGGCTGAAGGTCTTGGCCTTGAAGACCTCGGCCATCCCCCCGACGGCCACCTTGTCGATGAGGTAGTATTTCCCGAAGCTCTCGGGCTGAAAGGTCCGCGTGGGGGGGGTTACCGGGTCCATCCACTCTGCCTGCGGGCGCGCCTGGGGACGCGCTGCCCAGTTCCTGACGTGTGGAGGATACGAGGATTCGGGCCTCCGCACAATGACCCGCCGCACTTTCTCTCTGTTCCGCGCTCCACGCGGGCCCGTCCAGCCGTCCTCGGCCTGCAGAGCATCGGCGCTACTCCGCCCCCGAGGCCTTGAAGTACTCGCGGAGGTCGTCGCAGCTCCACTCCTCCTCGAGGTAAGGCGCGGCCTCCTCGCAGCTCTCCAGATCGGAGCGTTCGAGCTCGGAGCGGGCGAAGTCCGAGAGGCAGGTGTCCATCTCCTCGTCCGTGAACTGGAGGTTGCAGCTCTCCAGCGCGTAGTCGGCGATGTCCACGCAGAGCTGCTGACACGAATTCCTGCACCCACCGAGGGGGAGCGCCAGCAGCAGGAGGGAGGAGCAGAGGACCCTGGACATGGAATCTCTCGGTCTGGGGGCTTGGAATCGTCGCACGGGCGCGGCCGATCGGCAAGTCCCGGCGCAAAAAACCCGCTGCCTGTGCTACTCTGCGCCGCATGCTGGCCGCGCCGGTCCTGCAGGTCGAGCCCACCGACCACTGCAACCTCTCCTGCGCCATGTGCGCGCCGCACCACGAGGGCTGGGCGCAGATCCACGGGATCGCCAAGGGTTTCCTGGATGTGGCCCGCTGGGGGCGCATCCTCGAGGGGCTCGCGGCCGACGGCTGCACCTTCGATCACCTGATCTTCCAGTGGCTCGGCGACCCCTCGCTCCACCCGGAGCTGCACCGGCTGGTGGGCTCGGCCGCCCGGACCCTGGCCGGGCGGGTGGGCTACCTGCGGGTGGACACCAACGCGATCACCCTGGTCCCCGCCCGCATGGAGGCGCTGCTGGACGCCATGGACGGGGCGAGCATGCCCCTGCTGCTGGTGTTCACCCTCGACGCCCACACGCCGGAGACCTACGCGCGGATCAAGGGCCAGGACGCCCTCGAGCGCGTGCGGCGCCACGTCCGCCACCTCGTGCGCGCGCGGCGGGCCCGCCCAGACGCGCGGGTGAACCTCCAGGTCCAGTTCGTCGTGCAGCCGGGCAACGCGCACGAGGCCGGGGCCTTCCTGGCGTACTGGCTCGATCTTCTGGCCTGCCAGGGGGGATCGCCCTGGCATGACGAGATCCTCTTCAAGCGGCTGAGCGTGGGCGGGGGGAGCGCCGGCCAGGCCGCCGCCGACGCCCTCTACGAGCGCACCCTGCGCGAGGCCGGCATCACCGCGGGCGAGCAGCGCGGCGTCCACGTCCGCACCTGGGAGCAGCGCCCCTGGCAGCAGGACGACGCCCACCAGGGCCGCGGCGCCTGCCCCGGGCTCTGGCTCACCCCCGTCATCCGGCACGACGGTCACCTGCTCATGTGCTGCGCCGACCTCCAGGGGGAGCTGGACCTGGGCCCGCTGGAGCCGTGGGGCTTCCGCGCGCTCTGGGAGGGCCCGCTGGCCACGCGCCGCCGGATGGAGCACCTCGCCGGCCGCTTCGAGGGCGTGTGCGCGGGCTGCGGCGGCATCAACTGGTACACGCTGAGCCCCGAGCAGGTGGACGCGACGCGGCGCCGGGCGGCGGAGCTCCACCTGGACGACGGCCCCCGGGCCTCAGCGGGTTAATCGGCTCGCTCTTCACCAGGGAGCGCGCAGATGAGCCTCACGGAGCGCCGCCGCGAGCGGGTTGAGCGGGTGCTGGGCCAGCGCCTCGCCAGCGTGGTCGTCGTCGTGGAGGCGGTGCGCCGCCGCCACAACACCAGCGCCATCCTGCGCAGCGCCGAGAGCTTCGGGCTCCACGAGGTCCACCTCATCACCGGCGACTTCCGCCCCAGCAAGGGGGCCGCGCGCGGGGCCGAGCGCTGGCTGGAGCTGCACCGCCACCCCACCACCACCGCGGCGCTGAGCGGCCTGAAGGCCCGCGGCTTCCAGGTCTGGATCGCGGATCCGGTCGAGGGCGCGCTCCCACCCTCCGAGGTCCCGGTGGACCGCCCGGTGGCCGTGCTCTTCGGCTCCGAGATCCGCGGCGTGAGCGACGAGGCCCGCGGGCTGGCCGACGGCGTGCTGGCCGTGCCCATGCGCGGGCTCACCGAGTCGATGAACGTGTCCGCCGCCGCCGCCCTGGTCATCAACACGCTCGCCGAGCGCCGCCGGGCCTGGATCGGCGGCGGCGACCTGGAGCCCGAGCGCCGCGAGGCCTTCTACCAGCGCTGGCTGGCCACCGAGGCCGAGGCCGAGATCGGCATGCGGGCCCAGGTGGGCGACGACGAGGGCGAGGTCGAGGAGCTCTTCGAGGAGCCCTAGGCTCTCGCGGGCTCCAACGTGCTGAGGCCGGCGAGGGCGGCGATCTGCTCGTCCTCGGGCTCCAGCCCGCCCTGGACCTCGGCGAGCTGTCCGAGCAGCTCCTCCACCCGCGCCGTCTCCCGGCCGTCCTCGGCGTAGATCCGGGCCAGCATCCGGGTCGCCTCCAGGTCCAGCGGCTGGTTGCCGCACTTCCCCGGGTTGCTGCAGCAGGCGGCCAGACCGCCCTCCAGCGCCGCGGCGGCCCCCGCCCGATCTCCCCGGCCCAGCCGCGCGCGGGCCACCACCCGCCAGGCCGCCATGACCTTGCCGGCGCGGCGGATCACGTCGGAGGCGTCGGCCTCGGCCTCGTCCCAGCGCCCGAGCCCGGCCAGAGTGTTCGCGCGGGCGAAGCGCAGGTCCACGTCGGTCGGCGTGGCGGCCAGCGCCCCGTCCACCACGCCCAGCGCGCGATCGAGCTCGCCCGCCTGCCCCAGGATCTGCGACAGGAGCACCGCCGTGTGCAGGTTGCCGACCCGCAGGTGGCCCAGCCGCTCCCCGAGGCGCTGGAGCTCGGCGCCGGCCAGCCCCGGGCGCCCCATGGCCAGGGCCGCGCGGGCGCGCTCGAAGTGGGCGACCGGATCGCGGGCGGGGTAGGGCGCCAGGCGCTCCCAGGACTCCGCGGCCCGCCCCTCCTCGATGGCCAGGCAGGCCTCGGCGAAGTCGGCGCCCAGCGCCAGCAGGCGGGGCTGGAGGGCCTCGGGCCAGCTCTCCACGATCTGCGCGTAGCGGAGCCGGGGATCATCGGGCGGGAGCGACCAGATGGGGTCGTCCCCCTCCAGCGCGGGGGCCTCCGGGGGCGGCGGCGGCGGGCGGCGCTCCTCCCGCGGGCGGCGGCGCAGGGAGCGGAGCTGCTCGGGCGTGGCGCCGAACTCGCGGGCCAGCTCCATGTGCTCCTCCATCAGCGCGCGATCTCCCAGGCTCGCCGCGCCCTCCGCCGCGCGGAGGTTCAGCTCCACCATGCCCGCCAGGGCCTGGTCCCGCAGCGCTCGCGCCTCGCCGTGCTCCAGCCCCTCCAGCACCCAGCGCGCCTCGTTGTACTCGCCGCGCTCCAGCAGGGCCCGCGCCTTCCTGACCTTGGCCTCCGGCCCGGGGAAGAGCCAGTCGAAGAGGCCCATCACTCCTCCCCGCGCCCGGACCACTGCGGCCCGTACTTGCGGTACTCGGTGAGGAAGGTGAGCGTGCGCGTGTCGCAGCGGTCCACGTAGAGGACGCCGTCGAGGTGGTCGCACTCGTGCTGGGCGACCACGGCGGGGAAGCCCTTCAACTCCAGGTGGACCGCCTGACCCTGGGGGTCGAGCGCGCGCACCCGGATGTGGCCGGGCCGCGCCACCGCCGCGCGCATCCCGGCGACGCTGAGGCAGCCCTCCCAGGTCACCACCATCTGCTCGGTGAGCGGCGTGATGACCGGGTTCAGCCACACGCGCATCCCCTCCTCGTCCCCGAGGTCCAGGACCACGACCCGCCGGCTCACGTGGACCTGGGGCGCGGCGAGCCCGGCGCCGTCCTGCTCCTCACAGGTCTCCAGCAGGTCGCGGATGAGCTGCTGGAGCTCGGGCGAGCCGATCTCGTCCGGGCGGATCGGCTCGGCCACGCGCCGCAGCACAGGGTGTCCCATCTGGGCCACTTTGAGGATCGCCATGTCGTACCTGGCTCCACGCGGAGGACGTTGCGCGGGGGCGCGCGCTCGGGTAGTGAAGAGGACCCCTGCCCATCTATATCTCTATCGGATCGACGAGGAGCGCTCCATGGCGGACCCCAACAACGTCTGGGAAGACAACGTCGGTGGCGAGAGCGTCATCAACGGCAAGCGCGTGTCCTTCTTCGTGGACAAGGAGTGCATCCTGTGCTCGGTGTGCTCGGACGCGGCGCCGAACAACTTCCGGATGAGCGACCAGGAAGACCACGACATCTGCTACAAGCAGCCGGAGAACGCCGAGGAGCTCGCCCAGTGCCGTGAGGCGCAGGAGAACTGCCCGGTCGAGGCCATCGGCGACAACGGCCCGAAGAACATCTAGTTTCCTGGGTGGGGGCGCTGCCCCCCGCTTGCGCGTGCTCGCGTCGGCTATCATGAGCGCTCCATCCAGGAGAGCTCATGAAGTCGCACACGCAGTACCTCACGATGCACGTCAGCGCCCGCACGGGCTACGTGAACCTCACCGAGCAGGTCCAGGGCGCGGTGCTGGCCAGCGGCGTGCGCGAGGGGCTGTGCCTGGTCAACGCCATGCACATCACCTCGAGCGTCTTCATCAACGACGACGAGTCCGGCTTCCTTCAGGATCTGGGTGAATTCCTGGAGAAGCTGGCGCCGTATCAGCCCGGGCTCGCGCGCTACCGCCACCACCAGACCGGCGAGAACAACGGCGACGCGCACCTCAAGCGCTCGGTGCTGGGGCGCGAGGTCGTCGTCGCCATCACCGGCGGGCGCCTGGACTTCGGCCCCTGGGAGCAGATCTTCTACGCCGAGTTCGACGGGAACCGCGACAAGCGCGTCCTCATCAAGATCATCGGCGAGTGATCGGGCGCGCGCCCCACGCCCATACATTCCGACCGGTCGGTAGGAACCATTTCGCGATAGATCAGCTACAAGCTCCCGATTGGGTTGACCCTCCCCTGAGCGGCGATTAGTGTCTGGCCGCGGAGGGTTAGCCGTGGATAAATCTGTCCATAGAGACATCTTCGACAAGTGCGTGGCCTACCGACGCCACCACGTCGCGCGGGAGCTCGGCGTCTACCCCTACTTCCGGCCCCTCTCCGACAGCGAGGGCAGCCGGGTGATCATCGAGGGGAAGCCGCGGATCATGCTGGGCTCCAACAATTACCTGGGGCTCACCCACCACCCCGAGGTCATCGCCGCGGCGAAGGCGGCTATCGACCGCTTCGGGACCGGGTGCACCGGCTCGCGCATGCTCAACGGCACGTTGGACCTGCACAACGCCCTCGAGCAGGAGCTCGCCGCGTTCATGGGCAAGGAGAGCTGCCTGCTCTGGTCCACGGGCTTCATGTCCAACTCCGGCCCCATCGGCGCGCTCTGCTCGCGAAAAGACACCATCTTCGCCGACCGGGAGGTGCATGCCAGCATCGTGGACGGCATCCTGCTGAGCCAGGCCCACCTGGTGCGCTTCAAGCACAACGACATGGCCGACCTCGCGCGGAAGCTGGAGTCGAACGAGGACGCGGGCGGGAAGCTCATCGTCGTGGACGGGGTGTACTCGATGACCGGCGAGCTCGCCCCGCTCGACCAGATCGCGGCCCTGGCCCGTCGGCACGGGGCGCGGCTCCTGGTGGACGAGGCCCACGCCGTGGGCGTGCTGGGGGAGGGCGGGCGCGGGAGCTGCGATCACTTCGGCGTGACCGGCCAGGTGGACCTGATCACGGGCACCTTCTCCAAGACCTTCGCCAGCATGGGCGGCTTCCTCTGCGGGCCCCAGGCGGTGAAGGACTACCTGATGCACCACTGCCGGCAGTTCATGTACACCGCCAGCTTCACGCCCTCGGTGGCGGCCACGGTGTTGACGGCCCTGCGGATCCTGCGCGCCCACCCCGAGCTCGTCGAGCAGGTGCGCACCAACGCCCGCTACATGCGGGCCGAGCTGAGCGCCATGGGCTTCCGCTGCCTGGAGGAGGGCAGCGCCGTGGTCCCCGTGGTCGTTGGCCCGGTCGAGCAGCTCCTCTGGTTCAACCAGCGCCTCTACGAGGAGGGGGTCTTCGCCAACCCCGTCGTCCCGCCCGCCGTGCCCACCAACGCCTGCCTGGTCCGCACCTCCTACATGGCGACCCACCGCCGCGAGGACCTGGAGGAGGCGCTGGACATCTTCCAGCGCGTGGGCACCGAGGTGGGCGTGATCGGCCCGAACCGCGAGGCCATGACGGCGCACTGGGCCGAGGTCGCCCAGCAGATGGCGATCTGAGCGCCGCGGCCCCGAGCCTCCCCCCACCCTGACCAGTTATCAGGGCTCATTGGAGGTCAGGGTGGAGCTGGTCGCCACCATCGGGCTGGAGTGCCACGCGCAGCTGGACACGCGGACCAAGATGTTCTGCGCCTGCCCCACTGAGGAGGGGGCCCCGCCGAACACGCTGGTCTGCCCGATCTGCCTGGGGCACCCGGGCACGCTGCCGCTGCCCAACGCGCGCGCGGTGACCCTCGGGATCCGCGCCGGGCTCGCCTTCGGCTGCACGGTCCACCCGGAGAGCGTGTTCTCCCGCAAGCACTACTTCTACCCGGACCTCCCGAAGGGCTACCAGATCAGCCAGTATGATCGCCCGCTCTGCACGGACGGGAAGGTCCATGTCGCCTTCGGGGACGAGCGGCGCAGCTTCACCATCACCCGCATCCACCTGGAGGAGGACGCCGGGCGCATGCACCACGGGCCCGAGGGCTCGGGCGTGGACTGGAACCGCGGCGGGCTGCCCCTCATCGAGATCGTGGGCGCCCCCGACGTCCACAGCCCGGAGGAGGCCGAGGCCTGGCTGCGTATGGTCCACCGCGTGATCACCGAGGCCGGGATCTGCCGGGGTGACCTGGAGAAGGGCCACTTCCGCTGCGACGCGAACGTGAGCGTGGCGCCCCCCGGCGGTCCGCCTGGGACCCGGGTGGAGGTCAAGAACGTCAACTCCTTCCGCTTCGTGGCGAAGGCCCTGCGCTACGAGATCGAGCGGCAGAAGGCCGTGATCGCCGCGGGGGGACGCGTGGACCAGGAGACCCGCACCTGGACCGGTCGGGGCACCGCCACGCTGCGAAAGAAGGAAGGATCCGCGGACTACCGCTACTTCCCCGAGCCCGACCTCCCCCACCTGCGCCTGGACGCGGGCCTGGAGGCCGAGGCGCGGGGCGGGCTCGCCGGGGCGCCCCTGGACCTCTGGCTGCTGGAGCAGGACCGCGAGCGGGCCGCCAGCTTCGCCGCGCGCCACGGGCTCGGCCCCTACGAGACGGGCGTGCTGCTCTCCGACCCCGCGGTCGCGGGCTTCTTCGAGGCGACGGTGGCGGCCGGCGGCGAGCCGCGCGCCATGGCCACCTGGGTCATGGGCGAGCTGCTGCGTGCGCTGAACCAGCTCGACGGCGGCCTGGAGGAGGCGCGCATCCGGCCCGAGGATCTCTGCCAGCTGGAGACCCTCGTGCGCGAGGGGCGGATCACCCGCGGGGCGGCCAGGGGCCTGGTGGACGAGCTCTGCCGGAGCGGCGGCGACCCGCTGGCCCTGGCGACCGAGCGCGGGCTGGTGGGCCTGGCGGGCGAGGACGCGGTGCAGTCGGCGGTGACGCAGGTGCTCAGCGCCTTCCCCGATGAGCTGGCGCGCTATCGGGGCGGGCGTAAGAACCTGATCGGCTTCTTCGTTGGACAGGTGATGAAGGCGCTCGGCGGCAAGGCCGACGCGCGCGCGGTCCAGCAGGCCGTCCAGCGCGCGCTGGAGGCGACGTGAGCGTTCGCGAGAGAGCATCAGGAACAGCGGTGGGGACGGCGAGCCCGCGCGCGCAGGCGCCCTCCCGCGTGGTATCAAAGCGCTGCACGGAGGTCGTCCGGTGAGCAACTATTACCAGCGCGAGGCGGGGCCCGAGGGCCAGATCATCAGCGGCGAAGGGGACGTCGCTGGCGTCGATCTCGCCACGCTGATCGAGGGCGGCCCGCTGCCGGTGCGCGTGGCCCTGGAGCTCGTCGGCTACGTGGCGGACATCGTCACGGTGGCCGAGGAGGACAAGCTGGTCCACGGCGACCTGAGCCCGTCCGACGTCAAGGTGGACCCCTACGGCTCCGTGGCGGTGGAGGGCTACGGCGTGACGCGGCGGGGCGGGCGCGCCCCGGAGAGCAAGCCGGCGGGCGTGGCCACCGACGTCTACGGGCTCGGCGCGCTGCTGGTGGCGACCCTGTCCGGGGAGTCGCTCGGGCCGGTGCCGCGCGACCGCGACGGCCACGACGAGGTGATCATCCAGCGGCTGCTGGCCATCGACTTCAAGCAGCTCCAGGGCAAGCGCTGGATGGAGGATCTGCTCCGCTTCCTGGCCGCCATGTTCTCGTTTCAGCCAGAGGAGCGCCCGGCCCCGCTGGACGTGGCGAACGTGCTCTCCCACGTCGCCGGGCAGGCGGGCGGGGACGACATCACGGTCTGGGCCGCCCGCGCCGTGCGCGCCAAGGGCGGCACCCAGGGCCGGGTGTCCACGGGCACGGTGCTGCCCCAGGAGGATCTGGGCGGGCCGCAGTCGCTGGGCGCGCCGATGACCAGCACGCAGATGATGCGCGTGCGCGGTCAGGCCGCCAGCGCCAAGGGCCAGTCCACCGCGATGTGGTCCCGCGACCGCATCGCCGAGATGCTGGCCGAGGAGGACGAGGAGGAGCTGAAGAAGCCTATCCGCAAGGAGTGGCGGCCCGACGACACCTCGCGCCCGCGCCCGCGCGGCGACGACTCCAAGCCCATGGCGCGCCCGGTGGGGGCCTCGCTCCCGCCGCGCGACCCGGGCCCGCCGCCCGCGCCGCAGAAGCCAGCCCTGACCTCGCTCCCCCCGCCCCCCGACCGCGGGGCCCGACCGGCGCCCCCGCCGCCCCCGCCGCCGATCGCCGAGGGGCCGAAGGCGCCGCCCGCCCCGCCCCCGCGCCCGAACCCGCCCCCCGCTACGCCCTTCGCGGTGGCGGGCCCCATCGCCTCGGAGCCGGTCACGCCCCCCGAGGAGGAGGCGCCCGCGAGCGGCGGCAAGCTGAAGTACGTGATCATCGGCGTCTTCGTGCTGGCGGTGCTCTGCCTGGGCGGCGGCGGCATCGGCTACGTGCTGTGGACGAAGTTCGGCCCCGGGGC
Organism: uncultured Enterobacterales bacterium; assembly: GCA_964615375.1. Taxonomy (GTDB): domain Bacteria; phylum Myxococcota_A; class UBA796; order UBA796; family CAZKWG01; genus CAZKWG01. Next base: position 64,483 of record CAZTOW010000020.1, read on the forward strand.
GGAGGTGACGACGAACACCGAGACCCCGGTTCCGACGCCCACGCCCACGCCCACGCCCACGCCCACGCCCAAGGAGGAGCCTGAGCCGGACACGGGCAAGACCGCGAGCACCCAGGGCGCCGACGACGGCACCACCGACCCGAAGAGCGCGGGCTCGACGGCCACGACCACGACGACGCCCACCACCACAACGACGACGCCCACCACCACAACGACCACGAGCAGCGCCTCGAAGTCCACCTCCAGCACGAGCTCCAGCGGGACGAAGTCCACCTCCAGCTCGGGCACGAAGAGCACCTCCAGCTCGGGCACGAAGAGCACCTCCAGCTCAGGCACGAAGAGCACCTCCAGCTCGGGCACGAAGAGCACCACCACCGCCACGAGCAGCGCCCCGGCGAAGGGTCCGTACACGGTCAAGATCGTGGCGCGCGACCTCGAGACCACGCTGCAGTGCGGGGACGGTCAGCAGACCACCTTCCTCGGATCGACGCGCATGACCTTCGCGGACGTCACGACCTGTCGCGTGAAGATGGGCGCGGCCATCGGCGTGATGCAGATCTCGTCCAGCTCGACCTTCACCTGCTCGGCGGACGCCTCGAACCGTGTGACGTGCTCGCAGAGCTGAGCGAGGCCGCCTCCGTCGCCGAGGCCGCCGCGCGCGCGGCAGGGGCGATCATCCGCGCCCGCGCGCCGGAGCGCGTGCAGCACAAGGGCGCCGTGGATCTGGTCACGGAGGTCGATCTCGCGGCCGAGGACGCCATCCGCGCGCTGCTCACCCGCGAGACCCCCGACATCCCGGTCCTGGCGGAGGAGGGCGGCGGGGCGCGCGAGGCCAGCACCCGCTGGATCGTCGATCCGCTCGACGGGACCACCAATTTCGTCCACGGCTTCCCATCCTACGCGGTGAGCATCGCCCTGGAGCTGGACGGGGTTCTGGAGGCCGGCTGCGTGTTCGACGCGGTGGAGGGCCAGGCCTACGTCGCGGCGCGCGGGCGCGGGGCCCGCTGCGAGGGCCGCCCGATCCGGGTCTCGGGGACCGCGACGCTGGACCAGGCGCTGCTGGCGACCGGCTTCGCCTACGACCGCCGGCAGCGCGCGGCGTGGTATCTGAGCTTCGTCAAGGTCTTCCTGGAGCGCTCGCAGGGCATCCGACGGGCGGGCTCGGCGGCGATGGATCTCGTCCACGTCGCGGCCGGGCGGCTCGATGGCTACTGGGAGTTCGGGCTCTCGCCGTGGGACGTGGCTGCAGGCGCGCTGCTGGTGACGGAGGCCGGCGGGTGTGCAACAGACGTCGCGCGGGGGCCCCTGTCGTTGCACGCGCCAAGAATCCTAGCAACGAACGGACGCATTCACGATGAGATGGCGGCCCTGATCACACCATTGCTATCCTGAGCGCCTGACCACGGCGACAGGCAGGCCGTGGTGGAGGCAGGGATGAGCGTCGCGGTCGGCATCGACCTGGGCACCTCGAACAGCTGTGTGGCCGCCGTGGTCGATGGCGTCCCTACCGTCCTGGCGGACTCCGCCGGGCGGCGCACGCAGCCCTCGGTCGTCGCCTTCGGCTACGGCGGGATGGTGGTGGTCGGACCGCGCGCGAAGCAGCAGCTCGCGTTCGCGCCGGAGAACACCGTCTACAGCGTCAAGCGACTCATCGGCCGGCGCTACAAGAGCCCGGAGGTAGAGCGGCTGAAGATGGCGGTGGCCTGGGGCATCGCCGAGGGGCCGCTGGGGGACGCCCGCGCCCGCGTGCAGGGCAAGCTCTACAGCCCGCAGGAGATCAGCGGGCACGTGCTCAAGCACATGAAGCAGCTCGCCGAGGAGGCGCTGGGACAGCCGGTCAAGCAGGCGGTCATCACGGTGCCGGCCTACTTCAACGACCAGCAGCGGCAGGCGACCAAGGACGCCGCCACCATCGCCGGGCTCGAGTGCCTGCGCGTGCTCAACGAGCCCACGGCCGCGGCGCTGGCCTACGGCTTCGGGGCGGGGCACCGCCAGAACGTGGCGATCTACGATCTGGGCGGCGGCACCTTCGACATCTCCATCCTGCGCATCGAGGACGACGTCTTCGAGGTGGTCAGCACGGCGGGCGACACCTTCCTGGGCGGCGACGACTTCGACGCGGCGCTGATGGACCACCTCATCGACGTGATGCAGGGCGAGAACCGCCACGAGCTCGAGCTGGACACGGGGGCGCGGGCGCGCCTGCGAGACGCGGCGGAGCGGGCCAAGATCGCGCTCTCCGACGCGGCGGTGGTGGACGTCCGCGTGCCCAACCTCCTGCGCCTGCGCGGCCAGCCGCTGCACCTGAACACCCGCGTGGACCGCGCGCTCCTGCGCAGGCTGGCGGCGCCCTTCCTGGAGCGCTCGCGGGCCGTGTGCCGGGACGCCCTCCAGCAGGCCGGGCTGTCGGCGGCGCAGATCGACCAGGTCCTGCTGGTGGGCGGGATGACCCGCAGCCCCCCCGTGCGCGAGGCGGTCACCGAGTTCTTCGGGCTGGAGCCCGTCTCCGGCCTCAACCCGGACGAGGTCGTCGCGCTGGGCGCGGCGATCCAGGCTTACAACCTGACGGCCTTCGAGGAGTCCCCAGGCTCGGTGCTGCTGGACGTCACGCCGCACACGCTGGGGATCCGCACCGTGGGCGGCTTCGTCGAGCCCCTCATCCCGCGCAACACGAGCGTGCCGACGGAGGCCAGCCGCGTCTTCCACACGGCGCACGACAACCAGACCGTCGTGCGCATCCAGGTCTACCAGGGCGAGAGCCGCCAGGTGCGCGACAACGAGCTGCTCGGCGACTTCGTGCTGAGCGGGCTCAAGGCCGACGTGCGCGGCAAGGTCCGCGTGCGCGTCACCTTCTCCCTCGACGCCGACGGCATCGTCAACGTGCTCGCCCGCGACGAGAGCACGGGGCGCTCCCAGAGCATCCGCATCGAGGCCTCCACCCGGCTGAGCCCGGAGGAGGTGGACGCCATGGTGCTACCGGACATCGCCCCCTGAATTCCACTCCCCCTTGAAGATGGGCAGCGGGCCGAGGGAGCGCAGGGCCTCCAGCGCCGCCCCCGCGCTGGGGAAGGCGTGGGCCTCGGCGCGAGGGTGGGCCGCCAGCAGCTCGGGGGCCGTGGCCAGGGCGAGCTGAACCCAGCCCGTGGCCCGGTCGCGCAGCAGGAAGACCGTCGGCTGACGCGCGGGGGCGGCCTCGAGGCGGGACCAGCCGTCCCGCGTGCGGTCGGGGTCCAGACGCAGGCGCCCGCTGTGATCCACGGTGAAGAGGGCGGGCGGCCCCGAGCGGGCCAGCGCCGCGTCGAAGGGGTCGCAGAAGGGAGGGAGAGCCGGGTCGTCGAGCAGATCTGCGTTCAAGGTCCGCGCTCCAGGGGGCCGAGCCAGGCCGCCATGCCTCCCTGCAGGTAGCCGGCCTGGACGCCGCGCGCCCGCAGCCAGGTGGCCATCTCCGCCGCCCGCGCGCCGCCCGGATCCACCACCAGCGCCGTCTCGCCCGGCCCCACCAGCTCCTCCGCGCGCTCCTGGAAGTCGTTGTAGGGCACGCAGACCGCGCCGGCCAGGTGGCCGCGAGCGAAGCGCTCGGGGACGCGCAGATCGAGGACGCGATCCGGCCGGATCTCGCCGGTCTGGAGCTGCCAGGGCTCGACGACGAAGGGGAACAGGGGCGCTCCGGGGAAGGGCGCGGGGACGCGCGGGTTGAACAGGGGCACGCCCTATTCTACGCTGGAGCCGGCCTCGAGGTGGATCATGTGGACGCTCCTGCTCTCCGTCGCGCTCGCCTTCGACCAGGGTCCCTGGCAGAAGGTCCTGGACACCTGGGTGGACCCCCAGGGCAACGTGGACTACGCCGGGATCAACGCGGCGAACGCGCTGGATGGCTACGTCGCCGCGCTGGCGGAGGTGGACGAGCCCCTGCCCCGCGGCGAGAAGATCGCCTTCTGGTTGAACGCCTACAACGCGCTGACCGTCCACCTGGTCGCCGAGAGCGGCGCCATCCAGTCCATCCGCGACCTGGACGGCGGGAAGGTCTGGGACACGCGCAGCTTCGTGGTGGCCGGGCGCCCGATGACGCTCAACCAGATCGAGCACCAGATCCTGCGCCCCATGGGCGACCCGCGGGTGCATGCGGCGCTGAACTGCGCCAGCAAGGGCTGTCCGCCGCTCTACAAGCAGGCTTTCTCCGCCGCCAGTCTGGACAACCAGCTCCAGGACGCCTCGCGCCGCTGGCTCACCACCAACGGCATCGTCGTGGACATGAGCGGGAAGAGCGTGAAGCTGAGCCGCGTGTTCGACTGGTACGGCGACGACTTCACGGGGATGAACATCAAGAACGACATCCCCGGCCTCTCGGGCAAGCAGGAGGCGGCCATCGACTACGCGATCCGCTACCTCTCGCCCGAGCAGGCCGCCTTCCTGAAGAAGGGCGGCTACGCGGTGAGCTGGATCGAGTACGACTGGAGCCTGAACCGCAAGTAGCGCGCTACTCGCAGAGCGCCCCGCTCTGGGTGAGGCTGTTGTTCGTGCGGTCGCAGTCGCCCACGGTCGCGTTGCCCTCGCCGTCGTCGTCCAGCCGGATCATGAAGCCGTCCGGCCCGAAGGTGGACGCGGCGATCTGGAAGGTCTGACCCTCCAGCAGCGTCCCCGAGGGGAGCGCGGGCAGGGTGAGCGTGTCCATCGGGTAGAGCTCGTCCTCGGCCACGGCGTACAGCGTCACCGGCACGCCCGCGGGGATGTCCTCGGCGCCCTGGTTCCAGACCTGGAAGCCGATGGTGGCGTAGCCCCCCGGGCAGGCCGTGACGCAGCTGTCCACGTAGGAGATCGCGAGATCCGTCACCACGGGCTCCGAGGTGAAGGGGCGCGAGCGCATGACGTTGTGGGTCTCCCAGCCCTCGGGCTCGGTGGGCACGCTGCCGTCGTCCATCACGTTCTCGACGCGGTAGTCGTAGCTTCCCCAGCTCCCGCCGGCGCCCGCCCAGAGCTGGAAGGGGTGGCCGAAGGCCGACATGCCGTCGTAGCCCGCCGCCAGCTCGTTGGTGCCCGCCGAGGCCACGATGATCTCGGCCGAACCGTCATTGTCCACGTCGGCCACCAGCGGGTACTCCATGTAGCCGTAGCCCGCCCAGTCGGTCTCCTGGAAGTAGTACTGTCCGGTCGCGCCGTCGTAGACGGTGATCGCCGTGGACCCGCCCCAGATGAGCTCCGCGGCCCCGTCGGCGTCAAAGTCGAAGGCCGAGCAGCCCTGGAGCAGGTAGCCGTAGACGACCTCGGTGTCCGCCCAGAGCTCGGTGCCGTCCACCTCGTGGACGCGGATGCCGTAGAAGTCGGGGATGGCGATCTCGGGCTCGCCGTCACCGTCGAAGTCGGCCACGCAGGGGGGGCCGCCGAGGATGAGATCCTGGGTCAGCGTGCTGATCTCCTCGCCGTCGGGCTCGAAGAGCACGGCGTCGTAGTAGGAGACCATCAGCACCTCGGCGTCGGCGTCGTCATCGGCGTTGAAGACCGCCGAGACGTAGTAGATGTGCTCATCCTCATCGACCTCCGCGGCCCAGAGCACCTCGCCCTCGTTGTCGTAGACGTTCTCGCCGGCGATCAGCTCCTGGTTCCCGTCCCGGTCGAGATCGGCGATCACCGGGCCGAAGTAGGGGTAGGCCACCTGCTGCTCGTCCAGGACGAGCAGGATCACGCCGTCCTCCCCCGAGACGACGTAGTCCTTCATCAGGACCTCGGGCATGCCGTCGCCCTCCAGGTCGGCGACCGCGCCGTTGACCAGGGTGTTGTCGGCGTAGCCCTCCAGCACCTCCGAGGTCCAGATCACCGTGCCCGCGCCGTCCATCGCCTGGATCTCGTGCGCGCCGGTCATCGCCACCAGGTCAGGGGTGCCGTCGGCGTTGACGTCGGCGATCAGCACGTCGGAGTTCTCGTAGTACTCCTCCTTGCTGAAGATGGTGTCGCCGGTGTCCCCGCTGAGCACGAAGAGCTGGTGGCCCACGGTGACGAAGGCGACGTCGGGCGTGTCGAGCTCGTCCACCGCGCCGTCGCCGTTGTCGTCGGTGAGCTGGCCCACCGCGGGCTTCATGCGCACGCCGCCGCGCACGTCCCGGAACTCCCAGTCCGTGTCGATGTTCTGCCAGAGGTCGCGGGTCCCGTCGGGGCAGGTCGTGGCGACCTCCACCGTGCCGGCGGCGGGCAGGGTGATCTCGCAGGAGACGTCGATGCAGTTGGCCTCGCCGTCCGCGTCGTCGTCGGCGAAGCCCTCGTCGGTCTCCCCGTCGCCGTCGTCATCGACGCCGTTGCAGAGCTCGACCTTCAGATCTTCCTTGTCGTCGTCGGTGCAGCCCAGGACAGCGAACAGGGTGAGCCACGCGCGCATCGGATCTCCTCCTCGAGCGGAGACCGTAGCACCCTGCGCCCGCGTCCGCCGCAGGCGCGGGGTCAGAAGCGGACGCCGGCCTGAGCGCGCGCGGAGAGATCATCCGGCCAGTAGAGGATCGAGGGCTCGACGTACCACCACTCGCCGTACCAGCGGTAGGTGGCCGCCATCTGGAAGCGATCCTCGGAGATCGCGCCGATGCGCAGCTCCTGGCGCCGGGCCGGGTGGAAGGTGAGCCCCGCCTCGAACCAGCGCAGGGCCGAGGGCGGCAGGACCATGGTCCCGCTGCCGCTGTGGGTCTCCGCCCCGATCAGCGTGAGACTGGCGTCGATGCCCACGGAGTTGCCCGAGACGGCCGCCGAGAGGCCCAGGAAGGCGTCCGTGTGGTTCTGGCCGAGCTCGAAGTGCCCGTAGGGGGCCAGCGTGAAGCCCTCCTTGTTCAGGGCGATGAAGCGGAGCCCGAGGCCGAGCTCGCCGTTCCCCTGGGCCACCTCGCCGCGGGCGTTGAGCGCGAGCTTCGGCCCGAGCCCGAGGATGCCCTGGAGCACGAGCTGCTCGCCGCCGTCGTCGAACTCCACCCCCACCCCGGCGCGCCCGGTCTTGGTCCCGATGGCGGTGGCGCCCGGGAGCCAGAGGCCGGGCTGGCCCTCCCAGGCGAGGGCGATCGACGAGAGCAGGAGCAGGCTGGTCATGGGGACCTCTACAGACTTCAAGTAGTCTACAGGGTCATCCTTGACAGGTCAACTCTTCGCTGCGACGCGACCCATCGCGAGGAACCCAGCCCCCGCGGCCCTACTCCGCGCCGCCCTCGCCGCCCCCGGCGTCCCCGCCGCCAAAGTCGCCGCCGCCGGTGTCGCTGCCGCCGGTGTCGCCGCCCTCACGCGGGCCCCGACGCCGACGCCGACGCCGACGCTTGCGGTCCCCGTCCGCGCCGCCGCCGTCGGCGGGCGGAGGCGTCTCGCGGTTGGGCTCGGCCTGCTCGACCCGGACCTCGGTCCGCTCGCCCTCGCGGCGCTCGCGGCGCTCGCCGTCCCGACGCTCGCCCTCCGCGCGGGGCTCCCGGCGCTCGACGTCGCTGCGGGCCTCCCGGCGCTCGCCCTCCGCGCGGGGCTCCCGGCGCTCGACGTCGCTGCGGGCCTCCCGGCGCTCGCCGTCCCGGCGGTCCCGGCGATCCCCGTCGCGGCGCTCGCGGCGGTCCCGGTCCCGGCCGCCCTTGCGGCGATCCCCGTCCCGGCGCTCGCGGCGCTCGCCGCGATCCTCCGAGGTGGACTCTCCGCCCTCGGTGTCGGCGTCGTCCGCGGCCTTGCGCATCCGATCCCAGAGGAAGAAGGCGCGGACCGCGGCGGCCAGCAGCATCTCGCCGTCGGGGCGATCCCTCAGCGCGCGCACGGTGCCCAGGTAGCCCTCAAAGGCCATGTGGCCCATGGCCCGCTGGATGGTCTTGACCTGGCGCTCCACCCGCAGGCGGTCCGCCTCCTGCTGGCTGGGCAGGGGCTTGACCACGAACTGGATCTGGTACTGCCGGGTGAGCGTGTTGCGCGTGTTCATGTCCGCGCCGCCCGCCAGGCTGATCGCCGTGCCGGTCTTGCCGATACGGCCCGTGCGGCCCGTGCGGTGCAGATAGACCGCCGGATCCTCGGGCAGCGAGTAGTTGACGACGTGGCTCAGGTCGCTGATGTCGATGCCGCGCGCGGCGACGTCGGTGGCCACCAGGAACTGGATCTCGCCGCGCTTGACGGCGGCCATCACCTTCTCGCGCTGCTTCTGCGGGAGCTCGCCGCTGATCAGCTCGGCGTCGAGGCCCTGACGGGACAGGAAGGCCTGGACGGTCGCCGTGTCCTCGCGCGTGTTGCAGAAGATGATCGCGCTCTTCGGCTGCTCCTGCTCCAGCAGGGCCAGCAGCGCGCGGGCCTTGTGGAAGTCGGGGCTGGTCTCGTAGAGGATGTGGGTGATGCCCTCGACCTTGTCGGCGTCGGTCGAGATCATCAGGTCCTCGGGGTCGGTCATGTAGGACCGGATGAGCCCCTTGACCCGCTCGTCCACCGTGGCCGAGAACAGGAACATCTGCCGGCCGCTGGGCGTGTTGTCGAGGATCTTCTTGACGTCCTCGTAGAAGCCCATGGACAGCATCTCGTCCGCCTCGTCCAGGCAGACCATCTCGATGTCGGCGGTCTTCAGGTTCCCCCGCCGCATGTGGTCCAGGATGCGGCCGGGGGTGCCGACCACGATCTCAGCGCCGCCGCGCAGCGCGTCCTCCTGCGACCCGAAGCCCACGCCGCCGTAGATGGCGGTGACCTGGATGTCCTTGTACCTGGCGATGGCGGCGCACTCGGTGGCGACCTGCAGCGCGAGCTCGCGGGTGGGGGCGAGCACGAGGCCCTTGAGCTTGCGGGCGCCGCTCGGGATCCGCTCGATCATCGGGATGCAGAAGGCCGCGGTCTTGCCGGTGCCCGTCTTGGAGCGCACCAGCATGTCCTTGCCGGCGAGGCCGGGCTCGATGGCCGCGGCCTGCACGCGCGTCGGGCGCTTGTAGCCGAGATCGGCGACGCCCTGCAGCAGCTCCGGCGAGAGCGGGAAGTCCGAGAAGTCGCGATCCGACGAGTACGCGTCCGAGAGGTGGCGCTCCTGGGTGGCTCCCTGCGCGGTGGCCTCGTCCTCCGCCAGCTCGTCGCCAGCGCCTTCGTCCTCGGTGGGCGTGTCGTCGGTCGCCTCGGCGTCGGCGCTGTCCTCGTCCTGGACCTCCTCGTCGTCGCGCTCCTGGTCGTTCAGGGATTCACTCATTGGATCGGGATCTTTCACGGGAACTCCAGGAGAACGAGAACATGGGAGAGAGAGAACATCTGCCTTATCCCGCTGGACGCGCCGGGGCACGCGGGCGGTCGACCCGGCGCGTCAGCGGGGGCAGGCGGGTGACCTTTGTCGTCAGTCCTCCGAAGCCCGCTCCCTTCCTGGGCTCACGACGAATCGCCAGCCTGGGTTGCGCGGAAAGGGCCCTCGCTTCGTCCGCGCGGAGGTGACGACAAAGGTCAGGGGCGCCCCAACAGGGTTCAGATGTTCAGTCTCGTTCCCCATTTAGAAAATGAAGCATCAATGTTTGCTATTCAAAATTTCTCGACAGGCATCGGAGCCTGGCACGCCCCTTGCATCTACCCTCAGCGTCGCCGGCAACTGAGAGACCGGCCACGAAACACCCCTGGAGGCACCCCATGTTCAGCAAGAAGGGCTTCACCCTCGTCGAGCTCATGATCGTCGTCGCCATCATCGGCATCCTGGCCGCCATCGCGATCCCGAACTTCGTGGCCATGCAGTACCGCGCGAAGCGCGCCGAGGTCACCCCGAACATCGACGGCATCAAGACCGCCGAGCTCGCCTACGAGGCCGCCCAGGACGCCTTCGTGTCCGCCGGCTGGGCCCCGCGCGATGCGGGCAACGTGGACAAGACCCAGGCTTCCTGGTCCACCGGCACGGGCCTCGCTGGGTTCGACACCATCTCCTGGAAGCCCGATGGTGACGTCCGCGGCGCGTACAAGGTCGAGCTGGTCGATCTGGGCGATGGCGGTCAGGACGACTTCGTGGTCTCCGGGCAGATCGACGTGGACGGCGACGATGCGAACGCCAAGTTCACCTGCTCCAAGGACACGAACGCCACCATGAACACGGGCAACGACACCTACTAGTCGTCCCCACCCCTCGCCGGCCGCGCATCTCGCGGCCGGCACCCTCAGCCGGCGCCCCCATCTTCGGGGCGCCGTGCTGTTTTTGGGGCGCGCGATTCGCGCGACCGGCTCAGCGGGACAGCAGCGCGTCCACCGCCCGCGTCGCCTGCTCCCAGCGCTCCGCCCAGCCCCCGCGCACGACACGGAAGGGGCGGGCGTGAGCCTCCAGCGCCGCCTGGCAGCGCTCGAAGAATTCACGGCGGGCGTGCGGGAGGTAACGCTGGGCGTCGTCCACCCAGGGCACGTCCACGTCCAGGAGCAGCGTGAGATCGTAGCGCCGCTCCCGGGCCTCCTGGCGGATCCAGTCCGGGCAGCCCCCGAAGAGCACCTCGCTCCAGATCGTCGTGGTGAGCGCGTCCGTGTCGCAGAAGAGCAGGCGGTCGGCGTGGCGGGCCAGGGCGTCCTCGGCCGCGCGCTGGCCGAGGGCGATGGCGGGGATGTCGGCGGGCTCGCACACGCCCTGCTTCGGGTCCAGGAGCCCGCGGGCGTACTCGGCCACGAACACGGTGCCGTAGTGGCGGGCCAGGTCGCGGGCCAGCGTGCTCTTGCCGGTGCTCTCCGGGCCGAACAGGCAGACCCGGCGCACGAAGTACGGGCGGACGACCTCGGGGATCTGCGCCCACTGGCCCATGGGGTCGGCGCGGACGGCGGTGCCCGAGACCGGCACCTGCTCGCGGGCCAGGTCCACCGGGGCGAAGGTGGCCCCGAGCTCGGCGGCGAGGCGGTGGCCGTAGGGCTCGCTGGCGAAGACCACGTCCACCGGCCCGCCCGCGGCCTCCAGGCAGACCCGACGCCAGATGGCCCAGAAGTCTGGATGATCCTTGGGCTCCTGCGGCAGGACCTCGGTGATGTGGACCACGTCGGCGTCCGGGAACATCTCGCGCATCCAGGCGTGGCGCAGGGCGCCGGGGATGGGGTCCTCCGCCCGCGAGCACACCAGCACGGTGAGGCGCTCGCAGGAGGCGCGCCCGAAGTCCACCAGCACCTGATGTCCCCGGTGCGGGGGTAGGAACTTGCCGAGGACGAGGCCCCGACGCGGGAGCGGCCTCATCCGGCGAAGACCTCCGCGTGGACCGGCGCTTCGACCTCGCTGACAAATTCCGTCACCTTCTCACCCGGGGCGCTGGGCTGAAGCCCGGACTCCACCGTGAGTGGGATCCCCGCGAAGAGCGGCTCCACCGCGAGCCGGACGCGGGAGGCCTCGACCGGCCCGTCGTAGCGCAGGGTGAGCGCGCGGTCACGGGCCTGGTGGAGCTGGAAGCGGGCCAGGGCCAGCGGGCCCAGGGCGCGGGCCACGTCGATGGTGTTGACCACCTCTCCGGCGGCGTCCAGCAGGCAGACGGGCCGCCGACCCTGGGGCTCGCGCAGGAAGACGCGGCCCTGCGCGTGCTCCAGCCGGGCGAAGTCCCCGGTGCGGTAGCGCAGCAGGGGCAGGAAGGGGTTGTGGCCGCCGCTCACCACGATCTCGCCGCGCGCGCCGGGCGGGACGGGGCGGTCCTCCTGGGGGTCGAGGATCTCGACATAGGTGTCGTGCGCCAGGATCTCGTGCCCCTCACCCAGGTCCACGGCCAGCAGCCGCGCCTCGGTCATGGACCACACGTCCAGCACGGGGGCCTGAAAGCGCTCGGCGAGCAGGCGGCGCAGGCCCGGGGAGAGGGCGGTGGCGGCGCTCACCAGGGCCTTCGGGCGCAGGCGCACGGGCAGGGCGGCCAGCACGGAGAGGGCGTAGGGGTCGGCGGCGATGAGCTCCGGGTCACAGTCCTGGAGGAAGGCCACGGCGTCGCCGGGCGCGCGCCACTGGCTCGGGTCCAGGTTCACCTTGACGAAGCCCGCGCCGTCCAGCCAGCTCATCAGGCTGGGGTAGGTGTAGGTCCCCCGCTGCGCGTGGACCGTGGCCAGCGAGACGCGCCCCGGCCCGCCCTCCAGCGAGCGCCCCAGCCGGCCCAGCGCGCGCTGGATGAAGGGCAGCCAGGCGTTGGCGGCGACCGGGTGGGAGTAGACCTCAAACGGCGGGCCGGTGGTGCCCGAGGTCGGGTAGACCAGCAGCGCGTCCAGGGGCTGATCGTCGGGCACGAAGGCCCAGGGCGCCGCCGCCAGATCGGCGCGCCGGAACGTAGGGATGGCCTCCCAGGGGGCGTCGGGTGCGCCGCGCTGGCGGTAGAAGGGGACGCTCGCGCGGGCGCGGGCGGCGAATGCGTCCAGCCAGCCCGGCCGCTCCCCCGGGCCCCAGGCGGACGGACCGGCGCGGAGCCCGGCCTCCCAGGCGCGGAGCTGCGCCATCCCGGCGGCGTCCAGGCGATCCCCGCAGGCGAAATTCCAGGCGGGCGCATGCGGGTGCTGGCGCAGGCGGCCCAGCAGCCCGCGCCGGTCTTCGGGGATCAGGGGGAAGCGCGCGTCGTCGCTGAGGTCCACCGGGCGAGGCACGGTCACTCCCTCCCGTAGTAGCTGGCGGCCTCAGCGGCGGCCTTCGCCGCGGCCTCGCGCACGGCCCGCGCGCGCTTCTCGGCCTCGGCGGCCTCCCGCGCCACCCGCGCCCGCGCCACGCTGTCCAGCGCCGTGAGCCGGATCCGGGCCGCCGCCTCCTTCTCGCCCTCGGGGTGCAGGTCCAGCGCGCTCAGCACCAGGCGGCAGAGCTCCTCGCGGCGGTCGGGATCGCTCACGCACAGCTCGGGCCGCACCACCCCGGCCAGCGGGCGCAGGCCGTCCAGCAGCAGGGCGCGGGCGCGGTCGCCGAGCTCACGCCGCCCACGGAACCAGGGATCGTGCAGCAGCCAGCAGGCCAGGGCCACGAGCCGGAGGAGCGCCTGCTGCTGGGGGTTCATGCCCGCGCGCAGGGGGGCGGCGGCCTCCGCGCTCAGCGGCGGAGCCCCCAGCCAGCGCAGCGTGTCGGCGGCGAGCGCGTCGACGTGGATCGTCCCGCTCAGGCCGTCCTTGCCCTCGGCGCGCGGGGGGAGCTGCACGTCGGCGGGGGTGGAGAGCAGGCGATGTACTAGAATTTCTAGTTTAGGCCCAGGCGAGCTCACGCGCCCTCCTGATAATGCTGCCGCGCGAAGGCGCGGGCGAACGCGATCATGTCGGCCTCCGACGTCACGCAGTGGACGTGCCAGCCCTGGTCGCGCAGTCGGCGCTGGGCGGCCTCGTTCTGGGTGGGCTGCATGTGCAGCACCATGGTCCCGCCGCCCGCGGCGCGCTCCAGCGAGGTCTGCGCGATCTCCCAGCCCTTCATCCCGCCCACCATCCCGTCCTTGCCCTCCAGCATCATGAAGATGTCCGAGTCCGTGACGAGGAGGATGTGGGTGGGCCGGGGGCGCCGGGCCTCGGTGAAGGTCTCCGCCAGGCGCGGGATGCCGAAGGTGTAGCCCGTCCCCAGGTAGCCGGTCAGCACGCGCAGCACCTCGCGCTCGTCGCGCACGAAGTCCTCCGTGCCGGTCCAGCGCCCGGGCTCGCCGGAGAGCACCGCCTTGACCCGGGCCCCGGCGCGCAGGGCCGACAGCGTCACGATGGCGCCGGCCAGGATGGGATAAGACAGGTTCTGTGCCGGGTTCCGCATGGACCCCGAGCAGTCCACCCCCAGGTACAGGTCCACCGGCATGCGCTCCGGGCTCTGGCCCTCGGTCACCCCGTAGACCCGGCGGACGGTGGTGTAGCCCGGCACCAGGATCGGGCTCTGAAGCAGGCTCTCGAAGAGGTCCAGCTCCTCCGCCGGGCTGCCCGGGTCCCAGGGCTCCAGCGCCTCGGGCAGCGGGTCGGTGGAGCGGGGCAGCACGCGCTCGGGGAAGGGCACGAGGTGGGGGAGGGCGAGCTCCTTGTAGTAGCGGCTGGTGATCTCCTCGTCGGAGAGCTTCACGCCCATGCTGCGCAGCAGCTCGCGGAAGTCGGCCGGCGGGCGGCGGCGCTCGGGCGGGGGCTGGTCTCCTCCCGTCGCGCGGCCGGCGCCCTCCCCGTCCTCCTCGGGCAGCCCGTTGATGCGCCCGTCCATGCGCGGGTGCAGGGGCCCGTCCAGCTCCTCGTCGTCCAGCTCGCACAGCCCGCCGGGCAGCTCGTCCCCGCCCACCTCCTCGGTGTCCAGGAAGGGCATCAGCAGAATTCGCGCCTTCCCCTCGTCCTTGTCCAGGTAGGGGAAGCACAGCGCGGCGAAGGGCCCGGCCCCGGCCAGCCAGTCCTTGCCGTGCACGCGCACCAGCCGCGCGCCCAGCTCGGCGTCCAGCTCAAACAGGGGGTCAGGTTCACCTGGCACCGGCGCCAGCTCACCTCGGGGCAGCCCCCACAGGTTCTCGTAGAGGCGCATGTAGAAGCACCAGAGCGTCGAGCCCTGGGGGGCGCGGAGGGCCAGGTACACGTCGCGGATGCGCAGCTCGCTGACCCGCTGCAGGCGGTCGTTGATGAGCAGGTCCGTGTACAGGTTGGCGATGAGCGGCGCCTCCTTCTCGCGGCCGGGCAGCCCGCGGCGCATGCGGGCGAGCATGCGGGCGTGGTCGTTCAGGTCGCCCGGCGCGTAGAGGTGGTGGCCGATCTCGTGGGCCAGGACCTCGAGCGCGTAGTCCTGGAGCCTCAGCGCGTCCACCTGGCGCAGGCTGATGACCACCCGGTGATCGGTGAGCCGGATCATGGCGAAGCTGCTGCTCAGGCCCTCGCGACGCTCCTCGTCCTTCGTGAGGCACCAGCAGGGCTCGCTCAGCCGGACCACCCGGCTCCAGGTGGCCAGCGCGGCGGGCCAGGCGGCCCTCCAGGGGGCGAGCAGGTCAGCGGACGTGGGCGCCTCGCGGGTGGGAGGAGGAGGGTAGCATGTTGCCCGGCCTGAGCGGGGGCTACTCGGGATCGTCCTCGTCCATCAGCTCCCGCACAGAGAGCTCGATGGCGTCGAAAGGCTCCGCCCGGACGCGGGCCTCCCGCCCCACGTCCAGCACGACCTGATACCCGGGCTCGGTCCAGCGGTGTACGCGCAGGGTCTGTCGCGAGGGGTCGAGGATCCAGTAATGCCCGACGCCAGCCCGATGATAGAGCCTCACCTTGTCCAGCAGATCCGTGGCGGCGTTGGACCGCGACAGGACCTCACAGATCCAGTCTGGGATGATGCGACAGGGCTGCGTATCGGGGATGCGCGGCATGCGCTCCCGACGCCATCCGGCCACGTCGGGGCGGACGACGGTGTCGTCGGAGAGCTGAACGTCCACCTCCGTAGCGAAGCGCCAGCCACCCGGCGCCCCGGGGACGCCGAGGCGGCGACCATACGCCGTGAGCGCGCTGAACATCGCGCCCTGCGCGCTCCCGTGCCGCACGGTGGGCAGCGCCCGCTGCACGATCTCCCCCGCCAGGAGCTCGTGATCCCGCTCGTCGTCAGGGATCGCGTAGAGATCCGCGACGACAAGGCTCTGGAGCTTCCTGGCGGCGCTGCTCATTCTCTCATCATAGCAGCGCCCCGAAGGCGGGACCAGAGCTCCTCCGACGAGGGCGATCCGGCTCGGACCGGGTGCATATCATCCAACATTTGAGAAGTTCTTACGAGAAGGAATATTCAATCGGTCGAAGGATCTGCGCCCTCCGGGGGCTCCCCGTCGGCGGCCAGGGGGAGGCTCATCATCGCCTGCTGGAGCACGACGCGGGCGGGCTCCTGACCGGGCGGGAGCTCCGGGCGCTCGGCGGTCACGCAGGCCGGCGCGGAGCTGGTCTCGCCCGCCAGGACCGCCTCGTAGAAGGCCTGGAATTGGCGCCCGGCGGTGGCGGCGAGGGCCTCGGCGGGGACGAGGTGGACGCTCAGGCTGATCTCGGCCTGGGGGTCGCGGGCGTGCAGGGCCACGCGGGCCTGGTCCCAGAGGTCGTGGTGCGCCGAGGCGCGGGTGGGCTCCGAGGAGGTGGCGTCGGCCACGTTCGCGGTCGGCAGCATGCGCCCGTCGCGCTCGATGACCATCCCCACCGCGCGCAGGTCCTTGACCGAGGCGAGGATCGCCGTCGGGGTGGTGTATCGCTTCAACAACCTGCGGATCTCGCCCGCCTCCTGCGGCGCCTCCGGGCAGGAGAGCAACGCGAAGAGCGCATTCGTCAGCCAGATTCGCACGTAACGATCCCGGTCGGGTGGGGTCATCGGCGCGCCCGCGGGTCTGGGCCTGGGGGCCTTTGGCGCCATGGCCTCCGCCAGGGTCGGGCGACCCCGCTTGCGAGGGCGAGCCAGGCGCCGTCGAAGCTCCTCCAGCTCGGCGCTCAGGGCCTGGCGCGCGCTCGGGGCCGCCGTGCGACTCAGGTCCACCAGGATCACGAAGACGCGCTGGCGCTCCCCCTCCAGGCCCAGCGCCTCCGCCATGTCGTAGGCCATCGACAGCGCCAGGTCCCGGCGCCCGGCGAGGATGTTGGAGAGGTGGCCCCCCGACAACCCGACCCTGGCGGCCACCTCACCGGCGCCGCCCACGTTCCCGCGGGCGCGGCGCCAGCGGAAGGTGTCCCTCAGGAAGCGCCGGAAGTCGCGGTACTCGACCACGTCGGGCGGGTGCCGCGAGCCGCTGCGCTTCCGATCAGCC
The DNA here is from genome assembly GCA_964615375.1 of uncultured Enterobacterales bacterium. GTDB lineage: Bacteria > Myxococcota_A > UBA796 > UBA796 > CAZKWG01 > CAZKWG01. Next base: position 81,078 of record CAZTOW010000020.1, read on the forward strand.
ATCCGGGGACGATATTCCGCGTACAGCCCCCCGCCGCGAGGATCCCGGAGAGGCTGAAAAGCGTTCCGGGACAGGATCGACGAGGAAGGCCGCCTCTCCTCGAGAAAAATGCCCTCAGGGCTCCCGGGCGGGCACCAGCAGGAGCCCGTCCTCCAGGGCCCGCAGCAGCGCGTCGTCCGTCTCGGGGACCCCGCCCTCGGGCAGGGTGAGCGCGCTCAGCTGCAGGCGGACGGGCTCCCCGCCCTGGACCGGGCTCTCCAGCACCAGGGTCAGGGTCTCGGCGCTCAGCAGCCGGCCCTCCCCGCCCGCGGTCCACCGGAGCCCGCCCTCCAGCTCCACGGTCAGCTCTACCCACTCCCCCTCCGGGCAGGGGAGCGCGCCCAGGGCCGAGAGCGGGCGGGGGCCCGGGAGCTCTACCGACACGGCGCGCCCGTGGCGCCCCGTCCACTGGAGCCCGACCACCCGACCCTCCAGCCGCCCGGCGACCGCCGCCGCCTTCCAGGGCCCGGCGCTCACCTTGACGGGCCCCCCGACGATGCCCGTCCCCGCCCCGGCGGCGCCGGAGAGGGCCAGGGCCGCGCAGAGCAGGATCACGCGGGGCGCGCTCATGAGGGCTCCGAGGTCCCGCCAGCGGGATCCGGTCGCGGGGGGCTGAGCGGGCGCGTGACCGGCACGCTGTGGCTCAGGAGCAGCAGAGGGGTCCGGCGAGCGCCCTCTGAGGTGGGGGCAGGCTCCCCATGGATCGCGTGGACCCGGCCCGCCTGCGCGGCCACGGCCGACAGCGGATGAGCCTGATGCGCGAAGCCGGCGTACCGCGGCTCAGCCCGACGCTCCATGGTCCGCATCCCGATCTGCAGCAGATCGTCCATCAGCAGGAGCCGGGGCAGGTCGGCGTCGCCGGTGACGTGCAGGTGAAGAGACGCCTCATGGGCGGGCCCCAGCGCGTCCAGGTCGGCAAGCACCTCCCGCGCGAGCTCCCCGGAGACGCCGAGCGCCTGCGCCAGCGCGTCCGGCGTCCGCGCCAGCCCCTGGGCCAGGAGCGCGCTCCCCATCCAGTGCGTCCACCGGCTCCGCGCCCGGAAAGCCGGCCCCTGACGCCGCGCCTGGGCCTGCTCGGCGAGGATGGCCACCAGCCCCTCCAGCGCGCGCCGACCGGCGGTGGCGTCCTCCGCATCGTCCAGGGCCACCAGCAGCGCGAAGAATCGGGCCTGCTCGGGCTTGTGCCCAAGGTGGCGCGAGATCCCCTCCAGATCCTCGGAGCTGAGCGGCCCCGCCCGCCGCAGCGCCAGGTTCAGGCGCAGGTAGGGGACCCGGGCGCGCCGCGCCAGCACCGGCACGGAGTAGCTGGGGCTCCGCTCCTTGCGGGCGGCGACATAGGCGCGGACATAGTCCTGCCAGCGCGTGAAATGAAGCACATCGGGGAGCGGGAGCCCCTTGGGGGGCCTCGCCCGTCCGCGTCCTCCCCGCGAAGACTCCGGTGCTCCCGCCATGGCCTCGCCTCCCTGGGGAGAATGCTCCGATCGACCGAGGCTGTCAAGCGCTGCCACGCCCGGCCCCTCACCCGACCAGGAGAACCCGATGCGGAGCCTCTACGAGTTCCACATTGTCATCCGCAAGCTGGAGCGGGAAGCGGAGGGGTTGTTAAAGGAAAGTGTCGGAGCCTCAGAATGACCGATCAACGACCGAAGCTCTTCGTCTCCTCGACCGTGTACGGCGTCGAGGAGCTCCTCGACCGCGTCTACGCCCTGTTGACCACCTTCGGTTACGAGGTCTGGATGTCCCACAAGGGCACCATGCCGGTTCGGTCGGATCGCACGGCCTTCGAGAACTGTCTAGCCGGCGTCGAAGCCTGTGATCTCTTCCTTGGCCTCATCACCCCCAGCTACGGCAGCGGTCAGGAAGCCGGCAGGCCATCCATCACCCACCAGGAGGTTCGTCGCGCCATCGAGCTCCAGAAGCCGCGCTGGGTCCTCGCACACAGCGAGGTCGTCTTCGCCCGGCGACTCCTCAATGATCTCGGGTACAAAGGGCCCGATGGGCGCGCCACCCTCCAGCTGAAGCCTGGTGCGCGCTCCATCACTGACCTCCGCGTGCTGGACCTGTACGAAGAGGCCATCCGATCAGAACTTCCGCTCTCCGACCGTCGAGGCAACTGGGTGCAGGAGTACAGCAGCGATCCCGACGCGCTGGTCTTCGCGAGCGCTCAGTTCGCGCGCTTCCAGGAGGTTGAAGCCTTCATCCGCGAGCACCTGCAGAACCCCAAGGAGGTCATCGATGTGGTCAAGCAGGTCGCGGGAGGTGGAGCGTGAATGAAGACAGGCTGCTGCAGGTCCTCGCGCTCGGGGAGCAAAGCGACGTCGAGTACAAGCGTCTCTGCGACCCACTGGTCATTGGCCGAAACGTGGCTGGGATGTTGAACACGCGAGGAGGCTATGTACTCATTGGCGTCGGCGACGACGGTGTCCCGACAGGGGTGGAACAGGGCGACATCAAGGAGCTCGAAGAGGCGATACGTGCTCGCTTGAGCCCGTCCGCCATGGTGGCGTTCAGCGAGGAGCGCGTCGGCGGTTTGCGCCTTTTCGTCGTCGAGGTGCCCATGGGCGCAGACGTTCCCTACGCCTTCGCGGATGAGTTCTGGGTCCGGGTTGGATCGACGCTGCAGCGAGCATCCCCTGGGCAGGTGCGTGAGCTGGTGCTCCGGCGGCAGGTGGAACCTGAGCGCTGGGAGCGCAGATACTCCAGCGCCGATCCGGATCTCGATCTGGACGGGCAAGAGGTGAGATCGACCTGGCGCGCGGCCGTGGCTGGTGGGCGACTTCCAGGATCGCCGCAGCCTTCAACCCCTTCGGACCTCCTGGTAAAACTCGGCTTCCTGCGGTACGGGCGACTCACCAATGGTGGAGATGTCCTCTTCTGCGCCAACACGGCCAGTCGATACCCTCAGGTTCGAGTGCGCGCGGTCGCTGGGGATCGTGGCGCCGCCAGCAGCACCTATGTGGACCATCGCACGCTGGAGGGACCGCTGATGCGCATCCTGGAGCAAGCGTTGAGCTTCATCCAACAGAACACCCGCGCGTCCAGCCACTTCAGCCCCACGACTGGCGCGCGGATCGATCGCCCTGCCTACCCACCCGAGGCGCTGCGCGAGGCGATGGTGAATGCGCTGGTCCACCGAGACTATGCCGACTTTCGAGGGGGAGTAGCCATCGAGGTGTTCCCGAATCGGGTCCGCATCTGGAATTCTGGCGACTTTCCTCAAGGGGTGACTCCAGACAGCATCGGCCGGGGGCAGCTTTCGGTACTCCGCAACCCGGACCTCGCACAGGTACTCTATCTGCGTGGTCACATGGAGCGTCTGGGGCGAGGTGGCCCGCTGATCAAGGGTGCCTGCTCGGACTGGGGATTGCCCCCGCCTCTCTGGGAGGCTGCGCAGGGCCGCGGGGTCAGCCTCACCCTCTTCGGCCCCGAGGTCACAGATCCAGTGAGCACCGCGCGCCAATGACGCGAAGGGCCGCGAGACCCGCGCCTAACCGACCAGAAACACCCGATGCGACATCGGGTGCGTCACCACCAGCGTCCGCCCGTCGAAGGCCACGCTCCCCGCCCCGGCGAGCTCGGGGAGGCGCGCGCCGCGGCCTGCCCAGCCCACGGTGCCGTCGGGGGACCAGGAGACCTGACCGCCGGGGATGGGCCAGAGCTGCTGCTTGCCGCTGATCGCGCTCTTCAGCGAGTCGATCAGGCCCGGCCGCGAGGGCGCGGGCTCGGGCAGGGTGGCGAGGGTGCGCTGGAGCAGGGCGCCGAAGCGATCCGCGTGCAGCGTGAACGTGCTCTCGCCGTCGCTGAGCAGCAGGGCGCCGTCCACGAGGCCGACGCGCGGGGGGCGCAGGAAGGCGCCGCCGAAGCCGCGAAAGCCGCCCACCGTGGCCAGGATCGTCGGGCCCGAAGGCGCCTGGACCTGGCCGTCCGCCCAGGGGTCGGCGCGCAGGCGGGCCAGGATCGCGTCCTGCTGGACCTTGTCTTGGATGGGGACACCCAACACAATGCTCAGGATCTCCGGCCGCAAGGTAGCGGCCACGCCGAGCGCGCTAAGCCGGAGCTGCGGCATCCCGGCGCGCCAGGCCAGTACCTGACCGGCGGTCAGGTATTCTTCCAGGTCCCGCGCCGCGCCGTGGAGCTCCAGCATGCCCAGCAGCCAGTCCTCGGGGCGGGCGCCCTGCTCCAGGTGGTGGAGGGCGTTGAGGAGGGCGCGGAGCATGCGCTCGGGGTCCTCCAGCAGGCGGGGGGCGAGCTCGGGCAGGAGGCGCAGGCCCTCGTTCAGGGTGGGGCGGCGCGCGCGGGGGCCGATGAGATCGCGGCCCAGCAGGGGCAGGCTGGCGGCGTGGAGGCGCAGCGCGATCTCGGGGGCGCGCGCGGGGTCCAGCAGGAGGAGCGCGTCCACGATGGGACCCAGGGTGCCGGCCAGGAACTCCAGGACGACCTCGCCGTCCAGCCCGCGGTGCTCGCGCTTCGCCAGGGCGAAGTGGGCGTTGTAGCGCTCCCGGTCGCGCTCCAACAGGCGCTGGAAGCCCTCGCTCACCCGCATCAGGCCCTCCAGGTGAGCCAGCGCAGGTAGTTCGTGTAGCGCTGATGCATGTACTTGAGGTGCAGCACGTCGTCGTACATGGGGCCGTAGAGCTTGCGGCCCTGCTGCCAGTCGGAGAGCAGGCGCTCGATGCGGGCCAGGCGGGCGCGGGTCTCCTGCTCGGTGAGCCCGTCCAGCCCGGCCGCCAGCTCGGCGCCCAGCTTCGCCACCGGGTCGTCGCGGTCCAGGTCCAGGCGCTGGTACTCCTCGCAGGACAGGTCGAAGAGGGTGCGCAGCCAGCTGACGCGGTCGGCGCGCAGGGCCTGGTTGTCCCCCTGCTCGAAGAAGGGCGAGCCGAGCTCGGGCGTGAGCTTGTCGTGCAGCACGAAGGGCAGGATCTGGCGGGCGTCCTCCAGCTCGGCGGTGTCGGCGCCGCGGAAGCAGGCCATGGCCTTGATGAAGATCAGCGCCGTCATCAGGGCGCGCACGCTCACGCCGTTCTTCGTCTGGCCGCCGATGTCCTTGATGCGGTCCTTGCCGGTCTCGCGCTGGGCGAGCTGGGCAGCCTCGACGCCGGAGAGCTTGACCGTGTCCTTGGTCATGTACTCGAGCTGGCGGGCGCCGGGCTCGAAGAACTCGAACTGGGCGCAGAAGAACTCCATGCGCCGCCGGATCTCGGGGGGCAGGCGCACGGCGAGGATCCGGGCGTAGAGACGGTCGATCTCGGCGGGGGTGAACACGAGCTCGGGCGGGACGACCTCCTCGGGCTTGACCCCCTGCTCCACGCGCTCCAGCAGCTCGCCCACGAAGCGGGTGTTGAAGTGGAGCGCCTTGACGACGACGTCGATGCGGTCGCGCAGGGCCTCGATGACCTGGTAGGTGCCGCCGCCCGCGTCGTCGTTGGCGGTGAGGTACCAGGCGGCCTCCGGGCACTCGTAGATCTGGTCCAGCATCTCCGCGTAGTTGTCCGCCATCACCGTGAGCAGCGCGGACTGGGTGCGCGTGGGGATGCGGTTGTACTCGTCGATGATCTTCACCCGCATGCCGAGCCACTTGCGCCAGGCGATGCGGACCTCGTCCATGCTCTTCGCGTTGACCAGATCGCCGGGGAGCGGGTTGCCCAGCAGGTCGGCGATGGTCATCTGGGGCTGGCCGTGCTGGATGGCGCGCTTGACGTCGCGGATGTCGTAGCCCGCCAGCACGCCCATCAGGATGGCGCTGGCGGTCTTGCCGCGCCCGGGGCCGCCCACCAGCAGGCAGCGGCGGCGGACGACGAGGTTCAGGAGCGGCAGGAGGGCGAAGCTGGAGTAGCTCTGACCGCTGGGCAGGCGCACAGTGACCTTCTGGTCGCCGAGCTTGTAGGTGGGGCTGGGCCCGTCCTGGTACTCGATGTCGTAGAAGGGGCTGATGATGGCGCTGTTCACCATCCAGAAGTAGGCTTTGCGGAGCTTCTCCGCCAGATCCGGCTCGCCCTCGGCGGGCGTGGGCGCCGCGTCGCCGGCGGGGCCGCGGTAGAGGTCGGCCACGTCGAAGCTGGGGCGCTGCTCGGCGCGGCGCGGGTTGGTGGGCGACTGCGAGACCTTGCCGAAGGTGGACACCGGGCCTCCCGGACTGTCGAGGCGGCGCCCCTCAGGCGCGCTCGAAGCGATACACGGTCGCCCCGGCCATCAGCCGATCGCCGGGCTCCAGCACGACGTCCTCGCCGTCCTCGGGCACGGTGATCCAGCCGTCCCCCTCGCGGCGCACGAAGAAGGGGTGGTAGCGGCCGGGGCCCAGGCGGTAGCTGTCCAGGTAGTCGCGCAGGGTGAGCCGCTCGCCGTCGAAGTGCGCCTCGAGCTGCACCGGCCCCAGCGTGATCTCCCGCTCGTCGCGCAGCGGCAGCCCGAGGGTGAACATGGCCCGCACCACGCGGGGCGGGTCGATGAAGGCCAGGAGCTGGGCCCGCGGGTCGGGCAGCTCGCCGTCCACGACCAGGCGCAGCCCGATCTCGAAGTCCGGGCGCCCCAGATCGTCGCGGCGCAGCACCAGCATGCGGGCCCGGTCCGTGGCGGCGGTCCCCAGCAGGTCCTCCCCGTCCACCGAGAGCCGCGCGTCCATGGCGCCCAGCGTGTGGATCTCGGCCCGATCGCCGCGCACGCGGATCTGGAAGTACTCCTGGGGGGCGAAGCGCTGCTCGGGCCGGGACTGGTTCTCCGGGAGCGCGACGCCGGGGCGGTGGTGGTTGGTGACCGTGATGTCGCCGGTCACCATCCAGCCCTCGACGACCAGGCGCGCGGGGCGGCTCAGCTCGATCTGCCAGTCGTCCTCGCGCACCACCCAGGGCCGGGCGTCCAGGATGGGGTCCAGCGTGGGCGGCGAGGGCAGCCTCACCGCGGGGGGCGGGGCGCTGAGGTCGGGGAGCTCGACGTCCAGGTCGAGGCGCGGGGCGGAGGGGGCGAGCGTGGGCGGGGTGGGCCCCACCGCGGAGGGGGCGACGCGATCGGCGCCCTCGGTGATGACCTCAGCGGGGCCGTCCGCGCCCTGCGTGGGCAGCTCCACCTCGGAGAGCGGGACCCGGTGCAGCTCGGTCATGTCCGTGTGCAGCGCCGAGGCCACCTCCGCCAGCAGCGGGCGGGGCGCGGACTCGGCGCGCTTGAAGGACGCCTGGAAGTCCTCGTCGAAGACCAGCCGCGGGCCGGACTTCTTGTCCTGGATGAGGTCGCCGAAGTGGCTGGGCGAGCTGCCGGCCAGGGCGAGCTGGGCCCCGCGACTGACGCTCGCGCTCTCGTCGAATGAATCCCCGTCGACGCGCGTCAGATGGGGTCGGGGTGGCGCCGGCCCCAGCTCGCCCAGGCCCGCGGCCGCGGGGATCTCGTCGGCGGAGAGCGGGGGCGGCTTGGCCAGCTCGCCCAGGCTCTCGCCGGTCTCCATCGCCGCGCCGGGCGGGGGGTAGTTGATCTCGAAGACGCAGTTCCCGACGAGGATCTCGTCGCCGCTCTGGAGCCGCGTGCGCAGGAGCCCGCCCGTCTTGTCCAGCGGCGAGAGCGAGATGATCTCCCGCCCGCGGCGGACGAAGGTGTAGCAGTGGCGCGCCAGCGAGCAGAGCTCGGGCTCGTCGCGCAGGTCGATCTCGGCGTGCAGCGAGGCGACCATGATCGAGTCGGTGTAGAAGCGGCTCTTGGGGATGTCGCCCGTCCGCGAGCGGATCATCGCCCCGGCGACCACGCCCGGGAGCCACACGATATTGTCGTTCTCCGGTTCGTCGGGGAGCCGCACCTTGGCCGACTTGTCGCGGCCGATGCGGTAGACGCCGCCGAAGACCAGCGAGGCCCCGCCCGCCGAGCGCCGGATCTCGCCCAGGTAGGGCCAGCCGTCCGCGGCGAATCCGCTGAGATCGCGGTACTCCACGGACTCCGCGCCCAGCCCGATGTAGACGTCGTGGCGCAGCGGGATGGCCGTCCCCACCGGGATGGGCTGCCCGTCCAGCAGGAGCCCCGGCCGGTGGCCGATCAGCGTGACGTTGCGCCCGCGGACCTGGAAGGTGGCGGCGGGGTCGGCCATGGAGGTCTGCACGGACCCGTCCGTCCCCAGGTAGACGTCATAGCCCTCCATGAACTTGTTGAAGTGGACCTTCTGGAGCAGCGCCCCCCGCTCGCGCAGTCGGAAGAGGCGCTCGTCGAGGTCCAGCGGGACCACGGTGCGGTGGGGCGAGCCGCTCAGCGTGACGTTGGTCCCGGTGGGCGGGCCCTGGGGCGCCTCGGCGGACTTCCCCGGCGGGAGCATGATCCCCGGGCCCAGCGCGACCGGGACCTGCTCGTAGGAGGGCATGCGGTCGTGGTCCACCACGCTGAGGATCAGGTGCGCCAGCGCGTGGTTCCCGCGGTCCACGATGCTCAGCACGCTGACCCCGTCGGGGGCCGTGTGGCTCTTGACCCGGTAGCTGTCCTGCAGGTCCGGGTGGATGACGTGGACCAGGCTGCCGTCGGCGTACTGCTGGAGCCGGTAGAGCAGCGGGCGCTGCAAGGTGGGGTGGTGGTAGCTGTCCAGCCAGTGCGCGCCGAGCGTGAACTGGAGCTGATCGCTGTAGAGCCGCCCCACCTCGCGGTAGCCCTGCCACTGGCCCGGCAGGTTGACCAGCACGGCGATCTCCGCCCGCGAGCTCTCGACGGGCCCCGAGTAGAGGTTGGGCATCAGGCCCGTGACGAACTCCCCCGCCTTCAGCCCGACGAGGTGGCCGTCCATCTCGGGCCCGCCGTCCTCCAGGAAGCGGAAGCCGATGGGGCGCAGCGGGAAGAGCAGGTGGTAGTCCTCCTCGTCGCAGAAGACGAGGAAGCGGGTCGTCAACGCCGAGCTGGCGCGCTCCTGCCAGCTCTCCTTGTTCGCGCGCAGGCGCTTGCCGTCCGCCTGGCTCAGGATGACGAGGACGTCCGTGAAGTCGGCCAGCGTGTCGGTCTTCTGGTCCAGCAGGTGGGCGTAGAGCCCGCTCTTGCGGCGCAACACCGAGGCGGAGGTGGACCACATCCAGCTTGGATCGGCCACCAGATCCTGCTCGGTGCGGTGCCGGCGCAGGAAGTCGTTGTAGACGCCGTGCTCGGGCCCCGGAGGGAGCACACGCTCGCTGTCGCCCGAGAGGCCGCGCGTGCCGCCGCCCGAGAAGAGTCGCGCGATGATGTCCCCGAACTGAGCCATGCCCGGACCTCGACGGGGCCCCAGGGACCCCACGATTCAGACCCCTTATACTAACTCCCTCTGCCCTGCGCTGGCGCCCCGCACCTCACCGGTGCTAAGAAGCAGGCCCCTCGGAGGACAGCCATGGCCGAGATCCGACCCCTGCGCGGCGTGCGCCCGGACAACAGCCTCGCGGCGCGCGTGATCGCCCCGCCCTACGACGTGCCCTCGGAGCGCGAGGCCCGCGCCCTCTCGGAGCACAACCCACACTGCTTCCTGCACATCACCCGGCCTGAGGTGGACCTGCCCGAGGGCAGCGACAGCCACGCCCCGGAGGCCTACGCGAAGGCGCGGGAGAACTTCCTGGCCTTCCTGGAGCGCGGCTGGCTCCAGCAGGACGGCGAGCCCAGCCTCTACCTCTACACGCAGACCTGGGGCAGCCACGTCCAGACGGCGCTGCTCGCGCTCTGCTCGGTCCACGAGTACGACACCGGGCGCATCAAGCGCCACGAGCTCACGCGCCCGGACAAGGAGCAGGACCGGGTCGATCACATCGAGGCCCTCGACGCCCAGACCGGGCTCGTCTTCCTCACCTACCGGGACCGGCCCGAGCTCTCCCGCCTGCTGGCGGACGCCGCCGAGGCCCCCGTGCAGTGGGTGGCGCAGACCGAGGACGGGGTGGAGCACATGCTGCAGGTGGTGGCGGACGACGCGCTGCGCGACAGCCTGGTGGCCGCCTTCCGCGACGTTCCGGCCCTGTACGTGGCCGACGGTCACCACCGCTCGGCGGCGGCCAGCCGGGTGAGCGCGGCGCGCGGCGGCGCGGGGCATGCCGGCTGGTTCCTGGCGGGCATCTTCCCGGTGAGCCAGCTCAAGTGCATGGCCTACAACCGCCTGGTCCAGGATCTGCACGGCCACAGCCCGGAGGCCCTGCTGGCGGCGATCGGCGCCGCGGGCTTCGACATCACGCCGGACGTCGCCCCCGAGCCCGCCACCCGCGGGCAGATCACGATGTACCTGGCCGGGCGCTGGTACGGGCTCACGGCGCGGGACGTGCCCGCCGACCCGGTCGCCGGCCTGGACGTGAGCCTGCTCCAGGACCGGGTGCTGGCGCCGCTGCTGGGCGTGCTGAACCCGCGCACCGATCCGCGCATCGCCTTCGTGGGCGGGGTGCGCGGGCACCAGGCGCTCTCGGCGGCGGTGGACGCGGGCACGGCGGCGGTGGCCTTCCACCTCTACCCGACCGGGCTCGATCAGCTCTTCGCCGTGGCCGACGCGGGCCAGCTCATGCCGCCGAAGAGCACCTGGTTCGAGCCGAAGCTGCGCGGCGGCGTGCTGGTCCACCGGCTCGACGATCCGAGCCCGGTGTAGTGCGCGCCGCGCGAGGGTGGTAGGCTCCCGGCATGGCGGATCGCTACGGTATCGGGGTCGTCTGCAGCCTCGGGATCGGCCCGGGCGCGGGGGGCCGTGAGTGGAACGAGGACAACTACCTCGTCTACGAGGGCGGCCGGGGGCGCTGGCGCGACGGCCTGGCCGAAGCGACGGAGGAGGTCCCGGGATCCGGGCTGATGATCGCCGTGGCCGACGGCATGGGCGGGCACGCGCGGGGCGACATCGCCAGCCTCGCGGCGGTGCGCGCCCTCACCCGCCTGCTGCGCTCGGGCGAGCCCGAGGACCCCGAGGACACGCTGCGCCGCTTCGTGCTGCACGCCCACGGCCGGCTCTACGAGCAGGCCCTGGCCCAGGGCGCGGGCAAGATGGGCACCACGCTGCTGGCCGGCTGGGTGCTGGACGGCGCGCTCTCCTGGGTGAACGTCGGGGACAGCCGGCTCTACCTGCTGCGCGGCGAGGGGCTGGCCCAGCTCTCGCGCGACCAGACCCGGGCCGAGATCGCCCAGCGCGACGGGCGCCCTCCCCCGCTGCGCGACCCGCAGGCCCTGGTGCAGGGCTTCGTGTTCGGCTCGCGCGGGCTGGGCGACGACCGCAGCCTGCGGCTGGACCCGGGCAAGGACACCGGGACCGTGCGCCTGGCGGTGGGGGATCGCCTGCTGCTGTGCTCGGACGGGCTCCACGGCGTGCTGGACGAGCGCGCCCTCGCCGAGCTCCTGCGCGAGGGCCAGAGCGCGCAGCAGACCGCCGAGGGGCTGGTCGCCAGCGCGCTTCAGCGCGGCAGCGACGACAACGTCACGGCGCTGGTGCTCACGGTGGACGAGCTCACCGAGCGTCAGCTCCCCATCCCGCTCCAGGACGTCCACACGCTGGTGCCGGTGGAGTGAGGCTCAGGCCTCCTTCATGAAGCGCTCGAGCGGCATGACGCAGAATCCGCCGCTCGAGGCGTCGCGCCAGCGCACCTTGTACACGTCGAAGCCGCGGCCGACCTTGTCCTTGGTGGTGGCGGCGGTGTCCTTCGTGTAGCCGCAGCCGGTGTAGGCCCGACGCGGCGCGTTGCGTTGGCCCGCGCAGACCGCCACACCCTCCACCACGCGGTCGGCGGCGTCCCCGCCCATGGGTCGGCAGAGCCAGGCGCTGCGGACGTCGAAGATCGTGACCTTGTAGTCCTTCTTCGCGGCCCTGCCCTTGCCTCGGGCGTTCACCAGCCCGAGGCCCTGGAGCAGGCGGATGGGCGTCACGCCCTTCGCGCTCAGGAAGGCGCGCAGGTCCACGACGCGCACCACGTCCAGCCAGGCACGGGCCCCCACCGTCTTCTGCACGGGGGAGACCCAGGCCACCTGCACCGCGTCCGGCACCGCCCCGAGCGCAGAGCAGGTCCCCGCCGACCCCGCCGCCGCCCCGGAGGGCAGCAGTACCAGCAGCGCGGACAGCAGGAGCGCGCGGGACAGCCGCCTCACTGGCCGGCGCCGTCCTTGTCGTTGATGTTGGTGGTGGGCTCCTTCTTGATCTCGCCCTTCAGCTCGATGGGGGTCGAGTTCTGGTTGCCCTTGGGCCCGGTCCAGGTCACGGTCCCCTTCACGTCGGCCATGTCGTCCGACAGCGGGGTCTCGTCCTTCCAGACGAACTTGTTGGTGAGCGTGAACGTGCCCGACGCGCCCGCGGCGATCTGCTCGTTGAACTCCTGGCTGTTGTTGCCGAGGTCCTGGGCGCCCACGCCGATGTGCCACTCGATCTTGTTGACGGTGATCGGCCCGGCGAGGTTGTTCTTGATGGTCACGGGCGCGTTGATCCAGCGCTCGTCCATGCCCTCGGGGTTCGGCTTGACGTTGACGTCCACCATGCCGATGCCCGCCTCGATCATCGGGCCAGCGGCGGTCTCGGGCTCCTTCTTCTTGCCACAGCCCACGGCGAAGGCGGTCAGCAGCAGCGCGGTCTTCCAGCTCATGTTCAGCTCCACTTCAGGTTTGGGTTCATGCCATGCCATCCATCTTGAAGGCGTGCGCGAGCGCCTGGTGCGCGGGCGAGCCCAGCACCGAGAGCTCCGGGCGCGCCGCGCGATCCTTGAGGAAGCGCTCGCGGAGCGAGAGGATCCGGCGCTCGCTGTCCTCGGAGAGGCGGTCCAGCGTCCTGTCCTGCTCCATCAGGCGGATGAGCGTCTCCCAGGCCTGCCACTGCAGATCCAGCTCGTGGCAGAACAGGAAGAGGTCCACGGTGGCCCGCGTGGCGCGCTCGAGCTGCTGCTCCAGCGGATAACGCCCGGCGACCGCCTTCATCTCCATGTCGTCGCTCACCAGCACGCCGCCGAAGCCCAGCTCCTCGCGCAGGAGCCCGCGCAGCACCGGGGGCGACATCGTGGCGGGCCAGTCCTCGTCCAGCGCGGGGAAGACGACGTGCGAGCTCATCACCATGCCGACCCCTGCCTGCACGGCGGCGCGGAAGGGGCGGAGCTCCACCTCGCGCAGATCGGGGAGCTCCTTCTCCACGCGGGGCAGGTCGTGGTGGCTGTCCTGCTCGGTGTCGCCGTGGCCGGGGAAGTGCTTGGCGCAGGCGATGAGGCCGCGGTCCTGCATGACCTCGAGGGTGGGGACGGCGTGGCGGATGACGGCGGCGGGGGTGTTGCCGTAGGCGCGGTCGCCGATGACGGGGTTCTTCGGGTTCGAGTCCACGTCGCAGTCGGGCGCGAAGTTGACGTTGAAGCCCACCGCCAGCAGCTCGTCGGTCATGGCCGCGGCCAGGGCCCGCGTGCGCCGCGGGTCGTCCACGTTGCCCACCCAGCGCGCCCGCGGCCAGCTCGTGACCTTGATGCGCTGCACGCGCCCGCCCTCCTGGTCCACGCCCAGCAGGGGCGGGTGGGTGACGGGGAGCAGGCTGGTGAGCTCGCGGTTCAGCTCGAGGACCTGGGCCGGATCCTCGACGTTGCGGGCGAAGAGGATGAAGCCGCCCGGCGTGGCCTCGCGCACGAAGGCCCGAAGCTCCGGCGAGGGCGCGCTGCCCTGGATGCCGATCATCAGGCGCTGCCCGGCGCGGCGCTTGCGCCAGGAGAGCGTGGTCTGCTCGCCGTAGGCCAGGCTCATCCGGCCTCGCTCGTGGAGGCGTGGCCCTGGTCCGCGTGCCCTTGCTCGGAGCGCGGGTGCTCGGCCAGCTCGATCAGCACCCCGCCCGCCGACTTCGGGTGGATGAAGACCACGCGCGTCCCGTGGGCGCCCGGCTTCGGCGCGTCCGAGAGGAAGCGGTAGCCGCGCGCCTGGAGGCGGGCCATGTCCGCGTCGATGTCGTCGGTCTCGAAGCAGAGGTGGTGCAGCCCGCCGCCGCGGGTCTCCAGGAACTTCTGCACCGGGCCCTGCCCGTCGAGCGGGTGGATGAGCTCGATGTGCGTGCCCGGCACCGACAGAAAGGCCGTGCGCGTCTGCGCGGAGACGACGTCCTCCTGACCCTCCAGGGGCAGCCCCAGGTCCTCGGCGAAGCGCCGGATGGCCTCGGCGAGGTCGGGGACCGCGACGGCGATGTGATCGAGGCGGGTGATCATCCGCTCAACCATAACGGACGCGCCGGCCCTGTGCTAAGGTCACCCTCCACGGAGACTGGAATGCCCGGCGACAGCCGCGCCACGCCCTCGCTCTACCAGCCGCGCTACACCGCGCGGAGGGCCTGGTTCGCCCTCTTCGGGGCGGCCTTCCGCCTGCTGGGCGAGGACGGGATCCTGCGCTTCTACGTCAAGCAGCGGGCCTTCCGCCTCCGGGAGGAGCTGGTCGTCTACGCCGATGAGCAGCAGACGCGGCCCATGCTGCGCATCCGGGCGCGCCAGGTGCTGGACATCTCGGCCACCTACGATGTGACCGACGCGAACACCGGGGAGGTGGCGGGCGCGCTGCGGCGCAGCGGGCTGCGCTCCATCCTGCGGGACGAGTGGGCGGTGCTGGGGCCGGGGGACACGACCCTGGGGAAGCTGGAGGAGGACTCGGCCGTCATGGCGCTGCTCCGCCGCTTCCTGTCCAACCTCATCCCGCTCCGCTACACGCTGACCCTCGAGGGGCGCGAGGTGGGCCACATCGTTCAGCACTGGAACCCCTTCGTGCTCAGCTACGACGTGGACCTGCGCGCCGCCGATGGCCAGCTGGACCCCCGGCTGGGCGTGGCCATCCCGGTGCTGCTGCTGGCCATCGAGGGGCGGCAGCAATAGCGCGATGGACACCTCGCGCATCAGCCCCACCGCCCACTACACCGGCACCATCTGGGCGCGCGCGGGGCTCTCGCACCCTGCCCTCTCCGGCGCGCTGAGCCCGACGCTCTTCTACCTGGCGCGGCCCGTCCTCTGGGCGGCGAGGCCCCTGCTGGGGGGGCTCTCCCTGGACGGGGCGCTGCTGAAGCGCCATCAGGTGGTGGAGGCCCGGCTGGAGGCGGCCATCGCCGAGCGCGGGGTGCGACAGGTGGTGGAGATCGCCGCCGGGCTCTCGGCGCGCGGGCTGCGGGTGAGCGCGCGGCACGATCTCCCCTACATCGAGGGCGATCTGCCCGGCATGGCGGCCCGGAAGCGCGCGGCGCTGGACGGCGTGCGCGGCCCGCGCCACCACGTCGTGTCGCTCAACGCCCTGCTGGACCAGGGACCGGAGAGCCTGGTCGAGGCCACCGCGGGTCTGCTGGACCCCACCCAGCCGGTCGCGGTGATCACGGAGGGCCTGCTGCTCTACCTGCCGCGGGCCCAGGTCGAGGCGCTCTGGGCGCGGATCGCGCGCTTCCTGGGCGGCTTCCCGTCGGGGGTCTACCTCACGGACCTCATCAGCAAGGACGCGCTGACCCGCTTTCCGCTGGTCGGCGCCTTCTTCGGGATGCTCAGCGTCGTGGCGCGCGGGAAGGTGGCGGCCCACTACGGATCTCCGGACGAGGCCGCGGCGGTGTTGCGGGCGGCGGGCTTCGGGGCGGTGGAGGTCCACGACGCGAGCGGCGGACCGGCGTCGCCGACGGGCATGCAGCAGGTGTTGGAGGCGTGGGTGGGCTAGGGTCGCGCCGACCGCCGCCCCCACCCATCCCGCCCGCGAGCCGGTTAGTCCCCGCCCATGGCGCCCCGAATCCTGCTCGGTCAGTCCGACTTCGTCTCGCTGCGCGAGGCCGGGGCGCTCTACGTGGACAAGTCCGCCTTCGTCGCCGAGGTCCTCGACGCGCCGGCCCAGGTGTTGCTCCACCCTCGCCCCCGGCGCTTCGGCAAGACCCTGAACCTCAGCATGGCGGCGGCCTTCCTGGGCCGCGGCCCGGATCGCTCGGCCCTGTTCGCCGACCTGGAGATCTGGCGAGACGCCGCGGCCCGCGAGCACTTTCAGCGCTACCCCCTCATCCGGCTGACCTTCAAGGATCTCAAGCAGCGGAGCTGGGTCGAGGCGCGCGCGGCCGTGGCCACGGCCCTCTCGGCCGAGGTGGCCCGACATGGCGAGGCGATCGAGGATGAGCGCCTGGATCCTGCCCTGCGCCGCCGCCTCCTGGCTGTGCGGGACGGAGAGGGAGACCTCACCCGGGCCCTGTTGGACCTCTCCGAGGCGCTGGCCACCGTCCACGGGGTCCGCGTCGTCCTGCTCATCGACGAGTACGACGCCGGCGTGCTCACCGCCTGGGAGCAGGGCTACCACGAGGAGGCGGTGGCCTTCTTCCGCGCGCTGCTCTCGTCGGGGCTGAAGGACAACCCTCACCTGTTCAAGGGCGTGCTCACCGGCGTGCTGCGTGTGGCCCGTGAGTCCATGTTCTCGGGCCTCAACAACGTCGCCGTCTACTCCCTGCTGCACCCGCGCACCGGAGCCCTCTTCGGCTTCACGGAGCCCGAGGTCAGCGCGCTGCTCGGCGCCCACGGGCGCGACGCCGAGCTCGACGAGGTGCGCCGCTGGTACAACGGCTACCGCTTCGGCGAGGCCACCGTATACAACCCCTGGTCGATCCTCTGCTTCCTCGCCGATCCCCACTCTCCGCCTTCCCCCTGGTGGTTGAACACCTCGGAGAACGGGCTCGTGCGCGCGCTGCTGCTGGACAGCGCCGACCTGCACGGGGACGTGCTCACCCTCCTGGCGGGCGGCGCCATCGAGGCGCGGATCGAGGAGAGCCTGTCGCTTCGAGAGCTCCGCGGCGCCAGCGTGTGGAGCCTCCTCCTCTTCGGCGGCTACCTCAGCGCCGAGCGCGTCACACAGGCGCGGGGGCGGGCGCTGGCCTCGCTGCGCATCCCCAACTTCGAGGTGCGGACCCTCTGGGAGGACACCTTCCTGGACTGGATGGAGCGGACGGCGGGCGCGCCGACGTGCTGATCATCCCGCGCGCGCCGGGAGGGCCTGGGCTCGTGCTGGAGTTCAAGCGACGGCAGCCGGGCAGGGACCTGGCGCGCTCGGCCGAGGAGGCGCTGATCCAGATTCAGGAGCGCGGCTACGCCGCGGAGCTGGAGGCGGCCGGAGCGGCGCCGATCCGCAGGATCGGGATCGCGTTCTCGGGCAAGGAGGTCGCGGTGCGCTGCGCTGGCGACGGAGCGCGCGCGCCCTGAGCGTCAGGCTCCCCGCTCACTCCCACAGCACCATGTACCCGTTGATCTCCACAGGGCGCTCCTCGATCCAGGTCAGCAGCGCCTCCGTCGAGGAGGCCACGGTCTCGGCGTCGTAGACGGCGAGCGGGTCCGCCTCCACGTAGTCCCCGATCCGCTCCCGGGTCTGCTCGGCGTAGCCCAGGAGATCGGAGCTCGTCATCAGCTCGGCGGACTGGAGGATGGCCGCCTCGAGCTCGGCCCTGCAGGCGTCGTCCGACTCGCAGAAGCGGCCGAGCCAGCCGATGGGCTCCCCGGCGAGCACCTCCCGGTAGCCGTTGTGGAAGGTCGAGTCCGCGCCCCAGGGCACGAGGCTGACCTGGTCCTCCACCGGGTCGTGGTAGGCGAAGAAGTTGTTCAGACCATACGAGTAGCTGTCCGGGTGGTTGACGACGCGCTCCGCCGCGAGGAAGCCGAGGAGATCCTCCCAGTCGAAGGCCACGCGCAGGGCGTCGAGCGTGCCCGTCTCCACCGCGGCGACCGCGCTGGCCAGGGCCGCGTCGGGGTCGGGCTCGCCGTCGCCCGCCTCCTGGAGCTCGAAGCAGGTGCCGTCGCTGTTGAAGTCGCAGCCGGGTGTCCGCTCGTAGAGGTTGCCCTCGCTCCCGGGCCACTCCCGGTCCACGAACTGGCTGTCCATGCTCTCCAGGATGGTGTAGAGCCCCTTGTCCTCCCCATTCAGCGTGACCCAGGCGTACCCGGTGCGCGGCGCGGGCAGGCCCGCGGAGGCGAAGAACCGGTAGGCGAGGACCTGGGTCATCATCGTCGGATCCCAGTAGTTGTTCTGCAGCGTGAGACGGTCGAGGCCGTAGAATCGCTCGTCGCTGTAGTCCTCGAACTTGATCTTGAAGCTCGCCTTCGCGTCGATAGGTTGGAAGCTGGCCGTCCCTTTCAAACGCACTCCGACCCGCGACCACGTGTGTTCACCGACGGTCACCGCGCCGTCCACGTAGGTCGTAGGCTCCGCCTCCAGCGCGAGGTAGGACGCCTCCGAGAGCTCAATGTCGATGAACAGGATGTCGGTCTCGCTGAAGACCGGCTTCCCCACGACTCCGGCTGGCCCATCGGTGACCAGCGGGTCTCGAAATGCGTCCCGAAGATCGGCCTGGGCGGACGGGTCCGCGCCCGGGCCTTCACCGCCCCCCGGCGCCGACGTGGACGTACAGGCGAGCAGGGACCAGAGGAGCGCGGCGACCATGCTGATCCCCTAACACGCCCGGGATCAGCCCACCGGACCCCGCTCCCGCTCCATCCGCCGAAGCTCCGCCACGATCCCCCGGTCCTCGAAGATCGCCCGCGCCCGCGCCCGCAGCGCCTCGCGGCGGTGAGGCAGGGCCTCGCTGGCGTCCAGGAGGCAGACGCCGAGCTCCCAAGGGTTCGGGCTCTTCTCCAGCACTGCGATGGCCCGGTCGAAGATCGGCTCGGCCGCCGCCGCGCCGCGACGGAGCGCGAGGTCGCGGGCTCGGATGCGCAGGGCCGGGCCGCGCAGGTAGGGGTAGAGGCGACCCACGACCGCCGCCTTCAGGCGCGCCAGCAGCACGATCCGGCGCAGCTTCCAGCGCGGCACGGAGACCGCCCCCCGCTCCAGCGCGAACAGCGCGGCCTCGGCGGCGTCGATGAGCCCCTTCTGGCAGAAGGGCACCATGACCTGGTAGGCCCAGACCGCGGCGAAGGTGCGCAGGGCCTGGCGCGCGGCCCCCTCCACGTCGCCCTCGCGCACGGCGAGGTTGGCCAGGTGGTTGTTGGCCGTGCAGATGTTGGCCTGGTCCAGCATCTCCAGGCTGGTCGCCAGGCCCTCCTCCAGCTCCAGGCGCGCCGCCTCGGCGTCCGAGCGCCCCAGCAGGTAGCGGCACATCGGCGCCCAGCCGTGGCTCCAGGCCTGGTGCCGCCGGGCGTTCAGCACGCGGGCGACGGAGGCCATCTCCAGGAAGCTGCGCAGCGCGAGATCGAGCTCCGCCTGCAGGAAGTACGTGACGGCGCGCAGCATGATCGCCGTCTGGATCTCCCACATCTCGCCCACGTCGCGGAAGCGGCGCACGGCGTCCACCGCGTAGGAGACCCCCAGCTCCAGGTCGTTGGCGAAGGTGGCGCAGGTGCCGAGCCGGCTGACCGCCGTGGCCTCCGCCACCGGATCCCCCGCCTGGATCGCCAGATCCAGCCCGCGCTGCGTCTCCAGCGGCGCCTTCTTCAGCAGGCCCGCCGCCGACAGCAGGGTCCCGTAGAAGGTCAGCGCCACGCTGTGGCCGTAGTCCGAGCCCGTGCGCCGCCCCAGGTTCAGCGCCGCCAGCGTCGCCCAGGCCAGCTTGGCCGCGTCTACAAAATAGTAGATGCGGATCATGGAGATGAGCGTGGCGAGCTGCTCGAGCTGCCGCTCCACCAGCACGCGATCCCGCGTGGGCCGCACGCCGAAGGCTTCCCCCCACAGCACCAGGGCCCCCTGGACCAGGATCTGCACGCCCAGCCCCAGGAGCGTCTGCGGCGTCCGCCGCCCGTTCAGCCGGAGCGAGGTCTCCAGCGCCATGGTCGCCAGCCCCAGCTCCCCCATCTCCTGGTAGACGCGGCCGAGCCCCTCGTAGACGTCCGCCTTCTCCGAGCGCGAGCCCGCCTCGTCCAGGCAGCCCTCCAGCATGCGCACGGCCTCGGCGTAGCTGCCCTCCTGCAGCAGGGTCTGGGCGAGCTCGCGCCGCACCCTCGCGAGCTCCACCCGGTCGGGGGGCTGCTCGGCGGAGAGGAGCTCGATGGCGCGCTCGTAGTGGTGGGCGGCGTCGCGGTTGGCGTACTGCTCCCGCGCGCGGCGCGCCGCGATCAGCGTGTACTGGAGGCCCTTCCGGGCGTCGTTGGCCGCCAGGTAGTGGAAGGCCAGCAGGCCGGGGCTGGCGTCGGCGGCGCGGAGCTCCAGCGCGCGGGCGAAGCGGCCGTGCAGCTCGGCGCGCGCCGAGAGGAGCTGGGCGTTGTAGGCGACGTTCTGGATGAGGACGTGCTGGAAGGCCAGCGTGAGCGGGCGCTCGTTCTCCACCACCACCAGCCCCAGCTCGCCGAGGCGCGCCACGCTGGCGCGGGCCTCCGCCTCCCCGATCTCGGGCGGCAGCAGCGACAGGATCTCCTCGAGGGTGAAGACCCGGCCCACGATGGAGGCGCTCTTGATCAGCGCCTGCTCCCGCGGATCCAGGCGGTCGATGCGGCTCAGCACCACGTCCTGGACGGAGTCGGGGATCGTGATCTCGGCCAGATCCTCGGGGATGGCGACGGAGCCGCCCAGGGTCCCCCGCCCGTAGCGCTCGGTGAGCCCGTGGACGATGGACTCGATGAAGAAGGGGTTGCCCTGCGCCTTCGACAGGATGAGCTGCTCGAGCCCCAGGTTGGGGAGGGCGAGCGGGAGGCGGGCGCGCACCAGCTCCACGCTCTCCGGCTCCGAGAGCCGCGTGAGCTCGACCGGATAGAACCAGGAGAGCGCGCGCAGGCTGCGCAGGTTCTCGCTGGGGCGGGTGGTGAGCAGCATCAGCACCGGCAGGGTCTCCACCCGGGCGGCGATGTGCTCCAGCAGGGCCAGCGAGGCGGTGTCCGCCCAGTGGACGTCCTCCACCACCAGCAGCAGCGGGCCGCGGCGGGCGTGGCGCTCGACGAGGCGGGCGATCAGCTCGAAGAGGCGCTGGTGCTTGCTGCGCGCGTCCAGGCTGCGGGTGAGCGGGTCCTCCTCGACGGTGAGCCCCAGCGCCGCCGCCAGCAGCGGGGCCCAGGGGGCGCTCTTGTCGTCCACCCCCAGCAGGGCGGCGCGGATGCGCTCCAGGCTCTGCTCCGTGCGCAGCAGCGGGTCCAGCTCCAGCAGCTCCCCGAGCAGCGCCTTCCAGGGGAAGAAGGGGGTGTACATCTCGAACGAGAAGCAGGCCCCCGACAGCGCCCCGAAGCCCTGGAGCCGGGCCTCCACCAGCACGGTGGACGCGAGGCTGGTCTTGCCGATGCCCGCCTCCCCCGAGACCATCGCCACCCGCCCGCCCTCCTCGGCCACCCCCTCCAGCAGCGCGCGCAGGGTCTCCAGCTCCGCCCGCCGCCCGATCAACGCCTGGCGCGGGGCGGTCGTCTCCTGGACACGGTCCAGAGAGGAGCGCGAGTGCAGGCGGAAGGTCGAGAGCGGCTCGGTCACGCCCTTGAGCCGCACCCCGTCCACGCGGGTGAGCCCGTACTCCCGCTTGAGCGCGCGGGCGGTGACCTCGTCCAGGTGGATGGCGGAGAGCTCGCCCACGGTCATGAGGCGGGCGGCGACGTGGGCGACCTCGCCGATGGTGGTGTAGCCCTTGCGCACGGCCGAGCCGACGTTCCCGCAGTAGGCGGTGCCCGTGGCGAGGCCGATCTGCATGCGGCGCACGAAGGGGAAGCGCTCGCGGTCGTGCAGCACCTTCCAGGCGAAGCGGGCGGCCAGGGACTCGCGGTGCTCCACGGCGTTCGGCGCGCCGAAGATGAAGAAGAGGACGTTGCCCTTGTCGGTGAAGTCCGTCTGGGAGAGCCAGCCACCAAAGGTGGCGCACTCGCGCTGCAGGTGGGAGTAGAGCTGGTTCAGCTCGAAGACGCGCTCGGGGAGCTCCGCCGGGCCCACGAGATCGAAGCGCAGGAACATCGCCGTGATCTCGCGCACCTCGCCCAGGAAGCCCTCGTGGCCGGTCACCACGCGGTGCAGCAGCACAGGCGGGACGAGGCGGCGGGCGCGCTCCAGCAGCGCGCGGGTGGGGCGCGGCGGCAGCGTGGGGACCACCGGGTTGCGCGGCCCCGGGCGGAGGACGTGGTAGCGCTCGCGGCGCTCGGCGGGGGGCGGCGTGCGCAGGACCGACCACAGGCTGTCGCTGACCAGCAGCTCGTCCCCGCGGGCCAGCTTCTCCCCGCCCACGGCGTCGGCGATGGGGCGCCCGACCAGGACGGGGTGGATCCACTGGTCGGGCTCGCCGAGCAGCAGGAGGTGGACGTCGCCCATCGCCAGGCCGAACTTGCAGCGCACGGGCAGACCGAGCTCGGCGGCCTCGGCGAGCTCGACCGCGCGGCCCCGAAGCTCGTCGGCGCAACGCAGGGCGCGCCGGCCGAGGCTGTCGTCGTCCTCCCCGCTTCGTCGCTCAAGGCTGGCCAGGATCGCGTCCCCGGCGAACTGGAAGATCACGCCGCCGTAGGTCTCGATCGCCTCGATCATCGCCGCGTAGTACTGGCGCAGGAAGAGCTGCAGCCGGTCGAGACCCTCTGGCCCTGAGCCGGTGAGCTCAGCGACGATCGGTGTTGATCCTTCAATATCGGCGATCAGGATCGCCGCGCGCTGACGCGACGCCCTCCCGAACGGCGCCTCGGGATCGGCGGGCAGGGCGCCGAGCACGGAAGCGGGCACGTAGGGCGCGAGCCGCCGCAGCTCGCCAGAGAGATCCACCGCCGCATCCCCACAGGATCGTCCCAACATAGCACCCTCACCTCGAAGGTGGGGACGGGGGCGCGAGAGGGCGGGGGCCGGGGCGCGCCGGGTGGAGGCGCGGCGCGAAGGGTATGATGGAGGGCTTGCGCGCGCGAAGAATTGAGTTTTCTATTCTGTCTTCAAGCTGTCCCTTCGCGAGCCCCGCGCACACGGCGCCGGATATCGAAGCGGGGATCAAGAAAAAATTCTGAAGAATTTTATATCGCACAAAACTTGATTTTTGTGAATCCAGCTCACCCACCGATCAATAATTCTTTCCGCCACCACTCCCGCGCCGGAGCCGCTTTGCTACCATCCTGATCGAAGTCTGTCTTCAATTCCGGTCTGAGGGGCGGCGACGCCTCGAACAAGGGCACCTCCGACCACGCAACGCCCGATACGCCCGTCTCCGCGTAGCGGACAACCCGAGCCAACCAAGGAAACACGACCATGCCTACCGAAGAACTGTTTGGCGCCTATAACTTCCTGCTCGAGATCGAGGGCATCATCGCCGACACCAAGGTGATCGTCGGCGGCTTCAAGAGCGTCTCCGGCATGGACTCCGAGACCGAGGTCATCGAGTTCAAGCAGGGCAACGACATGGTCGTGCGCAAGAAGCCCGGCCGCACCACCTACGCCAACATCGTCCTCGAGCGCGGCTACACCGCGACCGACGACCTCTGGCAGTGGCGCAAGAACATCGAGGACGGCAAGATCGACCGCCGCTCCGGCTCGGTCATCATCCTCGACCAGGACGGCCAGACCGAGGTCGGCCGCTACAACTTCTACGAAGGCTGGCCGGCCAAGTGGTACGTGCCGGACATGGACTCGGACAGCTCGGCGATGGCGATCGAGAAGGTCGAGATCGCCGTGGAGAAGGTCGAGCGCGCCTAGTCCGCTCGTCCCTCTTCGCACAGGAACCCCAGCAGGCGAACCCTGCTGGGGTTTCTGCTTTCTGGGGGCTCCGGCGCGCGCCCGAGCCCCCCGTCGCTCAGCTCGCCCGCGCCGCCTTCGAGGGCTTCACGCCCATGGCCTTCGCCGCCTCGGTGTCGCGCAGGGGCAGGACGTTCCGCCACACGCGGTCGAAGCTGTGGATGGCGGCGGCGATGGCGGGCGCGGTGGGCACCAGCCCGATCTCGCCCACGCCCTTCACGCCCCAGGGGCCGTTGGGGTCGGGGTGCTCGACCAGCAGGGTGGTGAGCTTCGGCATGTGGCGGTCCTTGACGATGCCGAGGTTGCGGAAGCGCAGGTCCGGCACGCCCTTGTCGTCGATGACCAGCTCCTCCGAGAGCGCGTACCCGATGCCCATGTGCAGGGCGCCCTCGATCTGCCCCTCGCAGGCCACGCGGTTGACCACGCGCCCCACGTCGTGCGCGGCCACCACCTCCTCCAGCTTGCCGTCGGCGCCTACGATGGCCAGCTGCGTGGCGAAGCCGAACGCGTAGTGGGTGGTGGGGTCCTCCAGGCCCGCGTCGTTCTTGTGCGTCTCGGGCGCCTGCCAGCTCCCGCTGAAGCGTTGACCGACCAGGCGCCCCAGGTCCCCGCCCGCCGCGTCCAGGGCCGCGCGCAGGGCCGGGGCCGCGGCCAGCACCGCGTTCCCGCCCAGGTAGGTCCCGCGGCTCGCGGTGGTCATGCCCACCTCCACCGCCTCCGCCGTCGAGCAGACCACGCTGAACAGGCTCGCGGGCAGCCCGGTCGCCTCCGCGGCGAAGAGGACCATGGCCGTGTCGTGGCCCTGGCCCATCTCGGTGAAGCCCGTCGTGATGAGGATCTCCGTGGGCGAGAGCACCTCCATCACCACCCGCCCCACCTCGGCCAGCCCGTTGCCCATGCCGACGTTCTTCATGCCGCAGGCCACGCCGACGTGCTTGCCCGCCGCCTTCGCCGCCGCGTAGTGGGGCCGGATGGCGTCCAGGGTCTGCATGATCCCGCACCCGGCGTTCATCACCTGGCCCGTGCCGAAGCGGTCCCCCGGGAGCAGCAGGTTCTTCGCCCGGAACTCGAGCGGGTCCATGCCCAGGCGCTCGGCCAGCCGCTCCAGGCAGCCCTCCAGGGCGAAGGCCGCCTGGTTCACCCCGAAGCCGCGCATGGCGCCCGCGACGGGGTTGTTGGTGTAGACCGTGCGGGCCTCGACGAAGACGTTGGGCACGCGGTAGGGCCCGGCGGCGTGGCCGGCGGCGCGCTCCAGCACCTTGTCGCCCACGCTGGCGTAGCCGCCCGTGTCCCCGATCATGTGGGCCTCCACCGCGACCAGCCGGCCCTCGGCGTCGCAGCCCACGCGGTAGCGCATGCGGAGCGCGTGGCGCTTCGGGTGGAAGCGCGTGGACTCCTCCATGGAGAGCGAGATCTTCACGGGCAGGCGCGCCTTCATGGCGAGGGCCAGCGCGTGCGGCTGGACGTTGAGGTCCTCCTTGGCGCCAAAGGCCCCGCCCGTGGGGACGAGCTGCACCGTCAGCTTCTCGGGGGCGAGCCCGAAGAGCTCGCAGAGCTGCTTGCGATCGTCGAAGACACCCTGCCCGCAGGAGTAGACCAGCCAGCCGTCGTCCTCCAACGGGACCACCAGCGAGGCCTCGGGCTCCAGGAAGGCCTGGTCGATGACCTGCGTGCGGAAGCTCTCCTCCACGACGTGGGCCGCCCGCGCCAGGGCCGCCCTGGCGTCGCCCTTCTGCACCCGGCAGGTGGCCAGGATGTTCTTCGGATCCTGGCTCGCCTGCTCCACGTCGGTCAGCGCCGGGAGCGCCTCGACCTCAATGAGGATCGCGTCGGCCGCGGCGCGGGCCTGGTCGGGGGTGTCCGCGGCGACGGCCGCCAGGATGTCGGCGTAGCAGCGGGTCTCCTCACCCTCGGCCACCAGGATGGGCCAGTCCTTGAAGATGAGGCCCACGCGCCGGTCGGCCGGCAGGTCGGCGGCGGTGACCACGGCGCGCACTCCGGGCATGGAGAGCGCGGGCGTGGGGTCGATGCGCAGGATCCGGCAGCGGGGGTGCGGGGTCCAGCGCAGCGCGCCGTGCAGCATCCCAGGGCGCACCATGTCGTCGATGTAGGGCCGCTGGCCCAGCACCGCCAGCCGCAGATCCTCCTGCCGCCAGGTCGAGCCCAGCCCCTGACCCTGCCCGCCCGCCTCGGGCACCGCGCCCTCCCGCAGCCAGCGCGCGGCGAGGTGGACGCTGTCGTGGATCTTCTTCCAGCCCGTGCAGCGGCAGACGTGCATCTGCAGCGCCTTGGCGATGTCGTCGTCCGAGGGCTCGGGGCTCTTGTCCAGCAGCGCCTTGCTCTGCAGCACGATGCCCGGCGTGCAGTAGCCGCACTGCGTCCCGCCGCAGGTGACGAAGGCCTCGGAGAAGGCCGCCTTCTCCAGCTCGGAGAGGCCGTCCTGCGTGGTGACCGTCTTGCCCTGCAGGCTCTTGGTGGGCAGCGTGCAGGTCAGGCGCGGCTTGCCGTCCACCAGCGCCGCGCAGCAGCCGCAGATGCCCTGGGGGTCGCAGCCCGGCTTCAGGGAGATGAGCCCGAGATCCTCGCGGAGCACGCGCAGCGCCGAGCGCTTTGGATCGGTCACCACGGCGACGTCCTGGCCGTTCAGGTTGAAGCGGATCTCGATGCCCTCAGACATGACACCTCCTACGGTCCTCAGCTTATCGCTCTCGGAGGCAATTCCCACACGCGCGGGATACTTCGCGTGGATGCGCCGCCTCTGGCCCCTCGCCGCGTTGGTCCTCTACCTCGCGCTCGCCCTCTACCAGACCTGGCCCGCCTGGCTGGACGGGGAGCACGGGGTGATCGGGCTCTGGACCCACCCGGACATGATCTCCAACCACTGGTTGTACCGCTGGATCCCTGAACAGATCCTGTCCGGCGGCTCGATCCTGCACAATGACCGCTACTACGTGCCCGTGGGCGACGGGCCCTGGCTGGCGGGCAACGGCTCCGACGCGATCCCCTACACCCTGCTGGCGGCCTGGATGGACTGGCCGGGCTCGCTGACGCTGTGGGTGCTGCTGGCGATCACGCTCAACGGGCTCTCCGGCGCGCTGCTGGCCCGGCGCCTCGGGGGGAGCGCGCCCGCCTCCCTGGTGGCCGGGGGAGCGCTGGCGTTCTCGCCCTACATCTCGGAGGAGCTGGCGGGCGGGCGCTTCGCCCAGATGCCGCTGTACTGGATCGGCTTCTTCCTGGTGGCCTGGCATGCGCTGCTGGAGCGCGCGCCCGAGGCTGGGCCCTGGCGGCCCGACCGGGGGCTGCTGCTGCGCGGCCTGGGCGCGGGGCTCCTTTTCGGGGCGGCCAGCTTCTCCTACTGGTACTCCGGGTTGTGGTGCGCGCTGGCCGGGGTCGTGTGGTTCGCCTTCCGGCCGCGCTGGCGGGCCCTGGTGCCCTTCGTGCCCGTGGCCCTGCTCACCACGCTGCCGCCGCTCCTGGTCTTCCTCTCGGCCTGGGCGAAGATCCCGGGCACCGACGAGGGCGCCTTCCCTCACCCGCTGGCCATGCAGAGCAGCCT
Organism: uncultured Enterobacterales bacterium; assembly: GCA_964615375.1. GTDB lineage: Bacteria > Myxococcota_A > UBA796 > UBA796 > CAZKWG01 > CAZKWG01. Next base: position 108,133 of record CAZTOW010000020.1, read on the forward strand.
GCCCGCCCTCTTCCCCCTGTTCGGAGGGCCGGGCTTCTGGGGCGGGATCATCCTGCCGCTCTCGCTGGTGCTGCCCGCGCTGGGGGCCCTGCTGGCGCCGCTGTGGTGGGCCTGGCGCGCCCGCCCGCCGCGCAGCCCGCGCGAGGGCCTGGGCCTGCTCCGCGAGGTCTGGGCGGAGCTCCCCTGGGCCCAGCGTGGGGCGGTGGCGGCGTCGGTGCTCTTCTACGCCCTCTGCCTCGGGCCCTACCCCTCGCTGGGCGGGGGCGCCGAGGGCGGGATCCCCGGCCCCTTCCTGCTCTTCTACGGGGTGGGCGGGCCGCTGCAGCGCTTCTGGTGGCCTTACCGCCACATCGCCGTCCTGGGCTTCACCCTGGCGCCGCTGGCCGCCCGCGGCCTGGATCGCGCCATGGCCTGGCTCACCGAGCAGGCCGAGCCCCGGGTCCGCCCCCTGGTGCCCGGCGCCCTGGCCGTGGGCCTCACGCTCCTGCTGCCCGCGGACGTGGGCGCCCGCGCCGGCACCCTCTCCTCCCCCGTCTCGGTCTGGGCGCCGCCCGAGCCCTACGCGAAGCTGGCGGAGCTGCCCGGGGACGCCGTGCTGGAGTTGCCCATCTCCCCTCCCCTGGTCTGCGGCCAGCAGACCCTCTCCTACCAGTGGGTCCACCAGAAGAAGCTGGTCAACGGGCACGCGATGTGGGTGGACCGGGTGCGGCCGGCGGACTGGGACGCCTGGGTGGCGACCAACGGGCTGCTGACCGACCTGCAGGCGCTGGAGCAGGGCGAGCACCAGGGCGCGCTGACCGTGGACGAGGCCGATCTGAAGGCCCTCCACGAGGTGGGCCTGCGCTGGATCGTGCTCAACACCGAGTATTTCCCGGCGGAGATGGCGCCGCTGGTGGAGGTCTACCGCGGCCTCTTCGGCGCCCTCTTCGGCGAGCCGACCGTCTCGGTGGACGAAAAGTTGTACGCATGGGATATTTCGACCCTTGCAAATAAATCTGTGGAGCCCCTCCCCTTCCGGCTCCCCGTGGTGCTGCGCGGGACCTCGGACGGCGGGCGCCTGCCCCTGGCCGGGATTATCGAGTCGCAGGGCTGGGATCTCGCCTCGCGGCGCTTCCCGCCGGAGCTCCCGCTGCGCCGCGCCGAGGACGAGGAGGACGAGTGAACGCGCGGATCGCGACGCTCCTGCGCGCCCACGGGCCCGCGGCGCTGGCCCTGCTGGCCCTGGTGTGCGTGGCCCTCTGGCCGCTCCCGGCCCTGCTCCTGCGGGGGGAGGCGCTGGGGCACGAGACGGGCGATCTGGCCGACCACTACTGGGGGACCTGGTGGTTCGGGCGCGAGCTGCTCTCGGGCGAGCTCCCCGTCAGCACCGATCTGGTGCAGTACCCGGGCGAGGTCAAGCTCTGGTACGTGGACCCGCTGGGCGCGCTGCTGGCGCTGCTCCTGCGCCCGCTGGGCTTCCCCGCCGCCTGGGACGGCCTCGTGCTGCTGCAGGCCTGGCTGGGGGCCCTGGCCGCCTACGCGGTGGGGGCGCGCTGGAGCGGCAGCCGGACGGCGGGGGTGCTGGCGGGCGTGATCGTCGGTTGCTCGCCCTACCTCATCGGGCTCGCCCACTCCGGGCTCTCCGAGTACCTGGGGCTGGCGCTGCCGGTGCTCTTCATCGGCGCGCTGGTCTCGGCCATGGGGCTGGACCCGCGGGGCGAGGCGCCCTCCCGGCATGCGCCGCTGGCGGCCGGGCTCCTGCTGGCGGGCTGCGCGGCCCAGGCCTTCTACTACGCGGCCTTCGGGGCCCTGCTCACCGGGCTGGCCGTGCTGGGGCCGGGCTGGCGGGAGCGCTTCAAGGTGGCCCTGCGCGTGGCCCTGGTCTTCGGCCTCGCCGCCGCGCCGCTCTTCCTCGCCGCCTGGTCCACGCTGACCAGCCCCGAGGCGGCGGTCACCACCGAGAACGCGCCGGGCTGGTCCTACAAGGCGCTGCCGGCCACCGACCTGCTGACCTTCCTGCGGCCGGGCGAGCACTACTTCCCGGACACGCGCGAGGAGAACCCGGGGATCCTCCACGTCAACTACCTGGGCTGGGTGGCGTTGGGCCTGGCGGGCTGGGCCCTGGCGCGGCGGACGGAGCCCGGGGATCGGGCCCGCCTGCTACTGCCGATGACAGCGGCCTACGCGATCCTCACGCTGGGCCCTCGGCTCTGCGTGGACGGGCAGCTGGTGAGCTGGGGGGGCGGGGCGGTGCCGATGCCGCTGGCCCTGCTCTATGTGCCCGGTTCTCCCTTCCGCTTCGTCCACCACCCCTACCGGATGGTGGCCTTCCTGGTGCCGCTGCTGGCCCTGCTGGCGGCCTTCGCCGCCCGGCGCCTGCCCCGACCCGCCATCGCCGCGCTGGCCGGCGTCGCCCTGCTGGAGACCGTGGCGCTCTCGCCCGCCCCCTGGCCCCTGGCCAGCACGAAGGTCGAGGTCCCGGCGATCTACGCGGATCTCCCCGCGGGCCCGGTGCTGGACTGGCCGCCGGACGCCACGCTGTGGAACCGCCGCTACGCGATGTGGCAGACGCGGCACGCCCGCCCCATCGCCTACGGGGTCAACACCTTCCTCCCCCGGGAATTGCTGGGCTCGCCCTTGATTCAGCGCATGCTGCGCGAGCTCCTGAACCCCACGGCCCGCGCGAAGAACCGGGACGTGCCCTACCCGGGCAAGCTGTTCACAGCACCCTCAGGTGGAGTGAAAGACCTCGGCAGCCTGGGCTACGCCGCGGTGGTGCTCCACCGGGCGGCGATGAGCGGCGGCGAGTACGACCGGGCGCGGAACATCCTCGTTGAAGTTGCTGGATCTCCGATCGCCGAGACAGAGACCGAGACCGCCTGGGCCCTGTCGACCCCGCGCTGACCTTACAGCGATCTAACTCTGTAGCCCTGGATCGTTCTCACCCGTATGAAGGATCGGTATGCTTCTTTTCGAGACTGAACGTTCCCGGAGGTGCCTTGATGCCCGAGCAGACCCCCGCCCTCAACCTCGAGGCGGACGCCATCCACGCTTACCTGCGCCTGACGCTGGCCGCTGAGCACGCCCAGGAGCACATCCAGCGGATGCTTCGCCCCTATGGGCTCACCCCGGGCCAGATCGCCGTCCTGCAGCTGCTCTACCGTGAAGGCCCTCTCCAGCACGGGCAGATCGGCCCGGCCGTCTCGCGCAGCAGCGGCAACGTCACCACCGTGGTGGACAACCTCGTCCGCCGGGGCCTGGTCACCCGGGAGCGCAGCAACCAGGATCGACGGGTGGTCCACGTCAACCTGACCGAGCTCGGGCGCGAGACGACCTCGAAGATCCTGCCCGGCTACTCGGGCGAGGTGCAGGAGATCATGCGCGGGCTCGACCGCGATCAGCTCAGCGCGCTCTCCATGCTCTGCGATCAGCTCGTGCACGCGGAGTGCGAGATGAAGGTCGCGCGCGCGGGCTGACGCGCGGGCTCAGGCGCTCAGGGCCGCGCGCTCCAGCGCGGCGGGTAGCCAGTCCAGCGCGCGATCCAGCGGCTCGAGGATGGACGCGCCGGCGGCGCGCGGGTGACCACCCCCGCCGTCGGTGAGCGAGCGGGCCAGCGCCGCCACGTCCACGCGGCTGCGGCTGCGCAGGGAGAGCTTGACCCGGTCCGGGGCGCGCTCCACCACCAGGCAGGCGATCTCCACGCCGCGGGTGAAGACGAGGGCGTCGACGATGCCCTCGATGTCCGCCTCCTCCGCGCCGAAGGCCCTCAGCCGCTCGCGCGAGACCGTCCCCAGGATCACGGACTCCTGCGCCAGGAGCTGCGCCGTGGACAGGACGTGGCCCAGCAGGCGGACGCCGCCCGGACGCCGCTCCATCAGCACGCGCGCCGAGATGGGGGCCGGCTCCACCCCCGCCTCCAGCAGGCGGGCCGCCAGCGTGTGGCAGGAGGGCCGCGTGTTGGAGTAGCGGAAGCCGCCGGTGTCGAAGATGAGGCCCGTGTAGAGCAGGACGGCCAGCTCGCGGTCGAGGGGCACGCCCCAGGGCTCCATCAGCAGCCAGACGAGCTCGGTGGCGCTGGAGACCCCGGGATCGAGCAGGGGGATCTCGTAGCCCGCGGGGTCCGTGCTCATGTGGTGGTCGATGAGCCCGCGCACCGTGGCGGCCTCGAAGGCCAGCTTGACCGGCGCGGGCAGGCGGCGGCGATCCCCGTCCAGCACGATGGCCACGTCGTAGGGGCCCGCGATCTGCTCGTCAGGGACCATGTCCTCGGCGCCGGGCATCCAGGCGTAGCGGAAGCTGGGCGTGCCGGCGACCTCCACCCGGGCCGCGGAGATGGCCGCGACGCCGCGGGCCAGCGCGAGGCAGGCGCCGATGCTGTCCCCGTCGGGGTCCACCGGGCCCGTCAACAGCACCCGGCGAGCCGCGGTGAGCGCGGCGCGGAGGGTTTCGCTGGCGTGCGGCAGGTCCATGGGGTGAGCTCCTCGAGCCGGGGTGCGAGCCGTACAGGGCAACAGGGAAGCCTTGGATTCTATCCGATGCGAGCCCGCAGGGACAGCCCCAGGCGGCGACGCGGCCGGTTAGGGTTCGGCGGTTCGGAGGAGGGCAGGATGGACGCGAGCGTGCTGGTCTTCCCAGGTCAGGGCTCCCAGAAGGCGGGGATGGCGCTGGACTTCTGCCAGGATTTCCCCGAGAGCCGCGAGGTCTTCGAGGAGGCCTCCGACGCGCTCTCGCTGGACCTGCGCGAGCTGTGCGCGGGCGCCGACGAGCGCCTGGGGCTCACCGAGTACACGCAGCCGGCCATCCTGGTCGCCGAGATCGCGATGCTGCGCGCGCTGGAGGCTCACCTGGGGCTCCGGGCCACGCACTACGGGGGCCACAGCCTGGGCGAGTACACCGCGCTGGTGGCGGCGGGCGCCATCCCGCTGGTCGAGGCGGCGCGGCTGGTCCGCGAGCGCGGCCGGCGTATGCAGGAGGCGGTGCCCCGCGGGCAGGGGGCGATGGCGGCCGTGATCCGCGACCCGCTGGACGAGGCCGCCCTGCGCGAGGCGGTGGACGGGCTCTGCGTGGACCTGGCCAACCTGAACGCGCCCGACCAGATCGTGATCTCCGGCGCGGCTGCGGACGTGGAGCAGGCCATCGCCCGCATCCCCGCCCACCCGGCGCTGAGCGGCGCGCGGGCGAAGCTGCTGGACGTGTCCGCCCCCTTCCACTCCCGCTTGATGGCGCCCATCGAGCCCGGCTTCCGCGCGCTGCTGCGGGACTCCTCCGCCCGCTGGGACGCGGGGCGCGCGGCGAAGGTGGTCTCCAACTACACCGGGGCCTTCCACCAGGGTGAGGCCGAGGCGGTGGTGGACGCGCTGACCCGCCAGATCTCGGGCGGCGTGCGCTGGGTGGACGACATGCGCGCCCTGCTGGCGCTGAGCCCGGTCCGCCTGCTGGAGATCGGCCCCAACCGCCCGCTTCGCGGCTTCTTCCGCGCCCTGGGAGCGGAGGTGGAGGCCATCTTCAACACCACGACCGCGCGGCGGATCCTGGGCGCCTGAGCGGGCCCGCGCTCAGGGCGGAACGGCCTTCTGGAGCAGGCGCTCGCCGGTCCACTTCACGACGGGCTCGGGCGAGGCGGCGCCCTCTCCCAGCAGGGCGCGGGCGCGGGCCAGCCCGTCCATGTCCCCCCGGGTCTTCGCCACCGACCCCACCTGGGCGATGGCCTCCAGCGCGCAGATCCGCAGATCGATCTTCGGATCCGGCGAGACGGCGCGGCGCCCCGTGCCCCAGTAGAAGGCCGCCGTCCAGACCTCGTCCCCCGGCTGGTCCTCCTCCCAGAAGTTCTGCTTTCCCTGGAACAGGCTCACGCCGGAGCTGGGCGTGGGCGCCTGTGGATCAGGCGCGCGGCGGGGGTTGGCCGGCGGGGGAGCCGGGGGGCGGTAGGGCGTCTCCGCGCGGCGCTGCAGCGCGAGGTCCAGCGCCTCGGTCCAGGCGTCCAGGCTCGGGTGGGCGGCCAGCCCCTCCATCTCCACGAGGCGCAGGGCCGCCGCCGCCCGCACCTGGGGCCAGGCGCGCTCGGGCAGCCCGTCCAGCGGCCCGCCGGTGACCTCGGGCGTGCCGGCGTAGGCCAGCGACATCAACTCCGACCAGTAGCGGTCGACGAAGAGCGCGGCCGAGCTCGGGTCGCGCTGGATCCAGTAGCGCTCGATGGCGGAGGCGGTCTCCTGGGTGGGCGCCCAGACGGCCGGGTCGCGCTCGGTGGCGTCGGGGGCCGTCTTCGCCAGCATGACGAGGACGTGGGCCAGGCAGTTCGAGGAGAAGGGCACGGCGGCGATGCAGAGATCGTTGGCGCCCTCCAGGCCGGAGATCTGCCGGGCGTTCACCAGCATCTCGGCGGCGCTGAACAGGCATTCGGAATGCCACTTCTGATCGGGGATCCCCGCGCAGGCGCGGGCCGCGTCCATGGGGTTCTTCAGCGCGTCGCGCAGGGCCTGGGTGGCGTAGCAGACGTGGGGCTCACGCCGGGTGAAGCAGGGGCCCTTGGCGGCGGGGGCCCCGTAGTAGGGCGAGCGCTCCGGGCTGGGGGTGGGCAGCGAGGAGGAGGAGGGGCCGCCGGCCGGGCGGAGCGTCGCGTCCCGCACCGGCGGGTTGGACTGCAGGTGCGGCCGACCGTTGATGCGCTCGCAGCGGGTCCGCGGGGGGCCGAGCGTGAGCATGCTGCAGAGCTTCTGGGTGCGGCCGGGCCAGGTCTCCACGATGCGCGTGACGATGACGACGCGCTCGACGGGATCCTCCACCTTCTCCACGCCGGCGATGGCCCCCTCCGGGTCCCGCTCGTAGCGCTCCAGCACCCAGTCCAGCCGGCACTTCTCGTCGGGGCAGTCCTCGATGCGCTCGGGCGAGCCGAGCCCGCAGGCCAGGAGGAGCGAGAGGAGCGCCGCGATCAAGGGAGGGACAGCCTCACTGCGGGGTCCCGCCCTGGCCGGGGACGGGCATGGTGCCCATGGGCTGGGAGATGAGCGGCACCCCGCGCCCGCGGACCAGCGGGTCCTCCTTGGTCAGGAGCTGCTGCACGTAGACGCCCGAGCTGTCCAGCGCCTGGATGAGGCGCGCGGCGGTCCAGCGCACCTCCCGCGAGGGGTGGTCCAGGGCCTCGACGAAGAGCTTCGCCGGGCGGTTCGGCGCGCGGCCCACCGCCTCCAGCACGCAGACCAGCCGGTCATCCGAGGGGCTCGCGGCCCGGACGCGCTTGGCCTGCCCGAGGTAGAGGACCTGCTGGAAGACCTCCTCCCCGGTGTAGAGCTGCACCCAGAGGTTCTTCACCGGGGTCCCGCGGGTCCCCACCCCCGCCGGGCCGCCCTTGCCCTTCAGCCGGGACTTCAGCACCTCGTCGATGCGCTTGCTCCACTCGGCCAGGGTGCGCTCCTTGTCCCCCTCCATGCTGACGAGCTGCCAGGCGGCGGCGGCGTGGACGTGCGGGACCGCCTCCTCGGGCAGGTGGTCCAGGGGGTCGCCGCTGAGCGTCGTGACGCGCCGATAGGAGAAGATCACGGCCTCCGCCCAGATGCGCTCGGCGATGCGCCCGGCGAGGTCGGGGTCGCGGACCTTGATCGTGTCGCGGGCGGTGTTGACGCCCTCGATGACCGCCTTCCACTCCTCGGCGGTGGCCGCGCTCGCGGGGGGCGCGGACTGGGCGAGGCCCATGGCGGCGTGGGCGAAGCAGTTGGCCAGGTAGTCGCCCGCGCCCAGGCAGAGGTCGAAGGAGGCGCGCGCCGCCTCGGCCCCGCCCTGGCTGGCCGCCGCCTCCGCGGCGTTGAACATGCACTCCCAGCGCCACTGACCGGCCTCGACCCCGGCGCAGGCGCCCGCGGCCCAGTCGGAGCGCCCCTCCTTGGCGTAGCCCTGGGCCGCCGCCACGCGGCAGGCGCGCTCGGAGGGCTCGTCCTCGCAGGTGACGGCGCGCGCCTCCATCCCGTCCCAGGGGGAGGTCTTGAAGGGCGTGTAGTCGGAGGGCAGGAGCAGGGTCATGCCCGGCCCCTGCGCGACGCCCGAGGTCGTCAGGTCCACCGAGCTCGGCTCCGTGCTCTGGGTGCCCGAGGTCGTGTTCACGCTCTCGGTGGACGAGCCGCTGGTGGTCGAGCTGCGCGCGTTGAGGTGGGGCCGGATGTTGATGCGCTCGCAACGCTCGCGACCGGCGCCCTCGGGCAGGAGATCACACAACGCCGCCGTCTCGCCAGGGAAAGCCTCGGTGAGCGCCTCGACCACCGCGACCTGCTCCACCGGGTCCTGAACCAGCGCGAGGTCACGGACGAGCGCGTCCTGATCGTCTTTCCACTGCGTGACGGCGACCTGCTTCTTGCACTCGATGTCCCCGCAGGCGAGCAGCGTCTTCGGCTGCGTCCCGCAGGCGAGAAGGAGGAAGGTGAGCGGTGCCATCGATTCTTTATATCCCGTCGCCCACACGCGCGCCCTGCATGAAGGTGCCGCTCGCGGGTTAGACCCCTGGCTCGGAGAGCTTCATGAGCCCCTTCCTGCGCCTCGTCCCCCTCTTCGCGCTCGCCCTGCCCGTCCTCGCCGCGGACCCCGCGGCCGAGGCGGAGGTGCGCTATCAGGAGGCGGTCACGGCGTTGGCGGCGAAGGACTGGAGCGCGGCGGGCAAGGCGCTGGAGAGCTGCGTCGCGCTGGATCCGAAGCGCGTGGCCTGCTGGTGGGAGCTCGGCTGGGCGCGCTGGATGAAGGAAGACTGGGTGGGCGTGGTCAACGCCTGGGAGACGGTGCAGAAGCTGGACCCGGCGCACGCGGAGGTCGGCAAGCACCTGCCCACGGCCCGCGGCAAGCTGGTGGTGAAGGATCTGCTGGACGAGTGGGCGAAGAACCCTCCCCAGCCGCGCGAGGCTCCCCCCGCGGGCGCGCGCCTGCGCCTGCGGGCGACGGGCGACGTGATGATGGGCAGCGACTTCCCCGAGCCGGCCATCCTCCCCGAGAACGACGGCGCCACCTACTTCCAGGGGGTGCGCGCGCTGCTGCGCGACGCCGACCTCACCTTCATGAACCTGGAGGGCCCGCTCTGCGACACGGGGACCACCAGCAAGTGCCGGGAGGGGAGCAACTGCTACGCCTTCCGCACGCCGACGCGCTACGCGAAGCACCTGCAGGACGTCGGCCTGGATCTCGCGTCCACGGCCAACAACCACGCCAACGACTTCGGTGAGGTCTGCCGCCTGCAGACCGAGGCGGCGCTGGCCCCCATCGGGGTGGCGCACTCGGGGCGGCACGGGACGGTGGCGAGCGTGGAGAAGAACGGCCTGGACGTGGCGATGATCGCCTTCCACAGCGCCGACTCTGCGCACAACCTCAACGATCTCGGCACGGCGGTCGCCCTGGTGCGCGGGCTCGCCGCCCGGCACGATCTCGTCATCGTCTCCTTCCACGGCGGGGCCGAGGGCTCCCAGGCCCTCCACGTCCCCCAGGGCTCCGAGATGTTCTACGGCGAGAACCGCGGGGACCTCCGCAAGTTCACCCACGCCGTCGTCGACGCCGGGGCCGATCTCGTCCTGGGGCACGGTCCCCACGTCGTGCGCGGGATGGAGATCTACAAGGACCGGCTCATCGCCTACTCGCTCGGCAACTTCGCCACCTACGGGCGCTTCAACCTGAAGGGGAACATGGGCGTCAGCCTCGTGCTGGAGGTGGAGCTGGACGCCCAGGGGCGCTTCCTGGGCGGCAAGATCCTCCCCACCCTGCTGGAGGGCGAGGGCGTGCCCGTCCCCGACCCGGCGGGCCAGGTCATCCCGCTCCTCCAGACCTTGAGCTCCGAAGACTTTCCTGGTACAGCGCCGCAGATCACGGCCGAAGGGCGCGTCCTCCCAGGCACCGCTCGACAATGAGCTGAAGAGCGCGCCTGGAAGCCCCCTGCCCCACCCTGAGATAGCTGCTGCTGGCCAGAACACGAGGAAACCATGGAAAAGGCACCCCTGGAGAGCCCGGAGAAGGGCTCGAATTTCATCCGCGCGATCGTGGACGCCGACAACGCGAGAGGCACCTACGGCGGCCGCGTCGTCACCCGCTTCCCGCCGGAGCCCAACGGCTACCTGCACATCGGCCACGCCAAGTCCATCTGCCTGAACTTCGGCCTGGCGCGCGACTACGACGGCCACTGCAACCTGCGCATGGACGACACGAACCCGTCCACCGAGGACATCGAGTACGTCGAGTCCATCCAGAACGACGTGCGCTGGCTGGGCTTCGAGCCCGCCGCGCTCTACTACGCCTCCGACTACTACGAGCAGCTCTACGCCTTCGCCGAGGATCTCGTGGCGCGCGGCCTGGCCTACGTCTGCCCGCTGTCCGAGGAGGAGATCCGCGTCTGGCGCGGCACCGTGACGGAGCCCGGCCGCGAGAGCCCCGGGCGCGCCAACACGCCCCAGCAGAACCTGGACCTGCTGCGCCGCATGCGGGCGGGGGAGTTCCAGGACGGGACGTATACGCTGCGCGCCCGCATCGACATGGCGGCGGCCAACATGAAGATGCGCGACCCGCTGCTGTACCGCATCCGGCACGCGCACCACTACCGCACGGGCGACGCCTGGTGCATCTACCCGATGTACGACTTCGCTCACCCGCTCTCGGACGCGCTGGAGGGCATCACGCACTCCATCTGCACGCTGGAGTTCGAGAACAACCGGGACATCTACGACTGGCTCATCGCCAGCTGCCCCGTCCCGGCGCGGCCGAAGCAGATCGAGTTCGCCCGGCTCTCGCTCACCTACACCGTGCTCAGCAAGCGCAAGCTCATCGAGCTGGTGCAGAGCGGGCTGGTGCGCGGCTGGGACGACCCGCGCATGCCCACCATCGCCGGGCTCCGCCGCCGCGGGGTGACGCCGTCGGCCCTGCGCGACTTCGCCGAGCGCATCGGCGTGGCCAAGGCCAACAGCACGGTCGAGATCGAGCTCTTCGAGAACTGCCTGCGCGATGACCTGAACACCACCGCCCCCCGCGTGCTGGGCGTGCTGCGCCCGCTCAAGGTGGTGCTGGAGAACTGGCCCGCCGAGCGCGTGGACTGGCTGGACGCGCCCTACTGGCCCCACGACGTCCCCCGCGAGGGCAGCCGTCCGGTGCCGTTTTCGCGCGAGCTCTACATCGAGCGCGACGACTTCGAGGAGACCCCGCCCCCGGGCTTCCACCGCCTGTCGCCGGGCCGCGAGGTGCGGCTGCGCTACGGCTACGTCATCCGCTGCGAGGGCGTGGACCGCGACGCGCAGGGCGAGATCACGGCCCTGCGCTGCAGCGTGGACATGGAGAGCCGCGGCGGCAAGACCTCCGACGGCCGGGCGGTCAAGGGCACCATCCACTGGGTGAGCGCCGCCCACGCGCTGCCCTGCGAGGTGCGGCTCTACGACCGCCTCTTCTCGGTGAAGTCGCCGGGGGTGGGGATGGAGGGCGCCGACTGGAAGAGCGAGCTGAACCCCGGGTCCCTCGAGGTGCTGAGCGGGGCCATGGTCGAGCCCTCGCTGGCCCAGGATCCGCCGGGGACGCGCTATCAGCTCGAGCGCCTCGGCTACTTCTGGCCGGACCCCCAGGACAGCGCGCCCGGACGCCTGGTGCTGAACCGCATCGTCCCGCTGCGCGACACGAAGAAGGCGAAGGAGGTCGAGGCCCCCGCCGCCGCGCCGAAGCCCGCGCCGAAGCCCGCCCCCGCCGAGCCCCGCCCGAAGAAGGAGCCCGAGGCCCGGGCCCTCGACCCCGAGCAGGCGGCCCGCGCCGCCGCCCTGGAGGCCCGCGGGCTCTCCGCCGAGGACGCCCGTCAGCTGGCCGGAGACGACGGTCTGCGGACGATCTTCGAGGAGGCCCTGAGCGTGGCCGGCGACCCGAAGGCCGTGGCAAACTGGACGCTCAACGCCCTGGTGGGCGAGGCGCGCGGTCGCCCCGTCGCCGAGCTGCCCTTGCGCGGCGCGGCCCTCGGGCGCCTGGTGGTCCTGGTGCGCGAGGGCGGGCTGACCACCCCCGCGGCCAGGGAGGTGCTCGCCGAGCTCGTGCGAGCGGGCGGGGACACCGACGCCATCGTGGCGGCGCGCGGGCTCGGCCGGATGGCGGACACCGGGCAGCTGGACGCGGTGATCTCGGCGCTCATCGCCGAGAACCCCGGCCAGGCCGCCCAGGTCCGCGCCGGAAAGCACGGCCTGCTGGGCTTCTTCGTCGGTCAGGTGATGAAGCGGACCGGCGGTCGGGCCGATCCGCAGCTCACGAACGAGATCCTGCGGGCGAAGCTCGGCCTCTGAGGCTCGAGATCACCAGCGCGGGGAAGGGCCGCTCGGAGGCTCGCGATCGGGGAGCTCCTCCCGGGGCGCCGAGCGGACGGGATCCTGGCGCTCCATGCGCTCCCGGCGCGCCTCGTCCGCGGCCTCCTCCCGGTCCTCTCCCTCGCTCCCGTCATCTTCGGCGCGGGCGCTGAAGACATCGGAAGAACCACCCACATCGCCCGAGATCTCCGAGATGCGCCGGAGATCCAGGCGGGCCAGCGAGGGCCCGTCGGCCTCCGCCTGGATCGCGCGAAGCGCCCGGTGGAAGGCGGCGACGCGCGCACGGCCTCGCGCCTCGATCATCTCCGGGGCGCGCAGGCGGACGGCGTAGTCCAGGCCCGCCACGATCTGGCGGGCCTTCGCCGGGTCGCCGTCCGCGAGGAAGGCGCGCGCCAGCGCGAGATCATGGTTCATCCAGGCCCAGTCGTCGGCGGGCATCTCGTGGAAACGCCCGCTCTCCAGGTGATCGACGTCCGGCAGCGCGCAGTCGTCCAGGCCGCACGCGCGCGCGACGCCCGAGGCGGTGATCCAGAGGACGACAGACGCGATGAAGGCACGCTTCATGGCACATTCTCCACGCGCCGCGACCGACCGGACACCCGCGCGCAAGGGGCACCCCAACCCGCCGCCACCCATTGGCGCCGGGCCGTGATGCTCCAGCGAGCGCCCTGCCCCGAGGGGGCAGCGTGTCACGACGCGCATGGAAATTAACCACTCTGTGCGTTCTGTCCCATTCGACAGGCCAGAATCTGTCCGCTTACGACGATTCGGCGGTGAGGCGGCGCTTTCGGGGCGCCCCGAAGCGGGCTCCGCTCCTTGATCCACGCTCGCAGAAACTGGCCCCATCTGATAATGGTCTCTCAGCCATGAAAGCGCGACTCTCGCTCGGAACGCTGGTGGTGCTCCTGGCGCTGGGGCTCTCCCTGGCGCTGAGCGCCGTCGTCGTGCTGCCCTGGCGGGCGCCCGCCTCCCCGCGCGGGGCGGAGCTGGAGGCGCGCTGGCGGGAGATCGAGGGCTGGGCGGGGCTGAGCGCCATCTCCGGGGACGCCCCCGCCATCGTGAAGGCGGACCTCGCGGTGGAGCGCCGGGCGGCGGAGATCTCGGCGCTGGCGCGGCCGGCGCTGCTCTCGCCCGCGGGGCGGCTGCGCGAGCAGGAGCTCCCCGAGGAGGCCCGCATCGCCCTGCGCGCGCTGGAGGGCTGGGACGCCGCGGGGGCGGGCCTGGGCGCCGATCCCTGCGGCGAGGCCCTGACGGCCGTGCCCGCGCTGACCATGGGCGAGCTCCTGCTGGCGGTTTCCGGGGGGCCGGACGCGCCGGAGCTCGGGCGCGCGCTGCGGCTGGCGGCGGCCCTGCGCACCAGCGGGGACCTGGGGCTGGTGACCATCGGCTTCAACCTGGCCGAGTCCGCCATGGGCTGGGCGCAGGCCCGCCGGCTCCCGCCCGACCCGGTCTTCCTGGAGCACCGCCCCCGCTCGGCGGAGGTCTTCGTCGCCGCCACCCGGGACGCGGTCTGCACCGTGCGCCGCGCCGAGAGCGCCATCGCCCGCGTCGGCTTCCCCGGCCTTCTGGCCGAGCTCGGACCCGAGGCCGCCCCGCCCTGGATCCGCCCGCTGCTGGACCCGGCGCGCGAGCTCGAGGCCCTGCGCGCCTTCCACGTCCAGCGCCTCGGCGCCGCCGCCTCGGAGAAGGACAACTTCGGCCGCCTGCGCGCGCACCTCCAGATCCCGGAGCGCGCCGCCCTCCCCCACGCCGCCCTGGTTCGCGGCATGGTGAAGGACCCGCGCGAGCTCTTCGTGCGCTGGCGCGAGGTCTTCGAGCGCTACGACGCCTGGGTGGACGGCCGGGGCTGAGCCCGGCTCAGGCCACCGCCTCGGTGCCCTCACCGCCGCCGAAGATGCTCTTGAGCATGTTCAGGCTCGGCTTCTCGGCGTTGAAGAACAGGAAGGAGAACAGGTTGGACGCCTGGACGTACTTGCCCACGTCGCGCCAGTTGCGGATGTTCTCGGCGTGCCGCGCCAGTGTGACCGGGCGGAAGTAGAACTCCCGGTAGAACTTGCGGTGCAGCTCGACGAGGTCCTGCGGCTCCAGACCCCAGGGAACGAAGGTGGGCTCCCAGAAGCTCTTCTCGTCCGTGGTCGTGTTCACCAGGCGGCCGTACTTGTGGCCCTCCTTCTCCCAGAGCTCCATCTGCGGGGTCTTGGGCAGCAGGGTGTTGATCTGCACGGTGACGTCGTGCAGCGGCAGGGACTTGGCGAACTCGATGGTCTCCTCGATGGTCTCGCGCGTGTCCGGCATGTGGCCCACGATGAAGAAGGCCTTGGGCCGCAGCCCGACCTCGTGCGCCGCCGTGATCGCCGCGCGGATCTTCTCCTTGGTGATGCCCTTGGAGATGAAGTCCAGCACCTTGTCCGAGCCGCTCTCGATGCCGAAGCGCGCGCGCCAGCAGCCCGCCTCCTTCATACGCTGCAGCAGCGGCTTGTCCACCACCTCCACGCGGGTGGAGCAGGTCCAGCTCACCTTGACCCCGCGGCGGATGATCTCGTCGCAGATCGCGTAGACGCGCCGCTTGTTCGCGCAGAACAGCGAGTCCACGAAGGCGATGTCCTTGGCGCCGAAGTCGCGGACGAGGTGCTCGATCTCGTCCACGATGTACTCGGGGCTGTGGCTGCGGTAGCCAGACCGCGACTTCTGGCAGAAGGCGCAGGCGTGCGGGCAGCCGCGGCTGGTGATCATCGCGAACTTGGGGAAGTCGTGCTCGTCCACCGGGATGGGCCGGTAGAGGTTCATCGGCAGCAGGTGGCGCGCCGGGAAGGCGAGCTGGTCGAGCTCGCGGAAGGTCTTGCGGTGCGGCGTGTGGTGGAGCCCGTTCGGCGTGCGGAAGACGATGCCCGGGATGTCCTCGAGCGCCTTGCGGCCCTTGTAGTGCTCCACGAGCTCCAGCATGGTGTGCTCGCCCTCGTGGATGACGCCCACGTCGAAGCAGTCGTCGCCCATGGCCTGATCAGGCACCAGCGTGACGTGGTAGCTGCCCAGGATCACGGGCACGCTGGGCATGGCCTGCTTGAGCTTCTTCGCCAGCCGGCGCGTGGTCTCGAAGCTGACCGTGAACGAGCCCACGCCGACGATGTCCGGCTTGAACTCCTCCACGCGCTTGACGGTCTTCTCCACGTTCAGCTGCTCGGCCGCCGCGTCGATGCAGGCCACGGTCTCGCCGGACTGCTCGAGCGCCGCGGCGATGTAGAGCAGGCCGAGCGGCGCTGAATTGTAGAAGAGATACGAGGTGACCGGGCTGACGTGGCCGTTCTCGAGCACACTGTCGATGGGCGGGTTGATCAGCATCACGCGCATGCGAGGATCTCCTACGGGTCTACTAGGATACACCACTCCCGGCGTGATGCCCAGCCCCGGCTCACGCCACGTGATACACCGGATCGCGAGGAATGGCCAGATGGACTACTTCTCTGACGTCCTGGCGCCCGGCGAGCAGGTGCTCGCGGAGCTCGGCGCCCCCGGGCCCTCCGCCGAGCGCGCCGCCGGGCAGGAGCGCGTCTGGTACCAGCTCGCCGTCACGCCGACGCGCGTGCTGCTGGTGCGCCTCATCCAGAGCCCGAGCTCGGGCAGCTACGCCCCCGTGGCGCGGCTGGCGGTGGGCAAGGAATTCGTGCGCATCCGCCGATTCCCCCGCACCCCGCACAGCCAGGCCCACCTGGAGATCCTCGGCGTCGGCGACCCCGTCACGCTCGTGGACATCGACGACAAGAGCGTCTTCCCCTTCCTGGAGCCCTTCCTGGCCGCCTGGGGCGGGCAGGTGGAGGGCGCCGGCGTCATCGTCGAGCGCGACCGCGACCCCTACGACAACGTGGGCGAGAAGCTGGAGACGAAGAAGCTGATCTATGTGGTGGCCGCCTTCTTCGTCCTGTTCTGGCTCTGCTGCGGGTGCGCGGGGCTGGGGGTGCTGGTGCGGCAGGTGCTGATGCCCTTGGTGGAGTGAGGGATATCTGAACTTTCAGGGGTCCATCGGGTAGCCCGTGGGCTGGGCATCGGCGGCAGGCTCAGGTATGATCCCGACATGGACCTGACCTTCGACCAGATGAGCCCTGCTGAGCGCATTCTTTACGTGCAGGATCTGTGGGACCGCATCGCCGAGCACCCGGACGAGGTGCCGGTCAGCGACGAGATGCGCGCTGAGCTGGATCGAAGGCTGGCCGAGCACCGGGCTGATCCGAGCTCGGCGGTGCCGTGGGAGACGGTGAGGGCGCGCCTGCGCACGCGGCGGTGAGCCTGCCCGTCACACTTCGGCCGCAGGTCGAAGCTGAGCTCCTGGACGCGGCGGACTGGTACGACGCGCAGCGTGTGGGCCTCGGCGAGCAGCTCCTGATCTGCGTCGAGGCGGCCATCGCTCGCGTCGCTCGCAGCCCCGAGAGCTGCGAGCGTGTGCATGGCGAGGTGAGGCGCGCGCTCGTGAGGCGCTTCCCCTACTGCGTCTACTACAAGGTCGAGGGCGAGGCGCTCCTGGTCCTCGCGGTGGGTCACGAGCGACGAAAGCCGGGGTACTGGGCGGAGCGCGAGTGAGGCGCGAGCCACTTCGATCCGCGCTTCAGGCCTCAGGCCGGCGCGTAGCCGCGGCCCACCACGACGTGCCGGATCGGGTGCTGACCATGCAGCACGATCAGGCGCTGCAGCAGGTTGTCCACCGCCCGCTGCTCGGCCCGGCCGCAGTCCACCTGGTAGACCACGCAGTCCGGCTGGGGTGACTCGGGGTCGGAGATGTAGTGCAGGCGACCGCGATCCTGGTTGCCGAAGGCGCCGTCGAAGCCGGCGCGGTACCAGTCGCCGATGATGGGGTCGGCCTTGTCGATGGCGCCGGGGCGCTCGAAGCGGATCTGGAAGGTGAGCTGGTCCCACGGGCACTGGCTCGAGGTCCAGACCTTGAACGCGCTGTCGCTGGGCGTGGGGAAGAGCACGGGGGCGTGGGCCAGGGGCTCGAAGCCCTCGATCGCCACGATCATCGGCTCCTCGCCGATGAGGCCGGGCTGGCCGGTCTTCGGGTTCACCAGGTCCACGCGGATGCCAGCGTAGGGCCGGGCGCCCTCGGCGATGATGGGCACGACCCGGTCGCCGTCGCGGCGCATGCGGGCGGCCTCGGCGATCCAGCCCTGCTCGGCCATCCGGTTCGCGTGGTGGTCGAAGAAGTCCACGTAGCTCTCGCGGTGCGCCTGGAGGAAGGCGCCCGGGTGGAAGTCCTCGCGCCGGAAGGCGGCCAGAGCCTTGAGGAAGGCGGCGGTGGACTCGCGCGGCTCGGAGGC
Source organism: uncultured Enterobacterales bacterium (assembly GCA_964615375.1). Classification (GTDB taxonomy): domain Bacteria; phylum Myxococcota_A; class UBA796; order UBA796; family CAZKWG01; genus CAZKWG01. Next base: position 125,702 of record CAZTOW010000020.1, read on the forward strand.
CTCGCTCGCGTTCTCGGCGTGGGCCGTGAGCTGGGCCACGCCCTCGTCCAGGCGACCCCAGGCCAGCAGCAGGTAGCCCAGACCCTGCTGGGCCTGCGCGTGGCCGGGCTCGTGGCGCAGCACCTCGCGGTAGGCGGCCTCGGCCTCGGAAGGCTGGGAGAGATCCTCGAAGATCGCGGCGCGCGTCAGCATGATCTGCGCCATCATCATCGCGGCGTTCTCGCCGGCCTCTTCCTGTGCGAGATCGAAGAGCTCCTCGTTGACCTGCAGCGCGAGGAAGGGCTCGCCGAGCTGCAGGTGCGTCACCGAGAGCGCGTGCCGCAGATCCAGGCGGGTCGGGTTGGCCGTGATCGCCTGCTGGAGGGCAGACAGGGCCTCCTTCGGGTTCCCAGCCTGCAAGGCGGACATTGCCTTCTCTACGAGCGCGTCGGCGTTCACGGTACCCTCCTGTGCGAGCGGCGCGGCGGAGAGCGGCCTCCGCCCGGCCGGCGAGTATAGCGCGAGCGCCGCGGACAGCCGCCAGGGGCGAGCAGGACATGGCGCCTCGACCTCCGAGATCGCGCCGGAGACGGAGGAGCCTGTGGTACGGTATCGTTGCGCGTCCCTGCGCGCGCGATCCCGGAGACGCCGTGCGAGCCCTCAACCTTCTGCCCCTCCTCCTCCTCGCCGCCTGCGCGGACAAGCCCGAGACGGACGGCGGGGACGACACCCACGACACGTCCACGGAGACCCAGCCTCCCACGGACGACGACGGGGACGGCTTCTTCTCCGATGAGGACTGCGACGACGGCAACGAGGAGGTGAACCCCTCGGCCGTGGAGATCTGCGACGGCATCGACAACAACTGCGAGGGCACCGTCGACGAGGGCGTGACCAGCACCTGGTACGCCGACGACGACGGAGACGGCTACGGCGACCCGGAGAGCACGACCGGGGCCTGCTCGCGGCCCGAGGGCTACGTGCCCGTGCCCAACGACTGCGACGACACCGACGCCACCGTCTGGCCGGGCGCGTCCGAGATCTGCGACGGCAAGGACCAGGACTGCAACGGCGAGGTGGACGAGGGCGTCACCAGCCTGTTCTATGTGGACGCCGACGGCGACGGATACGGCGACCCGGGCCAGACCACGCCCTCCTGCGAGGGGCTGCCGGGCTCGTCCGACGATCCGACCGACTGCGACGACACCGACCCCGAGGAGCACCCCGGCGCCGACGAGCACTGCGACGGCGAGGACGACGACTGCGACGGGCTGACCGACGAGGAGCCCACGGTCGAGGGCGGCCTGTGGTACCCCGACGCCGACGGCGACGGATACGGCGACCCCGACGGCGCCACCTCCACCATCTGCGTGCAGCCCGCCGGCTACGTGGACAACGTCGATGACTGCGACGACCGCGACGACGCCGTCTACCCCGACGCCGAGGAGCAGTGCAGCAACGAGACCGACGACGACTGCGACGGCGAGGTGGACGAGGGCTGCCCCGTCGAGCACTGCGGCAACATCGACGTCGACGAGACCTGGACCGCCGACCACCTCCACATCGTGACCTGCGACGTCACCGTGGGCGGGCCGGAGTCTCCGGTGCTGACCATCGAGGACGGCGTGCGGGTGGAGTTCGTCATCGGCACCGGGCTCTACGTGGCCGGCTCGAGCTCGGGCCGGATGGACGTGCTGGGCGACGAGCTGGGCGTCACGTTTACGTCCGAGGAGGACACCCCCTCCCCCGGCGACTGGACGGAGCTCAAGATCGGCTACTTCGACGAGGGCAGCACGCTGAGCGGCTTCACCCTGGAGGGCGGGGGCGGCGGGGGCTACGGCGCGCTGCTGATCTACGGCGCCTCCCCCACCCTCTCCGACTGCGCGGTGAGCGGCAGCGCGAGCGCGGGCATCTACGGGCGCGTGGGCGCGAGCCTGAGCCTCGTCGACTGCGACCTGAGCGACAACGCCGACGACGGGCTCTACCTGGAGGCGAGCGGCGAGCTGACCCGCTTCGAGGGCGTGAACATGACCGGCAACGGCGGCTTCCCGCTCAGCGTGCCGGCGAACTCGGTGGGCCTGCTGGACGAGACCTCCACCTACACCGGGAACGGGGACGACCGGATCAAGATCCTGGAGGACAAGGTCACGGCCAGCGCCACCTGGAGCGCGCTCGGGCTCCCCTACTACGTGGTGGGCAACGTCTCGGTGGAGGGCTCGACCACGCCCACCCTGGCCATCGAGGACGGCGTGGAGCTGCTGTTCTCCGGCGGCGTGGGCATGAGCGTGGGCGACGCGGGGCGCGGCATCCTGGACGTGCGAGGCGACACGCTGGGCGTGGTGTTCACGGCCGCGGACGACGAGGATCCCGGGGAGTGGGACGGGATCAGCTTCGGGGCCTTCGACGAGGGCAGCAGCCTGACCATGGCCGAGGTGACCTGGGGCGGCGGCAACGGCTACGGCGGGATCTACGCCAGCGGCGCGAGCCTGAGCCTGGAGGGCTGCACCATCGCCGGCAACGACGGGGCGGGCATCTACGCGAAGAGCAGCGCCGAGCTCGACATCACCGAGACCACCATCCAGGAGAACGACGGCTACGGGCTCTACGTCCACACGAACGCCGCCCTGGCCTCCGGCGCGGGGGCGAGCTTCGAGGACAACGTGGTGACCGGCAACGAAGAGGAGGGTGTGGTCGTGCCCGCGGGCTCGGTGGCCGAGCTGGACGAGTCCTCCACCTACAGCGGGAACGGCGAGCCCGGCGTGCGCGTGCTGGCCGGCACCATCGAGGAGGACAGCACCTGGCAGCTCCTCGACGAGGACTACGTCATCGCGGGGGACGTGGAGGTGGCGAGCTCCAGCCGCCCGGTGCTCACGCTCTCCGCCGGGCTCACGCTCTCCTTCGAGCCCGCCGCCGGCCTACAAGTGGGGGTGGACAGCTACGGCTCGCTGGCCGTGGTGGGGACCCGCAGCGCGCCGGTCACGCTGACCTCCAACGCCGAGTCCCCCGCGGGCGGCGACTGGGACGGCGTGACCCTGGGGAAGCGCTGCGACACCTCCGACGTCTCCATGAGCTACGTCGATATCGCCTACGGCGGCGGGAACGGGTACGCCAACCTGCTCTTCGTCGAGTGCGACGGGACCGTCTCCAACGCCACCATCCGCTCGTCCTCGGCCTGGGGCATCTACCGGGACGGCGCCTCGCCGACGATCAGCAGCGTCACCTACAGCGACAACGCCTCGGGCACGCTCTACTGAGCGCGGCGGACGGCTGAGCGCGGCAGACTACTGGGGGCTGCGGGCGCGGGCGACCTTCTCGCGGCGGGGCCCCTGGTGGCGCGGCGTCCACGGGCAGTGGCGGCAGCCGGCCCAGCAGCACTCCCCGCGCTCCTTCAGGTACTCGGCCGTGAGCACCATCAGCCCGGTGTCGGGATCGATGTAGCCCGCGTCGCCGCGGGCGCAGGCGGCGGCGTGAAGGCGCTCGACTCGGGGGCTCAGGGGCATGGGTCGCTTGGGTCCAGCATGCAAGATAGACCCGCGGGGCGCGAGAGGCAAGGCGGCCGGGGGCGCGGGGGGTGCGCGGACATGCGATCAATTCGGCTTCGATGGTGGACTCTCGCCGGATGGACCTTCATCTCCACGTTGAGCGCCGCCTGCGGCCCGGGGGCGGGCTCACCCCGGCTGGAGGGCGAGGACAGCGAGGACTCCGGCGGCGAGGACTCCGGCGAGGGCGCGCTCCCCGAGCAGCTCAGCGTGCTCAGCCTGAACCTGCACTGCCTGAAGCTGGACGGCACCCCCTACGCCGACAACGCCGAGCGCTTCGCCGCTATCGCCCGCCTCGTCGCCGAGGAGGAGGTCGCGGTCCTCGCCGCCGCCGAGATCTGCGCCGACGGGGAGACCGACGCCGAGGAGACGCTCAGGCTCGCCCTGGAGGCCGCCACCGGCGAGGGCTGGACCTCGAGCGCCGTCTTCGCCCACACCGCCTGGGAGGGCACCGCGGACGAGGCCGAGGAGCGCGTGGGCCTCTTCGTCCGGGGCGAGCCCGCGGCCTCGGGCGCCCTGACCTTCGCCGTGCAGGGCAGCCTGAACCGGGTGGCCGCTTACGCCACGCTGCCCGCCGCGCTGGGCGGGCTCACGATCTGGTCGGTTCACCTGGAGGTCTTCGAGGAGAGCGCGCGGCTCCAGCAGGCGCGGGAGGCCGCGGGCGCCGCCCTGGCCCTGGCCGACCCCGGCCTCGACGTCCTCGTGGCGGGGGACATGAACGACGTGGAGGGCAGCGCCACGCATGGGGCCTACGGCGCGGCGGGCTTCACCGACCTCTCCCAGGGCCTCGACCCGGAGCGCATCGACCACGTCTTCGCCCACCGCGGCGCCGCCTGGGCCCTCGACGAGGCGCGCCTGGTCTTCGACGGCGACGCGGAGCCCGCCGTCTCCGACCACCCGGGCGTGCTGGTGCGGCTGGTCCCGGCCGAGGGTGAGGCCGTGGACTGGACGCGCGTGACCGCAAGCGCGGACGCGGGCTTCGGCCACTATCTGGCGCTGCGCGGGGACGTGGACCCCCTCTCCTGGGACGCGGGCTGGCCGGGCGCCGCCCTGGATGACCAGACCTGGCGCTGGGTGAGCACGGAGATCCCCGCCGGGGAGCCCTTCGCCTACAAGACGCTGCTGGACGACGAGCAGTGGCAGACGGGCGAGGACAGCGCGGGCGTGGGCGGAGAAGACCAGGAGATCCGCCCCACCTACTGAGGCGACGCGCGCGGGCCTTGCCAGTTCTAGTGTTCTACTATAATAGAACACATAGAACAGGAGCGCTCCATGACGACCCTCGACGTCCTGCGGCTCACGGCTCTTCGGGAGCTCCACGTCCGCCCCCTCTTCCTGCTGGGCCCGCCCCTCTGCGCGCTCGGCCTGCTCGCCATCCCCGCGGAGCACCGCGGGCCCTGGGCGGGGATGGTGATCGTGTTCATCCTCCCCCTCGCGGCGCTGGGGCTGGGGGTCGGGGGGAGCGCGGCGGCGGATCGCTGGTGGGCGGGCCTCGGCGGGAGCCCGGCGGCGCGGGCGGGGGCGCGGCTCGGCGTCCACCTGCTGGCGCTGGGCGGAAGCCTGCTCGGGGCGGCGGGCGCGGCCCTGGGGAGCCCGCGGCTGGACGGGCTCTCCCCGGGCGAGCTGGGGCTGGTGCTGACGCTGGCGCTGGTGGTGCTGCTGGGGACGCTCTGCCTCTACCTGGCGGCGTCCGCGGCGCGCCTCTTCGCCCGGGGCTTCGGCGCGCTGGTGGGGCCGATGCTGGTGGGGCTGCTGAGCTTCCTGATGAGCCGCCTCGACCTGCAGATCGGCGTCTTCAGCGCGCTGGAGGGGCTCGCCTTGCGGCTCGCGGGGCTGACGGCCCTGGGGGTGGGCCTGCTGTTCTGGGCCGAGGGCCGCCTCCTGAGCGCCCGGCACGGGCTGGCCGCGGTCGGGCTGACCACGCTGATGTGCGCCCTGCCGCTCGGGCTCCACGCCGCCTGGTCGGGCCCGCCCCTGTGGATGGCGCCCACCCTGAGCGGCGTCCGGCCCGGCGGATCGGAGGCCCTCTACGTGCTCAGCGCCCCCGCCCCCGGCTTCACGCCGCAGCGGGCCTGGCGCTGGCGCGAGGGCGCGTGGGAGGTGGTGGGGCCGGTCGGGGTGAGCGCCGCCGAGCTCGGGCCGGAGGGCAGCCTCGGCTTCGCCCAGGGGAGCGAGGACGCCCCCGGCGGGCTCGCGCTGCTGGACCCCGACGGCGCGCTGCACACCTGCGCCTTCGACGGGGTCCCCACGCGCCCGGAGATGGTGTTCCGGTCCGACGGGCGGGCCCTGGCGGCCCTGGTCTCCAGCCGGGGCGAGCGCGCGGTGGCGGTGGTGCGCGCGGACGGCGTCTGCGAGCGCCTGCCCATGCCCGCGGGCGAGCTGCGGATCCGCCTCCTCCGGCGCGAGGGCTCGCCGGAGGGCGTGTGGGCGCCGCTCATCGCCTTCGACGCCGACGGCGCGCTGGTCCTGGGCGAGTCGGCCCGCCCGCTCGTCGAGGCCAGCCCGCCCGCCGAGGACCTGTGGATCGCCCAGCCCGAGGGTGACGCGCTCCTGGATCCACGCACCGGCCAGCGCTGGCCGAACCCCCTGCCCGACGCGGAGCTCTGGCCCGCGCTGGAGCCCACCCCCGGCGGCGCGCGCGCCTTCTTCCAGGAGGGCCCCATCTACGATCTGGACGCGAGCGGCGCCCGGACCTGCTGGCCCACCACCTTCTTCCTGTCCTGCGGGGCCTGAGATGCGCCTGCCCATCGATCCCAGCGGCGCCGTGCCGCTCTACCGCCAGATGGCCGAGGCCCTGCGCGCCGCCATCGCCGGGGGCCGCCTCGCGCCCGAGCAGGAGCTCCCCTCGGTGCGCGATCTGGCCGCGGACAACGGGGTGAACTACCACACCGTCGCCCGCGCCTACCAGGAGCTGGAGGAGGCGGGCCTGCTGGAGCGCCGCCGGGGCGGGCCCTTCCGCGTGGTGAGCGGCGCGCAGAGCGACGCGGGGGCCCAGACCATCCGCGAGGGCCTGGACGCGCTGGCTCGCGACGCCCTGGGGCTGGGGATCGACCCGAAGGAGGCCCTCGGCTGGTGGGGAGAATCGCTGACGCGGGCGCGTCAGCTCACCTCGAAGGAGCAGTCATGACCGTGCTCAGCGCGAGAGATCTGAAGGTTGGCGCCATCCTGCGCGGCGTCACGCTGGACCTGGAGCCCGGCCAGGTCCTGGGTCTGGTGGCCCCCAACGGGGCGGGCAAGTCCACGCTGCTGGCCACCCTCTCCGGCGCCCTGCGCGCGGACGAGGGCGCGATCCGACGGCCGGAGGGCCTGGCCTGGATGCCGGAGGGCGGGCCGCAGGACCCGGGCGTGAGCGGGCGGCGCTGGCTGAACATCGGCCGCCGCCTGCCGGGCTGGCAGGAGGAGGAGGCCCGCCGCCTGCTCGAGGCGCTGCCCGTCCCGCTGGACCGGGCGGTGGAGGCGCTCTCGCTGGGCGAGCGCACCCGGCTGGGGCTCACGCTGACCCTGGCCCGCGCGGCGCCGCTCTACCTGCTCGACGACCCCTTCCTCGGGCTGGACCCGGCGGCGCGCGCGGAGGCCTGGCGGGCGATCAGCCGGCGCATCACCCCGGACAACGCCATGATCCTCGCCACCCCGGACCTGGGCAGCGTCGCCCGCCTCGCCACCCACCTGGCCACGCTGGAGGGCGGGCGCCTCCGCGCCCTCGGGGAGATCGAGGGCGGGGCGGCGGCGCTGGAGCGGGCGCTGGGGGCGGCGGCAGAGGCGCGATAGGAGAGCTCGATGGGGTCTGGCCTGCCCATCGGCGGCGTGGAGCCATCACGGGCGGGGGGCGTTAGAAAAACGAGCTTCGCTCGTGATGGCTCACCCCCACCGCCGCAGGCTCCCATACAGATTCACCTTCCCGTCCTTCGGCCGGCGCACCCGGAACTCCCCCTCCGACCCACACTCAAAGTGGACCTCTCCCGGCAGCAGCACCGGCCGGCGGAACACCCCCTCCAGCTCCCACGCCCCCTCCCGTGGATCCATCTCCGCCACCGCCCGCGCCAGCGTCCACATCCCGTGCACGATCGTCCGCGGAAAGCCGAACAGCTTCGCCCCCCACGGGTGGATGTGGATCAGGTTGTAATCCCCGGACACCGCGGCGTAACGGCGCCCCTGGTCGGCGGGCAGGCGCCACAGGCACGAGCGCGCCACGGTGGACAGCGGCTCGGGATCCTCGCGGCTCTGCTCGCCCGCGCCGCGGACCGCCTGCGACAGGAACACGCTCCGCTCCTCCCAGGGCGTCTCTCCGGCGACCTGCACCCGCGTCGAGAGCGTGATCTCCGCCCCGCGCTTCACCCGCTCCCAACCCTCCCAGGCGCAGCGGACCGTCAGCGGCTCGTCCCGGCGCAGGGGGCGACGCTGCACGATGTGGTTGGCGACGTGGACCATGCCCAGCCCCGCCAGCGGGAAGTCCGGGTGGGCCAGCATGTCCAGGTGCAGAGCGCCAGCCATGAGGTGTGGCCACAGCAGCGGGAGGTGCTCGCCCCGGGGCTGGCCGACCACAGTGCAGAATGCGTCGGCGCCCGAGGTGTCCGGGCGTGTCAGCACGCTCTCCAGGCGAGGGAGCGGCTCGCCCTCCTGGAGCCCGCGCCCGCGCTTCAGCAGCAGGCGCGCCCAGGGGACGGCGGGGGGGCTCTCCAGGACGCGCTCAGCCATGGTCCTGCTCCCAGGCGGGGGCTTCGGCCCAGACCCGCGGCCAGGGGCTCCCGCGGTTGCCGGGGATCTCGCGGCCCTCGGGGTCGGTGACGAAATTGCCCAGGTCGCCGAAGGCCCGCTCCTGGTTCGTGCGCCCGTCGCGCCGCCGCAGCGGGACCAGGCGCTCGCCCTGGCGCAGGGAGATGACCTCGTGCGGACCCGGCCGCAGGTCTACCAGCGCCCCCTTGCGCCGCGGGTTCAGGAGCTGCTCCTCGTTGCCGATGGGATCGGCCACGGTCTTGGCCTTCATGGTCCAGATGAGCAGGCTGGTCGCGTCGGGGTGCGTTTGTGCTAATAGATCTAGTCTACCCTGCCAGCTCTTCCCGATGTCGTTCTGGTTCACCGGCCCGGCCATCAGGCAGATCCCCGCCAGCAGATCGCAGTCCGGCGGGAGGTCCACCACCCCCATGAGCTCGGCCACCAGCGCCCCGCGGGCGGCGGCGGCCCCGAACGCGCGCAGGGCGAGGCCCCAGCAGAGCCCGGACTGGTCGATGGCCGGGCGCGAGAGCCCGCCGATGTAGATGCGCTGCCCCGTGAGCGCGAACGCCTTCTTGCCGCGGGCCAGGTTCCGGCTGAGCTGCCGCCCCGTGGCCAGGTCGGCCCACAGCGGCAGGCCGTCCACGACCCGGTCGGTGATCTCCTCCAGCTCGGTGCGGATGGCGCGCAGGCGCTCCTTCCCGCCCGGGGTCAGCACGTCCACCCGGTCCATGAGCAGCAGGGCCTTGGCCTGGTCGCGGCTGCAGCCCGCCCAGTGGGCGAAGGCGTTGTAGGCGGCGCGCCCGGCCTGCACCGTCAGCGCGTCCGGCACCTCCATGTCCTGCCGCTCCTGGTAGGCGGCGGGGGCCTTGTCCTCGGCGTTCACCCCGGGCTGGATGCGCTCCGATCGGAAGGCCAGCAGGTTGGCCGCCACCTTTCGGCAGGTCTGGGGGCGGATGGGGATCGGCTCGGGCGTGGTCCCCACCTGCACCACCGTCGCCAGCCGCCAGCCCTCCGAGCGCGCCGCTGCGTCCAGCCCGCACAGCGCCTCGAGCGCCCGGGTCGCCTCCTGGTTCTCCCGCCGCCGCTCGGGCGAGCTCCACGGCCCCTGCAGCACGTTGGCCTGGCGCCGCCCCCCGCTGGCCAGCACCGCCGCGCGCTCCATGCCGTCGGCCAGCACGCCCAGGTGGATGTCAGGCAGGTAGCCGATGGTCGGGATATCCGTCACCCCCTGCGTCTTCTTCCGCCAGGCCCGCAGCGGCACCGTCACCAGGTTCTGGACCGGGGCGTGCCCGACGAAGGTGAGCAGCACGGTGAACGCCGTCTGGTAGGGCCGCGAGAGCACCAGCCAGGTGTGGCCGGCCCCGTCCAGCACGGGCGCCTCCAGGTGCTTCAGGCCCCGCAGCAGGCCGGCGGCCCTCGCGCTGTCCCCCGGCCCCAGCAGCACGGCGCGCTGGCCGCGGTAGTTCGTGGACTGCCGCGCGATCATCAGCCCCACCGCGCCCTCCTCGAAGATCTCCGCCTCAGAGGGCACGGGCCCCGGGACGAAGGTCGCCGGTCGCGGCAGGCTGAGCAGCCCCAGCGCCTCCCGGCCCTCCTCCTGGGTGAGCGCGATCCGCGTGCGGTAGCCTACGGGCGAGCTCGAGGAGAGGGACTCCGGCAGGTGGTAGCGGTCGCGGCGCTCGTCGGGGGCGGCGAAGCGGGCGTCGCGGCGCACCCGGCGCTCGGGCGGCTGGAAGGTGACGAGCTCCAGCGGCTGGGCGCTGGGGTCGATGGGGAAGCCGCTCATGCGCGGACACCCCGCCGAGCCCGCCGGAGGCCGAGCAGCGAGAGCAGGGCCAGCACCCAATCGGATCCACCTCTGCTTGTAGCGGCGCACCCGCAGCCGCCCCCGCCCTTCCAGTCCTCGAAGCTGACGCCCTCGCCCGTGTCCGGGACCCCGGTCTCCTCGGGCGCGCCGGTCTCCTCGGGCGCGCCGGTCTCCTCGGGCGCGCCGGTCTCCTCCGCGGGGACGTCGTCCGAGCCGTCCAGCGGGTCGGTGCCCGCCTCCACCTCGGCCCCGTCGGGCACGCTGCCGTCGTCGGTGTCGGGGTCGAGCGGGTCCGTTCCGGTCTCGCCCACCTCCGTCCCGTCGCCGAGCCCGTCGTCGTCGGTGTCCGGGTCGAAGCGGTCGGTGCCGGTCTCGTCCACCTCGTCCCGGTCGCTGAGCCCGTCGCCGTCGGTGTCCTTCGTGTCGGTGACGTCGTCCTCCCCGGCGAGCGGATCGGTGCCGTCGTTCAGCACCTCGTCCCCGTCGGAGATCCCGCCGTCGTCGGTGTCGGCGTCCAGCGGGTCGGTGCCGGTCTCCTCCACCTCGGCCCCGTCGCTGAGCCCGTCGTCGTCGGAGTCCGCGTCGTTCGCGTCGGTGCTGGTGTCCTCCACCTCCTCGCGGTCGTCGAGCCCGTCGTCGTCGGAGTCGTCGTCCAGCGGGTCGGTGCCGGTCTCGCTCACCTCCTCCCCGTCGCCGAGCCCGTCCAGATCGGTGTCCTCGTAGAGCGGGTCGGTGCCCGTGTCCTCCACCTCGGTCCCGTCGCTGAGCCCGTCGTCGTCGGTGTCCGCGTCCAAGGGGTCCGTGCCCGCCCCGTAGCTCTCGTCCATGTCGGTGAGGCCGTCGTCGTCGGTGTCCTCATCCAGCGGGTCCGTCCCCAGCTCGTCCACCTCCTCGCCGTCGGAGAGCCCCTCGTCGTCGGTGTCCTCGTCCAGCGGGTCGGTGCCCGTGTCCTCGACCTCCTCGCGGTCGTCGAGCCCGTCGTCGTCGGTGTCGGGGTCCGTGATGTCGGTCCCGATCTCCAGCTCGTCGGGGTCCAGGAGCCCGTCGCCGTCGGTGTCCAGCGCCACGCAGATGCTCTCGTTGACCGGGTCGGTCAGTGTGAACGAGGAATAAGGCTGGGAGAAGGTATAGAAACCAAAGTTCCCTTCGGGGAGGGTGTCGCGGACGTCGAACTCTTCGGTCCCATCCACCCACACTTGAAGCTGGTCGGTCGCGTAGGCCAGCGTGATCTCATACGTCGTGTTGTCCGACCAGCCGGTGTCGGCCAGCGTGCTGGCCTCGGCGAGGAGCTCGATGCCGCCGGTGTGCGACCAGAGCGCGGCGGTGTCCACGCCCGCGCTCACCCGCCACAGGCGCAGGCCCGCCTCCGCGTCGCCGTAGACGTCGCTGCTCTGGTCGCCCTGCTTCCAGTCGAAGAGCAGCCAGTCCGTGGCGCTCGCCGTGCTGTCCCCCGCCTGGAAACCCACCGCCCAGCCCACGAAGTCGTCATCCGAGGTCGTGTTCACGGTCAGCTCGAAGCTGATCTCGCGCGCGGTGGCGTCCAGGTTCGTGTTGTAGACCGAGGCCGCAGAGTTGACCGTCTGGGAGACCGTCAGCAGGTCGCTGGAGAGGGTCCAGTCCGGGTCGGGGTGGGTGCCCTCGTCGGTCTCCGGGAAGATCTCGTAGAAGTCCGCCGAGAAGTTGGCGGTGGTGCACTCCCAGCCGTCCTCCACGCCGCAGGCGCTGTCGCAGCCGTCCCCATCGGCGGTCCCCCCGTCGTCGCAGTCCTCCCCGGTGTCCACGCGGGCGTCGCCGCAGGCGGCCTGGGCGGTGGAGGGGAGCAGCAGGGCGAGCAGGGCCAGCGGGATGAGCCGAGCGGTCATGGGCGTTCCTCCGGGCGAGCGGTGAACCATGGTAGCAGACGCGGAGCGCGGGCGCGCGTGATCGCCTGGGGCTCCTGGGCCGTACCCACGTCGTGGCGTGCTCCCGAAGCGTGGTAGGTTCTCCTCGTGCAGCCTCTCACCGTCCGCCGATCGGTCCTGCTGACCTCGAGCCCCGAGGAGGTCTGGCCGCTGCTGATTGAGACCGATCGCCTCAACCGCCTCATCGGGCTCGCCCCGGTGAGCTACCACCCCGTCGAGCCTGAGGCGGCGGCGACGGGGGCGCGGCTCGTGGGGGAGACGATCACCGGCGGCTTCCACGTCCGCTACGAGGAGCTCCCCTACGAGTGGACCTGGCCCCGGCGCTTCGGCGTGCTGCGGCGCTACCGGGGCGGGCCGCTCCAGTGGCTCTCGGTGTCCTGGGCCCTCGACCCGACGGAAGACGGCGGAGCCGCCCGGCGCGCGGAGAGCGCGCCGTCGGGGGCGCTTGCGCAGGAGCATCCGCGCGGTAGCGCGGGAGCGCCTGCGCAAGCGGGGGCAGAGCCCCAAAGAGACGCGGGCGGAGCCCGCACAGGGGGCGGGACCACGCTGACCGTGAGCTTCCGGTGCATGCCGCGCTTCGCGATCCTGCGCCCCGTGGCCTGGATGAACCTCAAGCAGGCCGCCGCCGCCATCGCCGGGCTCGGGCAGCAGATCGACGCCCACATCCGCCAGAAGGGCCCGAACCCCTACGCCCAGCCCGTCTCGCCGAGCGACGCCGCCGCCATCGAGCGCGCCGTCTCCGCCCTGGTCGAGCGCGGCGTGCGCCCCGAGCTGGCCGCGCGCATCGGCCTGCACCTCCGCGCCGCCCCCGACGCCGACTGCCACCGCATCCGCCCCTTCCCCCTGGCCGACGCCTGGGGCGAGCCCCGCCGCGAGGTGCTGGCCGCCTTCCTGCATGCCGTGAGCGCCGGGCTCGTCGAGCTGCGCTGGTCCATCCTCTGCCCCAGCTGCGTGACCGAGAGCGAGGCGGTCCGCGCGCTGGCCGAGCTCCGGCCGGAGGGGCACTGCGAGCTCTGCGACATCCGCTACGGCATCAGCCTGGACGAGGCGGTGGAGGCCACGTTCTCGCCGAACCCGGCCATCCGCGCCGTGCCCGAGCAGCTCTTCTGCATGGCGGGCCCCGGGCGCACCCCCCACGTCCTGGTCCAGGCCAACGTGACGCCCGCCGCCGAGGAGAGCCTGGACGTCCCCTCTGAGCGGGGGCGCCTGCGCCTCTTCGTCCGCGGCGGGGCGCGCGCGGAGCTGAACCTGGACCCGGCCGCGCCGCCCGAGGTGGAGGCCCGCTTCGACGACGACGCCCTCTGGCCGCTGACCCTCGACGTGGCCCCCGGGGGGCGGGTGCGGGTGCGGAACGAGGGCCGCGAGACCCGGCACGTCAAGCTGGAGCGCCTCGCCCAGATCGAGGGCGCCGCCACCGCCCACGAGGTCTCCACCCTGCCCGAGTTCCGCGCCCTCTTCGCCAAGGACATCCTCAAGCCCGGCACGCCCCTGCGGGTCACGCGCGCCACCATCCTGTTCACCGATCTCACCGGATCCACGGCCCTCTACGCCGATCTCGGGGACGCCGCGGCCTTCCGCATCGTGGACGACCACTTCGACCTGCTGCGCGAGGCGGTGGGGCGCTCGGGCGGGGTGCTCATCAAGACCATGGGCGACGCCGTGATGGCGGCCTACACCGACGAGCGGGCGGCCCTGCGCGGGGCGCTCGCCTGTCTGCAGCGCTTCGAGCGCTTCCGCGAGGGCTCCACCGTGGGGGGCCGCATCGCGCTGAAGATCGGCATGCACAGCGGCCCCTCCTACGTGGTGACCGCCAACGGCGCGCTGGACTACTTCGGTCAGACCGTCAACATCGCCGCGCGGCTCCAGCACCTGGCCATCGGCGGGGAGGTCGTGCTGGAGGCGCGGGCCTGGGAGGCGCTCTCGCCCGAGGAGCGCGCCGGCCTCCACGCCTCCGAGCCCTTCGTCATGGCCGTGCGCGGGGTCCCCGAGCCGATGACCCTGGTGCGCTTGTCCGCGGCGCTTCGGTAACTACATTGGATAGGCTGGAGGGCGAGATGACCAGCCGTGCGCGCTACGACGCCGATGAGATCTTCGCGCTCATCGAGGCTCAGGTGGCCCTGGGGGTGCGCCGGCCGGGCAGCCCAGAGGACGCTCGGAACGAGGACTTCATCGAGGAGAAGCTCCGCGCCTTCGGCCTGGAGAACGTCCGTCGCGAGCCCATCCCCATCACCCACCACCAGGCCACGCGCTGGTCCCTGGAGATCGGGCCGCAGGGGGCGCGCCGCGCGCTGACCAGCTTCCCCATCGCGTACACCGCGTTCACGCCGCCGGGCGGGATCGAGGCCCACGTCGTCGTGGCCGACCCCGGGCGCTCGGACGAGGCCGGGCCCCACTGGGCCGGCAAGATCGTGCTCACCGAGATCCGCTTCCCGCCGCTCGAGGCCAGCCTGCTCACGAAGATCAGCCTGGGCTATCACGACCCGGAGAACAGCCTCGCTGAGGTCAACCACCCGGCGACCTGGGTGCGGCAGGGCTGGCACCTCTACCGTCAGGCCGCGCAGCACGGGGCCGTGGGCTTCCTGGCCATCGTGCGCGATCAGCCCGGCGGCACCTGCGAGATGTACGCCCCCTACGGCTTCCGCGAGGCGGACATCCTGGACAAGCCCATCCCCGGGCTCTGGCTGCGCCGCGACGACGGCCCCGCCCTGCTGGAGGCCGCCCGCCGCGGGGACGTCAGCGCCCGCATCGTCCACGAGGGCGTGCGCGAGCCCGCCACCACCCACAACATCGTGGGCGAGATCCCCGGGGGCGGGGAGACCGACGAGGTGATGGTGCTGCACTGTCACCACGACACGCCCTTCGTCTCGCCCGTCGAGGACGGCAGCGGCGTGGCCGTCGTGCTGGCCATGGCCCGGGAGCTCGCCCGCTCCAGGCTCCTGAAGCGACGCCTGATCGTGTTGCTGACCGCCGGTCATTTCTACGGCTCCATCGGCACCCGCACCTTCATCGAGCGTCACCGCAAGGATCTCGTCCCCCGCGTCGCGCTGGAGATGACCATCGAGCACATCGCCTTGGAGGCGAAGGAGAAGGACGGCGTGCTGGTCGGCACCGGCCGGGCCGAGCCCACCGGCGTCTTCGTGCCCTTCAACCGCGAGGTCGCCGCCCTGGTGCTGGAGCGCATCCGGGCCTGTGACCTGCGCGGCGCCGTGCTGCTGCCCCCCGAGGGCCCGCTGGGCGACTTCCCGCCCACCGACGGCGGCGACTGGTACGAGGCCGGCGTCCCGCTCATCAACGTCATCAGCAACCCCGTCTACCTGCTGACCAGCGACGACGCGCTGCGCTGGGTGGACCGCCCGCGCCTGGCGACCATGGCGGAGACGATGACGCAGGTGCTGGAGACGCTGGACGGGGTGTCGAAGGCGGAGCTGGCGGAGGTGGACACGCCGCTGTACCGGCTCGGGATGATCGCGCTGAAGCACATCTCCCGGGCGAAGAACACGGGGTTTGGGAGGCGGCCGGTGTATTGAGCTTCCATTCCATCCCACATTCCAGGGGTCACCCACTCTCCCTCATGGGATTTCCGTGCTGTCGTAGCCGGACATCCGGCGGAACCGTAAAGATCTCCGGTGAGAAGCCAAGAAAGGCGAGTACCTTCCTGGCTGGAGGACGGAGCGTGGTGGGAAGCCGCCGGACCTCTCCCGAGGGCAGGGCCTGCCGCAGGGTGGTGACGCCGCCGAAGTGGACGAGGGCGATCTCGGTGGTGGGGTTCTGAACGCCCTTCTTGGTGAACGGGTGCAGCAACGTGTCGTGCGTCTCGACGAGCCTCCGTCGGAGCGTGAACTGGATGTGGTTGCGCACCATCAGCGCGAGCAGAAAGACCAGTCCGAGCGCCCGAATCCGGGCTGGCGTCTTGAGGAAGACGGGCGCGACGGCGGCGGGGCCCTTGAGCCAGTGGAAGCCGGTGGCGCCCTCGACGAGGTGCTGGCGCTTGTAGGCGGCGAGCACAGCCGCGTCGTCCCAGTCGTCCTCGTCGTCCAGGCGATCGGTCAGCAGGGACGAAGCAGCTCGCGCGCCGCCGCTCGGCGGCGAGGGCGTCCTCGTCGCGCGAGAGCGCCCAGGAGACGGTCCAGACGGTCTCGGTGGGCGCCTGCTCGCCCTTGCGAGGGCGCCCGGCGCGGCCCCGCTTGAGGGGCCGCTCGACCGAGGCCACGGTGATCTCGGCCTTGTGGAAGCGCAGGCTCGCGGCCTGCTTCTCTGCGGCTTTGCGCGCATCCTCGGCGCAGCGGAAGGGCTGGCGCCCGATCTTCGCCTCCGCATTCACCATCTTCTCTCGCTCGGCCTCCAGGCGCTCCGTCAGACTCTCCTCGAAGCGGCGCGCGGCGGAGGTGGAGTAGATGACCAGGGCGCGCAGCGTCCGCGTCTCCTCGAAGAAGGCGCCGTTCTGGCCGCGCCGCCGGAGGAGGAAGGGGTGCTCAGCGGACCAGCCGCGCCACTGTTCGGGCGGATCTCCCTTGGTCTTGCCTGGGCGCTCCAACACGAGCGGCCAGGTCTCGATGTCCGGGTCGGCCTCCCAGGTGCCCTCGATGGCCTGGCGCCGCAGCTCGTAGGTGTCGGGCAGAAGCGAGACGAAGCGCATCCCCGCGTCCAGCACCTGGCCGACCGTCTCGGCGTCCACCAGCTTGCAGTCGGCGATCAGCGTGACCTGGCTGGGGTCGGGCAGGCGCTCGGCGAGGGCGGCGACGTGCAGGCGGTTGACCACGACGTCCGCGGTGTTGCCGTCCAGCATGGTCCCCAGCACTGGGATCCCGGCGGCGCCGTGCAGGGTCAGCCCGAAGATGAGCTGGCGCAGATCGGGACGGTGATCCTTGGAGAAGCCATGGGTCGGAACGGGCTCGTCCGCCTCGTCGTAGGCCCCAAACATCGAGACCGACGTGGTGTCCTGGTGCGCGCACCAGCGCTTCGGCTGGTCCGAGCGCTGCAGGTAGCGATCCACGACATCGCCCAGCAGCAGGTCGGTGCCGACCTCGGCGATGTGGTTCAGGCAGGCTTCCAGCCGCGTGTCGTGGAACGCCGACGCGGGCCGCGCTGTGCCCAGCAGGATCTCGGGCGTCCGAGCGGTCCAGCCAGTCGTTCATCCGGTGCAGCGCGACCCGACCGCTGAGCACGTTGAGGATCATCAGCACTACGCAGTCCGCGTCCGACATCACCGACCGCGGGTGCTTCGGAGAGCGCTCCTCCAGCACGGGCACGATGCCAAGGTCGTCGATGACCGCGCGGATCAGCGGGAGGTGGCCGATGGGACAGGCTTCGAGAAGGAGAGGGTCGAGCGTCATTCTCCGAGCTTGACTCGGGTCATGGAGATCCACAAGGCCAGGGCTGAGGATGTTCGCGTCCAATTGAAAGAGATCCAGATCACCCGTTCAGATCGGACAGAAATTGTCCACCCTATGGAGCAGACTCATGGAATGGAAGCTACCGCAGCATCGCAGGTGTAACCAAGCGTCTCCCACGGGTCGACGCGGAAGCAGGCCGCGGCCTCCCCCTCCCTGGGCTGCAGCCGCACCACCCGCCAGGTGGTCTCAGACGTGGTGTACAGCCTGCTCAGGTTGCCCTCGCCGTCCTCGGCGTAGACCTCCACCCGGAGCGGCCGACCCTTCAGCGCACGGTGGGCCTCGCGCAGCTCGGTCGCGGTGAGACCGGACGGCATGTCCGGCATCGTGAGGTGGTGGGCGCCGTCGTTGTCCTCCTCACCTTCGTGTGGCTCGTCGCCTGCGAAGTATTCTGCTTCGTACGCCTCCAGCAGCGTCTGCTCCCGGCGCCAGGCCCCCGTGTGGAACCAGCTCCTCGTCCGCACGGGCGGCACCGTGACGAGGGCCTCCTCGTCTGCATGGGACTCCTCTTCGTAGTCGTGCAGGGTCTCGCTGTCCCACTGCTCGACGAGCCCGAAGCCGCGGAACTCCCGCTCGGGACCGTCGAAGTATTCGAAGATCGGGAGGGGGTCATGGTCAGCGGGGAAGGGCTATTCTGGATGACCAAGATACCGGACACCTGATCAATGATCAGGATACCTGGCACCTGAGCACCCGGGGCCGTCGAAGTGCCCGAAGATCGGGAGGGAGTCTTGGTCAGCGGGGAGGGGCAGTTCTGGATGATCAAGATACTTGGCACCCGATCAATAATCAAGATACCTGGCACCTGATCCCTGACACCAGGCCTGCTCGGAGTTCGTCCCCCCGATGGGGTGCTGAGGCCGTGCTCCAGGAGTAGATCGCAGGGTTCGGCCAGGGTGCATAGATTCGCAGGCCGCGCAGGATCAGAGGGAGCTGTCCCTGGTTGCCCTCCTCCGCGCCGCTTGTGGTGTGGCATGCCCAAGGTGTTCCAGCGCCCTGACCCAGAGGACGGTGCGCGGATCGGCTCCGAGATCTCGCCAGCGGCTTGCGCGGATCGAGAAAACAGGGAATTGAACCTGTGCTGTGGGAGAGAAAGGAGTTCGGGTGGGCCTTCATCGTCCACCCGAACTGGTCCGAAGACCTCAAGCCAAGGAGTCGATGTGAAACGACGAAAGCTCGAACCCCTGGCTCGCTTCCTACGGGACGAGCTAACCGACGATCACTGGGAGCCGCTACCCGATCCGCGAGGGGCCCGCGGGGTCCGCTACCGCTGGCTCGGGCTGCTGAACCTCTTGACGCTGGGCATGCTGGTCAACCTCCAGACACTTCGCCATGTGGAGCGTCTGACGCGGTATCTGGCCGTCCCCTCAGCGTTTGGCCTTCGGGGCAAGCCTTCCGACACCTGCCTGTTCGACACCGTCTGTCGGCTGGTCCCCGCGCAGCTGCGTGAGGTCTTGCGCCGCCAGGTGCTGCGGCTACATTGCAGCAAGCGCATGGAGGTCCTGCCCGAGATCGGGATCTCCCTGGTGGCCATCGACGGCAAGGTGCTGGGGACGGACCGCACACGGAAGAACCCTTCGTCCACGCGGATGAGCGTGGGGCGCAGCAAGAACGGCCGGGTCCAGAAGCGCACGATGAAGAAGGGCGGCGAGAACTGGCATGTGGCCGACGTGAAGCCAAACGCGAGCGGAGAGGTCTTCCTGGTCAAGGCGTTGCGCGCGGTGCATGTCGGCTCCGCCACCAAGCCCATCCTCGACCAGATCGTGCTGCCAGAGGGGCGTGGAGAGTCCACGAGCCTCTTCGATTTCTATCTGGACCTCTGCAAGGTCTATGGCCGCATCATCGAATGCGTGTCGCTGGACGCGGCCTATTGCACGCAGCGTGTGTTGAACGCCTTCGCGGTGTTCAGAGTCGGCTTCATCATCGCGCTCAAGGGCAACGCGGGCAATGTCTGTCGGCGCCTGCGCAAGACCATGGGGGGCGAGGGCGAGGCCCCGCCTGCGGGTGGTTGGGACCGGGTGACCGAAGAGACCCGGAACGGCCACCGGATTCGCCGTTCCTTCGCGCGGCGCTTTGAGCGGGGGGACTACATGGAGGGCGACTTCCAGCAGGTCTGGCGCCAGCGGACGGTCATCACCCACAAGGCCACGGGCGAGGTCATCTCTGTTGACGATCGCCTCTGGATTACCAGCCTGCCCCCGAAACGGCTCAGCGTAGAACAGTCCATGGCCGCCGTCCGCGCCCATTGGGGCATCGAGAATGACGCCAACTGGACCCTCGACGCTCAGTGGGGAGAAGACAGCCGAACCTGGGTTCACAAGGGCACCTCCCGCGAAGCCCTCGGCCTCCTGCGCGCCATGGCCTACAACCTCGTTCGCGTCCTGCGCCACCGCGTGCTCGACAGGCCCAAGAAGGGGAATCTCACCTATGATGAGCTCTTTGAGCGCATCCACCTGGCGCTGGTGACGCCCGCGGTCCTCCCGACCGCGGGCTCCACCTGACGCGCGGTCCACCCGAACTCCTCTCGCACCCTTCCACAGCAAGACATCGCTGCCCGTACTCGAATCTCCTGATTCACCGGAAGGGTGCGCCATCATGGATGCTTATGGCGAATATCCCGGGCGGGCGGTGGATGTGGGAACTACTTCGCGGAGATCCAAGCAGGCCTGTCGCAGGATACCTGGCACCTGATCGCACCTGATTGTGGCACCTGATTGTGGTTCCCGCTCCCGCGCGGTAGGGGTTCTGTCGGGTGCTCTTCAGGACATGGATGCTGAACGTGAACCAAAAAGACTCATTGAGCCACGCAAGTAGTCCAAGAGAAAGTATAGAAAATCAGGACTCACTAGCATCGGGTTGACACCACCCACGATGAATACTGAGCCGTGGTCAGATCCTTCAAGTAGCTTGACTGCATAGAGCACGGCGCCAAAAGAATGGTCAGCAAACACAAACATGCCCTCAACGCCCGCCGCCCCACTTAGCGTGCCAGTGGGTACGATCTCGTGGATTGGCCAAAACCGAAACTGGTCTTCATCCATGCAGTCATCTTCCATTCCATCCGCAATAGAGTAGAGGGAGCGCATGGCGGTTGGCAGAAGAACGTCGTATCGCCCTTCAAACTCCTCCATTGCATCAATCAGCGCTCCCCCACGGACTGTCGCGGGGGATTGTCGCCACCGAGTCACTACCGCGTTGATGGTTTCCTGAACTGAAGGCGCCATCCCATCGAGCACAGACATCACGCTACCCTCCGATCTGCTTGAGAAGAAGTTCTGCTACTTGTATACGAATCGCCTGTACCTGCATCGGGTCCTTACCTGCGGCAATAGCCTTCTTCGAGACTTCTATTGATTTGCGTAGAGTATCGGCCGTTACTCCTGCAGGCAGAGGAACGGTTGCCCCTTGGCGAAGCGCATCCAGCAACCGTTGAGCGGGTTCTGGACCACGGCCATACAGCAGTTTTAGTCCTTTAAGTTCATCATTTGTGAGGCCTGTGCGTGGCATCACATCTGATGCGTTTCGCCGCGCCTCATCGGCAACGGCACTCCTTGGCTGTGTCTTGGATAGCTGAGGAATTCCGCCTACCTCGCTATCGGAGCTATAACGACCGCCCAGCGCCCTGTAGGTGCGCTGCCGGATAGGGGTATTGCGGACAGTGAGAGGGGTCATGTATGTCACCTCAAGACCAGCCAACATCAGGTCCATCTGGAGCTGAAAGTCCTCTTCGATCTCCCTGATTGCTTCTTGGCGAGCAGCCCATAGTCGTGGGGTAGTCCGTGGACCTAGCGTTTCAGGAAATGCAATGCCGTCGATCTCCACTCCGTTGCTCCATGCCTCAAGGAAGTCCGTGCCTGATGCGCTCTGCTGCTCCACCCAGAGCTCAGAGAATAAGTCGATCTCAATCTCTGCGCCGTTCTCATAAACAAGGTGCAGAACCCTTGATGGTTCCCAGCTGTCTGCTGTTGGAGTAGATCTGCTGATGTTATAGGTGTCGTCATTTACGAATAAGTCGGCGGTCCTTGACAGTGGAATTCTTATAGATACGGCGTCGATTGGCGCGATGTCTTCGCTGCACTCATCGCTTATTAGCGTGGGCTCTTTCAAGCCTGAACGATCATGCGCCTCATTTGGGTGCGAGCGAACATATGTGTGCTGATTGGCGCCGCCTTTCAGACCGATAGGATCAACGCTTGCCCACCTTCCCAGCCACGGCACATAGTACCTGGCCGAGTGGTACTGCATCCCGGTCTCGTCGTCCCGCTCCATGCCGGTGTACCGATAGCGCTTGGGGTTGGCCTCCAGGGATCCGTCGTCGGCGTACCAGGCGGTGGAGCCATAGGGGTGGTACTCCTCGTACGAGATCACACCGCCGACCTCGTCGGTCTCGAGCAGGGCGGTGCCGAGGTGGTCGTCGAGCTGGTACCGGAGCCGGGGCTCGCGGTCTTCGGGGTCGATGGGGTCGTCGTCTACGGTCAGGGTCTCGACGAGGGCGATGCGGCGTTGTCCGTCCAGGACGTGCAGGGTCTGGCGCTCCTGGGTGAGGGTCCCGGAGCTCCTTCTGCGCCAGACTTCGTAGGATCCGAGATAGATGCGCTCCTCCACGACGTTGCCTTTGTCTACCACCTTGCGCACCCGCTGACCACCCGCGTCGTAGGCGTAGTGGGCGACGGTGCCAGCGTTGTCGGTGTCCGCGCGACGGATCTGGTCTCGGAAGTCGCGGGTGAGGTTGGCGCTGATACTGGTCTTGAGGTGCGGCATGAAGGTCATGGCGCCGCGGTCGTTGTACGTGTACAGATCGCTGTAGGTGTCGGGGTCGTCGGGGTCGTCGCCTGGGACGCTGGACTTGAGCAGCTGGTTGTTCTTGTCGGCGACGGCGTAGCCTCGGCGCCAGCCGGCGCCGGCGCTGGGGACGTGTGCCATCTCGAGCAGGTTGCCCGCGACATCGTAGGCGTAAGTCTGGGTGTAGGTCCGGAGCGCGGGGTTGCCGGGGTCGGGGAGGCTGCCGGGGGTGCCGGCGTAGACGCTGTACCAGGCGCTGGTCTGGATCTGATCGACCT